>CAVZKY010000033.1:0-33322 GCA_963775825.1 uncultured Actinomycetes bacterium
CCCCGACGACGGCTACGAGGACGACCGCTTCGTCCCCGGCCTCGGCGGCCCCCGCTACCGTGACGACGACCGGGAAGACGAAGACGTCAACGAGGAAGACGGCGGCGGCGAGCGGCGGGGCCGGAGGGCCGCCGGCAGGCCAGGCGCCGCCGGTCACGCTGGATCGCTCCGCTGGTCGCCCTGGTGGTCATCCTGACGCCGCTGGTGATCGGCGGTATCTACGCGTTGCACCTGTACATGAGCAAGTACCACCCCGCCGACTACGCAAGCGGCGGTACCGGGCAGGCGATCGTCCAGGTGCAGTCGGGCCAGACGGCCACCGCGGTCGGCCAGCGGCTGGTCACCCTGGGTGTGGTGGCCAGCGTCCGCGCGTTCGAGCTGGCCGCCGAACACAGCACCAACCAGCGCGGCCTGGAGCCGGGCTTCTACCGGATGCACAAGCAGATGGAGGCGACGCTGGCCTTCGCGCTGCTGCTCAACCCCGCCGCGCGGATCCAGGACAAGATCACCATCCCGGAAGGGTGGCGGATTTCCCAGACCGAGGCGGAGCTGGCGGCCAGGTCCGGGATCCCCGCGGGCGACTACAAGCAGGCCCTCGCCAACCCGGGCCCGCTGGGCCTGCCCAGCTACGCTGACGGCAACCCGGAGGGCTACCTGTGGCCGGCGACCTACGACGTCCAGCCGAACATGTCCGCCACGATCGTGCTGCAGCAGATGGTCGCCAGCTTCAACCAGGAAGCGGCGAAGATAGACCTGAAAACGGCGGCGGCCCAGGCCCACATGACCCCGGCGCAGGTCATCACCGTGGCCAGCCTGCTGCAGGCCGAAGGCGGTCGACTCTCCGACTATCCCAAGATCTCCCGGGTGATCGCGAACCGGCTGACGGCCGGCATGCCGCTGCAGTTCGACAGCACAGTGCTCTACGGGCTGGGCCAGTTCGGCACGACCGTCACCGATCAGCAGATCCATTCCAACACGCCGTACAACACCTACCTGCACAAGGGGCTGCCGCCGGGGCCGATCGACAGCCCGGGTAGCGCGGCGATCGAGGCGGCGCTGCACCCGGCGGCCGGCAACTGGCTTTACTTCGTGACCGAAAAGAACGGCGTGACCAATTTCTCCAGCACCCTCGCCGGGCTGGGCAGGTAGCCGGGCTGCGCGAGTGGCCAGCCGGGCCGGGCGGGTAGCCGGGCCGGGCGGGTAGCCAGGCCGGGCGGGTAGCCAGGCCGGGCGGTCGCGCCCCGTGGCTCCGCCGCTCGCTAAGGCGTCGGCCGCCGCCCGCCGGCCCGTGTAGCGGACCGGCGCTCCGCCGCCCCGGGCTCACCTCA
The DNA here is from genome assembly GCA_963775825.1 of uncultured Actinomycetes bacterium. Lineage (GTDB taxonomy): Bacteria > Actinomycetota > Actinomycetes > Streptosporangiales > Streptosporangiaceae > Bog-532. The sequence continues at coordinate 1,329 of CAVZKY010000033.1, forward strand.
CCGTGATCCAGCAGATGCTCCAGATGAGCGGCGGTCTCGCCGAGCGCGGCCCGGCGCATGAAGCCCTCCACCGCGGCCCAGCCGCGGGACCAGGTCAGCTGTTCAGTCACCTGCCAGCGCTGGCAGCCCCAGCCGGGCCAGCACGTCCAAGATTTCCTGGGTGCGGTGATCATGGTGCAATCGGATGACCCGGACCCGGTCGGCCAGTCCGTGGAACCTGTATTCGTGCGCGGGCAGCGCCTCCGCGCTGTCGTAATCGGCGGCGCGGCCCAGCGACTCCAGGTAGGCGGCCAGCGGCGGGTCGTCGGTGTGTGCCATCTGGGCGATGTTGGGGGTAATGCGCGGCAGCACGTGGTCCCCGGTCAGCAGGACGTCTTCGGCCTCCTCGTGCAGGCACAGGTGGCCCGGCGTGTGTCCCGGCGTCCACACCGCGCGCAGCCGCCGGTCCGTCCCAGGAACCAGGTCGCCGTCGTTCAGCAGGATGTCCGGCTCGGGTGGTCGGGATGGACATGGGTGGCGACGACCCCGGTGACGTCAACGGCCGTGGCCCCGGCGCGGCTCAGGCCGGTGGTCAGCGCCTGCCACCCGTCCTCCGCTGTCTCAACCGGGGTTGACCACGATCAGGCCCGGGTCCGCCGCGATGAGGTAGCACAGCGTGTAGCCGCAGTGAGCTGTACGGGATAGGTACCGGGGACCGACCCATAGGCCTGGCTGCGGACCTCCTCGATGGGCGGTATCCGCTGGGCGACCCACGCCTCGCGCTGGGCGGTTCCGGGTCACCGCATGCCTGGTCCCCCGGTCCCTCGGGAAAGGTTAGTTATACGATCAAAAATACTTTGACAGCGTGTCATGCGGGGCGCTGAACTTTGTCAAGCCAGCTATGGGGAAACACGAAGGAGCGGCCCGTGATCCAGTCGCCCATAAACCAGGCGACCGTGCCGGGAGTGCGGTCCGTGACCATCTCGCCGCCCACAGCGGCGGCCATCCGCACCGAGGATCTGCGCAAGACCTATACGACCTCGCGCGGGGACGTTCCGGCTGTCCGGGGCATCAGCCTGTACGTCGCGGCGGGGGAGTTCTTCGGCCTGCTCGGGCCGAACGGGGCCGGTAAGCTGAATCTCAGAATTTGACAGATTTTTGGTGCTGCGGATGCGTGGGGTATGGGGTGACCCCCGGCAGTCCGGACGGGGAGTGACTGCCGGGGGCCGTTCGGGGGTGCGTCAGTGGTCGGCGGGTAGGGCGGGTAGGGTCGCCTGCCAGCGTCCGCGTTTGAAGGTGATCGTTCCGTCCGGGGTGATGGTTACTCGTGCGCCGTAGGCGGCCAGCGATCGGTCTGTGACCAGGTCGCGGCGCATTTCGTCAAGGAGCGACCATAGGCGGCCGGGGCCGGTCTGGTGTATGACAGGTGCCTGGTCTGCGGTGGCGGTGGCGCGTGCCCATGATCCGTCGGGGTGGATCATCCAGGCGGTTCGTGTGCCATCTTCGGTTTCCTCGTAGTGGTGCTGGATGCCGGGTGCGGTGATGCCGAGCATGGAGTACAGGTCCCATGCCTCGTTGACGTTGACGACGGGGAACCGACCAGTGGTGATCTGGTCTCCCTTGGCGTCGCGGATGTTCGTGAACTGGTCTAGCGTGTCGGCCGGGTAGGCGGGGCCAGTGCGGGTGTGCATGAACCCCGCGCGGTCCCATTCGGTGTGGCCTGCCTGCGCCTCCGTCCGGGGTCTTGTCGGCGGTGATGATGAGGCTGGTTCCGGTGATCGTGGTGACGAGCCTGCTGCTCGGGGCGCAGTGCGGTGAGCCAGCTTGCGGGGATGGGCCGGACGGCGACGGTGGACACGATGCGGTCGTAGGCGCCGGGCAGGGGGCCGGTCGCGTTGACGGCGGCGACATGGGGTTGCATGCCGATCGAGCCAAGGCGTTCGGCGGCGGCCTTGGTCAGGTACTCGTCTACGTCGATGCTGGTGACGTGGCGGTCGGTGAGGCGATGGCATAGGAGCGCGGTTCCGTAGCGAGCCGGTCCCGATGTCGAGCACGTCCGCGCCGTCGCTGATGATGGTGTGCCGGTACGTCTGGACAAGGAGGCCGGGCAGGGTCGCGGACGAGGTGGGCAGTCCCTCGGGTCGGCTGTCGGGGCTGGCGTGGTCGGCGTGCAGGGGGCCGACCTGGGTGACGAGCGAGCGGTCGGCGTAGGCGGCGTTGAGCCATGCGGCGAGGCTGGCGGGGCCATCACGCAGTTCCCAGATGTCGTGCCACAGTCCGGGACCTGGGGCTGCCCAGGCCGACCAGCGGGGTGTAAACAGGTGGCGGGGGACGGCGGTGACAGCGGGCAGCCACCGTGACGCGGGGTGCGTCACGGCGGCGGCGAGCTGTGCTGCTCTGGGTTCCCAGTTCACGCGGGCTTCCTTGATGGCTGGCAGTCGTTGCTGTCGGCGGGGGTGCAGGTCGCGCAGGCGTTCAGTTCCGGCACGGACGCCAGGATCTTTCACGCCACCGCTGGCTGGCGAACAGCTCGGTGAGCGGCGTGTCGCGGACGTTTCCGGCGACCAGGAACCGGCCGAGCACGCAGGGAGTGAGCTGGCCGTCCATGCCGATCGCGGCGCGGCCTTTCCCGCAGTGGCCGCACAGCTCGGAGGTGACCGGCTCCGCGCCGTTCGCGGCGCGGCCGACGCCGCGTGCGCGGTCGGCCTTGATGCTGGTGACGCCGAGTTCGCGGAGGATCCGAGATCGCGGCGTCGATGTCTTGCCCTTCCACGACCTCGACGACCCCGGCGTTGAGCCGGGACGCCGCGCCTGACCGCCTCGATGATGTTCGCCTTGGTGCGGGCATGGCTGCCCTTGCTGCCGGTGACCTCGGCGTGCTTGGCCGGGTCAGTGGAATACCAGGAGAACCCGACCGACACGGCGGGCTGCTCGAACAGCTCCCACAGCTCGGGCGTGACGCGGACGAGGTTGGACCTCGATGTCCGCGTGCAGCCCGATGCTGAGCGCGTACCGGGCCAGGGCGGCCATGTCAAGGTCCAGGGTGGGTTCCCCGCCGATGAACTGGACGATTTCCACGCCGACGCGACGGCCTGGTCCATGAGGCGGCGCCAGTCGTCGGGCGTCATCGTGCCGCGTCCGCCGCCCGGCCCGCTGTCTGAGTAGCAATGGATGCATTTGAGCTGGCAGAATTGGGTGATTTCGAGTTCGAGGAACGACGGGATCGCGGGGGCTGGCTGCGGTCGCGGGCGTGAGTTCCGTTGCTGATGGCTGACATTTTCTTTTCCTCCGATTGCTGATGCCCTGGCTGGTTCCGCTGGCCGGAGGGCTGCCGGGGGCCCGCTCCCGGAGGCCGCTTCCGAGGCAGGGGGCAGCGCGCGGCGGGTATTGCATTGCTGACGCTCAGGGCGCGTGAGACGGTGCCCGCGATGGCGCGGGCGACGGAGGGCGAGTCGGGCCAGCCAATGCGGAACTACGGTTCCCATGCGAGCTGGCCATCGCAGGCCTGTCCTGGCACGGCGCGCTTCGCTGGCCTGCCCATGTGTTTCTCCCGTCATCAGCGTGTCTGTCATGGACTGCGCTATTTCTGGTACCCGCCCGGCTGGGCGTCGGTGCGAAGAGTGGCGAATACGTACTTGCCGCCGTTGGGGGCGGGGGTCGATCCCCACTGGTAGCTGATGGCCCTGACGATGATCAGGCCGCGCCCGTGCTCGTCTTAGGCGTCCGGAAGCTCCCGGTGGCATGGCGGCGGGGTCGGGTCCGGGGTCCCATGCGCGCATCGTGAGCAAGCCGTTGTCAGCGGTGACGTGCAGGACGATGGGGCCTGGCATGTCGCCTTCGGGGGTGGCGTCGGAGCTGGCGACGACGGCATTGCTGATGATCTCGCCGATAATTTGCTCTGCGCTCATCGGAGAGCCGGGCTAGACCCCACTGGGCGAGCGCGTCGCGGATGATGGCGCGTGCGCGGCCGGAGGCGGTGTCGTCGGACTCAAGCAGACGGCTGGCGGCGGGGGTGCGGGGGCCGGGTCGCTGCCCCGGTGGGTGCGAACGGGCAGGGGCGCAGTGCCCGCCTCGAACCTGGCTGCCGTGCCCAAACCTGACCACCCGCCTTTCAACGCAACTACTGTCGGCAGGACGCTAGCCCTGCGCTAGGTGCCGCAGTAGCACGGCTCGTGCGACCTTCACGCAGCGCAGGCCGTTACGGTCGGCCCGCCCCGGCTACGATGGCGACAGGGGGGAGGTCAGAGGCACAAGGAGGAAACCGCGCATGGATGACCACGAGCTCGGGCAACTAGTGTCGCGTGAACGAGGTTCTTTTACCGGGGCGGCAATTTTTTTTTTTTTTTTTTAAAAAAAAAAAAAAAAAAAAAATCTGGTCGCGGTCGTTCCAATGCAAAATGACCGCGGCCCTCGGCCTGCTGCTCGGCTTACTCTGAAATGGACCCGCGGAAGATGCAGATGCATGTTCGCGGTGATCCTGCTGCCCGCCACGATGCAATTGTGGCTGCGTGTACTACCCGAAATGGTCCGCGCTGCACCATACAAAAATATCAACGCAATGGCTACAGACCGCACTAGCGCGGTATTAACTCATCGGGGGCCTTGGTCCAGGTGAAAGGCTGGCAGCGGTCGTTCCAGTGCAATGTGAACCGGGTCGCCGGCAAGCTGGCCGGCTGACGCCGACCTTGCCACCGCGCAGGGGGTCGGCGTGCTCGTGCTGCTGTGGCTGCCCGCCCCCGCCCGTGAGGCAGCGCTACGCCCCGCGCTGGCCCGCGCGCTACCGGACGGGGTGAGCGTCGCCATCGCGACGCCCGCGCACGACTGGCCCGCCGGCCCGGTATGGCTGCCGCTGGGGCCGGCCCGCCGCGTGTCCCTGTCAGGCCTTCCGCCTGAGGCCGGTGCTCAACTGAGGGCGCCGGGTGCTTAACCGAGGGTGCCGGGTGCACAACTGAGGGCGTCCGGGTACTCAGCTGAGGGCGTCCGGCGGGCCAGGTCAGCGCGGAAATACCGCACCTGCCGAAATTGTTGTTACCCTTAGTCGACGACTAGTCCGGCGTGGCAATGCCGGATGTGTAAGCGGAGGGCCACCTCCCACCTCGCCAGCCAAGGGCTGGCAGGTCAGGCCGGATGCGGCGGCCCGGAGTCCGAGGAAAGGGCATACCGGAGCCGCGCGGATCTGGCATTGGCGGGTTGCCGGTGTCACAGTGGTGATGCGGGGCATTGCCCGCTATGGTGGTTGCCCCGCGTGCACGGCGTGCGGGGTTTTTCTCGTTTGCGGCGCCAGCCGCTTCCGGGGCAGGCCCGCAGGCATAGTCAGCAGGCATTCTGCCGCCGGAGATTCCCGCGGCAGTGATGGGACTCAAGGAGGTCACATCAGCGCCGAACCGCGTATTAACGAGCGCATCCGTGTTCCCGAGGTCAGGCTGGTCGGACCGGCCGGCGAGCAGGTCGGGATCGTTTCAATCGACGACGCGCTCCGGTTGGCTCAGGAAGCCGACCTTGATCTGGTAGAGGTCGCGCCGACAGCACGGCCGCCGGTCTGCAAGCTCATGGACTACGGCAAGTTCAAGTACGAGTCCGCGCTGAAGGCCAGGGAATCGCGCAAGAACCAGGCTCAGACGGTCATCAAGGAGATCAAGCTCCGGCCGAAGATCGACCCGCACGACTACGGCACCAAGAAGGGCCACGTCGAGCGGTTCCTCAAGGCGGGGGACAAGGTCAAGGTGACGATCATGTTCAGGGGGCGTGAGCAGTCCCGGCCCGAACTGGGCTTCCGGCTGCTGCAACGTCTTGCTGGCGATGTCGAGGAGCTTGGCTTCGTCGAGACCTCGGCCAAGCAGGACGGCCGGAACATGACCATGGTGATCGGCCCGCACCGCCGGAAGAGCGAGGGCAAGGCCGAGCGTGCTCCGCAGGGCGATCACGGTGCACAGGAAGACCGTGCTCCGCAGCCCGCCCGCGCTTCGCACAGCCAGGCCGCGCGCGCCGCGCACGACCAGGCGGTCCAGGCGGCCCGGCCTGCGCCGAGCCAGCCGGCCGGCTCCGGCTCCGGCTCCGCAGAGCGAGCCAGCCGAGTCGGCCAGGGCCCCGCAGAGCGAGCCAGCTCGCAGTCGGCCAGGGCCCGCGCCGAGCGAGCCAGCTCGGGCGGCCCGGCCTGCGCCGAGCCAGCCAGCTCGGGCGCCCCGGCCTGCGCCGAGCCAGCCAGCGCGGCCCGCCTAGCCGGCCTGCGCCGAGCCAGCCAGCACGGCCAAGCCCGTCAGCACGGCCGAGTCAGCCAGCCCCGCAGGGCCAGTCTGCTCCGCAGCCCGCGGAGCGTGCGCCCGCCGCCCGGCCGGTTCCCGGCCCGCGCGCCGTGGCCGCCGCGTCCGCGACCCGGCGGGCCAACGGCGGGCAGCAGGAAACCAGGCAGCCAGGTCAGGAAGTCTCGACCAGCTGACCGAAGCTTGCTCAACGTCTGACGCAACGGGTGCCAGGCGCCGGTCCATCTCGGCCCGGCGCCCACCCCCAGGTAAGGAACTGCGCCCCCGGGCGCACACAGATAGAGGAGACGACGGCGACCATGCCGAAAATGAAAACCCATAGCGGGGCCGCGAAGCGCTTCAAGGTGACCGGTACCGGCAAGGTGATGCGCCGCCGCGCCAACCGCAACCACCTGCTCGAGCACAAGTCGTCCCGTGTGACGCGCCGGCTCGCCGGGGAACAGGCCGTCGCCGCCAACGACGTCCGCGAGATCAAGAAGCTGCTGGGAAAGTAGCCCGGCCCGCGAGCTGAGGGAGTAACACAGAGATGGCACGCGTCAAGCGGGCAGCAAACGCCCACAAGAAGCGCCGGGTAACGCTGGAGCGGGCGAGCGGTTACCGTGGCCAGCGGTCGCGGATGTACCGCAAGGCCAAGGAGCAAGTGCTCCACTCGATGACCTACGCCTACCGGGACCGCAAGGACCGCAAGGGCGACTTCCGGCGGCTGTGGATCCAGCGCATCAACGCTGCGGCCCGCGCCAACGGCATTACCTACAACCGGTTCATCCAGGGCCTGAAGGCGGCCGGTGTCGAGGTCGACCGCCGCATGCTGGCCGAGCTGGCCGTGGCGGACGCTCCGGCGTTCACCGCACTGGTCGAGGTGGCCAAGAAGAGCCTGCCGGAAGAGACCGGCGCATCGAGTGCCGCTGCCTGACGGCAGTCGGCCATCCGGCGCCCGGGACGGCCGTTACCGGCCTTGGCTGGTTCATGACCACCTCGTCCGGTCTGGAGTACACCAGCGTCCGCTCACCACGGCTCAAGGGCGCACGCCGGCTGACCAAGCGGGCGTTCCGGCAGCGCGCGCGGGCCTTCCTGGCGGAAGGCCCGCAAGCCGTTACGGAGGCGTTCCGCTCCGGGGCGCCGGTCACCGAGCTGTTCGTCACGGCGGAGGCGCGGGCCCGCCGCGCTGACCTCGTCACCGCCATGGCCCAGGCCGGGATCCCGGTGCACACGGTGAGCGGCGAGGTCATGGCCGAGCTGGCTCAGACCATCACACCGCAGGGCCTGCTGGCCGTCTGCGGGTTCATCGACGTCCCGCTGAACCAGGCCGTCGCCGGGCATCCGGCGCTGGTCGCGGTGCTGGCCAGCGTGCGCGACCCGGGGAACGCCGGCACCGTGCTGCGGGCCGCTGACGCGGCGGGGGGCCAGGCCGTGATCTTCACCGATGCGTCGGTCGACCCCTATAACGGGAAGGCGGTCCGGGCGTCGGCGGGCAGCCTGTTCCACCTCCCGGTGGTCGCCGGCGCGCGGCCGGACCAGGCGGTCACTGCGCTGCGCGGCGCCGGGCTGCGCGTTCTCGCCGCCGACGCGCGCGGCGAGCGTACCCTGGACGACCTGACCCCGGCCGAGCTGGCGGCCCCGACGGCCTGGATCTTCGGAAACGAGGCCTGGGGCATGCCGCCGGAGATCCTCGCGCTCGCCGACGAGAGCGTCGCGGTCCCGATCTACGGGCACGCCGAGAGCCTCAACCTGGCCACCGCCGCTGCCGTCTGCCTCTACGCCAGCGCCCGCGCCCAGCACCGCCGCCCCGCCCCGCTGACCCCTCCGCTCCAGCCACCGCCGGTCACACTGGCACCATAGGACCCCCGGCGACCCGGAAACGGGAGCTGTTTCTGACGGAACGCTTACGCCATATGGCTTTTCGCGCGTTGTGGCGGACAATCGATGGTGTGGAGCTGTGGCCCCGCTGAGGGCACGCTAGAGTCACACCACATTCCGTCACGCATGTTGGTGACGGATATGCTGCGGCGGCTGAGCCGGGGCGGGCGGACGTGCCGGATGGAGGCGTCGTTCGAGAGTGGGTAGATCATGACGAGCCGAGCGGCCCGGAGCTGGCCCGGTGAGCCGGGACAGCGCCGGGCTGTCCGGGCCTGAGGCGCTCGCCGAGGCTTGCGGCGTGCCCGGCTGGCTCGTCATCGCCGACGAGCTCCCCGACGGTCTCGTCATCGCCGACGAGGCAGGCCGCGTCACCGTGTTCAACCGGGCCGCCGCGCAGCTGACCGGCACCGATCCCGCTGAAGCACTCGGCAAGGACCTGTTCGGCGTGCTGGCGCTGCACGACGCCGACGGCCGCGACTGGTGGGACCTCACCGATCCTTACCACGGCCTGCAGACCCGCACCCGGCATCCGGAGCGCCCGCTGTACCTGGCGGACGGCACCGAGGTGCTCGTCGTCGTCCGCTACATCCGCGAGCCGCACCGCCGCCGCGCCGTGCTGCGGCTGGTGATCTCCCTGCACGACGCCAGCCAGCGGGCCCGGCTGGAGCGCAGCCGGGCCGACCTGGTCTCCACCGTCGCGCACGAACTGCGCTCCCCGCTCACCAGCGTGAAGGGCTTCACCGCCACGCTGCTGGCCAAGTGGCACCGGTTCACCGACGACCAGAAGCTCGTCATGCTGGAGACCGTCAACGCCGACGCGGACCGGGTCACCCGGCTCATCACCGAACTGCTGGACGTTTCCCGGATCGAGTCGGGCCGACTGGAGGTACACCGCCAGCTCGTCGACGTACCCGAGCGGGCCCGCAAGATCATCGCGGGCCGGGTCGCGGCGGGTGAGCCCGAGGATCGCTTCCGGCTGCAGGCTCGGGCCGGGCTGCCCGAGACGTGGCTGGACCCCGACAAGGTGGACCAGATCCTCAGCAATCTCGTGGAGAACGCGGTACGGCACGGGGCTGGTACCGTGACTGTCGTGGTGGAGCCAGCAGCCGGTACGGACGCTGTCACGGTGTTCGTCCAGGACGAGGGTGAGGGGATCGCCCCCGACCTGGCCTCACGCGTGTTCCGGCAGTTCTGGCGGGGCAAGCGGCGCGGCGGCACCGGGCTCGGCCTCTACATCGTCAAGGGGCTGGTCGAGGCGCACGGAGGCACCATCAGCGTCGGCCGGGCGCCCGGCGGCGGAGCGGAGTTCCGATTTACCATGCCCGCGGGAACTCCTGCCGCCTAGGCGAGCCGGGCGTTCCGCGGGCCATCCAGGGACGGCCCCGCCAGCGATCCTGCCCGTGGCCCGTGGACCCTGACGCCCATCGTGACCGCGCAACTTGGCCTCGAGGCTGGGCTAGCTCCGGGACACCCGGGTACGCGATAGCGCCAGGACACCGGACGCCACGGCCGGGCGCGGCCGCCTTCCCCCCGTAGCCTGAGCGCCGCACGTAAGGGATGCGCGCACCCGTCCTGTTCGCCATCATTGACCGCCGGAACCACCTCCCGGCGTGAACTGCCACCCAGACCCGCACCACTATGAAAACCTGCAGCACCTAGACCTTGACCAGCACCGTTTGGCCCGCAAGGGAAGGCCCGATGTCCGGACCCAATACGAACTACGACCCCGTGGAGGTGACGCCGTTGTCACCTGACGAGGTAACACGGATGCGCGATGAGGCGCTGGCGGCCATCGCCGCGGCGCAGACGCTGGACGGGCTGAAGGACGCGCGGATCGCGCACTTCGGCGATCGGGCGCCGCTGACGTTGGCCAACGCGGAGATCGGCGCGCTGCCGCCGCAGGCGCGCGCCGAGGCGGGCAGGCGAGTGGGCGCGGCCCGCGCCGCGGTCCGGCAGGCCCTGGCCGACCGGACCGCCGCCCTCGAAGCGGACCGGGACCGGCGCGTGCTGCTGGAAGAAGCCGTCGACGTGACGCTGCCCTGGGACCGGATGGCGCCCGGCGCACGGCATCCGGTCACGATGACCGGGGACCGGCTGGCCGACGTGTTCGTGGCCATGGGCTATGAGGTCGCCGAGGGCCCGGAGGCGGAGGCGGAGTGGTACAACTTCGACGCGCTGAACTTCCCGCCCGACCACCCGGCCCGTGAGGCTCAGGACACCCTGTTCGTGGCCGGGCCGAAGGAAGCGGGGGACGGCACCGGGGGCGCGCTCAGCTCGGCGCGGTCCGGGGTGATCCTGCGCACGCACACCTCCCCGGTGCAGATCCGCGCCATGCTCAGCAGGCCGTTGCCGCTGTATGTGGTCAGCCCGGGCCGCTGCTACCGTGCCGACGCGCTCGACGCCACGCACAGCCCCGTCTTCCACCAGATCGAGTGCCTCGCCGTCGACGAGGGCCTGACCATGGCCGACCTGCGCGGCGCGATCCAGTCGTTCGTGGACGCGATGTTCGGCGAGGGCCTGCGGACCCGGTTCCGGCCGGACTTCTTCCCGTTCACCGAGCCGTCCGCCGACGTGTCCATGGAATGCCACATCTGCCGGGGCGCATCCACCCGGCCCGGCGGCGAGCCGTGCCGCGTCTGCCGGTCCCAGGGCTGGATCGAGATCGCCGGCTGCGGCATGGTCAATCCGCGCGTGCTGGTGGCCTGCGGCGTCGACTCCGACCGGTACAGCGGGTTCGCGTTCGGCCTCGGCATCGAGCGGACGCTGATGATCGGCCACGGGGTCACCGACATCCGCGACACCATCGAGGGCGACGTGCGGTTCAGCCGGGCATTCGGGACGGAGATCTGACCATGAAGCTTCCGCTTTCCTGGCTGCGCGAGTACGCGCCGGTGGAGGTCTCCTACGAGCCCGCTGAGGTGGCGCGCCGGCTGACCGCGGCCGGGCTGGAGGTCGAGTCCATCGAGCCGATCGGGTACGACATCAGCGGCGTCGTCATCGCCAAGGTGCTGTCCATTGAGGAGCTGACCGAGATCAAGAAGCCGATGCGGTACTGCCGTATCAGCACCAGGGAAGGTGACGGCGGCCGACGGCGAGACCACGGCCGGTGTCATCTGCGGCGCGACCAACTTCTCCGTCGGCGACCGGGTGGCGTGGGCCCAGCCCGGCGCCGTGCTGCCTGGCGGCTTCGAGATCGGTGCGCGCAAGACGTACGGCCGCATGTCCGAGGGCATGCTGTGCGCCGCGGACGAACTGGGCATCGGCACCGACCACTCCGGCATCCTGGTGCTGCCGCAGGCCGCCCCGCTCAGCGCGGACTTCGTCACCTACGCGGGCCTGCGCGACGAGGTGCTCGACATCGCGGTGACCCCGGACCGGGGCGACTGCGTGTCCGTGCGCGGGGTCGCCCGCGAGCTGGCCATCGCGTTCGGGGTGACCTTCACCGATCCCGCCGACGCCGGGCTGCCCGCCCACGCCGGGCTCGGCGCCGACCTGGGCTGGGTGTCGGGCGACATCCGGCCGGCCAGCATCGCCGACCCGTCCGCATGCGACCGGTTCGTGCTGCGCGAGGTGCGCAGCTTCCGCCCCGGGGCGCCGACGCCGCTGTGGATGCGGGTGCGGCTGGCGCGTTCCGGCATGCGGACCATCTCCCTGGCCGTGGACGTGACCAACTACCTGATGCTGGAGCTCGGCCAGCCGCTGCACGCGTTCGACAGCACCAAGCTGAGCGGGCCGATCGTGGTGCGCCGGGGCCAGCTGGGGGAGCGGCTGGAGACCCTCGACCATGTGGTCCGCCCGCTGGAACCGGACGACATCGTGATCGCCGACGACTCCGGGCCGATCTCGCTGGCCGGCACCATGGGCGGCCTGGCCACCGAGATCGATGAAAACTCCACCGACCTGCTCATCGAGGCGGCCCACTTCTCGGCCGTCGGCACGGCCCGGATGAGCCGCCGGCACCGGCTGCACAGCGAGGCGTCCTACCGGTTCGAGCGCGGCGTCGATCGTGAGCTGCCGCTGCGCGCCTCGGCCAAGGCGATCGCGATGCTGGCCTCGCTCGGCGGCGGCAACATCGTGCCCGGCTGCACGCACGCGCACGTGGACGTGGACCAGGTGACGATCTTGATGGCGGCCGACTACCCGGCCAACGTGGCCGGCGTCGTCTACGGCCTCGACGCTGTGATCCACCGGCTGCGCCAGGTCGGCTGCGCCACCGAGCACGACCGGGCCGCCCACGCCCTGACCGTCACCCCGCCGTCCTGGCGGTCCGACCTCACCGACCCCGCCGACCTGGCCGAAGAGGTCATCCGGCTGGAGGGATACGAGAACATCCCGGTGCGCCTGCCGCGCGCGTTCGCCGGCCGCGGGCTGACCCTGCGGCAGCGGCTGCGCCGCGACGTCGGCCGGGGCCTGGCGGGGGCCGGGTACGTGGAGGTGCTGACCACCCCGTTCGTGTCCGCCGCCGACGCCGACGCGCTGCAGCTTCCCGCCGGAGACCCGCGCCGGGACATGCTGGCCCTGACCAACCCGCTCAGCGACGATGAGCCGCTGCTGCAGACCACGCTGCTGCCGGGCCTGCTGCGTACGCTCAACCGCAACATCGGGCGGGGCTTCGCCGAGGTCGCGCTGTTCGAGACGAGCGTGGTGTTCCTGCCCCGGCCCGGCGGGCGGGTCGTGCCGCCCCAACTGCCCGTGCACCGGGCGCCGACCTTCGAGGAGCTGGCCGCGCTGGAGGCCGCGCTGCCGGACCAGCCGCTGCACGTGGCCACGGTGCTGGCCGGTCACCGGGAACAGCCGGGCTGGTGGGGTTCGGGCCGCCCGGAATGCTGGGCGGACGCCGTTCGAGGGGGTCCGCGAGATCGGCCGGACCTGCCAGGTCAGCGTGAACGTGCGGGCCGACCGGCAGGCGCCCTGGCACCCGGGCCGGTGTGCCGCGATCTTCGTGCAGGCCAGCGACGGCTCGCAGCGGACCGAATGGCTGGCCGGCGACGCGGGCGAACTGCACCCGCGGGTCATCCAGGCCTTCGGGCTGCCCCCGCGCACCAGCGCGGCCGAGCTCGACCTGTCGGTGATCCTGGCCGCCGCGGAAGGTTCCGGCCCGGTGCAGGCCCCGGTGCTGTCGGCTTACCCGCCCGCCACCCAGGACGTCGCGCTCATCGTCGACCAGGCGGTCCCGGCCGCGGACGTGCAGGCCGCGCTGCGCGCCGGGGCGTCCTCCGTCGGCAGCGGGACCCTGCTGGAGGACATCCGGCTGTTCGACGTCTACACCGGTGAACAGGTGGGGGAGGGGCGCAAGTCGCTGGCCTACACGCTGCGGTTCCGCGCCCCGGACCACACCCTCACCGCCACCGAGGCCGGCGAGGCCCGGGACGCCGCGGTTGCCGAGGCCGCGGAGCGCGTCGGCGCCGTTCTCCGCGGCAGCTAGCCCGCCTCACGGGGCGACCGACTGCGCGGCAGCTTGCCCGTCTCACGGGGCGACTGACTGCGCGGCAGCTTGCCCGTCCCCGGGGGCGACTGACTGCGCCGCACGGCGGATGCGCGGCCGCTCAGGACGTGGTGGGGCCCGCCGGGCGCGGGCTGGGCGGCGGAAGAACCGCCAGGATCTCGGCGCCGTGGCTGTGGCACGCGGAGGTCTGCCCCGTCCTCAGTACTTCGGGTGTCGGGAAGCCCTGGCAGGTCCAGCCGTTCACCTTGACCGGCGCGCCGCCTCCGTTACCCCGGACGTCTCCGTTGCGGATGAGCGTCGCGTACGAGTTCTCCACCCGCAGGGCGGTCCCGCAGGGAACCTGGCCCTTGCCGACCTCGATGATGACGGGCACGTTCACGCCCGTCCGGGTCGTCCCGCATGCCTGGCCGGCCAGCGGCGCGCTCGCCACGGACGTTCCGCAGCCCGCGAGCACCCCGAGCCCGATGCCGGCCGCGCCCGCTCCCAGCCCGGCCCGGGCCAGTCCGGCGCGGGCCAGTCCGGCGCGGGCCAGTCCGGCGCGGGCCAGTCCGGCGCGGGCCAGTCCGGCGCGGGCCAGTCCGGCGCGGGCCAGTCCGGCGCGGGCCAGCCTCAGGCCGCGGAGTGCGACCGGCGAGGACCGCCCGGCCCGAGACCAAGGCGGGCGAGACTCTGCCGGGCGCTCCCCACCCTGGCGGCGGCGATGCATGACTAGGTGTTTCTCCGCATCGGTGGATCGGCGTCACATTATCCTTGGACCCGGTTCCGCACCGCCAGGTTCCAGCTTCGTGCCGTCATGTCCCGGTCCGCTGCTCCTCATGATGCCGTCCCCCGGCCCAGCCTCCCAACCCGCCACTCCGCACCGCGCGCATGCTCCCGCCGCTGGGGCCCGGAAACACCGGCGGCTCGAGCAGATTCCGTTGCATAAGTTCTCGATAGGCTGCATAATTTTTCAGATGAGGAGTACCGCATTCCGCTGAGATCGGCAGACGGTCCGGTTCGGCGAAGATCGACGCAGGAGGAGAGCGCACCATGGGGGCACGGGTCGGGGTCGCAGGCGCCAGCGGCTACGCCGGGGGTGAGCTGCTCCGGCTCCTGGCCAGTCACCCGGATCTGGAGATCGGGCCGCTGGCCGCCGGGTCGAACGCCGGCGTTCCGGTCACCGCCGTGCACCCGAACCTCACCGGGCTCGCGGACCGCACGTTCGGGCCGACCGATCCCGCCGTGCTGGGCGGGGCCGACCTCGTGTTCATGGCGCTGCCGCACGCGGAGGCCGCCGCGCTGGCCACCGAGCTTCCGGCGCACACCAAGGTCGTGGACCTGGGCGCCGGGTTCCGGCTCGCCGATCCCGCGTCCTGGGCCCAGTTCTACGGCGGCGAGCACCCCGGTCACTGGACCTACGGCCTGCCCGAGCTCCCCGGTGCGCGGGCGCAGATCCGCGCCGCGGCGCAGGTGGCCTCGCCCGGCTGCTACGCCACCTCCTCGATCCTGGCCCTGGCCCCGTTGCTGGCCAGCGGGCTCGGCGAGCCCAGCGACATCGTCGTCGTCGCCGCCTCCGGTACGTCCGGCGCGGGCCGAGCTCCGGCCCCGAACCTGCTGGGCAGCGAGGTCATGGGATCGGTGTCCGCCTACCAGGTCGGCGGCGTGCACCGGCATACCCCGGAGATCGAGGAGGCACTGCAGAAGGTGCTGCCCCGGGATTCGGATCCGGCCGCGGGCCAGCAGGTCACGATCTCGTTCACGCCCACGCTGGCCCCGATGCCACGCGGCATCCTCGCCACCGCCACCGCCCGCCTCACGGCCCGGGCCCGCCAGGGCGGCAGCACCGCGGAGATCACCCAGCTGCTGCGTGCGGCTTTCGCCCGCGCGTACGGGGGAGAGCGGTTCGTGCACCTGCTGCCCGAGGGGCAGTGGCCCGGCACCGGGGCCACGGCTGGATCCAATGCGGCTCACCTGCAGGTGGCCGCCGACCTGCACGCGGGCCGGGCGGTCGCCGTCGCGGCGATCGACAACCTCGGCAAGGGCGCGGCCGGCCAGGCGCTGCAGAACGCCAACCTCATGCTCGGCCTGCCCGAGGCGGCCGGCCTGACCGCGTATGGAGTCGCACCGTGATGCCCGCCCAGACTTCCCTTTCCGACCCGACCTCTCCGGGAGCCCACCAGTGAGCGTCACCGCGCCGCTCGGCTTCCGCGCCGCCGGCGCCGTGGCAGGCCTCAAGGCCTCCGGCGACCGTGACGTCGCGGTCGTCATCAACGACGGCCCGTCCCGCGCCGCCGCCGCCACGTTCACCTCCAACCGGGTCAAGGCCGCGCCAGTGGTATGGACCCAGCAGGTCGTCGAGGGCCAGCGCGTCCGCGCGGTGGCGCTCAACTCCGGCGGGGCCAACGCCTGCACGGGCCCGCTCGGATTCCAGGACACCCATCTGACCGCCGAACGGCTCGCCGACGCGCTCCGCGACTCGGCGGGGGAGATGGCGGTCTGCTCTACGGGGCTGATCGGCGAGCGGCTGGCGATGGACAAGATCCTTCCCGCCATCGACGCCTGCGTGGCCGATGCGTCCCGCGGCGGGGGCCTGGCCGCGGCCGACGCCATCCGGACCACCGACACCGTGGTCAAGATTTCGTTCCGCCGGGCGGCCGCCGGCCCGGGCGCCAGCCCCGGCCCGGGCGCCAGCCCCGGCCCGGGCGCCAGCGCCAGTACCGAAGGCACCGGATACGCGGTCGGCGGCATGGCCAAGGGGGCCGGCATGCTCGCGCCGGCCCTGGCCACGATGCTGTGCGTGCTCACGACCGACGCCGATCTCGACGCCGGGGACCTCGACGCCGCGCTGCGTACCGCGGTGCGGGTGAGCTTCGACCGGCTCGACACCGACGGCTGCATGTCCACCAATGACACCGTGCTGCTGATGGCCAGCGGCGCATCCGGCGTCCGGCCCGACCCCCGTGAATTCACCTCCCTGCTCACCGAGGTGTGCACCGACCTGGCCCGCCAGCTTCAGCTGGACGCGGAGGGTGCGGGCAAGATGATCGCGGTAGAGGTGATCGGCGCGGCCAGCGAGCAGGACGCGGTGACCGCGGGCCGCGCGGTGGCCCGCAGCAACCTGCTCAAGTGCGCGATCGCCGGTGCGGACCCGAACTGGGGGAGGGTGGTCTCCGCCGTAGGTACGACCAGCGCGCAGTTCGAGCCGGACCGGCTGAACGTGGCGATCAACGGGATCTGGGTCTGCCGGAACGGCTGCGCGGGCGACGAGCGGTCCAAGGTCGACATGAGCGCGCGGGACGTCACGATCACCGTGGACCTGTCCGCCGGGCCGAACGCCGCCACCATCCTCACCACCGACCTCACCGCCGAGTATGTGCACGAGAACTCGGCGTACCCGACGTGACGGCCAAGGGAGACCTGCCCGCCGCGGGTGCCCAGGCGCCCAGTGCGGCGGACCGGGCGGCGGATAAGGCGGCCACGCTCATCGAGGCGCTGCCCTGGCTGATCAAGTTCCACGACCGGACCGTGGTGATCAAGTACGGCGGCAACGCCATGACCGAAGAGTCACTGCGCGCCGCCTTCGCCGAGGACCTGGTCTTCCTCCGCTTCGCCGGGCTCCGCCCGGTGGTCGTGCACGGTGGCGGCCCGCAGATCACCGAGCACCTGGACCGGCTCGGCCTGGAGACCACGTTTACCGCCGGGCTGCGGGTGACGACCCCCGAGACGATGGACGTGGTCCGCATGGTGCTGACCGGGAAGGTCAACAAGGACATCGTACGGCTGATCAACCGGGACGGCCCGTTCGCGGTGGGCATGTCCGGCGAGGACGCCAACCTGTTCACCGCCAGCCGCAAACCGGCCGTCGTGGACGGGGAGCAGGTCGACATCGGCCTCGTCGGCGAGATCCAGGCCACCGACCCCGGCGCGATCCGCGCGCTGATCGCCGACCGGCGCATCCCGGTCGTCTCCAGCGTCGCGCGGGGCGAGGACGGCGAGGTCTACAACGTCAACGCCGACACCGCGGCCGCGGCGCTCGCCGTCGCGCTGGGCGCGGCCAAGCTGATGATCCTCACCGACGTGCCCGGCCTGTACCGGACCTGGCCGCCGACCGGCGACGTGCTCAGCGAGGTCGGCGCGGCTGAGCTGGAGACGATGCTGCCCGGCCTGAGCACCGGAATGATCCCGAAGATGGAGGCGTGCCTGACCGCGGTCCGCGGCGGCGTGCCCCAGGCGCATGTGGTGGACGGCCGCCAGCCGCACGCCGTCCTGCTAGAGATCTTCACCGACTCCGGCACCGGAACGATGGTGGTGCCTGATGCGCCAGCGGCGCGCCCACGGCCGGGCCCGCACAAGCACCCGTAAGGGAGGCAGATCACCCATGAGCGCGACGGATGTACTGCAGAAACGGTTCGCCGCCGCCCTGATGCCCAACTACGGGCTGCCGCCGCTGGCCCTGGCCCGCGGTGAAGGCTGCCGGGTCTGGGACGCCGACGGGCACGAGTACCTCGACCTGTTCGCCGGGATCGCGGTGAGCGCGCTGGGGCACGCGCACCCGGCGCTCACCGCCGCGGTCACCCGGCAGGTGAACGCGATCGCGCACACCTCCAACCTGTTCCTGCACGAACCCGAAATAGATCTTGCTGAACGGCTTCAGCTGCTCCTGGGCACCAGTGCCGGGCCGGCCGACGCCCGGGTTTTCTTCGCCAACTCCGGCGCCGAGGCCAACGAGGCGGCGGTCAAACTGGTCCGGCGCTACTGGCAACGGCAGGGTCAGGGTCGGCAGCGCCCGGTGTTTGTGGCCGCCGAGAACGGGTTCCACGGGCGCACCATGGGCGCGCTCGCGCTAACCGGCAAGGCGTCCATCCGGGAGCCGTTCGGCCCGTTCGGCATCGAGGCCCGGCTCGTGCCCTACGGGGATGCGGACGCGCTGCGCGCCGCGACCGGCCCCGACTGCGCGGCCGTGTTCGTCGAGCCATGCCAGGGTGAGGCCGGCGTCATCCCGCCGCCGCCGGGCTACCTGCGCGCCGCCCGGGAGGCC
Source organism: uncultured Actinomycetes bacterium (assembly GCA_963775825.1). Classification (GTDB taxonomy): domain Bacteria; phylum Actinomycetota; class Actinomycetes; order Streptosporangiales; family Streptosporangiaceae; genus Bog-532. The sequence continues at coordinate 19,888 of CAVZKY010000033.1, forward strand.
TGCGACGAGAGCGGCGCCCTGCTCGTCATCGACGAGATCCAGAGCGGCATCGGCCGCACCGGGCACTGGTTCGCGCACCAGGCCGCGGGGGTCACACCGGACGTGCTCACGCTGGCCAAGGGCCTGGGCGGGGGACTGCCGATCGGGGCCTGCGTCGGATTCGGGGAGTTCGGCAGCGTGCTGGGCAAGGGCGATCACGGCTCGACGTTCGGCGGCAATCCGGTGGCCTGCGCGGCCGCGCTCGCCGTGCTGGACACGATCGCGGCCGACGGGCTGCTCGCGGCCGCGGTCGTCGTGGGCGAGCAGCTTTCCGGCGGCATCGCCGCGATCGAGCACCCGCTGCTGGCCGGGGTCCGCGGTGAAGGTCTGTGGCTGGCTGCGATGCTGACCGCGAACGCCGCGGCCGACGTGGAGGGCGCCGCCCGGCGGGCCGGCTTCCTGGTCAACGCCGTCCAGCCGGACGCGGTCCGGCTCGCACCACCGCTGATCCTGACCACCGCGCAGGCGTCGGCGTTCCTCGGCGCGCTGCCGGGCATCCTGGCCGACGCCGCCGCGGCGAAGGGGCCATCATGACATCCACGGCCAGCACCACCGGCCCGGACCTGGGGGTAAGCCCGGCGCCGCCGGGACCGCGGCACTTTCTCCGGGACGACGACCTGAGCCCCGCCGAGCAGACCGAGGTCCTCGAGCTGGCCGACGCGATGAAGGGCGACCGGTTCGCCCGCAAACCGCTCGCCGGCCCGCGGACGGTCGCCGTGCTGTTCGACAAGCCGTCGCTGCGGACCCGGGTCTCGTTCTCGGCCGGGATCGCGGAACTGGGCGGCAGCCCGCTGATTATCGATACGCAGACCACCCACATCGGGCGCGGCGAGACGATCGGGGACATCGCCCGCGTCCTGAGCCGGCAGGTCGCGGCGATCGCCTGGCGGACGTTCGGCCAGGACCGGCTGGCCGCGCTGGCCGCGGCCAGCGACGTCCCGGTGATCAACGCGCTGACCGACGCGTTCCACCCCTGCCAGGTGCTGGCCGACCTGCAGACGATCCGGGCCGCGCGGGGTGTCCTGTGTGACCTGACGCTGACCTTCCTGGGCGACGGGTCCAGCAACATGGCACATTCCTATCTGCTGGGCGGGGCCACGGCCGGCCTGCACGTGCGGATCGCGGCACCCGAGGCCTACCGTCCCGACCCGGCCGTGCTGGCCGCCGCCGCCGAGATCGCCAGCCTGACCCGCGGGAGCGTCCGCTGGTACGCGGACCCCGCGGAGGCGTGTTCGGGCGCGGACGTGCTGGCCACCGACGTGTGGGCGTCGATGGGACAGGAAGCCGAGCACGCTGAGCGGACCTCCAGCATGGGCCCGTTCAGGCTGGATGAAGGCAAGCTGGACCTCGCCAGCGGCGACTGCCTGGTGCTGCACTGCCTGCCCGCCCACCGCGGTGAGGAGATCAGCGCCGAGGTCATCGACGGCCCGCACAGTGCCGTCTGGGACCAGGCCGAGAACCGGCTGCACGCCCAGAAGGCCCTGCTGACCTGGCTGCTCGGGCAGGCCTGATGACCGTGACCAGGCCCAGCACCAAGGCATCCCGGCAGGCGTGGGTGGCGGCCACGCTGGCCGACCGGCACGTCCGGTCCCAGGAGGAGCTCGCCCGGCTGCTGAACGAGCGCGGTGTGCCCGTCACCCAGGCCACGCTGTCCCGCGACCTGGAGGAGCTCGGCGCGGTCCGGGTCCGCGCGGCGGACGGGTCGCTCGTGTACGCGCTGCCCGGCGAGCCGGGCGGTCCCGGCTCCCCGCCCGGAGGCGTGTCCGGGAGCCTGCCCAATGGTCGGCCCGGCGGCCTGCCCGGGGCGGGCGGTCCCGGGGCGGGCGGTTCCGGGGCGGGCGGTTCCGGGGCGGGCGGTTCCGGGGCGGGCGGTTCCGGGGCGGGCGGTTCCGGGGCGGGCGGTTCCGGGGCGGGCGGTTCCGGGGCGGGCGGTTCCGGGGCGGGCGGTCCTGGGGCGGGCGGTCCTGGGGCGGGCGGTTCCGGGGCGGGCGGTCCCGCGGGTTCCGCAGGCCCGGCGAGCCTGACCGGCGCCGCGGTGGTTCCCGGCGGCCCGCGGCTGGCTCGGGTCGCCTCCGAGCTGCTCATCTCGGCTGAGGCAAGCGCCAACATGGTCGTGCTGCGCACCCCGGCCGGCGCGGCGCAGTTCCTCGCCTCGGTCATGGACCACGCGGCCTGGCCGTCCATTCTCGGCACCGTGGCAGGCGACGACACCGTGCTGGTCATCACCCGCGACCCGGCGGGCGGGGCTGGCCTCGCGGCGCAGCTGCTCGCCCTGGCCGAGCGCCGACGATGACCGCCGCGGGTGGCCCGCGGCGCCTGACAGCCCTGACGTACTGACCTTCTTGAAGGATGAGAAAAATGAGCGCAGATAAAGAACGTGTCGTCCTGGCCTACTCGGGCGGCCTGGACACGTCCGTGGCCATCGGCTGGATCGCGGAGCAGACCGGCGCTGACGTGATCGCGGTCGCCATCGACGTCGGCCAAGGTGGCGAGAACATGGACGACATCCGCAAGCGGGCGCTCGCCTGCGGTGCCGCCGACGCCGAGGTCGTGGACGCCCAGGCCGAGTTCGCCGCTGACTACTGTGTCCCGGCGCTGACCGCCAACGCCCTGTACATGGACCGGTATCCACTGGTCTCCGCGCTGTCCCGGCCGCTGATCGTCGACCATCTGGTCCGGGTGGCGCGCGAGAAGGGCGCCGCCATGCTCTCGCACGGCTGCACCGGCAAGGGCAACGACCAGGTGCGGTTCGAGGCGGGCATCGCCGCGCTGGCCCCCGACATCAAGGTGCTCGCCCCGGTCCGGGACTCGGGCATGACCCGGGACAAGGCGATCGCCTTCGCCGCCGACAAGGGCCTGCCGATCGACGTGACGTCCAAGTCCCCGTACTCCATCGACCAGAACCTGTGGGGCCGGGCCGTCGAGACCGGGCACCTGGAGGATATCTGGAACGGCCCGTGGGAGGACATCTACGAGTACACCGCCGATCCCGCGCAGCCGCGGGAACCGGACGAGCTCGTGATCAGCTTCACCAACGGTGTCCCCACCGCGGTTGACGGCACCGCGAAGACCCCGTTGGAGATCATCACCGAGCTGAACGAGCGGGCCGGGGCGCAGGGTGTCGGGCGGCTGGACATGGTCGAGGACCGGCTGGTCGGCATCAAGAGCCGCGAGGTCTACGAGGCCCCCGGCGCGATCGCGCTGATCACCGCGCACCAGGAGATGGAGAACGTCTGCGTCGAGCGGGACCTGGCCCGGTTCAAGCGGCAGGCCGAGCAGCGGTGGGCCGAGCTGGCCTACGACGGGCTGTGGTTCTCCCCGCTCAAGCGGGCCCTCGATGCGTTCATCACCCAGGCCTCAGAGCACGTGACCGGGGACATCCGGCTCAGGCTGCACGGCGGGCGTGCCGTCGTTACCGGCCGGCGCAGTCCCGCGTCGCTCTACGATTACGAGCTGGCCACCTATGACACCGGCGACACGTTCGACCAGGCCCTGTCCAAGGGCTTCGTGGAGCTGTGGGGCCTGCCGAGCAAGATCGCGGCGATCCGGGACCGGAAGGTGACCTGACCGGAGTCCCCGGAGTCCCCGGAGCCTCCGGAGCCTCCGGAGTCCCCGGAGTCTCCCGGGGAAGCCCGGGTGCCGTTACGGCACACGATCGCAGAGGTCTGAAGAAACTGAGGGAGACGTGGCAGAAACAGGGAGCGCCCCGACCCGGCTGTGGGGCGGGCGGTTTGAGTCCGGGCCAGCGGAAGCGCTGGCCCGGCTGTCGGTCAGCGTCCAGTTCGACTGGCGGCTGGCCCCCTATGATCTGCTCGCCTCCCGCGCGCACGCCCAGGGGCTGTACGCCGCCGGGCTGCTGACCGAGGCCGAGCGGGACGCCATGCTGACCGCCCTGGACGACCTCGACCGCGCCTGCCGCGACGGCACGTTCCGCCCCACCGCCGCCGACGAGGACGTGCACACGGCGCTGGAGCGCGGCCTGCTGGAACGGCTCGGCACCCTCGGCGGCAAGCTGCGCGCCGGGCGGAGCCGCAACGACCAGGTAGCCACGGACCTGCGGCTGTACCTGCGGGACCACGTGCGGATGATCGTGTCCCGGCTGGCCGAGCTGGAGACCGCGCTGCTCGGCCAGGCGGAACGGCACGCCGGCGTCGCGGCCCCGGGCCTGACGCACCTGCAGCACGCCCAGCCGGTGCTGTTCTCCCACCAGCTGCTGGCCCACGTGCACGCGTTCGCGCGGGACGCGGACCGGCTGCGGGACTGGGACAAACGGGCGGCGATCTCCCCGCTGGGGGCGGGCGCGCTGGCCGGGTCGTCGCTGTCGTTCGACCCCCGCGAGCTGGCCAGGCAGCTCGGCTTCAGCGCCGCCACGACCAACTCGATGGACGCGGTCAGTGACCGGGACTTCGCCGCCGAGTTCTGCTTCGCGGCGGCGCTCATCGGCGTGCACCTGTCCCGGCTGGGCGAAGAGATCGTGCTGTGGTCCTCCCAGGAGTTCGGCTGGATCGAGATCGACGACGGCTACGCGACCGGGTCGTCGATCATGCCGCAGAAGAAGAACCCGGACGTGGCCGAGCTGGCCCGCGGCAAGGCGGGCCGGCTGATCGGCGGCCTCACCGGCCTGCTGACCACGCTCAAGGGGCTGCCCCTGACCTATAACCGGGACCTGCAGGAGGACAAGGAGCCGGTCTTCGACGCGGTGGACACGCTGCTACTGGTGCTGCCGGCGATGGCCGGGCTGATCGCGACGTTCCGGCTGCACGCCGAGCGCCTGACCGGCAAGCGCCAGCGCCGGCTTCACGCTGGCCACCGACCTGGCCGAATATCTCGTCCAGCGGGGTGTCCCATTCCGCGAGGCGCACGAGATCGTCGGCCACCTGGTGGTCTGGTGCCAGGTGCACGACGTCGACCTGGACGAGGTCAGCGACGCCGATCTGGAACGGGTGTCGCCGCACCTGACGCCCGACGTCCGCCAGGTGCTGACCGTCGAGGGAGCCCTGGCCGCCCGGAAGCAGCAGGGCGGCACGGCGCCGCAGCGGGTCGCCGAGCAGCTGGCCGCGCTGCGCGCCCTGGCTGACCAGCACGCGGCGTGGGCCACCAGCTGAGCGGCACCGGCGGCGCGGGCGCCAGTGGTGCGCCGCCTGGCCCCGGGGCCGTACTCGTCCCGGCGGAGAGCCGGGCAGGCTGCTGCCGCGCTCGTTCTTCGGCCGTTCGTCGGTGGACGTCGCACCGGCCCTGCTCGGCTGCGTGCTGGAGCACCGCAGTTCCGAGGGCCTGGTCGCGGTCAGGCTGACCGAGGCCGAGGCCTACACGGGCGCCACCGACCCCGCGTCGCACTCCTACCGCGGGCGGACCCGGCGCAACGCGGTCATGTTCGGGCCGCCCGGCTACTCCTACGTCTACTTCACCTACGGCATGCACTTCTGCGTCAACCTCGTCTGCCTGCCCGAGGGCATCGCCGAGGCCGTCCTGCTCCGGGCCGGCGCCATCATCGAGGGCGTCTCGCTGGCCCGGCTCCGGCGGCCAGCCGCCCGCGCCGACCACGACCTCGCGCGTGGCCCGGCCCGGCTCTGCCAGGCCCTGGCCATAGACCGTGCCCTCGACGGCGTCGACGTGTGCGCCCCGGGCTCCCCGCTGCGCATCCTGGGCCCCGCCGCGGGCGGTTCGCCCGGGCCGGGCGAACCGCCGTCGGCCGGCGCGATCCGTACCGGTCCCCGGGTCGGCGTAACCCAGGCGGCCGAGCCGCCCCTGGCGGTTCTGGATCGACGGCGACCCGACCGTCTCGGTGTACCGGCCGGCCGTGCCGCGGACGCGCCGGAAAACGCAAACGGTTACCGCCTCTGGCGGTGAAGATGGCACGATTCAGCCGTGACGGACATCATCGACGAACTGAGCTGGCGCGGCCTGATATCGCAGTCAACCGACCTGGATGAGCTGCGTAAGGCGCTGTCGTCCGGACCGGTGACGCTCTATGGCGGGTTCGACCCGACCGCCCCGGGCCTGCATATCGGGAACCTCGTCCTGCTGCTGACGATGCGCCGGTTCCAGCTCTTCGGCCATCAGCCCGATCGGGCTGGTGGGCGGCGCGACCGGGCTGATCGGGGACCCGAGCGGCAAGTCGGCCGAGCGGGTGCTCAACCCCGGCTGAGGTCGTGGCCAAGTGGGTGGACCGGATCCGGGGCGAGATCGAGCGCTTCCTGGAGTTCGGGGATATCGACAACAGCGCGATGATCGTCAGCAACCTGGACTGGACCGAGGCATGTCCGACACTGGAGTTCCTGCGCGAGATCGGCAAGCACTTCCCGGTCAGCCAGATGCTGGCCCGCGAATCGGTCAAGGGCCGCCTGGAGGCGGGCGGGATCAGCTACACCGAGTTCAGCTACCAGATCCTGCAGGCCCTGGACTACCTCGAGCTGTACCGGCGGCAGGACTGCACGCTGCAGGTGGGCGGCAGCGACCAGTGGGGCAACCTGGTCGCCGGGGTGGACCTGATCCGGCGGGCCGAAGGCGGCTCGGTGCACGCCCTGGCCACCCCGCTGATCACCAAACCGGACGGCACCAAGTACGGCAAGACCGAGGGCGGGGCCATCTGGATCAGCCCCGATCTGATGAGCCCGTACGCCTTCTACCAGTTCTGGCTCAACGTCGGCGACGCCGAGGTACCGGGCCTGCTGAAGGTCTTCACCTTCCGGTCGCGGGAGGAGATCGAGGACCTGACCGCGCAGACCGCCGAACGGCCCCAGGCCCGGGTGGGCCAGCGCACCCTGGCTGAGGACGTCACCACACTCGTGCACGGCGCGGACGCCTGTCAGCGGGTGATCGCGGCCAGCCGGGCCCTGTTCGGCCAGGGGGACCTGCGCGAGATTGATATCCGCACCCTGGCCGACGCCTGCACCGAAGTCCCGCACACCGAGATTTTCCTCAGAGCTGAACCCGCTGGTCCAGGGGAAGGTGGGGGAAACGCCGGGGGAGGGGCGGAGCTCCGGAGTCTCCGGAGTCTCCGGAGACTCCGACTCCGGAGACTCCGGCCTGCCCGGGATGCCGACAGTCGCCGACCTGATGGCCCTGACCGGGATCGTGCCCAGCAAGTCGGCCGCCAGACGCGCCATCGCCGAGGGCGGCGCCTACCTGAACAACCGGAAGGTCACCGCCGAGGACGCCGTCCCCGAGCGAAGCGACCTCCTGCACGATCGTTACCTGATCGTGCGCCGGGGCAAGCGCACGGTCGGTGCCGTGGACGTCCGACTGGCCTGAGCCCCGAGGGCCGCCCCGGCGGGCACGCGCCAGGCTCGGGGAGCCCCGAGCGCCTTCCGGCGCCTCAATCTGACGTTACTTGAGTGATGTGAGTCACCCTATGGGGCTGGTCTTAGCTCCGAGACCAGTGAGATCGGGCGAGGCCGGGCGGCAGCTCCTCGCATTCCGGCCGACCGGACCGGCCACGTCGCCCAGTAGATGGCTCTGACCTGCGGTTATGCCGTAAAAATTCGCGGGTTTCCGGCCGAGTGGAGCCGGGTATAGCGAAACCAAGCCGCCAACAGGAGTCGGCCCGTTCCGGCCTCCCAGCCGTGAACCCAGAACGATTTTTTGGGCCGCGTGGTGCGGCCCTCACTGCCTGCGACCTCGGCTTATGCGATCGAGCTACGTTGAGGTCCAGCGTTAGCCTGCGCCAACATCGCTGAACGATTTGACGAGGGCCTCGTCCATCCCTAAAGTTCTTCTTGCCCGCCGGGGAACGGAACGCCAAACGGCAGACCGGGCCCCCACGGGAACCCCCAGCGAATTCGGACTGACAGGCTTCGCATGACCACGGAAGCTTGTCGGGTAGTCTTCGCTGGGCGGACGGACACCCCAACCTGACTCGAAAAGTTCTTAGGAACTTGGTTGACAACAGGGGAAGCCCGTCCGGTAAGTTAGAGTAGTTGCCCTGGAGGCGGACGAGAGTCCGCTGAAGGTGAGCACCCGCTCCTTGAGAACTCAACAGCGTGCTAAAAGCCAGTGCATTAAGCACATACCCCCGTCGATGGGACGGCTTCCTTCGGGATGCCCGGACCATCACGGAGATTGATCAGTCAAGATCGCTTCACTGGTCCGGCCTCCGGGCTGGACGGCGTCCTTCGGGGCAACAGTGAGGCACTCTCGAATGCTTACAACCCGCGCAGTGTTTGCTAGGCGCTACGCGCAGCGTTTGCTGTCGCGCTACGCGCAGGGCAAGCCAGCGGTTGTATATAGACATTCAACGGAGAGTTTGATCCTGGCTCAGGACGAACGCTGGCGGCGTGCTTAACACATGCAAGTCGAGCGGAAAGGCCCTTCGGGGTACTCGAGCGGCGAACGGGTGAGTAACACGTGAGTAACCTGCCCCTAGTTCTGGGATAGCTCCGGGAAACCGGAATTAATACCGGATACGACCACGGACGACATCGGCCGTGGTGGAAAGATTTATCGACTAGGGATGGGCTCGCGGCCTATCAGCTTGTTGGTGGGGTAACGGCCTACCAAGGCGACGACGGGTAGCCGGCCTGAGAGGGCGACCGGCCACACTGGGACTGAGACACGGCCCAGACTCCTACGGGAGGCAGCAGTGGGGAATATTGCGCAATGGGCGAAAGCCTGACGCAGCGACGCCGCGTGGGGGATGAAGGCCTTCGGGTTGTAAACCCCTTTCGGCAGGGACGAAGCGAAAGTGACGGTACCTGCAGAAGAAGCGCCGGCTAACTACGTGCCAGCAGCCGCGGTAACACGTAGGGCGCAAGCGTTGTCCGGAATCATTGGGCGTAAAGAGCTCGTAGGCGGTCTGTTGCGTCCGCTGTGAAAACTCGGGGCTTAACCCCGAGCTTGCAGTGGATACGGGCAGACTAGAGGTAGGTAGGGGAGAATGGAATTCCCGGTGTAGCGGTGAAATGCGCAGATATCGGGAGGAACACCGGTGGCGAAGGCGGTTCTCTGGGCCTTACCTGACGCTGAGGAGCGAAAGCGTGGGGAGCGAACAGGATTAGATACCCTGGTAGTCCACGCCGTAAACGTTGGGCGCTAGGTGTGGGGTCCTTCCACGGATTCCGTGCCGCAGCTAACGCATTAAGCGCCCCGCCTGGGGAGTACGGCCGCAAGGCTAAAACTCAAAGGAATTGACGGGGGCCCGCACAAGCGGCGGAGCATGTTGCTTAATTCGACGCAACGCGAAGAACCTTACCAAGGTTTGACATGCAGGGAAAAGCCTCAGAGATGGGGTGTCCGTAAGGGTCCTGCACAGGTGGTGCATGGCTGTCGTCAGCTCGTGTCGTGAGATGTTGGGTTAAGTCCCGCAACGAGCGCAACCCTCGTCCTATGTTGCCAGCGGGTAATGCCGGGGACTCATAGGAGACTGCCGGGGTCAACTCGGAGGAAGGTGGGGATGACGTCAAGTCATCATGCCCCTTATGTCTTGGGCTGCAAACATGCTACAATGGCCGGTACAAAGGGCTGCGAAACCGCAAGGTAGAGCGAATCCCAAAAAGCCGGTCTCAGTTCGGATTGGGGTCTGCAACTCGACCCCATGAAGTCGGAGTCGCTAGTAATCGCAGATCAGCAACGCTGCGGTGAATACGTTCCCGGGCCTTGTACACACCGCCCGTCACGTCATGAAAGTCGGCAACACCCGAAGCCGGTGGCCTAACCCCTTGTGGGAGGGAGCCGTCGAAGGTGGGGCCGGCGATTGGGACGAAGTTGTAACAAGGTAGCCGTACCGGAAGGTGCGGCTGGATCACCTCCTTTCTAAGGAGCAGCTGGCGCGGGCCATCGTGTTGCAGAACACGGGGTACCGCGTCCAGAGCCACATCTCAGGCGAACGTCCTGGGGTGGCTAGCTCATTAGTGGAGCACTGGTTATTCGGTCTGGTGGTTAGTCAACGCCGCCTAGTACGCCTGCTTGCAGGATGGAACGGTGGCCGCGATGACGGCCTGGCCGAGCACGCTGTTGGGTCCTGAGGGAACGGACGCTCGTTGGTCCGCCCTTGGACTGGACCGACCTCTCGCCGTACGGCCTCGGTCGTGCGCTATTGATACTGGAACTTCTCAGTAAGTGCGCGAACCGGGGTACGCGGCGGTCTAGAGGCCGGGACCGCCCGTACTTTGAGAACTGCATAGTGGACGCGAGCATCATCTGTAGTTGCCAAGTTATTAAGGGCACACGGTGGATGCCTTGGCACCAGGAGCCGAAGAAGGACGTAGGAGCCTGCGATAAGCCCCGGGGAGTCGGCAACCAGACTTCGATCCGGGGATTTCCGAATGGGGAAACCCACTAAGCGTAATTGCTTAGTACCCCTACCTGAACACATAGGGTAGGCGGAGGTAACGTGGGGAAGTGAAACATCTCAGTACCCACAGGAAGAGAAAGCAACCGCGATTCCCTGAGTAGTGGTGAGCGAAAAGGGAAGAGGCCAAACCAATCACGTGTTAAAGCCGGCAGGCGTTGCGTGATCGGGGTAGCGGGACCGTTCTGCTAGAGCTGCTGATCTAGCAGGGAGTTAGAAATCGTATGGGTAGTCGAAGACGTTGGAAAGCGTCGGCGCAGAGGGTGATACCCCCGTAAGCGAAACCTGTACGACTCCCGAACGGGATCCCAAGTAGCACGGAGCCCGAGAAATTCCGTGTGAATCCGGGAGGACCACCTCCTAAGCCTAAATACTCCCTGGTGACCGATAGTGAACCAGTACCGTGAGGGAAAGGTGAAAAGCACCCCGGTGAGGGGTCGTGAAATAGTACCTGAAACCGTGTGCCTACAAGCCGTGGGAGCGAGTCAGCTCTGCTGACGTGAAGTGACCGCGTGCCTTTTGAAGAATGAGCCTGCGAGTTACGGTATGTGGCAAGGTTAACCCGTGAGGGGTAGCCGTAGCGAAAGCGAGTCTGAATAGGGCGAATGAGTCGCATGCTGTAGACCCGAAGCGGAGTGATCTACCCATGGCCAGGTTGAAGCGCGGGTAAGACCGCGTGGAGGACCGAACCCACCAGGGTTGAAAACCTGGGGGATGAGCTGTGGGTAGGGGTGAAAGGCCAATCAAACTCCGTGATAGCTGGTTCTCCCCGAAATGCATTTAGGTGCAGCGTCACGTGTTTCTTGCCGGAGGTAGAGCTACTGGTTGGCCTAGGGGGCCTACAAGCTTACTGAAGTCAGCCAAACTCCGAATGCCGGTAAGTGAGAACGTGGCAGTGAGACTGCGGGCGATAAGGTTCGTAGTCGAGAGGGAAACAACCCAGATCACCAGCTAAGGCCCCTAAGCGTGTGCTAAGTGGGAAAGGATGTGGAGTTGCACAGACAACCAGGAGGTTGGCTTAGAAGCAGCCACCCTTGAAAGAGTGCGTAATAGCTCACTGGTCAAGTGATTCCGCGCCGACAATTTAGCGGGGCTCAAGCACACCGCCGAAGCTGTGGCATTCGCGCGTTAACTCGGCTCTCTTTTGCGGAGACGGCTGAGACTTCAACCAACCTGACTTCGGTCAGTGCGGTTGCTGTCAGGGCTGTCCGAGCGTTGAGAGTCCAGGTGCGCGGATGGGTAGGGGAGCGTCGTGTGGCGAGTGAAGCGGCGGAGTGATCCAGCCGTGGACGCTACACGAGTGAGAATGCAGGCATGAGTAGCGAAAGAGGGGTGAGAAACCCCTCCGCCGAATGACCAAGGGTTCCTGGGGCAGGCTAATCCGCCCAGGGTAAGTCGGGACCTAAGGCGAGGCCGACAGGCGTAGTCGATGGACAACGGGTTGATATTCCCGTACCCGCGTAAATGCGCCCATGCCGAACCTGGCGATGCTAAGCGCGCGAAGCTGGTAATTCCTTCGGGAAGATCCGGCGGAGCCCGTAACCCAGACCGGTAGTAGGCAAGCTGAAGGGGTGACGCAGGAGGGTAGCTCTACCAGGCGATGGTTGTCCTGGAGTAAAGGTGTAGGGCGACGTGTAGGTAAATCCGCACGTCATGAGCCTGAGACCTGATGCCGAGCCTATTTTGGCGAAGTGAGTGATCCCATGCTGCCGAGAAAAGCCTCGCAGTGAGCATTTAAGCGGCCCGTACCCTAAACCGACTCAGGTGGTCAGGTAGAGAATACCAAGGCGATCGGATGAACCGTGGTTAAGGAACTAGGCAAATTATCCCCGTAACTTTGGGAGAAGGGGAGCCGTGTCCGGTGAAGAGACTTGCTCTCTGAGCTGGGTGCGGCCGCAGAGACCAGGGGAAAGCGACTGTTTACTAAAAACACAGGAGCGTGCAAAGTCGCAAGACGACGTATACGCTCTGACGCCTGCCCGGTGCTGGAACGTTAAGGGGACGGGTTAGCGGCCTTCGGGTCGCGAAGCTCAGAACTTAAGCGCCAGTAAACGGCGGTGGTAACTATAACCATCCTAAGGTAGCGAAATTCCTTGTCGGGTAAGTTCCGACCTGCACGAATGGCGTAACGACTTTCCCACTGTCTCAACCACGGATCCGGCGAAATTGCACTACGAGTAAAGATGCTCGTTACGCGCAGCAGGACGGAAAGACCCCGGGACCTTCACTGCAGCTTGACATTGGTGTTTGGGTCGGCTTGTGTAGGATAGGTGGGAGACTGTGAAGTGGGCACGCTAGTGTCCGTGGAGTCATCGGTGAAATACCACTCTGGTCGTTCTGGATATCTAACCTAGGTCCGTGATCCGGATCAGGGACAGTGTTTGGTGGGTAGTTTAACTGGGGCGGTTGCCTCCCAAAAGGTAACGGAGGCGCCCAAAGGTACCCTCAGCCTGGTTGGCAACCAGGTGTCGAGTGTAAGTGCACAAGGGTGCTTGACTGTGAGACAGACATGTCGAGCAGGAGCGAAAGCTGGGACTAGTGATCCGGCGGTGGCATGTGGAAGCGCCGTCGCTTAACGGCTAAAAGGTACCCCGGGGATAACAGGCTGATCTTCCCCAAGAGTCCATATCGACGGGATGGTTTGGCACCTCGATGTCGGCTCGTCGCATCCTGGGGCTGGAGTAGGTCCCAAGGGTTGGGCTGTTCGCCCATTAAAGCGGTACGCGAGCTGGGTTTAGAACGTCGTGAGACAGTTCGGTCCCTATCCGCTGCGCGCGTAAGAGACTTGAGAGGGGCTGTCCCTAGTACGAGAGGACCGGGACGGACGAACCTCTGGTGTGCCAGTTGTCCTGCCAAGGGCACGGCTGGTTTGCTACGTTCGGAAGGGATAACCGCTGAAAGCATCTAAGCGGGAAGCTCGCCTCAAGATGAGGTCTCTCTCGGGGTTAACCCGGTAAGGCCCCCAGCTAGACGACTGGGTTGATAGGCCGGAGGTGGAAGCACGGCAACGTGTTGAGCTGACCGGTACTAATAGGCCGAGAGGCTTGGCTTCTACTCTTATCTTTTTTCGCTTGCGTCCACTATGCGGTTCCCGAGGTGCGGTCGGGA
>CAVZKY010000034.1:0-19177 GCA_963775825.1 uncultured Actinomycetes bacterium
TGGGTGCCCCGGGCCGGTGAATGGCCCGGGACACCCAAGCTCCCCCCGGGGCGCCCCCCAGCGAATCGGCCGCACGGCGCCCGGCTGCACAGCCGGGCGCCGCGGCGTCATCAGATCCAGGGCTGGCGCACAGTCAGCATTCCCGATCGAGGGCAACGCTGTCATGACGCCCGATCGGGTGACACGAGCGTGGCGGTGGCCAGCTGAGACCAGCTCGTCTGCGTGCCCTCCCGAGCCGCCTCGGCGAACCGTGCATCGCCGAGGCGGTGCCGCGCGGCCTGCTCGATCCGGGCCACATCCGGGTGGGAACGATCCGGCAGGCCGCGCACCCCGGCGCTTGCCGCGAGCAGCCGCGCGGCCTGCTCGTGCTCGTCGCGGCGTAGTGCCAGGTCCGCGACCCCGACGAGCACCTGCGCGATCAGGGGTGCGTGCCCGGCCTCGGCCGCCGCCTGGCAGGCCGCCGCGCGGTGCGCCCAGGCCTGGCCGAGGTCGTCGGCAAGGTAGCCGAGCAGGTCGTGTGTCACCGCGCGGATGCTCGCCCACTCCGCTTCGTCGCCCAGGATGGTGGTCGCGACGCCGAGCTGGTGGTACGCCTCCTCGGCGTTGCCGGCCCAGCGGGCAAGTTTCGCCCTTGAGAGGGCCAGCTCGGCCAGCGCATCCGGCCAGGTGACCCGTTCCGCGTACCGTTGCGCTTCGGCGATCGCAGCCGCGCTGGAGTCCTGATCGCCGAGCAGCCAGTACAGCTGCGCCTGTACCGACCGCATCCGGATGACATCCTCGATGGCACCAACCTCGGTGACGACCGCGATCGCCTGTTCGTAGTGCTCGCACGCACCGGCGAACTCGCCGCGGGTGGCGATTCGGTCCGCCAGCTCGGTCAGGGCGAACGAAATCCCCCACCGTTCGCCGAGTGCCCGAAACTCGGCGAGCGCCATCTCGAGATACGCGTCCGCGTCCCGCCCGTCCTGGCCGAGCATGATCCGCATCTTGCCGAGGTGCAGCCGGGCCAGTGCGCGTACCCACGGGTCCTCGTCGTCCAGCAGTGGTTCGAACGCGGGCAGGACTGCGTCCGGCGCCTGCAGCATGCGTTCCAGCGGGGCGACCAGCCCCAGCAGCGGGTTGCCGTGCCGACTGCGCTGGCTGAACCGGTATGCCTGGTGGATCCACTCCGCCGCCTGGTGCTGGTCGCCCGGACCGGAGGTCACGAACATCACGACAAGCGCGTACACCATGGCCCGGATCTCATCGGGCACCTCGCCGGGCATTTTCGTGACGGCGATGATCAGCTCGATGCCTTCGGCCTTGTGCCCGCTGAGCCACCAGTAGTATCCGGCGGCGGCCGCGAGCCGCATCGCCGGGTGCGCCTCGCCGGCCGCGAGCGCGCCCCGCAGGGCAACACTGATGTTGTCGTGCTCGGCGTCGAGCGTGGCGAGCCATTCCAGTTGCTCGGCGCGGCGCAGATGGGGCTCCGCGGTCTCGGTGAGTTCGGTGAAGTAGGTGAGATGCGCATGGCGCGCCAGGTCCGATTCCCCCGCCTCCGCGAGCCGGTGCCCGGCGTACTCCTTGATCGTGCCGATCATCCGGTAGTGCGGTGCGCTGTCACCCTCGGCGAGCAGCAGCGATTTCTCGGCCAGCGCGGTGAGCAACTCCAGCACCTGCTCCTGCTCGACCTCATCGCCGGCGCAGACCCGCTCGGCCGCGTCCAGGCTCGCCCCGCCGGAGAACACCGAGAGCCTGCGCAGCACCATCCGTTCTGCGTCGGTGAGCAGCTCCCAGCTCCAGTCGACCACCGCGCGCAGCGTCTTGTGCCGCGGCAACGCGGTACGGCTGCCGCTGGTCAGCAGGCGGAACCGGTCGTCGAGACGGTTGGCGAGCTGATCGATGGACATGGTTCGCAACCTGGCCGCGGCCAGTTCGATCGCCAGCGGCATCCCGTCCAGCGCCCGGCAGACGCGCACCATCGTCGACAACGTGCGGCCATCTAGCTGCGCCGTGACCGCGAAGTCCCTGCGCACCGCGGCGGCCCGGTCCCGCAGCAACTGGACGGCCGGCGAGGACTCCATCTCGGCGCGGCTGGCGTACACGTCCGGCAAGGCCAGCGGCTCGACCAGCCACAGCGCCTCACCGGTGATGCCGAGCGGTTCCCTGCTCGTCGCCAGGATCCGCAGCCGCCGGCACTCCCCGAGCACCCGGTGGGCGAACGCCGCCGCCGGCTCGATCACGTGCTCGCAGTTGTCCAGAATCAGCAGCATCTCCCGCTCGCGGATCGCGGCGATGAGCCGGTCCGTCAGCTCCGCGTTCGGTGCCCCGCCGAGCAGCCCATCCCGCAGGCCGAGCCCGGTGAGCGCCGACTGCGCCACGTCCCCGCCCGCCTCCCCTTCCCCCTGCACTGCGCCGATCGACGCCAGTTCCACCAGCCAGGCCCCGTCCGGCAGGTCGCCGAGCAGCGTCCGCGCGGTTTCCGTGGCCAGCCTGGTCTTCCCCGAGCCGCCCGGCCCGATCAGGGTGGTGAGCCGATGTTCCGCGATGAGTTCGCGGACCGCGGCGGCATCGGCGTCCTTGCCGACGAAGCTGGTCAGCTCGGCGCGCACGTTGGTCTTCTGGCCCTCCCCCCGGCGTCCCAACTCGCCCCGCAGCAGCGCGACGTGCACTGCGGACAGCTCCGGTGCGGGGTCGACGCCCAGCGCGTCGGCCAGGGCTTCTCGCGTGCGCTGGTACACGAGCAGCGCCTCCGCGTTGCGACCGGCCGCGGCGAGGGCACGCATCAGGGCAGCGACAAGCCGTTCTCGCACCGGATGTGCGGCTACCAAGTCGGTCAGTTCCGTGACCAGCTCCGCACCGTGGCCGAGGCTGACCTCCGCATCGAACCGATCCTCCGTGGCAGTCAGGCGCAGCCCCTCCAGCCGGGTGACCGCCGCATCAAACGCGGCACTATCGTGCAGACCGACGTCCTGCATGGCCGCGCCGCGCCACAGCGCGAGGGCCTCGCGCAGCAGCCGCACCCGCCGTGGATCCTCGTCAGTGCGGGCCTGCCCGACGAGGCGTTCGAACCGCACGGCGTCGACGGCGTCGGGTTCCACCCTCAACCGGTAGCCGTCCGGCTGCCCCTCGACCAGCCCTTCCGGCAGCGCCTTCCGCAGCCGCGAAACCAGGCGTTGCAAGGCATTCGCCGCGTCGGAGGGCGGGCGCTCACCCCAAATCCAGTCGACGAGCGTCGCCTTCGGGACTGCGTGACCTGGTTCGAGCGCGAGGGCGATCAGCAGCCCGCGCAGCCGCGCGCCCGGCACATCGGCGAGGACGCCGTCGTCCCTGCGAAGCTCGAATGACCCAAGCATCCCGATATGCACCTGGCTGATTTTGCCTCCAACCGCTGACGCGGCGCAAAAAGTTGCCGAGGTCATGGCCCCCATCAACCACCCACCCGGATCAGGCGCGGGCCGCCCGGGTGCGGGCGGCGCGGGTCAGGGCAGGCAGCCGGCGCAGCAGGTCGTCGGCTTCGGCCACGGTCAGTGCTGGTCATCGGCGGAGCGGAGATAGGCCAGCACGGCGCGGATCCGGTTGTTGTCGGTGTCGGTCTGGCCGAGGCCGAGCTTGCCGAACACGCTGGTCACATGGGCCTCGACGGTACGGGGGCTGAGGAAGAGGTCCTGGGCGATGCCGACGTTGGACCGGCCCTCGGCCATCCGGGCCAGCACATCCCGCTCCCGGGGATTGAGGGTCTCCATCTTGCTGGCGCTGCGTTTGCGGGCCAGCAGCCGGCGCACGACGCTCGGATCGAGGACGGTCTCCCCCGCCACGATCCGTTCCAGCTGGCTGATCAGGTTCCCGGCGTCGGTGACGGTGTCCTTCAGCAGGTAGCCAACCCCGGAGCCGACCGCCTCCATGAGCTGGCTCGCGTGGCTGGCCTCCGCGAAGGTGGACAGGACCAGGATCCCGATGTCCGGGTCACGGGCGCGGATCGCGGCGGCGGTGCTGATGCCCTCGCCGGTGTAGGTCGGCGGCATCCGCAGGTCCAGGATCACCGCGTCGGGCCGCTCCTGGTCAGCCGGCCCATGCGCGGCGGCAGGGCCGGCCGGGAAGAGGCAGGCGATCAGCTCGTCACCGGAGGAGGCCTCCGCGGTGACCTTCGCCCCGGACGCCTGCAGGAGAAGGATCAGCCCGCTGCGGAACAGGGCGGAGTCGTCGGCGAGGGCTATCCGCACGGAATCCTCGCCCGGACTGCCGTGCCCCGTCCCGGAGGACTGTCGATGACGGCCTCGCCGTCCGCCGCGCTGATCCGGTCGAGCAGGTTGGCGAGTCCTTTCCCGGACGGGTCCGCGCCGCCCACGCCGTCGTCGGCGATCTCCATTTCCAGGTGCGATGCGGTGACCCGCACGGCCACGCGGACCCGGGTGGCCCGGGCGTGCTTGACCGCGTTGGCCAGCGCCTCGCACGCGGTGAAGTAGGCCGCGGCCTCGACGGTGGGCGGTACCCGGTCCGGCGCTACGTGGAGGTGGATGGCCAGCGGAAGCCGCTCCGCGACCTCTTCCAGCGCGGCCGCGAGGCCGCTGTGCACAAGCGTCTGAGGGTGGATGCCGTGGGCCAGGTCGCGCAGCTCGGCGAGTACTTCGCCCAGCTCGGCGCGGACGTGACCGAAGGCCGCGGTGGCCTCCGGGTCGCGGGTCCGGGTCATCGAGGCGGTCAGCCGGGCCGCCAGCCCGAGCAGGTGCTGCTGGGCGCCGTCGTGCAGGTCACGCTCGAGGCGGCGCCGTTCGGCCAGGGCGGCTTCCACGATGCGTGCCCGGGACGCGCGCACGCTGTCCAGCTCGGCCCGGGCCGCCTCCGCCTGGAGCTGCGCGTTGCGGAGCGCCAGCCCGCTGGTGCGGACCGCCGCGTCGAACAGCCCCCGGTACCGTTCCAGCGCCGCGTCGGCGATCACCACGGCGATCGGGGCGCCGGCGTCGGTCCTGATCACCTCGACCAGCCGCCGGTCGGGACGAGCTGAGGGCAGCGCGTCGGCGGGCAGCGGGGCAGTGGGCAGCTCGCGGGCGGGACCGTCCGGGCTGCGAGTGCGGCGGGAGGCTCGGGCGGCGGCAGTGGCGCCGGAAACGTCCAGCACCTCCAGGGTCGGATCGTGCAGGGTCTCCCGCAGCGCGTACCGGACGCCGGACAGGTCCGCCCGCGTGGCCACCCGGGCGCTCAGCCCGGTCAGGTTCCTGGCCAGCAGGGCCCGCTGGACCACGGCGACCAGGAACGCCAGCGGGAGCAGGACGTCGACCAGGCCCTCAACGAGGAACGCGTCGGTCGGGCCCTGGGAGATGGTGGAGAAGATCTGGGCCACCGCGGTGGCCGACGCGGCGGCCACCGCGGCGAGGCCAGCGACGATGACCGGCGCCATGACGATGCGGTCCAGGCCCTTGGTGTCGGCCAGCCGCCGGACCAGGAAGAAGACGACGACCAGCCCGAAAACCGCGTCCCCGGCGTTCTCCATGATCACGAAGATGCCGCTGAGCCGGGGGTCGGCCGTGATGGTTGGCCACCAGGAGGACGCCGGGTACCCGGCCGAGGTAGC
Organism: uncultured Actinomycetes bacterium; assembly: GCA_963775825.1. Classification (GTDB taxonomy): domain Bacteria; phylum Actinomycetota; class Actinomycetes; order Streptosporangiales; family Streptosporangiaceae; genus Bog-532. Next base: position 5,552 of record CAVZKY010000034.1, read on the forward strand.
CGTCGATGTCACCACGACCAGGCTCCTGGTCACCAGCATCCAGCCGGTCAGGACGGCGAGGTAGACCCGCTCGGGCCGGCCGAGCGCCGGGCGCGGGTAGCGCAGCACCGCGTAACCGCCGAAGACCCGGTCGATGCCGCCGAACACGACCGCGTAGACCGGCCACGGGCCGGTGTTCCAGGCGTCGATGAAGTCGAGCGAGCGGAACACGCCCGCCAGGATCAGGGCCCACGCCACGCCGCGCTGGCCACGATCGCGCTGCAGCATCAGCCCGGTGGCGATGAAGGCCAGCGACATGATCAGGTTCACCGTGGCCAGGGTGGGAGCCTGCCGCCACAGCGGCAGCTGGGCCACCGCGTCCAGACCGCCCAGCGCGATCAGGATGACCCCGGCCCGCAGATAGAAGCGCACCGGGCGCGGGCCGCCCCGGGCATCCGCGGGCGTCCCTAACGTGTCCGGCTCACGCCGTGCCACAAAGTGGTTGAGCGGGTGGTCCCGGCGCTGGGCAAGCATGCCCACGTCACCCTCCACGTCATCCCCTTCGCGCGCCCGGCGGGACCCCTGGTCTGGATATTGCCGTCATTATCACCTGATCCGCCCGGGCCGCGCAGCAAGCCAGCAAGATCCAGCCCCAGCGGGGCTGGGCGATGTCAAGCGGGGAACCCCGCAGTATCGGCGGTGTTTTCCACGATTACAGCGGGCTACGAATCCCGCACACTTGTTCCTGGCGCTGAAAGCCGGGCCATCGTCACGCCCCGCAGGCCCGGCTCCAGGCGCCGCCAACCGATAGCTGCCGACCCCTGACGCAGACGAGAGCACGTTGCTGACCGCTGATCGACCAGGAAAAGGCCCCGGTTAACCGTGGGCCTCGGACCGGATGGCATGGAGGGGAGTCCTCCGGACCGGCCTGGCCGTCACGATCTGCTCGGCCACGTCGCGTCCCATTACGCCGGAGGTGCGGACGAACTAGTAAGCACGCATGGCGTCCAGCGCGTCGCCACGCTCACGCTGTCCGACGTGGTGATGGCGATCCTCGCGAGCCGGGCCGACTTCCCGCTGGCCGCGTCCGCGGCGGTCATCCGGGAGCCCGGCGGGGACGGAACCGTCGTGCACCTGGTGCTGCTCGACGGCGAGCAGCAGCCGCTCTTCGCCGGGCCCGGGGTCATTATCGCGGTCAGCTACGAGGTCGGCCACCTGGACCGGGACGTCCTGGCCGCGTTCGGAGACCGGGACGTCATCATCCTGAAGTAAGCAACGCATGGCGGGCCACCGGCCCGGCCGACACGCGGGGCCGGCCGGGCCAGCCCCATGCGGCCAGACCGGACAGGTCAGGGCGCGGGGCGGCGGGCACGGTAGTCGTCCAGCCAGCCGAACGAGTCGCCGGTCGCCCCCGACGGCCGGTACTCCAGGCCGACCGCGCCCCGATAGCCGTTCCGGTCCAGGTGATCAAAAACGAACGGGTAGTTGATCTCGCCGGTACCGGGCTCATGCCGCCCGGGCACGTCGGCGATCTGGACGTGACTGATCAGCGGCCAGTACTCATCCAGCGTGGTGACCAGATCACCCTCCGTGCGCTGCATATGGTAGACGTCGTACTGCAGCCGGATGTTGGGCAGCCCGACGCTCGCGGCGAACGCGGCCGCGGCAGCCGTGGTGGTCAGCAGGCACGGGCCGTTGTCCCACGGGTTGAGCGCCTCGATCAGCACCTCACAGCCCACGCGGGCGGCCTGGGCACCCGCCCAGGCCACGTTGCCCCTGGCGCAGTCCAGCTGGTCGCCGCGGGAGTACTCCGCTTGCCGCTTGCCGATCAGCAGGTTCAGCCGGGCACAGCCACAGGCCCGCGCGATCTCCAGCGCGACCGGCACGTTGGCGCGCAATTCGGCGCGGCGGCGCGGATCGGCGGCCAGCCCGCGCTCCCCCGCCGCCAGGTCACCGCCGTCGAAGTTGAGCAGGGCCAGCCACAGCTTCCAGCGGGATGTCAGCCCCGGCAACGTGGCCGCGGCATCGTTCCCCGGCCACCATAGCTCGACCGCGCCGAACCCGGCCCGGGCGGCAGCCTCGAAGCGGTCGGCGAGCGGCAGATCCGTCCATAGCATGGACAGGTTCGGCGCAAAAAGCAGGGTCACGTGTGATCCGCAGACTCGGCGAGCCCAGCCGGGCAGCTCAGCGGCCCAGCTCAGGCAGGCAGCTAGGGCAGGCAGTTCAGCGCGGGCTCAGACGTGCGGCTCGTCGAGCCGGAAGCCGACCTTCAGCGTGACCTGGAAGTGGGCCAGCGCGTTGTCCTCGATGTGCCCGCGAATTCCGGTGACCTCGAACCAGTCGAGGTGGTGCAGGGTCTTCGAGGCACGGCCTATCGCACCGCGGATAGCTTCGTCGATGCTCACGTCAGAGGTGCCGACGATCTCGCTGATCGAGTAAATGTTGTCCGTCATTGGCTCATCCTTTCGTAGTGCCGCGGTCGGTGTGTCTTCTGTACGGCTTGTCTTGGGTGCGGCTGTCTTCCCGTGCGGCGCGAGCCGTACCGTTCGGCCCGCTTAGCGATCTACCCCCGCAAGTTCGGCGCGTCACCCCGCCGGGCGCTATTGATCTTGATAACGTGGCCGGGCTCTAGCGCGCGGGTGGGCACACACCGGGGGAATATGGCGGAATGGCACGTCGGGGCGTGTCAGTTTTGCCGAGAAACTTGCGTAAGTGTGGCCTCTTGAAGCTTCCGTGAGGTCTCAGTTGAATCTCCTGACTGCCGGCTCGGTGCGCCATCTCCGTCGGGGGAAGGAATCCATGAGAAGACCTCAGCATGTCATCGGCGTCACGGCCGGGCTATCGCTCGCGTGCACCCTGGGTGGTGCGGCCACCGCGAGCGCCGCGACGACGTCCCCGCCCGGTGCGGCGACGACGGCGGGGTCACCCGTCATCGTCATCCTGAACAACCAGTCCGGCAGCCCGGCCGCAACCGAGTCGCCGGTGATCTCGCAGGTGAAGGCGGCCGGCGGCACCAACGTGATCGGGTACAGCGCGGTGGCGTCGTTCGCGGCCACGGTCACCCCGGCGGAGGCGCAGTCGCTCGCGGCCAACCCCGCGGTCGCCTCGGTCGTCCCGGACCAGAAGATCAGCGTCACCCCCGCCTCGGCCAATCAGGTCGCGGTCGCGCGTTCGGGTGCCAGGTCGGGCCCGGGCACCGGATCGTCCGCGATCTGCGGTACCCCGTCCAAGCCGCTGCTGCCGGAAGACCTCACGACGACGCACGCGAACGAAGTGCATTCCGAGGGCATCACGGGAGCCGGGGTCACGGTGGCCTGGATCGCCGACGGCCTCGACCCCGGCAACCCCGACTTCATCCGCGACGGCAAGTCGATCTTCAAGGACTACGTCGACTTCTCCGGCAATGGCCCCGACACCCAGACCGGCGGCGAGGAGGCGTTCGGCGACGCGTCCATGATCGCGGCGCAGGGCAACGAGACCTACGATCTGTCGACCTACAACAACCCGGCCTACCCGCTGCCGAAGAACTGCGACATGAAGATCGAGGGGATGGCCCCGGGCGCGTCACTGATCGGGCTGAAGGCCGGCGGCAAGTTCCTGGCCAACTCCGCGATCCTGCAGTCCATCGACTATGCGATCACGCACGGCACCAACGTCATCAACGAGTCGTTCGGGGCCAACGTCTACTCCGACAACAACGCCCGCGACACGATCCAGATCTTCAACGACGCGGCCGTCCGGCACGGCATCACCGTGACCGTCTCTACCGGTGACGCTGGTATCTCCGGCACCCAGGGCAGCCCGTCCATCGACCCGAACGTGATCTCGGCGGGTGCCTCGACCGACTTCCAGAGCTACGAGCAGACTGGCTACGCCGGCGCCCGCTCCTTCTCCTCCGGCAAGTGGGTGTCGGATAATGTCTCGGCGCTGTCGTCCGGCGGGATCAGCCAGGGCGGGCAGGTCCCGGACCTGGTGGCTCCCGGTGAGGCCGACTGGGCGCTGTGCTCGACGGACACGGCCATCTTCACCGAATGCCTGAACTACAACGGCAAGCCCACGCCGGTCCTGCTCTTCGGCGGGACCAGCGAAGCCTCCCCCGTGACGGCCGGCGCCGCGGCGCTGGTCATCCAGGCCTACCGCGAGTACCACCACGGCGCATCCCCGTCCCCGGCCCTGGTCAAGCAGTTCCTGACCGGCACCGCCACCGACCTGGGCCTGCCGGCGCCCGAGCAGGGTTCCGGCCTGCTGAACGCCGACGCGGCGGTCCAGGCGGCGGAGAACTACCAGGACGGCAACGGCGGCAACCAGCCTGACCAGGTAGTGACGACTCCGAGCCAGGCCCTGCTGACCGGCGCGCCCGGCGCGCACGTCAGCACCGGCGTGGCGGTCACCAACAGCGGCCGCCGGGCCGAGAAGGTCTGGCTGGGCACCCGCAACTACGCCCAGACGTCCGGTTACCAGGCGAACGTGGCGCTCGACGCGGCGACCGACCCGACCTTCCGCTACCCCGCCAACGGCCTGCCGTGGGCGTACAAGAAGGTCGCCTTCCACGTCAGCAGCGGCGCGGCCCGGCTGGGCGTGTCTATCGACTGGACGGGCGAACCCGAGGGCGTACCGGGCGGCTCGGTGGTCCGGCTCACGCTGATCGGGCCGGACGGCGCGTTCGTGACCAACACCCGGCCCCAGGGCATCACCGTCTCGGCCAACTACGGCTTCGCGGACGTCGCCCATCCCGAGGGCGGTACCTGGACGGCGGTGCTGTACACGCCGACCGAGGCAGCGGCAGTGACCGGTCAGCCGCAGCCCTACTCCGGCAGCGTCATCCTCAACGCCTACACCCAGAAGACCGTGCCGGAAGGCTCGGTCAGCCCGTCGGCGCTCACGCTCGGCCCGGGCCAGACCGGGCACGTCCGGCTGAACACCAGCATCAGCGGCGATCAGGGCGACACGGCCGAATCGGTCACGCTGGCCACCTCCGGCGGCCAGCACGAGTCGATCCCAGTGGTGCTGCGCCCCGTCATCCCCAGCGCCGGCGGCAAGGGCACCTTCACCGGGACGATCAACGGCGGCAACGCCCGAACGGGCGCCGCGACGCAGACGGACACCTACTCGTTCAACGTGCCGCGGGGTGAGCAGGACCTGAACGTCGGGATCCACCTCAGCTCCGATCCGAACGTCCTGATCGAGGGCGCGCTGATCGACCCCGACGGCGAGACCGTCGACGTCGACAGCAACGCCACCTCGGTGAACAGCACCACGGGCGTGATCAGCAGCGGGCCCAACCTCCAGCTGGTGCAGAACGCGCCGGAGACGGGCCAATGGCGCTTCGTGCTGATCGTGGTGGACCCGGTCACCGGTGCGGAGGTCTCGCAAGCCTTCTCCGGCGTCTTCGGGTTCAACGAAGCCGAGGTGTCGTCGAACCTGCCGACCAGTTCCCGCAGCACGCTGACCGCGGGCCGGGCGACCAGTTACACCATCAGCTACGGCAACCCGGGCGCGGTGCCCGAGCCGGTCCAGGTCGACCCCCGGCTCCAGGGCAGCACCAGCGTCACGCTGCCCTCCCGGTCCGGTACCCCGACGCTGACGCTGCCGCTGAGCGTCAGCAACATGATCAGGGTTCCGTTCTATGAGGTGCCGCCGGGCACGAGCCAGCTTACGGTGGCGGCCACGTCCAGCTCGCCGTCTCAGCTGGAACTGGCCGGGCCGCTCGGCGAACCGGATGTATTCGGTGACCTGGCGGCCGCGCAGTCGGGTGACCGGACCTCGGTGGCCCGGGTCACCGAGGCCGGCGGTCGGCACCAGGTCGCCCGGGGCTTCTGGGGCACCTTCGTCCAGCAGATCGGCAAGTTCAGCGACGCGGGGGCCGCCGCGGGCACCAGCACGCTGACCGCGACGGCCGTCACTCAGCCGCTCGACCCGAGCGTGGCGTCCACGGCGGGTGACCCATACGCGCCGGGCCTCACCCACCAGGCCCCCACCGGCACACCGGTGGTGGTCCAGCCCGGCCGCACGGCCGGCATCAAGGTCACGATCACCCCGGGCGCCAAGGCCGGGACCGTGGTGCACGGCGTGATCTATCTGGTCACGTCGCCGTTGAGCAGCACGGACACCGTCGCCGGTGCCGTGGCGGGCGGCCTGGGCGCGGTGCAGACCAGCGGCGACGTGCTCGCCGCCCTGCCCTACACGTACACGGTCGGGTAAGCCGGGGAAATGACCAGGTGGGGGGCCGCTGATCGACGGGCGGCCCCGCACTAACGCGGCTGGGCGTGGCGGAGCTGGTTCGCCATACCAAGCTGCACGAAACCGAACACGACGAGCCAGATCCCGGCCAGCACGGCCAGGGTCAGGACCGAGATCGCGGGCCAGACCAGCAGGATGAGGCCCGCGATGATGCCGAACACGCCGGACAGCACGCTGAGCCCGCGGCCCGGCATGCCCCGGTGCTCTATCGCGGAGACGACCAGACCGATGCCGTCGACCAGCCAGAAGATGCCCAGCAGCAGGCCGAGGGACAGCAGGGTGATCACGATGTGCCGGAGCGCGTAGAAGCCGATCAGCAGGCTCAGGATGCCGAGGATGGCCCACAGGGTGCGGGCCCCCCCGCTGGCGTCGCCAATGGTCACCGCGCCGACAAGGCGGTAGATCCCCCAGACGATCAGTTCGATGCCGAACAGGACGGCCAGCACGACGAGCGTCGGGCCCGGCCAGACCAGCGCGAAGATGCCGGCGATGATCGAGATCACCCCGAACAAGGCCGGCCACCACCAGGACCCTCCCACCCGGGTGACGTGACCGCCGTAATCTGTGCTACCCCCAGCGAAATTGCGGAATCCCATCTGGTTCACAGCCTTCACTATCCAGGTAAGTGCGGGTGGAATTCGGACCTAAACGTGCCTCAAGGGGCCCATGTTTCAGGGATGCCCCAGTTATACCCGGGTGCCCGGCTTGACAACCCGGCCCCGAACCGGGCCGCCCCCCGACACCACGAAGCCCTCGATTCATGATGCAAGTTAACTTTCACAAAGAGAGCCAACTTTGACTTATGCATGACGGGCGGCGATTATGAAACCATGATGAATACGCAGGTCCCGCCGGGTAAAGCCGGACGTCAGGCCCAGCTCCCCCGGGCGGGCAGGCAGGCGGGACAGGCACCTCGCGGCCGGGAGAACCAGAAACAGCGCACCCGGATGGCCATCATCGACGCCACCCGCAGGCTGGCCCGCACGGGCATCGAGATCAGCATGCCCGCCGTGGCCCGGGAGGCTCTGGTCTCGGAGGCCACGGCCTACCGCTACTTCCCCGACCTGGCCAGCCTGCTGCGGGAGGCTCACGAAGGGGGATGGCCCGACCCCGCGGATGCGCTCGCGCCGGTCGCGGACAGCACGGACCCGGTGGAGCGGGTGGCCTACGCGGCCGAATTCCTGCTCCGCGGGGTACTGAGCTCCCAGGGCGCCGTCCGGGCCATGATCGCCGCCTCGATCGCCAAGCCGCCCGCCGCGGCCAGCCTGGCACCGGTTCGGGCTGATCGACTACGCGCTCACCCCGGTGGCCAGCACGCTGGCCCGGACCAGCCCCGAGGCGCTGGCCCAGCTCCGCCGGGACCTGGCCGTGGTGATGAGCGCCGAAGCGCTGTTCACGCTGATGGACCTCTGTCTGCTGGAGCCGGAGGCCGCCATCGCCAGCGGGGTGGCGACCGCCCGGAAGATCACCCAGGCGAGCCTGGGCGATCGTCCGGCCTGCTAGCTGACGACCTGCCCGGAGCGCGCACCGCACACCGGGACCGACCCCCGACATCACGACTTACCGGGAGCACGTCAGGGCGAATATCCCTGAGAATGCGCCCGATAAGCGGAGGTGCCGGGGGCGGGACGCCGCGAAAAAATGGCTCAGGAGTCACAGCGAACGAGAGGTTTTCTGGCCCGGCTATGTATCTGCGGACAGCTGACGGCCTCTGCATAGGGGATAAGGGGTACGCACAATGACTGATGTCGCTTGCTTCTGCGGTTGCCGCTATTCGTTCGACGGAGGCGCCGGGGCCTGCCGACGGTGTGGTGAGCGCGCGGTGGTCAGGCCGGCCGCCGCAGCCGTGAGCACCGAACGGCGGGGGCCTTAATGCGGTGAGTCCGGCGCAAGGCGCAGTGCGGAACCAGCCGAAGTGCGGAGCCGGCCTGCGGCCGAACCGCTCGCGATGAGCCTCGCCCACGGCTGACGACCGTGGATCAAGATGACCGCACCAGAAGGTCCGCCGCCGATGTTTAGGCGCCGGGCCGCGACCCGGCGGAAAGCGCACGGCTGCGGCGCCAGTCCGAGGAGCTCCGCCGACAGCGCGGCGCTGCTCGACCGGGTGGGCCTTGGGCCGGGCCAAACCGCGATCGATATCGGCTGCGGGCCGAGCGGCATCCTCGAGCTGCTGGCCGAGCGGGCCTCGCCGGGCGGGCGCGTGGTGGGCCGGGATGCCGACCCGGTGCACGCCGCGATGGCCCGGCAGTCCGCCGTAGACGCCAGCTTCCCGGCGTCGAGATCGTGGCGGCGGACGCCCGGGACACCGGACTCCCGGCGGGCTCCTTCGACCGGGTGTACGCGCGGCCGGTGCTGGTGACGGTGCCGGAACCTGCGGCGGAACTGGCTAGATGGTCCGGCTGGCCCGGCGGGCGGCTGGATCGCGAGCCTGGAGCCGGACGCCGAGTACCGACTGCGTTATCCGGCGCATCCGGCCTGGACCCGGGTAGGCGAGATCTTTGACGCAGCCTTCGGCCGAAATGGCGCCGATCTGCGCATCGGGCGCCGCCGGACCGAGCTGTATGGCGCGGCGGGCTGAAGGATATCCGGGTCGAGGCGCGGCCGGCGTCACCGGGCGAGCGATTCCGCCGCACGGTCCGGCCCGACCTGTTCGGAGCATGCGCCGATGACCTGGACATGGGACTGGCCGACGAGCGGAGCTGGACGAGCTCGACCGGGCGGGCCGCGAGAATATCAATGATCCGCGCACGCTCGTGCTGCCGCACCTGACCTTCCTGGTCTGGGGCTGGAAGCCGGACCTCACGCGCTGATTACGGTCGTGGCAGGTCGCCACCATCGGGCGGCCGGTCCGTCACACTTGGGTCCCTGAATGTCACGGTGCCCACAGCGATCGAGCGGCTCCCTACGGCGGACGTCGCGCAGGAGATCGCGCGGCGGCATATCGACACGACGGCATGGGTGGGCATCGGGCGGGTAGCGAACCGGAATGGACTATTTCTTCGACTTCACCGGGCTGCTCTCCCCGCGGTCGTCAGGCGGTCACCGCGCTGGCGGCGGACGCGCCGAGGAGCTGCGCGGCCCGCCAGCAGTACCAGGCCGCACCGACCGGTACGGGCGGTACGGCTCGCCCGCAGATCGAGCTGCTTCGGGGTGGGGGTCGGGACCTTCCAGGCCAGGCCGAAGCCCTTGCGGATGCCAAGATCGCCGGTGGGCCAGACGTCCATCCGCCGGAGCTGGAACATCAGGAAGATCTCCGCCGACCACTTGCCGATCCCCCGGACCGTCGACAGCCGCGCCACGACCTCTTCGTCGCTGACCCGGGCCGCCGCCGGGCGTCGAGCACGACCTGCCGTCCAGGACCTTGGCGGCAAGGTCCTGGAGGGAGACGACTTGGTGCCGACAGCCCGCGGCCCGCAGGGTCTCGGTGGGCGTGGCCAGCAGCCGCTCGGGCGTGACCTCGCCGCCCAGGGCCTGGATGCGCCGGCCGTGGATGGCCCGGGCCGCGGCCCCGGCCAGCTGCTGGTAGAAATGGAGCGGACCAGGGTGGCGAAGTTCGTCTCCGTCGGCGCGGGGATTTTCGGCGGGCCGGCTGCTTCCGACCAGGCGGGCGATACCGGGTCCCCGGCAGTCGCCGCGAGGGAACCCGGCCCGCCTCCGCCCGGGGCCACGTGCCCACCCTTGGCGCATAACGGGATCGACTCACGCGGCAGACGCCCCGGGCGGCGGAGCCGCGCGATCTCGGCGTTCAGCTCGGCGCCGAGCAGCACCGCGAGCGCGGTGAAGTACAGGAACAGCAGGATGGCGACCGGGGCGGACAGCGCGCCGTAGGTGGGGCTCGGCCGATCGCGAAGACCAGGTAGGCACGCAGGGTCAGGCTGCTCGACCAGCCACAGCAGCATGGCGACGACGCGCCGGGCAGGTCCCGCCGCCAGCGGCCGCGCACCGGCACGGCCACGTCGTAGAGGGTGGCCAGCAGGCCCGGTACACAGCAGCACGGGACCGGCCAGTAGGCGATGACCACCACCGGCCGCAGCACGGACAGCACCGCGTCCGGGGCCATCGTGACGATCCACTTGGGCGTGGCGACGAGCAGCGGCAGCGCGACGGCCCCGGCCACCAGGGCTCCGAGGTAGAGCGCGAAGCCACCAGGCGGGCCCGAACCGCGGACCGCAGTGCCGCATCCCGTAGGCGATGGTGATGGTGTTGACGTAGGTGTTCATGGCCGTCGTACCCGGTCCACAGGGCCAGCGGGAAGCTCAGCGAGATGATCGCGCCCCGGCCGTGCTGCCAGCACATCGGTCAGCACGGGCTTCAGCACATGCCTGGACGGCGGCGGGGGCCATGAAGTGACCAGCCCCGCGCAGAATGTCCTGCTCCAGCTGGACGGTGATGTGCCCGCCGAACAGCGGGGTGAGGTAGCCGATCGGCGGCGACCAGCACGAGCAGCAGCGGGGTCAGCGACAACAGGGCCCAGAACCCGGCCTCGGCCGCGAGCCCGAAAAGACGGTCGGCCCACGCCTCTTTGAGGGCCGCCCGCAGACGGCCCCGGCCGCGGGCAGCAGACGCGGGATCTCCTGGGCCCGGCTCCAGGCCCGGCCGAGCAGACGGCGGCCGGGCCCGCGACGGGAACCGGGGTCCGGGTCCGCTGCGACCGGGGGCGGAGCCCCGGACTCCTGCTCTGACACACGGCCCAGCCGAGCTGCGACTACGGCGGCGGAGGCACAGGCGCTGAAGAGACGGGCGATCCGGCCTGGCCAGACCCGGGACGGCCGGATCTGGGCCGGTGGTAGCCCGGCCCGGCGCCGCCCCGGCCAGGACTGTCCGCGCGGGGAGGCCGGAGCCGCGTCATGGCCATATCATATGATCGTTGAACGAGCTTATCAGGCCCGGGGATGATGGGGATCATGACGGCACCGCGGACATCAGCGAGACGGCCCTGCTGCGCGGGTGCACGACCAGCCCGGGGCGACCCGGGCGTCGATCTCTCACCAGCTGGGCATACCGAGCGGCTTCGCCGCCGAGACCGTGGCCCGGCTCGTCGCGGCCCGGCTGCTGACCGAGGAACCTGCGCCGCCGACCGGCACCCGGGGGCGGCCGACCACCTCGCTGCAGGCCCACCCGGACGGGCCCGTGGTGGCGGTGGCCGCCATCTCACAGGAAACCTGGCAGGTCGCTGCGGTGCAGCTGGGCGGGACGCAGATCAGCTCGGTGCCCGGGACCCACGACCGGCGTCAGGAGCGGGTGCTGGCCGCGGTGACCGCCGGGCTGAACGAGATGAGTGCGCGCTTCGGGCCCCGGGTCCGGGCGACTGCGGCGTCCGTGCCCGGCACAGTGGTCGGCAGCCGGCTGGTCAGCGCGCCGAACCTCGGCTGGCATGACGTCGACCTGTCCGCCCTGTGGCCCCGCTACGACCGGGACGTCCCGCTCCTGGCCGGGAACGACGCGACCTTCGCCGCGATCGCCGAATCCCGGCACGGGGCCGGGTCGGGCGCAGGCACGATGGTCTACCTGCACTTCGACGCGGGCGTCGGCGGGGCGATCGTGGAAGGCGACCGGGTCGTCCTCGGCGCCAACGGGACGGCCGGGGAATTCGGCGACATGCCGTTCGGTGACCCGGCCCAGCGCTGCCGGTGCGGGGCGATGGGCTGCTGGAACACCAGCCTCGACGGCTACGCGCTGGCGCGCGCCCTCGGCCAGCCGATGCCCGCGGACGAGGTCAGCTACCTGCGGCGGGTACTGGCCGCCGCGCGGGCGCGCCAGCCGGAGGCGGCCGCCGCGGTGCAGGCCGCCGCCCGGGCATTCGGACGCGGCGCCGCCGGGCTGGTCAACGCGCTCGACCCGCACCTGATCGCGGTCGGCGGCCCCGGCCGGGAACTCCTGGACGTCGCCGGGGGGCACGTCACCGCGGCCTATCACGACGGGCTGATGGCCTTCCGCACGCTGCCGCCGCCCCCGCTGGTCCCGGCCCGCCTGCTGGCCGACGGCCCGCTACTGGGGGCGGCCGAGCAGTGCTTCGACCGGGTGCTCACGGACGAGGGCCTGGCGGCCTGGACGTCCGGCGTGCAGGTGAGCGGCTAACCGCCGGCTGAGGTAGTCGAACGTGCGCTCCATGAGCCCGCTGGCCCGGCGCAGGTCGGCCGAGCTGGCCTCGGCGTCGGCGTCCAGCCGGGCCCGGAGCGGCGCCGGGATCTCGAACGCCGCCGCGGCGGCCAGCCCGGCGCCGATGCGGGCGGCGCTGCGGACCACCTGGGGATCGACCGACCACACCATCTCGAAGGTGCGGTCCGGGTCCGCCCAGGTCTCCTGCCCGGGCCGCTCCCAGCCCGCCAGGCAGGCCGGATGGTCGGGCGCGTCGCAGATCAGCGCCCACTCGCGGTACAGCGGGGAGCCCCCGGCGATCGGGATCTCCGCGAGCGGGCCGCGGGCACTGGGGACGCGGGCCGCGCTGGCCGAAATCGGCGAAGACCAGCGTCTGCGCCGCGGTGCGGGCCAGATCCGTCCAGCGTCGGCCGGGCCGCCGGTAGAAGCGCTGCCGCTGGAAGGCGCCCACCAGGACGGGCCGCTGGGCCCGGGCGCAGCACTCGTCCTCGATCGCGTGCGTCAGCGCCAGCAGCATGGTCTTGGTCATGACGTGCACCCGCAGGCCGGGATGACGCCGCCGCAGCCCGGCGAAGATCGACGTGTGCCGGAACGGGCCGGTGCCGGTAGGGCGTGCGCCATCGCCGCGGCCAGCGACAGGCCCTGGGCCCGGCCCCGGAGCACCTCGGCCAGCAGCAGGCAGTCCGATTCGCGGTACCGCCGCCGGCCGTTCGGCAGCCGCTCCGGCCGGGGAAGGCCGTACCGCTGCTCCCAGTTCCGCAGCCCGGCCACCGGAATGCCGGTCCGCTGGGACACCTCGCCGATCGAAAGCACGGCAGGGTCGTCGCCGGCGGTCCCGCCACCAGATATAGACTTCATCAAGTTGATGACTCCAACCTCATCACGTTGACGAGAGAATACGTGTCAGGAGGAGCAGTGACCATCACTTCCCACCTCGAGGGCCGCGCTTACGCCGACAGTCCCCGCCGGCGGGGCACCCGGCGGCCCGGGACCCGACCCGGCGGGAGGGGCCGCCTGCCCCGGGCCGATACCGATCCGGACCTGTGGCGGGAATCGGCGGCGTGCCGTTACATGGTATCCCGAGCTCTTCTTCCCGCTGAGTTCGACCGGCCGTGGCGCAGCCGACGCCCAGCGGGCCAAGGCGATGTGCGCCGGCTGCCCGGTGCGGCAGCGCTGCCTGGCCTTCGCGCTGGCCAGCGGGCAGGAGTTCGGCATCTGGGGCGGCTGCGACAAGGCGGAACTGCGCGCCCTGGACCGCGAGCAGAACGGAGTATCCGATACGAGGGAGTGCTAGTTACGAGGCGGCGG
>CAVZKY010000035.1:0-73413 GCA_963775825.1 uncultured Actinomycetes bacterium
CAATTGTGACCAGCCAAGTGTGCAGTACGGGACTGACACGCGAACTACCCCACGCTATAAAGGATGAGGTGTGAGAAGTAAATCTCCAACTTCCATCCGGGATCTGCCTGGAGACGGATGTTAGGCGGGAGGATGAACATGCTTTGGACAATTTTCGTGGTTCTGATGGTGATGTGGCTGTTGGGCTTTAGCTTTCACGTGGGCGGAGGTCTCATTCACCTTTTGCTCGTGGTTGCAGTGATTTGGCTGGTCTGGAACCTGCTCACGCGTCGGCGATCTTTTTCGTAAGGCGGCGAATGATCGCACAGGGTGAACCTATGCCGCAATCCTCTTGGTCCAAGATTTGTGAAGCGGGACGGAGCTTTTTCTATCTGGCTGCGAGGGAACATCTGGGTCGATGCCAACACCTACCTGCTTCGTCGCACCGAAGGCGAGCCAGCGAAGGCTCCCTCTTGGTGGGTGCGCGACGTGCGCATCGCGCTGCGCTACGGCAACATCGGCGGAATGTGGCTGCAGACGGCTTCGGAAGCCACCGCCCGTGTCCGGATACTCGGCCCCTGCACGTTGGTTTCGCGTGACGTGAAGTATAAGATCACCGAGCCCGTTGCTGACGGGTCTTCGATCCAAGCGAACTTCTTGGAACCGATGCTGGCCGGTCTTTTCGCCATCGCGGATTCCAAAGGTAGCGAAGTGAATCGTTCGGAAGGGAGAATCAACATGGAATTGGACAAGGCACTGGGGTTTGCAGTGATTCTGGGCTGGGATGACTTGAAGAAAGTCAGCGACCCATGTTCAGCACGGGTGGAATACCGAAGGTGATGGAACAGCGGTGGATTACCTGAGCGTCTGGTCGGTTGATGCCGAGGGTCATCAGAAAATGGTGTGCGAATACTGGACGTGGACTTCTTCGGCCCATCCCAGCGGGATATCTTTCAACGACAGATTCCAGTCTCCGCAGTTGGGTCGGGCCCTTGACTTCATCCTCATGAACCAGGATCAGTTCACGCGTCCAGCCGATGCTTGCCCGCGAGGGGCTGGCTCTGATCTATCCGCCCACCGGAGATGAACTTACCGAAGCCACCACCTGGATGAGCGGGGTCCACGGCGCCGCGACCAACGTCAGCCGCCTTGAGGCTCAACAGGTTGCGGCTATCTAGGCGGGATTTCTCAGTGCGCCCCAACGGAGGTTGGCCCGTGCCGGGGCCGAGGCCACTTGAAAACGCTTACGGAGAGTGGCTGAGGGAGCGGGATTTTGCTGGGTCTTGATCGCAACGCGGCGCGTTACACGTGGACAGCGGTTTTCATTCTCCTCCTGGTGGGACTGCTTTATCTCATTCGCGAGACTTTGTTTATCTTTATCGTGGCACTCCTATTCGCCTATCTTCTCCGGCCCCTGGTCAAGGCTCTCGATCGGCGGCTACCGGGACGGTCAAAGGTGCTGGCGCTCACCTTCGTCTACCTCGCGATCGTGGGGATTCTGTTTGTCATGGGAATTACGCTTGGCTCTCGTATCGTCCAGCGAGGCGAACTCGCTGGCCTCCACCAATCCAGTGGGGTGACGTGAGGGCCGTGATAGTGCCCTGATCGGCTATGTGGACCGTGGTCACGGCGAGCGCGAGCAGCGCGCCCACCAGCCGTACTGAAATCTCCGGCGCGGGGTTTACCCGCGCTTTGGCGCCGCGAATAGCGAGCCGCTGGGTGGTTTCCTGCTGGGTCATCCTCGCTCCCTTACGGCGTGTCCGGTACGCCGTGGTCTCCTACTCCTGATACAGCGGGAGCTCTGCGATGGATTGGATCTGGCGCGGCCTAAAGGACGGCGGCCGCCAGGCTCGGTGGCCGCCGATGGCCACGCTGACCGGTTTAATTATTCGAGCATCCTGTTCAGAAGCATGCCGAGCCGTTGCTGGTCGGCCAGGCTGAGGCTGCGGGTCATCGGTGTGATGAGGTCGCTGATTTGCGCGGCGCCCAGGCGGGCGAGGCGCTGCCCGTCTGGGGTGAGGCTGACCCGGACGGCCCGTCCATCTTCTTTGCTGGCGTTACGTCGCACGAGTCCACGCCGGACCGCGCGGTCGATCAATCCGCTTACCGAAGACCGCTCCAGCCCGAGGTAAGTGGCCAGTTCGGCCATCGTCGGCTCGCGGTCACGCAGGATCGCCAGGACCCGCAGCTGCGTCAGCGACAGCTCATGCTCGGCGGCTACCCGGCTCAGCAGCGCGATCACCGTGAACGAGGCCCGCACCAGGCTGTCCATTATCTCGGCGGAGTGCGGGTCGCGGCCGGGCTGTGCGGTCATGCCGTCAGGCTATCTTGAATTAGTTCGTATTGCCATCTAATTTAGTTCGTGATACCACTTATTTACCCGCGTTCCCGGCCCCACCCTGGAGAATCAGCATGCGAGCAGCGGTCGTCACCTCCTTCGGCGCGCCACCGGCCTGCCAGGACTTCCCCGCACCGACGCCACAGGCACCACAAGAGGTCCTCGTCGACGTCATCGCCGCAGGCCTACATCCCCGGGTGCGGTCTCAGGCCGATGGCTCGCACTACACCAGATCTGGCGAGCTTCCCATCGTCCCCGGCATCGATGGCGTAGGCCGCGCCCCCGACGGCACGCTGCGCTACTTCATCCTGCCCGAGACCACGATGGGCGCGATGGCCGAACAGACGGTCGTCGATCTCCGTCGTAGCGTCGCACTGCCCAGCGACAGCGACCCGGTACTCATCGCGGCGGCCATGAACCCCGCCATGTCTTCGTGGATCGCCCTGCACCGCCGCATAACCTTCCGGCCCGGCCAGCGGGTCCTGATCCTGGGGGCGACCGGCAACGCCGGGCGAATGGCCGTCCAGGTCGCCAGGCGCCTGGGCGCCAGCCAGGTCATCGGTGCCGGGCGCCAGCCCGAACAACTCGCCGCCCTCACCGATCTCGGCGCCGACGCGACTGTCTCTCTCGATGGCCCCGCTGCCGATGTCGCCCAGCATCTCGGTCAGGCCGCCCGCCATGTCGACGTCGTTGTCGACTACCTCTGGGGCCAGGCCACGGCCGAAGCGATGGCCGCTGTGGTGGTGAACCGCACCGACCAGGGACAGCCTCTGACCTGGGTCGAGATCGGCTCCGTCGCCGGGCCTACCGCCGCAGTGCCTTCCGCGGCGCTCCGTGCCGTGCCCTTGCAGATCGTCGGCAGCGGACAAGGCTCGGTACCGGCCCCCGACATCCTGGCCGAGCTCCCCGAGCTGGCCACCGAAATCACCAGCGGGACCTTTCAGATAGCGGCGCGCCCCGTCCCGCTCGCTGATATCGAAACGGCCTGGAAAGACACCGACCGCCAGCGCATCGTCATCACGCCTTAACCAGCCACCACGAGCCGGGAAGGCAGACGTCCCGGTTGGGGTCTGCCCTGCCTGAGGGTGTACGCCTACCGGATGAGACGGAAGCTCGGTGATGAAACGGGCAATTCCTGCGGAGCGGCCAACAACGCTGGCACCAAAGTCGAGGTCAAGCATGCTTCGGCAGCAATGGTGTCCTCTGGACACGGGTGGCCACCAGGGTGGCGTCCAAGATCGGGTGTAAATGAGAGGACGGGCGTAGGTTTCCCTTCGAAGACCGGCAAGTCTTCGAAGGGAAGGACCCACGCCCGTGCCTGTTCGAGTATCGCCCACTGACCGTATCCGCCACCACATCGATGAGCTTTTCGCCGAGGGCCGTTCGCTGCCGGAGATCCTGGAGGAGGTGGCCCGGCTGGGGGCCCAGCTGCTGATGCAGGCCGCGCTGGAGGCCGAGGTGACGGAGTTCCTGGGCCGCGACCGTTATCAGCGGGCCGCGGCCTGCGGCGATGCCCGGCCGGGGTCCCGCAACGGGTACCGGGAGGTGACCGTCAAGACCACCGCCGGGCCGGTCGAGGCTGGCCCGGCCGAAGCTGCGCGGCACGACGGAGGCGTTCGCGTCCCGGCTGTTCGGCGCCATGTGACCAAGACCAATGCGCTCGAGATCGCTGGTGATCGCCTCGTTCGTGCGTGGCCTGTCCGTCCGGGACGTGGAGGCGGCCCTGGCCGAGGCGCTGGGGGATCAGGCCGCGATCTCCAAGTCCACCGTCTCGTCGGTCTGCCAGCAGATCAAGGACGACTACGAGGCGCTGGTCAGCAGCGCCGCTCGACGGCGTCACGCTGGATTACCTGTTCCTGGACGCGTCCTTCTTCCGGATGCACCCCGGCTCCCCGGCCGAGCCGGTGCTGGCCGCCTGGGGCATCACCACCAGCGGCAAGCCCGCGTTCATCGGCCTGGCGCCGGGCACCGGCGAATCCGCCGACGCCTGGACCGCCTTCCTGACCGACCTGAAGGACCGCGGCCTGGCCTCCCCGCTGCTGGTCATCAGCGACGGCGCCCCGGGCCTGATCGCCGCGATCGAGCAGGCCTACCCGAAGGCCCTGCGCCAGCGCTGTCTCATCCACCGATGCCGGAACATCCTGGCCAAGATCCCGGCCGGGATGCAGGCCGAGGTCAAGGACGCCTACTGGAAAATCTTCGGCACCGGGGACCTGAAGACGGCGCCTGGCCCGAAGCTGGTGGACCTGATCGACGCGAGGATCAGCGAGATGGCCGCCCGGTACGCGCCCACCTACCCCGCGCGATGAAGGCCCTGACCACCGACGCCGCAGGCCTGACCGCCTACCTGCGGTTCCCCGCCGAGCACCATCACCGCGTCCGGCACTCCAACTTCATCGAGCGCACCTTCGGCGAGACCCGCCGCCGCACCAAGGTCATCGGCCGGCTCCCCGGCGAGACCAGCTGCCTCACCCTCATCTGGGCCGTCCTGGACCGCGCCTCGGCCGGCTGGCGGGGCGTGAACATGACCCCCGACGGGCTCCGGCTGCTGCAGGACCTGCGCCGGTCCCTGCTCGACCCGCCCACCCAGCTGCGGCCACGCACCGTCACCACCAGCCAGCCCGCCGACGGCAGCGAAACTGTCAGCTACCGTCGCCTAACCTGCTCATGAAGCCGGAAACCACGCCCGCCCATTTACACCGGAATCCGGACGCCACCGGCCACCAGTCATGCTGACGCCTACAAATGGGTCAATCAGGCAGCTAGCAAGACCATGGGCACAAATTTTGAGCTCACGGGTCTTAAGGACAAAGGACAGTACGTGTTGAAAGCCGATGGCTTGAACGGCGGATATCAGGTGTTCATTATCGGATAGTGACTTCGGACGGCTGCGATTACCCGCGACGGGCGTTGCTGTCGATCAGGCGGTACCGAGGCCGACCAGATACTGGCAGGGTCTGGGCGCTTTTGCGCCGCTAACGATCGTTTGGTGGGGTTATGGGACGCTGCAACGACAACGGTGGCTCAGCTGGGCGCCATGTCGACGAAGCGGCTGTAGTGACCCTGGAAAGCCACGGTGACGGTCGTGATCGGGCCGTTGCGGTGCTTGGCCACGATCAGGTCCGCCTCGCCCGCTCGCGGCGACTCACGCTCGTACGCGTCCTCCCGGTGCAGCAGGATCACTACGTCGCTATCCTGCTCGATGCTGTTGTGAAGGCTAACTCCGTTGGCGACGAAGTTGTGCGAACCAACCACGGTGGCGTCGTATACCGGCTGCTCGCCGATGCTTTCCACGGACGCGATCTCGTCCCAGAACACGTCGTTGGTCGCTATCATCTCGAGCTCGGCATCGTCAAGGATTGTCGCGACCCTCCCAAGCCGCGCCTGGCTCGGCGCGTGCTTCCACACGGTGCTGCCGCAGTATCGGGTTCCGAGCGCGACGGCGAACTCGCGTTGCGGCATTTTCCGGTCCACCAGGGCGCTTCGTACCCGTTCCCATACTTCCCGCGGCACCGTGTCAAGGTTGGTATTGCCCTTGACGGCGCTGAGCATGGCCCGTGCCTTGTTCGCCATCGTCTCGCGAGCACCGTGCACGCCGATGTGCTCCAGGAAACGTAGCTGATTCTCGGCTCCGTAGAGGTGCAGGTGGTAACAGGGCCGGTGCGTCCCCTTGTTAACCTGCTTGACGCGCGTCATGACGTGGAAGCGCAGCAGCAGGCGCGAGAGATCATCGATCATCCGGCGACTTGTGGACGCGTAGTAAATGCTGGCGCACCCGGCCGTCGTGTCCCACCAGACGCACCCGTCTGTCGCCCACAAGTGGCGGACGAACAACGCCAGTTGCTCTTTCGGCAACGAGAATACGGGCGCAGGAACGAACTTCTCGTAGCTCCGGAGGCCGTACAGGCCGAGTGCGTCGAGCCATACCGCGACCGGGTTGCGGCGCCCGCGGGCCAGCCGGAACGGCGCGGGGAGACGCAACGACGTGCACCGGGCTGCCGCATGGTCGTCCCGGGCCGGCGTGATGCCAAAGTGCCGTGCGGCCGTGGCCACCGCAGCCAGGTTCGCTTCGTCGGTGCTGGCGTAGCGGATCGGCTGGCATCGGAGGAAAGATCCATCGCCAAGAAGGTGAGCCAGCATGATGATCTCAGGCTCGGGCATGGGCCGCTCGGCCAGCGGTCCGGGGGTGTGCCGGGGGACGGCGACCCGGCAACCGACGGTAATTTCCCCCAGCGGCCGCCACCCGTCATAAGTGAGGAACGGATGGTTGGCGGTCGCCTGAACCTGGCGGCCAGACGTCAACCGCACGCGGAAGACCTCCCTGACGCCACTCGGGAACGCATGCGTCATGGTCCGCGGGGTAAGACGCAGCCGCTCATCCAGCGACCAGACCGGGACATTGCGTTCTCCAGAGGCCAGCAATTCGCTGAGGGTAACCTCCGCGCCCGTGTCGGCGCGGAGAATCCGCGTGTCACCCGTCAGGCATCCCGACTCGCGCAGGTCGGACAGCAGCGGCTTCTTGTCGGTGCGCTGCTCCGGACCGCGGTTGAGCTGTGAGAGCGCGACCACCGGGACGTCGATCTCCTTCGCGAGCAGCTTCAGCGACCGGGACATCTCGGAGACTTCCTGCTGCCGGTTCTCCACCCGCTTCGGCGATGACATGAGCTGCAGGTAGTCGATGATCACCATGCGCAGGTCGTGCCGCTGCTTGAGCCGCCGGCACTTGGCCCGGATCTCCATCATCGACATGTTCGGGGAGTCATCGATATACAGCGGGGCGTCAGCGACCTCGCTCATCCGCCGGGCCAGCCTGGTCCAGTCGTCATCGCTCATCTGCCCGGTGCGCATCGTGTGCAGCGGCACCCGGGCCTCGGCCGACAGCAGCCGCATGGTGATCTCGTTACGCCCCATCTCGAGGCTGAAGAACGCCGTGCTCAGCCCGTTCTTTATGGCTGCGGCGCGAGCAAAATCGAGAGCCAGCGTGCTTTTCCCGACGGCTGGCCGGGCCGCGATGACGATCATCTGGCCGGGGTGCAGGCCGTTGGTCAGCGAATCCAGGTCGGCGAAGCCGGTTGGCACGCCGGTCATCGCGCCACCGCGGCTGCCGATCGCCTCAATCTCGTCCAGCGCGCTCGGCATGATGTCGGCCAGCGAGTGATAGTCCTCGGTCACCCGGTGGTCGGTGATCGCGTAGACCTCGGCCTGGGCCCGGTCCACCAGGTCGTCGGCTTCGGCGTCACCCGCGTAGCCGAACTGGACGATCCGGGTGCCGGCCTCCACCAGCCGCCGCAGGATCGCCCGCTCCCGGACGATGCGGGCGTAGTATCCCGCGTTCGCGGCCGTCGGCACGGACGCGATGAGGGTGTGCAGGTAGGGCGCCCCGCCGACCCGGCCGATCTCGCCCCGCCGGGTGAGCTCGTTGGCCACGGTGATCGCGTCCGCCGGCTCACCACGGCCGTACAGGTCCAAGACGATCTCATGGATGATCTGATGGGCCGGGCGGTAATGGTCGTGCGGCCGGATGACCTCGATCACGTCGGAAATCGCGTCTTTGGACAGCAGCATCCCGCCGAGGACGCACTGTTCCGCGGCGACGTCGTGCGGAGGTGTCCGCTCGAACTCCTCACCGCGGGGAGCGATCTCGGCGACACTCACCAGCCAGCCCCTTCCCCCGTAGGCGGCGTCGCGCGAGGTAGCGCGAGAGGCCGGTCGGAACCGTTCTAGCGGACGGCTACGACAGTCTGGCGGTCCAGTCCCCAGGACGCCAACCCATGGTGTGCACACGCCTGTGGATAGCTTGTGAAGACACGCCGCCCGGACTGTGCACAGCCTGGGGAAGGCGGTGTGAAGAGGGTGGCCTCGCCTCGCCGCACATGCCTGCTAGCTGGGATGACGCTCTCCACGTCCTGTGCGGAAGAAAAAGATTCGGCGCCTGCTGCTATCCACAGGCACAGCCAAGTTATCCACAGGAAGGATGAGCGTCACGGCGGACGCGGGCGCGGGGTGAGGTGGCCGTGGCTGCCTTCCGGCTGGAGCCGCGGGCCGAGCTCGGACGAGACGCTCCTGGAGTTGACCGAACGGCGGCGGGCTGTCAGCCGGCCCCGCTAGTATCCGATGGTGTGTTCGAGCGAGGACGGGGCGATCGCCGAGGTCATCAGCGCCATTGACCAGCTGGCCGCCGATTGCGGGGCCGGGCTCGCGGCGGCGGACATGCGCTCGCGGGTAGCCGGTATCTGGTCCATGCTGGCGGCTCTCGACCCGGAGCTGGCCCGGCTCACGGCGGCGTACGAGCGGCCCGCGCGGGACCAGCAACTAGCTGCGGATACGACAGAGCCGACCGCGACGGGATGATCATCCCGTCGCGGTCGGCTCAACGTGGTTCAGGCCGGAACGACCTCGATATCGATGGTCGCGTTGACCTCAGGATGCAGCCGGACCCGTACCTGGTGCATGCCGGCCGTCTTGATCGGGTCGGGCACCTCGATCCGGCGCCGGTCGAGCTCGGGACCGCCGGCGCCGCGGACGGCGTCGGCGATGTCGGCCGGCCCCACCGAACCGAACAGCCGGCCGTTGGTGCCCGCGCGCCGCGGCAGCCGGACCGGCAGATTCTGGAGCTCGGTCGCGGCGGCCTTCGCGTCATCCAGGCTGCGGATCTCCCGGACGGACCGGGCCCGCTGGATCAGGTCAACTTGCTTCTCGGCACCTCGGGTCCACCGCATGGCGAAGCCACGGGGAATGAGGTAGTTGCGCCCGTAACCGCTCGCGACGTCCACGACGTCGCCCGGCGCCCCGAGGCCGCTGACCTCCTGGGTGAGGATGAGCTTCATTGGTGTGCGGCTCATGTCGATGCCTCCCCGCGGACTCAGCGAGCCGTGCTCGTGTAGGGCAGCAGCGCCATCTCGCGGGCGTTCTTGATCGCCGTGGCGACGTCCCGCTGATGCTGCGTGCAGTTACCGGTGACCCGCCGCGCGCGGATCTTGCCGCGGTCGGAGATGAACTTGCGGAGAAGGCCCGTGTCCTTGTAGTCCACGTAGGCGATCTGCTCCTGGCAGAAGACGCAGACCTTCTTCTTTGGCTTGCGTATTGGTGGCTTGGCCATCATGGTGCTCCTTTGCAGAGCCCCGCCTCAGGCGGGGATGGTCGGTGACTGATGTTGGTTCTGGTGTGGGGCACGCCTGGCTAGAACGGCGGCTCGTCGGTGAAGCCGCCGGGCTCCGAGGTCGCCCATGGGTCGGCCTCGGCCCGGCCGCCGCCGGACCCGCTGCCGCCGGAGCCGCCGTAACCCTGGCCGCCGCCCTGACCCTGGCCGCCGCCCTGACCCTGGCCGCCGCCCTGGTTCCCGCCGAATCCACCGCCGGACCGGCTGGCCCGGGCGACCTTCGCCGAGGCATTCCGCAGCGACGGACCCACGTCGTCGACCTCGACTTCGTAGACGGTGCGCTTCTCGCCCTCTTTGGTCTCGTACGAGCGCTGCCGCAGCCGCCCGGAAACGATGACCCGCATGCCGCGCTGCAGGCTCTCGGCCACGTTTTCGGCCGCCTGCCGCCAGACGTTGCAGGTCAGGAACAGGCTGTCGCCGTCCTTCCATTCCCCGGTGGAGTTGTCGCGGAAGCGCGGCGTCGAAGCCACGCGGAAGCGCGCGACCGGCTGCCCGGCCGGCGTGAAACGAAGCTCGGGGTCGTCAACGAGGTTGCCCCCGATCGTGATCTGGGTGTCGCCTGCTGCCATCGGGCTGCTCCCGTCGTTACCGTGATCTTAGGGTTGATTAGCGGTGCGCCCCGGTCAGCGGACCTTCGGCCGCACAACCTTGGTACGGAGCACAGCTTCATTGAGGTTTAGCTGGCGGTCCAGCTCACGGACCGTGTCGGGCTCGGCGGACAAGTCCACGACCGCGTAGATGCCCTCAGGCCGCTTGTCGATGTCATAGGCGAGGCGGCGCCTGCCCCAGATGTCCAGCTTCTCCACACGGCCGCCGCCAGAGGGGACGACCTGGAGAAACTGCTCAAGCGACGGCTGAACCGTGCGTTCCTCGAGCGTAGGGTCGAGGATGATCATCATTTCGTAGTTGCGCATGATTGAGTCCTGCCTCCTCTGGACTGATGCGGTCACGGTCTCTCCGTGACAGGAGGGCTGCGACAGCGGCGGCTCCGGCGGCCTGCCACAATTTCACAGCGCGGTAAGCATACCGTGGGCCGCCGACAGTCCGGACCGTATCGCTACGGCCCCCGGCCAGATACCCGGGCTGTTTCACAGTGCTGTTCTCACCGGGCTGTTTCACCGGGGCCAAACCTGTGATTCCGGGGCTCGGACCGGGGAAGAATCATGATCAGCTGATGCGCCAATGCAGTTGCTGAGATGGAGGTGGCGGACGTGGCAGGCACAGACATGCCAAGTACAGGGCAGGCCGACCCGCAGGCGCAGCAGGTGGCGACCGCGCAGGCTGGCCAGCGTCATATGGCCCTGAACGTCCTCGCGGTCGTGACCATCGTCCTGGGCCTGGTCTCCTTCGCCCTGGGCATGATCGTGCGGAACGAGACGTCGGCCTCGGCGGCGCTGCACGTGACCGCCACGGTCACCGGGGCCATCGCCATCATCCTGGGGCTGTACATACAAATGATCTCGGCCACCCGGACGGAGCGGATCATCGTCGTCACGGGCATGATCGCGGGCTTCGTCGGCGCCTGCCTCGGGCTGGCCCACGGCGGCTTCTCGGGCTGAACCGCGAGCGTCCGGCGGAAGCGGGCGAACGGGGGGACGACGCGACGCTGGGCTAGGCTCGGGCCATGGTGCGTATTGGTGTGCACATCGACGGACCGGACCCGCTGGCCGCAGCCCGAGCTCGCGATGCAGACGCGGTTCAGTTCTTCCTCGGTGACCCGCAGGGATGGAAGGGCCCGGTCCTGCCGGGTGAGGCGGCCGAGATACGCGCGGCCTTCACCAAGGCCGGCGTCGAGGCCTACATTCACGCGCCGTACGTCATCAACGTCGCGACCACCAACAACCGGATCCGGATTCCCAGCCGCAAGCTGCTGACCCAGCAGCTTGCGGCGGCGGCGTCCATTGGCGCCAAGGCGCTGATCGTGCACGGTGGTCACGTGACCAGCGGGGTGGATCCCGCGGAGGGCTACGCGAACTGGCGCAAGGTCATGGAACGCGTCGAGCGCCCGATACCGCTGCTGATCGAGAACACCGCGGGCGGGACGAACGCGATGGCGCGCACCCTCGACGGCATCGGCCTGCTGTGGGACGCCGTGATGGCCGGGGCCGAGGACGGCGACGGCGAGGTGGGCTTCTGCCTCGACACCTGCCATGCCTACTCGGCCGGCCTGGACCTCAATGAGGTGACCGACAAGGTGAAGGCCATCACCGGCCGGGTCGATCTGGTGCACTGCAACAACTCACGGGACGAGTTCGCCTCGGGCCGGGACCGGCACGCCAACCTGACCGCCGGGACGATCGACCCGGACCTGATCCTCGGCGTGGTGCGGGCCGCGGGGGCACCCGCCATATGTGAAACGCCGGACGAGAACGGCAGCCTGGCCGCGGACGTGCACTGGCTCAGGGAGCATCTGGCTGCGGGCTGACCACCGCCGTTCCGGCCGGGGCAGTCCGGCGCAGATGCAGTACGAACCGGTCGGGCGCTCCCGCCAGCACGCCGCCCGCCGGATCGTCCGCACCGTCGGCCCGGACCACGTCCTGCCCCGGACGCAGCACGTCGCGGACGACATAGCCGCACAGCAGCGCGACGGTCAGGAAGCGGGCGAGCAACGCCGCGAAGTACCAGCCGGAGCTGATGCCGTTGTAGCCGGTGATCACCGTACCGTTGCGGTAGATGAAGATCAGGTAGCCCCAGATGGCGAAGAAGTACCAGACCTCGGCCGCCTGCCACAGCACGTACGGCCAGAACCGAGGCCTGGCCAGGACAGCCAGCGGGACGAGCCATATCACGTACTGCGGTGACCACACCTTGTTCGTCATCAGGAACGCCGCGAGGACCAGAAAGCAGAGCTGTGGCAGCCGAGGGCGGCGCGGCGCGGCGAACGCCAGGACCGTGATCGCCACACACGCAGCGCCGAACAACGCGGCCGACAGCAGGTTCAGGCCGGACACGCCGGTCCCGCCGAGGACCGGGACGCCGAGATGCTCGAAGAAGTACCAGATCGAGCCCCAGTCAGCCGGACGGGTCTTGCTGAACTCATAGAACGTGACCCAGCCGGCCGGCGCGATGATCATGACCGGGACATTGACCGCCAGCCACACCACGGCGGCCGAACTGAAGCTCACCCAGAACGCACGCATCCGGCCCGCCCGCAGGCAGAGCAGGAGCAGCGGGCCGAACAGCACCAGCGGGTAGAACTTCGTCGCCACCGCGAGGCCGAACAGGACACCGGCCACCACTGTCCGCTTCGCGGCCCACGCCGCGAGGCCGAGCGCTGCGAACGCCACGGCGATCAGGTCCCAGTTGACGAAGGCCGACAGCACCAGGGCCGGGGCCAGCGCGACCAGGAGCGCCTGCCAGCGCCGCCCGGGCCGGCCGCCCGCGCGGTAGCGACCACTCCGGCCACCGCGCAGATGACCAGCAAGATCACCGTGACGTCGAAGAACTCGCGCCCCCGGGTGTAGGGGTCGGTGATCGGCCGCACCAGCCACGCGACGGCCTGCATCGCCGCGCCGATCAGGACGGGATATTCGACGTGGTGGCCGATGTAGGGCACCTTGCCCGCGGCCAGGCCCTCGTTGTAGTAGAGCGGGTAGATGTCGGTGTAGCAGGCATCCTGGAACTGCTTCACGTAGCTGTTCCAGGCCCCGGATCGGCAGGGCACCTTTTCCAGGAAGGCGAGCAGCGCGCCGAACAGGGCCGCGATCACCAGCACGCTGGTGGTCCCCGCGAGCAGGGCCACCGGCCTGCCGGACGACACAGACGTCGTGCCGGCCGGCTCTCCGCCCGGTTCAGGGTCCGCTGGCGCCGGCCCGCGACGTCCGCCGTCCCCCGAGCGCGGCACGTTCAGCGACGCTTCCGTTTCCGCCGTCGCCGGAGGGCTCTCAGCGGGATCAGGGTCACGAAGCCCGCCGCGCCCGCGCCCGTCAGGTTGCCGTTCGCCCCTGGTTGCGGCCCGCCGTTCCCGCCGTTGCCGTGGCAGGGTTTCCCGGTCAGCGGTCCGCAGGTGGGCAGAGCCGTCGGGGTGGGCGCCGGGAACGGGTTCGCCGGCTGCGTCGGATGGGTCACCGGAGCCGTTCGGCTGGGTCTTCGGCTGGGCGGCCTGGGTGGGGCTGGGCGACGCCGGCGGAAGCATGCCCGAGCCGAACATGTTCCATGTCGACCCGCTGAACTGCGGCGTCGGGAAATCCTGGATGGGCAGCGAGGCGAACTCACTCTCGGCGAACGTATTCCAGATGCGGGCCGGCCAGTAGCCGCCGAAGCCGCCGCCCACGTTCCCGCCCAGGTTGTTCAGGGTCTCGGTCGACTTATTGCTCTGGCTGTCGGTGAAGATGCCCACGGTCAGGGCGTACTGCGGGATGGCGCCGATGAAGAAGGCCGACTGCGCGTCGTCCGTCGTGCCGGTCTTCGCGATGATCGGGCGTCCGTCGCTCATCGCCGCGGCGGTACCGGTGCCGTTGATCGTGTCGAACGACATCGCGTACTGGACCTGCGAGTCCTGCGCCGGGGTGAGCACCTGGGCGGAGCTGACCTTGGCGGGGTAGCTGACCGAGCCCTGGCCGATCTGCGCGATGATGTGCGCCGGGTGGTAGGTGCCGTTGTCATCCAGCGTGGCCAGCATGGTGTCCTGCTCGTTGACCGACAGCGAGTCCTGGCCCAGCGCCATACCGACGCCGTAGTCGCCGTGCAGACCGGAGGCCTCGACGTCAACGCCAAACTGCTTGGCCATGTTGACGACGTTCTGGTTGCCGACCCGGTGGATCAGGTCGGTGAACGCCGTGTTGGAGGACTGCGCCTCCGCCTGCGCGACACTCATCGGGCCGTAGGACTCGTCCCCGTCGTTGGTCACCTGGTAATAGCCGAGGCCCGCGTCCGCCTGAGAACTGGCCGCAGGCGTCATGCCCTGGCTGTCCGGCGGGATCCACAGCGGGCTGTACCCGTCGAGCTTGGTGGTCTGGACGTTCATGCCCTGCGCTACCGCGGTAGCCAGTACGTACGGCTTGAACGACGACCCCACCTGCTCCCGGGTCAGCACGGTGTTGTCGGAGCAGGTGTTGTGGCAGTACTTGGCCGGGATGTTCTCGCCGGGGCCGCCGTAGAAGGCCATAATGGCCCCGGTCTGCGGGTCCTGCAGCTCCGCGCCCACCAGCCCGTACGAGGGCAGCGCCCCGCCGTCTGCCGCCATCAGCTTCTCGTTCTGGTTCACCGCACTGTAGAGCTGGTCCATCATCGACTTGCTGATCGTGGTCGTGATGTGCAGCCCGCCGTTGTCGATCTGGGCCTGCGAGAACTTGTACCTGCTGATGCAGTTCGTTGTCGACCAGGCCCAGGATGTAAGAGTCGTAAGGATCGGAGCCGACGTGCTGGTCATGCGCGCTGAGCACCTTCGGGAAATGCTCGGCGGCGGCCTGCTGCGCGCTCAGGTCGCCCAGGGCGACCATGCCGTTGAGAACGTAGTGCCAGCGGGTCATGAGAGCCGCTGGCTGGCCGGGGTGGGGTAATAACTCGGGCTCTGGATGATCGCGGCGATGTACGCGGCCTGCGCGGCGTCGAGCTGCGAGGCCGGGATGCCGAAGTAGGTCTCGGCGGCCGCGCCAACCCCATAGGCACCCTGGCCGAGATAGATGGTGTTCAGGTAGTTGGTCAGGATCCACGCCTTCGACTTTTCCTTGGCTACCTTCAGCGCGACGAAGATCTCCTTGATCTTCCGGCTGGCGGTCTGCTGCGTGCCGATGTTGGCGTAGTAGTTCCGGACGAACTGCTGAGTGATGGTCGAGCCGCCCTGGAGTGAGCGCCGCGCTGCCGCCGCTGTTGAACGCGTCCTCGTAGGCGGCCCGCACGATGCCTTTGGGCGAGACACCGCCCTCGGTGTAGAAGCTGCGGTCCTCGGCCGCCACCACGGCATCACGCATGAGGGGTGAGATCTGGTTGTACTGCAGCAACTGCCGGTCGGTGTTCCCGAACGTCCCGACCACGCTATTGCCGTCACTGAAGTAGATGGTGGACTGCTGCTGCATGGCCGCCTGGGAGACGTCGGTGGGGACGGCCGTCTTGGCGTAGGCGTAACTGACCCCCGCGACGCACAGCAGAACCAGGCCGCCGAACCCGGCGGCGGCCAGGCCGAGCAGCTTCCGCCACGTCCAGTGGCGCCACCAGCTGCCCTTGACCTTTCCGCGCCCGGCGTACCCCGGCCGCCACCTCGGCCGTTCCCGGCCCCCCCGTGGCTCGCGGCGGGGCGGCCGGCGCTGGGACGACCGTTTTCATAGCGGTCGCGACGGTAAGCGGCCCCGGTCCTTGTCCCGGTGGCAGTGGCGGCGTAGCCGCCCGTGCCGTTCGCGGCACTGCGTCCCGCATGCGGCACTGCGCCCCGCACTGCCCTGGCCAGCCCGGGCCGGCGTCCAGTAACCGGCTCCCGCCGGGGCGGGGGCGTTCGCGGCCGGGTAAACCCCCCAGCCATCGCCGGGACGGCCCCGGCGGCCGCGCGGCGCGGACTGGTCGCCGTCGCGCCCGGAAGAGTCGTCACGACGACGGCGCCCGCCCGGGTGGCCGGCGCTGTCATACCCGCCGCGCGGCTCCTGGCTGGCCCGGTGCTCAGGCCAGGAACGGCCGTAATCACCGGTTTCCGGCGCGGGGCGATAAGGCCCGCTGACGTCTCTGCTGCTCACGCATCCTCGCTGTTGGCTGAGCGGATGGCGGCTGCCGGGTACCGCCGAGCTGCACGGTACCCAGGGAGATCAGCCGCCGCTGGCACGTCCGCTCGATCGCACCGTCACGACGCAACGTGCCTTCCGGTGCATTCCTACTGGCTTGTCCTAGCTCGGCGGCCGCGTCGCGCACGCGGCTCGCCAGTGCCAAGAACGTAAGACGATGCAAGGTGGTTCCAGCCACAACTCTGGCAGACTTCGACCACATAGACCCGGAATTCGCCGTATTCGGCGGCCATCTCGTCCAGCTCCGGCCCGCGCTTCACGCGTCCCTCGTACTGCCCAAGCTCATCGCCATACACATAGGTAACGTGCGTAAGCTTGGCTTTCCGGCAGATCGGGCACCGGATTTCGGTCGGCTCGCCGTGAAACTTGGCGGCTCGCAGCAGGTAGGGATGAGCGTCGCATACATCGGCGACCGTAGTGCGCCCGGCCTGGACCGATGCGAGCGTAGCCCGGCGGGCCAGCCCGTAGTCGACAACGGAACGCCTTGTCCCCATGACGGACAGGGTACGTCGGAACTCGCATCAGGCCGAGGGCGGAGGCAAGCCGGATTGGCCAGACGCGCAAAATGTCCTGTCCGGGCATCGTCCACTGTCTCGCCTGCGGTGTCCCTTGCCTAACCAGCCGCCGCTCTATATCCTTCTGATGTATCGACTCGATACATCGCACCGAGGCATCGGGCAGATACATCGTATCTGGTTGGGCACCGGCAGCCGCGGGGCTCGCCGGCAGACGGGGGTGGGAAGGTGACGGGTAAGCGGTCTGGCGTGCTGGAGCTCGCCGTGCTCGGGCTGCTGCACGAATCACCGATGCACGGCTATGAGCTGCGCAAGCGGCTGAGCTCGGTGCTCGGCGCGTTTCACGCCTTCTCCTACGGGTCGCTGTACCCCTGCCTGAAAGAACTGCTGGTCCGAGGGCTGATCGCGGAGGAGGACGCGGATCCTTCCCCTCGCGCCCGGGCGGGACGCCGGTCCAGGATCGTCTACCGGCTGACCGCGGAGGGCAAGGACCGGCTGCACGAACTGCTCGGTGAGGCAGGCCCAAACTCGTGGGACGACGACGGTTTCGGCGTGCACTTCGCCTTCTTCGGGCAGACCCGCGCCGACGTCCGGCTGCGCATTCTCGAAGGGCGCCGCAGCCGACTCGAAGAGCGGATGGACACCGTGCGAGCGGCGTTCGCCCGCACCCGGGAGCGGGTCGACAGTTACACCCTCGAGCTCCAGCGGCACGGTCTCGAGTCAGTCGAGCGGGAGGTCCGCTGGCTGAACGAGCTGATCGCCACTGAACGGGAGCGGGACGCCGACGCCGTCGGCCAGCCCCGCCCGGATGAGGCGGATCCAGGCCACCGGGGCACCTACAACGCATGAGCAAGGACAAGAAGGAGTCATCCTGATGAGTTCGGTACGTGTGGCCATCGTGGGCGTGGGCAACTGCGCGAGTTCCCTCGTCCAGGGCCTGGAGTACTACAAGGACGCCGACGACAGCGGCCGGGTGCCTGGGCTCATGCACGTACGGTTCGGTCCGTACCACGTGAGCGACCTGGAGGTGGTCGCGGCCTTCGACGTGGACGCCAAGAAGGTCGGCTGTGATGTGGCCGACGCAATCAGCGCGAGCGAAAACAACACCATCAAGATCGCGGACGTCCCGCCGACCGGGGTGATTGTCCAGCGCGGCCCGACGTTCGACGGGCTGGGCGAGTACTACCGGGACATCATCACCGAATCGGACGAGCCGGCCGTGAACGTGGTGGCCGCGCTCCGGGAGGCCCGGGCTGACGTCCTGGTCAGCTACCTCCCGGTCGGTTCGGAGGAAGCCGACCGTTACTACGCGCAGTGCGCGATCGATGCGGGCGTCGCCTTCGTCAACGCGCTGCCGGTCTTCATCGCCTCCAACCCGGAGTGGGCCGCGAAGTTCACCGCGGCGGGCGTGCCGATCGTGGGTGACGACATCAAGATCGCAGGTGGGCGCGACGATTACGCACCGGGTGCTGGCCAAGCTGTTCGAGGATCGCGGTGTTGAGCTGCTCCGCACCTACCAGCTCAACGTCGGCGGCAACATGGACTTCAAGAACATGCTGGAGCGCAGCAGGCTCCAGTCGAAGAAGATCTCCAAGACCCAGTCGGTCACCTCTCAGATCCCGCACGAGATGGAAGGCGCCGCCGTCCATATCGGCCCGTCTGACCACGTGCCCTGGCTGGATGACAGGAAGCTGGCGTTTGTCCGGCTCGAGGGACGGGCCTTCGGCGACGTGCCGCTCAGCCTGGAGTACAAGCTGGAGGTCTGGGACTCGCCCAACTCGGCCGGCGTGATCATCGATGCCATCCGGGCCGCGAAGATCGCCAAGGACCGCGGCATCGGCGGCCCGGTCACCTCGGCGTCCTCCTACTTCATGAAGTCTCCCCCCGAGCAGTTCGGCGACGACGTCTGCCGTGACCTGGTGGAGAAGTTCATCCGGGGCGAAGTCGAGCGCTAGCGGTACCGGCCACGTTCCTGACGAAACGAGAGCCAGCGGATGCGGCGGTCACCCGGGTCCCAGCCTGCGGGCTCCGGGTGACCGTGTCCCGGCCGCACGGCGCCTTAGGCTGAGCCTGTGGCCCCGCACGTGGTCGCGCGCCTGTCGCGATCCCCATTCGCCGCCGATCTGAGGTCGGTGCTCAGCGAACGTAACTTCCGGCGGCTGTTCGCCACCCGGCTGATCTCTCAGGCCGGCGACGGTATCTACACGGCCGGGTTCGGCGCCTACGTCTTCTTCTCCGCGACGACCTACCCGGATCCCGCGGCTGCGGCGGAAGCCTTCGCCGTGCTCTACCTGCCCTACTCGTTCATCGGGCCCTTCGCCGGAGTCTTCATCGACCGCTGGTCCCGGCGGCAGATCCTGCTCGTCTCGGCCTTCGTCCGCGCGGTGCTCGTCGCGATCACCGCGCTGCTGATCGGCGCCGGCGAACTGGGGGTTCCGCTGTACATCAGCGCGCTGGCCGCGCTGGGCGTGAACCGTTTCTTCCTGGCGTCGCTGTCGGCGGCCCTGCCGCACGTCGTACCCGGCGACAAGCTGGTCATGGCCAATTCGGTCGCGCCGACCGTCGGCGGGATCGTGACCACTGTGGCCGGCGTCATCGCGGTCGGCCTCCGGCTGCTGCTGGGCGGCGGGCACCGCGGCGCGGCCGTAATCGTGCTGGTCGCGGCCGGGTGTTACTTCCTGGCCGGGCTGGCCGCGGCCACGATGCGGCGTGACCTGCTCGGCCCGGCGCACGAACCGGGCCGACCGCCGGAAGCGCTGTCACAGGCGCTGCGGGACGTTCTCAGCGGGCTGGCCGACGGGGTGCGTTATCTGTCACGGCGCCGGGGCCCGGCGGGCGCCCTGGCCGCCATCGGCGGCTACCGCGTACTGTTCGGGATCGTTTTCCTGATGTCGATCCTGCTGTACCGGAACTACTTCTACCCCGGCGGCAACGGGAACGCCGCCCTCAGCCATTTCACGCTGGTAATCATCGTCACCGCGCTGGGCTACGGGCTGGCGGCCGTTGTCTCCCCGGCGGTCACCCGGCGGTTCGCCAAGCACACGTGGATTACGTTCCTGCTCGCCTGTTCCGGTCTGGTCATGGGACTGGGCCTGACCTTCAGCCAGGTACCTTTCCTGGTCATCGGCTTCGTGCTCGGGCTCACCGGGCAGGGCATCGCGATCTCAGCCACAACGATCATCCAGGAGCAGACCAGCGACGCCTACCGCGGCCGGGCGTTCGCCCTGTACGACATGATGTTCAACGGCATCTTCGTCGTCGGGGCCGTCTTCGGGGCCCTGATCATCCCGGTCGACGGCAAGTCATACCCGCTGATCGTGGTGACCGCCGCCGGGTACGTGCTTGCCGCGGTGCTCTACGCCCGGTACGGCCGGGCCAACACAGGTAACGAGCCCGCCTCCGGCCCTGGCAATCCTTCCCCTTCGGCCCAGCGGAGCAGCTCCTGAGTCGCCCGCTCCTTGCCGATCAGGCCCCGCTCGATGCGGAGCTCCAGCAGGAACGCGTACGCCTCGCCGACCAGGGGACCGCGTGGTATGCCCAGGATCTGCATTATTTCGTTGCCATCGAGCTCGGGACGGAGCTTGGCCAGCTCCTCTTCTTCCGACAGGCGCTCGATCCGCTGTTCCAGGTCGTCATAGGCGCGGGCGAGCCGGTTCGCCTTCTCTTTGTTTCTCGTCGTGCAATCGGCTCTGGTCAGCGCGTTCAGCCGGGTCAGCAGCGGACCCGCGTCCCGGACGTACCGCCGTACCGCTGAATCGGTCCATCCGGCCTCGCCGTAGCCGTGGAAGCGCAGGTGCAGCTCAACCAGCCGGGAGACATCGGTCACCACATCTTTGGGGAACCGCAGCGCGGTGAGCCGCTTTCTGGCCAGCTTGGCCCCGACCACCTCGTGGTGATGGAAGGCCACCCGGCCGTCCGGCAGCCGGGAACGTGTCCCGGGCTTGCCGATGTCGTGCAGCAGCGCGGCCAGCCGCAGCACCAGGTCACCGGTGAGCCCGTACCGTCCCTCCAGCCCGATGGCCTGGCGCAGGACGGTCAGGCTGTGCTGGTAGACGTCTTTGTGACGGAAATGCTCGTCTGCTTCGAGCCGCAGCCGGGGCACCTCCGGCAGCACGTGCTCGGCCACGCCCGTTTTGACGAGCAGGTCCACGCCCCGCGCCGGGTCGGGCGTCAGCATCAGCTTGGTCAGCTCATCGGTGATCCGTTCGGTCGAAACGGACTCGAGCAGCCGGGGAGCCTGGCGCCCCATGGCTTCACGCACGTCAGCGGCGACCGTGAAGCCCAGCTGGGCGGAAAACCGGGCGGCCCGCAGGATGCGCAGCGCGTCGTCGGAAAACGACTCGTCCGCCGTCCCGGGGGTGCGCAGGACCTTTTCCCTCAGCGCGGCCAGGCCGCCGAACGGATCGACCAGCTCATGGTCGGGCAGCCGCGCGGCCATCGCGTTGACGGTGAAGTCCCGGCGGCGCAGGTCCGCTTCGAGGGATGTGCCGTAACGCACTTCCGGCTTGCGCGACCGCGGTGCGTATTCCTCGCTGCGGTAGGTGGTGACCTCGAGGATCGTGCTGTCTTTGCGCAGCCCGACCGTGCCGAAATCGATCCCTACGGTCCACACCGCGTCGGCCCAGCCGTCGACGATCCGGAGGACTGCCACGGGCGGCGCGTCGGTGGTCAGGTCCAGGTCTCCGGGCTCACGGCCGAGAAAGACATCGCGGACCGGGCCACCGACCAGGGCGAGTTCGTAACCATGGCGGGCGAACAGCTGGCCGAGCTCGTCGGCGGCGGCCGACACCCGCCGCAGCAGGGCCGCAGCGGCCTTTCGCTGCTCATCGTTCAGCGGGTTCACGGGGCTCACCGGACGCAGGGAAGTGGAATTTGGCACGGCTATCGAGGGTAAGGGGTGGAGGAAGTGAGGATACCCCGGCGCGAACAGAATGCCGCTTCGGGACTTTGCGGGAAAACGAAACGCTCGGCCTCGAGTCCAACGCCCAGCCTGGGAGTCCGCTGCATGACTCCGCCCGATCGGCTGCGACACGGGCCGTATTCAGGAAACCGCAATAACATTTCATGCGTGCCCCGTCAGCGTGCCGCGCCGGGTTTCCTTTTCCGGGCCGCGGTCACCCTCGCTCTCGCCGCCGCCGCCCTCGTGGCCGCGGGGGCCGGTCTGCTGACGATCGCTCCCGCGGCGCGGGCCGCGGAAACGGGGCGGCTGCAGCCGGCCAGCAGCGAGGTTTCGGTGGTGATCGATTCGGTCAGCCCGCAGGTCGCGCGGCCCGGCGCGACGGTAACCGTGTCTGGCACCGTCACGAACGAATCGAGCGCCCCGCTGTCCGCCGTTTCGGTACAGCTTCGCACCTCAGCGGCGCCGCTGCAGTCCCGGGCCGAGATAACCAGTTACGCGGACGGCACGCTGGCGGTGGACACCCCGGTGGGCACCGCCGTACCGGTCACCGGCAGCCTGGCCAGCGGGTCCACGGCGCATTGGCAGCTCTCCCTGTCAGTTAACGCGATCGGCATCAGCCTGTTCGGTGTGTACCCCCTCGGGGTGCAGGCCAACACCCGCGGCCTTCTGGTCGGCACCGATCGCACCTTCCTCCCGTTCTGGCCGGGAGCGGCCGCGTCAGGCATGTCCCAGCGGCTGAAGATCGCGTGGGTGTGGCCGCTGCTCAACCCTCCCCAGCAAGGCGTCTGCCCGGCCCTGACCAGCAACAGCCTGGCCGGTAGCGTGGCCACCGGCGGCCGCTTGCAGACCCTGCTGTCGACTGGCTCGGCCTACGCGGCGAGCGCGGGCCTGACCTGGGCCGTGGACCCTGGCCTGCTCGAGAGCGTGGCCACGATGACCCAGCCGTACTATGTCGGCGGAACGGCTGACTGCACCGGGGGCACCGCGCATCACGCCAGCCAGGCTGCGGCGCAATGGCTGTCCGGGGTACGGGCGGTCTCCTCCCGGAACGAGATGTTCAGCACGCCTTACGACGACGTGGATGTCGCAGCGCTTACCCACCAGGGACTGGACAGTGACCTGACGAGCGCCTTCCAGCTGGGCCGGTCGGTCGCCGGCTCGCTGCTGAGCACGCCTTCCGGGTCGTCGGCGGCCGCTGGCAGCCGGACCCGGACCGAGCAGCCATCGGCAGTGTCCAGTTCGATCGCGTGGCCGGCCGACGGGCTAGCTGACTCCAGCGTGCTGGCCAACCTGGCCATCAACGGGATCAGCACCGTCGTGCTCAGCAGCAGCGTAATGCCCGCCACCGGGACCGGTTCCGACGCAGTGGCCTCGACCCCGACGGCGACCGGAACGACCATGAAAGTGCTGCTCGCCGACTCTGCGATCACCGACGTGCTTGGCTCGGCGACATCCGCGCCGGATAGCTCTTTCGCAGTCGGCCAGCAGTTTCTCGCCGAGACCGCCATGATCGCGTCGGAGGAACCGGCCCTGGCGCAATCGGTGGTCGTGGCGCCGCCCCGCGAGTGGGACCCGTCCGCCCCATTGGCCAGTCAGCTGCTGAGCGACAGTGAGACGGCCAATGCGCCGTGGCTGGCGCCCGAGACGCTCGCCGGGCTGGCCGCGTCGCCGCCGAGCACCAGCCAGTCGTCCCACCGGCCCCCGCCGGATAATCAATACAGCTCGGCGGAACTGAACGGGGTATACCTCAAGCAGGTCGGGGCCCTCGACTCCAGCATGCGGGTCTACAAAGACATCCTGTACCAGCCGACCGCGCAGTACCTGAACCAGCTCAGCGAGGGTGTGGCCGCCACCGAGTCGTCCGCCTGGCGGGGCAGCCGGACCGCAAACGCGGCGGGCGGGGCCATGCTGGACGAGGTCGCCGACTACCTGTCCACCCAACTGCGCAAGGTCCAGATCGTCAATTCCGCGCGAGCCACCCTGGTCGGATCGTCCGGGACGCTTCCGGTGTCGGTCGTGAATGGCCTGACGGAAAGTATCCGGGTGCGGCTGCAGGCGACCGAGCCCCCCGACAGCCGGCTGACCATCGCCGGCCAGACACCGCCCGGCCCGATCACGGTGGGCGCCGGCCAGACCCAGACCGTTAAGCTTTCGGTCCGGTCCGATGCCATCGGCGATACGACGATCGAATTGCGGCTGCTCGGCCAGGACGGCAGGCCGCTGCCGGAAGCCTCCGTGCCGCTGAGCGTGCAGTCCACCCAGTTCGGGTCGACCCTGCTCGTCCTCATCTATGTGGCCCTGGGTGTGGTCGTCCTCACCGCGATCGCCCGGGCGATCCGGCGGGCGCTGCGGGACGACCCGCCCAGCCCACCGCAGGGCGGCCAGCCGGACGGGCCCCAGCACGACGGCCAGCACGATTACGAGGCAGAACGGGCGCAGCACGGTCCCACTGCGGTCGATGGAGCCGCTACCGTCGGAAGAGACAGCTAAGGCAATCCCCGTCACCTACCGGAGGCCCCGGATGATTTCGCGGACGCACGAGACTGGGTCAGGTACACCTGACGGCAGGCTCCCTGCGGGCGCGCATGGCGGCCCCGTCGCGGGAGCGCCCGCCCGTCCTGACCGGGCCGGCCGGGCCTGTCACCCAGGCCGTCATCCGCGGACAGGTGGCACGTGAGCAGCGGCTACCACGGCGACGAACCGCGCCGGGGCGGGGTGAGCGGCGGCTACGGACGGGGCCCGCGCTACGAGCCGGACGGTCCCAGTAAGGGACACGAGCCGGACGGGGACACGGCCAGCAGTCCCGGTGACCTCAGCGACCTGTGGCGTGAGCCTGACCCGTGGGCGGCTGAGGCCCGGCGCGGGCTGGAGGCCTGGCAGGAGCCGGGACCGTGGCGCCAGGACGCCCGGCCCGGCCACGACGACCCCTACCGCCGGGGCGACGATCCCTATCAGAGCCCGGTCATGTGGCGGGGCC
Organism: uncultured Actinomycetes bacterium; assembly: GCA_963775825.1. Taxonomy (GTDB): domain Bacteria; phylum Actinomycetota; class Actinomycetes; order Streptosporangiales; family Streptosporangiaceae; genus Bog-532. Next base: position 24,579 of record CAVZKY010000035.1, read on the forward strand.
CGGATCATCAGCGGCCTGATCCTCAGCGGCCCGGGCGGCCGCCGCGTGAGCCGGACGCGCCCATCCAGGCCGAGCGGCCTCCCACCGGATGGCACGAACTCCCGCGACCACCTGGCGATCCGGCACCCGGCGATCCGGGTCCCCGTGGCCGTACCGGAAGCTCGCAGCACTCCGCCGACCCCGACGCCTGGCGTCAGGCTCCGCCGCCCGCGGGTCCCCCGCGGCGCCGTGCGGCTCCGCCGCCCGCCGACCCGGCCGGTACGCGTGCCTGGTGGGACGACGCCTTCCGGCCCCCAGCGGGCGGCGGGCCGGGCCAGCCCGGCCCGCCGCACGCGCCAGATCCGCAGGTGCCCACCGCCCCGGCCCGGCCGGCCAGCGCGCCGCAGCCCCCCGCCCCTCAGCCTCCCGCTCCTCAGGCTCCCGCTCCTCAGGCTCCCGCTCCTCAGGCCCCCGCCCTGCGCCGGCCCTCCGCGCAGGGTTACGGGGTCCCGCCTGGAGAGCTGACCCAGCCGATCCCGATCTACCAGCCGCAGGGCACATACGTAGCCGACGCGTACCGCGCGGCCGAGCCCTACGACGAAACGGCCCTGGCGGACACCGTGTACGCCCCGCAGCCGGTCTTCCGACCTGGCGGTACCGCCCCCGGCGAACGTCCCGCCGCCGCGGGAAGCAGCCTCACGCGGTCGACCGGCTCGATGGCGATGGGCACGCTGATCTCACGGGTCACGGGCTTCCTGCGCACCTTCGTCTTCGTGTTCGCCCTCGGCACGGCCACGCTCGCCAACAGCTACAACCTCGCCAACACGCTGCCCAACGCGGTGTACGACGTGATGATCGGCGGCGTGCTCACCAGCGTGGTGGTGCCCCTGCTGGTGAAGGCCGCCAAGGACCACCGGGACAGCGGCGAAGCCTACGACCAGCGGATCTTCACCCTCAGCATTCTTGGCCTGGGCGCCGTGACAGTGGTGGCGACCGTCGCGGCCGGCCTGCTCGTGGATCTTTATGCGGGCTCGGTGCCCAGCGCCGAGCACCGCCTGACGGTCGTCTTCGCTTACTTCTTCATCCCGCAGATCTTCTTCTATGGCCTCAGCTCCCTGATCGGCGCGATCCTGAACACCAGGAACAGCTTCGCCGCGCCGATGTGGACGCCGATCATCAACAACGTCGTCGTCATCGCGGTGGGCCTGCTCTTCGTCGTCACCGTGGGCCTGCACAAGAGCGCCAGCACCGTGTCCGCGGGCGGGGTTCTGCTGCTCGGGATCGGTACGACGCTGGGCATCATCGTGCAGACCGTCGCCCTGATCCCCGCGCTGCGCAAGGTCGGCTTCCGGTGGCGCCCTCGGTTCGACTTCCGCCGCGCCGAGCTGGCCGAAATCAGCCATATGGCGGTCTGGATGCTGGCCTACGTCGTGTCGACGCAGATCACGTTCGTCGTCACGACCAGGCTGGCCAACGCGGCCAGCGTGCACGTGCCCGATGCCGGCGTCTCCGCCTACAACTACTCCTACGCCCTCTTCCTGCTCCCGTACGCCATCATCGGGGTATCGGTGACCACGGCGCTGCTGCCCAGGATGAGCAGGCATGCCGCCGAGGGCCGGTTCTCACTGGTACGGGACGACTTCTCGGCCAGCATCCGGCTGTCGTCGGTCATTCTGGTACCCGCCGCTCTGCTGCTGGCCGTGCTCGGGCCCCCGCTGTGCGAGTTCCTGTTCAGCTACGGCAGCTCGTCGGTCGCGGGCGCACGCTACATCGGGGAGGCGTTCGCGGCCTTCTCGCTCGGCCTCGTGCCCTTCGTTATCTTCCAACTGCTGCTGCGGGTGTTCTACGCCCTGCACGACAGCCGCACCCCAGCCATCATCGGCTTCGTGACCATGATCGCTACCGTGATCGGAAACTTTATCGCGGCGGCGATCCTGCCCGCGGGCCACGTCGTCATCGGCCTGGCCTTCGTCTACGGGATCACCAGCGTCTTCAGCGTGATGATCGCCTGGCGGCTGCTGACCAAGCGGGTTGGCAGCCTGGACGGGCGGGTGGTGACCCGCAGCCTGGTCCGGATGCACGTAGCCTCGATACCGCCGCTTATCTTCGCCTTTGCCGTCAGCGCGGCGGTGAGCGTGGTCATTCACCCCGGAGCGGTGAACGGGTTTATTACCGTGCTGGTCGGCGGCGGCGGGGCGGTGCTGCTGTACGTGATCGTGGCCAGGGCCCTGCGGCTGGACGAGCTGAGCCAGCTGATGCGCATGGTTGGCGGGCGATTCGGCCGCCGTGGCTAGGGGCCCGCATATCGCGGGTGTCCGGTCCATGTCAAGCCGGTGGCCGACCTGGGAACTGGGCCAGGGACGTGGGACCATAGATGAGACATTGGCGGCAATCGCGTATAACGGTTTACACGGGGCCACTCGCTCGCAGCCCCGCAGGGAGGGGCAGGCGTCTTACCATTGTGAATACCTACCGCAGCGCCGGCGGTGCTCCGCCGATCAGACCGGGGCCTGGAAGGAGGGTCGAGAGCTGTCCTGCTCTTGACGGGTATGCATGAGCACATACACCTCTGAGCCGGGAACCCGGCTGGCAGGCCGCTACCGCCTCGAAGACCAAGTCGACGCGGGCGGCGGCTGGGCGCTGTGGAAAGCCATCGACGAGATTCTCGCCCGGGCCGTGACCGTGCTGATGTTCGCGGAGGATTTCCCCCGCGTCCGCGAGGCCGTCACGGCGGCGCGCGCGGCAAGCCGCCTGAACGATTCGCGGTTGTCCCAGGTATTCGACGTCGACGACTCCGGCGACCGGGCGTACATCGTCATGGAGTGGGTCGCGGGTGAGTCGCTCACCGACATGCTCAGCGACGGGCCGCTGGACCCGGCGTGGGCGGCCACGATCGTCTGCGAAGCGGCCCAGGCCATCTCGGCTGCGCACGCGGCGGGCCTCGCCCACCTGCGCCTGGTTCCCGGATCGCTGCGGTGGACATCCGGCGGGGGCGTGAAGATCACCGGCATCGGCATGGACGCGGCGATCGCCGGAGTCGGCGCCGAACAGGACCCCGCCGAAGATCCGGCCCTGACCGACACTCGCCAGCTCGCCTGGCTGATGTATGCGGCGGTGACCGGTTACTGGCCCGGGCCGGGTACGACGCCGCTGCCGCCTGCCCCGGCGGTGGACGGCGCCCCGTGCAGCCCCCGCCAGGTGTCCGCCGGGGTACCGGCCACCATCGACTCGATCATCTGCCAGGGCATGTTCCAGCGGCACGGGCGGAACGGCACGGCGATCACGACACCGAGCGGCTTCGCCGATGCGCTCGCCGAGGTCGCGTTGCCCGCCCAGCCCATCCCCCCGCCGTACGACGACACCGCGCGGCTAGGCCGCAGCCCCGAGACCGGTCCCGCCGGGCGGTACGGCGGCCGGCAGGCCCTGGCAACCGATCCGGCCGAACGGGGCCGTCCCAGGCCGCCGGCGCGGCGGACGGCCGGATACGGCGGTGGTCAGCGCCGGACCAGTGGCACAGCCAAGGCCCTGATCAGCGTGGTCATTGTGCTCGTGCTCGCGGCGGTCGGCGCAGTGGCCTGGTCGGTCAGTCATACGAAGCATGGCGGGAGCACCCACGCCGGCGGCCCGAGCAGGTCGGCGGGCCCGTCGACCGCGCCCGCCACCGTGCTGAAGCCCATCAGTGCGACCGCCGCGGACAACCCCGCGCAGGCGAGCGCCGCGATCGACGGCGACAGCACCACCGGGTGGAATTCGCAGTTCTACATCGGCAGCCCGGCCTTCGGCAACCTGAAGAAGGGCTCCGGCCTGATCCTGGACATGGGCCACCAGGTCCGGCTCAGCCAGGTAACGGTCCAGTTCGCCTCGACCTGCTGCACGGCTGCGGACCTTGAGATCGGCAATTCGGACAACCCGGCGTCGGCGAGCGGATTCACGTCCGTGGCGACGACGCCCAGCCAGGCCTCCGGAACTCAGACGTTCAACGTCACCAGCACCGCCAGGGGACAGTACGTGATGATCTGGTTCACCAGCCTGCCGCAGATGGCGGGCAGCCCGAACCAGTACCAGGCCGTGGTCTACAACGTGGTCGTGCGCGGATTCGGCTGAGATCCACTGGCAGCCGTGACGGACAGAATCTTTCCCGAACTTTCGGACGCGCAGCTTCTCAAGCGGCATCTGCAGGGTGACCCTGATGCCTTCGGCCAGTTGTTTTTGCGGCATCGGGACCGCTTGTGGGCGGTGGCGCTGCGCACCCTCTGCGACCCGGAGGAAGCCGCGGACGCGTTGCAGGAGGCGATGATCTCCGCGTTCCGCCGGGCCGGTGACTTCCGGGGCGAATCAGCCGTGACGACCTGGCTGCACCGAATCGTGGTGAATGCGTCGCTGGACCGGCTGCGCCGCCGGACGGCGCACTCGGTCAGTTCCGTCGGGGACGAGGGCACCCTGGACCTGCTGGCTACCCAGGGACGCGTCCCGGCCACCACGGATCCGGCCAGTGTCCGCGACACCGCGCTTGACGTGGAAGCGGCACTGCGGCTGATCCCGCCTGAGCAGCGCGCGGCGCTCGTCCTCGTCGACATGCTCGGCTATCCCGTCGCCGACGCTGCGGCCGTACTGGAAATCTCGCCCGGCACCGTGAAGAGCCGCTGCGCTCGCGGGCGCGCGCGACTGCTGCCGTACCTGGAGCATCTGCGCAGCAGCACGCCGGCGGCAGAAGTCCTGGCCCGGAAGCGGGATTTTCACGGAACCGTACGGCAACCGGCAGCGTCTCACCTGGGCAGGGAGGAGATGGATGAGGCGTCATTCGGCGCATGTGGACGCGAACGGCCTGGCCGAGCTCAGCGCCGGGCTGATCAGCGGCCGCCGCGCCACCCGGATCCACGCGCACCTGGCGGGCTGCCAGCGCTGCGCGAGCGTCAGTGCTGGGCTGTCCGGCGTGCGTGTCCTGCTGGCGTCCGTTCCGCCGTCGCCGATGCCCGAAGCGGTGACCGCGCGGCTGAGCGCGGCGATCGCCGCGGAAGCAGCGGCCCGCTCCGCTGCGGCGGCCGCCCCTGAACAGCTCACTCACGGGCAGGCGCCGCAGCCCGCCGGGACCGCGGGCGGCGGTCTGCCCCGGCGGCGCTGGCCCGGCTGGACGAGCCCGGTAGCCGCCCGCACCTTCGCCACGGCGGCTGCGGTGTGCCTGGTCGCGGCCGGCGGGTACGCGGCCGTCCAGCTGACCTCCTCCGGCGGTTCTGGGCCGTCGCGTAGCCGCTGGCCCGGCGACCAGGACACGGGTCGGGACCGCCGTCGGCCCGTACCACGTGGGGGCCAGCCGCGGGGGCAACGAGGTCCAGGGCCCGGCCCGGTCGGCCTTCAGCGTGGTCACCAGCGGGATCGACTACCAGCGGTCGACGCTGAGCGCACAGATCGAAAGCGAGCTCAGCAAGCTGAGCAGGGCCGACCCGGACACGCAGGCCGGGAAGGCGATCCGGCACACCCCGACGGCTCAGCAGGATGCGTGCGCGCTGGAGGTCACCTCCGGCGTCACCCCGACACTGGTCGACGCCGCCCGTTACCAGGGCCGCCCGGCCACCATCGTCGCGCTGAAGCAGAAGGGGAATCCGTACGCCCAGGCCTGGGTGGTCGGCCCGAAGTGCTCCGGCGCCCAGAGCGACCAGCTCACCCATGTCTGGCTCTACGCGTCCGGCGGTTAGGCGCCGTCGCCATGCTGCCCCCTGGCTAGCCTGACTAGCCGCGCTGCCTGCGGGAATCAAAGCCCCCTAGGATCGGTTGAATCCCGTGCAGTCAAGGAAGGGCAGCAAGAAATGACCGCCGTGCGCAACGTCATTATCATCGGATCCGGCCCCGCCGGTTACACGGCGGCCGTGTACGCGGCCCGCGCACGGCTCGACCCGCTGATGTTCGAGGGCTCGGTCACGGCCGGTGGCGCGCTGATGCAGACCACGGACGTGGAGAACTTTCCCGGATTCCCGGATGGGATACTCGGCCCGGAGCTGATGGACTCGCTGCGCAAGCAGGCGGAGCGCTTTGGCGCGGAACTCCTCGCGGATGATGTCGTGTCGGTCGACCTGACCGCGAGTCCCAAGGTGGTGCGGACGGCCGACGAGACCTACCTGGCCAAGTCGGTCATCGTGGCCACCGGTTCCAGATACCGCGAGCTTGACATCCCCGGCGAGAAGGAATTGGCGGGTCACGGTGTGTCCTGGTGCGCCACATGTGACGGGTTCTTCTTCCGCGAGCAGGACATCGCCGTGGTCGGCGGCGGTGATTCGGCGATGGAGGAAGCCACCTTCCTGACCCGGTTCGCCCGGTCGGTCACGGTCATCCACCGGCGCGACACCCTCCGCGCCTCCAAGATCATGCAGGACCGCGCGTTCGAAAATCCCAAGATCAAGTTCCGTTGGGACAGTGAGATCGTCGAGGCGGTCGGGGACACGAAACTCACTGGCCTGCGCATCCGGAACCTCAAGACCGGGCAGGAGGACGTGCTGAACGTGAGCGGCGTGTTCGTGGCGATTGGCCATGATCCGCGCAGCGAGCTGTTTACCGGCCAGCTCGACGTCAACCCCGAGGGTTACCTGCAGGTTCAGCACCCCACCACACGGACCAACATCGACGGTGTTTTCGCCTCCGGCGACGTGGTGGACCACATCTACCGCCAGGCGGTCACGGCCGCCGGTACCGGCTGTGCCGCCGCCATCGACGCGGAGCGATGGCTGGCCAGCCAGGAATCCTGAAGACCATCACCCGTTAATGAAAAGGGAAGTGAACGGCTTGGGTGCGACCAAGGTTGTGACTGATGCGACCTTCGAGAACGAGGTCCTGAAGAGCGAGAAGCCGGTAGTCGTGGACTACTGGGCAGAATGGTGCGGGCCGTGCCGGATGGTGGCTCCGGTGCTTGAGGAGATCGCCAAGGAGCACGCCGACAAGATCGAGGTCGTCAAGCTCAACATCGACGAGAACCCGGCTGTGTCGCAGAAGTACGGGATCATGGCGATCCCCACGATGAACGTGTTCTCCGGCGGCCAGGTCGTGAAGCAGATCGTCGGCGCGAAGCCGAAGTCCGCGATGCTAAAGGAGCTCGCCGAGTTCCTCTGACCGCGGCGGCTCAGCAGGACGGCAGGGATGGGTGCCGACCCGGGGAGCTTCCCGGGCCGGCACCATCTCTGTGTTCAGGGGCCGCTGTAGGCGGGGCGGAGTGCGCGCTCGGGGACCCGGGCCGGGGTCATGGAGCCCAGCAGGCGCTCCAGGGCCACCTCGACGTCCTCACGCCAGGACATCGCCGTTTTCAGCTCCAGCCGGAGCCGTGGGTAGTGGTGGTGCGGGCGGACGGTCTTGAAGCCGACCGCGAGCAGATAATCGGCGGGCAGCATGCAGGAGTGCGGCTCCCAGTCGTGGACCCCGAAAGCTTCGATAGCCTTCACCCCGCGCCGGGTGAGGTCCTTGGCCATGCCTTGCACGAGCATGCGGCCGAGCCCCCCGCTCGCGAACTCGGTCAGCACATGAGCCGTCATGAGCAGCACGGCGTCCCCGCTCACCGGGCTGGTCGGGAAGGCCACCGAGCGCGGGACATACGGCGGCGGTGCGTACAGCGCATACCCGGCCGGCGCACCATCCACATAGACGATCTTTCCGCAGCTGCCCCATTCGAGCAGCACCGAGGAGACCCACGACTCCTTCTCCAGGGCCGGCTCCCCGGCGTCGGCGGCCCTCGCCCCGCCGATCGGGTCCAGCTCCCAGAAGACGCAGCCGCGACACCTCGGCGGCAGATCGTCGAGGTTATCAAGCGTGATATTGGCGAGTCGGCGCGACACCTGGCCCCCAGAGTTTCGAATGCCCCCATTCTGGAGGCATGCGCGCGTCCTATCCGCAAGCTTCACAACGGCACTGTGCTCCCGGCCCTATGCTGGATGATACCGACCGTTGGGAGACGAGGCCATGAGCGAGGGCGCACGGCACGCGAATTCCCGCCGCCAGGGATCAAGGATTGATCCCTATTTCGACCAGTACGCGGAGCGTGCCCGCGGCATGGTCGCTTCGGAGATCCGGGCTCTGTTCGCCGTAACCGCCCGGCCGGAGATTGTCTCGCTGGCCGGTGGATCCCCATACGTGACGGCCTTGCCTCTTGACGTCGTTGGCAACATGATTGGCCAGCTGGTCACCGACCGCGGCAGCGTAGCGCTCCAGTATTGCACCGCTCAGGGTGACGTCGGCCTGCGGGAAAAAATCTGCGAGGTCATGTCCCTGGAGGGCATCCGGGCTCACCCGGACGACGTCGTCGTGACCGTCGGCTCGCAGCAGGCGCTCGATCTGATCACCCGGATCTTCGTGGACCCGAATGACGTGGTGCTCGCCGAGGCGCCCTCCTACGTTGGCGCACTCGGCTCGTTCGCGGCTTATCAGGCCGATGTGGTCCACGTGGCAATGGACGACGACGGGCTCATCCCCGAGGCCCTGGAGGATACGATCCAGCGGCTCACTGCGGCCGGGCGCCGGATCAAGTTCCTCTACACCGTGCCGAACTACCAGAATCCGGCCGGAGTCACGCTCGCGGCGCAGCGGCGCCCCCGGATCCTTGAGATCTGCCAGGCTGCCGGGCTGCTCGTCATCGAGGACAACCCTTACGGGCTGCTTGGTTTCGACGGCGAGCCGATGCGCTCGCTGCGTGCCGACGACGCAGAGGGTGTCGTGTACCTCGGGACGTTCTCCAAGACCTTCGCGCCCGGCGTCCGGGTCGGCTGGGCGGCGGCGCCGCCTGCGATACGCGACAAGCTCGTCCTGGCCGCCGAGTCCGCCGTGCTCTGCCACTCCAGCTTCTCCCAGCTCGTGGTGTCTGAGTACCTGGCCACCCAGCCCTGGCGCGAGCAGGTCAAGGACTTCCGTGAGCTGTACCGGCAGCGCCGGGACGCGATGCTGGACGCGCTGGCCGCACAGATGCCCGACGGCTGCCGGTGGACCACCCCGGCGGGCGGCTTCTACGTCTGGCTGGAGCTCCCCGAAGGCATCAACGCCAAAGCGATGCTCCCGCGGGCGGTTTCTTCCCGGGTGGCGTACGTGCCAGGTACGGGCTTTTACGCGGACGGCGGCGGTACCGACCATCTCCGGCTGTCCTACTGTTTTCCCCCGCCGGACCGGATCCGGGAAGGCGTCCGCCGGCTGGCGTCGGTCATCGAGGCGGAGATCGACCTGTGCGCCACCTTCGGCGCCATGGCCCCGTCCGGCCGGACGGGGCCCGAGACTCCTGGTCCCGGCGACTTGTAAGAGGCCTAAGGTGACAGAGCTTGATCATGTTGTGGTGCTCGCGGGCGGCCTTTCGCCGGAGCGCGAGGTTTCGCTGCGCTCTGGGCGGCGGGTACGCGACGCCCTGGAGGAAGCAGGCGTCGACGCGAGGCTGGCTGACGCCGACGCAGGACTGATCCCGGCCCTGCTCGCCGACCCGCCGTCAGCGGTCTTTCCCGTCATTCACGGAAGTTACGGGGAAGACGGTGCGATCAAGGAGATCCTGGCGCTGCTGGGAACTCCGTACGTCGGCTCGGTGGCCAGTGCCTGCCGGAGCGCGTTCGACAAGCCCACCGCCAAGGCGCTCGTCGGCGCGGCCGGCATCACCACGCCCGAGTCGGTCACGCTCCCCCGGGAGATCTTCCATGATCTGGGGGCCACCGCGGTCATCGACCGCATTATCGCCCGGCTCGGCCTGCCGCTGTTCGTCAAGCCGGCCCGAGGCGGTTCCTCGTTGGGGGCCAGCCCCGTGCGTTCGGCGGCCGAGCTGCCCACTGCGATCGTCAGCTGCTTCGCCTACGGCGACACGGCATTCATCGAGCGGTTCATCGAAGGCACAGAGATCGCCGTCAGCGTCGTCGACCTGGGTGACGGGCCGCAGGCCCTGCCGGCGGTGGAGATCGTCCCCGCCGCCGGGCAGTACGACTACACGGCCAGGTACACCGCGGGCCAGACCGCCTTCTACACCCAGGCCCGGCTGCCCAGCGCTGCTCTGGACAGCGCCGCCAAGGCCGCTTCGTGCGCCCATGCCGCACTGGGGCTGCGTGACATCTCCCGGACCGATCTCATTGTCAGCCAGTCCGGCGAGGTCAACTTCCTCGAGGTCAACGTCTCCCCGGGCATGACCGAGACCAGCACGCTGCCCATGGCCCTGGATGCCGCGGGGCATGAATTCGGTGCGGCATGCCTGACCCTGCTCCGGCTGGCCGCCGCCCGCGGCGGCTGATCAGGTCCGGACCACCCTGGCCTCCCGAGTGATACCCGTCTGGCCTGCTGCTTCCCTAGCCGCCCGGGCAGTTGCGCGTATTCGTTCACTCCGGCGCTCTCCGCAGGACCGACATAGCCCCTCACCCCGCGCCGGGTGAGGTCGTCCCACATAAGTTAGAGGGCATGGCTGATCGGAAGAGTTTCGGGAGCGATAACCATGCGGGAGCGCACGAAGCGGTCCTGAGCGCCGTCATCGAGGCGAACGCCGGCGACGCCATGGCGTACGGAGCCGACGAATGGACCGGTCGAGCGACGGCCGAGCTACGCCGTGCCTTTCGGGCGAAGGGTGACGTCTTCCTGGTGTTCAACGGAAGCGCCGCGAACATCCTCGGGCTGAGCCTGCTGCTGCGCCGACACGAGGCGGTTATCTGCGCGGAGTCCGCGCACATCAACACCGACGAATGCGGTGCCGCGGAACGCATTCTCGGTACCAAGCTCCTCACGGTCCCGGTGCCAGACGGCAAGCTCACCCCGGACCTGATCGCCGAGCAGCTCAGTGGGCGCGGCGACGACCACCGGGCCCAGCCCGGCGTGGTGGCGATCACCCAGGCCACTGAGCTCGGCACCTGCTACACCGTGGCGGAGCTGCGAAAGATCGGGGACTTCTGCCGCATGAATGATCTGCGCCTCTACATCGACGGGGCCCGCCTGGCCAACGCCGCCGCCTACCTGGACTGCTCCCTGGCTGAGCTGGCCGATTGCGCGGACGTGCTGAGCTTCGGCGGCACCAAGAACGGCGCGCTCGGGGCGGAGGCCGTCGTGGTGATGCGCGAGCCATTGTCAGCGGACGCGCCCTATCTGCGGAAGCAGCAGTTGCAGCTCGCCTCGAAGATGCGGTATCTGGCGGCGCAGTTCCTGGCGCTGACCCAAGACGACCTATGGCGCCGCAGCGCCTCACACGCGAACGAGATGGCCCGCCGGCTGGCCGCCGCCGTACGGGATGTTCGCGGCGTACACATCTGCTTCCCGGTTCAGTCCGACGCGGTGTTCGCTGAGGTAGACCGGCGTTATATCGAGGCCCTGCAGCGGGACTGGTTCTTCTACGTGTGGGATGAGAAAGGGTCCATCGTCCGCTGGATGACCGCCTTCGACACGACCGAAGCAGACGTCGACCAGTTCGCGGCCAGCATCCGGAGTATCGCCGAAGCCGCCGAGCCCGGCTAACGGGAACGGACGCCGACGGCTGTGCCGGAGCGAAGCTCCGACCGGCCCAGCGAACCCGGGCCGAAGGCCCGGGTGAGCGGCCGGTGCTGTCGGCGGGCACCGCAGCGGGATCTACGGCGAGGCGCTCGTTACCGGCCTAGCGACCCGGGCCCTTGGGCCCGGTGAGCGGCCGGTGTGTCGGCGATGTACCACCGCGCGGGCGCGAAGCGCATTCGGGGGTTCCGGGGGGTCGCCCCCCGGGTTAGCACTGTCGGCGAAGTACCACCGCGCGGGCGCGAAGCGCATCGGGGGGTTCCGGGGGTCGCCCCCCCCGGGCTAGCACTGTTTCACGTGGAACATGCGCGCCGGATCCAGCCGGGCCAGGTTCCAGAACGTTGTTACTCAGGTGCCGGGGGCGAGACCGTCGGCCCTGGCTCTGGTTCGCGGGACATGGCCTTGACGATACGGTCCAGATCATCGAGCGAGGCGAACTCGACCGTGATCTTGCCCTTACGCCGGCCGAGTTCCACCTTGACCCGGGTCTCGAGCGCGTCAGACAGCCGGTCGGCCAGGTCTCGCAGCCCTGGAGCGACAGGCTTGGCCCCTTGCCGCCGTTGCGGCTTCGCCTGCCCCGCGTCCCCCACAGCCACGATCTCCTCGACCGCCCGTACCGAGAGGCCCTCGGCCACGATCCGGTGCGCGAGCCGCTCTTGCGCGTCTGGGCTCTCCAGGGACAGCAGCGCGCGAGCGTGCCCAGCGCTCAGCACTCCGGCGGCGACCCGCTTCTGCACGGCAGGCGGCAGGTTCAGCAGCCGGAGGGTGTTCGAGATGTGCGGACGTGAACGCCCGATTTTCCTGGCCAGCTGCTCGTGGGTGGCACCGAAATCATCGAGGAGCTGCTGATAGGCCGCCGCCTCTTCGAGCGGGTCGAGCTGCTGCCGGTGCAGGTTCTCGATCAGTGCGTCGCGCAGCAGATCGGTGTCGGCGGTTTCCCGGACGATGGCCGGAATCAGCTTGAGGTCGGCTCGCTGGCAGGCTCGCCAGCGCCGCTCGCCCATGATGAGCTCGTAGCGACCCGGCATCACCTGGCGGACGACAACCGGCTGGAGGAGGCCGACCTCACGGATGGAAGATGCGAGCTCTTCCAGCGCCTCTTCATCGAAGGTCCGCCGTGGCTGGCGCGGGTTCGGGGTGATGGCCCCGGTGGGCACCTCCTCGAAATAGGCGCCGACGATGGGCTGGGCGTCCGCCGCGCCGTCCTCCGTGAGGGTGGCGGCCCGCTGCTCCGGTGTACCACCGGCTCGTGTGCCCGCGGACGAGCCGGCTTCACCGGTCCCCACCGCAGCCGGGATGAGCGCACCGAGTCCTTTGCCGAGCCCGCGCCTCTGCTGAGTCACCGCATCTCCTTGCTCCACGCCGTTAACGCCACTGGTTATCCTGCCAGGTGATGCAGGGCCGGGCAGCATCGAAGTGAACATGCGGGCTATCCCGGGATCGCCGACGCTGAGCATCACAGACGGCCAGGCCGGACAGCAGGTTCGGGCTACAGTCCGCCGCATCTCCCGGAACCGCGCTGAACCCCGCGGATCAGGACTGCTCAGTCGGGGCCACGCTGGGGATCGTCTTCATGACCGGCTGGCAGAACGGCCGTCCGCACCATGCCGGCAGCCCGGAAGAGACCGCGGATGTCCTCCCTGACCTGCTCGTCCTGAACCCTGCGTAGCCATTCCCGCGGAGTGGCCCCGACCCGGGTCATCAGGCCCGGAACCTCAGCCAGCAGCCCGGAGATGAGGGTGGCCTGGTCGGTCAGCCGGCGTGGCTCGCCCTCGGAGTTGATCAGGTGGCCGTGCCGGGACAGGTAAACGCTGCAATCCGGCACGATTACGCCCGAGATCAGGTACACGCGATAGCGGGACGGCAGGCGAACGCGCCGGTAGTTCGGCTCGGTGGCGTCCATCGCGGTGAGGGCTTCCGGTCCGAGCCAGACGACCCACAGCTGGGATACGGCGGCTGGATCGGCAACCGGCGTCGCCGGCACGTATCCCGGTCTGCTGACGTGCGCGGATACTCCCACCGCCAGACCATGGACCTGTACCGCCGCCATCGGCAGAACCGTGGGCAGGCCCGCGTTGGTCATCTTGCGCCGTACCTGGGCCGGTGACGCGTTCGAACCAACCGCGAGAACCGGCGTCCGCTGGCTGAGAGGCGGTCCCCCCGCGTCGCGGAGGAAGCGGTCAAGCGGGGTGTCTGGGCCGGCCAGCTCAGCCCTGCGGGTGCGTCCCGCCCGCCGGACCGGCCATTCACCGGGGGGTGCCGTCCGCAGGGGCATGACGTCCAGCACAGCCGTGCCGGTGACCAGGACCGCCGCCCGCCGGGGCGGGAGGCCAGGATAGGTCAGCGGGGCCGTCAGCGGATCCGTCCCGCTCTCCGCATCCACCATGGCCACCAGCCTCCGGAAAGCCCCGTGCTCATGCCACTCCGGGTGCCCGGTCTGTGCTGGCGGCCCACGTCATCGGGGGGCCGCCCGGGGCCCCTTCTTACCGTGGCGCTGCCGGATGACGCTGAGACAGTTCCCGCGCCGCCTCGACGTACGCTAGCGAGCCGCTGGAGCCGGGGTCGTAGGTGATGACGGACTGGCCGTAGCTGGGGGCTTCGGACACACGAACACTGCGCGGGATGATCGACTGCAGCACCACATCGCCAAAGTGGGACCGCACGTCGTCCGCGACCTGGGAGGCGAGCCGGGTCCGGCCGTCATACATCGTCAGCAGGATGGTCGTGACCTGCAGCAGCCCGTTCAGGTGGGCCTTGACCAGGTCAACGGTCCTGAGCAACTGCTCGAGGCCCTCCAGGGCGTAGTACTCGCACTGAATGGGGATCAGCACTTCCCGGGCCGCGACCAAGGCGTTGAGGGTCAGCAGCCCAAGCGAGGGGGGGCAGTCGATAAGGATGTAGTCGAGACCTGAGGAATCGTAGGCCGCCACCGCTCGGGCCAGCCTGCCCTCACGCGCGACGAGGGGAACGAGTTCGATCTCGGCTCCGGCCAGGTCGATGGTAGCCGGGGCACAGTACAGGCCGGGCAGGCCCTCAACGGGCTTGACGATGTCGGCCAGCGGCCGGTCCTCCACGAGCGTGTTGTAAACCGACGGTGTTCCCACGCAATGATCGACGTCCAGAGCGGTGGAGGCGTTCCCTTGCGGGTCAAGGTCCACCACGAGAACACGTGAACCGTGCTGTGCCAGGCTGGCCGCCAGATTCACCGCGGTGGTGGTCTTGCCGACACCACCCTTCTGGTTGGCGATCGTCATGATCCGGCAGCTGGCCGGGTGGAGCCACTGACGGTCGTCACCGGCACCACGCGCTCCCACCACGGCTTCTGCGGCACGGGCGATCGGGGTGTCCCGTGAATTCTGCGGGACCTCCGGTATCACGACCGAGCCGACGTCGCCTTGGCCCTGCGCCGCCGTTCCCCCTTGCATCGCGTCCTCCACTACGTTCCCGGTCGGTGCGTGCACCGTAGGTCTGGCGACTGAGAAATGTGCAGTTTCACGTGAAACTGCCGACAGTGCTTGCTCTGTCCCGGCAGCACCAGGCCCAGCGGGTGAGCTTGTACCGTTCGGCCTTTCAGCGGGCACCGGAGCAGCCGGCCCGGTGGCCGCCCCTGACCATTCGCCCCCTGGGGCCGGACCCAGGAGTTCACCGGCGCCGGTCAGCAGACCGAGCGGCCAGCCGAGCCCTCCAGCAACCGGCACACCGTCTGCCCCGTCCGGTATCTGCGCCAGCTCTGGGCCCTCCGGCTCAGCGTGCCCGTGGTGAAGTCCGGGTGGCTCGGAGTACGTCACGGACGCGGGGCGATCAGGCCACCCAAGGCCCTTGGCTGGGACCATCACGCTGCTCCTCTCCGCATCCAGCACAGCCGCCGGACATCCTGCCGTCAGCGCGCAACTCCGGTCGCCGCCGGGGCCGGTGACCACCGCGGTGCGCTCGCTGCCCACCGCTAAGGATGCCCAGCTTCAACGCCTCGGCGTCTTGTCTGCCGTCAGGATACGGACGACCGTTGCCGGTGGTTCGACGATACCGTGACCCACCCTCAGAACTTCAGCGCTCCGTACTCTCAGCCGTCGCAGCACCGGGGCGGCCTCATCAATCTCGGCGGGCGCCTGCTCTCCCTTGAGCGCCAGGATTGTTCCGCCTGGCCGGATGACCCCAACCGAGAGCTGCACGAGCCGGTCCAGCGGAGCGACAGCCCGGGACGTGGCCACGTCGGCACGAAACACCCCGGCCATTTCCTCGGCCCGGCCACGGTGGACGGTGACGTTACCAAGGCCGAGCTCGGCGATGCATTCGTCGAGAAACGTGGTGCGCCGGAGCATGGGCTCCAGGAGGGTCATCTGAACCCGCGGGCACAGCATCGCGATGACCAGGCCCGGCAGCCCAGCGCCGGAGCCGATGTCAACCACCCTGGCGGCCGGCGGCACCAGCTCCGCGACCATCGCACAGTTCAGCAGGTGCCGCTCCCACAGACGCGGGATCTCGCGCGGCCCGAGCAGCCCCCGCTCGACCCCATCAGTGGCCAGCAGCGACACGAAGCGGCAGGCAAGATCGAGGGCGGGACCGAATACCTTGGCCGCGGCGTCAGGAGGGGCCGGGGCAGCGGAGCTCATCCAGCGGGATAGACGACGACCCGCCGGTTTGGCTCCTCGCCTTCGGACTCGCTGCGCAGACCCACGTCGGCGACCGCACCGTGCACGATCTTCCGCTCGAACGGCGTCATGGCCACGAGCTCCTTGGGAGTACCGGTTCGCTTCACCTCAACGGCGGCATCTCGCCCGACCTCGGTCAGCTCGGCCCGGCGCCGCACGCGGTAGCCGCCGACGTCCAGCATGAGCTTGGCTCGTTCACCCGTCTGCCGGTGCACGGCCAGCCGGGTCAGCTCCTGTAGTGCTTCCAGCACCTCGCCGCGCCTGCCGACCAGCTCATCCAGGGTCGCGCCGACCACCGATACGACCGCCCGGTTGCCCTCGACATCCATGTCGATGTCACCGTCCAGGTCGGCGATGTCCAGCAGCCCCTCGACGTAATCGGCAGCAATCTCGCCTTCCTGCTCGAGGTCGGCCGCCTCGGCCAGGGAGTCGTCCGCAAGCTCATCGGGCTCGCCGGTCTGGTCTGACCCATTCAGCTCGGTTGCCCCGGGCGAAGCGGTCTCGCCTGGCTCGGCGAAGTCGTCAGCCTCGGTGCCCGCTGCCGTGTCCGCCGATTCGGTGCTCACCATTGCGCCTCGGTCATCCCCTGGTACGTCGCTTAGCATGTCCTCCGCCTGGCTCGCGGCCTGGCCCCCCAGCGGGGCAGGCCGGTTCCCATCAAAAAACGTCATCGTTTGCCGGAACGCTTACTGCGCGACTGCCGGACCGGCTGCTGCCTGACGAGCCTAGCGGCCGGGACTTCCGGCTCGGGCTCAGGCTCAGATTTGCCTCTCACCAGCTTGGCGAGGCCGCGACGTTCCGTGCCGTTCGGCGCCGGGTCGGAGCTCTTGGCCGCCTGCGCATGGGTCGGCGGCGGCGGCGATCCCGCCGCACGCGGCTGCGCAGAACGCGGGCGCTGGCCGTCCCCGCCCTTCCCCGCGGGTTTGACGGCAGCGGCCGGAACGGGATTCTCCGACGTTCCTTTCGCCGTCGCGCCGGCACTGCTCTTGGCCGGCGCGCGTGCTGCCGAAGGTGCGGTCGCGGTGTCCCGGGACCCGGAGTTCTTGGCGGCAGCAGCGGAGCTCTTCGCCGCGGACGTCCTGGCCGGAGCGCTCCTACCGGCCGGAGCGGTCTTGGCGGTCGTGACCTTCCCGGCCGCAGCCTTGGGGGCAGATCCAGTCCGGGGGGCAGATCCGCGGGCTGGGCTCTTGGCTGCCGCTCCCTTGGACACCGTGGTGCCTGCCGGACCGGAGGAGGTCTTGGCCGCAGGTGCGGTCGCACTTTCCGCGTCTGCGGCTGCCGTAATCGGCGTGAAGTTGCGGAACAGGATGAACTGCTGACCCAGCGTCCACACGTTTGTCGTCACCCAGTACAGGACCAGACCGAACTGCCAGTACAGGCCGCTCAGCGCGAACAGCGGCGCGATGTACATCATGTACTTCTGCGAGTTCGCCATCGGGTTGTTCGGATCCTGCCCGACCTGGCCGATGCCGCGCTTCACGCTCTGCCGCACGGTGAGGAAGGTCGTGGTCGCGCTGATCAGGACGGTGATACCGATGACGATCTTCGCGCTGAGCGGGCCGGGCGCCAAGTGCCAAGGGGGCAGTGGGGACGTGACGATCCTGTCCGCGATCGTGGCCGAGAGGATGTCGGCATGCCGCGCGCTGTAAACGACGGCAGGGGTCAGCCCGTATATGGTCTTGCCCTCGGCGATGGCGCGGAGCACGTTGAACAGCGCGAAGAACACCGGAAGCTGGACCACCAGGGGCAGGCAGCCCGCGAGCGGGTTGGCGCCGTTCTCCTGGTAGAGCTTCATGACCTCCTGGTTCATGGTCTGCTTGTCGTTCTTGTATTTCTTGCGTAGCGCCGCGACCTGGGGTGCGAGCGCGGCCATCTTCCGCTGGGCGTGCATCTGCTTGACGAACAGCGGCACCAGGATCAGCCGCATCAGGACGACCAGAAAGATGATGGACAGCGCCCAGGACCATCCGCTGTTGTAGCCGAAGGGAACGCTCAGGATCGCATGCAGCCGCACCAGTACCCACGCAACTGCGTCGTAGAAGGGGTTGAGAATCCCCACGTGCTAGCTCCCTTGCGTTTCTGTGGATAGCGTGCCGGTCCCGTTCAGGGTCCGCTTAGCGCTCCCGTCACGGGGTGGCACGGGATCGTAGCCACCGGGGTGGAACGGATGGCACCGGGCGATACGGGCTGTGGCCAGCCAGAGGCCGCGGGCCGCACCGTGAACTCGCAGAGCCTCGAGAGCGTAAGCACTACATGAGGGCTCGAACCGGCATCGGGGCGGCAGCAATGGGCTGAGGAACCGCCGGTAGCCACTCACGGCGGCCATGAGCATACGCGTGACAGGCCCCGGCCCCTCTGGAGGAACCGGGATCACCGGCAGAGCCAAGTCGGTCCGGCCGTCCTGTTCTGCGGTCATGTGCGATGCACCGCCCCAACCTGCCGCCGCAGCAACCTGCTCATCACCAGTTCCAGATCGGCGGCCAGATCCGCCTGGTGTGCGGCCGCGGCCGGAGGATTGGCGCGGACCACAAGCAGGCTACCTGCAGGGAGCGCGCCAAGATACCCGCGCACGAGCACACGGAGACGACGTCTCACCCGGTTGCGCACCACCGCGGTGCCAACCGCGCGACTGACTACAAATCCTACCCTGGCCGGTTGACCGCAAGGACGCCGCGCGAGAAGGTGACCCGTGAGGTTGGGGCGCCCGGCGCGGTCGCCCCGGCGCACCGCGAGGGTGAAGTCGGCGCGGTGCCGCATCCTGGATTCACTGGGAAGCACGTCCGGGCATCCTGTGGCCGCTGAAGCGGCACCGGAAACCGTCAGGCGCTGAGGCGGCCGCGGCCCTTGTGGCGACGTGCCGCGAGGACGGCACGGCCAGCACGGGTGCGCATGCGCAGCCGGAAACCGTGGGTCTTCGCCCTGCGGCGGTTGTTCGGCTGGAACGTGCGCTTACTCACCGGAGCTCCAGATGGGTTGATCGTCAGAAAGGGGAAACCGTCACCCGACATTGGCGCAGACGTGCGGTAACGCCGCCGTAGGTGTTCAGCCTATGCACGGTAGCCGTCCACCGGAGCAGCGTCAAACCGGCATGCTATTCCCCCAGCGGCCGGGTGGCCACGCCGGTCCTATGGGCTCAGCACGCCGCCGTGCGTTCGCCGTGGGGCCATACTGGAAGACTGCCGTTCATCGGGCACGTCTCCGGCGGACGGCCTAGGCTGTGGACAACCGCGGAACGGCTGCGTAGTCCGGCGGAAAACCCCGTTTACGCTCGCAGGATGTGGTGGTGACGGGGCGCAGCGGGACTGCTACGTGCACAACCTGTGGACAGACCTGTGGAACACATAGGGCGCGCGAGGGGAGCGAGCGGTGAGTGAAACAGACCTCGCGGATGTATGGGCGCGTTCCCTGGACGGCCTGGCCGACCTGCAGATCAAACCGCACCAGCGGGCCTGGCTCAAGCTGACCAGGCCGCTCGGGCTGGTCGAAAATACCGCACTGATCGCGACCCCTAACGAGTTCGTCAAGGAGCAGCTCGAGACCAAGCTCCGCGCCCTCGTCACGCACGCCTTGTCGGCCGAGCTCGGCCGGACCATCCAGCTCGCGGTGACCGTCGATCCGGTATCAGCGGCCGCCCCGGTATCACCCGACTTCACCGTCGCGGAGGCCGGCCTGCGTGACCTCGAGGCTCCGCCGGGGGGCCTGGCGTACGAGGACGCGGCTCAGGGCGGATCGACGCGTGGCGGGCGGCCAGCGGACACCGGCGAGCGGCCGGTGCTGCCCGGCCCACCTCCTGCGGCCGGTGCCGCGGGCACGCCTGCACAGGGCAGGATGGGTCCCGCCCCGCTGGCGGCCGACGGCACGCGCCTGATGCCCCGCCCGGCCCCGTCGGTGTTTCCTGACAGGTTTCCTGACAGCAATTACCGCGATCCAGGGGCCGACAGCCCGGGCGACCGTGGCCTGCCCGACGGAGACTCCGGGGCCGACGCGACCGGTCAGGCGGCGGCAGTGGCCCGGCACGAACCGCACCCGGGGCCGGTGCCCTACGCGGTGCCCAGGCCGGCCGGGGCCCGGCTCAATCCGAAGTACACCTTCGAGACGTTCGTCATTGGATCAAGCAACCGCTTCGCCCACGCGGCAGCCGTCGCGGTCGCCGAGGCGCCCGCCAAGGCCTACAACCCGCTGTTCGTCTACGGCGACTCCGGGCTGGGCAAGACGCACCTGCTGCATGCCATCGGCCATTACGCCCAGACTCTGTATACCGGGGTCAAGGTCAGGTACGTGAGCTCGGAGGAGTTCACCAATGACTTCATCAACATGATCCGCGACGGCAAGCAGGACGGGTTCCGGCGCCGGTACCGCGATGTGGATGTGCTGCTGGTCGACGACATCCAGTTCCTGGAGAATAAAGAAGGCACGCAGGAGGAGTTCTTCCACACCTTCAACACCCTCCACAACGCGAGCAAGCAGATTGTCATCTCGAGCGACCGGGCCCCGAAGCGGCTCGTGACCCTGGAGGACCGGCTGCGCAGCCGGTTCGAGTGGGGATTGCTGACCGATGTCCAGCCGCCGGAACTGGAGACGCGGATCGCGATCCTCCGCCGCAAGGCCATCCAGGAAGGACTCAACGCGCCGCCGGAGGTCCTCGAGTACATCGCCAGCCGGATATCCACCAATATCCGTGAGCTGGAGGGGGCGCTCATCCGCGTCACCGCGTTCGCCAGCCTGAACCGGCAGTCGGTTGACCTTCAGCTCGCCGAGATAGTCCTCAAGGACCTCATCCCGGAGGCGCAGGGCCCGCAGATCACCATCGCCACCATCATGGGGCAGACAGCCTCGTACTTCGGCCTGTCGATGGAGGATCTCAGCGGCACGTCGCGGTCGCGGGTCCTGGTCACCGCGCGCCACATCGCCATGTACCTGTGCCGGGAGCTGACCGATCTGTCGCTGCCTAAGATCGGCCAGCAGTTCGGCGGCCGGGACCACACCACCGTGATGAACGCCGATCGCAAGATCCGTGGCCTCATGCGGGAACGCCGTTCCATCTACAACCAGGTCACGGAGCTGACCAACCGGATCAAACAGCAAGCGCGGACCGGCTGAGCGGCCACCTGAGCGGCTTCCGGACCATCGGGTAAATCAACATGCTTCACTTTGATGTCACTGGGTAGCGACAGGCGTCGACAGCCTCTTTGCGCACAGCTTGTGGAAAACATTGTGGACGACAGATGGAGAGTGGGGGACAACCAGTGGGAAGTAGCTGGCCCGGCATTGCCAGGCCACAGCAGGCCCATCTTCATCCCACCCGCGGGCACAGTTCCTGTGGACAAAATCCTGCCGGTGACCTGCGGAGATAGAGCTTCTCCCCAGCATCCACCGAACCTATGACTATGACGGTTCTCTAACTAGAAAGAAAACAAAACCAAGTAGGTGCCCGGGGATGTGCACAGGACAGCCTCGCCGCCCCTATACCCGTAGGCTCGCTGCTACTAAACACGGCGGGCCCAAGCGTCTATCGATGTGAGAAACTCGGTGCAGGAGGCAGTTCCCGTGAAGTTCCAGGTCGAGCGAGACGTACTCGCTGACGCCGTCGCCTGGACGGCCCGCGCCTTGCCCGCCCGCCCGGCCGTTCCGGTGCTGGCCGGCATGCACCTGGCGGCCGCCCAGCAGCTGACTCTGTCCACGTTCGACTACGAGGTCTCGGCTCAGGCCAGCGTGCCGGTGATCACGGATGAGGAGGGCACGGTGCTGGTTTCCGGCCGGCTCCTGGCTGAGATCGTCCGTAGCCTGCCGGCCCGCCCGGTGGAAATGAGCACCGAAGGGACCCGGACCACCCTGAAGTGCGGCAGCGCGGTCTTCACGCTGATGACCCTGCCCGACGATGAATACCCGACGCTGCCGGGTATGCCTCCGGAGGCCGGGGCGATCGGCGCGGACGTCCTGGCCGCGGCGATCAGCCAGGTGGCCATCGCGGCGGGCCGCGACGACACACTGCCCGCACTCACCGGGATCCGGATGGAATTCGCCGGGGACACCGTGACCCTCGTCGCCACCGACCGGTACCGGCTCGCGGTCCGCGAGCTGCACTGGCAGCCGGCCAGGCCAGGCATGTCGGCCGCGGTCCTGGTGCCGGCGCGGGTCCTCGTGGACGCCGCCCGATCGCTGACGACGGCTGCCGAGGTGTCCATCGCCCTGACCGTGCCCGGCGACGACGGTTCCCAGGGAGAGGGCATCATCGGATTCGACGGGGGCGGCCGGCAGACCACGACGCGGCTGCTCGGCGGCGAGTATCCGCGGTACCAGACGCTGCTGCCCAGTGAGTTCAACGCCGTCGCGGAGCTTCCCGCCGCACCGTTTGCCGAGGCGGTCAAGCGGGTGGCCCTGGTGGCCGAGCGGAACACCCCCGTCCGGCTGGCGTTCTCCGCTGGCGAGCTCGTGCTGGAAGCCGGGGCCGGCGACGAGGCCCAGGCGGTGGAGACCGTCGAGGCCAGCTTCGACGGCGAGGATCTGCAGATCGCCTTCAACCCGCAGTACCTGCTGGACGGGCTGAGCGCCATCGACTCCGACACGGCCCGGGTCTCTTTCACCACGCCGACCCGGCCGGCGGTGGTCACCGGCAAGCGCGGCGAGGACGGCCCGCCGGACTACCGGTACGTGCTGATGCCCATCCGGTCGGCGGGTTAGCCGGGCAGGATGCCCTGTCCCGGATGCGCGGCTCAGTAGCGGAGCATCGTGCGCCGCTCCCGGCAGTAACCTCTACAGCCGTGCACCTAACACGGCTCGCTCTCACCGACTTCAGGTCCTATGCTTCGGCTGACCTGATGCTCGCGCCGGGAGTGACCACGCTGAGCGGGCCGAACGGTGAGGGCAAGACCAACCTGGCGGAGGCCATCGGCTACGTCGCCACCCTGGGCAGTCACCGGGTCGCGACGGATGGCCCGCTGGTCCGGCAGGGCGCTGACCGGGCCATCCTCCGGGCCGCTGTCACATCGGCCCAGGGGAACGCCCTGGTCGAGATCGAAGTCAACCCGGGCCGGGCGAATCGGGTACGGCTGAACCGGGCGCCGTTGCCGCGGCCCCGCGAAATCCTGGGCGTGCTCCGCGCCGTGCTCTTCGCACCGGAGGACCTGGCCCTGGTCAAGGGGGATCCGGGGGAACGGCGGCGATTTCTCGACGATCTTCTGGTCGCAACGGCACCCCGTTACGCCGCGGTCCGCTCGGACTACGAACGGGTCGTCCGCCAGCGGACGGCGCTGCTGAAGTCGGCGGCCGCCCGCATGCCACGAGGCCGGCCCGGCGGCCCAGCAGCCGGGACCCGGCCCGAAGCCATGGCCGCCACCCTCGACGCCTGGGACGACCAGCTCGCCCGGGCCGGAGCCGAACTTCTCACCGCGCGGCTTTCGCTGGTCCGGGCTCTCCGGCCGCACATAAAGGCGGCCTACGCCGCCGTCTCCGGGGACCGGGGACCGGCCGGCGTCACCTACCGGTCGTCGTTCCCGCTGGCTGCCCTGGACGGCGCAGCGGGCCACGACGGGGCAGCGGGCCAGGGCGGGGTGGCGGGGAAGAGCACCGGTATCGAGGTGGCCATGCGGGAGGCGCTCCAGCAGGCCCGCCCGCAGGAACTGGAGCGCGGAATCTGCCTGATCGGGCCGCATCGCGATGAACTGGAGTTGCGCGTCGGCGACCTGCCCGCCCGCGGCTACGCCAGCCACGGGGAGTCCTGGTCGCTCGCGCTGGCCCTCCGGCTGGCGGCCTACGAGCTGCTCCGCGTGGACGGGGACGACCCGGTACTGATCCTCGATGATGTCTTCGCCGAGCTCGACGCCGGCCGCCGCGACCGGCTGGCCGCGCTGGTGGGCGGGGCCGAGCAGGTGGTCCTGACCGCTGCGGTTCCCGCCGACGTGCCGGCCGGCCTCACCGGGGCGAGGTACGAGGTCGGCAATGGGAAGATCATCCGTGCCGACTGACGCCGATCCGGCTCTGGTGCCTCATGCAGAACGGCTCCGCCGCGCGGCCGCCGCGCTGGCCGACGTCACCGCCGACGCCCGGGCGCGGGGGGACTGGCCCGCCACGGGGCGCCCGGGTGCCGCGGGCCAGGGCGCAGAGGCAGCCGCCGGCCAGCTGCCGGGTGACGCTTCCTCCCGCCCGCGCCGGGCGCGCCGGGACGACCCCCAGCCGCTCGCCGCTGCCATCGGCGGCCTGCTGTCCGACCAGGGCTGGAAGGAACAAGCCGCGGTCGGTTCGGTGTTTAGTAACTGGGCCCAAATTGTGGGGCCCGACCTCGCCGCCCACACTCGCCCGGACGGCTTTGCCGACGGCGAGCTCGCGGTCGCGGCCGACTCCACCGCGTGGGCCACGCAGGTCAGGCTGCTCGCATCAGCGCTGGTCCGCAGGCTCAATTCCGAGCTAGGTGAGGGCACCGTCCGCCGGGTCAAGGTCAGGGCCGGCCGGCCCCCGGCAGCGTGGCGGATGGCGGGTCCCAGGAAGCCGGGGACACGGCGACACGTACGGCTAGGAACGCCCGTGTCACACCGAATTCCCAGCTAGAATAGGGGGTACGCGCACACTACGGCACCGGGGGGTGTCTCGCGCGCGCTTCATCAGGATGGAGTTCCCACTTGTCATATGACGCACGCTCGATCACGGTACTGGAGGGGCTGGAGGCCGTCCGGAAGCGGCCTGGCATGTACATCGGCTCCACCGGGGATCGCGGGCTCCACCACCTTGTGCAGGAAGTCGTGGACAACTCGGTCGACGAGGCGCTCGCCGGGTACTGCGATGCGATTGCGGTCACCCTGCTGCCGGACGGGGGCGTCCGGGTGCAGGACAACGGCCGCGGCATCCCGGTCGACATGCACCCGGTGGAGAAGCGGCCCGCGGTCGAGGTCGTGCTGACCACACTGCACGCGGGCGGCAAGTTCGACGCCAAGTCCTACGCAGTGTCCGGCGGCCTGCACGGGGTCGGCGTCTCAGTGGTGAACGCCCTGGCGTCGCACCTCGATCTCGCGATCCGCCGGGACGGGTATGTGTGGCGGCAGTCCTACGAGCGCGGCGCGCCGATCGGGCCGCTGGCGCGCGGCGAGGCGTCAGCCGAGACCGGCACGATCACCACATTCTGGCCGGATGCCATGATCTTCGAGACCACCACCTGGAACTTCGAGAACGCTGTCCCGGCGGCTCCAGGAGATGGCCTTCCTTAATCGTGGTCTCACGATCACGCTCACCGACGAGCGCCCGGACGCCGACACCGCCGACGCCGACACCGACACCGCTGGCCCGCGAGTAGTGACGTACCTGTACAAGGGCGGGATCTCGGACTTCGTGCGGTACCTCAACTCCTCCAAGGAGCCGGTGCACGCCTCGGTCATCGACTTCGGTGAGGACGGGGACGGGATCTCTGCCGAGATCGCCATGCAGTGGAACGGCTCCTACTCCGAGTCCGTGCACACCTTCGCCAACACGATCAACACGGCGGAGGGCGGCACGCACGAGGAGGGCTTCCGGTCCGCGCTGACCTCCATCATCAACAAGTACGCCCGCGAGCAGAAGCTGCTGCGGGAGAAGGACGACAACCTGACCGGCGAGGACGTGCGCGAGGGCCTCACCGCGATCGTGTCGATCAAGCTGGCCGACCCGCAGTTCGAGGGCCAGACCAAGACCAAGCTCGGCAACACCGAGGCCAAGTCGTACGTGCAGAAGGTCTGCAACGACCACCTGCGCGACTGGTTCGACCGGAACCCGGGTGAGGCCAAGGACATCATCACCAAGGCCACACAGGCCCAGCGCGCGCGGGTCGCGGCCCGCCAGGCCCGGGACCTGACCCGGCGGAAAAGCCTGCTGGAATCGAACTCGCTGCCGGGCAAGCTGGCGGACTGCCAGTCCTCAGATCCAGCCAGGTGCGAGGTCTACGTGGTCGAGGGCGACTCGGCCGGCGGCTCCGCCAAGGGGGGCAGGAACCCCGAGTTCCAGGCGATCCTGCCCATCCGCGGCAAGATCCTCAACGTGGAGAAGGCCCGCATCGACCGGGTACTGAAGAACAACGAGGTCCAGGCGATGATCACCGCGCTGGGCACCGGCATCCACGACGAGTTCGACATGGCCAAGCTGCGGTACCACAAGATCATCCTGATGGCCGACGCGGACGTCGACGGCCAGCACATCCGGACGCTGCTGCTGACCCTGCTGTTCCGGTTCATGAAGCCGCTGATCGAGGCCGGGCACGTCTACCTGGCCCAGCCTCCGCTTTACAAGATCAAGTGGGAAGGCCGCGGGCACGAGCCGGAGTACGCATACAGCGACGCTGAGCGGGACCTGCTGGTGGAGGCCGGCATCGCGGCCGGCCGGAAGGACCCGCGACCACGGGACGGAGTGCAGCGGTTCAAGGGCCTCGGCGAGATGAACGCCACCGAGCTGTGGGAAACGACGATGAACCCCGCGCAGCGCGTCCTGCTCCAGGTAACCCTGGACGACGCGGCGCAGGCCGACGAGCTGTTCAGCGTGCTGATGGGTGAGGACGTGGAAGCCCGCCGCAACTTCATTCAGCGCAACGCCAAGGACGTCAGGTTCCTCGATATCTAGCCGTTCACGGCGCATTCACTGAGGGCCGCGTGAACAGCGCAGCCTTACCGAAGAAACAAGGACGTTTAGTGACTGACGTGACAACCGAGGGCACACCGCCACCGGAGCATGACCGGACCGAGCCGGTCGACATCGAATTCGAGATGCAGCGCAGCTACATCGACTATGCGATGTCGGTCATCGTCGGCCGGGCGCTCCCGGACGTGCGGGACGGCCTGAAGCCGGTGCACACGCGCGTCCTGTACGCGATGTACGACGGCGGCTACCGGCCCGACCGCGGGTACTCCAAGTGCTCCCGCGTGGTCGGCGACGTCATGGGCCAGTACCACCCGCACGGCGACAGCGCCATCTACGACGCGCTGGTCCGCCTCGGCCAGGACTGGTCGATGCGCTACCCCCTCATCGACAGCCAGGGCAACTTCGGGTCGCCCGGGAACGACCCGCCCGCCGCCATGCGGTACACCGAGTGCCGCCTGGCGCCGCTGGCCATGGAGATGCTGCGGGACATCGACAAGGAGACCGTCGATTTCCGGCCGAACTACGATGGCCGGTCCGCCGAGCCCGTGGTGCTGCCCGCCCGGTTTCCGAACCTGCTCGTCAACGGGTCCGAGGGCATCGCTGTCGGCATGGCCACTAAGATCCCGCCGCACAACCTCCGCGAGGTCGCCGAGGGGGTCAGGTGGTACCTGGAGAACTTCGACGCCTCCGATGAGGACCTGCTCGAGGCGCTGATCCAGCGGATCAAGGGCCCCGACTTCCCCACCCGCGGGCTGATCGTCGGCCGCCGCGGTATCCAGGAGGCCTACCGGACCGGGCGCGGCTCGATCACCATGCGCGCGGTCGTCGAGGTCGAGGAGGACCAGCGGGGGCGCGCGTGCCTGGTCGCCACCGAGCTCCCGTTCCAGGTCAACCCCGACAATCTGGCGCAGAAGATCGCCGAGCTGCACAAGGACGGCCGGGTCACCGGTATCGCGGACATCCGGGATGAGACGAGCCTGCGCACCGGGCAGCGTCTCGTCATCGTGCTGAAGCGGGACGCGATCCCGAAGGTCGTGCTGAACAACCTGTACAAGCACACCCAGCTCCAGGACACCTTCGGCGCCAACATGATGGCCCTGGTCGACAGCGTGCCGCGGACGCTGCGGCTGGACCAGTTCATCAGGTACTGGGTCGCGCACCAGATCGAGGTCATCATCCGGCGGACCCGGTACCTGCTGCGTAAGGCGCAGGAGCGGGCGCACATCCTGAGCGCGCTGCTGAAGGCGATCGACCGTATCAACGAGGTCATCGCGCTCATCCGGGCCAGCGCCTCGGCTGCCGCGGCGCAGCAGGGCCTGATGGGCATGCTGGAGATCGACGAGATCCAGGCCCGTGCCATCCTGGATATGCAGCTGCGTAAACTGGCCGCCCTCGAACGGCAGGAGCTCGTCGAGGAGTACGACGGCCTGATGACCAAGATCGCCGACTACGAGGATATCCTGGCCTCGCCGGTCCGGCAGCGGACGATCGTCGGCGATGAGCTGGCCGAGATCGTCGAGCGCTACGGCGACGAGCGCCAGACCGAGGTCATCGCCTACGACGGGGACGTCACCGACGAGGACCTGATCGCCGAAGAGGACGTCGTCGTCACGATCACCAACGGCGGCTACGCCAAGCGCACCAAGACCGACCTGTACCGGGCCCAGCGCCGGGGCGGCAAGGGCGTTCGCGGCGCGCAGCTTCGCACCGACGACATCGTGGACCACTTCTTCGTCACCACGACGCATCATTGGATCTTGTTCTTCACGAACAAGGGCCGGGTGTACCGCGCCAAGGCGTACGAGCTGCCGGAAGCGGCGCGTGACGCCCGCGGCCAGCACGTGGCCAACCTGCTGGCCTTCCAGCCGGACGAGACGATCGCCGAGGTCCTCGCGCTCCGGGACTACCAGGTGGCTCCCTATCTGGTCCTGGCCACCAAGACCGGCCTGGTCAAGAAGTCGCGCCTGACCGACTTTGATTCACCGCGCTCGGGCGGCATCATCGCCATCAACCTGCGCGACGACGACGAGGTCATAGCCGCCCGGCTGGTCGCGCCAGAAGAAGACCTGCTGCTGGTCAGCAGCAAGGCGCAGGCCCTGCGTTTCCAGGCCAGTGACGAGTCTCTGCGCCCGATGGGGCGAGCTACCTCCGGCGTCATCGGCATGCGATTCGCCGATGGGGATGAACTGCTCGACATGTACGTCGTCCGGGATGATGAGGACGTCCTGGTCGCTACAGAGGGCGGCTACGCAAAACGAACACCGGCCGATCAGTATCCTGTGAAGAACCGTGGCGGCATGGGTGTCGTTACGGCGAGGATAGTGGAAACGCGCGGGCGGCTCGTGGGCGCCCTGATGGTTCGCCCGGACGATGAGATTTTTGCCATCACGTCCGCGGGCGGCGTCATCAGGACGCGAGCCGGTGAGGTCAAGCGATCTGGCCGGCAGACTATGGGTGTCCGGCTGATGAACCTCGCGTCTGGGGACAGCGTGGTCGGGCTCGCGCGCAACGCCGAGTCGCTTGACGCGGCCGACGATGACCAGCCCGACGGCGACGCCGAGCCGCTAGCCGAAGGCGGCGACGGAGCCAGCGGGGAGTGACCGGGCAGCGGAAGGACCGCAGTTACTTGGGACGGCTGGGGTGTTCGGGGGTGCGGTCCAATGCCTGATGGCCGACCGTATTTCGCCGGGCGAGGTAGCCTCAGCACGGGGACTGCAGCCGAGGAGGACGGCGTGGAGCAACGCACGGACGATACGGCGCGGCAGCCACGGGTAGCCGCGGAGGATGCCGATGCGCCTCCGGCCGAGGACGGGCAGGCAGAGATCGGTCCGTCGGCCGATCAGGACGTCGGCCAGGGTAACGGGCACGCGCCTGAGGGTGAGTCGGTCTGGAGCCCGGCCACGCTCCCGGCTGCTGACGCGTCTCGCGAGCGCCCTGCGGGCCGTCAGCCGGGCGGCAGTTTCCGGACTCCCCCGGCCGACGGCGGCCAGCCAGCCACGTCTGAGCGCACCTACCAGGCTGCGACCGACCGCGTGTATCCGACCAGTACATCCGATGGCGCCTATCCGTCCGACACTGCCTACGCTGGGCCATCGGTCGGCGACGGTTATGGTCCGCCGGACACGGAACGGGGCTTTCCCGCTTCCAGCACGCAGGGTCACGACCTCCCCTCGGCGTCGGTCAACGGGCCGGATTACGGCGCTGCCCCAGCCGACAGCATCTACGGCGCCTCGGCGGGAACCCAGCGTGACCTGTCCGCCCCTCCGTACCCGGCTCAGGTGACCGCGCCGCAGCGCACCCCGTCCGATTCGCGTTCCCCGTCCGATTCGCGTTCCCCGTCCGATTCGCGTTCCCCGTCCGATTCGCGTTCCCCGTCCGATTCGCGTTCCCCGTCCGATTCGCATCCCTTGTCCGATTCGCGTACGCAGACGGAGACGGAGCGGCCGGAAGGGCCGTCACCGTGGCAGGCCGCCGCGGCACGGGTACCCCGGCCGCAATCGGTGCCGAAACGGCCAAAGGCCCAGCGGTCTGAGAAGATCGGCGCCCCCGCCCGCCAGGCGCACCTCATGGTGTCCCGGTTCGAGCCCTGGTCCGTGATGAAGTTCAGTTTCATGATCTCGCTGGCGTGCTTCGTCATCTTGTTCATCGCGGTGACGCTGCTTTACGGCACGCTGGCTGGCCTCGGTGTCTTCGATTCGATCCAGAAGGCCCTGTCGAACGTCACCTCCGGCCAGGGGACGGCCGGCGTGAGCGTGTCGCACTACTTCTCCGCCTCGACGATTCTCAGCTACACGGCGCTGCTCGGGGTCTTCAATGTGTTCCTCATTACCGCCTTCGCCACGGTCGGTTCGGTCATCTACAACCTGACGGCGCGCCTCGTGGGCGGGGTCGAAGTAACGTTGCGGGAAACGGAGTGACGCGGCATCCGGCCGGTTCGCCGTCGCGCCGCAAGTTGCGGTAACCTTTCCCGGCGTGCGCGGTTCAGCCGCGTATCTGGGGGCTATAGCTCAGTCGGTTAGAGCGCATCCCTGATAAGGATGAGGTCGATGGTTCAAGTCCATCTAGCCCCACCAGCTCAGAACACATCTCCGGGCAGCAGCCCGACCGGTTGACGGCAACAGTGACAGCAACAGCCAGGCCCGTCGACGATACGCTGGAAGCCCGCACTCAACGCTTTCGCCATCACCTTCAGCGACCGATTCCCGGCCGCTGAGACGTTCTAGAAGAGCCGCCGGAGGGGGGCACCCGGCAGGCGGATAGCGTCGGGGAGCAGGATGCCGGGTCGCCATTGTGAGGGGGTTGACCCCGATGCCGGTTGGGCTTGTGAATGGGGTTGAGCTGTATTGGGAGCAACGGGGCGGTGGTCCCCGGTTGCTTTTTTGCAACGGGTCGGGGCTGACCTTGCAAGACGTTCGGCTGCTGCTTGATCCCCTCACTGCCAGCTTCGATTTGCTGGCGTGGGACTACCGCGGCTTTGGGCGCAGCGCCCCGGTGACGCGCCCGTACGCCATGGCCGATGTCGCGGCCGACGCCGCTGGCCTTCTGGAGATCGCTGGGTGGGAGTCCTGCCGGGTGGTCGGGGTGAGCTTCGGCGGCATGGTGGCGCAGGAGTTCGCCGTCACCACCCCGGGCCGGGTGGAGCGCCTGGCTTTGGCGTGCACGTCGGCCGGTGGTGACGGCGGGTCCTCCTATTCGCTGCAAAAGCTGCTGGAGCTCCCGCGGGAGCAACGGGTGGCGGCGGAGCTGAAGCTGGTGGACAGCCGCTGGGACCAGCGGTGGCTGGAGGCCCACCCCGCCGATCGGGCGATCGCCCAGCGGCTGACCGCCGCCGGGCAAGATCAGCAGGGCCCGGCCGCCGTGGCCGCCCGCGCGGCCCAGCTCCAAGCGCGGGAAGGCCATGACGTGTGGGACCGGCTCGGCGCGATCACCTGCCCGGCCCTGGTTGGCTACGGCAACTACGACGGGGTAGCACCGGTGCGCAACAGCACCAGCATCGCTTCACGCATCCGCGGCGCCGAGTTGCACGGCTACGAAGGCGGCCACGTGTTCTTGTTCCAAGACCCGGCCGCCTTCCCGGCATTCGTCGCATTCCTGGGAGTTTGAGTCCCTCCGAGCGCGCTAACGAACTCTCAGGCCGGGGCACTCTATCTAGCCCAGGCGCGGGCCCTGGAGGCGGAGCGGTTACGGTTGAGCCCGAGCCTTGACATCATGTTCATGTGGATGAGGCCTGGGCACGGTTCATGACTGCGGTTGAGCACGCCCAGCGCGAAATGGGGGCGGGGCGACCGGAACCCTTCAAGGCACTGTGGTCGCACACTGACGACGTAGTGATTATGGGCGGATTCGGCGGCTACGAGCGCGGTTGGGGGCAGGTCGGTCCCCGCCTCGACTGGGCTTCGAAAGGCCTCGCTGCTACGGATCGCAGCGAGGAGAACATCGTGACGGTGATCCGTGAGGACCTCGGCTACACCGTCGACCTGGAGCACATGACCCGGCACGTCGACGGCCAGCCGCGGCGGCTCACACTTCGCTGTACGCAGGTATACCGCCGGGAGAACGGTGAGTGGAAGATCGTCCTGCGCCATGCAGACGAGCTCTTGCAGAAAGACGAGCAGCAAAGATGATCCGGGGAGCAGCACTGGCTCGGTCGGCCGCCCTCCACTGGTCGCGGCCCGGAGATCCCGTATGACCTCATGAAACTGCTTGGTCAACATAATCGCTGACGGCACCGAAAGGGCAGGCAACGTCCGCAACGACAACTCATGCGCGGCTTCAGACGCCAGGCCTGGCGCAGCATGCATCGAGCCCCGCATATGCGGTCGGCCCAGCGGAGCCACACCTGGCCCGCTGAGCCGACCGCAGTCGGTGGCCTCACGCTGACGGTGGGAGTTGCTAGGCTGCGTCATATCCACGGCGCCGCTGAACGGCTCCGTAGCGTCAAGACTTCCGAGTCCCCAGAGTGGAAAGGCTTCACGTCGTGAAGAAGATGCTTGTTCTTGCCCTGCTAGGTCTCGGAGTCTTTGCCGTCTGGCGGAAGGTGCAGGCCGACCGGGCCGAGATCGACCTCTGGACCGAGGCCACCACGGCCGAGCTGAACTGACTCTCGCCGAGCCGGAGGGCCCGGTAGAGGAGGCATGGGTTGAGCGATACATTCCCCGTATCGCTGGTGTGCTGTGACCTCGCAGGAACGATCATCTCCGACCGGAGCATCCTCGAAAGAGCCTTCGCCGAGGCGATCGCCACGCAGGGAGTGGTGCCCGGCACGGCCGCCTACGCGCGGTCAATGGTCCTGGTCGACCGGTCCGGTGGCCTGCCGCCCCGGGATGTCATGCACGCTCTGTTCGCCGAGAACGACGCCCAGGCGCAGGCCGCCTACCTGTCCTTCGAACGGTCCTACCGGGCTGTGCTGGACCGGCTGGGCGCCTGGCCTGTGCCTGGTGCGCTGGACGTCATCTCCAAGCTGGCCGGCTCGCACATAAAGGTGTGCTTTATTTCCGGTTTCTCCCGGCCGATGGCACGCCTGGTGCTCGAGCGGCTGGGCATCAGCCGTCGCGCCGATCTGACCCTGTGCCTGGATGACGCGCCCCGCGGCTGCCCCTGGCCCGACGTGGTGCTTACGGCCGTCATCCGGTTGGGCATCGACGACGTCGCAGAGGTCGCCGTGGCCGGGGACAGCGAGAGTGTCATCACGGCCGGGCGCCGGGCCGGCGCCCGTACCCTCATCGGCGTGACCGGAGGACGGTCTCCGCAACGGCTCCGCTCGGCTGGCGCCACTCACCTCATCAGGTCGATCACCGAGCTGCCCGGCCTGCTGCTGTAACAGGTACCCTGGGAGCGCGCTTGGGGCTATAGCTCAGCTGGAAGAGCACCTGCTTTGCAAGCAGGGGGTCAGGGGTTCGAGTCCCCTTAGCTCCACTTCCACCAGGTAAAACGCCGTTTGACGAAGCGTTGTGGCTGTGCCGTGCCCGCTGTGTGCCCGATCGGGTCCCGGCGCTCTGTCCGGACGCCTCTCCCTTGCCTCGCTTGAGTCCTTCCCGAGGGAGCTGGTTTTGGGCATCCGCGATCTGTCGCTGCTTCAAACGAGCACGCCAGCCCACCGGCCGCCTAGCAGCTCGACTCGGCATTCGCCGCCGACTCGGGACCGGACGGTGTCGTGTGTAGCCATTACACATACCTAGAGATTCTTCTATGATTGTGTTATGGCGAGCGTGAGCGTTGCGGAGGCCGCAAAGAGTCTCGGTGTTGGAGTGGCGCGTATCCATCAAAGGATCGCGGACGGTTCGCTGCGCGCCGAGCGCATCGGCTCACAGTGGGTCGTCGACGAGCCTTCATTGCTCCGGGTTGGCGAGCGCAAGAAGCCTGGTCGACCGCTCTCGGCTCGGTCTGCATGGGCGATCATCGCCCTGGCCGAGGGGGACGATGAGTCGCTTCGCGCGCTGGCGCCCGGAGAGCGGGCGCGGGCCAGGTCGCGGCTCGATGCGCTACTCAGACTCGCGGACGATTCGCCGAAACGCGAGGAGGATGTTCGTGGGCTTGCTTCGGCGTTGCGCTCACTGCTGCGCAATCGTGCTCAGCGCGAGCTACGCAAGGCGGCTGATGCCGATCTACCAGCGTTGCGCAAAGATCCTCGCTGGGAATCGATCACTAGCTCTGCGGCCAGCGGCATCGCCTCGGCTGATCTCGATGGCTATGTCTCGCCCAAGGGCCTCAAGCCGCTGGCGGAAGAGTTCCTACTGATGCCGGCTGACAGCGACGCCAATGTCATCATCCACGTGCTTCCCGAGGGGCAGAAGGCCTACCCCGGCTCAAAGCTCTTGCTGGCAGCCGATCTTGCTGAGCAACGCGGCCCTCGCGAGGAGCTGCGTGCTGCCGAACTGCTGCATGAGGTGGCCCAGGAACGAGAGGCTGTCAGAATATGATCGTCCTCCCGGCCATGCCGCCGGAGCAGACCGCTTCGTGGCTCGGTGTCCTCGACCTCTATGACCACCTAAGCGAGGGATGGACCCTCATCGGCGGACAGCTTGTCCATCTGCACTGCGCCGAGCGTGGGGAATTCCCGGTGCGACCGACCAACGACGCCGACACCGTGATCGACGTGAGGGCCGACCCGGAGATGTTGCACACGTTCACCAAGACGCTGACCGACATCGGGTTCGAGTCAGCGGGGATCTCCGTGGAAGGACGCCAGCATCGTTGGGTGCGGGGCAAGGCCTCGATCGACGTGCTGCTTCCCGACGGCGTCGGGGAGCGGGCCAGTGAGCGCCAGGGCGTTACTGGCAGCCCGACACTGCCGACCGCAGGCGGGACGCAGGCGCTGCAGCGCAGCGAGGTCGTGGCGGTGACGGTCGACAGCCGCGAGGGATTCGTCTGGCGGCCCAACCTCGTCGGTGCGCTCGTGGTGAAGGCAGCTGCACATGGCAACGCAGGCGATCCCGGCGTCGCCCGTCACCGTCGCGACTTTGCCGTCCTTGCTGGGCTGATCACCACCGCCGATTTCGCGGACGAGGATCTGACCAAGAAAGACCGTCAGCGGCTGCGCTTGATCGTCACGGCGATCAAGAACGACCGGGAACTTCTCCTGGAGATCCCCCGCGCGACGGCAGCAATCGAGCGACTGAAGGTCGCGGCCAAGCTCAGCGCCTGACAGCGAAACCCCAGGCCACCGCACCACCTCTCACACTGCGCACCGGCGGGACTGTCGGCTCAAGCGCGTCGGCCGATTCTTCCGGCCACCCGGTACGGAAGGCCCACCGTGCAGGCGCCAGCTTGTCGGCGAACGACGGACTAGTAGCCTTAGGCCCTGGCTTCCACGAGCTGCCCTTCGCCGCACCAGCCTGCACGTCGAAGATCGGCTCGGCAGCCACGGCCCGTCCGGCGGGATGGGCCGCCCACTCGTCGTGCGTGCGGGCGATCGCCACCGTGCATTTCGCGTCCACCAGCGTCTGCTCGAGCTCCTCGCCCGGGTACTTCCGGATCGCCGCCGCGACCTCGGAGGCATCCTGGCGCACTCCCAGAGCCGTGGCGAGCCGCTCCTCCACCACCTGCACCACCCCGATGCCAGAAGGCGTTAAGGACATCGAGCCGCCCTTCTAGATGGGACGGCTCCGTGGCGGTCAGAAAGATCGCTGTGAGCCCGCAGTTAGCGTATGCCGACGCAAATCGAGCAACCATGCGTAGAGCCGCTTGGCATGCTGATGTGAGCCTGTGCCTGGATGTAATACCGGCCTCGTCGTTGGCCGGCCGCGGTCGACCTGCTTCCATGCGGGCGGTCTTTGACAGCAATTTCCCCTAGGTGAATCGGTCCGGTAGGGGAAGACGGATCCCCTGTCGGAATGCGAGCCTGCGCGAGATGGCCAGCGATCCGGCGCGAGGTGAGAGATACCGGTCGGCCCGCTCGTCCTGAAAAGCGAAATAGGGAGTGGCAATGGTTTCCAGCGAGTCCTCAATGCTTTCCGACGGGTACAGTGCGCCGCCGTCCGGGCCGTCAGGGTTAATAGCGAGAACGTGGCAGGCGACGTTGTTCCTCGGGGTCCTGACCTTGATCTTTGGCATCATCGTGAGCTTCCATCCGAGGGGGTCACTGAACGTGCTCGCGGTCCTGCTCGGCGTCCTCATGATTTTGTCCGGGATCTTCCATCTGGTCCGGGTTTTCGATCCGGAGGAAAGCCACCGGGTCTGGCTCGGCATCGCCGGCCTGCTGTTCATCGTGATCGGCGTGGTGCTGATCCGCCATCTGCATCTCACCGTGGCGGCGATCGGCCTGGTGATCGGCATCACCTGGATCGTCCAGGGGCTGGCCGCGCTGATCGGGGGGATTTCCGGCGGTGCCCGCGAGGGCCGGGCCTGGTGGATCATCTTCGGGGTGGTGAGCCTGATCGCGGGGCTCGTGGTCGTGTCGGCCCCGACCTCATCGCTCAACGTCCTGGCCGTGCTGCTCGGTATCTGGTTCATCATCATGGGCATCTTCGAGATCAGCGGAGGGTTCATCCTGCGGCACGAGCTCCGCGCCGCGCACAAGGCGCACGCCTGAACCAACACAGCAGCACATTCCCGCCCGCAACAGCCGGGCCTGTCACCCATCAGGGGTGAGGCACACGGCCAGCAGGCGCGGCAGCGTGTAGTTTGCGTGGCGTTCCGTCGGCCGCCCTATCGCCCGGGGTGGCTCGATGAGTGAGCGGGCGGCGGGACGGCGTTTAGCAATAGGGGGCTGGCGGTGAATGCGGGCCTTGTGATTGTCGGTCTGACGCTGCTGCTCCTCGCGGCGGTGTCCCGGCCTTTGTCGAGCACGCCTGTCACGCCCGCGATGGTGGTCGTCGCGGTCGGCGTTCTGGTCGGCCCGCTCGTGCTTGATGACCTGACGGTGCGGCCCACGAGCGCGACGGTGCGGACGTTGGCCGAGGCGACGCTCGCGGTGGTGCTGTTCTCGGATTCCTCGCGGGTGAACCTGCGCGCGCTGCGGCACGAGGCGTCGGTGCCGGTCCGCTTGCTGGGCGTCGGCCTGCCGCTGACGATCGTGCTGGGAGGGCTGGTCGCGGTGGCCCTGTTCGGCTCGTTCTCGCTCAGCGAGGCGTTTATCCTGGGCGTGATCCTCGCTCCGACCGACGCCGGGCTTGGCAGCGCGGTCGTCACGGACACCAGGCTCCCGCAAGTGGTGCGGCAGTCGCTGAACGTTGAGAGCGGCCTCAACGACGGGATCTGCGTCCCGCTGCTGCTGATCTTGCTGGCGACCGTCTCCGGTGCTGGCGGCGAGTCCCACCCGTTGCGGGTGGTCGCCGAACAGATCGGCTACGGGCTGGTCGGCGGGCTCGCCGCTGGCGCGCTCGCCGCGGCGGTGGTGATCCTGGCCGGAGGACGGCATTTGATCGACGATGCGTGGCGGCAGGTCATTCCCCTGGCCGCGGCGGTGCTCGCGTACGGGATCGCGGACGCCCTGGGCGGTTCGGGGTTCATCGCCGCGTTCGTGGGCGGCGCGCTGTTCGGCCTGCTCGCTGGCGGCAAAGCCGCGGGAATGATGGGCTTCACGGAGCAGACCGGGGCGGCGTTCGACGCCGTCACGTTCCTGGTTTTCGGTGCTGTGCTGCTCGGCCCGGCGTTCGAGCACCTGAGCTGGCAGATCGCGCTGTACGCCGTGCTGAGCCTCACGGTCGTGCGGATGGTGCCGGTGGCGGTCTCGCTGTGGGGCACGCACGCGCGGGCCCCGACGGTCGCGTTCATCGGCTGGTTCGGCCCACGCGGGCTTGCGTCGATCGTGTTCGCCGTGATCGTGGAGGACGCGCATCTCCCGCACGCCGGGACGATCGTCGCAGTCAGCTACTTCACCGTCGGGCTGTCGGTCCTCCTGCACGGGCTCTCGGCGGCGCCGCTGGTAAGCCGGTACGCCACCTGGTACCAAGCCGCCGCAGACAAAAGCCTCACTGCGATGGAGAGCCAGCCAGCGCACGAGCACCGGGCACGGGGATCCGCGGCGGTACCGAGCAGGTGACCGCTGAACACCCTGGGCCGGACCGCATGTCCGGCGCCGAGGGACAGCCTTCAGGCGTCGGCGCTAACGTCGGCGCCAGGCTGCAGGCACAGCCATTCCGTGTAGGACCTGGATTCATCCGGGCCCGGTTCCACGCCACCGGGCAGGGCCTGGGCGAACACGAGCGCGGCGGTGGCCTGGAGTGCGCTGCGGAGCAGGCTGGCGGAACCGGTCGCCTCGAATCCCAGGGTCCACCAGTCCTGGCCGCGCGTGCGGACCTCGGTGAGTTCCACCGCGCACCCCGGCTCGCCGCCCAGGCCCGGGGCAGGCGCCGCGATCGGCCCGCTGGCCAGTGCGAACCAGGTGATGCGCCGCCTCTTGCGTACCGGCCGCCAGCCGGCCCGGTCACCGCTGTGCGGGCGGAGCCGGCTGAACGGAAAGGACCACTTCTGCCAGGCCTCCAGGCGGCCGCGGGCGCGTCCGGCCACCTCGAGGATTCCCGGGCTCCCGCAGTACACCTTCACCTCCAGTGCCGCGCCCTCGCGGACCTTCACCGACAGCCCCCGCAACTGCGGGTCCAGCAGGTAGGTATCCTCGCGTGATTCCATCACCGCCGGGAACCGCGCAAACCATCCGGCCAGCGCGGTTTCCAGCTGGCCCGGGAAAATCCAGCGCACCTCCAGGCTGCGGACTCCTTCGGTGACGGGTCTCTGAGACGCTTCAGCCGTCATCGTCATGTGCTCCTGCCCCGCCCGGCCAGTCCTGGGCACTGCCGCCGCACGCCTGCCTGCGCCAGGCCAGTCGGGTATCGTCTCGTGCTTGTTTCGCAGCCACATTCACCACGGCGATCAGGCCGATCAGCGTGCCGGTCATCACCCGCAGCAGAACGGAGTCGCGGTCGATAGGGCCCGGGTCGCCGATGATGAGCAGGAGGACGAGGATCGCGACGAACGCCCAGCGGGCGTCGCCGTTCCTGAGCTGAGCGGGCAGGGCGGCGCGGAGGCCACCGGCCGCAAGCACGGCCAGCGCCATCGGCCAGCGCGGCTCGCCGACCCTGGGCGGTCGGGGAGGGCGAGGGCCGGCCGGCGTGTGCAGGCTAGGCATCGTCACCGGGTGATCCGGCGAGCGGGCAGCTGTTCTTGCCCGCCAGCCGGGAAGCCGAGCGGCGGGGACATCGCGGTTATCGCCTGTCCTAGGCGCCGGCGGGAGGGGCTTCTCCGGCCTGAGGGCCGGTTCGCCCAGCCGCGATGACGGCGTCGACGTTGCGGAGGAAGTCGATCACCGTGATCGCGAGGAACACCGTACCGATAAGCGCCAGGATGTCCGCCTCGGGCCGTCCGGTCCTGCGGGCGATCACCCGGGCGACGGGCTGAGCGGCGATCCTGGTCCGGCCGGTCAGTCCCGCCTGGCCCATCGCCACGAAGTTCCGTTTCGCCACCTGAAGCGCTCCTTCCTGATATCGCCTGGCCACGGGACTGCCGCGGCAGCGTGGTGGTAGCCCGGGGGCCGCTTGACGGCCAGGGCGGCGCGACGGCGGTCACGATCTCACAGGCCCTGCTCGGCGGTGAGCCGTCCTGAGGCGACGGCGTCGACGAGTTCTTGGTGGTCGCGTTCGTTCTGGTCGGCGTAGGCGGCTGCGAACTGGGTGAGGGCCGTGTCGAAGACGTCGGAGCCGCCGAGGTAGGCGGCGATCGCGATCCGGTCCCCGGACCGGGCGTGCGCCCGCGCCAGCGCCCACCCGCACAGCTGCCCGTAGATCCGCAGCCCGCGCGGCAGCAGCGCCTCGATGACGATGGAGTATTTCCAGTCCCGCAGCTGGCGGACGTAGAAGTCGCGCTGCTGGCCGTCCAGCCCGGCCTCGGCCCGCTGCCAGCCCAGGAAGATGTCGCTGGAGGCCTGCATCAGCCGCTGCCCCGCGACCACCCGCTGGCCCATGTTGGTGTACTTGCTGGCCCCCACGAAACGGCTGAGCACCGACGTCTCGGCCTCCTTGACCTGCAGGAACAGCGGGTCGGACTCGTCGCGGCCGAGCATCAGCACGATCCAGCAGCGGGTCCCGACGCTGCCCACGCCGACGACCTTGCGGGCCATGTCGGCGTACTCGTACTGCTCGAGCAGGTACCGGCGGTCGGTTGCCAGCGTCCGCCGGTACGTGGCGAGCAGGTCCTTGATCTGGGTTTCGAAGGCCGCCTGGTCGGTATCTTTGGGCAGCAGGTCCGCGATCGGGACGATCAGCGGCGGGTCGGCGATGATCTGTGGCCGGCCATCGACCAGGTGGGTCAGCTTGGTCAATTCCTGCATGCTGTCCCTGGTCCGCGCCTTGGCCATGCCCTTGTCCACCATCTTGCGCTGCCGCTTCTCCAGCTGGGAGTTGAACTCCGCCCGCAGCTGGTCCAGGTCCGCGTGCGCGTACCAGACATCCAGGTTGGTCATCTTGGCGAAGCCGCGCATCGCCTGCCGGTAGCTGGCCACGGTGGCGGTGACGATCTGGCCGCGGTCCTTGCCGCCGAACCCGTTGCCGCGGGCCGCGACCTCCATGCTGGCCGCCAGCCGCTTGACGTCCCATTCCCACGGGCCGGGCGTCGTCTCATCGAAGTCGTTGACGTCGAAGACCAGCAGCCGCTCCGCGGAGCCGAAGATGCCGAAGTTGGACAGGTGCGCATCCCCGCACGCCTGCACCGCCAGCCCGGACACCGGAGTGCGGGAAAGGTCGCTGGCCATCGGCAGCGCTGCCCCACGGTAGTAGGTGAACGGGGAGACCATCATCCGGCCCCGCCGGATCGGCACCAGTTCCGGCACCCGCGTCTTGGCCTGCTCTTCCAGCAGGCCGATCGGGTCGGGCCGGCCCGGCCCCGGGTCGAACACCGCATGACTTTCCCGCGGCACCTCAGCCCGCGCCTCCTTACCCCGCGCCGCGCGCTCCGCCGGGGTCAGCCGGTCCAGCCCCGACTCCAGCTGGTACCGCGGCGCCTGCCGGGGCGGCGACCCGGCCGTCAGCACGCTCATCATCGGCTCCTCTCCTGCTGCCCGGCGCACCGGCCGGGCACTTGGTCGCTAGCATTTGCCTGATGCTGATACGGCACTTTGGAGATCGCTTGCCGAGCTCTTCACTTGCGTGACCGAGGACGCGACCGCCGAGGCCGCGGTCAGGGAAGGCTGGCTCTTCGCGGACTTGATCGCGGACTCCAGGCCGGACAGCGAGTTTTGCAGTGCCGTGGTCTGCGGCGCGAATGCCGACCCCGCGTCGGTGGCGAACATTTTGGCGTCGCTGGTGACGCTGTTCAGCGCGGTTTGCAGGGAGCCCAGGCCGTTCTTGGCGACATCGACATTGCCGAGGTTGTTCACGGAGGTCTTGAGGCTGGCGGCGTCGGTGCAGTAGGCCGGGGTGCTGCTGCATCCGGCAGCCAGCCCCGACACGACCAGGGCCAAGGCCGGGGCCGCAAGCAGCAGCCTGGTGCGCGGGCCCGGCCGGTAGGCAGGTCTCATGTCTCCTCCGAGGGTGCCGGTGTTTCGGCCGGCAGGTAAAACAGCCATGCCCGGCCGGGGACCGGCGGGCCGGCTGACTTCGGTGGCGGCTGCGGTGCGCGGCGTCGGCCAGCACAGGCGGCCGGAAGTTACATCTCGTTGACCGCTTGCTGCAGAGTCTTGTCGATGTCCTTGGGATCCACGTTCAGCTCCTGGGCTGTCTGCTTCTCCGCCCTGGTCACCGCGTTCTTGATCGCGTCCTCGACCTTGCTCTCGCCGACAATGACGAGCCCGGCCTGGCCCGGGTCGATGAAGTCCCCCAGCTGCTTGGCCTGCGCGCGCGACATTCCTCCCGCTAGGTGCCCGCTGACCCCACCGACCACGCCGCCGACCGCGGCCGCGCCCAGCACCGCCGGCGGGAAGATGACCCCGATCGCCGCCCCGGCGGCAACGCCCCACCAGGCACCATGGCGGGTGCTTGTCTCGTCCTTATTCTCATGGACCTTGCCGTTGGCATCCTTGGTGACCACAGCCGCATCGTAGGAACCCACCAGGCCCGCCGCGTGAGCGTCCTTGACGACCTGGTAGTCATCTTGTGCTGTTGCCTCATCCGGATATGTTGCTACCAGAATGAACGTGCTACCGGACCCAGACATGACGACCTCCTCAGTTCCGCCTGGCATCTTTTGCCAGGCGGTTCAGCCAATCCGCCGCAGCCGTTACCCAGCCGCAGCATCGCAGTCTCACGCTCACCCCCGGGCAGGTGACCCCGCATCACCTGCCGGCCGAATTCCCCTAGGGGAAAAAGCCGCCGCCAGGGCGGCACAACCGCTGCGAACCGGCCCGCCAGACACGAGCTGCCCACTCGCCGGACCGGGCGCCCGCCCCACCGGAGCTGCCACCACCAGACGGGGTGTGGCCGCCGGTCCCGCGATCAGCCCCGGGTCGGGTCCGCCAGGTAGGCGGCGATCGCCGGCTGCCGGCACCGGATCAGCCACATGTCGGCGCGGCGTCCGAGCACCCAGACCACGACCGCGACCCCGCAGGTCAGCGCGACCGCAGCAGCAAACATGCCGCCCGGCAGCGGGTGGCCGGGGCCGGCCAGGGCCAGGCCGAACGGCTTGCCCTCGGCATCGACGAAGCTGATCACGTGCTTGCTGGCGCTATGGGTGAGCACGAGCAGGATGACGGCTGGGACGGTCATCAGCACGCACAGGGCGGGCACCAGGGCGTAGGGGACGACCGCGAGGATCAGCCAGCGGACGATCATCCGGCGCAGCGGGACGCGGTGGTTCCAGCGGTAACGCAGCTGTAGCGGGTGGTATGGCCAGCGGATGCCGACCAGCGCGGCGACGGGCAGGCAGGCGACGGGGACGACGCAGATCGCGATGATCTCGGCGCCGATGAGCAGCGCGGCGTGGTGCTCCAGCCCGGCAACGAGGGCCAGCACCGTGCACAGCGGGGCCACGAAGACCCAGAGCACCGCGGTCTTGGCCAGCAGCAGCCGGCTGATCATGGTGCCGTTGCCCAGGGCCGCCAGGACACGGATCCGGTCCGGGGCGAGCACGTTCGTCGCCGGGACGTCCGCGTACATCCAGCTGGACAGGACGACGGGAAAGGCGAGCGCGCTCTGCAGCGTGAACAGCCAGCCGCGCGGCAGCAGGAACCATGCGGCGGCCATGAGCAGCCCGTTGACCGCGAC
This sequence comes from uncultured Actinomycetes bacterium, assembly GCA_963775825.1. Lineage (GTDB taxonomy): Bacteria > Actinomycetota > Actinomycetes > Streptosporangiales > Streptosporangiaceae > Bog-532. The sequence continues at coordinate 67,891 of CAVZKY010000035.1, forward strand.
CACGATGGGCACCTGGTACGGCGGGCTGAACGCCTGTCCCAGCTCGGCGGCGACTGCGGCCCGGAAGGTGGCGGGCAGGACCGCGCCGCGGTCCCGCTCGCGTTCCCTGAACAGTGCCAGCGACGTCCGCGCTCGCCCGCCACGCGCCGGCGTTCCGCGGACTGGCGCCTGTGCCATGGCCACCCCCCGAGTCTGCGGGCCGCCCAGGCCACGCCACTGCCCCACTGGCGGGGCCTTACGGCGATTCATCCGGCTTTGCGGCACGACACCCGCAGCATAACGGCGGGCCAGAACACTCTGGTCTTGCCGGCCCGCGGGCCAGCAAGACCAGGGGATCGGTGCGGTGACGTCGAACCCTCCAACTCGTGCCAGCCGTTTCATGGGTCTGCACGCGCCTGGCCTGCCAGATCGGCAGCAGTTCTGCCATGTGTCCGCGGCGGCAGGCAGGCCCCCGGACAGGCGTTCAGGCCCGGCCTGATCTGGCTGCGGTTTCCCCTAGGTGAATTCGGGCTGTAGGCGATGCAGGGTCACCTGCCTGGGTGTGAACCTGAAACCGTGACGCAGCGGCCGGTAACGACTGAGGCGGATTCGCTGAACCGGCTGGCAAAGAATGCCAGCGAAACTGGAGGAGGGGCCCCATGACCGCCGATACACCTGTCCTTGACACACTCGCCGACATGACCGTGGCGTCGGCCGCGCACAATTCCCTTGCCCCGCGCGAGCTCATGCTCGCGAGGATCGCTGCGCTGATCGCGGTGGACGCGCCGCCTGCCTCCTACCTCGCCAACGCCGGGGCCGCCGTGGACACCGGGGTCACCGCCGACGATCTCCAGGGAGTCATGATCGCGGTTGCCCCCGTGGTGGGCACGGCCCGGGTGGTCTCGGCAGGCGGGAAGATCCTCCGGGCGCTGGACATCGCGATCACCGTGGCCGAGGCCGAGATAGCCTACGACAGCGACGTCAGCCAGTAGCAGCAACCAGGGCTAGCTCAACCCTCCGTAAGTGGGCGGAAGCAGCAAGGTTGCTGGCCGGGTTGCGAGCTCTCAGCTCCCCCGCGTGGCCCGGCCCACTACCTACCTGGATCACCTAGGGGAATTCGGCTGGCAGGGGATGCAGGGTCACCTACCCGAGTGTGAGGCTGCTGGGTGACCGGCCTTCGCCCCTGGCGGGAACGGCTGGCCCGCTTGTCGCGTGGAGGGATGCCGGGTTTGCTCCGCCCGGGTGCAGCTGGCGGGCCTGCCCGGCCGCGGGTGGCTGGGCGGCTCCCGGTCGGTGCGGTCGTCCGGTGCGGCTGCGGGAGGGCTGCTTGGCCGGTCTCAGGCCAGGGTGCTGAGAGGTGAATCGTGAGCCAGGTGGCGAAGGTGTTCCAGCTCAACCGGCAGGGATTCAACCTGCGCGCGGGCGCCGTCTTCGCGGTCGTGCTGGGGCTGCTGATCATCGTGGGGGTGCTCCCGGCGGAGCGGAGGTATTTCCTCACGGCGATCTTCGGGGCGGTGATCGTGGCCGTGAGCGACCCGGGCGGGAAGTACGGCTACCGGGTGCCCCGGCTGGCCGTGGTCGCCGGGATCGGTGCGCTGCTGACGGCCCTGGGATTCGGCATCGGCGGCGGGGCCTGGGGGTTCGTGGTGCTGGCCGCCTTCGTGGCCACGTTGCTGGCCGGGCTGGCGGTGACATACGGCCTGCACCGATTCGTCGCGGCCTATGTTCTCAACGTCTGGTTCATCGTCGCCCTCGGCCTGCCGACTCTGATCTCCTTCCAAGTGCCGGGTCTGTTCGGCTCCGGCCTGACCCACACCGAACCGTGGAAGCAGGCGCTGGCCTGGCTGGTCGGGTCGGCCCTGTGGATCGCTTATACCTTCATCATGTGGCTGGTACGCAGGGGGGTCGCCGAGCCCCAGCCTGTCGCCGAGATCCCCGGCGATATCTCGCCGCGGCCGCTGACCCGGCCCATTATCCTGTTCGCGGTGATCCGGGCCGCGGCCCTGGCGACCGCCGTCGCGATCTCCTTCGGGCTGAAGCTGCCCAACGCCTACTGGATGCCCATCGCCACCATCATTGCCATGAAGCCCGACCTGCAGCAATCCGCCCTCGTCGCCGAGCGGCGCATCGCCGGGACGGTCGTGGGAGCCGGGGTGGCCGCCCTGGTCCTGCTGGCGGTCGACAACCGGACCGCGCTCGAGGTCATCGTCGTCGTCCTGGTCGCGCTGGCCGCGTCGATCCACGGCGTGAACTACGCCTGGTACACCGCAGCCCTGGGCGGGGCCATCCTGATCGCCGCGGACGTGCCCCACCCGTCCGACCTTGCCGACGAGGGACGCAGGATCCTGTTCACGTTCGCCGGCGTCGGGATCGCCATCATCGTCATGTTCCTGGCGGACCGGCTGCAAAAGCACGCCGCCAAAACGGCACCACAGGCACCTGCTCACCCGGCCCCGGCGGCGTGAGCGGCCAGGGCGCCGTCGGCCCGGCGCCAGGCACGCGACTACGGCCACGACAAAGACTCCGGCCACGACAAATATGCCAGTACGGCCAGGACATCAAGGCGAAGGCCGGAACCAGCGGGGTTGTTTCCTCGCTGGGACGTTCGGCCCTATCGATGGCTTGAGCATCCGGGAAAGTTGCCGGCAGCCATCAACGGTCACGATCGGATTACGCGGCACGGGCCCAGCCGGGCACGGCGGCGTGAGAGAGGAGCCACGATGAGTGCAGTCACCGAGCAGCAGCTTGAGGACATGGAGGCATTGTTCGTCCAGACCGCGGCGAGCATGAGCAGCGACCGGGGAACCATCACGTTGCATGGCGTGTCGCCGTCGACGCTGTACTTCGCCGACCGCCCCCAGCGCGAGGTCGGGCACATGTTGTCCAGTCTCTTCGTCGCCAACTGGGCAGCAGGGGACAACAGCTTCGCGGACAATCCCCCGAACGCCGTCCTGTCCTTCGGGGAGCCGGGCGAGAGGCCTCCCGAGGATGCGGTCGTGGTCATCCAGGATCCGCACCTGGACGGAGACGTGCTCAGCTACAGCGTCAAGCTCCTCGACGGCACCGTGCCGGCCGCCACCGGGCCATGTGCGCTGTTCATCGACCCGCTCGGGCGTCCTCTGTCGCCGGTCTCGGTAGCCGGGATGCACCGGCGTGCGCGTCGCCGGGGGCGCTGAGGACCCGACGGCTCCCAGCGGTCGCGGAAGAAGAGTGAGACCTGCCTACCGGCCTGCGCACAGGCCCGCTGCTTGCCGCCCCCGACCTAGACGGGGCTGGAGCGGTGGCTGCAGTCAGGCACACGGACTATCAACGAGATGCTGGGCCGCGGCCCGGTAGATAGAGGTAGCGAGATGAAGACGGTGATCGTGGGCGGAGTTGCGGGCGGCGCTTCGACGGGGGCGCGGCTGCGGCGGCTGGATGAGTCAGCGGAGATCGTCGTGTTCGAGCGGGACCACTACGTCTCGTTCGCGAACTGCGGCTTGCCGTATCACATCGGTGGGGTGATCCCGGACCGGGACAGCCTGCTGCTGCAGACCCCGGAAAGCCTGGCCAAGAGCCTGGCGCTGGATGTGCGGACCGGGCAGGACGTGATCCGCATCGACCGCGATGCCAGGGAAGTCGAGGTGCGCGACCTCGCGCAGGGGCGGACGTACCGGGAGTCCTACGACAAGCTGGTGCTGTGCCCGGGGGCCGAGCCGATCCGGCCGCCGATCCCCGGCGCGGATGACCCGCGGGTCGATGTGCTGCGCAACATCCCCGACATGGACCGGATCATTACCCAGCTGGACAAGGACGCCACCAGCGCGGTCATCGTCGGCGGCAGCTACATCGGGCTGGAGCTGGCCGAGGCGTTCCGGGACCGCGGGCTGGCCACCACCGTGGTCGAGCGGACCGAACGGCTGATGCCGTGGCTGGACCCGGAGATGACCCGGATCCTGGACTACCACGTCGTCACGCACGGGGTGGACCTGCGGCTGGGCACGTCGGCCACGGCAGTCCGCCAGGGGGCGGACGGCAGGCTGGTGGTCGATCTGTCCGACGGCACATCCGTGGCGGCTGATGTTGTCGTGATGGCAGCCGGGGCGCGTCCCAATGTGGACCTGGCCCGGGACGCCGGCCTGGAGATCGGGCCGCGCGGCGGCATCGTGGTCGACGCGCAGATGCGCACCTCGGCACCGGACATCCTCGCGGCCGGGGACGCGGTGGAGACCGCGCACCTGCTGACCGGGGAGCCGGTGCTGTCGATGCTGGCCGGGCGGCGAACCGGGAAGGCCGGATCGCCGCCGACACGATCGCCGGCCGCGAGGATGTCGGGGGCTACCGGGGCACCCAGGGCACCGCCGTGGTCAAGGTGTTCGAGATGACCGCCGGGGGCACCGGCCTGACCGAGACCGAGCTGGCCGCGGCTGGCCTGGACTACCGCAAGGTCTACACCCATCAGAACGGCCACGCCGCCTACTATCCGGGCACCGCGCCGCTGTTCCTGAAGGTGCTGTTCGACCCGGCCGGGGGCAAGCTGCTGGGCGCGCAGGTGCTTGGCTGGGACGGCGTGGACAAGCGCATCGATGTCCTGGCGGTCGCGCTGCGCGCCGGGATGACCGTGTTCGACCTGGAGCACCTGGAACTGGCCTACGCCCCTCCGTACGGGGCGGCGAAGGACCCGGTCAACATGGCCGGCTTCCTGGGCTCGAACTTGCTGCGCGGCGACATCCAGCTGTGGTATCCCGAGGACTACCCGGGCTGCTCGGGGCGGGTGACGATCCTGGATGTGCGCACCCCGGCCGAATACGAGGCCTGGCATATTCCGGGGGCGGTCCTGCTGCCGTACACCGAGCTGCGGCACAGGCTGGATGAGGTGCCCCGGGACAGGCCCGTGTACACCTACTGCCGGTCGGGTTTCCGCAGCTATATCGCCTACTGCGTGCTCAAGCAGAACGGCTGGGACCAGGTGGCGTTCCTGGCCGCGGGATGATGACCTACCACGGCTACCACATGACGCCGCTGGCCGTCGGCACGGGCGGCATGCCGATGGTCGCCCACGCCGAGGACCAGCTGGCCCAGCGCCCCGGCGCGCTCGAGCACATTGACCAGCCACGAACAGATCGCACGCCGCCGTCGTGGGTGACGTCGCGGTTGATCCTCCAGATGCTCAACAGCGACCCGGGCAGGGCTGAGCAAAATGGAGCTTCGGCCTATGGCTTCAAGAATCCGTATCGGGCAGCGTGAACGCTATGTGCCCTGTGCAGGAGGTATCCGGCGGCGGGCAGGCACCGAGTCTGTCGCGCAGTCAGGCAGTGCCGCAGGCCCGGCAGGGCACCGCTGAACGGCGAGACTCCGCCGCAGGCGACGGGGCGCGACAGGGCAGCGATCTGGTCAGCACGAAGCTGCACCCGCCGCCCGTGCGCGAGGAGACGATTCCACGCGAACGCCTGCTGGAACGACTTCGAAGCGGGTCGGACCGCAGGCTCACTCTGGTCGCCTGCCCGGCGGGCTTCGGGAAGACCACCCTGCTGGCGGCGTGGCGGGAGGCCGAGGCCGCGCGGA
>CAVZKY010000036.1:0-132500 GCA_963775825.1 uncultured Actinomycetes bacterium
CACTTCGAGGGCTGGCACGGATCCCGGCCGGTGCGTCACCCAGCACTACGACACCGAGGTGCTGGACTCCTCGCTGCTGATGATGCCGCTGCAGGCTTCATCGCGCTGCGCGACCCGATGTGGCTTTCCACCCTTGAGGCGATGGACCGCGAGCTTGTGTCGGACAGCCTCTTTTTCGTCACCCGGCGCCGCCCGGTGCCAGCCGAATCGGAACTGTAAGCAGTCACAAGATCGCGATCGGGTTGACCGGCGAGCCGGTGCCGGTGGGCAGCCGGAGCGGCGCGATGACGCACAGGAACGACCAGCGTCCGGCCGCTGCACACGCCTGGGCCAGCCCGGTGAACTGCAGGTAGTCCAGCAGGTGCAGGCCGAGCGCGTTGACGGCCAGCACGTGCACAGGGAAATCGACGCCCGCGGCGGCGCTGGGGGCGGTGTCGTTGTTGCCGTCACTGCCCAGGGCGGCGATCTGACGCTCCGCCAGTACCGGCAGCAGGGTCGGATGCAGGCCGACCCGGGACGCAGCGGAATCCCACGGGCCCTGCTCCGTCCGCCGGCGGCGGTGACCCACCCGCACGAAGACGATGTCGCCCCGGCCGATCCGGACGCCCTGATCCCGCTCGGCCGCGAGCATATCCTCCGCTGTCACGTGGTCGCCTGGCTCCAGCCACGGCACTCCGCGCGACCGGGGCACGTCGAGAAGCACCCCGCGGCCGACGATGCCGTCGGCCGCGACGCCGATGGACAGCTCGGCCGCCCCGTTCACGGTGACGGTGCCCGCGGACAGCCCGTTGTACAAGGTCCCGTCGAAGATCACGTGGCACAAGGCATCGACGTGGCTGTCGGCGTTGCCGTGGATGTTCATCGCGATCCGGTCCATGCTGAACGACAGTCCCGGCCCGGCGTCCGCTCCCAGCGGCCCTTTCATCTCATGCTGGGCGGGGTCGGGGTTGTCCGCTGCCGGCCAGTGCTCCACCGGGGCGGCGAGTGACACGGTGCGGCCCAGCCTGGGCTCGGCCAGGGCAGCGAGCACTTCGGCTTGCGTGATGTAGTTCAGCGCCCCGCGCCGGTCGTCCGGCCCCCAGGGCACCTGCCGCCGTAGCCGCTCATACAGTGCGCGGAACTCGGTCTCGGTCATCCGCCCGGGCGGGAACGCGGCCGGGCCGGTGTCGGTGTGCCGGATGTCGGTCATGTCTATCAGCCTCCAGTTTTCTGCAGGCCGGGTGGCGCTGCTGCGGCCCTGCGGGCGGCCCGCCGCCAGATGACCCGCTGTATCGGGAGCCCGGCGATCGCGACGGCGGTCAGGACGGTGACGTTGAGCAGCAGCTGGAGCACCGAGCGAGCCAGGGATACGGCTGGCTGCGGTGGCCCTCGGTTCGATCCTCCCGGCGTTGCCGTGCACCTGATACAGCTGGCGCTGGTGCTGGTCTACCAGGCCTGGACGTACTACGTGTTCCGCAAGCGGGTCAGCGCCAGCGACTTCCGGCCGCCCGCCCCGCCGCCCGGAGTCGCGCCGGAGCCGGAGCGCCGGCCCGCCGCTCCTCCCGTCCGCCCGGGGAGCTGAGCCGGGCCGCCCGCCGCGGCGGGGATGCTGCCGCGGCCGAGGACGCCATCAGATGAGAACCACAAGTCAGGAGGAATGACATGTCTGACAAAGTTGACGCGCTGGTGATCTTCGGCGCCACCGGGGACCTGGCCAAGATAGAGACCTTCCCCGCGCTGGTGGGGCTGGTCAAGCGGGGGGTGCTGGACGTCCCGGTGGTCGGAGTGGCCAAGAGCGGCTGGGGCCTGGAGCAGTTCCGCGACTACGCGGCCGCCTCGCTGAAGCTCAACGGATGGACCCGGCCGACCCGGACGCGGTGAAAATGCTGAACCTGCTGCGGTACGTGGACGGTCGGTTCCGGGGGCTGCGGGGCGTTGCAGGAGTTCCGGGAGCGGCTGCACGGTTGCCTGACGGCGCGGGGCGACGCGCTGTTCGAGCTGGCGGACACCGTCTTGTGCGCCGGCCGCCCGGTGAGGTCGCTGGTTCAGCTGTCGCTGGAGCCGGAGTTCCGCCGCGGGGCACGGCTCGCTCTACGATGCGCTGGCCGCAGGCCGGGTCGATGACGAGCGGCTGTTCTGCCTGCTCGCGGAGGGTGCTGCCGCCGCTGGTGGACGGCCCGGAGGCCCGGGCCTGGACCGAAGAGCATAAAGTAGTCGACCCGCGGGCTGCTGGGCCGGGCCCTGTCCGGGGTGCCGGCGGCGGACGCCGCCCGGGTCCGGGATGCCTGCGCCCGCTGGGCGAGCGGGTGCGGGTCGCGGTGGACGCGACGTCCTATCCCCGGCCGGACGCGTGGTGCTCCCCGGGCCGCGAGCACGTCCACCACCGGGCCTGCCACTGCAAGGGCTCCAGCAAGACCACCCCGGGCTGGGAGTACCAGCTCGCCGCCGTCACCGGGCACCTGCGCACCGCCTGGGCCGGAATCATCGACATCCGGCGCACCGTGCCGGCCACGCGCACCGTCCAGACGATCGCCCAGGTAAAGGCCGTGCTGCGCCGCCTGCCCGCCAGCGGGGCAGTGCCGCTGTTCGTGTTCGACGCCGGCTACAGCGCCGCCGCGCTCACCGACGGGCTGTCCGGCTGCCCGGCCCATATCCTGGTCCGGCTCCCGGCAGGCAGCGTCTTCTACCAGGACGCGCCCTCCTGGCCCGGCAAGAACGGGCGCCCCGTGCCGCCGCGGGCCGGAGGTCCACTGCCTGGAGCCCGGAAGCCCTCGCGGCAGCCGCCGAGGGGCACGGCAGCCGGGGCCGGAAGAAGCCCCTGCCGCCGGCCCCCGAGCCAGAAGAGACCCTGATCACGCTGCCCGGACACCCCGCTTTACGGGACCGTCCGGGCCGAGGCCTGGCACGGCGTCCACCCCCAGGTCCACGGCGACCGCGGCTCGTTCGCCGGCCGGGACAAGCTGCCCGTGCTGCGCGGCACCCTCGTCCACGTCACCGCCGAGCGCCTGCCCGACGGCCGGGATCCGCACCGCCAGATGTGGCTCTGGCACGCCAGCCCCGGCCCCCTGTCCCTGGACGAGCTGTGGCGCGCCTACCTCGCAAGATTCGACATCGAGCACGCCATCCGCACGCTGAAGGGCACCCTCGGCCTCACGGCCGCGAAGGTCCGCACCCCGGAGCAGGCCGACCGCTGGGCCCGCGTCGTCATCGCCGCTCACGCCCAGCTCCTGCTCGCCCGCCCCCTCGCCAGCGACCTGCGCCGCCCCTGGGAGAAGCACCCAGACCCGGACCGGCCGCTGGCCCCGGGCCGCGTCCGTCGGGGGTTCCGCGACATCCGCCCCCAGCTCGGCACCCCGGCCCGTGTCCCCGAACCCGCCCGCCCCGGCCCCGGCAGGCCCGAGGAACCAGCACAGGCCCGGCACCCCGCCACCTTCTCCCAGGTGAAGCCGACATGCCCCGCACCACCAACACGGCCCTGACCAGGAAAAAGGTTAAAAGTTAAGCTATGGCATCGCGGCCATCGCCAACTCACACGTGTTCGTCGCCAACGCCCACTACGTGATCGGCGACCTGCGCGCCTGGGGCTGGGTCACGCTCATCATCGCCATCCTGCAGCTCGCCGCCGGGGGCGGGGTGCTGGCCGGCAACCAGCTGGCCCGCTGGTTCGCGGTGGCCATACTCGGGATCAGCGCCCTCGAAATGATGTTCTTCATCCCGGCCTACCCGTTCTGGGCGCTGGTCATCATCGCCATCGACGTGATCGCGCTGTACGCGCTAGTGCGCCAGATACTGCTGGCCGCGGCGGCGATCGACCGGGGCGATTCCGCGGCTCCTGCCATCGTGGCCGGGGTGCTTGGAGCAGCCTGCTGCGACGGGTTCTTCAACACAGTCGTCACGACCGCTCCGCAGCTAACCAGCTACCTGCTCGAGGAAACGGAGGCATGTGCGACCAGACCCGTTCACCGAGCGGCTGATCGCTGCGGCGCTCCAGATCCGGGCCGCGCAGCCGGACGCCCACCGGTCCGGCCGCGGGCTTGTCGATCCGCTGACCGCCGGCGAGTTGCGTGTCTCAAGCTCCTGCCGATTAGCACCTACCCGCAGATCGCCGCCGCGCTCTATATCTCGCGTAACACGGTCAAGACCCATATGCGCTCGATCTACCAGAAGCTCGGGGTGACATCGCGATCACAGGCCATTGAGCGGGCAGTCGACCTGCGCCTGCTCTAAACACCGCCCTGCTGCGAGGTCCGCAGGAATCACCCGCAAATGACGACGACACCTTCTGCACCGCCCTAGGCACCTACCGGTGCCACCCCAGCCCCCGCGCCCACACTTGCAAGCGGCAGAGCGGCTCGCCGGGCGGGCGGCTCCTGAACGCCTGGGCCGAATCGTCAGCACCCTGGAAGGAGACTTCGTCCCGCGTCCCAGCCATCAGGGTAAGGGGGCCGGTACCCCATGGTGACGAAAAGCAGGGCGCGGGCCCCGTCCGGGTTGTCGCTGTGGGCTGCCCGCGCCTGGTGGCCGCAGGACAGCACGGCCGCCTGCCATTCCCGCTCGAGGGCGGCCTCCCGCATGTACCGGACGGCTGCGATCCGGGCCTGCCGCGCTGCGCGGGCCGCCGCAGCCAGCGACCATGCCTTCTCCGGCTGCGTCCCGGCCGCCACTGACATGCCGCCTTACCGCTCGCCTTAGGGCTGCGGAGGGCTGGTAGGCGCCCGCTCCAGGACCTCGGTGGCCTGGTCGATCTCGTCGGTGTCGTAGGCGGTGCGGATACCGGAGATGGACATGCCCGCGGGGTTGGCCAGGTCGATGAGCTTGTAGGGGCGGGGGGTGGGTGAAGCAGCGGCCGTAGGCGATCAGCAGCCTCATGTCCGCCTCCAAGCCTGCAGCCTCCGGTTCCGCAGTGCGGTCAGGGTGGACAGCAGCGGGTCGATGTCCCCCTCAGACCAGGCCGTCCGCAGGTCCTCGGCCATCTCCTCACGTTCCCGCCACGCCGCCTCGGCGGTATGGGAGCCAAGACTCATCGCCGGACCCGTCACCGTCCACGACAGGACCTCGGCATCGGGTTGAGCATAAGCGTTGGGATGTCCGCGCATGTGTCATGTAGCGTCACAGACGACATCATACGTGATTTTTTACGACGATCGCAACGTATTGCATCTGAAGCATCGCTGGGTCCCTTGCAAGATGGCCGACGGCAAGCCTCCGGTGATGAATGACACTGGAGCGCATCCTGGCGGCAGCGACCTGCCACATCAGCCACAACAAACACACCGCTTCAGAAAACATGTCCACAACGAAGCCCAGAACCCTCCTCAGCTACATCGGACACGGTCCAAGGCGGGCTAGAGATTACTACGGCGGGAATGCGCGCGTCTCCCGGATGTTCTCGACTACTCGGCATGATGCCATCTATCGGCCGGGCCTTGTTGCTGGCTCCCGAGTCAATGCGGCGTCAGCCGATCCAGGCAGACGACCCCGGATCGCGGCGCCGGACTCTGCTGGCTCAGTCGAGGAGCTTGAGGAATTCGGCAGGGGTCAAGCCCGCCTGTCGCAGGATCGACGCCAAAGTGCCGCGCTTTACAACACCGTACTGAGGGATGACGGCTACGCGCCCCTCCCGGTTCCGGTACACCGCGTGACTGCCCTTGGTCCGCACGTGGGTGAAGCCCACTGACTCCAGCGCCCGGGTGACCTTCCGAACCGGCAGGTCGGAAAGCGCAGGGCTCACGCGGCGGGCAGCCGGAACGAGGTCACCAGCGGTGTCGCGGTGATGTGGCCGGCCGGATCGTCTACCTCTTCCAGATACGCTCCCCCGACGGCCTCGGCAAGGTTCGCCAGGGCCTCGTCAATCGTGTGCCCCTGGCTGGCCACGTCAACCTCCAGGCACTGGGCGATGAACCAGTCCTCTTCGCGGTGCAGCGCCGCAGTGAGAGTACGCGGCATCTCTGGCATGCTCCCAGGATAACCGCCCGCTGACCGGGTTAGCGGGCCACAGGCCAAGCCCCACGCCAGCCTTCTCAGATCCTGGCCAGCCGCCCACGCCGCGGCCCTCGCGATCACGGATACGGGCCGCCTTTGCAGCCTGAGGTGCCGCATCAGCCCGTCCATGCCATCGGTCGTAGAGCGCAGGTATGAGCCGCCTCGCACGTTCAGATGATCTTCGGCATTTACTCTGCGTGCCCGATGATCGCCCGCTCTCAATCGAGAATTCTGCCTTCGTGGAACGGGTTATTCGTTCCACGGTCCTGGTTCCCGATCAGGCTGGACCGGAGAAAATGTACCTCTGAGCTGTAGATATTCCGAGCCGCCTATCGGAATCGAACCGATGACCTACGCATTACGAGGAGGGCGAGAGGCGTCCATCGCTGTCCGGACAGTCACACCCGGCCTGGTCGTAGGGGCTCCTGTTCCAGGCGACCCAGGCTGATCCAGGGCTGTTGTTAGCAGATGCGTTAGCACTGTCCGCTCGTAGATCGGGGCGACTTGCCGCGTCGCGACGGGTCGGCCTCCGGGGCCGCACGCCGGTCGCGTGCGCGGCCGAGCGATCCCCTCATCTACCGGAACAACGACACACGGCTCCGGAGGCTGTAGCTCGTCAGAGTGCGCCTACCTGCGCCGATCACGAGCCGATCCGACGCCTGGTCCACGCCCGGTCTGTGTTAGTCGGGGCCTCTTCGTCCCGAACCAATCCGGGCGCCCTCAGCGACAGGGCCCTCGTGTCCGTTGACCTGGAAAAGCAGTCAGCCGTGGTCCACGAGCGTCCGGGAGTGTCCATGGTCATTGTCACCCAGTCACGCGACAGTCGTACGCTGCGGAGGCCGCGGGCCGCGCCGTACACCGTTTCGCTTGCGCAGGGTGCGGCTGTCTGTTTTGGGCCCGTTTGCGGACTTGGACCGCCAGCGTCCAAGTGGCCTGTAGGCAATTTCTGTTCAGCGCCCTTCTCGCGATGCTCATGCAAGGCTAATTTCTGGGAGTCGGAAGCCTTAATAGGAGTGTGGTGGGTGGGCAGGAATCGGGGATTTACCGGTGTGCTGATCCAGATGCAACGCCAGGCAGAACGCGACGCGAGGACGCGGGCGGCTGCGCAGCGGCGGGCGTCGGTGGATGCTGCCCGGGCACGCCGGGCCTACGAGCGGGCGCAGGCCAGTGACCAGAAGGAGCGAGCACGTCTCTATACCGAATCCCGGATTGCTGACGTCGCCGCGCTCAACGAGCGCTTGGCCGACGACGTTGCTGCTCTGGAGGGACTTCTGGGTGACACGCTGGAACTGGGCGACTTCTTGGATTTCGAGTCACTCAAGGAAACGGTTCCTCGCCCGAGATTCGATCCTGGCCAGCTCGCAGTACCCGAGCCCGCGCCCCTCGTGGCTGACTTCCAGCCGCCTGTTCCGGGGGCTGCGCAGAGGCTGCTGCCCGGAGCGAAGAAACGTTACGGTGAACAGTTCGAGTTAGGCCGCCGTCAGTATGAGACAGCGGTACATGCACATCAGCTACGTGAAGCCAGCGATTGCGGCGGCTTGAGCAGGCCCGTTCGGAATACCAGCGGACGGTTACCGAAATCGAAGAGCGGCTTGCCCGCCAGCATGCGGAGATCGAAGCGTTTAAGGCGTCCTTCGAGGGCGGCGAGCCTGATGCGGTCATACAGTACTTCGCGATGGTGCTAGAGCGCAGCCATTACCCCGACGGATTCCCGCAGCTCTTCCGTCTTGCCTATATTCCTGAGTCGCATCAGCTGGTTGTCCAATATTCGTTGCCCACCTTCGACCGTGTTCCCGCCGTTGCTGAATACAGATACGTCAAGACCGGTGACAAAGTGACGGAAAAGCCACGGCCACTGAGAGGGCAACAGGATCTTTACAAGCGGATTGTAGCCGCATTGACTGTCCGTACACTGCACGAAATCTTTAACGCAGACCGATCCGGGATCGTCGAGACAGTCGCGTTCAATGGTCACGTCGATACTGTGAGCGACGCCACAGGTAAGGAGGTTTACCCCTGCCTGGTGACTCTGATGACCACCCGTGATTCATTCATGGATCGTGACTTCAGCCGCGTCGATCCACTTGCTTGCCTACTTGACCTTTCCGCGAGCGTTTCTAAGAATCCTGCGGAGCTTGTACCTGTGCGGCCGGTCCTTGAGTTTGACATGGTTGATCCTCGATTTGTTGAAGAGGCCGACGTTTTGTCGGGACTAGATCAGCGTCCCAACCTGATGGAACTTAGTCCGGGCGAGTTTGAGTCATTGATTACTAATCTTTTCACCAAGATGGGCCTGGAAACCCGAATGACGCAACCCTCGCGTGATGGCGGGATCGACTGCGTAACATTCGACAACCGCCCAATCTTTGGGGGGAAGGTTATTATTCAAGCTAAGCGATACAAAAATACTGTACCTGTGAGTGCCGTGCGCGATCTTTTTGGCACCGTGCATAACGAAGGAGCATCCAAGGGCATCCTTGTCACGACTTCGGGTTTCGGCAAAGCGTCCTTCGACTTCGCCAAGGACAAACCGCTTGAGCTGCTGGCGGGCACCAACCTGCTGTATCTGCTCAAAGTTCACGCTGACGTGGACGCCAAAATTGAACCGCCCGAACACTGGGTGGAGCCCAGGCCGGACACTGGACCAGCTCACTGGGACGAGCCTTCCGAACCGTAAAGTCATGTCTCCCCACGCACGAGATATGAGGCAACCGTCCGCTTTTCAGGAGGCTTCTTGGGTCTAGACAGGTCCAGTAAAGACTGTCTGAGCGGACCAAATACGGCGCTGGCCGCTCGCGGCGTCCGAGTTCATCGCTAGGTTTCCAAGGCTGTTGTTAGCACGGCGTTAGCAAGATCGGCAATCCCAAGGTAACCGGTCTGCGACCGCCGGTATCAGCTTGGCCTGCTTGTAACTTGACGGCTCAACAGTGAGAAGAGATCCTTCGCCCTCATGGCTTCAGTCTCCGCTTCTATCGTGCGGCTCAGGCACAGTTGTCATCAACCTGCCCAACTAAAGCATGCGAGGGACAGGTGCGCCCTTGCTGGAGTATCATCGCGCCCATGGGATCGGTTTGGCTCGGGCTAATCGGAGCCATCATCGGCGGTCTAGTTTCGCTAATAGGTACTCTTACTACCTCCCGCTTGCAATGGCGCCAGGAAATCGCTAGATGGAGCGAGGAGCGTGAGCGAAATGCGATTCAATGGAAACAACAGATAGAATCTGACGCTAGAAAAACGGAGAGCGAGAGGCGCCGGGACGAACTCTCCTGGGAGCGCAGCAGACAAGATGAAAAGTTGCGCTGGCTCCGCGAGCAAAGACTTAAGTACTACCTAGAGACTTTGGATCACTTTCAGGCCGCCAGCGAACTTTCTAGGCATGTAGAGTTCCCTAAGAGGAAAGGTATGTCGGGCCAGAAGGCGTGAAGGAGATCTACCGAGAGCTTAGGATAGGGCATCGGTCGGTTAATTCCCTGCGTGCTGTCTGTGGGAACGATCTGGCACAGCAAGTGATAAAGCTGAATCGTCGACTTTACTTTACTATCCAGCATTTGGAGAACAGCGGGATGGGGCCGGGCCACATGGTCCCACGCCTAGACGATAAAAAATGGATACTTAGCCCTGATGATTCATGCGGGCGGATGGCTGGCCCGGGACGGCGGCTGAGCCGCTGAACAGTTCCTGATTTTAGGGTCGGGTATGACGGTGGCCCGGCTGGCGGGCCGGTGGCCGGGGTTCCACAGGCCCCGGGGTTACTCCTTCCGTGTCGCAGGGGTGGCTTTTCGCTGGTCAGGGTGCCTGTGGCAGGGCGGTGATCCGGGCCCAGGCGGTGGCGATGGCCTCTGCCCAGGGCCAGGTGGCGGGGATTTTCAGCCGCCGGCGGCGGCCGCCGCGGACCAGCTTCCCGGCGGCGTGCAGGACCCGGTAACGCAGGGTCTTTGGTTCTGCTTTGGCCAGGTCGCCGTCCAGGGCGATGAGCCGCAGCCAGGACAGCAAGGCCGCGGCGATTAAAGAGACGGCCAGCCACGCGGAGTTCATCGCGAAATCGTGCGAGGGGAACCGGCCGATCCCGCAGTCCTTCCCGGTCCGGATGCAGTCCTCTACCCTGGCGTGCACCCGGCGTGTAGCGTCGATATAGCCCGGCTGGGCCCGCCAGCTGCGCACCTGGGCGGGTACGTTCGATACCCACAGGGAGTAACGCCAGCTGTCCTCGGTCTCGAACAAGGTCAGCTGGGGCGCCGGGATGCGACCGCTTCCGGCGGGCGAAGATGCCGCCATGCTGGCTGGCCAGCAGGCCAGCTGGTCTCCGCCCGGGCCTTCGCGCAGCAGCCCGGTCAGCTCAGTGACGTGCGCTTCTTCGATCCAGCAGCGCGCATGCCCGCATTGTATGGTAAGGCGCAGGCGTCACTGGTCCGGCGTTCGCGCACCTGGCCGCGCTGATCGATGGCGATCTGCCAGGCCCCCGCCGGGACGAGCCGGATCGCGGCGCGCTCGCGGGCGCCCAGCTTGTCGGCGTACAGGCTCTACGTGCAGAGCCGGGTACGGGCAATCGTGCAGAGGTTACCGGCGTGTCGGCTGGTAACGCAGTGTTATGGCTGGGAGTCTGTGCCGTGATCAGGTGATCTTCACGGGGCGGGGGCTGCCGGTGGTTCTGGAGGCGGAGCGGTGGCTTGAGCTGCGCCGGTTCCGGGCGCTGCGGGAGGCCGGCGCGAGCTATCTCGGGATCGCCCGGGAGACCGGGCTGAACTGGCGGACGGTCAAGAAGTACCTGGAGGCCGAGGGCCCGGCGGCGCCGCCGGCGCCGCGCCGCGGGCGGACCGCGGAAGCGGGTGATCGCCGCGTACGCCCGGTGATCGACGCGTGGCTGCGTGCGGAGGTGCTGCTGAAGGGCACGGTGATCCACGAGCGGCTGGTGGCGGAGTACGGGTTCACCGGCAACTACCAGCGGGTCAAGATGTATCTGCAGGAGGCCCGGCCCAGGATCGCGGCCGAGCTGGGCTACACGCCTGCTGAGCTGGCCCGGCTGCACCGCCGGTTCGAGGTGGTGCCGGGTGCGCAGGCCCAGGTGGACTGGGGTGATGAGGGCGGCATCCTCGCCCACGTGGGGATCGCCAAGGTGTACTCCTTCCACATGGTGCTGTCGTATTCCCGGGATCCGTTCTGCTGCTTCACCACCAGCCAGGACCTGGTGACGTTCTGGGCGTGCCACCGGCGGGCGTTCGCGCACTTCGGCGGGGTGCCCGGCTCGATCGTCTACGACCGGACCAAGACCGTGGTGCGCCGGCACGTCGCCCCGGGCAGGCGGTCCCGCTGCACCCCGAGGCGGTGGCGTTCGCCGGGCACTACGGCTTCGACATCGACGTCCTGGCGGCCTACCGGCCGACCGGGAAGGGCCGGGTCGAGCGCCAGGTGACCATCGTGCGGGATCACGTGCTGGCGGGCCGGTCGTTCGCCTCCCTTGAGCGAGCTTGACGCCGCGTTCCTGGCCTGGGTGCCGGTCCGCCGCGCCGTCACCCACCGCACCCACGGCGAGGTGATCGGGGTCCGGGCGCGGCGCGATCACGCCGCGCTGGGGCCGGTCCCGGCCCGGCCGTACGTGGTCGCGGACCGGCATCTGCGGCACGTCGGCAAGGACTGCCTGGTCGCGTTCGAGGCCAACCTGTACTCGGTCCCGGCGGCCCGGGTGTTCCCCCGGCAGCTGGTCGAGGTCCGGCCACCGCCGCCACCATCAGCCTGCACGCCACCATGCCCGACGAGCACGGCGTCACACTGCTGGCCGTGCACCAGCGGGCGGTCGGCCGCGGCGCCCGCATCGTCGATCCCGGGCACTGGGACGGGCTGCCCGACGGGCACACCCGGGCCACGACCACCAGCGGCGAGATCTCGCCCCGGCGAGCCATCCCGACCAGCGGCCGGCGCGGCGAGCCCGCCGGGGCGCTGCGGTTCCTGCTGGCCCGGGCCGACGCCGCCCAGGTCACCGTCGGGCACCGGCCGCTGTCGGTCTATGACCAGGTAACCGGCACCCGCCCCTTCACCGCCGTCCCCGCCACCGACCCGAAGGACAGCGCGTGAGCGAGCTGGTCACCACCCGGATCCGGGCCACCGCGGCCAAGCTCGGGCTGCCGCACCTGGCCGAGACGCTCACCGGATATGTGGAGCGGGCCGACGCCGCCCAGATGGGCTACCTGGACTTCCTCGACCTGGTCCTGGAGGAAGAACTCGCCGTCCGCGAGGAACGGCGGCTGCGGCACGCGCTGCGGACCTCCAAGATGCCCCACCACAAGACGCTGGACGACTACGACTTCTCCTACCAGCCCGAACTCGACCCGCGGAAAGTCCGGGACCTGGCCAGCCTGGCGTTTGTCGAGGCCAAGGCCAACGCGGCGCTGCTCGGCCCGCCCGGTGTCGGCAAGACCCACCTCGCGGTCGCCCTGGCGGTCGCGGCCTGCCGGGCCGGATACACCGTCTACTTCACCACCCTCGATGACATGGTCCGCCAGCTCAAGGCCGCCGACGCCATCGGCCGCCTGGCCAGCAAGCTGCGTACCTACCTGCGCCCGCACGTCCTGGTCCTGGACGAGGTGGGCTACCTGCCGCTGGCCCGCGACGAAGCCAACCTCGTCTTCCAGATGATCTCCAAGGCGGTACGAGAAGGGCGCCATCGTGCTGACCTCCAACAAGGCCTTCAGCGAATGGGGATCGGTCTTCGGCGATGAGGTCCTGGCCACCGCGATCTTGGACAGGCTCCTGCACCACTGCGAGGTCATCGCCATCAACGGGCCCAGCTACCGGCTCAAGAACCGCCTCGCCGCCGTCGAGGCCACCATCAGCACCGCGACCGCCTGAACCGCCGGCAGGACCAGCCCGCCCGTGCCCGCCGCCAGCATCGGTCCCGACGACGCCGCCGAGATCGCCAGCCTCCTGCGATTCCTCGCCGGATGGCTCGCCGCCGACCCCGACCGCCTCGACGTGTCCCTCCTCGACTACGCCGACCACCCCGAATACGGGATACCCCACCTCCGGCACGACCTGAACCGCCTCGCACGGCTCCTCAACGACGCCGACGACCCCGCCGATACCGACCCGGAAGCCTTCTAGCCAGGACCCCGGCCCCGGCCACCAGCGCGCTCATCTCCCTGACACGCCGCAGCCTGCTTCCCCCGCCCCACCAAAACGGCCCCGCAGGCCACAGGCACCCGACCGGGCCGAGAAGCCCGTCAGCAGACACCACCTCTGCACGTTTGCCTGTACCTACCTCTGCACGTCAACTCGTACACCGACACCCAGCTCCCAGCCGACGGAGTAGGTCAGCTGGTACCCGGGCCGGGACGCCAGCTGATCAAGGCGGGTGATCAGCCCGTGGCTGGCCCCGGCCCCATCCGCGGTCACCATCAGCCGCCGCCGGAACGCAGGCGGCAGCGCCGCGATCGCGTCACCGAGCACCTGCAGGTGATCAGCGGTCGTGTTGGACCCGGCGCCGCCCCGGCGCATCATCCCGGCCAGCGGTTCACCGGTGTTATCGCAGTACCCGAGCAAGGGATGATGCCCAAAGCCTTTGAAATTCGGCTCCGCCAGCTCCTTATCGGAATGCGCCGGGGTGACCGTGGCATCGAGCCGGATGCAGGTCACGCCGTGGAGGACCTTATCGGCGATCCGCACGCCGGGCAGGGCGCCGTAACGGGCTTCAATGGCTGCCCAGGCCTGGCGGCGGGCAGCGTTCACCGCCCTGGTGATCCGGGTCAGGGCCCGCGGGCCGCCCGCGGCGATCTCATCGAGCGCCCGCCACGTGGTCGGCACCGAGGCGACCAGGCCGAACAGCTCTTTCTGGTCGGCCAGCACCCGGAAGTCGCTGATCACCTCGCCGCCGTCCGCGATCGCGCAGGCCAGGTCCGCCGTTACCCGGCCCCGGTCGTGGATCAGCAGCCGCGGCGAGGCCAGCGCCCGCGACAGCCCGCCGGTCAGCCCGGTTCTGTCGGCCAGCTGGCGCAGCAGGGCCAGCCCGGCGTGCGACACGACGCCCTCGCCGTCGGCGGTGATTTCCAGGCTCTTCGACCACCCGGTAAGGTTCACTTTTGAGGTGCTCCTCGAACTTGCGTTTATAAGGGCTTCAGCACTCTTATCGTCCCAGTTCAGCAGCACCTTTTACGATTAACGCGCCGCTCAGCTGAACATCCCGGATGAAAAGCCAGGGTTAGCGAGACTATAGATGGCTGGTCCGAAGAGCTAACCGAGCTTCTAAGGACAGACCTAGGCTCTAACTAACCCACCGGACGGCGATTGTCGTGCTTCTCGGTGGTCAGGACCGGTGCTCACGCTGTGGCGCCCGGTCTGCATCGAGACTGACCTCTCGCTTCCAAGGTAATTTTACCCTGTCGGCAACAGTCGCTCACGCGGGCTGCTGCCACCCTCCCGACCATCGCTAGCGGGTCGAATCCGCGTGGTCTAGCGGGTCGAATCCGGGTGGTGTTGTGGTCAGGCTACGGTGGCCATCCTCTCCGCGCCAGGACTTCCCGACCCACAGCTTAGGAGGTCGTTTCACGCAGGGGGTCAAGCTGCCGCTTTCCTGATCAGAGCTGGTTCGCTCGTCGTCCGGCAACCGCTCAATGTCTCTGGTTTCCGCCCCGTTCTGGCACGTATGTGGCACGTTCCACGGCTGCCACTCGGAGTCTTGCCAGCCAAGCTGCCTACTCGTCCAGCTTCTCTCTGGCCCGTTGCAGCGTTGTCGCAGGGAACAGGTCGTGGTAGAGCTTGTCCTCCCTGAGCACTAGGCTCTCCACCGAGAGGTCCAGCCGCCCTTCCTCTTGGAGAATCCGAAAGCCACCGGCGGATTCGCTTCGGACCCAGTAGTTGACCGCCGCCAGAAGCTGCTGAAGGCTGCGAGCCGCGTACGCCCTGTCGATCTTCTGCTTGTACCGAACCGGCGCATACTTCCGCCTGCGCCCGTTTCGGGTATAGCTGACTTCCGTGCGGCACCGTTCGTAGATCTCCATCAGATCCGCGTGCAGCATCTCCAGCAGAGTGCCATCGTCTTGTTGCGCGTCCTTTGGTCCCGTCGCCGCGTCCAGCTCCGCTTCGCCCGGGCTGAACTGAAAAATAAGGCTGTCGCCCTGATCGTCGGTGGCTCTGTGAGTCTGCACCTTGCGGCCTCGTGAACTGGCCTGCATGTGCAGGTTGGTCCGCATGTTCTCGGTTGAGATGTCGTAATCCTCGCCCCGCGTGATCCGCCAGGGCCTGCCGTTGGTCCACTCATCCCATGGGTACCGCCGCTGGGGTACGCGGGGCCCGGGGAAGGTGTCAAGCTGAGTTGCCATATTTTCACTATACTGCACTAGATGCACTACCCACCACAACGCCCGCCCGGCGTCTCGTGATCCCGCGGCATTGCTAGCGGTGGGAAGCGATGCAAGCATCTTGGAAGGAGGCACCACTCCTCCCCGTCCTCCTGATAGGTGCCGGATCTTTGCCGGGGAAGATCAGAGTCAAGGGTGGCGCGTGCGCCATCGCCTCGGCGACAATACCGCGTCGTTAAGCCCGGCCGCCGGGGGTCAACCGGTTACGATCTCTTATGGGTTACGGTCCCGCATCGGCTGTGGTGCTGGCCGGGGCGGGCAGGGCGTACCGGCCGTGGCCGGTCTTGGCGAGGAAGCCCAGGCGGGTCCATTCGGCGAGCTGGGTGAGCATGTTGCGGGGCTTGATGCCGAGCATGGCCGCGAGGTCGCGTCCTGCCCAGTCGCGTCCGGGCTGGCTGGCCATGATGCGGGTGACCTGGTCTCTTCTGGTGTCGGGCCGGGGCTGGCGGGGACCGGGCGGCTGGTCCTTCCGGCCGCGGGGAAGGGCGGCGGGCCGGTCCGGGGGCGGGGCGAAGATGGTGACCAGCACCCGGGTGATCCGCGTCGGCAGTTCGGGCCGGTCCTGGTCGCGGAGGTGCTACCGGGAGGTGGAGCATTTCACTTTCCGGGCGCTGTAGCGTGCCCGCCGGGCGGGCAGCAGGCCTGCGAGGACGGCGCGGCCGATCCGGCCGGTGTCGTCCGGGTCGGCGGGGACTTCGATGCCGCGCGCGGTGATGACCTGCTCCCGCGCGGCTTCGAGCGCGGCGGTGAAGCTGGCCCGGTCCGGGTCGGTGCCCGGGGCGGTCCCGGTGGCGGTCGGTCATCGCCATCCGCAGCGCCTGGTAGACGGTCAGCAGCGCCCATAGTTCCTGCTCGGCGCCTGCCCGGTCGCGGGAGCGGAGCACGTACCCGCCGAGCAGGGTGTGCCGCAGCGCGAGGTAGGCGACCTCGATTTCCCACCGCTCATGGTAGAGGCGGACCAATTCCCCGGCCGGGTAGCGGCGCCAGTCCAGCAACGTGGTGATCAGCCGGTAGCTGTCCCCGAGCCGGGTCCCGTCGGCGCCGTGCACGTCCAGGCCTGCCTCGATGATCCGCACCCGGAGGCCGTCGATCCGGGACAGGTAGGACCCGTCGGGCAAGACCTCCACGACTGCCGGCTTGCGGGCGGCGCTGCCGCGGACCAGGACGTGCGCCCCGGTCGCGGCGACCTCTTTCAGCAGGTCCGCCGCGTCGTAGGCCCGGTCGGCCAGCAGCAGCATCCCCTCGCGCAGCAGCGGGACGAGCTTGCGGGCCAGCGGCACCTCGCTGCGCTCGCCCTTGCCGCCGATGACGGCGCCGAGCAGCCCGCGGGTGCCGGTCTCGGCCAGGGCCACGATCCGCATCGCCGGGTACCCGGCGATCCCCAGGTAGGTCATCGTCTTGCCCAGCCAGGACCGGTTCCGGCCGCTGTCGGGCACTTTCACCGAGTTCAGGCCGTCGAACGCGACAGTCCGCAGCCCCCGGTAGGCCACGCCCGGGGTGCGCGGGGACGCGAGCGGGACCGCGACCGTCTCGAACAGGGCCTTCACCGGGGCCGGGCCGAGACGCGGCGCAGGTCCCGCAGCGCCTTCTCCGACGGGCGCGGCAGGCCCAGGTCCTCCAGCGCGGCGGTCATCTTGTCCCACACCCGCAGGTAGCCGATCCCGGGGAACAGCGCCATCGCGAGCACGAAGTAGATCCCGACGCGCGAGGGCAGCGCCCGCATCCGCCTCTGCACCGTCCTGGTGCTCTCCAGGACGTCATCGGCCAGCTCAAACGGCAGGTACCGGGTCAGCTCGCCCAGGTGACCCGGGGCGAGCACGCCTGCGGCGACCGTGATCAGGCACGGCACGGTCACCATGGCACAATCATTCAACGGAGCTCCTGTCCAGGATCGAAGTGATGTCGCAATCCCTCGATCTACAGGAGCTCCGCCGTATTCACCGGGCAGCGCACAACCCGGAACCCGAACGTGACCCAAACGGGTTGACGGCTAACGCACAGCGCTAACGACGCGGCATTGCCTCGGCGACGCGAGCGCAGCGAGCGCCCTTGACTGTGATCTTTGCGCGGCGCCAGGATGCCCGGCGCGGGAGGACGACCGGACAGCCTTTGCAGGCGCGGCACCGGGGACAAACGGCGGGGACCGCATGCGGCCGGTACCGGGAAGCCGAGCGCGGCAGCCGCCGCGTCCGCAGGGCTTCCGTCCGAAGGACGCGAGCGAAGCTGCCGCCCGCAACGGTGCTACCCCGGTTGAACCTCAGCCGCTTATGGTCGGCCCTCCCCGACCGCTTCTCTCCCTTCAGTGATCCGCGCCTGCTTCAAAGCCACGTCCAGGCCGTCAGGCCCGGCGCGCCGAAGGTGCGCCCTTGATGATCGTGAAGAAAGTTCTCACAACCACGGCACCGTGTCAACGGCACCGTGTCACGGGCCGCTTCCGTAGCGGCTAATCAGACCAGTCGAAGCGTGCCCAGATAGTGCGGGCCGCGCGGTCGCCGGTGATGCCCCACTCTTTGGCGAGGGCGCGGAGGATGTCCAAGCCGTGGCGGCCGGTTGGGTCGTCCGGAGCCGAGATCCAGAGACCGCCGTTGTCTTCGACTTCGATGCGGATGTAGTGATGGCCGGGGTTGACTGCGGCTCGGACGGTGAAGGTGCCGCCGGGAAGGCGCGAGTGGCTATGGACGGCGGCGTTGGCGGCCAGCTCGGAAGCGCAGATGATGACGTCGTCTGCTCTTGGGCAGTCATGCAGTAAGGCGCGCAGGTCGGCGCGGACCGCGCTGACGTGCTTGATGCTGCCTGGATAGGTGACGCCGCTGGTGCGGAGGGCGAGTGCTCTGGCTGCTGGCATGTGCATGGGTCCTCGCTTAGCGCATGGTCACGGTGTGTTAGCTAAGCACGAGCGTACTCTTAATCGTTGGCACGTACTATAAGTACGTGTTACTTCTTGTACAGGCCACGCACATTCGGTGCGACCATGGCGTGACACGACTTGGAGGAGATCGATGTTCGGTCTGTTCGTGCGGTTCACATGTAAGGACCAGGTCAGCGCCGAGGCTTACGACCGGCTGGTGGCTGAGACCGTGGAGGCCATCAAGGCCAACGAGCCGGGGACGCTGGTCTACGCCTCGCACACAGTCGAGGGGCAGCCGTTGCAGCGGATCTTCTATGAGCTGTACTGCGACAAGGCCGCCTTCGAGGCGCACGAGGCATCGCCGCACACCTGCCGCTACCTGGACGAGCGCGACCAGTACCTCGCCAGCACCGAAGTCGACTGGCTGACCCTCCAGACCGGCAAGGGCACCGACGGGTGACGAGCCCGGACTACCAGAAAGCGCTCGGACGCAGGATCGCTGCCGAACGGCGTCGGCGGGGCCTATCGCAACCAGACCTGGCCCGGATGATCCACCGGTCGGTGGCCTGGGTCTCGCAGGTCGAGCGAGGCGTCCGCAAGGTCGACCGGATGTCCGTGCTGGAGACCGTCGCTATCGCGCTCGACATCCCGCTCGCCGAGCTGGCCGCCGAGGCACCCGTCGTCGCTGCGGTGACCGAGGAACCGCCGGGCGCGGGTGGCCTCCGGCTGGTCCTGTCCGGCGTTCATGCACTGCGGGCCATGCTCGACGGACCCCGAGCCCTGGCGCTCCGCACGCTTCGGACGAGAACTCATCAGGCATGGGAGCTGACGCATGCCGGTCGTTACAGCGAGCTGACCGCCCTGCTGGGCGGTTTGGTCCCGGACCTTGAGACGTCCGCCCGGACGGTGCCCGAGAGCCAGCGGGCCGAAGCCTTCGAACTGCTGGCCACGACGTACCAGGCATGTTCGGCCGCGCTGGCCGAGATCGGCGAGCCGGATGCAGCCTGGATCGCCGCGGATCGGGCGATGGCCGCCGCCGAACGAGCGGGCAACGCGATGCTGGTCGCCGCCGGGGCCTTCCGGCTCGTGTTCGTGTTCATCACCGCCCGGCATTACGACCAGGCCGAGGAGACCGCCCGCACGGCGGCCGCCGCCCTATGGGCGAAAGCCGACCAAGGCGGCCCACAGGCGATGTCCCTGTGGGGCGGCCTGACATTGCAGCGCGCCATCATCGCCGCCCGGACCAACGACGCGGACACCGCCTACCGCGAGCTTGAGCGAGCCAGGCAAATGGCCGAACGGCTCGGGGACGGGCACAACGAGTTCAACACCGAGTTCGGGCCGGTCAACGTGCGGCTGTACGAGATCGCCGTCGCGGTCGAGCTGGGCGACGCGGGCCGGGCACTGCGCACCGCCGCCACCGTGGACACCAGCGGTCTATCGGCCGAGCGGCAGAGCCGGATGCTCGTTGACGTCGCTCGCGCGCACGCCCAGCGCCGCCAGGTCGGTGAGGCGGTCGCCGCGCTCGTCCAGGCCGAGGACATCACGCCCGAACTGATCCGGGGACATGACCTGGCCCGCCAGACCGTGTCCGACCTGCTCACCATGCAGGACCCGCCCAGCAGTGAGCTACGCGGCCTGGCGGAACGCCGCACCGTCAGATGATTGAGCTAGTATCGGTTTTATCAGGCACGTACTTTGGGTACGTGTTAGAGATCGAGGCCACGAGGCCTCCCCTCATCGAGGGATGACCGTGCAGAAGCCGGGCCGGTAAGTCACCGGGAACCAGGTCACGGTGCACCAGCCACACATGAAGCCCTGAGCGGCAGGCAATCCGAGCCAGGCTCCCATGCGGCACAGCACCGCTGATCCACGCGTCCCGGCACTCACCCGACCTGGCTGCGGTCTGCCTCCGCTCGTCCACCGCCCGCAAGGGCACGACGAGAGGAGTACCACCTTTGCCCACCGTCCCCATCCCAGCAGGCTCGATCCGGCACGCCGGTGGCTGCCTGCAACCCGTGCTGCTGCGTGGCCGCGTCGATCACATCGACGGGTCCACCGGCGAGCTGATCCACCGCTACACGACCGTGCACGAGCCCGGTGGGCTCCTGCCGGTCGCCTGCAAGACGCGCCGCGCCTCCCGGTGCGCGCCCTGCGCCGAGGTCTACCGGGCCGACACCTATCAGCTCATCCGGGCCGGGCTGACCGGCGGCAAAGGCGTGCCGACCGCGGTCGCCCAGCATCCCTGCGTGTTCGTCACTTTCACCGCACCATCGTTCGGCCCGGTCCATGCCTGGCGCGTTCGGGGTGAGCGGGTACTGGCCTGCCGTCCGCGCCGGAACGGCCGGACCTGCCCACACGGCGTCCGTCTGTCCTGCAACGAGAAACACGCCCGGGACGATGACCGGCTCGGCGAGCCGCTGTGCCCCGACTGCTACGACTACACCGGCTCGGTCCTGTTCAACGCCTACGCCCCCGAGCTGTGGCGCCGCTTCACCATCACACTCCGCCGGACCCTGGCCCGCCGGGCTGGGCTGACCGGCAAGGCGTTCGTCGCCCAGGCCCGTCTCTCCTACGCCAAGGTCGCCGAGTACCAGCGGCGCGGCGTCGTCCACTTCCACGCCATCGTCCGTCTCGACGGCCCCGCCGGGCCATCGGCCGCCCCGCCTTCCTGGGCTACCCTCGGCCTGCTGACCGACGCCATCGGCCAGGCCGCCCGCGCCGTCCAGGTGCGGACTCCCGCCGCCCCGCGTCTCCCCTTGCGGACCCTCACCAGGGGCGGTCAGCTCGACATCCGGCCGGTCACGTCGGCCGGGGAGCTGACCGACACCACGGTGGCCGGGTACGTGGCGAAGTACGCCACGAAGGCCGCCGAGTGCACCGGCACCCTCGACCGCCGCGTCACGCCCGCCGACCGTTTGGACGAGCTGCCCGTCCGGGACCACGCCCGCCGCCACATCGCCGAATGCCTCCGCCTCGGCAGGCTCCCACAGTTCACCGACCTGCGGCTGGCCGCCTGGGCGCACATGCTCGGCTTCCGCGGCCACTTCTCCACCCAGAGCCGCGCCTATTCGATCACCCTCGGCTCGCTGCGCGCCGACCGTGCTGATCACCAGCGTGAGCGGGCCGTCGCCGCCGGGTTGCGGCCTACCGCCGATGACACCACGCTCGTCATCGCTGACTGGCATTTCGCCGGTCGCGGGGACCCGCCATCCGTCGCAGCCATGCTCGCTGCTGCCGCCGTCTCCGCACCAGCTTCGCCGCCGGGAGGTGCGCTATGCCCGGCTCCTGCTGACCGTGCCCGAGGCCGCCGAGGCCCTGGCCATCTCCCGCAGCAAGCTCTACGAGCTGCTGGCCAGCGGCGACGTCGCCTCCATCCGCATCGACGGATCGCGCCGTATCCCGCTCACCGCCCTGGGGGAGTACGTCTCCAGGCTGCTCGCCGAAAGGACCGCCGCGTAATGACCGACGCCAAGCCACCCCGCCGACGCAGGGCGACCGGGAAGGACGCACCCAGACTGCGCCAGGGCGTCATGAAGCGTGGGAACACCTGGTCGTACGTGATCCGGGTCAAGGACCCGGAGACTGGAGTCAGCAAGCCGCGCTGGGTGGGCGGCTTCGCTACCGAGGAAGCGGCCAAGGCTGCCCGCGACGAGAGCCGGGTGAAGGCCCGGAAGGGTGAGTACGTCGGCCGCAACCGGATCACCGTCGCCGCCTACTCGATGACTGGATCGACTCGCACGCGATGGAGATCAAGCCGCGACCCTGCAGGACTACCGGGCTTGCCTGCGGCTGTACGTCATGCCGCGCATCGGCCCTGCAGGTCCAGGCTGTCCGGCCGTCCACGATCACCAAGCTCTACCGCGACCTGCTGACCAGCGGGGCCGCGACGGCCAGCCGCTCGCCGTCGCCACCGTGACCCACCTGCACGCCGTGCTGCGGAAGGCGTTCCGCGACGCCGTGATCGTGGACGAGATCATCACAGCAACCCGGTGGAGCGGGCCAAGCGGCCACGAGCCCAGGCCCACGAGCCGGGCACCGTCTGGACCGTCGCCCAGCTCCGGGCGTTCCTGGCCACGGCCCGCCAGCACCGGCTGTTCGCCTTCTTCCATGTCGCTGCCTACACCGGAGCGCGGCGCGGTGAACTGCTCAACCTCCGCTGGACCGACGTCGACCTCGACGGCAAGAAGATCACCATCACCGGCTCGACCGCCGTGATTGCGGGCGAGCGGGTCAACGGGACGACCAAGAGCGGCCGGGCCCGCGTCATCGCCATCGACGAGGAGACCGTTGCCGTCTTGCGCCAGCACAAGGCCGACCAGGCCGCCGACCAGCTCCACGCGGGCGACTCCTGGCGCGGCGTCAGGGACGGCTTCGTGTTCACGACCGGCTGGGGCGAGCCCATCTACCCCGACACCGTGACCTCACTGATGACCAAGCTCATCGCCGCACACAACCAGCCGGGCAACGATCCCCGGCCCAGGCACCCGGTGCCGCACGCCCGGCTACACGACCTGCGGCACCTCCACGCCACTACCCTGTTACTGGCCGGCGTCCCGGTCCATGTCGTCGCGGCAAGGCTGGGTCACGCGGACCCAGCCATCACGCTTCGGGTCTACGCTCACGTCATCCGCACCGCCGAGACCGCCGCCGCAAACATCTTCGCCCAGGCCGTCAAAGCCGCATGAGCCCGGCCGCGTACCCCGCTGTTAGCAAGCCCGTTAGCAAGAAAGCCCCTTCCATGATCGGAAGAGGCCGCTGAGCTGGGAGCCGCCTATCGGAATCGAACCGATGACCTACGCATTACGAGTGCGTCGCTCTGACCGACTGAGCTAAGGCGGCGAGCCGCCGGAGCGGCGACGCGATGAGTTTACCGGGTCCGGGGCAACCTCGCACCGCTGGCCGCCCCGCAGATCAACGTCCAGGCGTCGCCATACGTACCGCACGGAAAGCTCGGCCGCGGATGCTCGGCCTGGTGGCGGAAGAGGGGTACAGCGAGCGCACCTGGGATGCCCCGAGTCAGCTCAGACAGCGGCAGACTCTAGCTAAACGTGCGCGATCCCGTCAGGCCTACGCAACAGGTGCTACTCCCATTGATCGGGCAGTCCATCCGGCAGCACGCCATCGGTCAAGAGGAAGGACGTTACGCCCGTCGAGGATCCGCGGGGTCCGGACGAGGGATCGGAGGCGGTCCGGATCAAGCTCCCGGTAAAGGCTCCACTCGGTCAGGTGCAGCACCACATCAGCACTCTCGCAGGCCTTCTCGGGCTCATCGCAGTAGTCCAGCTCCGGTTTCTCCAGCCGGGCGTTATCAGTGGCCCTCGGGTCATGGACCCGGACCTGGGCACCCTCCGAACGGATGGCCGCTGCCACGGTGAGCGCGGGCGAGTCACGCACGTCGTCCGTGTTGGGCTTGAAGGCGGCTCCCAGGATTGCGACGTTGCGGCCAGTGGAAGGATCCATCGACAAGATCACGAGCAAGGTCCACGGCGTGCCGCCTGCGCGCGTTGTTGATCTCGTCGACCCCCTGGAGGAAACGTACCGAGTCGGCCACTCCTAGTTCCTCGGCCCTGGCCACGAATGCCCGGACGTCCTTCGGCAGGCACCCACCGCCGTAGCCGAGCCCGGCGGAGAGGAAATGGCGGCCGATCCGTTTGTCATACCCGAGGGTATGGGCGAGGGTCACGACGTCGGCTCCGGCCACCTCACACACGTCCGCGACCGCGTTGATGAACGAAACCTTGGTCGCGAGGAATGCGTTGGCTGCTACCTTGGCGAGCTCGGCCGTCGCAAAGTCGGTGGTGATATACGGCGTACCGGTTTCCAGCAGCGGAGCGTAGACGGTCCGGAGGGCGGAGTCTGCTCCAGCGGAGGCGATCCCCACCACCAGACGGTCCGGCCGGAGTGTGTCTTGTACCGCAAATCCTTCCCGGAGGAACTCCGGATTCCAGGCGAGCTCGGCGGTGACGCCGGCCGGGGTGAGGCTGGCCAGCCTGGCGGCAAGCCGCGGCGCTGTCCCGACCGGTACCGTCGACTTCCCCACGACCAGACAGTCATGGGTCAGGTCCGGCGCGAGCCTTTCGATCACGGCCTCGATGCTGCTGAGATCAGCGCCCAGAGAGCCCGGAAGCTGCGGCGTGCCGACACAGACGAAATGCAGCTCGGCGAATCGGGCGGCGTCAGCGAGCGACGTGCTGAAGCGGAGCCTCCCGCTCGCGATGTGACCAACAAGTAGTTCCGCCAGCCCTGGCTCGAAGAACGGCGCCCGACCCGCGGCGAGGGCCGAGATTTTACCGGCATCGCTGTCGACCCCCAGAACCTCATGCCCCAGCTCAGCCATGCAGGCGGCATGAACCGCCCCTAGGTACCCCGTGCCGATGATGGAAATCCGCATGCTGCTAATGCCCCTGTCACCATGTCCGGGCACCGGAAGCGAGGGGTCGCAGCCCCTTTGCTTGCGACATGGCCTCAGGCGCTATGCCAGCGGTATCGGACGCGCAGCAGACGATACGCGCGAAACCGCCTCTGTTCCTGCAGTTACGAAGGTTCTGGATGTGACCTCTGTCACTATCTGTCGTGTAACGCCTCTAATGTATTCGACGTCCGGATGCGCGGAGAGTCTACCGGTGTGGCAAAGGTGATGAAATGCGTCCCGCCTCGGGTACCGCCTGCAGCGGTATTGCCAGCGGACCTTCAGGAAGGTCACAAAACGGCTCCAGTTGAACTTTCCACAATGAGGTGGTGATCAAAGAACCGGCCAGCGCTCGGACCCCCATAGCCGTCGCTCCGCCGCTGGCTGGTTCACCGGACAGCGGCACGGTTCCTGCATCACCGGCTGGATCGCAACGCACGGATAACGCCGTCACCCGGGGCGGCCGACGACCCATCCGCGCTGCCCGCCGTCATTGGGCGCTGCTCGTAGTGCTGGCCGCCGGGCTCGGGCTGCGCGTGGTCACCCAGGTCGCCTACCGGCCGGCGCTTTCTACATCGACTCCTACAAGTACCTGACAGGCAGCGGCGGGTCCGACCCGGTCGGGTACAACATCGCGCTCAAGCCCATCCTGTGGCTGGGAAATCTGGCCGTGGTGGCCGGCTTCCAGCACCTGCTCGGCCTGGCCATCGGCGTCATCATCTACGCCCTGCTGATCCGCCGTGGCGCCGCCCGCTGGGCCGCCACCCTTGCGGCTGCCCCCATCCTGCTGGACGCCTACCAGCTCCAGATGGAGCAGACCATCATGCCCGATGTCACCTTCGAGGCCCTCATCGTCGCCGCCCTCGCCATCCTGCTGTGGCGTCCCTGGCCGGGCTTGTGGCGGCTGGCGACGGGAGCGCTGGTGCTGGGGCTCGCCGCCGATGTCCGGCAGATCGGTGAGCTGCTCATCATCCCGGCGGTTGTCTTCGCGGTCCTGGTGGCGCGGGGCTGGCGGCGCCGGGCTCGGTTATCTGGCTGTAGCCATCGCCTGCTTCGCCGTCCCGGTGCTGGGCTATATGACGGTCTCTTCGGTCACCGGTAACGGCTTCGCGCTGACCACGAACGGCGGCAACGTCTTGTACGGGCGGGCCGCGGTGGCCGCCGACTGCGCGACCCTGAAGCTTCCCGGGGCTGAGCGCTCGCTGTGCCCGTCACCGGCGGTCACCGCCTGGGGTATCGACCGGATCATCAACAACGCGGACGGCCCCCTGCACAGCTACCAGCCGACGTCGGGGAAAACAGCGTCCCAGGCGGCCAGTGACTTCAGCTTCGCGGTGCTGAAACAGCAGCCGCTCACGATCCCGCTGTCGGTGCTCCGGGACGCGACCCGGCTGTTCGCGCTGACCCGGGACGGTGCCCCGAACATCACGCAGATCTCGCGCTGGCAGTTCCAGCCTGGCTATGCCACCTACCCGCCCGGTGTCACCCTGTCGTTTGTCGCCAGCCAGGCCCAGGAGTACGGCGGTGGCGCCCCGCTGGCGGTGCAGCCGCTGGCCTCGTTCCTCCGGGCCTATCAGCTGGACGGCGGGTACACACCCGGACCGCTGCTCGCGGTCATGGCGGCGGCCGGCGCGATCGGCTCGCTGTTCATCTTCGCCAGGCGTACGTCCCGGCGCGGGAAAAACGGCGCGGCATCCGACGGCGACCGGCAACTGGCCGTGGCGGCCATGCTCGCGAGCCTGGCCGCCATCGCCGTGGTGCTCGGCTCCGACGTATACGAGTTCTCGTGGCGTTACCAGCTTCCCGCGCTGGTCATACTGCCGATCGCGGGCACGTTCGGCTATCTGGTCGTCTCCCGGCGCGTCCGCGGGCACCCGCGCAGCTAAGCCGCCGACTGCAGGACGACAGATCTTACTTCTTGCCGTGCGTCGCCTCGTAAGCCTGGCGGGAGCCGCATACGCTGGCTCGCGGGCACGCACAGGCAGAACCGTCCGCGGACAGTTTGACCACCACCTTGTCGGCGGGGACGTTGTGCCCGATCACCGTACCGGGCCCCTCCGGGGTTTCGACGGCCTGGCCGACGCGGGGCGTGTCCTTGCGGAAGTCCTGATACAGCGGATGCTCGTACTTCAGGCAGCACATCAGCCGCCCGCAGGCGCCGGCGATCCGCATCGGGTTGACCGGCAGGTCCTGCTCCTTGGCCATCCGGACGGACACCGGCTCGAAGTCCTTCAGGAACGTCGCGCAGCACAGGTCCCGTCCGCAGGGGCCGATGCCGCCCTGCAGCCGGGCCTCATCGCGCGGGCCGATCTGGCGCAGCTCGACCCGGGCCCGCAGCTGGCCGGCGAGGTCACGGACGAGGGCGCGAAAGTCGACCCGGCTGGGAGCGCTGAAGTAGATGGTGAAGGCGTTCGTGGCATGCACGTAGTCGACCGCGGTGACCTTCATGGGCAGGCCGTTGATGCGGATGAAGCGCTTGGCCGCGACCCGGCACTCGGCCCGGCGGCGGCGGCTTGTCTCGTTCTGTTCCAGGTCGCCGTCGGTCGCGAGCCCGGCGCATTCGGGCAGACCGCCCACGTCGTCGGATATCCACTGCGGCGCCCAGACGCACTCGGCGACCTCCGGGCCAGAGTCGGTGGGTACGAGCACCTTGTCGCCGATCGCCGGCGTGTAAGGCCCGGGATCGAGGTAATACAGCCGCCCGTGCCGCTCGAAGCTCACCGCCATCATCATGCCCATCACGCCAGACTACGGCGCAAACCGCCTTCGCCGCCGCCCTCCTGCGACCCGATTCGTTCCTCGGGGATCCGGCCAGCGGGGCTGGACGTGGCTGCCTGAACAGCTACGGGGTTATCCGGCTCCCTGGAGCCCCTGACCCGAAGCGGACCGGCCCCGGCGCTCACGGACAG
Organism: uncultured Actinomycetes bacterium; assembly: GCA_963775825.1. Lineage (GTDB taxonomy): Bacteria > Actinomycetota > Actinomycetes > Streptosporangiales > Streptosporangiaceae > Bog-532. Next base: position 27,478 of record CAVZKY010000036.1, read on the forward strand.
GCCGAGAGGCTCTCCCCCCAGACAAGAGTGGTCGCCAGGACCTCCCCGCGATCATCACTGGCGCCGTCGACTTCACTGATGATCCGGTCCACAAGCCGGCTGGCCAGCTCCGCCATGGGCATGGCCACGGTGGTCAGCGCGGGGACGAGAATGCGGGAAATGACGCTCCCGTCGAAACCGGTAACGGCCAGGTCGGCGCCGATCCGCCGGCCACCCCGGCTGGCGGCGGCGTAGCAGGCGGCCGCCAGCAGGTCGCTGCCGGTGATGATGGCCGTGGGCCGGTCCGGCGGCCGGAGCAGGTCAGTGACCGTGGCGTCGACATCCGCTGGCGCCACCGTGGTCCGGACCAGCGTGACCGGGAGGCTGGCTGCCGTCATGACCTCACGGTAACCCGCCTCGCGCTCGAGGTCCCATCCACCCTGCGGGTCGTAACCGAAGAAAGCGATGCGGGTGTGGCCGCGGGCCAGCGCATGCTCGGTCATGTTACGGATCGCAGCGCGGTTGTCGATGTCGACCCAGTGCTGCGGCATGCCGGGGGCCGTCCGGCCGAAACAGGCGAAGGGGATCTGCCGCTCGGTCAGGAACGCCACCCGCGGGTCCGCGTTGGCCATAGACGCGAGCACGAAGCCATCCACCGACTTCGTACGGACTAGCTCCTCGATCGCCTCCAGGCCTTCGCCGTAGCTGCCGATGACCAGGACCTGATGCTTGCGCTCCTGCGCCGCGGCCATCAGGAACTGCAGGAACTCCAGCATGACCACGTTGCTGGGCTGCAGCTCGGCGCCCGGGATCGGGTAGGCGATCCGGTAGGTCCGGCCGGAGCGCAGGCTGGCCGCCCCGGTGTGCGGCTTGTACCCGAGCGCCTCGATCGAGGCCACCACGCGTTCCCTGGTGGCGGCGGCCAGGCGGCCCCGGCCGCGGACCACGTTGGAGACGGTCTGCCGCGACACCCCCGCCGCGCGCGCGACATCGTCGATTGTCGCCCGGCGGTTCATGGGCGCCCCCGGAGGTCACCTCGTCGGGACATTGGCATCCTTTTCATCTTGTCAGACGCCGGAGCCCGAACTGTGATCTAGGTCACTCAGCCGACCAGCAGGGAGATCGTCATTTCTTCCACGGCCAGTAGCGGGGCGACGCTCGCGGCCAGGCGCTCGCGGCAGCGCATGATCGCCTCGATGCGGTGCAGCGTCGCCTCCGGACTGTAGGCGGACGCCAGTTCCCTCAGCTCGGCTTCGTGGTCGGAGTTGGCGAGCTCGACGCCGGCGTTGGCCTGGATCATCAGCACGTCCCGGTAGAAGCTGGCCAGGTCGAGCAGGGCGCGGTCGAGGCTGTCACGCTTGAGCCGGGTCGCGCGGGACTTCTGCCGTTCTTCCAGGTCCCGCAGCGCGCCCGCCGCGCCGCGGACCGCCTTCGCCACCCCCTTGCCCGTCGACCCCTCGCCGAACGCCTGCCGCAGGGCTTCCCGTTCCGGCTCGTCGAGCTCCCCGGTGACCGACTTGGCCTCATCCTCAGCCGCCTTGACCAGCGCGGCTGCGGCGGACAGGGCCGATCCCAGCGAGGTGGCGCGGGACGGCACGGCGAGCACCTGCTCCCGGTGGCTGCGCGCGTCCGCATCGGTGGCGAGCCGGCGCGCCCGGCCGATGTGCCCCTGCGCGGCGCGGGCCGCGGCCAGGGCACGTTCGGGATCAATCCCATCCCGGGAGGTCAGCACGGCGGCCACCGCCTCAGACGACGGCACCCGCAGGGTGACCACGCGGCAGCGGGACCGGATCGTGGTTACGAGATCCTCCGCGGACGGGGCGCACAACAGCCACACCGTTCGCGGGGCCGGTTCCTCGATGGCCTTCAGCAGTGCGTTCGCGGCCTGCTCGGTGCACCGGTCGGCGTCTTCGAACAACACCACCCGCCACCGGCCCCCGGACGGGGCGCCGGCTGCCCGCAGCACCAAGCCACGGGTCTGCTTCACGCCATAGGAGAGCCCGTCGGGCCGAACCACCATGAGATCAGCGTGCGTCCCGGCCCGCACCTGGCGGCAGGCCGCGCAGTATTGCCCGGGGGGGACGGCCCCCCCTGTCCCCCCCGGCGGGGAACCGCAGCCGCCGTCCGGGCAGAGCAGGGCGGCGGCGAACGAGCGCGCGGCCACCGAGCGGCCCGAACCGGGGGGGCCGGTGAAGAGCCAGGCATGGGTCATGCCGCCCGCGGTGACTGGTTCACCCGCCTGCACGCGGGCCGCGGCGCGGGCCGCCTTCTGCAACTGAGCGACGACCGTGTCCTGCCCGGCCAGATCGGCGAACACCCCTTCGCCGCCGGGCGCACCAAGGCCGACGGGGTCTCCCGCCTGCCGGTGAACTGTTTCGGTGGCCATCAGCGGCAGCGATCGGATCCCGCGGCCACCGACTCGTCGACGATCGCAGGGAACGAGCCAGTGTCGGCTTCTGCGACGACCGGAACCGGATCGGGCAGCATCTCACGCACCCGCTCCTGTATCTCCTGGGTCAGCCCGGCCGCCGGCCGGGTGGCGTCCAAGACGAGGTACCGCTGCGGATCCTGGCGAGCCAGGCTGAGGAATCCGGCGCGAACCCGATCGTGGAATTCCGTCGGCTCGGCTTCGAGGCGGTCCGCGGACCGGGTTCCGCCGGCCCAGGCCCGCCTGCGGCGGCAGGTCGAGCAGGATCGTCAGGTCGGGTACGAGGCCGTCGGTGGCCCAGTGGCTCAGCCAGGCGACGTCTTCCGTACGTAGACCCCGCGCGGCGCCCTGATAGGCGAGCGAGGAGTCGGTGTAGCGGTCGGTGATGATCACGGCGCCGCGCCCCAGGGCCGGGCTGATCACCTGGGCCACGTGCTCGGCCCGGTCGGCGGCGTACATGAGGGCCTCGGCCCGCGGCGACATTCCGGTGTGCGCGGTGTCCAGCAGCAGCGCCCGCAGCCGCATGCCGACCTTGGTCGCCCCCGGCTCGCGGGTGGTGATGACGTCAAAGCCCTGTTCCCGCAGCCAGATCGCGAGCATCCGCGCCTGTGTCGTCTTACCTGCGCCTTCGCCGCCCTCCAGCGCGATGAACAGCCCGGGGTGCGCGGGTGGGTACGTGCCGTCCGCCGCGCCGGGGTCGCCGGCTTCGGCTGGCTCCGGGGCCAGGGACTCACCCCGGATCGCCGCGACCAGGTCCTCGCGCAGTGGCACGCCCTTGCGGTCATCCATGTACTGGTAGGCGATAATCCCGCAGACCGCCGCCACCACCGCCCCGAGCAGCAGGACCACATTCTGCCCCGCCGAGGCGTAGACGACGTGGCCGACCTTCACGCTGCCGGAGCCGGTCAGGCCGGAGATCAGCTTCGTGAAAGCGGTCGAGAGGAAGCCCGCGGCGGCGATCACCACGAAGAGGATGATCAGGGTGGACGACTGGAAGAACGCGAACGTCCGGCCCCGGGTGTCGTCGTCCACCTCCAGGCCGACGATCGTGAAGCCGGTCGCGTAGGCGACGCCCGCCAGCGCGCCGATGACCACGACCAGCAGGATGACGATGATGAGGTTGGGGATGAGGCCGATCAGGGCGAGCGGCACCGCCGCGCCGACGATCGCGATGCCGAACAGCCTCCGGCGGCTGAAATCCTTCAGCAGGCGGGAAGCCGGGACCATGCCGGCCGCGAGCCCGACGAACAGCGCGGCGAAGACGAGACCCCAGCCGGCGCCTCCGCCGTGCAGCGTGTAGGTGATGTAGGAGTAGCCGAGGCCGACCACGACGCCGGCGCCGGTAAACGCGCCGACCATCCCCAGGGAGAGGCCGCGCAGCACCGGGGTCCTGCCGATGAGCCGCCAGCCCTCCCAGATGGATTTGGCGACCGACGGCACCGAGATCTTGCCGCTGTGCTGCCGCTTCGGGATCTGGCGGATGGCAAAGATGGTCAGGGCGGAGACCGCGTAGGAGGCGGCGTTGATGTAGAGCGCCAGGTTGACGTTGTTCGTCTTGAAGTACGGCGAGATCCTGCCGAGCGCCTCGCTGACCAGGGTCAGCACGCTGAACAAGCCGGCCGCGACCGGGGCGGTGCCGTAGGTGGTCAGCAGGCTGAGCTGGTTGGCGCGTTCCAGCTTGTCCTTGGGCACCAGGTTCGGTATCGACGCGGCCGTGGCCGGATTCCAGAACAGCGACGCACAGCCTGCCAGGAACTTAGCGACGTAGATCCAGGCCAAATTCGGGAAAATTGGGATCGACAGGAACAGCAGGCCCCGGACCACGTCTCCGATGATCATCATCATGCGCCGGTCGAGCCGGTCCGCGATGGCCCCGGCGAGCGGGCCGAGCAGCAGCGCCGGCAGCAACGTCGCCAGCCATACCCCGGCGACGGCCGCGCTCTGCGTCGCCATCGCCCCCACGGTGGACTGCCCCGCGGTGTGCTTTCCGGTGAGCTCAGCCGCGAGCACGGTCAGCGCGAGGATGCTCAGCCAGTCACCCAGGCTCGAAAGGGACAGCGCTATCCACAGCCGCCGGAAGGGCTTGATGGAAAGCACGCTGGACTCGGCCCGGGCTCTGTGCAATCGCCGTGCCCGGTGTCCGGCGCCGTCATGTTTCGGCGGAGCGCGGAAGTTCACGGCCTTTAGCGTATCGGCCCAGTGTGCCTACTTGGGCTTTTTAGCCGCCGTCTTCGCGGTCGCCGTCTTCTTTGGCGCGGGCTTCTTCGCCGTCGCCGGCTTCGCGGTCGCCGTCTTCTTTGCCGCGGGACGGGCCGCCGCCCGGCGCGGGGCCGGGCGTGACGGCGCCGTGGCCCGGCGGTCGGCGAGCAGCTCGGCGGCCCGCTGCACGGTCAGCGTGTCCACGTCGTCCCCCTTCCGCAGCGACGCGTTTGTCTCCCCATCGGTCACGTACGGGCCGAACCGCCCGCTCTTGACCACCATCGGCTTGCCGCTGCCCGGGTCGTCGCCGAGCTCACGCAGCGGCGGTGCCGCGGCACCACGGGCCCGGCCGCGCGCCTTAGGCTGGGAAAACAGGTCCTTGGCCTCGGCCAGGGTCAGCGTGAACAGCTGCTCCTCGTTTTCCAGCGAGCGGCTGTCCGTGCCCTTCTTGACGTAGGGGCCGTACCGGCCGTTCTGGGCCGTGACGGGCTCACCGTCCAGCTCACCGATGGTCCGTGGCAGGCTGAGCAGCTTCAGCGCCTCGTCCAGGGTCACCGTGTCCAGGGACATCGACTTCAGCAGCGAGGCGGTGCGCGGCTTGGCCGACGCCGGCGCGTCCTCCGGCGGCAACTCGGTCACGTACGGGCCGAACCGGCCGGACTTCGCGACCACCGGCAGGCCCGTGTCCGGGTCGGTACCGAGCAGCCGGTCCTCGCTCGGCTGGTTGAGCAGCTCTTCGGCCCGCTCCGGCGTCAGCTCGTCCGGGGCCATGTCCTCTGGCACATTGACCCGTTGGCCGTCGCGCTCCAGGTACGGTCCGTACCTGCCCACCCGGACGGTGATGTCCGTGCCGTCCAGGGGGAAGGAGCTGACTTCCCGCGGGTCGATGTCGTCAATGTCACTGACCAGGGCCTTCAGGCCCGTTCCGCCGACGGCTGATGCCTCATGGGCCCCGTTGGCGCCGTCGCCGTCCGCGGCCGGCGTACTGGGCTGGTCACCGCCGAAGTAGAACTGGCGCAGCCAGGGCACCCGGGCTGCCTCGCCGTGCGCGATCTCGTCGAGCACGCCTTCCATCCGGGCGGTGAACGCGTAATCGACCAGCTGGCCGAAATGCTTCTCCAGCAGGGTCACTACGGCGAAGGCGAGGTAGGAAGGCACCAGCGCGGTGCCCTTCTTGAACACGTACCCGCGGTCCAGGATCGTGCCGATGATCGACGCGTACGTCGACGGCCGGCCGATCTCCCGGTCCTCCAGCTCCTTGACGAGCGACGCCTCGGTGTACCGCGCGGGGGGCCGGGTCGCGTGCTCGGCCGCTTCCAGCCGCAGCACCGACAGCGGGTCGTTCTCGGCCAGCGGCGGCAACCGCCGCTCACGGTCGTCCCGGTCGGCGTTCGGGTCGTCCGCTCCCTCCACGTAGGCCTTGAGGAAGCCGTAGAACTTGATCACGTTGCCGGAGGCGCCGAACTCGGCGTCCTCACTGGACGAGGACGTCCCCGCCACCCGCACCGAGACCGATTCACCGGTAGCGTCCTTCATCTGCGACGCGACGGTGCGCTTCCAGAACCAGGTCGTACAGCCGCTGCTCGTCGCGGGACAGGCCGTCCCGCGTGACCTGGTCCGGAGTGCGGAAATGGTCACCGGCAGGCCGGATCGCCTCGTGCGCCTCCTGCGCGTTCTTCACCTTGCTGGCGTAGACGCGCGGGGCGTCGGGCACATAGGACTCACCGTAGAGGTCGCGCGCCTGCCGGCGGGCGGCGTCGATAGCGGTCTGCGACAGCGTGGTCGAGTCCGTCCGCATATAGGTGATGTAGCCGTTCTCATACAGCCGCTGAGCCACCGACATCGTGGTCTTGGCCGAGAAACCGAGCTTCCGCGACGCTTCCTGCTGGAGGGTGGTGGTGCGGAACGGTGCGTACGGTGACCGCTTGAACGGCTTCCGGTCGACCGACCGGACCTGGAACGCGGAGCTCTGCAGCCGCCCGGCGAGCGCGGCCGCGGCGGCCCCGTCCAGATGAAGGATGTCGGCGCTGCGCAGCTGGCCGACCGAGTTGAAGTCGCGGCCCTGGGCCACGCGCCGCCCGTCCACCGAGACCAGCGTGGCGCCGAACGAGCCCGCGGCGGCGCCGTCCGCCTGGTCGCTCATGGTGGCGAACTCGGCCTCGAGGTCCCAGTACTGGGCGGCGCGGAACGCGATCCGCTCCCGTTCCCGGTCCACGACGAGCCGGGTGGCCACGGACTGGACGCGCCCGGCCGACAGCCGCGGCATGACCTTCTTCCACAGCACCGGCGAGACCTCGTACCCGTACAGCCGGTCCAGCACGCGGCGGGCCTGGTAGGCGTCGACCAGTGCCTGGTCCAGCTCGCGTGGATTGGCTACAGCCTGGGCGATGGCCTCGGGGGTGATCTCGTGGAACACCATCCGGTGGTATGGGACCTTGGGCTTCAGCTCTTCGAGCAGGTGCCAGGCGATGGCCTCGCCTTCGCGGTCTTCATCAGTGGCCAGCAGCAGTTCGTCGGCGCCCTTGAGCAGGTCCTTGAGCTTCGATACCTGCTGGCGCTTGTCGTTCGGCACGACGTAGAGGGCCTCGAAGTTGTCGTCCACGTTGACGCCGAGCCGGGCCCACGGCTCCTTGCGGTACTTGGCGGGAATCTCCGCCGCCTTGTCGGGCATGTCCCGGATGTGGCCGACGCTGGACTCAACGACGTATCCGTTGCCCAGATAGCCCGCGATCGTGCGGGCCTTGGCCGGCGACTCGACGATCACCAGCCGGGTGCCGTCACCGCCCCGGGCGGCAGCACTCCCCGCCGTCGGCGGCGCACCGGACGTTGGTCCCCGCGCCCGGGCCGTCTTCCGGCCCGGTCCCGCCGATACGGCGGCAGCGGTCACGCTCTTCGCGGCCTCTTTCGTCGCCGCCGTGTCCTTGGCGGCGACCTTTCCTCGCTGGCACGCTCTTTCCCAACCTCACATTCACGCCTCGGCTCTGCCCGTTAGGCGCAGTACGGGGCAACGCTTCCCGTTCTAACCCGGGAGCCTGTCCCTGTCGTCAGTGTTCAACCCACAATCCAGCCCTCAGTGTTCCCCGTCTGCGGCCGACTCAGGCATTCGCCTGGTCAGGCCATGATCAAGACCCGCCGGGCGGCGGGCATCTCGCGCGTGCACGACCGGGGAGAGCCTCACCGTAGCGGTTTTCTCCCCAGGGCCGATTGAATCATCGGTGACGGTGAGCACAATAGGAGGTGATGGCCGAATATGCCTACCTGGTGGTGCACCTGCCGCGCGGAATGACTCGCGACGCCGCTCGGCGGGTGCTGACCGACCATGCCGAGTATGGCGAATGGGAACTGTCCCGTCTCCGTCTTTATGCCGATGGCAGCAGGAAGGTCACCCTGCGAAGGAAGATCATCCGCGCCGTACGCACTCTCTGAGCTGGGTTAATCTGTCCTGCGCCGCAGAAGCTTCCGCGTAGCTCAGGCGCGGTCGGTCAGGGGAGCCCCGGCGCCGCCCGGGTAGATCCTGCGGACGGAACGGGCCTGCCCGCTCCCCCGGGCCCGACCCATGGGGCGGGCAGACTTGTTTCCGCTTTCTTAACTTTCCCGGCCTCTCTACGCTTGCCTCTGCGCACAGTGCGTTACTATAACAGCACGGATTGCATGCGAGCGAAGGCTCCCGAAAAGTCTTTTGCCGACTCTTATGCCAACTTTGCCTCACACAGGCGCTGACCTGCGGCGGAGACCTAACAATGGTCGAGAAATCCGTCAAGAACACGCACACCGAAGCGCAAGCCGTCAACCGGGACGCGTTCGTCGATACCGTGGAACATTCCGGAAAAATCCAGATCCGCGGGCAACCGGAGCGGCGCGAACCCGAAGCACCGGATACCGAGCGTGCTGAACGCCTTGGCGTCCGTGCCGCCGAACATCGTGTAGGGCACGACGCGGCCATCAGGGTCCTCGGCCAGCAGGGCCGCGGTCATGGCCGCGTAGAGATCGCCGTCGGCGCTGGTCTCCACCGCGATGTCCCGGTGGATGAAGTCACGGGTCACCCCCGGCCCGAGCAGCTTGTCGATCTCGGTGAGGAACTCGTCCTCATATCCGGGCAGGTAACGTCCGTCGATCTCCGCGACCGCCTCCTGCGGGATGACATTGACCTTGTACCCCGCCCTCAGGCCGGTCGGGTTCACCGTGTTCCGGAGCACAGCCCGGATGATGCGGGAGATCGGCCCGATCTTCTCGAGCAGGGCCTCCGGATTCTCCGGCGAGAAATCGGTACCGAGAGCGGCGCTGGCTGCCTCCAGGAACGCCTGGACCGGCGGGGTGAGCCGCAGCGGCCACTCGTGCCGCCCGATCCGGGCCACCGCCTCGGCGAGCTCCGTCACCGCGTTGTCCGGGTGCACCATGGCCCCGTGCCCGGCGGTGCCCTGGGCGGTCAGGCGCAGCCAGGCGATGCCCCGCTCGGCCGTCTGCAGGAGATAGAGGCGCCGGTCGCCGATCGTCACGCTGTAGCCGCCGACCTCACCGATCGCCTCGGTGACTCCCGCAAAGAGGTCCGGGTGCTCGTCGACCAGCCAGTGCGCCCCCCACGTGCCGCCCGCCTCCTCGTCCGCGGTGAACACCAGCTGCACGTCACGCGGCGGCCGGCGGCCCTCCCGCAGCCGCTGCCGGAGCACGGCCAGGATCATGGCGTCCATGTCCTTCATGTCCACGGCGCCCCGGCCCCAGATGCAGCCGTCGGCGATCTCGCCGGAGAACGGATCGTGCCGCCAGTCGGCCGCGTTGGCCGGCACCACATCAAGGTGACCGTGGATCAGCAGCACCGGCCGGGACGAGTCCTCCCCCGCGACCCGCGCCACTACGCTGGCCCGGCCCGGATGGGACTCCAGGATCTGCGGCTCGAGCCCGGCGTCGTCCAAGAGCCCCGCGACGTATTCGGCCGCCTTGCGTTCCCCCGGCCCGGAGTGATCACCAGGGTTACTGGTGTCGATCCTGATGAGGTCACGGCAGATCGTGACAACCTCGTCGTCGGCGGTCAGATTCGCTGAAGGTGCGTTCTCGGTCACTCCTGTATCGTCGCACCTTGCCTCTAGGCCGGGCGCGGCTACCACCTGGGCGCGCGCGAGGCAGCGGGTGAGCGGGTGAGCGGGTGCAGCCACCGCCCTGCACGCCCGGGAGGCAGCGGGTAAGCGGGTGAGCGGCAGTGGCCGGTCCGGGATGCCGGAGCGAGGGACGGGCTTCCTGGCCGACGCTGTTTCGGAGCGGGATGCAGCTGGCCGCCGTGAACAACGAATGCGTACCTGCGCTGTGGTCCCCTTCGCCGCAGGCCGGTAGATTTGCTATCGTGATGCGGCCAAGGCGGTGACGCCGGTGGCTCACGTCCGGGTGGCGGAATAGGCAGACGCGCTAGCTTGAGGTGCTAGTGCCCCAAAAGGGCATGGGGGTTCAAGTCCCCCCTCGGACACAGTAAATCCCCATATCCGCCCGTTTGCGGGCATGTCGAATCGTCACCTGCGTGCGGGCTTGCGCCAGCGCCAGGCGATCGGCGTTTCCCGCTTCTGTCCTTCCTGGTCAGGGCTTCGCAGCCGGGGTCAGCTAGTTTTCACGGTGACGGTCTTGGCAGTCTCGGTGACGCGTGCCTGCAATGCGGCGGCGGCCGGGCCCCATGTGATGGTGATGTCGTGCTCGCGCAGGTACGCGATCGCCTCGCCCGGGCTTATGGTGTTCCTGACATCGGCCCCGGCGCGGGTGCGGCGGCGGGCACGTGCGGCCGGGTCGGTGAGCAGCAGGTGCAGGGCGGGCAGGTGCGCAAGCAGTTTGTCCTCGCGGACGTAGGTGTTCTTCAGCCGCGACGGGTCCGGAGCCGCCGCGGTCGTGCGGCCGTGCCGGCACCGGTACGCCGGCTTGCCGTTGGACCAGGCTGACTCCATCCGCCGCCCGCACACACCGCAGGCCAGCAGCCCGGCCAGCAGATAGCGGCGCAGCACCGGCCCGTCCCGCGGGGCGGGGCCGCGGGCCGCGTTGATGTCCTGCGCCGCGACGAAGTCGTCCTCGCTGACCAGCGCCGGGTGCGCGGGCCGGGCCGAGATGACCCACCCGTCGGGCAGGTTCCACCGCTGCACGCTTCTGTGCCCGAGGGTCACGTTGGCGGGGTCGGCCAGCTCGCTGTCGGTCCGCTGCCGGTTCCACACCTGCCGGCCCGTGTACCGGGGGTTCGCCAGGATGGTGGCGACCGTGCCGGGCGTCCACCCGGCTCCGGTCCGGTGCGTGTTACGGCTGGGGTCAGCCGCGGACGGGCACGGTACCCCGGCCTCATTCAGGGCACGCGCGATCCGCGCTACTGAGTGCCCGGCCAGCCGCTGGGCGAAGATCCACCGCACGACAGGCGCTGTCCGCGGGTCGGGGTCCAGCCGGTGAGCGCGCCGGCCCCATGCGGCGTGCGCCTTGTTCGGGTGCGGACCGGCATCAGCGAGCCGGTACCCGTACGGCGGACGGCCGCCGAGATAGCGGCCCTGCTCGCGGGTCTGGGCGGCCATCGCGGTCCGGACCCGGATGCTGGTCCGGGTGATCTCCCGTTTGGACGACAGGCCCAGCATGGTCATCGTCTTCTCATCGTGCTCAGAGGCGTAGTCGACCCGGCCGCCGGTCTCCGGCATCCACAGCTGGACGCCGTAGTGCTCGAACAGGGGCGCCATCGCGGCGTACTGGCTGCCGTAGAACGCGCGCTCGTACTCCCCGATCACGATCGCGTCCCAGCCCCGGTCCGGGTCGGTGAGCTGGGCGACCAGCGCGGCGGCCTGCCGGCGCCGCGCCCACGCCACCGTCCGGGACTCCCCTACATCGAACAACTCGGCCAGGATCTGCCCGTGACCGCGGACCAGCGCCTCGGCCTGCTCCCGCTGCCGTGCCCGCGACGTCACCGGATCCTGCCAGTCCTCGGTCGACACCCGGCCGTAGAAGACGAACCGCAGCAGTCCGCGTGCGCGTTTCCCGGCACGGCCGCTGAGGTTCCCCGCCCACGACGTCAGCACATTCCCGGCCGCGCCACAGTCACCACGAGACGGCTGCGCCGCCATAGGGATCATCGTCTGCTGCCCCGTCCTGACCACAGGCCCCAACTACCGCTTCCGCCCACAGGCAAACATCAGCCTGTCCACGCCACACGAGACACCAGGCGCAAGTACCCACCGGACCCGGCCGCAGCAAGCTCAATGCACCCTGATCGCGGCAGATGAGAGTGTCTCGGTGCGACTACTACGAGGAATCTGGACTGTATAACCCCATTTGGGGTGCTCCATCAGTTGTCAAGCTTCCCCTGTAAGCGAGGACATTCTGGAATTCGGAAAGGGTTGTTAGGACACAGGCTCCGCATATTGGTGGTTACGTTATCCTGTGTCCTCATCGGAGCGGACAGTAACACGATGCCTAGTTACGATGCAGCTCGCGAACGGCTGGTGCAGCCCAAGGGCACGTGACATACTGTATAGATGGACAGTAGGCAGGGTCATAATGCACCTGTGACTACAGTATCAGACTCCTATGGCACTGGACTAGGAAGGCTGCCGATCACGTTCCGTGTTGGCGTCCTAGGAGCTACATCGGGCGGCCGGTCTGAACGCGCGGTGATCGATAGCGCTATAGAAAAAGAGTTGACCCGGCTAATGCATGGGGCACGACTTCAAGGAACGCCTACGACGCCGGTACGTTTCGCCGTGGTATCGTCGCTGGCTGAGGGCATACCTCGTATTGCGGCGCTTGTCGCGATCCGAGTAGGAGCGACTCTTGAAGTGATCCTGCCCGGCTCCCCGCGCTACGTATCGCGACGCCTTTCTGAATACTCACGCGGGGAATTCCAGACTCTTCTAACGGCAGCATCTTCGATAACGATACTCGGTGTCCATTCAGGGGTCCTCGGGTTGAGTGCGTGACGCGGCACGTGGCACGGGTGCTTGAAACCTGGCTGGTGCGAGCATGCTCGGGATTGTCCTGAGACTGGAAGGGGTTGGGCGTCGCGGGTAATGCCTTTACCTGCTATTTCGCGCGTTTGGGCCGAACATCCAACCCTTCTTGGCTGCTTTGTTGAGCCATTCGGCATCCCCAGCCCGGCTGTTGCCTCGCTGCGTGACAGGGCACAAGGGCGCGACCGTTGCGGGCTGGGATCTCTCGCCGGGCTGGCGTATCACCTGCCGGCGGTCATGGCCGGGCTCCGCCCACTGGGCCCTCGCGGGAGGGCGAAGCCGGTCACCGCGCGGGGCGTAGCAGCGTTCGGAGGGATCGTCCCAGCCAGGATTGGTAGTTCTCGGCTGACCAGCAGCGCTCAACGGTGAGGATCCGGTGGACGTCGGGCGACATGAGCGCGTAGACGATGTTGGCTGCCTCGCCGGGATCCAGGTGTGGGTCGAGGGCGTCTCGCTCCGCCAGGGCGGTGACGATTTTGGACTGGCCGGTGTGCCGCTGCCGGCGGATCTCGGCGAGCAGTTCGGCTGCCTCACCGTCGACTTGGGCGGCGGTGGCCAGGACGTGGAGGATCGCCGAGGAGCGGTCCATGAACTGCCGGGCGATGCGGGCGAAGGCGTTGACCATCTGAGTCGGGTCGGGCTCGCAGAGCGCGGCTTGCTGTTCGGGCCGGTCGGCGAAGGTGATCGGCTCGTCGTCACCGCCGAAGGAGGTGTCCAGCACCGCCTTGAGCAGGGCTCGCTTGGAGCCGAACAGCCGGTAGAGGGTGGGGAGCGGGACGTCTGCGGCTGCGGCGACCGCCTCGATGGGGGTGGCGGGGTAGCCGCGCTGGATGAATAGCTGTCCGGCCGCCTCGATCACCTTCAGTCGTGTGGCCTGGGCCTGAGCTAGCGGCGGGAGTTGTCGTAACGCCTCTTGACATCCTCGGCCATATTAGCGATAGTACATCTATATCCGTGGTAGTAAGACTATCACCGAATAGAGGAGGAGCCCGGTGAGTACCGAGACGAACAAGGCGACCGTGGAGCGTTTCGACGCCATCCTCAACGACCGCGACCTGGACCGGCTCGACGAGCTGTGCAGCCCGGACATGGTCAATCACTCCCTCGCGCCCGGCCTGCCGCCGGGGCTGGACGGCACTCGCCAGTGGCTGACCACTGTCGGCCCCAACTTCGAGTCGTTCCGCTGGCGGACGCTGTCAGTCGTCGGCGAACAGGATCTCGTCGTCCAGTTCGGCGTCAGGGAGGGGCAGTGGCCCGGGGGAACCTTCCGCGGCTTCGAGGTCCCTGCCGGGTACTACCAGCGCGACACTGCCTTCATGTACCGGATCACCGGTGATCGCATAGTCGAGCGCTGGGCCGTCAACGACCACCTGGCCATGCTGCTCCAGCTGGGAGCGATCCCGGATCCTGCACTCGGCACCAGGATCAGATGACCAGCCGGTCGAGCCGGAACCCCGAAGGCGGCCGGGGATCGCTCCGGCCGGACCACCTGTGTGGTTGCTCCGGCCTGCCGGGATCTGTCGCTGGTACCACGAACGAGCCGGTGACCAGCAGCTTCGGGCCAACCCCGGGTTGGCCTTGCAAGCAGGCTCCTGGCGGTGAGCCGGGTGTGCCTGCCGGCGGCGGGGATCAGCGTGAGCTGGTCGCCCGGCTGCGGGCGGTGATCGAGGCCAAGGACACCGAGAACGCGGTGCTGCGGGCCGAGCTGCAGGCTCAGCGGGAGCGGTACCGGCAGCTGGAGCTGAGGGCCGCGGAACTGGAGCGGCGGCTGGGGTCGGACAGCACCACCTCGGGGACGCCGCCGTCGACGGACCCGATCGGGGCGCGTCAGCGGCGCAAGGCCGAGCGGAAGGCCCGCCAGTCCTCGGAACGGGAACGGCGCAAGGACCGCAAGCCCGGCGGGCAGCCGGGGCACCCCGGGGCGGGACTATCGCGGGACCCGCACCCGGACAAGCAGGAGGATGTGCCGCCGCCGGCGGAGTGCTCGCGGTGCGGGACCGGCCTGGAGGATGCGTGGCGGGCGGGGACCTGGTGGTCGCAGGTGCGGGACGTGAAGATCACGACGTTCGTCACCGAGTACCTGCTGCCGCTGCTGGCCTGCCCGTGCTGCGGCAAGATCAACGCTGCGCAGCCGCCGCCATGGGCGCATCCGGGCAGCATCTCCTACGGTCCGGGCATCAATACCGCCGCGGTGCTGCTGACCTCCTACGGGAACGTGCCCGCGGAACGAGCCGCGAACCTGATCGGCATGCTGCTCGGCGTGCCGGTCTCGGCGGGGTTCGTCGACGGTGCCAGCGAGCGGCTGGCCTCCCGGCTGGACGGCGCCGGTTTCGATGAGGCGATGCAGGCCGCCCTGGCGGCCGAACCGGTGCTGGCCGCCGACGAGACCCCGGTTAACCTGAGCGACCCCCATGCCGGGCTGGCCCAGGATGACGCAGGCACACCACACGTGCTGGTCGTGCGCACCCCGCACCGCGGGCTGACCTGGCTGCGGGCGCTGGGCTCCCGGCAAGCCGCCGCGATCACCGCGGTCCTGGCGTTCTTCACCGGCTTCTTGATCACCGACGGGTACGCCGCCTACCAGCAGCTCCTGCCGCAGCTGGCCGGCGTGCAGCAATGCTGCCAGCACGTCATCCGCCGATGCCGCGCGGTCACCAGGCTCGGCCCCGGCAGCCTGCAATCGTGGGCCGCCGACATCATCGACGTGCTGCGCGAAGCCCACCAGGCCGTTGAGGAGGCCCTGGCCAGAGGCGATCCCGCCCTCGACGCGGAGCTCCTGGCGAAGCTGCGCCAGCGCTACGACGAGGCCGTCGCCTTCGGGATCACGCACAACCGGCACCGGGACTGGCACGACGGCAACCACCCCGGCTACGCCCTCGGCTGCTGGCTGCGCGACTACAACGAGCAAGTCTGGCTCTTCACCGCCCAGTTCGCCGTGGACTGGACGAATAACTGCTCCGAGCAGACCGTCAAAGCCGCCAAGCGGCACCAGGCCGTCTCCGGCTACTGGCACACCAACCGCACCCTCGCCCGCTGGTGCCGCATCCGCAGCTACCTCGACTCCGCCGCCAGCCACGGACTCACACCACTCAACGCCACCACCCGCGCTCTCGCCGCCGAACCCTGGCTACCCCTCCCTGCGACCTGAACGGGTGGCTGGAAACGCAGCTCACCACCTACCTCTGAATGGACACCGGCCTAGTGCCCGGATCGGGCCGCCATTCGGGCAGCCAAACCACGCCTGGCGCCACCAGCTCCAGGCCCTTGGCCAGCCGCAGGATCTGGTCCCGGCGGCGGGGATAGATCGGCGTGGTCGTCTGGTCGTACACCTTGGCCGCCGTGCGCACCTCGGGCTTCGCATCCGCGGTCATGTGCGAGACAACCAGATAGCTTCCGGACGGGAACGGCTGGAGCAGCGTTGCGATGATCCCGGCCAGGTCGTCCTCGTCCGGGATGAAGTGCAGCACCGCGGCGAGCAGCAGGGCGACCGGCTGCTCCACGTCGATCAGCGCGCGCAGCTCCGGGTCAGCGAGTATCGCCTCGGGCTGGCGCAGGTCATGCTCCAGGATCGTGGTGCCGACGACGCCATGCAGCAGATCCCGGCCGTGGGTCAGCACCACGGGATCGTTGTCCACGTAGACGACGTGCGCGCCGGGCGCCGCGGCCTGGGCGATCTCGTGCACGTTGCCCACGGTGGGCAGGCCGGTGCCAATGTCGATGAACTGCCGGACGCCGCGGGCGGCGAGGTAGCGGACCGCCCGGCCGAGGAACGCACGGTTCCACTCGCAGGCGACCCGGATGCGGGGCAGGGCGTGGGCGATCTCGGCTGCCGCGGCCCGGTCGGCCGGATAGTTATCTTTGCCCCCCAGGAGGTAATCGTAAATTCGTGCCGGGCTTGGGATATCGGGCCTGAACTTCTTTCTCCAGCCCTCGTTTTCGGTCACCGCATTTACTCCGTGAATACCGTGATAAGGAAATTGCGCCACACACGTGCAGTGCGGCCGGGCCGCACATAAATGGATCTGTTATCACGGCGCGCCGAGGGGAGTGCGGCGCCGTATTCGGCTGAGGCAGCGACCGGGGCGGGGATTCAGCGGGGAATCAGCCGGGCCAAGCGGTCTCACCGCGCGGCGGGGACGGGCCGGACGGCCACGGCGCGCTCGACGCGGGCCGCCGCGGTGGGCTCGTGGTGTGGCGCACGGGGTGGCCCACAGGGTGGCGCACCGGGCGCCGGCGCGGCGACGGCTGGCGCATTGGTGCGCCGTCCCGTCCACGCCAGCCTACGTATTCGCGGCCAGACGTCCACACGAGCGTGCGGGAGGGGCGGCGGCGCGAACTCGGCATCCGGGTCCCGGCTGGCCCGGGCCGGCCCGACGGCCGCCGTCCGGGCGCCGCGAGAGAACCGGAGAGCCGTCGCGTACCAGCCAGAATCCCAGGTTCAGCCACCGGGCCCGGGGCATGCCCCGGAAGACAGGGCCAGCTTCGGCGCGCAGCAAGAAGCGAAAGCGCACTTAATGGATTCACAACTTGCGTGGCGCGACCTTGCCGCCAAACGGCTGAGGGCATGTCATGAAATCCCAGCTGCGTTATCATTGCGTTGACGCGATGAAGCGCCGTACGGCGACACGCAATTGCGCTAAAGATGTGCATAGGCAGGACGCTTCTCGCTGACAGTTGTGTCTTATTATTCGCGACACGTTTGTCCAGCCAGTCTAACTGTTAACGACAGAACCGTCCTAGCAGTTGCGGTATCCGGAAACTGGAACGTGCTTGGTCGGCCCGGCGGACCCCGGTAGGCGGCCCGGAGAGGACAGGTGAGTCTGATGACGGAGGCGGCACACGGACCGACCGTCCTTCGCATCCTCCTCGGCACGCACTTGCGGCGTTTGCGTGAGAGCAGGGGGATCTCGGCTCAGCAGGCCGCCAAGGTCATCCGCGGGTCGGAATCGAAGATCAGCCGCATCGAGCTGGGCCGGAATGCGATCAGGGAGATCGACATCCTTGACCTGCTGACCTTCTACGGCGTGGAGTACGCCGAGCGGGAGCAACTACTGGCTCTGGCCGAGCAGGCGAACCGGCCGGGCTGGTGGCACCGGCACACCGACATCCTGCCGGAGTGGTTCCAGACATACGTGGGCTTGGAGGAGTCGGCCGCATCCATCCGTATCTACGAGCCTCAGTTCGTGCCCGGCCTGCTGCAGACCGAGGATTACGCCAGCGCTGTCCTGGCCCTTGGCGACTTCTCCCCCGAAGACGCGGAACGGCATGTGCTGGTCCGCAAGGAACGGCAACGGCGCTTCGGCCGTGGCGACCTGAAGCTCTGGGTGATCGTCGAGGAGCCTGCGCTACGGCGGCCGGTCAGTGATGTCCGCACCCAGCAGGACCAGATCGCCTACCTGCTGGAGGCGAGCGAGCGCTCCAACCTCACCCTTCAGGTGGTGCCGTACGGCGTCGGGGGCCATGCGGTCCCGAGCGGCTTCAGCGTGCTGCGGTTCGGCGACCGGGAACTGCCCGAACATCGTCTACGTCGAGCATCTGACCAGTGCTCTCTACCTGGACAAGCAGTCCGATGTGGACCAGTACATCCTGGCCATGGAGCGGCTGAGCATCGTCAGCGCGCCGCCGTCCGCGACTGCCGAGATCCTCAAGTCGATCATCAGCGACCTGGACAGGGACCTATGAGCCACCTCCGCAATGTGATGCGGGCCAGCCAGCTACAGGGTGTCACGTGGCGGAAGAGCAGCCGGAGCGGGCCGACCGGAGGCAATTGCGTGGAAATGGCGGCGCTGAGTTTCCCAGGAGCGGTCGCGGTGCGGGACTCCCGGCAACCCGACGGACCGGCGCTCATCTTCACCGCCGCGACCTGGCGGGCATTCACCGGCCGGCCTCGCCGCCGGCTGGACCGGAGACCGGCTTGGCGGCCGGACCGGAAAACTGTGGCGGGTCCCGCTACCCCTCAGCGGGACCCGCCACTTTCCCCCCTAACGCCCGGAGCATGTTCCCGGGACATCGTCAGACCATCGGCCCGCTAGCTAGGAAGGTCAAACTCGCCGCTCTTAGCACCAATGAGGAAGCACTCCCATTCGTGCCGGTTGAACACGTGCGGGGTCTTGGACCGGTCCTTCGTGTCACGGACCGCCACGCCGCCGCCGTCGGGCAGGTGCGCAATTTCCACGCACCCGCCAGTGCTGCTAGCGCTGCTCTTGAACCAGCGCAGCCCTGTGAGGTCGGTATCCATCCGCCTCTCCTTCCGATGTGTGATCATCTTTTCATCTATCAGGCGAGATCCTTCGCCACCTTGGAGATCAGATCCGCCGACGCACCCGGCGACAGAGCCGCCGCCCGGAGCCGGTCGAACGCCTCGGCGCAGGTGCGCACCTCACGGTCCTTCTCCAAGTAAATGATCCCGGCCACGGACTCCACGTACGCCACGTCGGCGTCGGCCCGCTCGGGGAACTCGAGAATCGAAAAGGACCCTTTCAGCCCCGCGTGCGAGCCGCTCTCAAACGGCAGCACCTGGAGCGTCACATTCGGCATCTTGCTCGCCTCGGTCAGCCGCCCGAGCTGACCGCGCATGACGTCGGGCCCGCCGATGGTCCGGCGGATCACGGCCTCGTCCAGGATCAGCCATACATCCAGCGGAAGGTCCCGCTCCAGCACATCCTGGCGCTTGATCCGTAGGTCGGCCAGTCTCTCGATCTGCTCGTCGGTGTCCCGGTTCTGAACTTCCCGTAGTACAGCTCGGGCGTAGTCCGGCGTCTGCAACAGCCCCTCCACCGCTTCACCCTGGAAGCTGCGGAGCCCCGCGGCCTCGGCCTCCAGCCCGACGTAGATGCCGAACCCGGTCGGCAGCACGTCGTCGTAGACCGACCACCAGCCCTTGCGGTGACCCTCCCGGGCCATGTCGATGAGCACCTGGCGCTGAGCGGGATCGCCGACGCCGTACATCTCGAGCATGGCGTTGAGATAGACGGACTTGGTCGGCGCCTTCCCGGTCTCGATGCGGGAGAGGGTCGACGCGGCCACGCCCAGCTGCTCGGCGACCTCTTCCAGCTTGATGGAGTGCGTTTCGCGCAGCCGCCGCAACTCGAATCCGAGCCTCCGGCGACGCACGGTCGGTCCCATTGTCACGGGCGAGTCACCTCCTCAAGCCATCCGGTCCGTCAGGCCCAGCTCGATAAGCGGCGTGCGCGGCGCGTCCACCGGCCAGCTGATGGCACAACGTAACGACTTCGCTCCGTACCGCCCCCCGGCAACCATGACGATACCGCACCCGCGTCGGGGATGAAATCCCATCCGGGATTTCATCCGGAAAATTTGTTTCATGCACTTGCGCGCGGCTCCCCTTAAGCCCATCATCGTTTTAACGTACGGTGATGAGATCGTTACTGCTGCGCCCCGGTATGGCCCTTTGACCGACCGTAACTCAGGCGCGCGAAGAGAACATCCAATAAGGGGGAATGCGGCATGGATCAGACGCGACGGGACGATAACCAGCCCAGCCAGTCATGACGCCGTCAGCGGTCATCCTGGGCAGCCTGACGATTCCGGGGCGCCCGGAACAGGTGTCACGGGCCCGGGCCTACGTCGCCGCGGTGGCGGGGCCGGCGGCGGAGACCGCCGCCTTGCTGACTTCGGAACTCGTCACGAACGCGGTGCTGCACACCAGGTCGGGGCGGGACGGTGGCACGGTCACGGTCGTCGTCATCGGCGTGCCAGACGGCCTGCTGGTGGAGGTCATCGACAGCGGATCCCCGGCGAGCGGGCCCGAGGTCAGCGGTGACCGGTACGCCGCCCATGGCCATGGCCTGTTCCTGGTCGATCAGCTGGCGGCACGCTGGGGATGCCTTCAGGACAACGCCGGGACGACCGTCTGGTTCGAGATCGGCGCCGGGGACGACCCGGCCCGCGCCGAGTAGCCGGCGGCCAAAAAGCCGGGAACCCAGTAACCGGCGGCCGATCAGGCGGGGACCACGTTAACAGTCCGTGTTGGAAGGCCGAGACTCACCCATCGACACTTCCTTTGCCCTGCTGAACGAGACGTGCCGAAGCGGTGCCAGTGCGAGGCTTGGACCGGGATTGGGCTGCCTCGTCAGGACGTTGCCCCTTAGATCTCTGCGATGCGCTACGCCCACGACCAGGCAGCCGCTGCCCTGATAGGCGTTGGTATTCCGCACTTACTGCGGAAACCGACGCCGATCACGAATTCACGCGGTCAGCGCGCCAGCACCACGCGCGCATCGGCACGCCGATCTCGCGCGCGCCCGGGAACTGCTGCTTCAGGCGGTCCCGGGCAAACGCGAGCGCGGCCGCCCGCTCCCCCGGCTCGGCGGTGATGACACCGCTGTAGGTGGCGAGCATGTCGACGATGCTCTGAATCGTCATCGGGCGGGTGAAGCGGAACGAGGCGGTGACCGGCGGTCCGAACAGGCCGGTATCGGGCAGGGTGATCTCGCGGTGGTGGACCCGGCCCGGGGCCGGCGGATCACGCCGCGGGTCAAGGCCGCGGACCCAGGGCACCTCCCGGTCCCGCGTGGTCCACAGCACGCCCAGGCGGCCGCCGTCGCGCAGCACGCGCGCGATCTCCGGGACGGCCCGCTCCGGGTCGAGCCAGTGCCAGGCCGACGACACGAACACGCCGTCGGCCTGAGCGTCATCCACCGGGATGGCCTCGCCGGTGCCGCGCAGCACCCGGACGCCCGGCGAGCGGGCCCGCAGCACCGCAGCCATCCGCCCGTCCGGCTCGACCGCGATGACTTCCGGGACCCGGCGGGCCAGCGCCCGCGACAGCAGGCCGGTTCCCGCGGCCAGATCAACGGCGACCTCGCAGCGCGGTGGCAGCAGCCAGTCCACTGCGTCGTCCGGCGGCCCGGGTCGCAGCCGGTCGTAGTCTGCGGCAACCGCCCCGAACGACCTCGACCGTTCCGCACGACTAGCCACTCTGGCACCGTAACGCACGGCCACGGTGGGGCCAGCGGCCGGCCCTTGCCGCCCCGGTCACCCTGGCCGGACGGGCCCTGCCGGCGCAGGCCGCCGCGGCGGCGGCGGCCACACCGGCGCAGACGCGGGCGAGGTCGTCGTCGCCGGTTACGTAGGGCGGCATGGTGTAGAGGAGATCGCGGAACGGCCGCAGCCAGACACCCTCGGCCACGGCCGCCTTGGTCGCCGCGGTGATGTCCACGTCGCGATCCAGCTGGACCACGCCGATCGCACCGAGGACCCGGACGTCGGTGACCCCGGGCAGGCCGCGCGCGGGGGCGAGCCCGGCGCGCAGTCCCGTCTCGATCCGCCGGACCTGGGCCTGCCAGCCGCCCGGGTACCCGGTGAGCAGCACGTCCAGCGAGGCGTTGGCGACCGCGCAGGCCAGCGGGTTACCCATGAACGTCGGGCCGTGCGCGAGCACCGGAAGCTCGCCGTCACTGATGCCCGCCGCCACCTCGGGCGTGCACAGCGCCGCGGCCAGCGTGAGATAGCCGCCGGTCAGCGCCTTGCCCACGCACATCACGTCCGGGCTCACGCCCGCGTGCCCGGCCGCGAACAGCGCCCCGCTGCGGCCGAAGCCGGTGGCGATCTCGTCGAAGATCAGCAGCACGCCGTGTTCAGCGCAGGCCGAACGCAGCAGACGCAGGTAGCCGGGATCATGGAAGCGCATGCCGCCGGCGCCCTGGACGACTGGCTCTACGATCACCGCAGCCAGCTCATCCGCGTGCCGCGCGATCAGGCCGGTGAGCTCGCGGCGTAGCCAGGGTCCACGCCGGCGGTGAACCCGGCAGGCGGCAGCCCGGCGAACACCTGCCGTGGCAGCACCCCGTCCCAGATCCGGTGCATGCCGCCGTCCGGGTCGCACACCGACATGGCCCAGAACGTGTCGCCATGATAGCCGCCGCGCCAGGTGAGCAGCTTCTGCCGGGCCGGGCGCCCCCGGGAGCGCCAGTACTGCAGGCACATCTTGATCGCGACCTCGACGGCGACCGATCCCGAGTCGCACAGAAACACGTGCTCGAGGCCGTCTGGCGCGAGAGTGGCCAGCCGGTCACACAGCCGGACCGCGCTCTCGTGGGTCAGGCCGCCGAACATCACATGGCTCATCCGCTCCAGCTGGGCCGCGGCGGCGGCGTCCAGGACCGGGTGCCGGTACCCGTGGATGGCTGCCCACCACGACGACATCCCGTCCACCAGTTCGCGGTGGCCGCCGGCCGGCTCGGCGAGCCGGAGCCGCACCCCGGAGGCGGATTCCACTGCCAGTGGCGGCTGGGTCCCCGGCATCGGCGCGTACGGGTGCCAGACGCGCGCCCGGTCGATCTCAAGGAGCTGAGCAGTCAGCATCCGCCCAGGTTACGGCGAGGCGCGGGTAACCGGCCCAGCGAGTCCGGGCGGACACGTCCGGGGGGCGACCCCCCTGGGCCCCCCGGAGCCCGCGGGGGTGCGGACCGTAGTACCGGCCGCTCGCCCGGGCCTGCGGCCCGGGACTCGCTGGGCCGGTTGAAACATGCCGCCGTAGCCCGTGCCAGGTGACCGTTAGATCCCGCCGGTCCTATCGGCAGGAACCACCGCGGGCTACGGACCGATGGGCCGCAGGGCCGACCGCCCAGCGAACCGAGCCTTCAGGCCCGGTGAGCGGCGGTGCTATCGGCGAGCACCACAGCGGGTCACGGCGAGGCGCTCGTTACCGGCTAACGAGCCGGGGTCGAAGGCCTCGGCGAGCGCCGGTGTGTCGGCGAAGTACCACCGCGCGGGCGCGGAGCGCAGCGGGGGGTTCCGGGGGGGCGTGCCACTCCAAATGGCAAACAGCCAACCCAAGCCGACGCCTGGTGATCGAGTGGAGCACCGAACTGTGACCCGGGCCCGCAGCGAAGGGGAACAGCAGTGACACCGAGTTTTCCAAGGTTCGCTCCCCATAGGGATGCAGAACAATCCCTACCCAACCCGGCCGACTCGCCAGCTGGTCATCGAGTGGACAGCCCAGCTCTAGGTCTAGGCCGGCAACCCTCTAGCGCGGCCAGCGTGACCGGCTGCGCGGGTTAAGGAAGGCAGGCATCGAGGAAGACACACCACTGGCAGGCCGGGGCCAGCGCCGCCGCATTCGTCCCGGCCGCGCCCACCAGGCACGGAAAACAGCAGCAACGTGTTAGTGGCCCGCCCGCCCACCTGGCGCCGGTCCCCGCCACAAGGAACACCCGCCGCCATGCGCGCCCCGGCGCCAGGACAAGCCCGACACGGCGCCCTCCGCGCACTCTTTCACCTAGCGCCTCCAGGCGCAGGCACCTGCCGCTGCCGCTCATACAGCAACCAGACACCAGACCCGAAACCGGGCACCAGCACAATCAGTAACCATACCCAGAGAGCCCTGACCAATTGACGCTAATCGCACGCTAATTGCACCGCGACCTTCCGCTTTTCAGGCCGAGCAGGCGCCCGTGCAGCCTCACCGCTGGGCCGTATACGCGCGCTACCCGGCGCTGGGGACCGTGAGGGGATTTACTGCCTGATCAGTCGAGGGGTTCGAATTCGTTGAGTTTCCAGGTCCGCTCGAACCACGGCTGGAGGGGGCAGTAGAGGCGGAAGAACGGGAACCAGGACTTGCCGGGGATCGCCTGTACCCAGTTCGGCTCCTTGCCTGGCGGGGCCTTCGGGCCGAAGTACAGGTCGCAGGAGCCGCCGGGGTGGGCCTGCAGCTGCGGCTTTGGCGGACGGTGCGCTGCGACCTATTCTGCCTTGTGTGACGAACGAGCCCGCAGGAGCCGCGAAGCAGATTGCACAGCAGCTTCCCGGGCGGCTGCGCGAGCACAACCTCACGCCCGTGTCGGCTGGGGTTGCTTTCTACGCGTTCCTGGCGTTCGTACCGGCCCTGATCGTCATCGTCACGGTGTACGGGCTGGTCGCCAAGCCAGCCGACATTCAGCGTCAAGTCCGCGACTTCGGGAAGGCGCTCCCCGACGAGGTGCAGAAGTTCATCCAGCAGTAGATCACGTCGATTGGCAGCGCCAGTCGCGCCGGGGTTTCGATCACGCTCCTGATCGCGGTCGCGATTGCCCTGTGGAGCGCGTCGGGTGGCATGGCTGCGCTGGTCACCGGGGTCAACGTCGCCCGCGACCAGACCGAACCGAAGAGCTTCGCCAAGAAGCGCGGCAAGGCACTCGCGCTTACGTTCGGCGCCATCGTGCTGCTCGTGGTGATGATGTTCCTCATCGCCGCGGTCCCGTCGATCCTCGCTCACGCCGGTCTCGGTACCGCGGGGCGGGTCGTGTTCGACATCCTGCGCTGGCCGCTGCTCGCTATCGTGATCGTGCTCGGGCTGGGCGTGCTGTACCACGTCGCGGTGGGGCAGCCGCAACAAGCCCGCTTCGGCGTGGTCACGCCCGGCGCGCTGGTGGCCACGCTCCTCTGGCTCATCGCGTCCGGGCTGTTCGCGGTGTACACGGCCAACTTCGCGAGCTACAGCAAGACCTACGGCTCGCTTGCGTCGATTGTCGTGGTACTGCTCTGGCTCTACCTCAGCGCGGTCGCGGTGCTGATCGGCGCCGAGATCGACGGCGTCAGCACGGCCTCACCCACGCGCGCTACCTGACCCTACGCCGGCCGTGCACGACTCGAACTTGGTCAGGTCATACGCGGGGTGTTCGAGCGTGAGGAGAATGCTTGCACGCTGGGGGTTCAGGCCGGGCTGTGGGGATACCCGCTGGCTCACCGGGTCGAGGCGTTCCCGGTGGCGCTGGGTGTCAAGGCGATCGGGCTGAACTCGTTCCGGAAGTTCGGCCGGCTGAGTCGGGCTCAGCTGCGGACCAAGACGGATGCGTGGTTGCTCGGGGCCTTAAACGGGCTGACCTCATATCAGCTGTGGCTAGCCGCGCCTCGGGGCCTCATGGGCTGCCGGGCGCTTTGCGAACCGGTTGATCAGGAACGACGCGACGGCAACAACGATCATGGCGCCGATCACCGCGCCAACGATGCCCCCCCAGTCGAACTTGTTGGTGTCGCCGATGCCGAACAGGCCGTGGAAAATCCAGAAGCCGACCAGCGCCCCCAGCAGGCCCAGTCCCGTCGAGGTCAACCACGATCTCCAGCCGCGCATGTGCCGGAAGGCATCGCGCGGTATCAGGGCACGAGCGATGGCCCCGGCTACAAACCCCAGCGCCAACGCGGATATGAAACTACCAACGTTCATCGACCCTCCCCTCCCCGGCCCCCTGGCCCATCCTAGCGATCGGTCCGCCGACGGAATGGGGCGATTTGTCCACGCTACAAGGGGTGCCCAGATTTGGCACCCCTTGTGATCGCGGTGGGCTTGCGATCAAGTGAACTCACCGCCACAGCGGGGCGGCGGAAGTGGCAGCACCGAACGTCAGCGCAGGAAGTGGAGGCCGAGAAATGCCGCAGGCCGACGGCTCGGCCTGGAAACGGGAGCGCAACCCGGCCACACGGCCCTGACCCTGGCTAGCGAGACGCAGCCACTGTAGGCTCGTGCTTGAGACCCACGGTGCGACAGGCGGATCACTCGGCGAGAGCCGTCCTCCGCGCGAGCGGCCCCGGAACCCGTGGCCCGGACCAACCCTCCGGACCGACCCAGGACCCAACGAAACGCATCGGGACGGAGGAGATCATGGGCATCGGTGACGCGTTGAACAAGGCGAAAGACGCGTTGAGCGGCCACGGTGACAAGGTCGACGAGGCAGTCGACCAGGCCGACCAGGCAGTCAAGGACAAGACCCCCGACCAGGTCGACCCGGCCGTCGACCAGGCCGCGGACAAGGCGAAGGACGAACTCTAGCAGCACCAGCTGCTGGAGCCGGAACCACCCGCGCCATCCGCGCCCGCCAGCGCAGCCCCGGACGAGACATTCAGATCGTTCGCGTCCTGGCCGATAGCGGCCACAGTAGTTCGGTGCGCACAGGTAGGAGCCGCCTTTCATGACCTTGCGTAGGATGCGGGCAGGGTCTCGCCGATCGGCGCTGCGCGCCGGGTCACCATCTGGGTTCGCGGTGCAGCAGCCATGCGCTGCGGCGGTGTGGCTGGAGTACCAGTCCGATGTCCGCCCCCACACGTTGCCGATCATGTCGTAGAGGCCGTAGCCGTTGGCGGGGTAGCCGCCGACTGGTGAGGTTCCCTGGTAGCCGTCCTCTCCGCTGTTGTGGAGCGGGAATTCGCCTTGCCACATGCCCGGTCTTGCGCACGAACTGGCCGAACTGGCGGTTGGTGACCGGGCAGGGATCGATCCAGAATCCGCCGACCGTGACCGGGCGGGCCGGGGCTTCTTCGTGGTAGTGACGGTCAGAGCCCATCAGGAAGGTCACGCCCGGTATTTCACACCATGCCGTCGGCGGACGTCATGGCAGGCGCCCCAGAGTCCGGCACCTGGTCGCTTGCTGACACTGCATGCTCCTGCCCTGCCGCGCTGTCGGCCCCGGCGCGCGGCCGATCCGCGGCCGGGTCTTTTCGGCAGCGAGCGCTTAGCGGTGCGAGGTGAACGCTGCCTCAAGCTTCTCTACGACCTGGTCGATGCTGAAGCTGGCGGCCTTCTGGCGCGGCGGGAATTCCTTGAACGTCGCCAGGAACTGCGTCGCGAGCGTCGCAGCCAGGATGATGAGTCGTTGTCCAGAAGCCAGTCGTAGTAGGTGTTCGATGTGATGTCCGCCCGCTCGAACGGGTCGGTGCGCAGGTTGAAGAGCTTGGGGACGCGCAGCGCCACGAAAGGCTCTGCCCAGATCCGCAGTGTTCCCTGCGCTCGCTGCTCCATGAAGACGACTTTCCAGTTGTCGAACCGCAGCGCAGCACGTCGCCATCGTCGGAGAAGTAGACCAGTCCCGGCCGAGGGCTCTTGTCCGTCTGGCCGGTCAGGTAGGGCAGCAGGTTGTATCCGTCGATATGGACCTTGAAGGTCTTCTTGCCGGCGGTGTGCCCGGCCTTCAGCTTTTCCATGATGTCCGGGTCACCGGCCGCGGCCAGGAACGTCGGCAGCCAGTCATGATGCTGGACGATCTCGTTCGAGACCACCCCGGCCGGGATCTTGCCTGGCCAGCGGATCAGCTCCGGGACCCGGAAGGCGCCTTCCCAGTTGGTGTCCTTCTCGCTGCGGAACGGGGTCATGCCAGCGTCGGGCCAGCTGTTCATGTGCGGCCCGTTGTCGGTGGAGTAGATGACGATCGTGTTGTCCGCGATTCCCAGCTCGTCGAGCTTGTCAAGCAGCACGCCGACGTGCTTGTCGTGGTCGATCATCGTGTCGTGGTAGCGCGACTGCCACCGCCCGGCCTGGCCCACGCTCTCCGGCTTGGTATGGGTCCGCAGGTGCATGTGCGTGGTGTTCATCCACATAAAGAACGGTGTCCCGGCCTCGTGCTGGCGTGCGATGAAGTCGGCGGCCGCGGCGACCGTATCGTCATCGATCGTCTCCATCCGCTTGGTCGTCAGCGGGCCGGTGTCCTCGATCCGCTTCTTCCCCACTCGCCCGAACCGTTCGTCCTCGGTGGGATCGTCCTCGTCCGTCGCCCACGAGTGAATCACGCCACGCGGGCCGAACCGCCTGGCGAACTGCGGGAAATCGGCGGCCGGTGGCCAGTTCGGGTGCTCCGGCTCCTCCTCGGCGTTGAGGTGGTACAGGTTACCGAAGAACTCATCGAAGCCATGGACCGTCGGCAGGTACTTGTTCAGGTCACCCAGATGGTTCTTGCCGAACTGCCCCGTCGCGTAACCCAGCGGCTTCAGCAGCTCGGCGATGGTCGGGTCCCCGGCCTGCAGGCCAACATCGGCGGCGGGCACGCCCACCTTGCTCAGCCCGGTCCGGTACACGCTCTGCCCGGTAATGAACGACGAGCGGCCCGCCGTGCAGCTCTGCTCCCCGTAGGAATCGGTGAACCGCATCCCCTCCTCCGCGATCCGGTCGATATTCGGCGTGCGGTACCCCATCAAACCGCTGCTGTAGCAGCTCAGGTTCGTGATCCCGATGTCATCGCCCCAAATCACCAGAATGTTCGGCCGGTCACGATCAGCCATCTCGTGTCCTCCCAGTACCGGAAATTCCCAGCAGCGGCGGGACAGACCTGTCCTCGCTGGCCCAGCTCACCCGGCCCGCCACCCAGAGCAAGTGTTTGCCCCACATGAAAGAGCGTCGCCACGCGGTGCGGGTGAGTTTAACAAACCGCAAACCCCATCGACCGGTGCGGCCACTAGACGGCGAACCCGCGGCTTCACAGGTCGGCGGTCCACTCGATGATCAGGTTGGTCTGGTCGGCGGGGCCGGGGATTTCGGAATCGGGCCCGGCCGGGACATCACCGAGCCTGACCGCCGCGCGGGACATCCCACACTCATGTGCGACCGAGAGGACGATCGCCGATGCAGCTACGGTGACGGGCATGGCAGGCTCGTACGAGTGACCGCTCGCTTGTAAGGCGATTCTAGTGAACGAAAACCAGTAGCATTTTTGATTCTGAGCTGCGGGAACTAAATACGCAGGGATACGCGGAAGTCCGCGAGTGTTCAACGCGATTGTGACTCAGTTATGCCACTCGGCCGCCGCCCCCGGCTTTATCCAGTTCCACCGATTTATCTGACGCTTGAGCGTTGAACTAGCAGCATGGAGGCCGATCCCGATTGGTGCAAGTCAGAGGCCTGCGTTGATCCGGATGCGGCGATGCGAGACGGCAGGGTTGCGGTACTTTCCTGTTACCGGCGCACGGTCAATGACACCCTCATCCCTGATCTCCCTAGATCTCTCTTGGACTAGGATCTTGATCACAGGTCAGACACTCTGGTCAAAGGGGGAAGCATGACTGGCAAATTTGTTCTCAAGAAGGGTTCCACCGGCAAGTACCACTTCAACCTGGTTGCCTCGAACGGGCAAGTCATCGCGACCAGCGAAACCTACGAACGCAAGCAGTCGGCACTGCATGGGATTGAGTCAGTCAAGAACAACGCTCCCGATGCAGAGATAGAGGACCAGAGTGAGGAGTAGTCAGCTGGAGGTCTTTCCGGTCGGCCTGTAGGCCGGGTCTGCTGCCGGGATGTTCCTGACCAGGATCGATGTCTCCGGTAGGGGACGTTCAAACGTCACGTCAACATCCGGCCGACTGGCCCGTAGCACCAGCAGCTTTGCCAGGCGCTTTGAATCATGGCAGATGTACCTGATATGCGATGTTGTGCACACTGACCACAGTGAACGCCTGCGGGCACCGGCGGGCCGGGACGCCCAGCCATCTTTGGCGTCGTCCCGGAGCCACTCCTCCATCCGCGTGAGGATGATTAAAAGCAGGCACACAGCGGGAACGCTAAGTGTCAGCACGAGGATCTCTCCGATGTCCATGGCAGCTGTCCATGCCTCTGTCCCTGGCCCGGGTCGCCACACGCACGGCGGACACAGAGAGGTGACCGAGTTAGTAGAGAATTCACGCCTTCGCTCTTCGTTCCCGCTGAGACGGATCTTGAAGCCTGGATGCCGGATCAGATACCGTCAAGGCGACTTGGCCCTCCTTATCCACCAAAACCCGCGAGCGAGGACGGCCATTCGGGTTTCCCCTCAAACCGTGGAGACTTCCCGGTAGGCCGACGGTTTCAGACAGTCCCTATGAAAGCTGCGCGACATGCGCAAACGAAGGGTCATGATGCGCCTCAGGCCGCGTCCTGGGTGTTGACGGCCTGATTATCTGAGCGTCCCGGCCGGGTGCCCGGCCGTGCTCTTTGACGATGTTGCTTCCCGGCCTGCTGCGGGCGGGTCAGGATCGTGGTGTCCCCGTTGAACGTGAGGGATCCCTCCTCGCCTCGTGTTGCGCCGACCGCGAGAAGGGATCCGAGGCGGTGTCGCCCGTGGCCATCGTATGGCCGTGCCCGCTTGCGGTCGATGCGTACGCGGCAGCCGGCCGTGACGTTGGGTTCCCTCGCCCGGCCTGCCCGTCGTGCGCGGGGCCGCTGGTGTTCTGGTCGGGGTACCGGCGTTATGTCCGGGAGGCGGGCCGCTGCCGGAAGATCTTCGTGCCCCGGCTGCGGTGCGCGCGGTGCGGGGCGAGCCACGCGCTGCTGCCGGCGTTCACGCTGGCCTGGCGGCTGGATGTGGCCGGGACCGTGGGCACGGTGATCACGGAGGTGGCCGGCGGCGGGTGCGGGGTCCGCCCCGCAGCGGAAAGGGCGGGGGTGCCGTATACGACCGCCCGCGGCTGGGTCCGCCGGTTCCGGGCCCGCGGCCGCGGAGCTCGGGGTGGCGTTCGCGGCGCTGGCCGTGGAGCTGGGCGGTGAGGCGGTCACGCCGCCGGCCGGGGCGGGCCGGTTCGCGCTGGCAGCGATCGGCGCCGCGTTCGCCGCGGCCGCCGGCCTGCCGGGATGGGGCCGGCTGGGCGCGTGGCGGTTCGCCTCGTCGGTGACCGGCGGGAGGCTGATCGCCGCCAACACAACCTCGCCCTGGTTTACGTGGTCGGCAGGCGGCGTTTCATGCCTCCTATCCCGCCATGACGGCGTGAGGGGAGGACGGCGTGGACCACAACCAGCAAGAGCAGATCGCGTTGCACCGGTGGGCGGTGATCGCCGAGGCGGCCGGGGACAAGCTCACGGCCCGGGAACGGGGAGCGCTGGCCCGCCAGATCGCCGCCCGGGCGCACCGCGCACCCGGACGGGTCGTCCCGCAGCTACTCGCGGGGCACGATCGACCGGTGGCTGCGGGCCTGGCGCAAGGGCGGGCTGGCGGCACTCAAGCCCGCGGAGCGGGCAGACACCGGGGACGGTGCGCGCCCACCCGGAGCTGTTCGCCGAGGCCGCGGCGCTGCGGCTGGAGCTGCCCGGCCGCTCGGCCGCGCAGATCGCCTCGATCTTGTATCACCGGCACGGGATCGCCGTCTCCGAGCGGACGGTCCGCGGCCAGCTGCGCCGCGCCGGGCTGCACCGCGAGGCGCTGGCCGCCGAGCCGAAGGCCTACGGCCGGTATGAGGCCGGCGCGCCGAACGAGCGGTGGATCACCGACGTGCTGATCGGCCCGTGGGTGCCCTGGCCCCGCCGGGAGGGGTCGGCCCGGGCGCGGCTGTTCCTGATCGTGGATGATCATTCCCGGCTGCTGGTGGACGGCCGGTTCTTCGCCCGGGAGAACGCCCGCGCCTGCCAGGACCTGCTGCGCCGGGCGATCACCCGCCGCGGCGTCCCGCAGGTCCTATATGCGGACAACGGAGCGCCATTTTCGAATGCGTGGCTGGCCCGCACCTGCGGGGTGCTCGGCATCCGCCTGGTGCACAGTAAGCCCTACTCGCCGGAAGGGCGGGGGAAGCAGGAAAGGCTCAACCGCTATATCCGGGAGGCGTTCCTGGCCGAAGCCACTCACCACGGCATCGAGTCCCTGGACGCGCTCAACGACCTGTTCGCCGCGTGGGCCGGGCAGGTCGCCAACCGGCGGGTGCACGCCGAGACCGGCCAGACCCCGATCGGCCGGTTCGCGGCCGGCGGCCCGCACCGCCAGGCCAGCCCGCGACCTGCTCCGGGAGGCGTTCCGCTGGTCGGTGACCCGCCGGGTCACCCGCACCGCCACCGTCCCGCTGGAAGGCAACAGCCTACGCCGTGGACCCGGCGCTCGTGGGCCGGCGGGTCGAGCTGCGGTATGACCCGGAGGACCTGACCCGGATCGACGTGTTCCTGGACGGCAAGCCCGCCGGGGCCGCGACCCCGTTCATCACCCGCCGGCACGTCCACCGGGCCGTGCCCCAGGCCACCCGCCCCGAGCCGGCGCCGACCGGGATCGACTACCTGGGCCTGGTCGCCGCCGCCCACGACGAGGAGGCCGGCACCGGCGCGAAGATCGACTTCACCCAGCTCGGCAAGCTCCCCGGCGAGCGACCCAGCCGGGCAGGAGGAGGAGCAGGTGAGCCCGGCGCCGTGGGCCGCGCACTTCGGCCTGGCCCGCACCCCGTTCGGCAAGTCCATCGCGGCCCGGGACCTGTTCCCCCGCCAGGCCCACGCCGAGGCGATCGCCCGGATCAGCTTCTGCGTGGTGGAATCGGCGCTGGGAGTGGTCACGGGGGACGTCGGGGCGGGCAAGACAGTGGCGCTGCGCGCCGCCGTCGCCGCCCTGGACCCGACCCGGCACCAGGTCATCTACATCGCCAACCCGGCGTTCGGCACCAGGGGCCTGTATGTCACCATCGTCCGGGCACTCGGCGCCCGGCCCCGCTACCTCAAGGCCGAGCTGATGGCCCAGGCCGGCGACCTGCTCGCCGCCGAGACCGCAGAACGGCACCGCCGGGTCGTGCTCATCTGCGACTTTTCCGACCGGCCCCGCTGGCGTCCGCCACGTCCGGCGCGCCTCCTTCTGGCAGCGTGACGGCCCTGTTAACCTGCCGGGCAGGGACGTGCGGGACGTCCCGGGGATCGGGGGATCCGTGGCGCGCAAGCTTGTCATCGGGGATCTTCGCGTCCAGGCGGTCGAGCGGGGCGGCGGCCGCGGCCGGTCGTTCACGATCGTGTGGCCGGACGGGGCGGTGCACGAGGCGGCGGACCGGTTCCTGCGGGGCTATGAGGGGTCGGGGACCCAGCGGACGTATGCCTATCTGCTGCTGGATCACCTGCGCTGGCTGGAGCGGGAGGCGCTGGCCCCGGCAGGCAGTGTCGCTGCAGGACCTGAAGCGTTACATGGCGGCGCTGGGCGCGGCGTGGCGCGGGCCGTATGGCCAGCCGTGGCGGGCCGGGCGGCGCCCGTTCGGCCAGAGCGCCCTGTCGGCGGCCGCGGCGTGCGTGAAGGGCTTCTACCTGCAGCAGGCGCTGCTGGGCGTCAACCCGGAGCTGGGCTCGCAGCTGCAGCTGGCGCGGCTGCCGTCGCGGGCCGACCGGCAGCGGGCGTTCCTGGGCCACGTCCAGCGGGAGCTGCCGGCCAACCCGCTGGCCCCGCCGCGGCAGCGGCGCAGGCATCCGAAGCTGCCGCCTGAGGGCGCCCGGGAGAAGCTGCTGGAGGCGGTGAGCACGGCCCGGGACCGGCTGGTGGTGACGTGGCTGGCGGACGGGGGGTTCCGGATCGGCGAGCTGTGCGGGCTGCACCTGGCCGACCTGCACCTGCGCGACGGCGCGGCGTGCGGGCAGTGCCGGGCGCCGCACGTGCACGTCTGCCACCGGGACGGCAACCCGAACCGGGCCGCGGCCAAGACCAAGCACCCGTGGCGGACGGAGAACGGCGTGGTCACCGGCGGGCTGATCAAGCGGGCCAGCCCGGCGATGATCCACGCCTACTTCGAGTACGTGACCACCGAGTACCCCGAGCACGCCGGGCACGGCATGCTGCTGGTGCAGCTGCACGGCGAGAACGCCGGGCAGCCGTGGGCGCCGGATGCGGCCCGCGGGATGCTGCGCCGGGCCGGGACCCGCGCCGGGCTCGGCAAGGTCATCCCGCACGCGTTCCGGCACGGCTTCGCGACCGCCGTGCTGGACGCCTCGGGCGGCAACCTGGTCATCGCCCGGGACGCGGGCGGCTGGGCGTCGACGACCGTGGTCAGCGAGACCTACGCCCACGCCGACGTGCACGATCCGGCGTTCGACGCGGCGCTGCGCCGGGTGTGGGGCGAGCAGCGGTGAAGGCCGACCCGCTGCTGCCGCTTTACCGGGAGCAGCATGGCGCCCGGGCCGGGCGGGACCGGCTGGAGCTGCTGACCGCGCTGATCGGCGGCCCGGCGTTCGACCCGCTGTTCCGCGGCGAGGTGATCCGCATCCCGGCCCGGCACCCGGTCTTCCGGTGGGCGTGCCTGGTGGCTGGCTGCGAGCGGCCCCGCAAGGGCAGCCTGGACATGTGCCACGTCCATCACGAGCAGTGGGGGCGGGCGCAGGCCCGCGGGGAGGGCATGGCCGCGTTCCTCGCCGCCGCGCAGCCGCTGGGCCCGTCGGTCTGGGTGGAGCAGGTGCCCTGCCGGGTCTGCCCGGGCCGGCCCGCCACGCACACCGGCTGGCGGCTGTGCCACCGGCACTACATGCGCTGGTATCACCGCCAGCGCGAGGGGCAGGCCAGCTTCGAGGAGTGGCTGGCCGGGCAGGTCCCGTTGGACGGGTACGGCCCCTGCCGGGTGGCCGTCTGCCCGGACCTGGCGGCCACGCCTCCGGGCCTGTGCGCGGGCCACGAGTCCCGGTACCAGAGGCAGGGCCGGCCGGGCGGCGCGGCGCTGCCGCGGGCCTGGTCCCGCAGCTATGAGGTCCGGGGCCTGCCGGTCCCGGTCACTGCTCGCGACGAGGAGCAGTTCCGCGCCTGGTGCGCCGCCCAGCCGCCGGTGCCGTGGCCGGGCCAGATCATCCTGGCCGGGCTGGCGCCGCTGCCCGCCGCGGAGATCCGCTGGGGCCTGTTCGCCCACACCCAGCGGGAACGGCACACCCGGTGGGATACCGGCTGGGTGCAGGCCCTGGTCAATACCTGCCGGACCCGCGGCACCGGGTCGCTGACCGAGCTTGACCTTTCCTCCTGCACCACGTTCGCGGTCCATGGTGGCCCGGGAGATGCTGCACGACCTGCGGCTGGCCTACTTCACCCCGGAAGCCAGCCGGGACGCGGGCTTCATCGAGACCGACCACTTCGGGGTGCGGTTCCCCGAGCGGGGCAGCCACTTCGACCTGACCGGCATCGCCCAGCGGTGGCTGCGCGACCTGCTGTGGGACTACCTGGCCGACCTGCTGCGCTCGCCAGACTGCCCGCGCAGCGGCGGCACCTTCGACGCCTTCCGCCGCGCGGCCACCGAGCTGGGCGCGTTCCTGGCCGTCGGCGCGCCCGGCGGCGGCCACGACCCCGCGCTGCTGACCGCCGCGCACATCCAGCGGTTCGCCGCCGACCAGCGGCACCGCGAACGCGAAGGGCTGGCGTCGCTGGCGATGCGCCGGCAAGACGGCACCCCGTCGATCGTCACCACGACCACCCGCGCCATCACCTTCAACCACGCCCGCAAGCTGCTGCGCTGGGCGCTGGACTGCGGTGCCGCCGAGCGGACCGGGCTGTCCCGGCAGTTCATCACCGCGATGCCCGCGGCCGGGCCCACCCCGGTGCGCAAGCGCAGCCCGTTCCCCGACGAGGTCGCCCGCGCCCTGGCCGATGAGGCCAGCCTCGCCCGGCTCGCCGAGGTCCATGACCCCGCCGACTTCGGGCTGCGCGACATCTGGGAAACGATCATCGTCACCGGGCGGCGGGTCAGCGAGGTGCTGCGGCTGCGGCTGGACTGCACCGGCCGCTACGGCGGGCTGGCCATGCTCTGGCACGACCAGACCAAGGTCGGCCGCTACGACCAGGCGATCCGCATCCCCGAATCGCTGTTCCGGCGGCTCGCCGCGCGGCGGGAAACCACCGTGTCCCGGTTCATCGCCCGGCACGGGCGCGCCCCCACGGCCGCCGAGCGGGAGGCGATGGCGCTGTTCCCCGGCCGCTACCGCAACCCCGACGGGACCGCCGCGGTCACCTACCAGTGGTTCCACCTCCGGTTCAAGGCCTGGGTCGACGAGCTCGACATCGGCCGCTGGGTCCCCCACCAGGCCAGGCACACGCTGGCCACCAGCCTGCTGCGCCACGGCGCGACCCTCACCCACATCCGCCGCTACCTCGGGCACGTCTCCGACCGGATGGCCGAGCACTACATCCAGCTCAGCCACTCCGACCTCGAGGACGTCCTGCAGCACGTGTGGGTCGCCGGGCCCGGCACACCCAGCCCCGGCACGCTGCTGTCCGGCCCCGCCACGCCGATCACCCGCGAGCAGGCCCAGGCGCTCGCGATCGACCTGTCCAGGCGCAGCACCCCCGCCGAGGGCGGCTTCTGCACCTTCCAGCCCGTCGTCGACGGCGGCGCCTGCCCGTGGAACCTGGACTGCCACAACTGCGCCAACTTCGTGCTCTCAGGCGCCGACCTGCTCTACTGGCGGCGCAAACGCGAGCAGTGGTACTCCATCGCCGAACGCGCCCCCGACGACGCCACCGCCAGCTGGCTGCACGAAGTCTTCGCTCCGACCGCAGCCGCCATCGACGGGCTGGAAGCCGCCCTGGCCGGCCTCGGCCTGCTCGACGACGCGCTCTGCCCTGGACCTGCGCCGGCCCCAGGACTACTTCCAGCGGGTCTGGAACATCGGCTTCCGCGCCACCGAGCTCGCCAGCGCCTCCGCAGACGCGGACCCCATCCCCGGCGGCCAGCCGGACGCGGACGGCGACGAGCTGGAGGAAACAGCATGACCCCGGACCGCACCGCGGCCGCGATCCAGGCCCGCCGCCGCGCCGCCGAGCAGAAACTGCAGCAGGTCCGCGACGCCGTCGCCAGCCTCAGGCGCCACAAGACGCCGGTCACCTACCCGGCCGTCGCCCGCCAGGCCGGGGTATCGCGCACCTTCCTCTACGCCAACCCCGATGCCCGGGCGCTGATCAGCGACGCCATCAGCAAGACCGGCACACAGCACCGGCCCGGGGCACGGCGGCGATCAGGAGCCGTCCTGGCGGGAACGCGCGCTCAACGCCGAGGCGGCGCTGAAGACAGCCGAGGCCGAGATCGCCGCTCAGCGGCGCCGCATGGCCATCCTCCTGGGCCAGATCCGCGACCTGGAACACGACCTGTCACCGGAGGCAGCGCAACGGCTGGCCACCGAGAACACCACGCTCAAGCAGCGCGTCCGCCAGCTCACCCACGACAACCGGACCCTGGAAGACCGGCTGGAAGCCGCCCGCTCCAACAACCGCTTCGCCGACCGGCGCATCGCCCAGCTCGAAGCCCAGCTCACCGAGCGCGCCCCAGCCCGCTGACCGCACGGCCACGCTCCGCCGCATCGCCCTCGACGCGTCCCGGCCACCTTCACGTCACGCACATGCACGCAACGTGAAAGCCCAGGTCAGAACCTCGTTTACAGCCCGGACAGCCGGAAAAATCGACGAGGCCCATCTGCTGCAGCCCGACCAGCTCGAGGAGCTGCGGCTCCTGACCAACGCCGAGATGGACTCGGCCAGCCCGTTCGCCGGCATCCTCGCCGGCCAGCCCACCTTGAACCGGCAGCTGCGCATGGGCATGTTCGCCGCCCTGGACCAGCGGATCGCCACCCGGTTCGTGATCAAGCCGATGGACCTCGCCGAATCCGCCGCCTACCTGCGCCATCACCTCACGCTCGCCGGCCGGGACGACCCGCTGTTCGCCGACGACGCGATCGCCCGCCTGCACCGGGTCGCCAACGGGCTGCCCCGCGCCCTCAACAACGCCGCAGCCGCCGCGCTCATCGCCGCCGCCGCAGCAGGCAAGGACCTCGTCGACGATGCCTGCGCCAAAAAAGCCGTCGCCGAGCTCACCCGCGACTAGCCGCACCACCCCGGGCGGCCCGGACACCCTCAACAACCCCGCCGTGACCGCCCGGGTCCGCCAGCTCGCCGCCCAGGCCGGGCACCGCCGCGCCATCGCCGAGTTCCACGCCCGCCGCGCCGCCGACCAGCAGGCCCGCCTCGACGCCCTGCTGCTCGAAGCCATCTCCGCGCTCGCCACCCTCCTCGGCGCACCCGGACCCCACCCCAGCCCGGCAGCCCGGCCTCAGATCGACACCAGCACCCGCCAGAACCTGAACACCGAATGCTGCCGACTAATGTGCAAACACCGTGGCCGCTAACACTGGGCGTGATCAACGTTCGGTCAAGGCAGGGGTGATGAACTGCCTAGCACTCGCAAAGGAAGCCAGGGCCAGCATGAGAGCATGCTCCTATCGCGCCAGCCCTGGCGGTTTGCCAGGGTAACGCGTTGTGGATAAGCCTGTGGATGATTCGTGTAAACACGCTGTTCAACTACTGCACAGCTGTGGACGAGCGCGCCTGTGGAAAAGTGGATAACCGTTGAAGACACGCAGTCCCGCCAGATCGCGTACCTTCTGCTATCCACTGGCGATGCAAGGTATCCACAGGCGAGCCCGTGAGGGCCCAGTGATCCCCCGCTGCGGAGAAGGCCCGAAGCACTTATGGGTGGACGTGGCGAAGCTTCACGGGAATGCTGACCCCTCGATGCGAACTGTTGGCGCGGCCAGGTGGTCGCTTAACTTGCCCGGCTCACCTGGCAGGCGACGTCAGTTCAGGATGGCGTCTACGCGTGGCGGTTGCTCTACTTGGCTGCTGTGCGTCGGCCAGCCGAAACGCTGTCAAGCGACAGTCGACACCTTCCGCGGACGTAGGGACGGCGGGCTCGGACTGCCCCGCCCAACCGATAGGTGCCGATGGTCTTGCCGGGGAAGATCACAGTCAAGGGTCAGCGGTTGCGCCAGCAACCGACGGGGCCTGATCCGGGCCGCGCGGGATATGTACGGGATGATCTTGGATGACATAGCGGGCGGAGGTCCTGAAAGTCCAGGTGGGAGCAGTGACGGACAGTGAGTTACGTACGCCCTTGAAAACCGCTATGGGTGGTGACACTGATCGTGGGCTCGAATCTCACGCCCTCCGCCCGGCCTCGGAAAACTACCTCCTACCTGGGGCTTGTGCCCACTCATCTGAGATCGCAGGCTCATCGCTACGTACTGAGCTGCTGGCGGATCTGGGCGAGGTAGCTGGAGATGCTCTCCTTCTGCTTGGTCAGCTCGCCGAGTTCGCTCTGGACTGCGGCCCGAAGCCGCTCGATCTCGTTGCTGGTGTCGGTCAGGAGGTTGCTGGTGTCGGTCAGGACCTGGTCGGCCTGCGCGTTGGCCTGGGCGGCGATCTGGTCGGCGTTGTTCTTGGCGTCGGAAACGAGCTGCTGGGAGTGCTGGTCTGCCTCGCGCAAGATCTGCTCCGCCTGCGCGCTGGCCGTGTCGGCCCGTTGCCCGGCCATCGCGGCCCGCTGTTCCGCTTCGGTGACCAGCTTCTGGGTGGCTGCTTGCATTGCCGCCCGGCGTTCTGCCTCCCGCCTTTCGGCTTCCTCGCGGCCGGAGGCCAGCCGGGTCTCCAACTCGGCTTCGGCCTGGGCCCGCTGAGCCTCGCTGTCCTCCAGGATCCGCTGGGCCTGGCTGTGCATCTCGTCCGCCTGCCGCCTGGGGGTGGTGAGAATCTCGTCTCGCTCCCGCTCCGCGGTGGCCGTCAGCTGGGCGACCTCCCGCTCAATGGCGCGTAGCTTGGCGATGTCCTGCTCGGCCGCGGCCCGCCGCTCGGCCACCTGGTGGTCGGCCGTGGCGCGGACCTTGGCGGCCTCGCGTTCGGTGGTCGAGGTCAGCTCGTCAGCCTCCCGCCGCGCGGCAGCCTTAACCGCGTCCGCTTCCCGCTCGGCGGAAGCGCGCAGGTCGCCGGTTTCCCGCTCGGCACTCGCCCGCAGTTCCGCGGCCTCATTCTCGGCCGCAGCCCGGAATTCGGCGGCGTCCACCTTGGCCGCTGCCTGCAGCTCCTCGACGGCGGATCTGGCCTCAGCGAAGATCTCGGTGGCCTGCTCCTCGGCAAACCGCAGCTGCCGCTTGATCCGGCGCCCATGACCCGCATAGGTGGGGCGCTCGCGCTCCCGCAGCTGGCGCTGCGCGGCGGACAGCTCACGCTGCAGCGCCTGCGCCTGATCCCGGCGCTGACGGGCCTGGCCCTCCAGCTTCTCGATGTGCTCGTCCACCTGACGGCGCTTATAGCCGCGGAACACCACGCCGAACACCCGCGCGGGTGGCTCGCCGGTGACGTGACCGGCCTGGGCATCAATCCCGGGATCCATGCGCTCAACCCCCCAATCACCCAGCGAGACAGGCGAAACCTCAGCTAATGCCCCAGTATGCCCGCCGTCTGGCACGCCGACACTTAATGAATTGACCGCAACTGACAGCAACAGCAGCAGCCGACGGCTAACGTCAGCGATCGGCGACAGCACAGCACGCTCGTACGTCTCGCTCCGATTCGGGGGCTTTGCCACGCCTCAGGAGCGGCTCAGGATGGCTCCCAGCGCCAGCCGTCGTTGTCCTCGCAGGTAATCGCTTTGCCGTCACCGGCCAGCCCGGACACCCCATGGTCATCATCGCGGCAGTATTCGCCAGGCTCATAACAGGTCCCCTCGTCGCTTATGGGGGAGCAGCCCATTGGCGTCGTGGGTTCTGGAGCCGCGGCAGGTGCGGTTGTCGGAGGCGGCGGGGGCGGTGGTGCCGCTGCCTGAGATGTCGCTGCCGCGACCGACGTTCTCTTTGCCCGCGCTTTCGCCTTCGCCGCGGTCGCTGTCCGCGTGGGAGTAGGTGTAGCCGACGGGGTGAGCGTAGCTGTGGCGATTGGCGAAGCGTTGCCGGTCGGTTTAGCGTTCCCGCCTCCGGTGGCAATTCCGATGATGAACAGCAGCACGATGAAAGAGCCGACGACAATGACGGCAATCTTCAGCGGTTGCGGTTTCTTCACTGGCGATCCTTTGTTGACGTCGCACTGTCCGAATGCCAGTGCACGCAAGAAGTGACGCGCTACCGGGCGGCGGGGATTACACCGTTATGCACTAGTTACTCCAACTGGACATCCGTGGCGTAAAGGGACACGCCATCGCTCCCCCTCCGACCGTGGATACCGTGAGCTAGCTGGCGGGGTCGACCAACCGCCGTCCATGCCAGCAGTTCGGATAGAGAGAATCAGCCAGCGAGACGAGCTGGGGCCACATACGGGCCACATGGCGCAACCACGAAAGCCTCTGCGGGCACTCCGGCCAGAAGACAAGGGCCAGGCGGGAGCCTGCCCGGACCGGACGCGGGCCATCTCTTGCACGGTGCGGGCGGTCACGGCGCAGTTCCAGCGGAAAGAGATAGCCGTCGTGCCATTAACGTGCCATTCGCCAGGGTAACGAGTTGTCAACCACGGTCCCGTACGGTCACTCGGACCAGCAGGTCAGGCCCTATGACCGCCACTTATTAGGCTCCTTACAAGCGAGGGGTCACTGGTTCGGCCTCGGTCATAGCTGTCGGTGTCAATTCAGCGGCGATTAGAGACGACGTGACGATATATTTTCCGCCATACAGCCACCGCTAGTTTTGCCATACGCTCCTGCCGATCGCGGATTGTAGCGGGCGTCCACTCGTCCATCTCGCCAACTTCTCGCGTCAGAACCAAATCAGATTCCTTAAGGGTAGACTTTTGGAAGAAACAGGAATTAGAAATCTGTTGATTGTGACTTTTCCGAAGAAGCACCTGATTGCCCAGCATCAACCGCATATTCTGCGGCGCCCGCCATGCGGCAAGCCACCTTTCGCGCGACCATCACCGACACCACGCCTGCCATCGTCACCGCCCTACTGGCCCGCGCTGGCGACCACTCCGCGACCGGCACAGCAACCACCCCCGCTACCGGCCACCCCACCAGGGCAAACACCAGCACCGGACCTTTGCAGGGTTCCCTTCACATCCCTATAGGGAGACGAGACAATCCGAAAATAGGTGGCCGCCGTCTGGTCATGGAGTGGACGGCCCAGCTCTAAGACCACTACGCTCACGCGGCCAGCGTGACCGGCCGCGCGGCCTTAAGGAAGGCACCCAGGACGATACACCCACCGGCCGACCGGGGACGAGCGCCGCCGCACTCCTCCCCGGCCGCGCCCACCAGGCACGGAAGCAGCAGCAACCAGAGGGATGGCCCGCCCATCCACCGCCGGCCCCGGCCGCACGGAACGCATGCCGCCGCGACCAGGCCAGGCATAAACTCCCGAACGGCGCCCTCCGGGCGCTTATCCTTCCTCGCGGTGCCTGACGGCACCGCGAACCCCACACACCGTGACCGCCGCTAGACGCCGAGGCTGCCGCCCCGGACCCTGGTCCAAGGCGCCTCGGCGGCCCTCGTGTTTATTACTCTCCGTGCTCCGCGTACGCGGCCAGCCCTTCGCCAGCACCACGCCCGGGACACCCCCGGACCCCGGGCGTGCCCAAATGGCAAAACTTCAACTCGCCGTCTGCTGATCGAGAGGCGGTTCAGCTCTGACCAATCCGTGAGGCTATCCGCACCAGTGTTCCGCCAACCCGCCCGCCATAAGCCCTGGAACTGCGACTATTTCCGCATGAGCAGCGCCGATGAACAGCGCCAGCGGCAGCGATGGCCCCGGTCCCGGGCCGGGGCAGTACTTCTCCCATGTGGCTAGCCCTCGGGGGGACGCTCACCCTGGCAGTGACAATCGCCGCCGCAGTGACCTATCTCGGCTTGCACTATCTGCACTTCCGGGAATTCAGGCCCGAGCCGGAACTGTCGGCCGCGACCCTGTATGACCTGCTAAAGGTCGCATTCGCGGTCGCAGCAGGGATCGGCGCAGTCGTCGCCCTGGTCACCGCCTACCGCCGTCAGCGCATCACCGAATTCGCCGAACAGCGCGAAGGCACCCGACTGTTCAACGAGCGGTTCACCGCCGCAGCGGGGCAGCTCGGAGACGAAAGTCCAGCAGTGCGGCTAGCCGGGGTGTACGCCATGGCCTCAGCCGATGACTGGGCCGAGCGGCGGCAGACCTGCGTGGATGTCCTGTGCGCTTACCTACGCATGCCATACGAGCCAGAACCCGCTAGTGACCCGCCAGAAGCCGGCTGGTCGGCATACCGGG
Source organism: uncultured Actinomycetes bacterium (assembly GCA_963775825.1). Classification (GTDB taxonomy): domain Bacteria; phylum Actinomycetota; class Actinomycetes; order Streptosporangiales; family Streptosporangiaceae; genus Bog-532. Next base: position 70,445 of record CAVZKY010000036.1, read on the forward strand.
CAGCCAGGGAAGTACGCCACACCGTCATCCGCGTCATCACCGCCCACCTCCAGCCAGACAGCAGCCGTGCCCCCACTCTGAAGGACTGGCGCGGCCTTAACCTCGACTTCACCGCAGCCGTTCTCGACGGAGGTGACTTCTCGGGCGCTGAGTTCACCAGCACTGTCAGCTTCGCCAGCGCCCAGTTCACCGGCGGCATCATCGACTTCAGCGGCGCCAAATTCTCCGGCACTACCAACTTCATGGGAAGCAAATTCGCCGGCAGCAACGTCTCCTTCAGGAAAGCCGAGTTCTCCGGCAACGAAGTCAACTTCGTATACGCCGTGGTCACCGGTGGCACCATCGACTTCGACAACGCCTGTTTCTCCGGATGCCATGTCGACTTCGGCGCCGCCCATTTCGACGCCGGCATCGTCTACTTCAACGGTGCCGAGTTCACTGGCGTTAACGTCTCCTTCGCGAGTGCCGCCTTCTCTGGCAGCGACGTCCACTTCGGCGCCATCATCAACTCCGGAAAGGTCAGCTTCCTCCACGCCCAGTTTTCAGAGGGCACCGTCTATCTCGGGCGCGCGCGGCTCACCAGGGGCATCATTGACTTCGATAGTGCCGACTTCACCGGCAGCATCGTTGACTTTGGTGACGCCCAGTTCACCGGCGCAACCGTCGACTTCCGCAACGCCCAGCTCACCGGCGGCGTCGTTGACTTCGGCCGCGCCCAGTTCACCGGCGCTGCTGTCGACTTCAGTAGCGCCCAGTTCGCCGGCAGCACCGTTGACTTTCACAGTAGCTCCTGGTCAGTACCGCCATCTTTTCCAGCCTGGGATGATCCACCAGCCGGGGTAACAATGCCCGAAATGAACAGTTAAGAAAGTCCCTATGGGGGTTGCTAAGCTAGTCACATGAGCCCGTCGACCAAAGATGCTGATGAAGAGCAAGCACGCCTAGTTCTTGGGACTGTTCTCAAAACTCCTGTTGAGCGCGTTGATAAGAGTCCTCTGCAAGGGCACCATGATTTGGAAATCTACTACTCAGACGGTCGACTTGGCGTGGGAGAGGTAGTATCTACGCGGGACCCGATATGGACGAAGCTAGTAGATGCAGTATCGGGTCGTGGCTACACGAAACACGCCGAGCTAACTCGCCTATGGTTTGTACTTGTTAGGCCCAGGACTCCCGACATAGGGAGATCTTTTATGCAGGGTTCGGGTGGGATTTGACCTCGTAGCGCAGGACGAGATCGGTGCCGGGGTAGCAGGCCTGGGCTTGGCTGAGCTGGTCGCAGAGGGCGGCGAGGGCCTGGGTGCGGCGGGGCGCGGTGAGCGGGTCGAGGCGGATGTGGAGTGTTCCCGCTTTTGTAACTGGTCAGGTGTCACGAATCGGCCAGGCGTGATCAGGTAACGGCGGGCACCCAGGGCCGGGCCTTCGGTGAGCATGACGAGGGCATCGAAGAAGCTGAGCCCGTGCTTGGCGGCGGTCGAGAGGTAGCTCCGGATCGCGCAGAATTGCCGGGCACCGGAAGGGCTGCGCAGCATGGATATTTTCGTTGCTTCAGCTTGGTCATGCGTATATCGCGCTCGGATTGTCTGGTCGTCCTGGTGGTACCCGCCAGTCCCAGGTGAGACGCAGGTAGTCGTCCTGGCGGTCGATCAGGCGGCGGGCCAGGGCGTTGTGTTTTTTCATCAGCGTGCGCGCGGGCGGCGGTCTGGCTGGCCCCAATCAGGGCCGCGGAGCGGTAGCTGTGGATCTGCGCGGCCAGCGCGGCCGGGTCAGCGGCGGCGCAGCCCCAGGACTCCCGACATAGGGAGATCTTTTATGCAGGGCTCGGGTGGGATTTGACCTCGTAGCGCAGGACGAGATCGGTGCCGGGATAGCAGGCCTGGGCCTGGTTGAGCTGGTCGCAGAGCGCGGCCAGGGCCTGGGTGCGGCGGGGCGCGGTGAGCGGGTCGAGCCGGATGAGCAGTTCGCCGGGGCCGGGGCAGATGTCGCCGGAGGTGGTGAGGGCTTCGCGGATCAGCGCGTATGCCTCGTCGCCGGCGCGGGCGTAGTGGCCGTCCAGGGCGCGGGCGAGCGTGGTTTCGGCGTTGTAGGCGGCCATCCGGATGGCGTGGGTGATCTGCTTGGTCTCGGCGTCCAGGCGGACCATGTCCGGGGCGAGGGTGCCGAGCGGGATCCGGGCCGGGGTGGCTGCCGCGGCGTGCTCGGCGTCGCTCGAGTTCGCGGCAGGCGGCCTCGACCGGGGCGGCCAGGGCGTTGATCACCTGGTTGGTCAGGTAGGCGGCCTGGCCGGGGGCGGGGCTGCGCAGCTGGAGCAGCGCGGCGTCCCGGGCCGTCTCGGCGGCCTGGGCGGCGGCTCGGCCTGCCGGATGCGGGCGGCCGCGGTCTTCTTGGCCGGGTTGGGACCATCCGGTCCGGGTCGTCGGGGGCGGCGGCGTAGGAGTCGAGGGCGTCCAGGGCGAAGTGGGTGCGGGCGTAGCGGAAGTAGTTCTCCTCCCGCCACCGCGAGGTCAGCCGCCAGCACACCTCCCCGGCGGGCAGGTCGTCCCGGGAGGTCAGCGCGTGGATCTGCCGGGTGCCGCCGGCCCGCGCGGGGACCCGGCGGGTGACCTGCCGCAGCGTCACGGTCTGGCCCTTGCGCGGCCCCTCGCTGATGCCCAGCTCCACGGTCGATCGGCGAGATCGTACTCATGGCGCCCGGCCCCGGTCATCGGTGCAGGTGACGGTGGTGAACGCGTCGGCGGGCAGGTCCGGGGCCGGGCCCTTGCGCCAGGTGAGCAGGTCGAACCCGGCCGCGGTGATGTCGGCGAACAGCGCCGGGGACCAGCCGCCCCGGTCAAAGCACACCGTCACCCGCCGCCCCGCGCCCACGACCTGCCGCAGCGCGGGGCAGCAGGCGGCGCAGCTCGCCGGCCAGCGAGTCCGACGGCTCGGCGATGACCATGAACACCGGATCGCCGTCCTGATCGGTGACCCAGGTCTCCATCGTCGCGGGGGCGGGGAACTTCAGCCGCGCCACATGGGTCTTCTGCACGGTCCGGGTCCCGTGGTAGACGCGGGCGTGCCCGTCGACGTAGAGGAACCCCAGCGTGTCCGGCCGGGCGGCGGCGTGGCGGCGGGCCAGCGCCATGATCAGCTCGGCGGCCTTGCCCGGCGGCGGCGAGCTCGCCGAGCTTGCGGCGGATCGTCTTGACCTCCGGCGCCCGGTCCAGGCCCAGCACCCGGCCCAGCGCGGCCGGCGGGACCCGGGTGGCGCCCTCGGCCCGCGGCTCCCCGGCCAGCGCCAGGAACACCAGCGTCAGCAGCGTCGCGGTCAGCCCGTAGAACCCGTCCTTGAGCCGGCCGTAGACCTCTCGGGCGGCCTCCAGCAGGCCGGCGCCCTCCAGCGCGGGCAGCGCCAGCAGCAGCCCGGCCAGCGGATACCGGGCGCCCGCGGTGAACACCGGCACGGCGCCCTCGCCCAGCAGCCCCCACCGGGCCAGCGCCCGCTCGCGCGTCCCGCGGCACCGGATCCGGCAGCACCGGAACCACCGCGCCCGGGCCTGCTCACCGTCCCCGGCGTCCAGGCCGGCGCTGTCCCCGGCGGCGCCGGCCGCGCGGGCTGCCCGCGGACGCCACCCGGCCCAGCGCGTTGCGCACGCTGAACGTCGACACCCCGGTCGCCGCGGCGATCTCCCGCAGGGTCGCCCCGGCCGCGTCCAGCCCGGCGATCCGCGCTGCCAGCTGCGGCGTCAGCTTCGAGGCCCCCTTCGGGCCCCGCCGCGCCGGGACCAGCCCGGCCACCCCGCCCGCGGCCAGCGCCTGATCCCACCGCCAGATCGTGCCCGGGTCCACCCCGAACGCCGCCGCCGCCTGGCCCTGCGAGGCGGCCCGCAGCCGGACCAGCTGCACCGCCGCCAGCCGCCGGCCGGCCTCATCCCCGGCGTCCCAGGCGAAGGTGGCCAGCCCGTGCACCGTGACCAGCCCGCCGCGCCTCGCCGGCGAGCAAGCCGACCCCGGGGCGATCTCGGCCGCCCCGGCGGGCAGCAGCGGGAGAGGAAGCTGGCTGAGCATACGAGCCATCATCCACCCCTCCCGCCAGGCCGGTCATCTTGTAAGAATTTTCTCACGAACCGGGCACAGAAAACGCGAGCGACACGCCGAAATCGCAGATCAGCCCGCCACAACCACCCCTGCACCCCGCCCTATGTCAGGAGCCCTGAGCCCTGGCTGATCGCCTCGCTTGCCAGCTGCTGCATCCCGGTGATCGCCTCGGCGGCCTGGGCAGCCCAGCACCATCGGCCAGCTGGGGCGCAGTCGGTGACGGCCTGCATTTCGCGGAGCGCGTGCGCACAGCAAAGCTGGTGCTCAGGCGTGGTGTAGGCGTCATACGGGGCCCCACGCGTCATGAACGGCGACCCCGGCGAAGGACGGCAGGACCCCCATCGCCTCCATGGCCTCCGTCCCGCGCCGGGTGTGCACCGTCAGCAGGGTGTACTTGCCGGTGCGGGCACAGTGCACCCAGTGCAGCTTCCCCTCCACGCGGAACCCGGTCTCGTCGAACCCGGCCACGGCACTGGCGGCGATCTGCTCCCGTGCCCGCTCCAGGAAGCCGCCCAGCCGCCCGGCGGCCCGGGGGTGGGTGACCGCCGCGACCGTCCCCGCCGACAGCGGGACGCCGAACAGCTCTAGCCAGCGCCTGCGCGGTGCGCTTCTTCGAAAGGAACTGCCCGATATAGAGATAGATGACGATCACGGCGATCCGCGGCCCGGACTGCACCAGCGCCTCCGCCCCCTGCGGGGCCGCGGCCCTGGCGGCGCCCGCAGCTGCATTCCCGCTGAATGAGCTGATGCTCGGTCACCTCGACCGCCGCCGGCGGCAGGTCAAACACCTGACGGCGCTACCACGCCGGTGACCGGACGGCCCGCCAGGCCCGCCCCGCACCCGCCGCAGCCGGCCGGCGATGCGGCACTTCCCGGTCCGGCCGGGCCGCCTGCATTAAGGTGCGGCCCTCATGGCCGTCCTGCCCGCCGGGCTTACGGCCGCTCTTCTTCCGCAGCGACCGCGGCGGCGGCTTGCCCAGCCCCTCGGCAGACGGCGGCTTCGAGGAATTCCGCGGCGTCTGCCCCAGCCGGGCCTCAAGCTCAGCGATCCGCTCCCGTGCCTGCGCCAGCTCCGCAATGGCCTGCGCTAAAGCGGCCTGGAATCAGCTAGCTCACGGCGCAGCGAGGCCACAAGCGCGGCAAGCACCTCATCGCCAGAACCAGCATGATCACCGGGCACACCCGGACACTACAAACGGAAGATCACCCTATGCGCGCACCATCGCATCACCGGCGTGCCGGCTTAGGCCCGCAATGACCGCCAAGACAAATAGACCTGACCAGTTACCCGCTTTTTTGGACGCCGGATTAGGCTGCCAATTGACTGAGTTGCCTATATCCTAGTTCGTATTCTCCGGGTGTCAAGTACCCGAGCGTTGAATGCCTCCGGATAGGATTATAATAGTTGCCGATCCAGTCGGACGTCTCCTTTTCCAGGCTCGCGAGCGACGGCCACGGGCGAGTGTGGATCAGCTCTTTCTTGTACGTCGCGAAAAACGATTCTGATACGGCATTATCGTAGCAGATGCCCGTCCTTCCCAGCGACCGCCTGATATTGTTCTCCGTGCAGTAGACGTCGAACGCCGAGGACGTATACTGGCAGCCGCGGTCAGAATGAAATATCACGCCAGCTGACGGCTTGCGGGCGGCGATGGCCATATCGAGAGCGGCGGTGACCAGACTGGCCCGCATGTGCGCGGCGACAGCCCAGCCAATAACTTTGCGTGAATAAAGGTCAATGACGGTCGCGAGATAAGCCCACCCATCCCACGTTTTTATGTAAGTGACATCGCCGCACCACTTCGCATCGGGCACGGCGGCGGTGAAATCCCGGCCGATCAGGTCCGGAGCGGGGACCGGCCGGTCCCCGCCGATGGTGGTCCGCTTCCACGCCTTCGGGTGGCGCCCGCGCAGGCCAGCGGCCTGCATCAGCCGGTGGACACGCTTATGCGACACCAGGTGGCCCAGCGCCGCCAGGCCCGCCCGCATCCGGCGCACCCCAGGATTGCCCCGCGCCTCCTCATAAACCTTCTTCATGACCGCGATCAGCGCCGAGTCGTCCCTGGACCGCTGGGACGGCTCCCCGCCCCGCCAGGCGTAATAGCCGGAACGTGAAACTCCCAGCCAGGCACACATGAATGACACCGGGTAAGCATCCGAATCAGCCCAGCCCGCGATAGCGGCGAATCTTACTGACTGCCTTTCGCGAACCAGGTCGCTACTTTTTTTGCGAACTCCACCTGCATCCGCAGCTCGGCGATCGTGGACTTATCATCCCTGGACTCAGCCCGCAGCCGGGCCAGCTCGGCCCGCTCCGACTCGCCCAGCGGCGCATCCGGATTCTTTCCGGACTCCGCGGCATCTCGTGCCACTTTCACCCACTTGCCAAGAGTCATCTCATGAACGCCGATGTTACGGGCGACCTCAGCGACCGAACGGCCGCCGTCAATGACGAAAGCTACCGACTGCGCCTTGTACTCCGGCGTAAATGCGCGGCGTGTCGAACCCATTTCTCGCTCTCCCGACGAATCGGGCAGCTAAACGAGTGTCCACCGAAGCGGGTACGGTCCAATGAGCAGTTCGCCGTTACCGGGGTGGATGTCGCCGGAGGTGGTGAGGGCTTCGCGGATCAGGGCGTAGGCTTCGTCGCTGGCGCGGGCGTAGTGGCCGTCCAGGGCGCGGGCCAGGGTGGTTTCGGCGTTGTATGCGGCCATCCGGATGGCGTGGGTGATCTGCTTGGTCTCGGCGTCGAGGCGGACCATGTCCGGGGTGAGGGTGCCGAGCGGGATCCGGGCCGGGATGGCCGCCGCGGCCGTGTCAGCATCGTCGAGTTCGCGGCAGGCGGCCTGGACCGGGGCGGCCAGGGCGTTGATCATCTGGTTGGTCAGGTAGGCGGCCTGGCCGGGGGCGGGGCTGCGCAGCTGGAGCAGGGCGGCGTCCCGGGCGGTCCCGGCTGCCTGGGCGGCGGCTTCGGCCTGCCTGATGCGGGCGGCCGCGGTTTTCCTGGCCGGGTTGGGGACCATCCGGTCCGGGTCATCGGGAGCGGCGGCGTAGGAATCGAGGGCGTCCAGGGCGAACCGGGTGCGGGCGTAGCGGAAGTAGTTCTCCTCCCGCCACCGCGAGCTCAGCCGCCAGCACACCTCCCCGGCGGTCAGGTCGTCCCGGGAGGTCAGCGCGTGGATCTGCCGGGTGGCGCCGGCCTTCGCGGGGACCAGGCGGGTGACCTGCCGCAGCGTCACCGTCTGGCCCTTACGCGGCCCCTCGCTGATGCCCAGCTCCACGGTCGAGTCGGCGAGCTCGTACTCGTGGCGGCGGCCCCGGTCGTCGGTGCAGGCGACGGTGGTGAACGCCGCGGCGGGAACGTCGGGGGCCGGGCCCTTGCGCCAGGTGAGCAGGCCGAACCCGGCCTCGGTGATGTCGGCGAACAGCGCCGGTGACCAGCCGCCCCGGTCAAAGCACACCGTCACCCGCCGCCCCGCGCCCACGACCTGCCGCAGCGCGGGGAGCAGGCGGCGCAGCTCGCCGGCCAGGGAGTCCGACGGCTCGGCGATGACCATGAACACCGGATCGCCGTCCTGATCGGTGACCCAGGTCTCCATCGTCGCGGGGGCGGGGAACTTCAGCCGCGGCGCGTGGGTCTTCTGCACGGTCCGCGTCCCGTGGTAGACGCGAGCGTGCCCGTCAACGTGGAGGAACCCCAGCGTGTCCGGCCGGGCGGCGGCGTGGCGGCGGGCCAGCGCCATGATCAGGTCCGCGGCCTTGCCGGCGGCGGCGAGCTCGCCCAGCTTGCGGCGGATCGTCTTGACCTCCGGCGCCCGGTCCAGGCCCAGCACCCGGCCCAGCGCGGCGGGCGGAACCCGGGTGGCGCCCTCGGCCCGCGGCTCCCCGGCCAGCGCCAGGAACACCACGGTCAGCAGCGTCGCGGTCAGCCCGTAGAACCCGTCCTTGAGCCGGCCGTAGACCTCGCGGGCCGCCGCCAGCAGGCCGGTGCCCTCCAGCGCCGGCAGCGCCAGCAGCAGCCCGGCCAGCGGATACCGAGCGCCCGGGGCGAACACCGGCGCGGCGCCCTCGCCCAGCAGCCCCCACCGCGCCAGCACCCGCTCGGCGTCCCGCGGCACTGGATCCGGCAGCACCGGAACCTCCGTGCCCTCACCCGCGTCACCGTCTCCGGCGTCCAGGCCGGCCCTCTCCCCGGCGGTAACGCCGGCCGCGGCGGGCTGCCCGCTAGACGGGACCCGGCCCAGCGCGTTGCGAACGGTGAACGTCGATACCCCGGTCGCGGCGGCGATCTCCCGGAGGGTCGCCCCGGCCGCGTCCAGCCCGGCGATCCGCTCCGCCAGCTCCGGCGTCAGCTTCGAGGCCCCCTTCGGGCCCCGCCGGGCCGGCACCAGCCCGGCCACCCCGCCCGCGGCCAGCGCCTGATCCCACCGCCAGATCGTGCCCGGATCCACCCCGAACGCGTCCGCCACCTGCCCCTGCGAGGCGGCCCGCAGCCGGACCAGCTGCACCGCCGCCAGCCGCCGGCCCGCCTCATCCCCGGCGTCCCACGCGAAGGTGGCCAGCCCGTGCACCGTGACCAGGCCGCCGTCCTCACCAGCGAGAAAGCCGACTCCGGGGGCGATCTCGGCCGCTCCGGCCGGCAGCAGCGGGAGAGGGAGCTGGCTGAGCATACGAGCCATCATCCACCCCTCCCGCCAGGCCGGTCATCTTGTAAGAATTTTCTCACGAACCGGGCACAGAAAACGCGAGCGACACGCCCGAAATCGCAGATCAGCCCGCCACAACCACCCCTGCACCCCGCCCTATGTCAGGAGCCCTGGGGATGAGGCACGCGCCCTCCAATCCACCGCTGAATGGTCTTCGGGTCCACCTCTACCTGCCTTGCCAAAGTCTCAACTTCCATGCCTCGGGCGGCCATGGCAGCCCGCAGCCGCTCGTTGCGTTCACCAGCCACTACTGTCGCACCTTCCACCGGGGACGTTTAGGACGGTGGCTAAAACGTCCCAAACGTACCACGTGGACGGTAGGGCCGTCCCAGTTAGCCGAGAAACCCTGGGTCGCAGGCCAAATTGGCCGCAAGATAAGCAACCGGCAAATACATACAAAAAGGTCACCCAAAGGTATTCGCGCCATGTCAGATGAAAACGACCGCCAGCCACGCACGAACACCAGGGCCTGCGGGCCATTCCCCGGGACAGTCGGCCAGCTGGACCTCGAATCCTTGGGCGCTTCCTTCCCTAACTGGCGCCTCGGTCGCGCGTCTGGGAACTGGGTTGCCGTTCGAGGTGGACTCGAAGCCGCCAGCGTTCCGCGGTCGCTGCTCCGCCGTCACCTCAGCGCAAACACCCTTGAAGCGCTGGCCGAGAAACTCTGCTTGCAGGACTACCTGGATAGCTTGAATGACAAGGAGCTAGCCGAGGTCTGGCAGCGCGTGAAGTTGCCGCACTCAACCGGGCAGGCTGCCTCATGAGCGGCGGGACCGGCACTGTATATCGGACGGCTTCGGTGCGCCAACAGTCGTCTTCCAAAGAGCCTAGCTCGGGTGCCGGTCTCGCCATCCACAGTCGCGGGAGAACCGCGTGTCAGTAAAATGCGCACAGGCGGGAGCACCAAGGGCCAGGTGGGTCATCCAGAGCGTGTTGGCCATGGCCGCGTTGCCGACTGCCACCCCGTGCGCGCGCGTGCACGCCCGCAGCATCGCCTGCGAGTGGGGCTTGAGCAACCTGGCCGACACGATTGAGCTGGTGGTCTCCGAGTTGGTAACCAACGCGGTCCAAGCCTCAGTGGGCCATGACGAACGACCTCGCTACACCGCTGAACACGGATTGGCCTGTATCCACCTTCGACTCGCCACCGATGGGCTGGCAGCGCTCATTGAGGTATGGGACGAGGACACGACGCCCCTCTCACCGATCCAGCCCGCTATAGATGACGAGAGTGGCCGCGGCCTCATGCTGGTTGACGCCCTGGCCGAGCGCTGGGGCTGGGACCTACCCCCTTCTGGCCGCGGCAAGATTGTGTGGGCGCTGATGGGGAGCTGAAACACTGGAATCAGTGTCCAGATCTCCTTACCAAGGCGAAACTAGGTTTTTGGAGGTACTTCTATTTCAGGCATAGGCGCGGCGGATATAGGCGAGGTGAGGATCCGCGAAGAATGCCCGGATTTTCGCCGGGACCGCGTGAAGCCTTCGGAGCGCTCGCCTGGCGATTTCAAAGAGGTGACCGGGCCGCTGCGGGACCTCGCGGGCTATATGGTCGTTCTTCACGTTTTTCCAGACCCATTCGTCCGGGTTGAGGTCAGGGGAGTAAGACGGCAGGAAGATCAGCTCGATGCGATCCCCGTGCTCTTTCACCCATTCGCTGGTTTCTTTAGATGTGTGATATTTGACGTTGTCCACGATGAGAAATATTTTGCCGTCGATGTCGTGGATGAGGAGGTCCAGAAATTCCGTGAAAAGCGCCGAGTTCATGGTTCCGTCGAAGGTCATCCAGAACATTGCACCGCGCATGCTTATGGCCGATGCCATGCCGATTGACTCATGTTTCCCGAGGTTTCTCACGACCGGGGTCTGGCCAACGGGCAACCACGTCCTCCCGGAGTGGTGATCGGTCCGGCACCCCGCCTCATCTGCGAAGAAGATCTTCGCCCCCTCCGTCTCAGCGCGTTCCTTAATGGCCGGAAATGTTTCCTCCATCCATATCCGCCGTTTTCTCTCATCCCGCTCCAGCGCCTGGTACACCGGGCGTTGCGGCGAGAAGCCGAGCATTTTCAGGATCCGGCCGACGTTCTGTTCCGAGTAATCGATCCCGAATCTCGTCCTGATCAGATCGCGGACCAGCTTCCTGGTCCACAGGCCGAAATTGAACTCGAGCTGGCGAGGGTTCAGGCGGAGATACCGGGACAGCTCCAGCATCTGCTTATCGGTCAGTAGTCTTTTCCGGCCTGACGCTATCTTCGTCGATAGCGCTGCCAGTCCGCCTTCGCGGTACGCTTTCTGCCAGCCGTAAACCGACGACTCGGTGACATTGCAAATCCGGGCCACCTGCGCCTTGGTATGTCCTTGTTCTAGCAGGCGAATCGCATCGATGCGTTCATCTTTACTGGAGCGCCGCCCCTTGCGTGACATATGGCTATTTTAACACAAATAGCCGGAACCTCCAAAAATTTACGTTCTGGTTAGTAAGTGGTTATCGTGCCGACCGCCCGGCCCTGGGTGGTGAGGCTGGCTAGCAGCTCTGGCGCCCCTCCGCCGATGAACCGGGTCACGATGTGACCCGGCCCGTACCGCTGCCTGATCTCCGCCATGCGATCCCTGGCCGCCACCAGCTCACCATCCGGGGATGTGGTCAGATCGCAGTACCACAGCGCATCACGCAGCACCCCGCTCTCATCGGGGAAGGCCCCCACCTGGGGGCCGAGCCCGCGCAGCTCCGCTTCCAAGATCGCATTGGAGTGGCGGGCCACCAGATTCACGACGCGCACCGGGGCACCCAGGCCCGCCAGATGCCGGGCACCATCCAGCGGATGGGACCCGGTGGCAGCGGCGCCGGGGGCGTACCCAATGTCATGCAGCCACGCCGCAGCCACCAGGACCTCACCCAGTGCCAGAGACGCCGCTACCTGCTCAGCCTGACCCGCGACACCCTGCACATGCGTCCAGCGGCGGGGCAACGCCTCCGCCAAGAGTCCCTGCGCCGTCTCCTGAGCCCGGCTCGCCGTCATCACGCCGCAAGCCTATGCAGCCCGCCGGCGCACGCACCGAGCACAATGCACCGAGCACAAGCGTTGCCGAGTTGAGCCGTATTTTATCAAGGCGGCGCCTCGCGGCGCCGGGTCCGGCGCTCCCCGCGCCGGGCTCCGGCCTTGGGAGGTCCCGCCCGGCCCGCCCGGCCCGCCCGCGCCGTCCACGCTGGCGATGCCACTGATCTAGCTGGCTCATTGGTCCCGCGGTCCGGTGCCGCAGAGGCCGTCTTCCTCGGCTCATCATTGTTCAGCGACTCGGGCGCCTGGCTTGCCGAGCCCGTCTGATGGCGGCGGCCTGGAGGAGTTCCTGGACTCCGGCTGCCCGGGCGACGCCCAGCCACTCCCTTTGCGGCTGGGCGTGCCGTCACTCGAACCCGATCAATGACCCGTTACTTGAGGATCGACGTGCAGGTCGAGGTGGCGTCGGCGTTGGTCGTGCTACAGGTCAGCGTCCCCGTGGCCTTCTTGGTTGCCTTGAACGCACCCGTTCCTCCCATAATTGTAAACGTGCCCTTCAACGTCGCCGCAGTAGCGCTGGTGTACTGTCCGCGTAGGCTATACGTCCCGTACAGGGTGCCGGTGTCGAACCAATTCTTGTACGAGCCCTTGCTTGTCGCCGCGCCGGTTTTCGTGTTAACGGTCGCACTGTAAGTGCTCGATTGCACACCATTGCCAAACGGCTTCGGGCAATTGACGTACCCGAAACTGAAGCCTGAGGGCTTCGTGGGCGTCTGGTTGTAGATCTTGTACGTGCACGTGGTCTTCGCCGCTCCTGAGCTGGTCGCTGCAGTGCTCGCTGCGGCATCGACGACGGGCACACCTAAGGCGAGCACACCGACGATGGCAATCGCGCCTGCAAGCAGGGATTTACTTCTCATGACTTACCCCCTTTGTTGGATAGGGGGACAGTATCAGCTCTTAACTGCGCAATCTATACCCAATTCTGCGTACATCGAGCGAACTGTGATAGGGATGGACCGATAGGGTTAAAAAACCACGTGTCCTTTCAGTCACTCATGAACCATCGGCCTCCCCGCTCATCTGAATCTCAGCTGCACGGCGACATGACAGTCGCAGCCTTCCAAGCAGTGAGTCGTGGCGCAGCATCAGATCAATATCGCGCCTTACCCGGACGAAGATCTGATTCCGCCGTCCGCTGCGGTCAAGCAGCGGCTGAACGCATGATCCATCAGGTCGTTAAATCTCAGTCGATCGAGTTCATCGGAGTCGCACCGTATGACAGCCACCATGCGGAAAGTATCGTCCCAGGAACTGTCCTACCGCCCAAAGACGCGGCAGCGGTTTCCCGGTACTCGTAAGAAGATCCGTGCGCAGGAAACGACACCGTGGCCGTGCTCGCCACGTCCAGGGCGTCCGTCGCCGTCCGTGACCACTTCGAGTAATCCGTCTCCTGGCCCGGACTCATCGACGTCTTGACCATCTTCAGGTCGACTGATGAATCGGCTCAACAGCCCGTTCTGTTCGAGGAAACGCCTAGTCAGCCAGGCATGGGAAGGCGGCGGACTCGGAGCAGATCCTCATGGAGGACTACCACTGCTCCGGCCGTGAGATCGTCAGCGACCTGATCAAGGTTGGCGAGAATGATCGATGCCTGCTCCGCGGCTCGGCGTCCCACCAGGCGGCGTATGAGGATCACCGACGGATTGCTAGCCCTTGACCGGGCGAGGAGCCCGCCGAAGTCGGTGTCGGCGGAGATCAGGACTTGCCCGTCGGCACGGGCGCACTCGAGGACCGCTTCGTCGGGCGCTGCCTGCATGCCCAGGTCGCGCACATGCACGGCGTTATGCCCGGCTGCCTTCAGCGCGTCGGCCAGAAGAGGGGAGAGGTTGTTGTCGATGAGGAACTTCACGCCGTGCGCCGGAGCGGCAACTCTCGCTCGCGTACAGCCTCGGCGGCATACAGCAGTGACTCGTGGATGTCCTCGGCGGTGAGGTCGGGATGCTCGGCGAGGATCTCTCCGGTTACCATGCCGTCCGCGAGCATCGCCACCACCGTCGCGACCGGAAAGCGCAGCCCCCGGATGCAAGGCTGGCCACCCATGACAGCGGGGTCTGTGGTGATGCGTTCGTAGGTCACGAGTTCATGCTAGCGGCGGCGAGCCCAGACACGCGCCGTTCGCCCGGAGCGTCGAGATGATACGTGGCGATCGGAGACCAGCGCAGCATTTGCGGATCGCGAACCCAGTTGCGCCCACGGAATTTCGAGCCCGTGTCTGTCAAGGCTCTGACCTACCTAGACAGCCCTCCCGTCTGACTCCTCGCCGTCGCCTAGCCTTCAACCAGGAACGGGGCTGACAGGCCACGGTCGTCGCATATCAGCGTGAAGAGGGAAATGATGCCATTCGTCAAGCGCCCTGACGCCCGGATCTGGTGGGACCAGAGCGGGACGGGCGACCCGATCCTGCTCATCATGGGCCATGCCTATGGGGCTGACATGTGGCATCGCACCATCCCCGAACTCGCGGCCTCCTACCGCGTCATCCGGTTCGACAACCGGGGGATCGGCCGCAGCTCCGACCCGCCTGGGCCCTACCCGGTGCAGCTGATGGCGGACGACGCGCTGGCTGTGCTGGATGCCGCCGGCGCCGCGTCCGCCCACGTTTACGGCGTGTCGATGGGCGGATTCATTGCTCTTCAACTGGCCCTCGGCCACCCCGGCAGAGTCCGGTCGCTGGCCCTCGGGTGCACCGCTGCCTCGGCGGAGAGCGCGTCGCGTGGCGCACTGCTCGCGCGAGTCCAGTCCCTGGTGCCCGCCGCCGCCCTCAACCGGATGGCATGGAAGCTGCTTTATGCACCCGGCACCCCGGCCAGCCGCCGAGCGGAAGATCAGCAGATCGTCCGGGGCACCCGGGCCAGCGGGCGGGGACGCCGCGGCCAGCTCATCGGCGCCGCGAGCTTCGATGCCACCAGCCGGCTGGCGGAGATCCGTGTTCCGACGTTGGTCATTCACGGAGCCCTGGACCGCATTGTCCCCGCTGTCAACGGTCGACGACTCGCCAGTGGCGTCGCCGGAGCCCGGCTCGTGGTCTTCCCGGACGCCGGCCACGTTTACCTCACCGACGTCCCTGATGCCGCCAACCAGGAGGTCCTGGGTTTCCTCGGCGATATCCCCGGCTCAACCGGCAGCCCCAGCACCGGCCCGGGGTAGTCAGATTAGGCATCGGAGTCGCGGGCCGGCGCGCGCCGGCCCGCGGCTGCCTGGCTGTTCTATTCGCCGAGGGCCTTGGCGATGCGGCGATGGGACTCCCAGATCTCCTCCGGCAGGCCGGCGAACTGGCCAGGTGGCCTCGCGGAAGCCGATCTCCTCCCGCCAGCGTCGGTGTCGATGGTGAGCAGCTTGTCCAGGTCGCCGGCGTCGATCGTCGAGGCCGTTAGGTTGAGCTCGTCCTCGCGTCGGCAGGATGCCGACCGGGGTCGGACGCCGGTCACCACGCCGTCGTGCAGCCGCATCAGCCACAACAGGGCGCGCAGGTTCTCGCGGTAGCCCGGCCACAGGAAATGCCCGTCTGCGTCGTCCCGCTGGAACCAGTTGACGTGCGCGAAGATCGGCTGCTCGGTGCACTGCGCCGATGACGCGAGCCAGTGCGCCGCGTACGCGCCCTCGGGGTAGGACATGAACGGGCGCATCGACATCGGGTCGTAGCGGAGCTGGCCGTGCACGCCCTCGGCCGCGAACGTTGCCTCGGCGCCTAGCGTGAGGCCGTCGTACACGCCCTCGGCGAGGTCGGTGATCGCCCGGATCAGCGGCTCGCGGTCCCGGGTGCGGCCGCCGAAGATGATGGCGTCGATCGGCACGCCCCGCGGGTCCGCGTAGTCGGCAGCCACGTTCGGCACGTTCGCCAGCGTGGTGGTGAACCGGCTGTTCGGGTGCGCCCACGGGTCGTTCGGCTTCCACGGCGATGCGGTCGGCGATCCGGTTGCCCTTCCAGTCCAGCCAGCCGTCGAGGTCCGCGGGCGGCGCGGGAGTGCTGCCCTCCCACCAGACCTCGTGCGTCTTCTCGTTCTAGGCGACGTTGGTGAAGATCGCCCTGGTGCCCGGCGCGATCGAGTCCGATCGCCGTCGGGTTGGTGGTCTCGTTGGTGTCCTTCGCTACTCCGAAGACACCGAACTCGGGGTTCATGCCGTACAGCCGGCCGTCCTCGCCGGCCCACAGCCAGGCGATGTCGTCGCCGTAGAACTCGACGTAGTAGCGGTCGCCGAGGGCGTCCGGCGGACAGGGTCATCGCGAGGTTGGTCTTGCCCGACGCGCTCGGGAAGCCGCCCGCGATGTGCCAGCTTCTTGCCGGTCTGCTTGTCGATGATGCCGAGCAGCATGAACTGCTCGGCCAGGAACTTGCCGGACGCCCAGCCGTCGTAGCGGCCTGGCGTAGCCCGTGCGCGATCTTGCCGAGCAGCGCGTTGCCGCCGTAGGACGAGCCGAAGTGCAGGATGGTGCGCTCGTCGGCCACGGTGACGAAGTACCGCTTGTCCTCCGGGGTGCCCTGGCCGAGGTTCTCCAGGTCGCCGGTCACGTGCACGGCGCGGACGAAGCTGCCCGGGTCGGCCAGATTGTTGATGAAGTCGACACCGACCCGGGCCATCCGGTTGATGTGCAGCACTACCAGCGGTTGTCGGTCAGCTGCACGCCCGCCGCGTACTTCTCCAGCGGGGATCCCGGAGCCGACATCAGGTACGGGATCACGTACATGGTCTTGCCCGCCGACGCGCCGGTCATCAGCCCGGTGAGCTTGGCCTTCATCTCCCCGGCGGGGTACCAGTTGTTGTAAACACCCCGGTCGGCCGGGTTGCTGGTGGCGACGATGGTGCGCGCTTCCGAGCGCGCGGTGTCCTTGTAGTAGCTACGCGAGTAGTAAAGGCCCTCGCCCGCGGGCAGGATCTCGCCTGCGTCCAAGGCCTCCCCTATCAGCCGGGCGTCGTCCTCGGCCCCCACGACCTCGAGGTTGTCCGCGCCAGTAACCTCGGCCCAGTAGCGAACGTACTCGCATACGCGCTCGTTTTTCAGGTGGGCTGCTTCCAGAATGGCATCAACGTCGGCCACGTAGCTGGTCCTCTCGGTCGTCAAGCCCTCGGCTCGACAAATTAACGATTTATTCATCCTGACCGAAGCTCAGCAAATCCTGCAGTGAGGAATCCATCACGTTTACCGCCCCTTGTGTTACGGAAGGTAATCGGATTGTGACCGTCGGGAGTCCGTCAAGGTGGCGACGGACTGGGCTCGCTGTGGTCTAGGCCAGTCGGCGTGACCTGGGACAATGTGATTTCGGTAACCTTGACGCCGCTGTGCCTGGAGGAGGGTCTGCGAGGCCGGAGAGACGAAGCGCTTCTCAAGCATCCACGCCGTGCTCGCCGCCCTGATCCTGACGTTGCCGATCTCGGCCGGGCTGACTGAGCGCCCACGAGCCTTCTTGAGCATGGCCGCCTGAGGCTAGGCGAGCGTGGCGATGGCCTTGTGTACCGATGCGATCGCGCTGGCGCCCTCGCCGGTGGCCGCGGCGACCCGCTTCATTGAGCCGGAGCGGACGTCGCCGACCGCGAACACGCCGGGAACGTTGGTCTCGAACGGAAGCGGCTTCCGCCCCAGGTCGGCCCAGGCCGGCCCGAGGTCATTGTCGGTCAGCTGGACGTCGGTTCTGATGAAGCCGTCATGTTCGGTGGCTATTCCGGTCAGCCAGCTGGTGGCGGGCTCGGCGCCGATGAAGCAGAACAAGCCAGAGCACGGGTGGGCCTGGGTGGTGTCCGCCGTCCGGTCGGTGACGCTGACCTCCTCGAGGAAGTCGCCGCCATCCAGCCGGGTGACCTCGCTCCGGCAAGCCACTGTCACCCGCGGATGGACCAGCAGCCGGTCGACGAGATAGGCAGACATGCCGGTGGCGATGTCCGCGCCGCGGACGACCAGCGAGACCTCACTCCCGCGCCCGGCCAGATACAGCGCGGCCTGACCGGCCGAGTTCGCGCCGCCGACCACCGTGACCGGGCTGCCCGTACACCCCCGGGCTTCCAGTTCGGTGGCCGCGTAGTAGATACCGGCGCCCTCAAAATCAGGCCAGCGCTCCAGCGGGAGCGCCCGGTAGCGGGCGCCCGTCGCGATGACGACCGCCCTGCTGTCTATGACTTCCCCGCCCGGCAGGTGCAGGCGGAGCAGGTCGCCGTTGCGGTCGGTGTCGAGCGTGACCGCCTCGCAGGGGCTGGCTAGCTGGGCACCGAACTTCAGCGCCTGGAGCACGGCCCGGCCGGTCAGGTCGGCACCAGAAAGGCCGAAGGGGAAGCCGAAGTAGTTCTCGATCCGGGAGCTGGCCGCGGCCTGCCCGCCGGTACCGACCGCGTCCAGCAGCATGGTGGCCAGGCCCTCGGACGCTCCGTAGACCGCGGCCGCCAGCCCGGCCGGGCCTGCGCCGACGATCGTGACGTCAACGGGCCTGGTGGAGGAGCGACGGTAGCTGAGGCCGAGCTTCTCGGCCAGCCTGCCCGGCGTGGCCCGCTTCAGCGTGGTACCGGGCATGACGACGGCGGGCAGGTCGTCCTTGGTCAGGCCGGAGGACTCCATCATCGCCCGGCCCGCGGGGGTGTCGGCATCGAACCAGAGGTGGATCAGACGCTGCCGGGCGGCGTAGGTCCGCAGTGCCAGCGCCGGCGCCGACCGGGCGCCGCCGACGATCTCCACCGCCCGGGCGGCGGTGCTGCGCTGCAGTAGCTCCCGGCGGGCGATCAGCGCCTTGAACACGATGTCGGAGAGCTCGACGTCGTTCGCCATGAGCTGCCGCAGATGCTCCGGCGACACCCGGTAGACCGTCCCGGCCGCCCGCACCCGGCACAAAAGGTAGACATTCTGCCCGGTCAGCAGGTTCAGCTCGCCGACAAAGCCGCCCGCATCCACCACCGCGACGGTCTCGGCGGGCACGTCGGCCGTCTCCGTCCGCACAACCTCCACCGAACCACGGTCGACCACGATCAGATCGACATCTTCGTCGCCCGGCCGGAACAGCACATCGCCCGGATGAGTCTCCTGTGGCGTGCCGTAGGCCAAGAGCCGGGCGAACAGCTCATCGCCCAGCCGTGGGGATGCGACACCGGCTGGCACGGGCGGCTTGCCCAGCCGCCCGGATGCGTGCCTGGCTCGCAGCCGGTCCAGATCCTGCGGTGTGGCCCAGGCCACCGGCCCGGCCAGGCCGGGTTGACTGAACATAGAGCCACCCGCGGCCCAGGGCGCGGCATCGGCACGAGACAGTTCATCCATCGCTGACACGCTTTCAGCTCTCCTGTCATCTGGTCAAACGTCTTGTCGTCGACGTAGCCTTTAGCGCGGGCCACGGGGCGATAAGCGGCAGGTCTGCCACTCGCCCGGCTTGGTGCGCAGGAGATCGCGGCACCCGCGTCACAGTGCTGCCAGCCGGGGCGCGGCCCGTTCTCGCAACGCGCTGGCGATGTCCGGCGGCAAGGGCATGGTCGAGCCCTGGAAACCCCGGAAGGGCCAAAACGAGCTCAGCTCGGCCGCTGCACGTAGTTCTACTCGCAGCAGCGGCGGATCGATGCGGTGTACTGGGATCGAACCAGTAGCTTGTCCCGGACCAGCCATGGCTCGCCCAGAGCCATGGACGCCACGGCCACGAACCGAATCCCGAGCGAGCCCGGCATGTCGGCCAGGACGTCAACGTCCCTAATTTACGGCCGTGGCGATACCACCATCCGACAGCCCGGCGCCCTGGAGCGGGGGCAGCGCGCTCGCTCGCGCCCGCCGCAGCAGCCGCGTGCTAGCGGGTCGCACCAGCGGATGGGTGCCGCCGTTGCGTCCGGCTTCCGCCTGCCATCGTGCCTGCCGTTCCGCGAGTGTCGCCGGGTCGCTTAGTTCGCTGCAGTCAACGCTGTCGTGGTTGACGTCCACGATGATTGTGTCGCCTTCCTCGATGAGCGCGATTGGGCCGCCGAGCGCAGCCTCGGGTGAGACGTGGCCGATGACCAGCCCGACCGATCCGCCGGAGAAACGGGCGTCGGTCATCAGCGCGATGGTGATGCCGCGGCGGCGGCACAGCGCTGTGATCCGTGACGTCGGATCGAGCAGCTCCGGCATACCGGGAGCGCCACGTGGACCCTCGTAGCGGATCACCACCATGTCGTGGTCATCGAAATGCTCGGGTGCGGACGAGAGCGCCTCGATGAGCGCGGCCTCACTGTTGAACACCCGGCCGCGCCCGGCGAACCGGCCCTCTTCCATGCCGGCCTCGACGCCGGCGAGCTTGATCACCGCGCCGCCGTCGGGGGCCAGGTTGCCGCGCAGCAGCCGCAGGCCGCCGGTCGGTTTGAACGGCGTCGACAGCGAGTGGATCACCTCACCGTCCGGCTTGGGCGGGGCCAGCCGCGCGACCTGCCCAGCTAGCGTCTCCCCGGTACAGGTGAGGCAGTCGCCGTCGAGCAGCTCTGCGTCGAGCAGCTCACGGACGATCACCGGCAGGCCACCCTTGCCATCGATGTCGACCATCGAGTACCTACCGAAAGGACGGGCGTTGATCAGTACCGGCAGCGTGCGCGAGAGCCGGTTGAACTCCTCTTGGCTGACCACCTCGCGCCAGAAGTTGATGCCCGCGGCCCGGGCCAGCTCCGGCGCATGGAGCACGACGTTGGTGGAGCCACCCATCGCGATGGCCACCAGTGTGGCGTTGCGCAATGACGCGGGGACGACGATGTCGCGGGGCCTAATGCCGCGCTTCGCCAGAACCTGCAGCGCGTCGAGCAGTTGGGCGGGGAACTCCTCAATGCGGCGACGGTCTTCGGATGCGGGACCGACCATGTGCAGTGGTTCCATGCCGCAGGTCGCGATGAACGACTGCATAGTGTTGTAGGTGAACATCCCTCCGCAACTGCCGTGGCCGGGGGAGCCCTCCAGTGCAATGCGGCGCCGTTCGGCCGGCGGCTCGGCCGCCGCCTGGAAGCAGGACACGATGTCCACTGGCTCGCCGGTGACCGAGTCGATGCCGGGGCGGATCGACCCGTCGGACATGATCACCGCCGGCACGTTACGCTCAAGGATCGCCGCTAGCGTCCCGATCGGCGGCTTGTCACAGGCGACCACAGCGATGACCCCGCGGACGTCGCTCCCCTCCAGGTGCAGGCAAACGCCGTCGTTGGTGGTCTCGCGGCCGATCAGCGAGTACCGCATCTCGAGTGTGCCGTTGCGCTGCCCGTCGGAGATCCCGCCCGCGTAGTTGGGTGCGATGACCCGAACCGGGAGGTCCTCAGCGGTGACCCGGCGCCGTAGCTCGGCCTGGATCGCCTCGACCTTCGCAGGGACCCCGGCATAGCAGATGCTGTCACCCAGGTTGCCGATAACTCCCCACGCCGCGCAGTGGATCTTGTCTGGGTCCTGACCCTGCAGCCGTGCCGTCGCGACCGCCTGCGTGTCTTGCCCCGGCTTCCACGCTGCCGCGTCGCTCACCGCTGCGCCCTCCCAATTCTCCGGATCATGGGCGATAGTACCGGGACCTCGCGTTGTCCTGCGATAGCGGGCGCGTGACTATTCCCGCTGGATGTTCCACAGGTAGGTGCTGCCGTCGCTGTCACCGATAGCCAGCGTCTTGCCGTCCGGGCTGAACGTGGCGGAGGCTGTGAACTTGCCGCCAGGGTCGGTGATGGCGGCGGCCTCCTGCCCCGTGGACAGGTCCCAGAGATAGACCTTGTCGCTGTTGCCGCGTACCTCGGCCAGGAGTTTGCCGTCCGGGCTGATGGCCATTCCGCCTAGGCTGGTGCGGCCCGGGATGGGGACGGTGCCGGCCAGACGGTGAGACGGGATGTCCCAGAGGTAGACCTTGCCCGCTCCGGCGGTGTCGGCGAGCGTCTTGCCATCCGGGCTGAAGGCCGCGAGATTCGCGGCACCGCCGGGGCTCTTCCAGGTGGTGATCATGGTCCGTGTCACGGTATCCCACAGATAGGTCCGCCCGCTGGTGTCGTTCACGGCCAGGGTGCTGGCGTCCGGGCTCAGCGCGGCCCCGGCGGTCAGGTCTGTGCGGTCGGGGTCGGTGAAGGTGAGCTGGTCTCCCTGGGTCGAGTCAGTCAGCGCGATTCCGTCGCGGTTCGCGTCCACGCCGATCACCGTGTCACCTCCGGGACTGATCAGCAGGAAGAGGGTGTTCAGCCCGGGCAGGGTGCCTATCCGGTGATGGGACGCGATTTCCCAGACGTAGGTGGCGCCGGCATGGCCAGCCATCACCGCGAACCGGCCGCCACGGTCGAGGGAGGCGGTGGCGATGCCCTGGTGGCCCGGATCTGTCAGGGTGGCGGCGACGTGCCTGGTCGCGATATCCCAGAGGTAGGTGCTCCCGTTGGCGTCGATGGCGGCTATCTCGCCGCCCTGGACAAATCCGGCCGAGACGATGCCCTTGCCGCCGGGATCCGCGAGCCGGGCGGCGAGTGTGCTAGCCGAAGTCGGCCGGCTTGCCGTTCCGCCGCCTGTGGGGTGCGTGCCGGCGGCGGGGGAACCGTGCGATGCGGGGTTCACGAGTATGGCCACGACGGCCCCTGCCAGAATCAGCACGACGCCGGCCGCCACCGCAACCGCCGGGTACCAGCGCCGGCGTTCACGCCGTGGAGGGACCGGGTTACCGCTCACCTCATCCCGTACCGGAGCGGCCCGTAAGGGAACCGCCGTCCGCGTCGACGCTGCGGCCACCGACCGTTCCGGAGGCGTCACCGCACCGGTGATCGCGGCCGGGCCGGCCGCCTGGGCCGTGTAAGACGCCACGCCGAGGGCTTCGCGCAGCGCCTCGGCGAATTCCCCGCAGGTGCCGAACCGGTTCCCCGGAGCCTTAGCCAGCGCTCGGGCGAGGACCTGATCCGTGGTGGCCGGCAGGTCCGGACGCTGGGCGGAGACCGATGCCGGGGGCTCGGACGTGTGCGCCAAGAGCACCGCCATGGGCTCGTCGCGCGGAAACAGCGGCCGTCCGGTGAGTAGCGTGAACGCCACGCACGCCAGCGCGTACTGGTCTGCTCGCCCGTCCACCGCCCGGCCGGAAACCTGCTCGGGTGCCGAGTAGTCCGGCGTGCCGAGGAATTGCCCGGTCCCGGTCAGGCCAACCGACGACAGCACGCCTTTGCTCAGCCCGAAATCCGACAGGTACACGTGATCGGGACGGCCGGTCCTGGTGTCCACGAGAATGTTCGCGGGCTTGACGTCGCGATGCACGAGGCCGGCGGCGTGCGCGGCGTCCAGCGCCGACGCCACGGGGGAGATAAACGAGGCCGCCCTGTGCGCCGGCAGCGGTCCTTCGCGGCGGATAACCGCGCGCAGGTCCCCGCCCGCGACGAACCGCATCGCGATGAACAGCACGCCGTCGGCCTCGCCCGCCTCGTACACCGGGATAATGTGCGGATCGTCTACGGCTGCGGCCGCGCGCGACTCCCGGAGGAAGCGCTCGCGGAAGTCCTCGTCCGTGGCCAGCGCGGGTATCAGCACCTTGAGCGCGACCGTCCGGCCCAGCCGCCTGTCACGCGCGCGGAACACCACGGCCATCCCGCCGGCGCCGATCCGCTCCTCCAGCCGGTATCCGGCCAGCCGCGAGCCCCCGTCCAGCCGGGTTAGGATGACATCCGCCTGCCCGGGTTCCTCTCCGTCCACCGTGCCTCCCCAGGCGCTGCTGGCTTCCGCGGACCATTGTCCTAGTCGCGGCCACCTCTGCATGCGGCCGTCGTGCCCGGATGTCCCGAACCGTTATGCGCCGACCCAAACCCGCACCGCCCGTTTACATCACGCTACCCGCGCAAACGGCCGCTATCGAGCCCCCCATGCGCGGCCAGCTGATGCACCTAGATCGTCGGCGCCGGTAACCCGCGCCGGGGCCGGCCTTCATCGATGGCACTCCCGTCGCGACCAGCCTCCATTGGCATCACATTCTAGAACTTCATTCCATGCGCGCCGATCGCCCCCGAGCGGTGGGGCGCATCGGGCGCGGCCGTGACCGTCGCGGTGCCGGCTGCGCTCTGCCTGACCGGAACCTGGTCAGGCCAGATCCGCGAGCAGGGCGTCGAGGGAAAGTTCCTCCTCGACGCGAACATCGTGGCGCGCCATGGCGTCCGCCAGACCCGGATCCCAGGGGGTCGCGACCGGGTCGCCGGCCAGCCGGGGCAGCCGCGCGGCGGCAGGCACAGCCAACACTGTTGCCGCTGCGGCCTCATAAGCGCCTCTGTCATACCGCCACGGCTGCCAGCGCGACTGTCCCTGGCCCACTCGCTGACGAACCGCGCTGGCGATCCGGATACCGCCCCAGTCGAAATCGCCGTGGTAGCGGAACTGCGCGCCGCCCGCCGCCAGCAGGTCGAGCAGCCGCCATCCGGCGGCGGACGGCTGGCCGCCGACACAGACCAGCGGGGGGCAGCGGCTGCCGAGCTCGTCCGCGGCGGACGCGATCACCACGGGATTTTCGCAGATCCGCACGGATCCCGCTGATAGCGCCTCATCGTGGCAGCGCAGCTGC
The DNA here is from genome assembly GCA_963775825.1 of uncultured Actinomycetes bacterium. GTDB lineage: Bacteria > Actinomycetota > Actinomycetes > Streptosporangiales > Streptosporangiaceae > Bog-532. The sequence goes on from CAVZKY010000036.1 coordinate 94,745, forward strand.
CTGAGGGTGAGCACCGTCGGCTGCCCGGTCTCCCGGTGCAGCGCCAGCACCTTGCCAAGGGCGGTGCGGCTGTCACCGGGCAGGCCGAGGCAGAGCACCAGTGAGGAGAGGTCGTCAAGGTGAACGCCCATGGAGGCCCACACCATACGGCGGGAGTCCGCGCTCACCTCGGCCGCGAACGGCAGGCCAGCCAGCGCGCGGACCGCGGACACGGCGAGCGTCCCAGCCGGGCGACCGTCATCGAGGGCGTGCGCGTCGCCGCAGCATTCGGCGGCGAGCCGCCCGATCGGGATTCCTCGCGACGGCAGTCGTCGCAGCACCGCCGCCACCTGGTCAAGCAGTGCCAGCGCCACATGAGGTGCAGGGGCCAGGCGGCGCACGACGCCGGTCGCGTCGAGCCACCCCCGCCAGGCGGCTAGTTCGTCGCGGCCCACTACGGCGTCGTCCAGCGGCGCGAAGGCGGCTGCCCAGGCGGATGCGGTATCCATCCGGTCGCGGTTGCGGTCCCGGAGCGGACCGGTCAGCAGCGTCACGCCCTCGGCCAGCCCGCCCGGCGCGGCCCCGCTCTCGCGCAGCACCCGGTCCACCTCGGGCAGCGACACTGACAGCGACGTACCAGAACGGGGCGGCCTGCCGGTCAGCCGTTCGACCGCCCGCCGTTGCTCCACGGTCGGGCCGGCCAGGGTCACGGTCCCGGTCAGCGGGCGGCCGGCCTCCAGCCGGTCTCGCGCCCGCCGGACCAGCCACGCGGTGGGCTCACCGCCAAGCAGGCGGTGCAGCCTGGCGCCGTCCTCCGCCGTGCCGGTCACCCTGTCAGTCACACTGGCACTCGCTCGGCCCTGCGGCGTTCCCGGCCGTCCCATCGCCACGGCGTGACCAGGACCGCGTCGACGCCATCCTGGCGGGCGAGCTGGCAGATACCAAGTCCGGGCACCTGCGGGTAGCAGCCCCACTCCCGCTCGCTGGTCATGACCACGTCCATGTCGAAGGTGGCGAGCAGGCCCAGGCATTTGGCGCGGGAGTCGTCGTCCACCCCGGCGAACGCCTCGTCGAGCGCGATCAGCCTCGGCGCGTGCGGGTTGCCGGCCGACTTGTAGTGCGACGAGGCCGCCGCGAACAGCGGAACCGATACCACCAGCGCGCGCTCGCCGCCCGAAGCGGGGCCGGTAGCGGGCCGCCACTGCCCGTCCTGGTACCGCTGGATCGCGAACTCATGCCAGCCCCGGTAGTCAAGCGCCGAAGTCAGCGCCTCGGCCCAGCCGGCCGCCGGATTGTCCGCGTGCTCGGCGGCGATCCGCTGCTGCAGGAACGCGCCCACGAGCGCCCGGTCAGCAGCGGACCACGCGTCGATCGTCTGCCGGAGCTTGAGCCTGACCCGGTCGAGGCCCTCGGGCGCGTTCCTGGCCTGCTGCCAGATCAGCCGCAGCTTCATGCCCGTGGACGTCGGCCGCGACTCCAGCTCGTCGTTCATCTGCCTGACCTCGGTCTCGGCCGCCGATATCAGCTCGTGCAGCGTCCCCGCCACCTCGTTGAGCAGGTGATTCTCCAGGATCTCCCGTTCTCGCGCCGACAGCAGCGTGGTTCGCTGCTCCACCTCCGCCGCCAGCGCCTCGGCCAGCCCTGGCAGGTCGTGGCTACGGCCCTGGAAGACCACGTTGATCACGATGACTCCCTCGCTCAGCGTCAGGCCCGCCGAGTGCCCGTGCGTGGCCATCGCGTCCGCCAGCAGCTTGTGCTCCTCGGTCACCCGCTTCTGGATCCGGTCCCACGGCGCGTCCCCGTCGTCTATGGAGTCGAGTTCGGCGTTGACGGCGCGGGCCAGGATCACCGTCGGCGTCGCCGCCCACGGCTGCTCCACGTCCGGGGTCTCCAGCGAGGTCACCGCGACCCGCAGCAGCCCGGTGGCGGCGAACGCCTGGAACTCGCGCACCGCGTCGTCCCGCAGCCGCGCCGCATCCTCGACCTGCGTCCGTAGTTCGCCCTGTTTCCCGTCCGCCTTGCCGCGCGCCTCGAGCGCCCCCTGCTCCCGCTGACGGGCGTCCCCCTGCATAGCCTTCAGCCGGCTGAGAGCCGAGCTCACCGTGGCGAGCCGCTGCTGCAGCTCCGCCACCGCTGTGCCGACGGTGGCCAGCAGTTCCTGGTACGTAATCGCCGCCACGCCGGCCGCATCCCGCGCCTCGGCGGCCCGCTCGCTCGCCTCAAGCAGTAGCTGCAGGCTATCGGTGACTTCCGTCTCCGCGTCGGCCGCGGCGCGGATCGCGGTGTACGCCGCCTCGGCCGCCGGCCAGAGAGCGGCGAGCGCCACCCGGTAGGCACCTAGCCCGTCCCGCACCGCGGCAAGCTCTTCCCGGTCCGCAGGCAGGCCGACATCGACCGCGAATTCCGCCGCCCGCACCTGCGCGGCCGCCAGTTCCGCCTGCCGCTGCCGGAGCTTCGCGGCGGCCTCCGCATGATCCCTGCGCGCCTGCGCGAGCTGTTCGCGCCGCTCAGCGGCCTTCGTGTGCGCCTCGCGTACCCCGTCGTCCGGCGGCACGCCGCGGTGCTCGTCCGCGAGGCGATTCTGTCGCGCCGCTATATCCGCCAGGACCGCGTCGAGGCCCTCGATCGCCGCGCGCTCAGCATCGAGCCCGCGCTCAAGCTGCTCGATCCGCGCTCGCCGCGCGGCCTCCCGCGCCCCCTCGCCGATATACCCGGCCTGGTCCTTGCGCCAGGCGCCGCTCAGCACCCCGTTGGACCACCGCCCGTCCATGGTCACCCATGTCGCGCCGCTGCCGGCCGTCCCAGGCCCACGTCCGACAGCACTCAGCACGGATGCCACCGACTCTTCCCGCAACGCTCCAGCTTGGAGGTCGTCAGGATCGATCGCGGGCACGAGCAGGTCGGCGCACGATTCCCCGGCCACGGGGGCAAGCCCGGAGACCACGATCACATCCCCGTCGATGAGGTTCCCGTCGGGCGTCACCCACGCGTCGAGAATCCCCGCCGCCTCGAGCGCCGCCTCCAGCCCGGCGCGCTCATCGTCAGCCAGGCCCGGCGCGAAGTCGGTCACCTTCCACAGCGGCGCGCCGGGGCGGCCGTCGCGGATCCCTGCTGCCCGCGTATGCGGAGTCGGCGGGGCATCGTGGCCGCCCGCGCGCAGCCGGCCGATCTCCTCGGCCAGCTCGCCAGCCCGTGTCGTATGCCCGGTCCGCTGACTGTTGAGTTCCCCGGCCAGCCGGCCGAGCTCCGCGCCGGCCGTGCGGGCGGCGTCGTCGATGATCGCAGCCGCGCGGTTCGCGCCCTCACCAGTCAGGCCCCAGGATTCCAGGACGGCGATTAGCTCGTCGGGATCGGCGACCCGCAACTCGGCCAGGCCGCTCAGGTACAAGCGGTAGCCATCCAGGATCAGCCGCATCCGTTCCGCTACGGCCAGGTCGGCGGCCGTGACCCGGTCCGCCGCGGCCTGCACCTCAGCCGACAGCCTGCCGTCCGCTTCCCGCGCAGTCTGTAGGTGCCCGCGCGTGCCGGCGACGTCGGCGAGCAGCCGGTCCAGCTGCGCGACGGCCTGCGCCTGCCGGTCGGCGATGGCCTGGGCCGCTCGCCTGGCCCGGGCGAGAATGCCGGCCGCCGGCGCCTCGGCGGCATCCAGGTAGGCAGCGGCCTCGCGGTGCTCGCCGTCGGCCGACCCGGCTGACGGAAAGGCATCCGGGCCACCGCTTACTGGGCCCGGGCCGTCGAGTGCCGCGACCGCTGCCTGGTGCTGCTGAGCGCAGCCCGCGTCAGCTGCCGTGGCCACGGCCTCGCGCAGCGCCAGCACGAGCTTGTCACGTCCGGTGCCGGCCCGGTGCGTGGTCTGGGCCGCCTTATCGGCGTACTTCTGGGCCTGGCCCGCTGTACGGTTCCGGTCGGACTCCCGGTCCCGCGCCGCTTGCTCCTTGCGGTCGGCGTCCTGGCGGAGCTGATCGAGCCGCTCGGCGTCGCGCATCGCGGGATCGGCCTGCAGCGCGTCCCGGCGCGCTTCCAGCTCGGTACGCTGCTCCTCCAGTTCCGTGAGCTCACGCCGCGCTTCATCCAGCTGCTGCTGGGCGGCCGTGAAGGCCTCCTCGGCGGCGGCGAGGTCCCGGCTGAGCTGTTCATAGCGGCTCTGCGTTAGCCTCGGCCCGGCGGCCTTGCGCTTGGCCGCCACCTTCGCGTACCGGCGGTAGTGGCTCAGGAAGGCGGTCGCCGCCTCCTGAGCCTCGGCGAGGGAGCGCAGCGCGTCGCGTTCCTCATCGAGGCCGCGGAACGCCTCGGCGACGGTCGTCACGAGGCCGGGGCTGAGCGGGGGCAGCGCCTCGGTGAGCGCCCTGGACAGCAGCTTCTCGTCGGGCTTCTTCGACAGCTGCGGCTGGCGCAGCTGGATCAGCAGGTTGACCAGGGCCTCGTAGCGGTGCGGGCCGAGGCCGAACAGGTGCTCATCTACCGCCCGGCGGTAGTCGGCCGCCCGGTCATACACGAACCCGTGCTGGCCGATCTCCTCCCGCAGCTTCTCCCTGGTGAGCGGGACACGGCTGTCGGGCAGCAGCTGCAGCTCAGCACCGGGGCGCTGGCTGGTGACGAAGAACCAGTGCCGTGCGATGCCACGCCCGGCGACGGCCTTCAGCCCGCAGCCGATCGTGCAGAACTCCTCGGTGCCGTCCGCAACCCTGCGGCCGAACTCCAGCCAGGTGTAGCCGAGGCGCTCGGGGCCGGGGTGCTTGCCGCCGAGCAGCAGGTTCCACTCCATCCGCTTCTGCCGGTCGCCGTCCGGCTCTACCCGGTGCGGCGCGAGGTCGCCGTCGAGCAGGAACGGCAGCGTGAGGGCGAGCACCTTCGACTTGCCGGTTCCGTTGTTGCCGCGCAGGAGCAGGCGGCCGTCGTGGAACCAGAACTCTTCCTGGTCGTAGTAGAACATGTCGACCAGGCCGGCCCGCAGCGGCTTCCACCGCTCAGAAGATGGTGCTCGCAGCATCAGCCGCCGCCTTTCTGGTCGGGCTCGTTCCGATCTTGCCGTCACCTGAAACGTAGTTGTTCATTTCAGGCCACCTTTCGCAGGTGATTCGCGCGCTTCGTCGCGACGTGCCGGGCGAGCCCGGTCTTACCGTCGCTCTGCGCCTCGGCCTGACTGGCCGGGAGACGCGCCAGGTTGACCCCGGCGTTCTCGTCCCGATCATGAACCGTCCGGCACGACGGGCACGCCCAGCGCCTATCCGCGAGGGCTAGGTCCGCGTTGATGTGCCCGCACGCCGAGCACGTCTTCGACGACGGGTACCATCGGCTGGCGGTCCGCAGGTCGCAGCCGTACCAGCCGGCCTTGTAGGTGAGCTGGCGGCGCATCTCACCGGCACTGGCGTCCGCCCAGGACTTGCGATGCGACCGCAGTCCGCGGATGAGCTGCCGTACCGCGAGATCCTCGATGACTACCCGGCCGTGGGTTTTAGCCAGGTGAGTTGCCGCCTTGTGTATCGCGTCGGAACGGATGTTCGCCGCCCGCGCCTGAGTCCGGGCGAGCTTACGCTTGGCCTGCCACCAGCGCGGCGAGCCTTCCGTTTTCCGCGCCAGTGCCTTGTTTGCTTTCCGGATGCCCGCGAGCGAGTCCCGCAGCGCTCTGGGGTTGGGGACCTTCTCCGCGACGGTCCCGTCCGGGTGCATGACGATGAGGAGGTTGTTCCCGATCCCCACGTCGGCGCCGACGGTGCTGGTGCGGGGGGCGGGCTGCCGGGGTGCGGTGATCTCCAGCCGCAAGGACACCGACCACCGTCCGGCTTTCTCCCGGATCGTCGCTGACAGCAGCCGGGCGGTTCCCCGCCGCACGTGCCGCCAGATCGGGCGTATGTTCTCCGCCGTACGAACCTGTCCCGCGCCAGGCAGCACGACCGTACGGGAGCCGCCGGCGCGGAGCGCACCCGTGGTGTAGGTGCAGCGGAGCCGGTCCCTGGTCTTCTTCTTCCGCCGCGGGAACCTGACCGTCGGGCCCTGGCGTTTCCCCGTCCTGGAGCCGTGCCAGTTCTTCAGCCCGGTGACGGCATCGGCGATCCCGCCCGCGTAGGACTCCTTGGAATTTTCCGCCCACCACGGCGCAGTCTCGCCTTTGACCTGGTTCCACCGCTTGCGCAGGCTGTACGCCGACCACACCGCGCTGTCGTAGCCGCCGGTTTCCCTGCCGGCCTCGAAGGACTCGCTGATCGCGGTGACGGCCCAATTGTACGCGTACCGTCGCGCCCCGCAGTCCCGGCGGAACCTGGCGGCCTGTTCCGGGGACGGTTCCAGGGCAACGGTCCAGCCGCGGACGATCGTCCCGGCGGGAGCCTGGTACTTAGGCATCGCTGGCCTCCATCGCGGCCAGCGCCCGGGCGGCCCGGTCCGGCGCCGCCCGGCGCCCGTACAGCCGGGCGCACAGCGAGGTGAGGATCTCCGTCACATCCCCTGCCAGGTCATCGTCGGCCTCAGCCGGGTCCGCGACCAGCAGGCGGCGTCCCGATGCGGCCAGCGCCGCCTCAACGTACTCAGCACCGAACCAGGCGAACCGGTCCCGGTGCTCAACCACGATCGTGGTCACCGCCTGGTCCCCGAGCAGGCGCAGGAACTTCTTCCGCCGCCCGTTCAGCGCGGACCCGATCTCAGTGACCGTCCCGTCCACGGGCAGGTTCTGGCCGCCGCACCAGGCCACCACCCGCGCGATCTGGCCGTCCAGGTCAGGTTTCTGGCCGGCGGAGGAAACCCGGGCGTAGACGACAGTGCGGCCCTGAGCCGGTTCCGGTACGTCCACCAGGATCAGCTTGCCGACCTTGCGGGCCGGCACCGGCAGTTTGCCGTCGTTCCACCACCGCCACGCGGTGATGTACGAGACACCTTCACGCTTGGCCCACTCACTGAGTCTCACGACTACTGATGATAACCAGTGATAAGGAAATCGTCAACTGTTCGTACCCCCTGGGGGGACTGCCGGGCTCCCGGATGGTGGGCTCGGCGAGGGCGAAGCGGGCGATGGCCGGGCGGCTGCGGATCACGGTATCGGTGCCGTCGCGGGTGACCTTGATGTCCACCTCGATGAGGCGCAGGGCGGTGAGCTTCTCCAGCGCGACCTTGAGCAGTTCGATCTCCGCGCCGGGCTCGGTGACGCCCTTGCGCCAGTAGCCCGCGTGCGCCTGCGCCGCCTGCCGGACGAACGCGAGCAGCTCGGCCCGCGGCGCCCGCGCCCTGCCCGCCAGGTACTCGGCGACCAGCAGCGTGACGTGCCCGTCGGTGCGCTGCTCGGGCATCCGCACGTCGGTGAGCTCGTCGTCGGGGTCCACCATGGCGATGCCCTCGGCGCGCAGCTCCGGCAGCAACGCGGTGGCCTCGCTGATCCGCCCGGTAATGTTGTGCCGCTGGGCGACCAGGTAGGCACGCTCGTCTTCAGTCAGCTCGTGGTAGTAAACGACCGGGTCATCGAGCAGCCGCCGGGTGAGCATCCTGCGCAGCGCCTGGTTGCGCAGTTCGTCGGTCTCGGCGACCGGCTCGGCGGTCAGCTCCGCGAGCCTTGCCTCGAACGACCGGGCGCTGATGGTCGACGGGCCCCTGCTGCCCGTCAGCAGCACGCCGAGTACCGGCCGGCGCACGTCGTACAGCACGTCGGCGCCTGCCGACAGGTACGCGTCCTCGTCTCCGGCGACCCGGTTGAGCACACCCCAGGCGAGCAGCAGCCGGACCACGGCCACGAGGTCGGCGCGGTCGCTCCTGCTGTCCAGAGTCAGCGTGAACCCGGTGGCCGCCAGGCTGGGCTCGGCCGCGGCCGTTAGCACGTCGTCGGCGAGGCTGCCGAGCGTGGTCTGCGCGTCGGCGCGGGCGAGCGCCGACAAGGCCAGGCAGAGAGCGACGTACCGGCGACGGCTGAACGGCTCCCTGTTGTGCCCGCGAGCGGGATGGGTAGCGTCGGAAGCCAGCGGGGCGGTCTTGAACAGCCGGGCCGTCTCCGCGTCCGCGGCCAGCCGCCAGCCGGTCTCCCTGCGCAGCCAGCCGCTGAGCGCCGGCAGGTGCCGCCGGACCAGCACGAGCGGCTCGGCGTCGTCGGCGGCGACAAGCAGCGGCTTGGCGAGCAGGGCGCGGAGGGCGGCCTGGCGCTGCGCCTGTTCCTCGGCGGGAATCATGGCACCAGGTCCGTGATCTCGATGACGTGCTCGGGGCCGGTGAGTACCCCGTCCTCGGTCTTGATCGTGGCCGTGCCGCCGTCTGGGACCAGGCGCAGCCGCACCTCCAGGCTGCCGTCGTTAGTGACGGTCTTCACCTCGGTGTCGCCGGGCGCGCGTGCCGCGAGCGCGTCGCCGAGCAGGCTGAGGAAGAGGCGGAACGCCCTCGGGTCGAGCATGTCCAGGTCGGACAGCAGCGTCGGCCCGCTGGTGCGCAGCCGTCGTCGTGCCTCGGCGGTCTGCGCGGCCTCGTGCTCCGCCTGGCGGCGCAGCAGCTCCTTGGCCGCGGAGCGGTCCCTCACCTGGCTGGGCTTGCCGCGCCGCTCGTAGCTCCCGGTCTTCCTGAGCTGGGGCGAAATCCGGATCGGCGGTGCCTCGCCCCACGGCGTCCCGGCCGGCACATTTTCCCACTCATCCGCGGTGTCGCCGGTGACGGACAGGTGCCGGGCGGGGGACAGGCCGAACGCCGCCCGCCACAGCCGGTGAGCCGCCGCGTCGTCCGGTGCCGCAGCGAACCACCGGGCGAGCGCAGCGAAGTCCGCCGACCGGTCCGACCGGCCGGAACGCCGCTCGTTAAGCAGGCCGACCGTATCGACGAGCTGCTTGATCGCGGTGACGGCAGCCTGCCGCAGCAGCCTGGCCTGCGATGGATGCCCGGCGTCGCGCGAGGTGAACCAGTCGTCCAGGCCGCGCCACCGGTTTCGCCACGCGTCGAGTGCCTGCTCTTCCTCGTGGGCCAGCGCCTCGGCCGCGTCCGCCCCCTCGGGGGCCGCGTCGGCGGCCGCACGCCTGGCGGCGACCGCCAGCAGTCGCTCATGACCGGCGGCTTCCAGGTCAGTGAGGAGGACCGCGATCTGGGCTCCGGAGTTGGCGAGGTCGGCGATGAACCGGTTGATGTAGTCGATCAGCCGTTCCTTGTACGCGATGAAGCCGTCGATATCTCCGTCGGAGAAGTCGATCGCGCGCCGCAACCCGGACATGAACGCCTGTGCGTTATCGGCCAGTGAGGAGAACCGCTCCGCCACCGACAGCAGCAGCAGGTGAATCTTGGCCGGATCGGGATCGCTCTCCCTGGCCAGCGCGAGCAGCGCCTGGAGCTGGCCGGCGATGTCGGCCAGGGCGACCGATTGGAGCTGGCCGCGCCGGCCGATCGCCTCCTCGTAGAACGCGATTGCCTGCTCGGCCGCATGTCCTTCGGCCGTGAGCTGGTACAGCGACCGCTTGCGGTGAAAGTCCTCCACCGTGGTGACGCGGCCGGTGTCGACGTCGGCCTGCAGGTTGCCCCACCTCACCAACTGGTCCAGCGCCTCGGTCAGCTGGTCATCGGAGTCGACCCGCAACTCTGCGGCGATGTCCTCCGGGCGCAGGTGCACGATGAAGCGGTCCTTCGCCCGCGCGAAAGCCCGGAGCAGGCGCCGGTACTGCTCGGCGTGCGGAACGCCGAGATGGGTGAAAGGCTGCGCGGCGGGAGCTTCGCCCTGCGACTTCCCCCGGCCGCGCGCCGGCGAGACCACTTCGTCAGCCACGGGTACATCGTGCCGTACGCCACCGACAACCGCGCCTGTTGTCACGGCGAGGTGCGTTCGCGGCGTCCCGGACGGCCATCGCGGCGCAGCCTGCGCATGCGGGACCGCGGCAGATCCGTCCTAAGGGCCGCGATGTCACGCTCCGCGGCGGGCCCGCGGGAGGAGATAATGGCGGACATGATCCGCCAGGTCGTCCGCGCGCGCGGGGACAGGCGCCTGGTCGTCTCGGTGCGGGTGCCCGGCCCGGCGGGCAGGGCCCTGGCCGCGGGCGGCGGCCTGTCCGTAAGGCCGGGGCTGCGCGGGACGCAGACCTTCACGGACTGGGTGACCGAGCAGCGGGCGCGGGGCACGTTGTGAGCACCGGCACCGACCTGCTGGCCGCTGCCTTCAGCCAGGCGCGGCCGAGGCTGGTCCGGGTGGCGTACGCGATCATCGGCAGCCACAGCGATGCCGAGGACGTCGTCGCGGACTGCTGGTTCCGGCTGGTTGCCGCCGATCAGGACGAGCCAGTGCGCGATGTGGAGGCCTGGGCGGTCGTGGCTGTGTCGCGGATGGCGCTTGACCTGCTGCGGTCCGCCCGGGTCCGGCGGGAACGCTATGTCGGCCCGTGGCTGCCCGAGCCGGTGGTCGCCGCAGACCGGGCCATGAGGGCTACTCATGCGTGTCGCTGGGCCCGCCGGACCAGGCCGCTGCCGATGATCAGGCGCTGAATCTCACTGGTGCCTTCGTACAGCCGGAGCAGCCGCACGTCCCGGTAGATGCGCTCGACCGGTACCTCTCGCATGTAGCCGGTGCCACCGTGGATCTGCACAGCCAGGTCCGCCACCTGGCCGGCCATTTCGGTGCAGAACAGCTTGGCCGCCGACGGCCCGATCCGGGTGTCCGCTCCGCTGACGTAGCGCTGCGCGGTCTCCCGGACCAGGGCCCGGCCGGCCATGACCCCGGTCTGCTGGTCGGCGAGCATGGCCTGGACCAGCTGGAACTCCCCGATCGGCGTACCGCCCTGGGTGGCCGAGGCGGCGTAGGCGACCGACTCGTCCAGGGCGCGCTGCGCCGCGCCCACCGCGAGGGCGGCGATCTGCACCCGCCCGCGGGCCAGCGACGTCATGGCCGCCCGGTATCCGGCTTCCTCGTCCCCGCCGATCAGCGCGGAGGCGGGCACCCGCACCCCGGAGAAGGTGACGTCCGCGGTCCAGGCGCCTTCCTGGCCCATCTTCTTGTCCTTGGGCCCGACCTGCAGGCCGGGGGAGGGGGCGGGCACCAGGAACACCGCGATCCCGGTCCCGGACTCACCAGCGGGCCGGGTGCGCGCGAACACCACGAACAGGTCCGCCAGCGGCGCGTTGGTGATGAACCGCTTCTGGCCGTCGAGTACCCATTCGCCGCCGTCGCGGACCGCGCTGGTGCGCAGCCCCGCGGGGTTGGAGCCGGCCCCGGGCTCGGTCAGGGCGAACGAGGCGACCACCTCCCCGGAGGCGATCCGCTCCAGCCATTGCGTCTTCTGCTCGCCGGTGCCGAACCGGACCAGGACCTGGCCCGCGATCCCGTTGTTGGTGCCGAACATGGACCGCAGCGCCAGCGACGTGTAGCCGAACTCCATGGCCAGCTCGGCATCCTGGGTCAGGTCCAGGCCCAGGCCGCCCCATTCCTGCGGGATGGCGTAGCCGAACAGGCCCATCTCGGCCGCCTGCCTGCGCAGGTCGGCCGGGATGGCGTTGGTGTCGGCGATCTCCTGCTCGCGGGGCAGCACCCTGGTCCGGACGAAGTCGCGGACCTGGTCCAGGATCAGCCGGAAATCCTCAGCGCTTACTTCTGCGGTCATCGCTCCACTTTCCGCTGGCCGGCCAGGTCAGAGCCGGACAAGCTGATGCGGCGGGTCCATTCCGGTCGAGCGCCCGCGGATGCCGCCCGGTGTCCGGGTGACGCCGTGCACGTGAGCTCAGGCCTCGCCGAACTTCGCCCGGAACCGTGAGCCAGTGACATGTATCATGTTTTATGTTTGGTAACGGGGGCCGACCGGTGGTCACTGACGTGGTTCCTATCCATCCCCGCGGCTCGCGGCAGCAGCTTCCGGAGGAGGTGGCTAGCTACGTTCGTGAACTGATCATCTCAGGTACCGTGCGTCCGGGCGAGTACCTGCGGATAAGGCGAGAAGCCTGATGGACAAGCACATTCTCGGTGGTGCTGACCACCTCATCGGAATTCTCCAGCAGCGTGGGCGAAACCGACCAGCAACTCGACGTCTCGCCGTCCGGAACTACGATGGCTGCAGAGCGCAAGACGAAGGAGTACTCGGTGTCCTGCCCAGGGATTATGTGCAAGGCCGAGCCGATGTCGGCGGTCTGGCGGCGCGTCCTGCCGGACCGGCTCGGTCAGTGACAGCGCGGGCTCGTGGCCTTACCGGCTGCCTGGTCCGTGGCCTGCCCAGGTGCCCTGAGCCAGGTTGTGGCCGTGGCTGAGTGGTGGCCGCCGTTGGGCCGGTCCTGGGCCGATGACTGGCGGCGGAACTGGTCGGACATGCTGTCGGCGTCCTCGGCCATGTTCGCGTCGCTCGGCCTGCCTTCGCCGGCCACCCTGCCAGGTGACCCGTTCGCCGCGATCGTGGGCGCGGCCCGCGCGTGGCTCGTCGGGAAGCCCAGGTCCTTCCGGATTTCCGGGCACGATCTGACCCTGACGCTGACCGATATCGCGGTGGAAGGCTCGGAAGTCGCCCGGGCCGTGGGCCAGTACGGCCAGGTCCGCATCTCCGCCAGGGATGTCGAGTGGGACGGCTACCGGCTCGACCGGCTGGAGGTCCTGGCCAGGAACGTGCATCTGCGGCCGGGCAGCCAGCCCGCGCTGGTTGCCGCGCCGCTGCTGGTCGAGGCGTTCGTTCCGGCCTCGGTCGCGGCCCGCTGGCTGGCTGCCGCTTCCCCCCTGCTCAACCTGACCTGGCTGGACGGCGTTCCGCAGCTTGGCCTGGCGCGCGCGCCGTGGGCACGACTGGAGGTGGAGGCGGGCGCCGACGGGCGCTCCATCTTCATCCGGCCCCGTGCCCTGTACGTGCGCGGCCGACGCCGGTCACTGCGATTCCCGGCCTTCCCCCTGGTGCGGCCTGCGCTGCCCAGTGGTTTCCTGCTCACCGCGGCCGAGGCTACGGCGGGCGGCTTCATGGTTGGTGGCACGCTGAGCGAGTGGCAGAGGTCGTTGAGCCGTGCTGACATCGAGCGGCTGCGGACTGGGATCCGCGAAGGAAGGGATCGCCTCGACCTCTGACCCCGGGGGTGAACCATTACCCGCTTCCGGCGCTGCCCGGGTCGCTCGGGTGCGGGGCCAGCGGCACGATGTTCGTGGTCATCCAGGGATCCAGCGGCAGTGATGCCACGATCGCCTGCATTTCAGCCAGGTCCCCGGCCTGCCACAAGCCCAGCGCGCGTCCCGGTTCGGGCAGCCGCCACAGCCGGAGCAGGTGCCCCTGCCCGGCTAGTTCCTTCGCCCGCTGTGCCTCGCGCGTCTCGGCGTCCGTGCCGGCCTGGCCGGGAGTGCCCGGCGGCATCGTGATCGTGAAGGTGGTCAGGAACTCGGCGGCGCCCGGCTGGGGCGGCAGGGCTGGGTCGCTGGGATGCGGCGACAGCGGCGTCACCTCGTCCGTACGCCACACCCGCAGCGGCATCGAGGCGAGGACCTGCTCGAGCCGGGTGCCGTCGGCTGCGGCGAACAGCCCGAGGGTGCGCCATTCGCCGGGCCGCAGCGGCGGCCGCCACAGCCGGAGCAGGTGCTGCTGGGCCGCCAGCTCGCGCGACCGGCTGGCCTCACGGGCCCGGATTTGCTCGACTGTCTCGTCCGGAGTCCCATCCGGAACGGAAGTGGTCATAGTGACCAGGTATTCCATCATGAGCGCCTTTCCAGCGCGGGCGGTGGATCTCGGAGCGGTGGTCGATGTCGAGGACGTGGACGGTGCGGTTGTCTTCGTCGATTCGGTAGACAATCCGGTAGGTGCCGCGTCGGGCTCCATGGCAGCCGGCCAAGGGGCCGAACAGCGGCTTACCGACGCGGTGCGGGCTGATGGCGAGGTGGCTTCGCAGAACTCCAGGACGGCGGCGGCGACTATCTCGGGAAGCCGCCGTGCGATCGCCCGCCGCGCGGCCGGCTGGAACCTAGATTACGTTGGTCAGCTTCCTGGTCAGTAGGTGGAAGGCATCTTGCTGGGCGGGAACGTTCGATCGAGTCGGGGGCCGTTGACGGCGCCGACGGCTCCGTAAGGCATGGAGCGCGACGACACGTCCTTCGGCCGCGCTCGTTCGGGCGGCGTCGAGTACCTCCAGAGTGTGGATGGCTTCGCGCACCGGGACGGGTACCGGGCCTTCGCCGCGCAGGGCCGCCACAAGCCCGCTGTAGTAGTCCTGATAGGCGCCGCGCTCGGACGGCACCTGGGCGGCTCCGTCCGCTGTGTACAGGACTCCCCAGGACTCTGCGGGCTCATAGCCCCAGGCGTCGCCGAGGTCGGCGGGCCGCTTTCCCGCGAGCGAGTCCCGTGCTTGCACGTCGGTGCTGTGGCAGATGTACGCGCCCGCAGTGCCGTACGCGCGTAGCTCACGGTCATCGAGCCGGTTGAGCTTGGTCGAGGAGACCCGCGACCGGACTCCGGATAGGTGGGTGAGCGTGATATCGAAGGCCGAGTCGGTCCGGCCATCGGGGAAGTCGGTCCAGTCGAGCGCGGCGTGCACGCTGGCGGCGGGCCCGAGCAGCCACAGCATCTGGTCGACCAGGTGACTGCCCAGATCGCGCAGCAGGCCGCCGTGCGGCCCGGTCTCGAGCAGCCCGGGCTGATCCAGGTCGAACCTCGACTCAATCTTCTGTAGGTCGCCCAGCCGTCCGAGTGTCGCACGCAGGGTGCGGATGTCGGCGTCCCACCGGCGGTTGTGAAATACCGTCAGGACGACGCCGGCCGACTGCGCCGCCTCGGCGAGCTCTCGGGCGGCCGGGGCGGTGGGCGCGAACGGCTTGTCCGCTACGACGTGCGCGCCGGCCGCGACGGCTTCCAGCACGAGTTCGCGGCGCGTCTGGGGTGGAGTCGTGATCGTCACGATCTCGACTCCGGCGTCGAGCAGGGCGTGCTGGGAGTCGTAGACCGGGACTCCCGGGTAGTCCTGGGCGAGTTCCGCGCGGCGCCGCGGGTCGCGGGTAACGACGCCGCCGAGCTCGAGCCCGTCGGCCGCCTGGACGAAGGGAGCATGGAAATGACGACCCCCGACGCCGTAGCCGACAAGTCCCAGCCGCATGGCAAACTCCTCCTGGAAGGCATCTTGACATCATCTGTCCGAAGCCTGAGCCGACGGCCTTGCGGAACTCGGCGAGTGCGATGCGAAGGGCGCATAGGGGAACAGTTCCACGCGCAGGTCGAGAAGGTCGGCATGGGCCAGCGATGCCTGTTCCGGGGAAATGGCGCCGACTAGCGCCGAACGGCGCAGGATGTTCGATGCCTCGGCCGTCAGCAGGTGGGGGCCGCCAGCGAGTCGCTGACGAGCGCGGCCACGCCTGCTCAGCCCGCCACGTTCCAGGCCGCCAGGACGTTCGCCTCGGCCGCCGCGCCCGCGATGCCGAGGATGGGATGCAGCTCCATGGCCGGGGCGTACTTGCTCGCCGGGACCTCCCGGCCGAGCGCCTCGGCCATGGCGCGCACCTGGTGCGGCGCCCCGCCGCAGCACACCCCGACGTAGTTCACGCCCAGGTCGCGGGCCGCCGCCGCGAAGGCGGCCATGTCGAACCGGGTGCACGAGAACGGCTCCAGCGCCAGCGGGAACACGCGGTCCACGCCGTCGGCGCGCAGCGACTCCATGGTCGGCATCGCTGGGCTCGTCCGGTACGGCACCGGCTGCGCCGCCACCGCGCAGTCCACGGCAGCCCGGATCCGCTCCAGCAGCGGCAGCATGGTTACCGGGCCCCGGTCGCAGTTCAGCCCGACGATGGTGGCCCCGTGGTCGGCCAGGATCCGGCACGCCGCTACGTAGTCGTAGCCGTCGCGGGTCGTGTCCGGCTGGGTGGAGGCGAGCGTCACCATGGCGGGCAGGCCCAGCTCCTGGGTCACCTCCAGGGCGATCAAGGCCTCGCCGAGGTAGTCGTTGGTCTCGGAGATCACGAAGTCGACGCCCTCGTCGACCGCCCAGCCGAGCTGCTCGGTGTACTGCGCCCGCACGGTCGCGCTGGTCGCCGGGTCAGCGGGATCGTAGGCCCAGGTGTTGCAGACGTTGCCGGCCACCAGCGCGCCGCCCTCCTGGGCTACCTCCCGGGCCAGCCGGACGGCGTGCCGGTTCATCGCCTCCAGGTCGTTCTCGCGGCCGATGTGCCGCAGCTTCTCCCGGTGCGCGTAGTACGTCAGGGCGACCATCACGTCCGCCCCGGCCCGCAGGAACTCCCGGTGCAGCTCGCGCACCGCGCCGGGAAAGTCGAGCACGACCTCGGGCACGTACGGGCCAGCCTTGATGTAACCGCGGCGCTCCAGCTCGAAGACGTAGCCCTCGGCCCCGAGCACCACGCCCTGCGCGAGCCGCCCGCTGATTCCCTGCCCTGCGGTCATGCGGCCGTCCCTCCTCTCTGAGCGCCTGCCGTCTGAGTACGGTGCGCGAACCGGCCCGGCGCGAAGCGGCTGATGTCGTACACGGTGCCATGGCTGACGGCGAGCTGAGCCAGCACGCGGCCCACCCACGGCGCGAACTTGTACCCGGTGCCGCGCCAGCCGACGCCGACGAAGACGCTGTCGGCGACGCCGCCGGCGCCCGGCACCGGGCCGAGGATGAAGTCGTCGTCACCGACCAGGTCGTAGAAGCAGGTGTCGACGCCGCTGGCCTCGGCGACATCCACGGTCGCCGCGCCGCGCAGGCCGGGCATGCACTCGGCCACGAAGTCCTCCACGGAACTGATCGGCGAGGGCATGACGGCAGCGTCCGGCGGGTGGTAGAAGCCGACCTTGACGCCCGGCGTCTTCCCGGCGTACAGCGGGTGCCCGTAGATGCCGACGTCCAGGTAGGCAAAGACCGGCAGGGCCGCCTCGGTGTACAGGTCGCGGTCGGCCGGCTCGGGGATGAAGTACTTGGACTGCACCGGGCGGTCCGGGCTGAGCGGGAAGCGAACCGAGCAGCCGGGGATCAGTTCCAGCAGCTCATTGGTGCCCAGTCCCGCGGTGATCACCAGGACGTCGGACTCGACCGGCCCGGCGCTGGTCTGCACCCGCCAGCCGCCGCCGGACCGGGTGATCGCGCGGATCTGCGCCTCCTCGCGGATCTCGACCCCGCGGCCCGGCACCACCGACCGCAGCAGGGCCGTCACCGCGGCCACGTCGGCGAACCCGGCGTCGACGTCCAGCCAGCCGCCGTCGGCCGCGAACTGCGGGAAGCGCTCGGCGAGCGCGGGCCCGGGCAGGGCCGCCCGGCGCAGCTGCAGTTCTTCCAGCACGGCGAAGCTGCGCACCGCGTAACTCGCGGGGACGTCGGGGGTCACGCTCGCCTTGACCAAGTTCAGGCAGCCGCAGTCGACGAGCAGCCGCTCGCCGGCGCGCTGCTGCAGGTCCAGCCAGAGCTGCCGGGCCTCGTAGGCCAGCCGCGAGTACTGCGGATCGAGGTAGTCGTTGCGCACCGACCGGGTCAGCGCGAACGAGGCGGTGGCCGGATCACCGAGCCGCGACTTGTCCAGCACGGTAACCGAACTCGCCAGCGGCGCTGCGTAGTACGCCGTCATCAGGCCCATGACGCCGCCGCCGATGATGGCCAGCCGGCTGCCGCGAGTTCCGGTCAAATCCGCGCTCCCCTCCCTGGGTGCTAAATGCCTGACCTGCGGGGACCCGCGGCCACGAGTGCAGCCATGGTATGACCTGCATGTTTCGGCGCAATGTCCCGTGCCGGCCGCCGACCTGGGACGCTGGCCACAAGTGTCCAGCCGCTGGAGCCTATCCACGCGAAGCGAGCCGACGTAGGCTCGCAGGTGGGTTAGTAGCTATCAGATTCTGCGCCAGCGTGCGAGCGCAGATTACCGCGTCGCTCCGGACCCTGGCGGCACCCCCAGTCACGGCCGGTTACGACAGGAAGCGCCTCAGCGATGCATTCCCAATCAACGGTGCCCCGCGACGGGTTGATAGCGGAACGGTCGAGCGTACGGCCGACGCGCGATCCGCTGCCCGGGAGGGCAGCCGATCCGGCGGAGGTGACCTTGCGCCTGGCGCAGGATCGCGATCGCATCGCCAACGGCATGAACGACATCGTGGTGCACCGGTTGTTCTCCGCCGGGCTCAGCCTCCAAACGGCACTGGAGTTGGTGGGAAACCATCCCGCGGTCGCGAAGATTCAGGAAGCCGTCGGCGAGCTGGATCTGGCGATCCGGGACTTCAGGAACGTGCTGTTCGATCACTATGAGCCCGATCCGCTCCCCGGCGGGCGGCCGGACTAGCCCCGGAACCTGCGGCCAATGCGATGACCGGGACTGCGATGAGCATCTTCATCGTGCGAACGGGCAGCTCGTGTCTGCTCCGGCGTACACGCCTCGCCACAGTCAGTCAGCAGGCGCGGCCGGTGCCGCATCAGGACTACTCTGCTCAGCACCCAGAATGAGCAAGGTTGAGCCTGCCCGCACGGTCCCGTCCCTGGTGGAACTGACCTGGGTGAACTGGCCGCCTTGCGGGTCGCTCAGCACGATGGTGTCGGGGTACGGCGTCTCTGAGCCGGTCGCGCAGTCAGGGACACAGCCCTGGATGTTGGACGTCCCGGTACCGTCTGCCTCATGGGGGCCCCAGCTGGACCAGACGATGCCCGTGACGATGTAGCCACCGTCACCGCTGAAACCTATCTCGCCAGGCTTGATACCGCTGTAACCATCCGCGCTGACGGCGAGAACAGGCACTTGTGCGGCGGGTTGTGCCACAGTCGCCGTTGGTGCCGCAGCAGGAGTTGCTGCACCCGGGGCAGGCTCGGCCGGGTGAGCGGTCTTGGTAGCAACCGGGGCAGCGGCCGACGTGGCCGGCGTGTGGTTATTGCCGAGAGCGGGAGGCTTGACCGAGCCGCATGCTGCGAGGCTGAGACCGGCTGTGAGCGCGATGGCCGGGATGGTGATTGCCTTGTTGAGTTTCATTGGGTTGCCTTGCCCCCCGTGCAGGAAAGCCTCATTTCGCTCATTGCTTACATAAAATTACGAAGCGTGCAGCGGTACCTAGAGGAGAATGACTGGCAGGTCAGGGGCAAACGTCACTTAACGTAATAGCTGACGGACGCTCGGCAACTAATCGCCTCTCAGGCCGGCCGTGCTGCGCTGGCCGCGGCCTTCCGCTCGCGCACCGCGGCCGGGACCAGGGTGAGGATCAACGCGCCGGTAAGGGCGAACGCCACCGGGTAGCCGGTGCGGACGCAGATCAGGCCGAAGACGGCCGGGCCCGCGCCGTACCCGGCGTCGTAGGCGAGGTTCCACAGCGCGCTGGCCTTGGCCTCGGGCAGATGCTCGATCAGCAGCGCGAACGTGGCGTTCTCGATCACCCCGAATCCGGCGCCGAACAGCACCATGCCTGCGAAGATCGCCACGGGCGAGCCCAGCATCATCATCGTGGCCATGCCGAGCGCCGCCACGGCGAGCGCCGGGGTGAGCAGCCGGGCGTGACCGTACCGGTCGCCGCGCTTGCCGGCCTGCCAGCGGCTGAGCGTGGCGGTGATCGCCTGGACGAGCAGGGCGGCCGAGGCGAGGTTGCTGGGGATCCCCTTCGCGAGCGGCAGGAACGAGTCCAGCACGCCGGCCGCGATGGTGGCGGCGGCGAAGATCAGCGGCAGCCGCAGCGCGGCGCCCGCCAGCCGCCCGCGGCTGCGGGCGCCCGGCATCCGTCCGGCCCGGGCGCTCTGCCGTGCCTCGCGCCCGCCCGGCAGCCAGCGGATGGCGGCCAGCGGCAGCAGGCCGACCGCGGCCGCCATCGCCGCGGCCGCGGCGGCCAGGTGGTGCCCGGCGAGCCAGACCCCGGCCGGCAGCGCGATCACGGCCGGGACGCCGGAGACGATGCCGAGCAGGCCGAGCCCTTCGCCGCGCCGTCCGGGAGGCAGCAGCGTGGCGGTGAGCGCGCCGGTGGCCACGCCGCACAAGCCGAAGCCGAACCCGCGCACCAGGCTGACGCTCACCATGACGGCCTGGGGCTCGCGGGCGAGCATGGCCAGGGCCGGCGCGCCGAGCAGCACGGCTCCGGCCGCGAGCACGATCCGGTAGCCGAACCGCCTGATCGCCGCTGCGGCCACGACCTCGGCAGCCACGGTGCCGAGCAGCAGGGACCCGGTGATCAGCCCGGCAGCGGAGCTGCCGGCGCCGGCCGCCGCCGCCAGCATCGGCATCACCGACAGCAGCAGGAAGAAGCTGGTGAGCGAGGTGAACTCGGCCAGGAACGTGACTGCCAGCGGCACGCTGAGGAGCCGGGCGGGAACCGCGGTATCAGGCTGCGCCTGCGTCAATGAGCCCATAAGCGCACGGTAGAACCCAGCCGGCACCCTGGTAAGGTCCGATTTCATGGCGATTGAGTGGTCCGGTTTGAGTCCGGGGCTGCTGGTTCGGCTCGACCGTTCGGCCAGTGAGCCGCTGCGCGCCCAGCTGGAGGCGAGCCTGCGCGAGGCGATCAGGGGCGGCCGGCTCCGCGCCGGGGAACGGCTGCCGTCATCGCGGGAGCTGGCCCGTGCGCTCGGCGTCTCCCGCGGCATGGTGCAGGACTGCTACGGGCAGCTGCTGGCCGAGGGATACCTGACCAGCCGCTCCGGGTCCGCCACCCGGGTCGCCGGCCAGCGGCCAGCATGCCGGTGACCAGCCCGCGGCCGGCCCTGCCATGGTCTCGCCCGCGCCGCCCTCGTCAGGCCGCCATCCCTACGAACCGCCGCTGATCGCGGACTTTCAACCCGGCGTGCCGGATCTGTCCAGCTTCCCGCGTACCGATTGGGCCTGGGCCGTCAAGCAGGCGTGCACCCAGGCCGCCTCCGCGGACCTGGGCTACGGCGACCCGCGCGGCAGCTCGGTCCTGCGGGAGGTCCTCGCCGGTTACCTGGGGCGGGTACGAGCCGCCGCCGCCAGCCCGGCGCAGATGATCATCAGCACCGGCTTCGCGCAGGGAATCAACCTGGTCCTGCACGCCCTGGCCCGCCAGGCCGGCGTGAGCTGCGTGGCCTTCGAAGACCCCGGCTACGGCAGCGCGCAGGCCGACGAGACAGTCCGGGCCGTCCTGGCGATGGGCATCCACGTCGCCTACGTGCCGGTCGACGAGCACGGCCTCGTCGTCGGCGACCTGATGGCCAGCGGGGCCCAGGCTGTCGTGGTCACCCCGGCCCACCAGTCCCCGACCGGGGTGGTCCTGTCCCCGGCCCGGCGGCACGCCCTGACCGACTGGGCGCGGCGCGGCGGCGGGTACGTGATCGAGGACGACTACGACTCGGAGTTCCGCTACGACAAGGAACCCGTCGGCGCGCTGCAGGGACTAGCCCCGGACCAGGTCTTCCTGCTCGGCACGGCCAGCAAGGCACTGGCGCCCGCCGTCCGCCTCGGCTGGGTCCACGCCCCTTCACCGCTGGCCTCAGCGGTCGCCGCCGAGAAAGAAATGAGCGACCGCGGCTCCTGCACGCTCGACCAGCTCGCCCTGGCCACCCTGCTCACGACCGGCCGGTACGACCGCCACCTGCGGCGGATGCGAACGGTCTACGCCGCCCGCCGCACCGCGCTGACCGACGCGTTCGCCAGCCACGCCCCCCGCGTCCGGCTCACCGGGCTCGCGGCCGGATTCCAGGCTGTCGCGCCGCTGGCACCCGGCGCCGACGAGACGGCAGTGATCGCCGCGGCGCGTGAACGGCGGGTCGGGCTGCACGGCATCGGCGGCTACCGCGGCAATCCTGACACCGCGGCGCCACCGGCGCTGGTGATGGGCTTCGGCAACGTCGGCGAGCGAGCCATCGAACCCGCCATCGCCGCCGTCGCCGACCTGCTCAGCTGACCAGGAAGGTCCTGGCCACGGCATCGAACACGTTATGGAACTGCACCCGGGGCGGTCACCGGCCGCACTCGTCAGGAAGCGCGAGCGTTTCCGCGGCCCGGCCGGCCTCCTGGATGCTGTGCCGGAAGGCCTGCTCTGCCGCGGCCGTCCGCTCGGTCAGCCTCCTGAGCTCCGCCGCGGCGAGCTCGTCCCGCACCGTGCTGGCCAGCAGGTGGCGGACTCGCTCATTGAGGTGTTCCGCTTGCTGGGCCCCGATCCAGTCCCGGTACGTCGCGTCTACCGCTTTGACCGACTCGGCGTAGCGCTCCAGGTTCTGCGCATGTGAAGTGACGGAATTCAGCACCATCGCGAGATACTGCTGCTGCGGTCCGATAACCGCGGCTGTCATGGGGCCGGGCCGCTGCGCGAGGGTCCAGCTTTTCTGCCGGCCGGTGGCCTCGCAGTGGGGACACGCCTGGGGCACGACGCCGGCGCTGGCGCCGGTTCCCCGGCATGCCGGGCACGGCCTTCCGCCGCTCAGCCGCAGCGCCGTGGCGGTACCCGCGATCGCGGCGGGCACGTCCGTCCTGGCCGAGCTGGCCGCGACGATTGATCTGTGCTCGGCGCGCAGATCACAGATTTCACGTACCGTGGCCCAGATCGCCTCGACGTTATCGCTCAGCAGCTTCTCGTCGACCGGCGGGTCGAGCAGGTCCTCAGCGCGGGCGTCAGAGCCGAGAATGATCTTGACCGCTACCTCGGCTCGGTACAGGACTTCGGCGCAGTCCGGGTCAAGCCTGCGTCTGTCGAGTGACCGTCTAGCCCCTGGCCGTTGGCTCAGTTCCTGCTGGTGGTCCAGTTGCTCCTGGCGCAGTTCCTGCACTGTGCCATTTTTCCCGGCCTGCAGCGTGAGTGCCGCGCCCGTGGCGGCCACGGTGAAGCCAGCGGTCCCCGCGGCCAGCAGGAACACGTGTGCGCCGAGTCCCCCGGCCAGGATCGCGCTCAGGGCAGCGAGGGCACCCAGCACCACGACCACCCAGGCCACCCTGTTCACGTGCATAAGCCATTGTGCAGCAGCATCGCCGGTTAAGGCGAGGGGCAATCCAGCGGGGTCATTCCGCGCTGGGCGGGGTGTGGATGAGCTTCTTGTTCACGAACTCGTCGATGCCGAGCGGGCCGAGTTCGCGGCCGACGCCGGACCGCTTGGTGCCGCCGAACGGCAGCTCGGGGCCGCCGAGCTCGGCCGTGTTGATCCAGACCATCCCGACCTCGAGCCGGTCGGCGACGTCCATGGCCAGCTGCTCGTCGCTGCTGAAGACCGTACCGCCCAGCCCGAACGTGCTGCTGTTGGCCAGCTCCACCGCCGCGTCGGCGTCGGCCACCCGGTAGACGACAGCGGCGGGACCGAACAGCTCCTCCCGGAAGGCCCGCATGTCCGGGGTGACGTCCGTCAGCACGGTCGGCTCGACGAACGCGCCCGGCCCGTCGATACGGCGGCCGCCCAGCTGCACGGTCGCGCCCTTGTTCACCGCGTCCTCGATCTGCGCCATCAGGCTCTGCGCCGCCCACTCCGAGGACAGCGGCCCGTAGCTGGTGGCCGGGTCGGTGGGATCGCCGGTCACGTAACCGGACATGGCCGCGGTGAATTCGCGCAGGAAGTCGTCGTACACGGCGTCCGCCACGATCATCCGCTTGGAGGCGTTGCAGGCCTGCCCGCCGTTCTCCATCCGGGCCGCGGCGGCCGTCTTGGCCACCGCCGACAGGTCGGACCCGTCGAGGACGATGAACGGGTCTGAGCCGCCCAGTTCGAGCACGACCTTCTTCAGGCTCTGCCCGGCCGCGGCGGCGACCGCCGCTCCGGCCCGCTCGCTGCCGGTCACCGACACACCGGCGATACGCGGGTCGGCGATCATGTCCGCGACCTGCTCGTTGCCGGCGAAGACGTTGATGTAGGCGTCTTCCGGCAGCCCGGCGTCGCGGAAGATCTGCTCCATGGCCAGCGCCGACTCAGGGCACTGCGGCGCGTGCTTGAGGATGATGGTGTTGCCGATCATCAGGTTCGGGGCGGCGAACCGGGCGACCTGGTAGTAGGGGTAGTTCCACGGCATGATGCCCAGCAGGGCGCCGATGGAGGTCTTCCGCACCCAGGCCGTGCCCGGGAGCTTCGATGGCAGCGGCTCGTCCTTGAGCAGGTCGGCCCCGTTGTCCGCGTAGTACTTGTAGATCCCGGACGCGAACCGCAGCTCGCCCTTGGCCGCCTTGGTGACCTTGCCCATCTCCCGGGTGATGATCGCGGCCAGGTCGTCGGCGCGGTCCCGGTAGAGCTGGGCCACCCGGCTCAGGATCTCGGCCCGCTCCGCCAGGGAGGTACGCCGCCACGAGGCGTAACCGCGGGCGGACCGCTCGAGTACCTCCAGGATCCCGGCGTCCGTCGCCGTCGGGTACTCGCGCTCCACTTTGCCGGTGGCCGGGTTCACTACCTGGTACGTCATCGAGCCTTCCTCCGTTAGCGGGTCGCCGGTACGTCCATTACACGCCCCTTCGGATCCGGACGGAAGGACGGGACCTCATCCGAGCCGGGCCCAGCTGGGCTCGCCCAGCGCGCCGCCGACGGCCTGCCCGGAAGGCACAAGTACCATCACCTCGGAGACGGCCCTCAACCCCGACGACAGCCGGATGAGCGGCCCGGTCGAGGTGACGCGGACCTACCACAGCGTGGAGCTGTGGACCGCCCTGGACGCCGCGGTGACCGTGCACGGCGTCACCACCGACGCGGCCGCATGGTTCGCGATCGACCCCGTACGGGGCATCGTGGCCAGTCAGGGTTACGTCGTGGCCAAGGGCGCGAACCTGATCTACCCGGCCCTGCAGCCGCAGCAGCGGGGCCGCGCCGCGATGGTGTTCACGATCACCAGTAAGACCATCAACCCGAGCGCCGCCTATACCACGCTGGGGTCTGGCCGGATCACGACTGTGGCGGAGGGGAGCGGACCGCACCTGAGCTTCTCCGACGCGCCGCCGTACAGCACGGCCCGCTGGGGGGACTACTCGTTCGTCGCGCCGGACCCAGACGGTTCCGGGGTCTGGCTGGGCACGGAGTACATCCCGCCGAAGACGGACTGGGACCCGTACGACAACTGGGGCACCTACGTCCTTGAGCTGTCCGGGCACTAGGCCCTGACCAGCAGGCAGAGCTCCAGGTTCCGTCCGGGCCTGGAGCTCTGCCGCGTCCGGGGCGTTCCGCCCTACGGCTTGCGCCCTACGCGCCCTGCGGCTTGCGCCCTACGCGCCCTGCGGCTTGCGCCCTACGGCGGCGTGGCCGGACGACGGGGCGGTCAGGTCGGTCTCGGCCGGGCGCCACTGGTGCGTCTGTACGATGCCCGGCTCGATGATCTCCAGGCCGTCGAAGAACCGGGCGAACTCTTCCCGGCTGCGCCGCCGCATGGGCACGGCGACGTGCTGGTTGTAGCTCTGCGCCGCCCGTTCGGCGTCGCGGGAGTCGACGTCGCTGGCCGGATGGGATGCAGCCAGGTAGCTCCCGGGCGGGACGGCCTGCATGAACTCCGACACGATGCGCCAGGGGTCGTCCTGGTCCGGGATCAGGTGCAGCACCGCGATCATCATGACCGCGACCGGCTTGCTGAAGTCCAGCGTCTTGGCGGCCGTGCTGAGTATGAGACCGGTGTCCCGCAGGTCCGCTTCAATGAAGGAGGTGGCGCCCTGGGTGCTGGTCAGCAGGGCCCGGGCGTGCGTCAGCACGATGGGATCGTTGTCGACGTAGACCACCCGGGCGTCGGGCCGGACGGCCTGGGCGACCTCGTGGGTGTTGTTGACGGTCGGAATCCCGGTCCCGATGTCGAGGAACTGCGAGATGCCCTCCTGGCCGGCGAGGTACCGCACCGTCCGGGCCAGGAACCCGCGGTTGGCCCGGACGTTGAGCCGGATGCCGGGCTTGGCCTTGAGGACCTCCTCGGCGGCCTGCCGGTCGGCGGCGAAGTTGTCCTTGCCGCCGAGCCAGTAGTCGTAGACGCGCGCCGGGTGGGCGACGGTGACGTCTATGTCCCTGGGCGCCGCCGCATCCGCCGGCACGATGCTGTCGTACCAATTACGTGCCACAACACGTCAGGCTAACGCAAGCCCGATCAGGCCGCTTCGGCCTGCGATGATTAAGTCCGGGCTGATCCGGCCATCAGCGGTGCCGGCCGCCGTACTGATGGGGGGCTACCCCGGGCCGGGCGTGGGCGTCGGCCTCGCGCACCGGGGCCAGGTGCACCAGCAGGTTGTAGGTGATCAGCGCGATGGCCAGGTGCATGAAGGCCAGGAACAGTACGGCATGCCACGACTGCCCGTTCAGCCAGATGTAGAGGTCGGGCAGCAGCAGAACGACCGTGACCAGGATGGCCAGCCGGAAGAAGACCCACCGGGGGTCCGAGGTCACCCGGGCCACGATGGGCCAGGCGATGCAGGCGATGATCACGCCGATGATGGTCAGCTTGGCGTAGTCCGAAAACCCGAAGTGCACGTATCCCTTGTCGGCCGGGAAGACGGCCACGGCCAACTTGGCCAGCAGCCAGTCGGCGAGCAGGCAGAGGACCAGGCTGGCCACGGTGGCGATCGCGACGGCGGCCAGGTTCGGCGGACGGTGCCGGGGCGACAGGTCGACGCGGGCCAGTTCCATGGCCCGGTCCACGGCGGTGGATGGCATCTCGCGGGTGCTCCTTCGTCGGTGCTGGCTGGCGGGGGGCTGGCTCGCGGGGGGCTGGGGCTGGCTGGCGGGGGCTGGGGCTGGCCGGTTACTGGTCGTCGCGGTCGCCGGGGGAGGGCCGGTGTTCGTCGGCGAGCAGGGCGGTGAGCAGTTCCTCGTCCTCGGCGCTGAGGTCGGCGACGAACCGGGACAGCACGCCGGCCCGGTCCTGGCCGCCCCGCAGCAGCTGGAGCATGCGGTGCGCGGTCATCGAGGCCACCGCGTCGGCGGGGCCGCCGGACAGCTCGTAGGCGAACCCGCGCGCGGCCGGGAGCCGCCTCACCGCGCCCTTGGCGTGCAGCCGGGACAGCGTGGTCATGATCGTGGTGTAGGCGAGCTGATCACCCAGCTCGGTGCGTACCTCGCCGGGCGTCAGGGGGCGGCCCGCGGTCGCGAGGCAGGCCAGGATCTCTTGCTCCAGGGCGCCGCGGCGCCTGCCGGGTGGTCTCGGTGCCACCGGCGCCCTCCTATCTACTACCATCCCTATCTACTACCATCGCCGTAGTACGACATTGATGATCGTACCCGATTCTCCATCCGGGCGAGTCCCAGGCGGCGCGAAGGACGTGATCATGGGCGCGGTTTATCACATGACCTACCTGCAGGCCGTGGTCATCGGGCTGATCCAGGGGGTCACCGAGCTGTTCCCGATCTCCAGCCTGGGGCACACCGTGCTCATCCCGGCCTGGCTCGGGGGCACCTGGGGAACCATGGTCCGGCAGGAGAGCAGCTCGGAAAGCCCGTACCTGGCGTTTGTGGTGGGGCTGCACCTGGCCACGGCGCTGGTCCTGCTCGGCTTCTACATCAAGACCTGGGTCCGGATCATCCGGGGCCTGATCACGAGCATCGTGACCCGCCGGGTGACCTCTGCCGATCAGCGGCTGGCCTGGCTGCTGGTCGTGGCGACGATCCCGGTGGGGATCGCCGGGCTGGTGCTGGAGCACCCGTTCCGGGTTCTGTTCGCCAAGCCGCTGGCCGCGGCCATCTTCCTGACCATCAACGGCGGCATCCTGTTCGGCGCCGAGGTGCTGCGGCGCAGGCGCGCCCCCGCGGGCGGCCCGGGAGAAGTGCCCCGCCGCGAGCCGGTGGCCCAGCGGGAACCGGTGGCCCAGCGGGCGCCGGCCACCCAGGCCGCCGGTGCCGGCCCGGCGGGCCAGACCCAGCCCATGCCCGCCAGCGCGGCCGAGGCCGACGAGACGGTCTTTCTCGACGAAGCGGCCGAGCAGCGGCTGGCCGGCGTTGGCCTCACGTCCGCCCTGTGGATCGGCGCCTCGCAGATCCTGGCCCTGCTGGCCGGTATCAGCCGTGAGGGCGTGACCATGGCCGGCGGCCTGGTGCGCGGGCTCAGTCACGAGGACGCCATGCGTTTCTCGTTCCTGCTGTCGACACCCGTCATCCTGGCCGCCGGCGCGCTGAAGATCTCCGACCTGACCGGCTCGCTGGGCAACGACGTCCGCGGCGAGATCGTGGCCGGCAGCGCCGCCGCCGCGATCTCGTCCGTGTTCGCCGTGGTCTTCCTTTCCCGGTACTTC
This sequence comes from uncultured Actinomycetes bacterium, assembly GCA_963775825.1. Lineage (GTDB taxonomy): Bacteria > Actinomycetota > Actinomycetes > Streptosporangiales > Streptosporangiaceae > Bog-532. The sequence continues at coordinate 122,653 of CAVZKY010000036.1, forward strand.
CGCACCCGGACCCTGACGCCGTTCGCGATCTACTGCGTCGCGGCCGGCCTGATCAGCATCATCCGGTTCGGGTTCTTCTGACCCGCCGCTGGACCCACCGCAGCGGCAGCACCGCGCCTCCCGTCGTTGGCCAGGCCCGGCCCTCGCGGGCCCGGCCACGACGGTAGCAGGGCGCCGTTCCGCCTGGGTCCGTCAGTCCGTGAAGGTGGGATCGGCGCCGTGTCGCGGTGCGCGGCCCTGGGGCTCCTCCCAGTCCTCCTGGCGGCCCAGCGCGGTCAGGTCGAGCAGCGTGTACGTGCTGCCGAGCTGATCGGAGCCGCGGGCGTAGGTCGAGTAGGTATGGAAGATGTCGCCGCCGTCACGCAGGAAGCAGCTCACGCCGGGCAGCTCGGCGGGCCCGTCCTTGGCCGCGTCCGGCTCCGGCCGGTAGTTGTACTCCGGGTGCTCCGCGTCGACCGTGACCCCGAAGTCGTAGTTGAAGTCGCTGCCCGCGGCGGAGTACCACGGCACCGTCCAGCCCCGGCTGGCCGCGTAGGCCTGCAGCTTGGCCAGCGGCGCCCGGGACACGAGCACGAAGGCGGTGTCCCGGGAGCCCAGGTGGGTGAGCACACCGTCGGACCGCTCGTCCACGCTGGCCGTGCAGCCGGGGCAGGCCGCGTCCCAGTCCGGGGCGAACATCACGTGCTGGATGATCAGCTGGCGGCGGTCGCCGAACAGGTCGGCCAGGGTGGCCTTGCCCCGGGGTCCCTCGAAGACGTACTCCGCATCGATCCGGACCATGGGCAGCCGCCGCCGGTCGGCGTTGAGAGCGTCCCGCTGCCGGGTCGCCTCCTTCTCCCGGGCGAGCAGCTGGCGCCGGGCCTCGCGCCACTCCGCACGTGACACCACTGCGGGCAGACTCATCGTGCAACCTCCTAGGGCCTCCTTGGGCGAACCTCTAGGAAGGTGGACGGCCCGGCCCGGCCAGACTCATCGGGCCGGACTCATCGGACTTGCGTGAATCAGGTGGCCGGGAATCGGCCGGGCGGCCGTTACCGGCTGTCGTCACTAATCAGGGAGCCAGCTGCCGTGGAAGCCGAGCGGGATCCGGGCCGGCAGGTGGACGCGGGCCACCGGCTCGGCGGTGAAGTCCTGGGCGGCCAGCAGGACCAGGTTGGCGGCGCCGCGCTCCGGGTTGTGGATGAAGGCCAGCACGTAGCCGTCGTCCTCGCCGGCGGTGGCCGAGGCGGGCGCGAACACCGCCTCGCCGGCGGTGGCGTCCCGGTCGAACTCGTGCGCCTCGGCGGTGCCGGCGGTCAGGTCGTGCTTGAGTAGCGCGTTGGCGAAGGCGCCGTCCGCGAAGTCGCCGCTGAGCGAGACGGTGTCCCGGCTGACCACGCTGATGGCCGCGCTGTACCCGTACCGGTGCGGCTGGCTGACGATCCGGTCGTCGACGCGCGGGAACTCCTGGGCCCGGTCATCCAGGCTCTGCTGGCGGACCGCGCCGGACCCGGGGTCGATGGACCACCGGTCCAGCGTCAGCGGGCCCTTCCCCTCCAGGGCCGAGACGTCGTACGGCCCCGCGTACCGGGCCAGATCCACGACGACCCGATCCCCGTCGTCGTAGGCGTTGAGGGTGTGGAACACCCAGCAGGGCTCGATCTCGAACCACCGGATACCGTCCGGCCCGCCGGCGCGCGGCAGCAGCCCGACCCGCGGCTGATGGGCCGGGTTCCAGGTGTAAGGCAGCTTCCGCCCGGCCGACACCGCCTCCATGCTGAACGTGACGGGCAGGTCGAACAGCACCACGTAGCGGTCGGTGAGCGCGAAGTCGTGCATCATCGGCCCGTCGGGGACAGCAATGTTGGCGGTCCGGATGACCTGGCCGCCCGCGTCGGCCACGACGTGCTGGACGTAGTCCCAGGCCCAGTAGTAGGCGATGGCGTGCAGTTCGCCGGTCCGCCGGTCCAGCTTGGTGTGCGCGGCGTAGCCGCCGGGAAGCTTACCGCCGAAATCGAACGGCCCGACGGTCTCCAGCTCATCGGTGAGCTGGTAGGGGAGCGGGCCCGCCTCCACGGTGGCCAGCAGCCGGCCCGCGTGCCGGATGATGTGCGTGTTGGCCGCGAAGTCCGCGTCGTCGTGGACCGGGCCACCCGGCCATTTCTCGCCCAGGGCCGCCGCCACCTGCCGGGACCGGACCCACCGGTTGCGGTACCACTCGGCGCGGCCGTCCCGCAGCCGGACGCCGTGCACCATGCCGGCGCCCAGGAACCAGTGGGCTTCGCCCCAGCGGTAACCGGGGTCTTCCAGGCCCATCGGGTTCGGCCCGTTACGCAGGTAGCAGCCGCTGAGCTCGCGGGGCAGGGTCCCGGTGACGGGCAGGTCGAACGCGGTGATCTCCTGCTCGACCGGCGCGTACGGGCCACTTAGAAACGGGTTTTGCTCGGCCATCGCGGTGTCCCTCCTGGTCCGGCGTTTCCGGCCATCCTCGCCGCATCTGGGGCCGAGCGGAAGGGCCGCCGGCCGGGCCATCCGCCCGGCGGCCGGGTACCTGATCTTCTGTGTGGTTGGGAGAGGCGTTACCGTCGAAGTGTCGCGTCGAACCTACGGAGGTCAGGCATGCCGAGCGCCCGTATTACCAGCACGATGCTGGATGATTTCCCGCTCACGATCACTACGATCCTGCAGCATGGCGCCCGGGTGTTCGGCCGCAGCGAGTGTGTCACGTGGCAGGGGGACGGGGCCCGGCACACCAGCTACCGCGAGATCGAGCAGAACGCGCGCCGGCTGGCCAGTGCGCTGGCCAAACTGGGCGTCGGGGACGGCGATCCGGTGGCCACGTTCTGCTGGAACACCCAGGAGCACCTCGAGGCCTACTACGCGATCCCCTGCATGGGCGCGATCGTGCACACGCTGAACATCCGGCTGGCCGCCCAGCAGCTGGTGCACATCGTCAACGACGCCGAGGACAAGATCATCATCGTGGACGGCAGCCTGCTGCCCGCGCTCGCGCCGGTCGTTGACCACTTCACCTCGGTCGAGGCCTACATCGTGATCGGCGAGGGCGACCCGTCGGTCCTCGGCGACCGCACGGTGTACTCCTACGCTGATCTGCTCGCGGCGGAGGAGCCCTCGTTCGCCTGGCCGGAGCTGGACGAGCGCTCGGCCGCGGCGATGTGCTACACCAGCGGGACGACCGGCGACCCGCGCGGAGTCGTGTACTCGCACCGTTCGACCTACCTGCACGCCGTGGCCACGCTGCAGAGCGCCTGCACGGGAGCGAGCGACGCGGACCGGCAGCTCACGATCGTGCCGATGTTTCACGTCAACGCCTGGGGCATCCCGTTCGCGTCGTTCATGTCCGGGACCACCATGCACATGCCCGGCAGGTACATGACCGCGGCGGCGCTGGTCGACTTCATCGAGGCCGAGCACTCCACACTGGCGTCGGCGGTCCCCACCATCTGGGCCGGGATCCTCCAGCTGGGCGCCGAGCGCGAGATCAACCTGTCCTCGCTGCGGATGGGAACCTCGGGCGGGGCGGCGATGCCGCGCTCGCTGATGGAGGCGTTCCAGAAGCAGTACGGCGTCACGATCATCCAGGGCTGGGGCATGACCGAGACCTCTCCTGTCGGCGGGCTGGCCCGGCCGCCGGCCGACGTCGAGCCGGGGACCGTTGAAGAGATGGACTACCGGATGAAGTCCGGGCGGCTGCTGGCCGGGGTCCAGATGCGGATCGTGGACTTCGGGGGCCGGGAACTGCCGTGGGACGGCGAGTCGACCGGCGAGATAGAAGTACGCGGCCCCTGGATCACCGGCAGCTACTTCGGCGGCGGCCAGCCGGCAAAGTTTCACGACGGCTGGCTGCGGACCGGCGACATCGGCACGATGGACGATGAGGGTTACTTCCAGATCTCTGACCGGCTCAAGGACGTGATCAAGTCCGGCGGGGAGTGGATCTCCTCGGTCGAGCTGGAGAACCTGCTGGTCGGCAACCCGGACGTGGTGGAGGCTGCCGTGATCGGCATTCCCGATGACAAGTGGACCGAACGTCCGCTGGCCTGCGTCGTCGTCAGCCAGGACACCGACCCGGTGGCACTGGCCGAGTTCCTGAATGGCAAGGTCGCGCACTGGCAGGTGCCGGAGAATTGGGCCTTCATCGAGGAGGTGCCCAAGACGACGGTGGGCAAATTCGACAAGAAGGTGCTCCGGGCCCGTTACCGGGCCGGTGAGCTCGACGTGAAGCGCACCCACGACTGAGCCAGCCTGACGATTCAGCACATGCAGGCGCGCAAGCTCGGGCTCAAGGGCGGCCAGCGGGTGTCCCTGGACGAGCCGCCGGCGGGCTGGGCTCTGGCTGACCCGCCGGACGGCCTGGAAGCGGTCGGCGCGGACGCTCCGGCGGACGTCATCGTCGCCTTTTTCACCCGCGCGGCCGAGATCGGCGCCCGGCTCCCGGCCCTGGCCGAGCGGATCTACCCGGCCGGGGCGGTGTGGGCGGCCTGGCCGCGGCGCGCGGGCGGCCATACCAGCGACATCACCGACAACGTGGTCCGCGAGCACGCGCTGGCCATCGGCCTGGTCGACGTGAAGGTCGCCGCCATCGACGACGGCTGGTCCGGTCTGCGGCTCGTCTGGCGCGCCGCCAACCGGGGCCGCTGACGGCCCGGTGGGCACCGGCCAGCCAGCAAATCGCCGGTCAGGCGGTGGGCGTGGCGAGGCCCTCGATAACCTCCGCGCCCGGCAGGGCGGCGACCAGCGGCCCGGGCAGCCGGAGCTTGGAGCCCCGGATACCGGAACCGATGATGACGTGCGACTGCTGCACGACGGTGGCGTCGATGAGCACGGGCCAGCCGGCCGGCAGGCCGACCGGCGTGATGCCGCCGTACTCCATGCCGGTCGCGGCCAGCGCGTCGGCCACCGGCGCGAACGACGCCTTGCGGGCTCCCAGCCGCCGCCGGACGACGCCGTTCACGTCCGCCCGGGTGACGGCGGTCACCAGGCACGCCGCGTAACTGGTCTCGCCGCCGCGCCGGGCCGCGATGACCACGCAGTTCGCGGACTCCTCCGGCGGGACGCCGTAGTGCTCGCAGAACGCCGCCGTGTCGGCGAGATCGGGATCGATCGCGGCGACCTCGATCTCGTCGCGGCCCTCGCCGGGCCATTCGGCGAGGGCCGCGACGACTGGCTTGGCCAGCAGTTCCGGATGCGAGAGCGCGGGCCGCAGGTCGAGGTTCATGGCCCTATCCAAGCAGGAAGGGCTACCTGCCGATGGTGCCTGTCCAGGTTTCCGGGCCGGTCTGCGGCCTGGCGTGCCGGTAGGCCGGCGGCCGCGCGCCTGGGTAGAGCACCGTGACCCGGGAGAAGTACCGCTTGCCTGAGTGATCGGGGACTGATGCGGTGCGCCACAAGACGAAGTCCACCGGGTAGCTGTGGAATTGGCCCGCCGTGCAGGTCGGCAGGCAGCTGTTGATCGTCTGCGTTCCGCTCCCGCTGGCGAAGGCGGAGGACCAGGCCGACCAGGACAGCCTGGTCAGGTAGTTGTTCCTGTCGACGCACGTGAGGATGAAGCTACGCGGCCGGACCTGGCCCCGCGAGCAGTCGAACACGACCGGCGGCGCGTCCCAGGCGTGCCTGGCGGCCCTGGCGGCCCTGACGGCAATGTGGCGGACGGCAGTGCGGTGGACGGCAGTGCGGCGGACGGCAGTGCGGTGGACGGCAGTGCGGGGGTGGACGGAGTGCGGTGGACGGCAGTGCGGCGGACGGCAGTGCGGCGGACGGCAGTGTGGCGGACGGCAGTGTGGCGGGGCGCCGGGTGGCTGGTGGCGGCCATGGCCGTGCCACCCGTAAGGGCCAGGGCGACGGCCCAGGCGGCGAGCACCGGGATGATGGCGGCGGCGAAACGTCCCCGTTTCATGATGGGTCCCCCGTTCCCGTAGGGGCCAGCGATCTGGCCCTCGCTGCATGAAACGTCAGGATACGTGTTTGGCTAGTTGCGGAGGGTGATTGACACGCCCGGTTCACGCATGCAGCTTGGCGCCCTTGAAGACCCTGTCCACGGCGTTGCGCGGGCCGTGCACCGCCACCCCGACCAGGTTGAGCTGGCCGGCGGCGACGGCCTGCACGGCGGCCCGGTTGTCGTCGTCGTTGCCGGTGCTGAACAGCTCCTCGGTGTAGATCATCGTCGGCAGGCCGCGCCCCATGGCCCGCTCCCGCGCGGCGGTCAGCAGCGGCCCGTCCGCCGCGTAGACGAGAACCGGCTGCCGGAACATCTCCAGGTACCGGTTACCCGAACCGTCTTCGTAGGGCTTGCCGGCCGTTTCCGGGACGCCGAAGGCGATCGCGCTGGCCAGGAAGGCGGTGACGTTGAGTTTCTGCCACTGCGCCAGGTCGTGGCGCACGGCAATGGCGATCTTGGTGTCGAAGCGCATGCCCCGATCCTGCCGTCTGCGCTTGCGCGGGTCTTGAACGCTGGTGCGCCTGAGTGAGCCAACGGCGGTCGGCCTCGGGTGGCTGCGCGTCCAGAATGGGCGGAACGATGCCCGCCAGGACCATACTGGTCCAGGTGAGCAGCGGAACTTCCGGAGCCCCGACGGACTGGGCCCGGTACTGGCGGGCCGAGCGACAGCCGATCGAGGCGATGCACGCTCATTTCTCGTCGCACGTCTATCACCGGCACAGCCACGACAGTTATTCGTTCGGCATGACCGAGTCCGGAGCGCAGGCTTTCAGCTGCCGCGGCGGCAGCCACGTCAGCGCGGTAGGCATGGTCATGCTGTTCAACCCGGATGACCCGCACGACGGGCACTGCGCGACGGGCCACGGTTTCACCTACCGGATGATCCATATTGATCCGGGCCTGGTCACCGACCTGCTGGCCGACGTCCGGGGGAGACCCGCCGGTCGGCCGCTGTTCCCCCGCCCGGTCGCCGAGGACACCGGCCTGGCGGCCGCCCTCAGCGACCTGCACACCGTGCTGACCGGGACGTCGACGCCGCTGGAGCAGCATGAGCACCTGGCCGCCGCGGTCTCGCGGCTGACCCGGCACGCCGTATTCCGCGACCGGGGGACTGGGCCGGCCGGGCACGTGACGTCCGCGTCCGCCGCGCGGGCCGCGGCGCGGATGCGCGATCTTCTGCACGATGAGTACGCCCGGCCGCTGACCGCCGATGATCTGGCCGGAGCGGCGGGCTGCAGCCGGTACGCGGCCTACCGCGCGTTTTCCGCGACGTTCGGCCTCGCGCCGAGCGACTACCAGCGCCAGGTCCGGCTGCGGGAGGCCCGCAGGCTGCTGGGGGCCGGCCTGTCACCGGCCGAAGCCGCCGCCGAGGTTGGTTTCGCCGACCAGGCGCACCTGACCCGATGGTTCCGCCGGTATTACGGAGTCACTCCCGGCGCCTACAGCCGCGCCGCTCGCTGACCGGTATCAGCCGTAAGAGATCCGTATGGTCTGGACCGTGCTGAATCCCTTGGTACGTCACCTCTGGTTGCCTACCATAACGGGACCGTGATCATCGGCTCGGCTAGGGAGCGCATGGTGGGGTCCATCGACCGGCCTGTCCGGCCGGACCAGCCAGACCCGCCTGACCGTCCTGACCGCCCTGACCGTTCCGAGCGGCCGAAGAGTCCGCAGGATCTCGACGCCAAACTGGCCGAGCGCCTGTCAACGCTCACCCGCGCGAGCGCCTACGAGCGGCTCTACGCCCGCGCGCAGGCCCAGGACGCCCCCTTCCGCGAGCGCCTGGCCAGGGAAGAGTCGGCTCAGCCGAAAGATTCATTAAGCGCCGGCAAGCCCGAGCATGACCTGGAGCACCCCCGCACCTACTGGACCGAAGTCCCCCGCTTCCTCGCCATGTGGCGCGACCACGCACAGAAGTGGCCATGGACCGAGCACCGAAAGGTGGAGCAGCCGATTACCTCGGAGAGGTGGTCGGAGGCGGCCGATTCCGTGATAGATGTGTATCGAGCCGAGCCAGAAATTAGCGATGCCGTTAAGGCTGCTGCGGTTAATAACACCGGACGTGGCTGGCTTGAAGGATTTGAGTTTCGATTGAAGGGCGAGGGCCGCCTGCTGGAAAAAGTTGCGGCGTCACTGGAAGCAAGTAGCCCAGATTCTACGGCACGCGAGATCACGCGGCAAATCCCGGATGCCGTCCGCTACACGTTCTGTTTCCGCTCCGGTGATTACGGTGCAGGCTACTATGATATTAAACAGCGCCTGGAGGCCTTCGGGTATGAGATGTACTATTCGAAGAATTCATGGTCGAATCCCGAATATAAGGGGATCAATACTCGATGGATCACGCCCCAGGGCCAACGGTTCGAAGTGCAGTTTCACAGTCGCGAAAGCTTTCACGCGAAGCATCACGTGACGCATCAGGCTTATGAGCGGCTGCGAAACCCGCAAACCTCAAGCCGCGAACGAGATCGAGCTTAGCGAATTTTCAGCGAAATGGTGTCGTCCGTGGATCTCGACTCCGCGCGGCGCCGCTCGAATTGCGGACCTACAAGAAGGAAGGTTTCTGATGCCGGACAAGATTACCTATCTACGCAGTTATAGGCGGCGACCGTACAGTTGATAACCCGTATGGGCTGGTACGTCGCCTGCAGACAGACTGAGGGTTCACCGATGAAGGGTTGCGTAAGGACTTCAGCTGGAAATTTACTCCCGCGATCGTCGAGTGGCAGCGGGGGGATCTCGGGCAGGAACTCGTCGAGGTTATCACGAGCAGGCCGAGAAGATTATTGAGTATTTTCGCGGGCGGTGGGGGGCTTCGGGCGGGGCTTGATCGCTGGCTGTTTGCTGCTGGTGCCGTTACGCCCGAACGGGCTGTTCCGCATGACCGTCGCCATCTCGTCGGGCGAAAGCTCGGGCACCGGCAGCGGCGTGTATGAGTCGCGGGACGGCCGCAGGGCATCCAGCCAGAGAGCCAGATAGCGGCGCCATATGCCTGGCCGTACGTCACGGGCGTATTCGCCGATAGTGCCCAGCATGAATTCCAGCACCGGAATATCTGTCGGGGCCAGGTCGTCCCGCACCTGCCCTGCCGCCTGGGCCCGCTCCAGCAGTCGGTTGACCGCGGGGCGCATCCGGTCCCTGGCGTAGGAAACGCGGTCGTGTCCCGACGACGCGAACATCAGGATCTGGCGCAGTCCCTTGTCGGTGGCCAGCATCTCGGCCGAGCGCTCCATGAACGAAACCAGCCCCCGCCACGGATCCGGCTCGCCGTACGCGCGCTCGGCCAGCGCCAAGAGCAGGTCGATGCGCTGCTCGAACAGGGCATCAGCGAGCGCCGCCTTATCCGGGAAACGCCGGTAGACGGTGCCAACGCCCACGCCCGCGTGGTGGGCCACATCGTCCAGGGTCGCCGCTAGCCCGCGCTCGGTGAACACCTCCGCGGCGGCTTGCAGGATGCGCTGGCGGTTCCGCTCGGCGTCTTTGCGAAGGGGCCGCCCGCATACCGCAGGGGCCGCTCCTGAAGCTGTGAAATCGCTAGCCTCAGACCTGGGGGCCGCGTTGCTGCTACTCACATCAGCCATCCTATCCTGATAGTGGAGACTTAACCTCCACTTCTGTTATCGTGGCTTCGAAGTGGAGAACATACCTCCAGATGGGAGAGACTCGTGGCCGCTACGAGCGTTCCCGGCGGCGCCGCTCCGGCGAGCCAGCCGGTCCCGTCCGACCGAAGGCGCTGGCTCATCCTCGGGCTGATCGGACTTGCCCAGCTCATGATCGTGCTCGATGTAACGATCATGAATATCGCGCTGCCTTCAGCGCAGCACGCCCTGCATTTTTCCAACGTTGACCGGCAGTGGATCATCACCGCCTATGCGCTCGCGTTCGGCAGCCTGCTGCTGTTCGGCGGCCG
>CAVZKY010000036.1:137500-266625 GCA_963775825.1 uncultured Actinomycetes bacterium
GTACGCCCGCCTCCCACTCCCTGACGGGTTCGGTCCCGGTCCAGCGCGCGGGGATGGCGTCGGGCACGGCTGACCTGCAGCGCGACCTAGGTGGCGCGGTCATGCAGTCGATCTTCGGTGCGCTGCTCGCGGCGGGATACACCGCGGCGGTTTCGGCCGCGATCGCGACCGCGCCGCACAAGCAGCAGATAACAACCAACGTCCAGAACGAGCTGACAAAATCGTTCTCGAGCGCCGCGGAGGTCGCGAAACAGTACCCGCAGTACGCGAAGCAGATCACGGCCGGGGCAAAGGCCTCGTTCTTGGCGGGCGACCAGTGGGCCTACACGGCCGGGATCGTTGCGGTCCTGCTCGGCACGGCGCTCGTGTTCTTCCTGTTTCCCAGGAAACGGCAGGAGCACGAATTGCTCGCCCGCTACCACGCCGAGGACACCGGCAACGCGGCAGCATCGGCGCCCGCAAGCGCCAAGTCCGTGCAATGAGCCGGAGCCCCGGGGCAATGAGCCGGAGCCCCGGGGTGGGTGGCTTGTGGTGGCGTCTGGCGATCACGCCTTCGAACAGCGGCGTGCGGGCCACGGCAATACGACACCTGCGTCGAGAACCGCGACGAGCGCATCGAGAACGCCGTGCCGTGCCGCGCCGCAGCGAAATAAGATTATCGCCGGGCGCCAGTCAGCCCGTGGTAGTACCCGGTGAGGGTGTCGATCGCCTCGTCGTCGCTGAGCGCCCGGCCGATCGGCTCCCCGCCCCCGGCGATCCAGGTCGCGCAGAAGCCTTCCAGCAGGGCGTTGAACGCCGATGCCAGCACGGCTGGATCGCCGGGCAGCTCGAAGCCGGCGTGCCTGAGCCGCTGGAGATGCTCACGCATGGTTTGCAGCGCCGCGTGCCTGATCTGTGCCAGCTGCTCGGCGAACGCGGGGCTGACCTGCGCTGCCTGCCCAGGGCCCGGATCTCCGGGAGGTGGGCCTGGTAGGCGTGCCAGTACATGGCCACCCGGGTGCGCAGCGCAGGCTCCTCGGACAGGTCGTCGCCTGCCTCGTGGCCGGCCAGTTCCTCGCCCGCCTGGGCGGTCCAGTCGGCCAGCAGCGCCTGCAGCAGTTCCTCTTTCCCGGCGAAGTGCTGGTAGAACGAGCCGACGGATCGGCCCGCCTCGGCGGTGATGTCGGTGATCTTCGCATCAAGGTAGCCGCTGCGGGCGAACACCCGGCGCCCGGCTTCCTTCAGCGCGGCCTCTGTCTGCGCCGCCTGGCCCTGCGGTTACCGCCGTCGGAATGCTGAACCCGGCACACAACCCCCTTGACAGGACGGGCTTCCTTAGGTGAATCTAGATTCAGCGAATCGTATTTCATTGAAAATGATTTCACCATGAGCCTAGCTCACCTGGAGGACGAGGCAATTGAACACCGCGCACAACGGGGACATCGTGATCGCCTACGAAACCTTCGGCTCGCCTGACGGGGCACCGTTGCTGCTGATCAGCGGTACCGGGCGCAGATGCTGATCTGGCCCAAGGACTTCTGCGCCGCCCTGGCCGGCCGCGGCTTCCAGGTGGCCCGGTTCGACAACCGCGACGCGGGGCTGTCCACGCACATGTCCGGCACACCGGCGCCTGGGTGGCTCAAGGCAGTGTTCCGCCCGTCCGCCGCGCCCTACCGGCTGGACGACATGGCCGAAGACGCACTCGCTGTGATGGACGCACTCGGCTCGCCGGCCGCACACGTCGCAGGCGCCTCGCTTGGCGGGATGATCGCCCAGGCGCTCGCCATCGCGCACCCGTCCCGGGTGCGCACGCTCACCTCTATCATGTCCACGCCCTCCTCCCGCATCGCCACCATGCCCACGATCTCGGCGATGCGGGTCATCGCGCGGACGTCCCGCACCCTGGTCACCAGCCCGGACCAGGCCGCTGAGCAGGCAGTCGCGCTGAAGAGGGCCATCGGATCTCCTGGCTACCCGCTCGACGAGCGGCCGTGCGCGACATCGCCCGCCGGTCCTTCGAACGCCGCCCAGGCACCGAAGAAGACAACCTGCGCCAGCGCGCCGCCATCATCGCCTCCGGCGACAGGCGCAGCGCGCTCGCGGCTCTGCGCGTTCCTGCGCTCGTCATCCACGGCGAGCAGGACCCGGTGATCCGGCCCAAGGGCGGCCGGGCAACAGCCGGCGCCATCCCCGGCGCCAAACTGGTCACCTACCCCGGCATGGGCCACGACCTGCCCCGAGCACTGTGGCCATCCATCCTGGACCAGATCCAGGCCCTGGCCGCCCCGAAGTGCTGGCCCGGTTCGTCAGCAGCATCACCCGCGTACTCGCCGCGACGGTCCGCCAGGTGACTGCTGGTCAACCTTCGGGAAGAGCGGCGAAATTACGCTTGGTTTTCCGGTACCATCCCATTCCTGAGATGGGGTTTTTCCACCGCCCCTTCATGTCCTTCAGGGCGCCTTCGTGCGCTTCGTCGCCGGTTGCGACTATTTCCTTCAGGTGCTTATCTTGCGCCTTTATAACCTCGTCGGCGGTATTTCCATGGAGCGTGAAATCACACGGTCCACCTAGTTGTTTACATGTCATCGTTTTCATGAGGTCCGTTTTCCTCCGTAGTTTCCGGCCCCTAACCGGGACGAGTCGAATCCGAGCAGAGACCTCGCGTCAGCGCCGGACGGTGCGTCCGTTCAGGTGACCGGTATGAATATCGCGGCGGTGGAGACTGGCATGCGAAAATCATAGGAGCACCGGTCCCTCGTGCGCTTCTCCGATCCTGATCGATGCCGGGGCGGATCCGTCGTTCCCGCGCGTGATCGGTCGCCTGGCCCGTGACTCCAGTCCGGCCGGCAGTAACGACCCGGCCGGGTGACGTCCGACTACTCCAGCTCCGCACGAACACCCTCGCCCGGCCCAGCAGCGCCCGGCTCGATGGCGGCCGGCTCGATGGCGTCCAGCCCGTCGGCACCCGGCCCAATGGCGCCCGGCCCAGTGGCGGCCTGCCCAGTGGCGCCCGGCCCAATGGCGCCCGGCCCAGTGACGGCCGCCCAGTGGCGCCCGGCCTAGCGGCGCCCGGCCCGTCCGCGCCCGGCCCGTCCGCGCCTGGCTCAATGGCGTCGGGCTCGTTGGCGTCTGGCTCAATGGCGTCCGGCTCAATGGCGTCCGGCTCAATGGCGTCCGGCTCAATGGCGCCTGGCTCGTCGGCGGACAGAACCGCGGCGAAACCGTCCCCCGGGGATTCGGCCAGTCTCGGAAGCGTGATCGTGAACGTTGTCCGGCCGGGGTGGCTCGTCACGCTCACCGTGCCGTGATGCGCGGTAACGACGGCCTTGACGATGGCCAGGCCGAGTCCGGTGCTGCCGGCCCCGCTGCCCGTCCCGCGGGACCGCGACGAATCGCCCCGCGCGAAACGCTCGAACAGTTCGGGCACCAGATCAGGCGGTATGCCCTGGCCGTTGTCGGTGACGCTCAGCTGAACCGCGGCCGTGGCCGGCCGCCCATTCGCCGGCCGCCCATTCGCCGGCCGCCCATTCGCTGGCCGCCCATTCGCTGGCCGCCCATCTGCCGGCCGCCGAGCCGCTGGCCGCCCATCCGTCGGCCGCCCATCTGCCGGCCGTGCTGCCCAAGGGTCCGCTGCAGCCGGAACGCCGTCCCCTGCGGAGTGTGCCGCGGAAACGGCGACGGTGACCGTCGTATCGGGCGTGGTGTGCTTGGCGGCGTTGCTCAGCAGGTTGCCCAGGACCTGGCGCAGCCGAAACTCGTCGCCGCGGACCATCAGCGGCTCGTCCGGTAGTTCCAGCTGCCAGCGGTGTGACGGGCTCGCGACCTGGGCGTCGCTGGTCGCCTCGATGGTCAGCCGGGTCAGGTCGACCGGTTCTTCTTCCAGCGGGCGCCCGGCGTCGAGGCGCGCCAGCAGCAGCAGTTCATCCACCAGCATGCTCATCCGGGCGGACTCGGACTCCACCCGGCGCAACGCGTGCGTCACATCGTCCGGCACCGGGCCGCCGTGGCGCAGGGCCAGCTCCGCGTAGCCGCGGATAGCCGCCAGCGGGGTCCGCAGCTCATGGCTCGCGTCCGCGGCGAACCGGCGCAGCCGCGTCTCGCTGGCCGCCCGCCGCTCCAGCGCGGACTGCACGTGCTGAAGCATCCGGTTGATTGCCGCCCCGACCTGGCCGACCTCGGTCCTGGGGTCGTCGTCCGGCACCCGGGCCGGCAGGCTGACTTCGGTGTCCAGCGGCAGCTCGGTCACCATCGTCGCCGTGGTCGCGACCCGCCGGAGCGGCCGCAGCGACAGGCGCACCAGGCCGACTCCTGAGCCCGCGACGAACAGCACCACGACGGCGAACACGGCTGCCTCGGCGATCGCCACGTCGCGCAGGGTCTTGTTCACGCTGCTCAGCGGCAGCCCGGTGTACAGCACGGGGCCGCCTGGGTACTGCTGCACGGCGGTCAGCTCATAGTCGCCGCCGATTGAGGGCAGGTCGCGCGTGAACGTAGGCAGCGGGGGCGGGCTGGAGGTGCCCCCTCCACCGCCACCCTGAGCAGGGGGCTGCGGGGTCACCGGCAGGGACCGGAGGGTGGCCTGGTCCGCGGCGGACACATGGCAATCTCCGTTGACGATCGACGCTTCCTGGATGTGCCCGTCCAGAGTCAAGGCGCCGAACGTGCCCGCCGTCTGGCCCGGAATGACCTGGCCGTCGCAGGGAGAGGACCCCGGATCATGGTCGATGTACGACGAGGTGTGGCCCTGCGCCGGCGAGTGCCCCTGGTTGTCGGTGTCAGCTGCGCACGCCTGGTACTGGCGCTGCGTCGCGGCCTGCAGCGACTGGCTGAAGTTGGCCATCAGCGAGTGGCGCAGCACGGTGTACGTCGCGGCGCCGACAACGGCGCAGGTCACGATGACCAGTGCCACGAGGCTGGCGATGAGCCGGGCGGTCAGGCTGCCGTGGAACAGGGCACGCCACGGCCGGGTGGCCCACCGGGAGCGAAACCCCCCGGTCATTACATACCTGGCTTCAGGACGTAACCGACGCCGCGGACGGTGTGGATCAGCGGGGGACGCCCCGCGTCGATCTTCTTCCGCAGGTAGCTGATGTACAGCTCGACAACGTGCGCCTGGCCGCCGAAGTCGTAGTTCCACACCCGGTCCAGAATCTGCGCCTTGGACAGCACCCGGCGCGGATTCCGCATCAGGAACCGGAGCAGCTCGAACTCGGTCGCGGTGAGGTCGATCAGCTCACCGTCCCGGCGCACCTCGCGGGCCTCCTCGTCCATCGTCAGGTCGGCCACGACCAGCAAGCCTTCGGTGTGGGTGCGGGTGAGGTCGGCGCGGCGCAGCAGTCCGCGCAGCCGGGCCAGCACCTCCTCCAGGCTGAACGGCTTGGTTACGTAGTCATCGCCGCCCGCGGTGATCCCGGCGATCCGGTCCTCCACCGCGTCCCGGGCGGTCAGGAACAGGACGCAGATGTCCGGCATCTCGGCCCGGAGCCGGCGCAGGACTTCGAGCCCGTCGAAGTCCGGCAGCATGATGTCCAGAATGACCGCATCGGGGTGGAACTCCCGCGCGACGCTGACCGCATCGGTCCCGTTCCCGGCGGTGCGCGTGTCCCAGCCTTCGTAGCGCAGCACGCTGCCCAGGAGCTCGGCCAGGCTCGGTTCGTCGTCGACGACCAGGACGCGGATCGCGCTGCCGTCCGGGCGCCGCGCACCTGCTGGCGCCTTAGCCGGTGTCGGAGTATTCATGGCCATCCAGGGTCTGTTCGGCTGAGATCGGTGTGCCGTGGTCAGCGGGCCGCGCTCGCGCCGCGGACCGCTCCCTTCATTCAACAATGTCTGACGGGACGCAGCGCAATCTCAGTGAACGTTCTGAATTATCTCTGAACGGTCGCCGGGCCGGGGTGATCCTGCTGCGGCCCCCCGGGGGCTCTCGTCCCTGGGAGCCGCCGCCCCAGATCGCCGGCGCCCTACCGGACTGAATGGGCCTCAGCGGGCCAGCCGGCGACGGTCGCCACCTCACCGTCCACGCTGACCAGCCTGGCGGGCAGGCCGATCCCGGCCAGCCAGCCCGGGGCGCGGTCCCCGCGGATGATGCCCGCAGTACTGGCCGTGTTGGCGTCCGCGCACGTCGCGGCGGTGACCGAGATCGTCCGCCAGACCGGCGCCGGCGGCAGGCCGGTGCGCGGGTCAAGAATGTGGTGCAGCAGGTCGCCGCCGCGCCGCCAGCGCCGCGCGGTGGTACTGGAGGTGGCCAGGCCCCCGCTGGTGATAGCCACCACCGCGGACGGCCCGTCCGGTATCTCTTCCGGGCGCCCGGTGACGTCCTGGACCCGGATCCGCCAGCCGCCCGGCGGCGGCTGCCCCGCCACGGCGATGTCACCGCCCAGCCCGACCAGCACCCCGCCGCCGACCGTCTCAGCGATGCGCGCGGCGGCGCGGTCGGCGGCCCAGGCTTTGGCCGTCGCGCCGAGGTCCAGCCGGGTCCCGGCCGGTATGGTCAGCGTGCGCGAGCCCGGGTCCAGGTGGACCTGGCGCCACCCGGGTACGGCCCGGACGGCCAGATTGAGCGGCGGCCCGTCCAGGGGGACCAGGCTGAAGTCACGGTCGTAGCCAGCCGCCGCGATCGCCTCCCCGACCGTCGGGTCGACGTCGCTGTCGGTGAGCTTCGCGGCGCGCAGCGCCACCGCCACGGCCTCCGCCAGCAACGGGCTCAGCTGGACGGGCCGGCCATCGGCGCCGTCCAGCGCGACGAGCTCGGAATCGGCCCGGAACCGGCTGCACGCGCGGTCCAGCCGGGCCAGGTCGGCCGCCAGCATCGACCGCGCTGCTTCGAGTATCGCGGGGTCCGTCACCACGAGATGCACCCAGCAGCCGAGCGCCGTCCAGCCCGCGGACGCCGCGGCGTCCTCCGCCGTCCGGGCTTTGCCGTACTGTCCTGTCACATCTTCATTTAACCGCCGCCTGCTGACCGGCCGCTGAAGCCCGGCTCTGTGTTGGCCCGGGGGGTAGTCAGGTGGCGGCGAGGAGGCGGCTGAGTTTGGAGGCGGAGGTTGAGGGGCGGGCCCCGGCCTGCCGGAGCAGTGTCCCCGCGTCGGCCAGCACGGATGGCGGCCCGGAAACGAGCTCGACCTCGATCTCGTGCCACCGCATCGGGCCGCCCTCGGGATCCAGCCGCCGGGCGGTCACCTCGTCGTCGGCCACCTCGGCCAGCACGGTGCCGTCCGGGCCGGTCAGCCGCCTGACGGTCCGGGCGGTTTCCAGCAGCGCGATCGGGAGCAGCGGCGCACCGCCGGTGAACTCGGCCACTCTTTCCTGCATCTCGGCCGGGACGGGCCCGTCGCTCAGCGGCAGGTGCAGCTCCTGCCGGGTCCCGGGCCGCAGCGGCAGCTTGAGATGCCAGGCCGCGTCGGTGCCGCCGGTCCGCCGCCGCAACGTGACCTTGTGCGCCGCCAGCTGCAGGTCCGCGGTGTCGAAGTAGGTGGCGGACAGCTGGTAGAGCTCCGGCCCGTCGACCGACCATCCCGGCCGCATGCTGAAGTCGGGCATCACGAAGTCCGGGTCGGCGTCGTACTTTTGCTCGGTCTCCAGCTGGCTGGTCGCGTTCATGCCTCCAACCTAGGCCATCAGGTGGGCCCGACCACGAACGCGGTGTGCGGCCGCTCGATGACCGCGCCCGCCGGGAGCGTGGCGGTCCCGGGACGGGGGTAGCCGCTGATGCTGAACTCGCTGCCGCCAGGCCGGCCATGGCCCAGGCCTGGACCTGCGCGGCGAGCTCGGTGGCCAGGTCGGGACCGGCCGGCCCGTAGCCGAGCACGGTGAGCTCGAGGACGGGTGGCTGTCCAGCGGCCGCCGGGCCCGAACCGGGCGGGCCGGGTACGGGCTGGGCCGGCGGGCGGGCCAGCACGGCGAACCCGCCCGCACCGAAAACACCGGCCGTCATGCGGTGGTCCTTCACCGCCAGCGGAGCGCGGGCCAGGCCCGTCCCGGTGGCCGGCTCGCTGAGGATGCCCCAGCGCGGCTCGTGCAGGGCCAGCCACAGGCCCAGACCGTCGAACAGCTGCGCCGGCGCGGCTGTGACCCGGGTGGCGCGCTCCGCGGCCGGGGCGGCGGCCAGCAGGCGGGCGAGAGCGACGATGTCAATGTCGCGGTCGTCGGGCAGGGTGAGCGCCAGCTCGCGGGTGTCCCGGGTCACCCGGGTGCGTTCGGGGCCGGCCAGCGTCCCGCGCATGCGCATGAACCCGCACGGGATCACCGACCGGCTCTGCCAGGACGTCCCGTCCCACTCGAACGCGACCGAGCGCTGAGAGCCCCGCAGGTCGAGCGGGACGACGATCCGGCCGCCGGGGACGAGCTGTTCCCGCCAGGCGGGGGCCAGGTCACTGACCCCGACCGTTGCGATGATCCGGTCGTACGGGGCGCCGGGCGGGTATCCGGCGGCGCCGTCGGCCGCCAGCACGGTCACGTCCGGGTACCCGGCCGCAGCCAGGTGCGCCCGGGCCTGGTCCGCGACGTCCTCGTCCAGATCCACCGTGACCACCGTGCCGGCGGCCCCGACAAGATGGGCCAGCACGGCTGCGTTGTACCCGGTGCCGGCCCCGATCTCCAGCACCCGCTGACCCGGCGCGACGTCGAGCTGGTCCAGCATGTACGCCATGATCGTCGGCTGGGAGGACGAGCTGGTGGGCTGCCCGTCGGCGCTGCGCCGGGTGACGATCGGCTCGTTCCGGTAGGCCAGCTCGGGATCCGTCCCCGGCAGGAACAGGTGCCGGGGCACCGCGCGCATGGCCTGGGCCACGGCGTCACTGACCGGCCGGCCGCTGGCTGCCACCTGGCTGACCATGCGGCGGCGGAGCCGGCTCAGGTCAGTGCTGTCCATGGGGCCGCCCGCCGACCCGCTGGTAGACGCGGCCCGACGCGTCGATGCGAAGCAGCCGGAAGTGGGCATTGACGTACGACTGGATCGGATAGGTCCATGGCAACCGCCGTGGCCATAGCCCGGACAGCCACACGTACTGGGCGCGGGAAAACGCCGAAAGCCAGACCCGCTGCACCGCCGGCACGTTGCCCGCGCCGTTCGCCGCGTTCTCGCCGTGCGACAGCGAGTAGTCGGTGCCGATGCTGTCGACCATGATCGGACAGCCCGGCTCCGTCGAGAAGAACCGGTTGGCGGCGATCGGGTAGGACACCGTGTCGGCCAGCACGCACGAGCCCGGCGGGAAGACCTTCTCATCGGCGATCACCGCGTTCGCGATCCCGTGGAGTTCCGGGTCGGGCGCCGTCCGGCCCTGCAGCACCGCCAGGACCAGGACGATCACGGCCGTGGCGGCCAGGCCGAGCCGGTACGCCGCTCGCGGCGACGTCGGGGATGCCGTCTCCCGGGCGGTACCCGGGGCCGGCCGCGGTGGACGGGCCAGCCCGGCCAGCCGGGCCACCGGCAGCACCACGGCCAGGGCCAGGAACGGGCCGAGGAACGCGGCGTAGTGGTAGTAGTAATCGGGCGGCCACACGAACGCGAGCACGATCAGCGCCGCGGTCGCCAGGACGAAGAGCTCCAGCAGCGGCGGCCAGCGGCGGCTGATGAGCGTGGCCAGCAGTGAGCATCCGGCCGCCAGCGCCGCGATCGCGGCGGCGATGGCCAGCAGCAGGAGGTGTGGCAGGTCCGGGCCGTGGCTGAACCCGATCATGCTGGCCACCCGGAACGATTCGGCGATGCGCACGTCGTCGGTGCGCGCCCACTGAGCGACGATCACGCTGTTGTAGAACGCGCTGGGGGCCAGGATCGCGAACGGCAGCACCGGCAGCGCGAACCCGGCTACGGTGCCGCCGAGGAAGAGGCCAGTGCGCCTCGCCACCCGGCGCCACCCGGCTTGCCTGGGCCTCAGCAGCAGGACCAGCAGCACGATCACCGGGAAGATGGCCCACGCCTTGCACACGCCCGCGAACCCGAACGCGGCGCCGCCGGCCGCCAGCCGCCACCCGCTGCTGGTCAGGTGATCGCCGTCCAGCACGGCCAGCGCTCCGGCCAGGCAGAACAGCACCAGCCAGGGCTCGATCAGCACGGTGTGCGCCGCGTAGACCCCGTCCGGGTAGACGGCCAGGAACCCGCCGGCCACGGCCACCGCCAGCGCCCCGCGGTGCCGGATGAGCAGGCCGGTCAGCGTCACCCCGGCCGCCCCGGCGCAGGCGGTCAGCACCCGGCCGATGAACAGGGCCTTGGCGGTGCCGACCGGCCCGGCGAACAACGCGACCGGCGTCATCAGCAGCATGACCCCGGGCGGCTGGACGGTGACGAAGTCCTTGTACGGCACCGCGCCGTGGATCAGCCGCAGCGCGCCGCCGAAGTACACCCCGTCGTCGTATTCGGTCGGCCCGAGCAGGTAGCCGTGCTTGGTCAGCTGCCACAGCCGCAGGAACAGCGCGAGCGCGGTGGTCAGCGTGATCGCCAGCGCGACCGGCGTCACCCGCCGCGCGGGGCCCGCCCCGGCTCCGGGCCGGGCTCCGGCCACGGCGGGGCCGGCGGTCCGTTCCGCGCCAGGTACGGGCGGGATCTTGCCCATCATTGGCCTGGCTCCTCCGGCGTCTTCCCCCAAGACCAGGCGAGATTACCACGATCAGGTCCGTAGGGGCGGGCGCCGCTGCCGGCCGAGGTGGCGGCTGCGCCGCCGGAGTGGACCAGCGCCACCGGGGAGGTCACCCCACGCTGAAGCTGCGGCGCCGGGTCATCCACGCCAGCTACGCCAACTTCATCGACGAGCTCGACGCGCCGTAGCAGCCCGCTGCGCCGTAGCGCCCGGCGCGCGTCGACCCGGCGCATAAAGCCGGCGCATAAAGCCGGCGCATAAAGAAGGTGGCCGGCGGCCTGAGCCGCCAGCCACCGTCCGGGCTAGCCTCCCCGCCTGTCCAGCTGCCTGGCCGACGCGGGCCGGGTCGCGATTCAGGCGCTGGTCGTGTCGCGGGGCGAGCCGGCGACCCGGGTCTCCTCGACGTCAGCGGAGGCCGGGGTGGTGTCGCTGTCCGTCCGCGCCTGCACGGCCACCGGCCGGGTGGTCTCCGCGGCCGGCTCGCCGGCGGGCACCGTCTCGGCCAGGGGAGCATCGGCCAGCGTCTGCTCACGTGCGCCGATCACGGTAAAGCGGCCGAGCGCGACCGCCGCGAGGAACACGATGACGATGCCCAGGCCGGTGAAGAAGCCGATCTGCTCCACCACCCGGTGCAGGTTGTCGCCCACCGGCTGGCCGGCGCTGCCGCCGGTGTGCCACAGCGAGCTGAGCAGGGCGCCGAGCGTGAACCAGGCTCCGCTCAGCGCGGCCAGCCACGCCCCGAAGATGGCAACGGGCCGGCTCGCGGTACCGCCGAGGATCAGGCCGCCGACAACGGTGCCGGCTGCGGGTAGGATCTCCAGCCACAGACGGCCGGTGGTGTAGGTGAACCCCTGGTCGGGGGTGTACGCATAGTGAAAGTAGGGGCCGACGAACGCGATGAGGCCACCCCAGAGACCGAGCAGGACCAGCAGCACGCCATTAAGGGCGCCACGGCTCCGCGGAACCCGCAGCATCCCTGCCATATGGATCACTCCTCCCGCGAGGGTGAGGGCTAGTGAACTTGTGCCAAGGCAATACCCACCGTTGGGTCTCCTATGCAGTGTCTCTCAGTCCCGGTGCCGTATCGTTAGGTGACGGTCCTGCGCCCGTGCCGCGTATTGTGCGGCATGGGCCGGGCGGTAAGGTCACGTCCGTGGACTCCCGGCGCTCTGTGCCGCGCACCGACGTCCTGCTCGCCGATCCGAGGCTGGCCGACGCCGAGCGGAAACTCGGCCGGGCTCTGGTCAAGGCAGCCGTGGCCCGCGCGCAGGACCAGGCGCGGGCCGGGACGATCACGCCGGACGGGGTGGCCGACGCCGCGGTTGCCGCGCTGCCGGCCCGCGCGACCACGCTCACCCCGGTGATCAACGCGACCGGGGTGCTGCTGCACACCAACCTCGGCCGGGCGCCGCTGTCCGCCGCCGCCACCGTGGCGCTGCTGGCCGCGGCCGGCAGCACGGACGTGGAGTACGACCTGGCCAGCGGGACCCGCGGCCGCCGCGGCCGGGGCACGCTGGCCGCCCTGGCCGCCGCGGTGCCCGCCGCCGAGGCGGTACACGTGGTCAACAACAACGCCGCCGCGCTGGTGCTCGCGGCCACCGCGCTGGCCGCCGGGCGGGAGATCCTGATCAGCCGGGGCGAGATGGTGGAGATCGGCGACGGGTTCCGGCTGCCGGATCTGCTGGAGTCGACCGGGGCGCGGCTGCGCGAGGTCGGCACGACCAACCGGACGACGATCGCCGACTACCAGGCCGCCGCCGGCCCGCAGACGGCCTTCGCGCTCAAGGTCCACCCGTCCAACTTCCGTATCGAGGGCTTCACCGCCCAGGCCAGCGTGCGCGAGCTGGCCCGGGCCCTGGGCCCGGCCCGTCCGGTCGTGGCGGACATCGGCTCGGGGCTGCTGGCGCCGCATCCGCTGCTGCCGGACGAGCCCGACGCGCAGACCACGCTGCGGGACGGGGCGGCGCTGGTCACCGCGAGCGGCGACAAACTGCTCGGCGGCCCGCAGGCCGGACTGATGCTTGGCCGGGCCGGCCTGGTCCGGCCGCTCGCCCGCCATCCATTGGCCCGCGCGCTGCGCGTCGACAAATTGACCCTGGCTGCCCTGGAGGCCACCCTGGCCGGGCCGCCTACTCCCGTCGCGCAGGCGCTGGCCGCCGATCCCGCGGCGCTGGCCAGCCGGGCGGACCGGATCGCGGCGATCCTGCGCACGCAGGAGATCGATGCCCACCCGGTGGCCACGGACGGTGCGGTCGGCGGCGGGGGTGCTCCGGGTGTGGCGCTGCCGAGCGCCGGCGTGAGCCTGCCGGAAGATCTGGCCGCGGCGCTGCGCAGTGGTGACGCGGTGCAGCGGGGGGACGTTCCCGCGGTGGCCGGGCGGATCGAGGATGGCCGGCTGTTGCTGGATCTGCGGTCCGTCCTGCCGCCCGATGACAAGACGCTGACCCGGGCCGTGCTCGCTGCCGCCGGGCGCCCCGTCGGCCCGGCCGCCGTAGCTGAGGTCTCCGCCCCGGCCAGCGTGCCGCCCGCGAGGCCGTCCGAGCCGTGACCGGCATGCAGGTCATCGCGACCGCCGGGCACGTCGATCACGGCAAGTCGACGCTGGTGCGGGCGCTGACCGGAATGGAGCCGGACCGTTGGGAGGAAGAACGCCGCCGCGGCCTGACCATCGACCTGGGCTTCGCCTGGACGGACCTGCCTGGGAGCCGGCTGGCGTTCGTTGATGTGCCCGGGCACGAGCGGTTCGTGCCCAACATGCTGGCCGGGCTCGGGCCGGTGCCGGCCGTGCTCATGGTGGTGGCGGCGGACGGGGGCTGGATGCCCCAGTCGGCCGAGCACCTGGCCGCCATCGACGCACTGGGCATCTCCCGCGGGCTGCTCGCCGTGACCCGCGCGGACCTGGCCGATCCCGGGCCGGCGCTGCGCCGGGCCACCGCCGAGATCGCCGCCACCAGCCTCGGCGCGGTGGAGGCGGTCGCGGTGAGCGCGGTCACCGGGGCCGGCCTGCCCGACCTGCGGGCCGCGCTGGCCCGGCTGGCTTCCGGGCTGCCCGAACCCGACCCGGAGGCGCCGGTCCGGCTCTGGGTGGACCGCGCGTTCAGCGTCAAGGGCAGCGGCACGGTGGTCACCGGCACGCTCCCGGCCGGCACGGTCCGGGCCGGGGATGAGCTGCTGCTGACCCCGGGCCTGCGGCCGGTGCGGATCCGGGCGATCGAATCGATGGGGCAGCCCGCGGGCCAGCTGCACGGCGTGGCGCGGGTCGCGGTCAACCTGCGCGGCGTGGCCCGCGACATCCCCACCCGCGGTATGGCGCTGGTGACCCCGGGCCGGTGGACGCTGACCAGCATTGTCGACGTCCGGTACGTGCCGCGGGCCGCTGGCCCGCAGGAGGCGCCCCGGCTGCCGCGTGAGCTGGCCGTGCACGTGGGCTCGGCCCGGACCATGGCCGGGGTCCGCGTGCTCGGCCCGGCGGGCGGGGCGGCCCTGGCCGTCCGCCTCACCTTGCGTGACCCGCTGCCGCTGCACGTGGGGGACCGGGTGCTGCTACGCGACCCGGGCGCGGCGGGCCTGCTCATCCTGGGCGCGACGGTGCTGGATGCGGCCCCGCCGCCGCTGGGCCGGCGGGGCGCGGCCGCGGCTGCCGCGCGGGAGCTGGCGGGCTGGCCCGACCCGCCCGGACCGGCGGACCTGCTGCGGCGGCATGGCTTGCTGCGCACCGGGGCGCTGGCCGCGATGGGGGTGACCGGAGCACCGGAACCAGTTGTGGCCGGCTGGTCCGCCGATCCCGCGTTCTGGTCCGCCGCCCGGGGACGGCTGGTCACGGCGGTTGCCGAGCACGCGGCCCGGGATCCGCTGGCGCTGGGCCTGACCGTCGAGGCGGCCCGCGCCGCGCTCGGCCTGCCCGACCGCCGGCTGGCCGAGGCCCTGGCCGGCACGACCCCGTCGGTCGTGCTGCGCGAGGGATATCTGCGTCCCGCCGCATCCGGTGAGCGCCCCGCCGCATCCGGTGAGCGCCCCGCCGGGTCGAACGGCCGGGACGGCCCGCTGCCGAAAAATGGCGACGCCAGCCCGGTTCCGGAGCCGCTGCTGCGTGCGGTGCGGGCCGTCCGCCAGGATCTGGCCGGCGACCCGTTCCGCGCCCCGGAGGCAGCGCGGCTCCGCGAGCTCAGCCTGGACACCCGGTCCATCGCCGCGGCGGCGCGGGCCGGGCTGCTGCTGCGGATCAGCGAGCAGCTGGTGCTGGCCCCGGGCGCCGACACGGACGCGGCCACGGTGCTGGCCAGGCTGCCGCAGCCGTTCACCACGGCCGAGGCCCGCAAGGCCCTCGGCACGACGCGGCGGGTGGCCATCCCGCTGCTGGAGTTCCTGGACCGGGCCCGGATCACCGAACGGCTGCCGGACGACCGCCGCCGCCTGCGGCCCCGCTGATCAGCTCGCGGATACCGATCAGCCCGCAGCCGCACATCAGCCCGCGGGCCCGCTGATCATCCTGCGCCGGCGCTGATCAGGAGGCCAGCCACACGGCCGTGTCCGGCGGCAGCTTGCCGTCGGTGACCGGGTCGCTGGCCAGCAGGATCCGCGCGTGCCCGGGCATCGGGGCCGCTGCCGGGCCGAGGTTCATCGCGAAGACGAACCCGGGCTCGCGGGTGAAGCACAGCGTGCCCGGCGCCGTCTCGAGCCATGTCATGAGCGGGCCGTCCGGGCCGCTGCCCCGGCCGAGCGTCGGGTGCGTACGGCGCAGCTTGAGCGCCGCCCGGTACAGGTTCAGGAAGGAGCCCGGGTCGTCGATCTGGCGCGCCACGCTGTACTGGCCCCAGTAGCTCGGCTGCGGCAGCCAGGGTGCTGCGTGCTCGCGGTCGCGGCTGCCGGTGGAGAAGCCGAAGGACGGCCCGGTCGAGGTCCAGGGCAGCGGCACCCGGCAGCCGTCCCGGCCCGGGACCGTCCCGCCGGAGCGCCGGAACGTGGGGTCCTGGCGGGCGCCGTCGGGCAGCTCGACGACCTCGGGCAGGCCGAGCTCATCACCCTGGTAGATGTACGCCGAGCCGGGCAGCGCGAGCATCAGCAGCGCCGCGGCGCGGGCCCGGCGGGCGCCGACGCGCAGCTGCGGGTCACCCACCCGGGGCAGCCCAACCGACTCGCCCGGCTCCCCGCCCAGGCCAACGGCGTACCGGCTGACCGGCCGGGCCACGTCGTGGTTGCCGATCACCCAGGGCGCACGGTCACCGCCGGCCAGGGACTGCATCGCGTCGACCGCACCGCGCATCGCGGCGGCGTCCCAGCTGGCCAGGATGAGCTGGAAGTTGAAGACCTGGGGCAGCCCGGTCTCGGCCAGGTAGGGCGCCAGGGTCTCGGGAGAGTCGTACCAGACCTCCCCGACGGCGGTTCGCGGGCCGGGGAACTCCCCGGGCACGTAGGAGTCCAGGATGGTCCGCCACAGCCGGTACAGCTCGTGCAGCTCAGCGCGGTGGTAGTAAGCGGACGGGGCGTGCCGGGCGGGCGGGCCGGTGAGGTCGGCGAGGTTCGGGTCCTTGAACAGGCCATGCGCCACGTCGATGCGCAGGCCTGCCGCGCGGCGGCCGAGCCAGAACCGGATGATGTCCTCGAAGTAGCTGTTGACCGCGGGGTTGCGCCAGTTCCAGTCGGGCTGGCCCTGGTCGAACAGGTGCAGGTACCACTGGCCAGGCCGGCCGTCCGGCTCGGTGACCCGGGTCCACGCCGGGCCGTGGAAGACCGACTGCCAGTTGTTCGGCGGCTCGGCGCCGCCCGGGCCGCGGCCGTCCCGGAAGATGAACATCTCGCGTTCCGGGCTGCCCGGCGCGCCGGCCAGCGCCGCGCGGAAGGCGGGATGCTCGGCCGAGCAGTGGTTCGGCACCAGGTCCACGATGACCCGGATGCCGCAGGCGGCCGCCTCGGTGACCAGCTCGTCGAACCCGGCCAGGGTGCCGAGCCGCGGGTCGACGTCGCGGTAGTCGCTGACGTCGTAGCCGCCGTCCGCGAGCGGAGACGGGTAGAACGGCGTCATCCAGATGGCGTCCACCCCCAGCTCGGACAGGTACGGCAGCCGGGAACGGACGCCGGCCAGGTCCCCGATGCCGTCGCCGTCCGAATCCGCGAAGCTGCGCGGGTAGACCTCGTAGACGACCGCCTCCTGCCACCACGGATGATTGCGGGCCACGGCGGACATCGCCTCCTCGGGTCGGATCTGCCCCGGCTGGCCGGGCCGCCTCCCATTGTGCCGGGCACCGGGCGCAGGCCGGTCACGGCCTCGCCGGCCCGGCGGGCGGCGCAGCATCCGCGGCGGCCCACCAGTAGAGTCGGCGCCGGAGGCGTCTGGGCACCTGGTGGTCCCCCCGGTCTTCAAAACCGGTGAGCGCTGCGCTGCGGCGCTGGCGGGTTCGATTCCCGTCCGCCTCCGCTACCTGCACGAACGCACACACAGCAGCCACCCGCAAGCTCCGGCCGGGTCAGCCTGCGGGCGGGGGACCGGCCGCGTCAGGCGCTCAGTACTTCTGACCCGGCCGGGGCTTCACTGGCCACCGAGCTCACGCCAGATTTCCTGGGCATCCGAGCTGATCAGGGCGTACGGGCTCGCGCCGTCCCGGCTGACTAGCTCGAACCTGGGCTTCTCGCCCCATCGGGTGCTCACGTTGACGACGTAGCCGGGGAACGCGGCACGCAGCGCGTCAGCCTCGCCGAGCGCCCACGGCGTAGCCGGGACCGGCCCGCCGGTCATCAGGCCGTACCCCGTTACCGGCTGCGCCGCGTAATCCTCGATGATCATTTCACGCAGCCGATCTGGGGAGCTAGCGGTCAATATGCGCCCGTTGTCCCGGCGCTGGGCCAGCCAGTGCCCGGCCGCCGCGGTAATCGCGTACGCCTCGTCCCAATTCCACTGGAGCGCGTCAAGCGGCGTCATCGTCATTCCTTGCCATCCCCGCGTGGTCAACGTCCGACAGTCCCGAGTAAACACGGGCCAGCGATAAAACTGCAAAGGTTTCACTATGAAACTTCTCTTGGAATTGGTAAATTGAGTAATTGCATTTCGGAACGTATGGCAGGGTGCTTTCATTTCGGGTGATTGGTAGCATGCAGATTGCACGACCAGGGAGACGATGATGGTGGGGACGACCGGCTCGACGGTGCCTCGGCGGCAGCTCGGCCGCTACCTCCGCGACCTGCGCGGCAGGCAGCGGATCACGGTCAAGGCCGCGGCTGGGGCACTGGAGTGGTCCGAGACGAAGCTGTGGCGCATCGAGAACGGCCACACCTCGCTGCGCAGCCACGACGTTGAGCTGATGTGCCGCATCTACGACGCTCCGCCGTACATGACCGAGGCCCTGATGGGGCTGGCCAAGGAGACCAAGGCGAAAGGCTGGTGGCACGCCTACGGCGATGTGATCCCAGAGAATTTTGATGTCTACATCGGGCTGGAGGAGGCCGCGTCTGTGCTCTCGATGTACCAGGCCGAGCTGGTGCCGGGCCTGCTCCAGACGCAGGACTACGCGCGGGCGGTCATCAGCGACGGGATGCCGGGCGATGACAGCGAGCAGATAGACCGCCTGGTGGCTGTCCGCATCGAGCGCCAGGCCCTGATCCGCCGCCGCACCACGCCGCTGGAGCTGCGGGCCGTGCTGAACGAAGCGGTCATCCGGCGGCCGGTCGGCGGCCCGCTGGGCATGGCCACCCAGCTCGACCGGCTGGCCGAAGCCGCGGACATGCCGAACGTCTCGCTGCGCGTCATCCCGTTCAGCGTCGGCCTGCATCGAGGCGTGATGACCGGGCCGTTCTATATCCTGCGATTTCCCCTCAACGGTGACGGCCAGGACAGCGAGCCCGCCACCGTCTACGTGGATGGCTTCACCGGGGATCTCTACCTGGACAAGGCTCGCGAGGTCGAGCAGTACACGGACGCATTCGAGAGCATCTGGAACGCGGCGCTGGGCGAGGCCGGCTCCAGGGACCTGATACGGCAAAGTGCAGAGGAACTAAGAAAATGATCATGATGAGCCACCCCCGCCCGGCGTGGCGGAAGTCGAGCTACAGCAACGGGGAGGCGAGCTGCGTGGAAGTCGCCGCCGCCGCCCGCGCCGTCGCCGTCCGCGACTCCAAAGACCCGCACGGCCCGCGGCTGGCTGTTCCGGCCGGCTCCTGGGCCGCGTTCACCCAGCGCGTCCGGCAGGGCGACGCGAGCCGCTTACAGCGCCAGCAAGGGGCGCACCGCAGACCCGCGGTGCGCCCTCTCTGCTGTACCTGACCGCTTACCGGGACCGTCGCAACGGATGATGGCGGGCGCGGTCGGCTGCGGGCGGCAGCCGCTACGTTCAGTACTGGTTGATATACTTAAGGTAATAACCGCCCCGCATTCATACAGGTGGTGACCGTCCTTGCGGACAGCCTTCGCATCGGTTTCCGGCCCGGCACGCGCCCGGCAGCCGTCCAGAATGGAGATCGTCGGTGAGTGAGCAGGCCCGGCCGGCCGGCCGGATCGGCGTCTTCCTCCTCGACGATCACGAGGTATTCCGGCGTGGGCTGCGGCAACTGCTCGGCGCTGAACCGGACATCGATGTGGTCGGCGAGGCGGAAACGGCCGCGGCGGCGCTGGCCCGGATACCCGCGCTGCGTCCAGACGTGGCGGTCCTCGATGTCCGGCTGCCGGACGGGGACGGTGTCTCGGTCTGCCGGGAGATCCGCTCCGGGCTGCCCCGGACCGGATGCCTGATGCTCACCGCGTACGGCGACGACGAGGCGCTCTTCGGTGCGATCCTGGCCGGTGCCGCGGGTTACGTGTCGAAGCGGACGTGCGGCGTGGACCTGGTGCAGGCCGTGCGCACCGTCGCCTCCGGCCAGTCGATTCTCGACCCGTACGCATCACGCCAGGTGATGGAGCGACTGCGGGACCGCATGGCCAGCGCGGACCCGGTGACGGCGCTGTCCCGCCAGGAGAAACAGGTGCTGGACCTGATCGGCGAAGGCCTGACCAACCGGCAGATCGCGGAGCGCATGTCCCTGGCGGAAAAGACCGCCAAGAACTACGTATCCGCCCTGCTGACCAAGCTTGGCCTGCACAGCCGCACGCAGGTCGCCGTCCTCGCCGCCCGGCGCGCGGACGCTGGCGGCGGCTGACGCGGGCGTCGCGGATCATGCTGGTTAACGGGAGGAGGCTCTCGCCATGACGACTCGCACGGGCGGCCCACCAGGAAGTAAGAAAAGCAAGATTCCCACCACGCGTTCCGCGGGCCAGGGTAGCGGCTCGGCCAGGTCACGGCTGCTGGCTTCCATCGTCGAGTCATCCGACGACGCCATCTTCAGCAGTACGCTGGACGGCATTATCACGACCTGGAACGCGGCGGCCGAGCGGATTTACGGCTACCAGGCAGCCGAGATAGTCGGCCAGCATGTTTCGCTCCTGGCGCCGCGGGACCGCGTCCGTGAGACGACGAAGATCCTGGAAAGGATCCGCAACGGCGAGCGTGTCGACCATTACGAGACGACGCGGCGCACGAAGGATGGCGCGGCCATCGCGGTCTCGCTCACCGCCTCACCCGTTCACGATTCGGGCGGCCAGATCGTCGGCGCATCAGCGATCGCCCGCGACATCACCGAACGGGAGCGCGCTCGGGATCAGGCTCGCTCCGCGGCGCGGTACGCGCGGAGCCTGGAACGGGAGCGCGCTCAGGATCGGGCTGACTCCGCGGCGCGGTACGCGCAGAGCCTGATCGAGGCGAGCCTGGACCCGCTCGTGGTGATGGTCAGCCCGGAAGGCAAGATCACCGACGTCAACGAGTCGACGATCCGGGTGACCGGGGTCGCACGGGCCAAACTGGTGGGGACCGACTTCTCGGACTACTTCACCGAGCCGGACGCGGCGCGTGCGGTGTACCGGCAGGTTTTCGCGCAGGGTTTCGTCACCGACTACCCGCTGACCATCCGCCATGCGGCCGGCACGCTGACCGATGTGCTGTACAACGGCTCGGTCTACAAGGACGCGGCCGGGAACGTGCTGGGCGCGTTCGCCGCCGCCCGCGACGTCACCGCGCAGAAACGGGCCATCCGCGAACTCGCGGAGAACAAGGCATTCCTGGACAACATCCTGCAGAGTGCTACGAAGTACTCGATCATCGGAAAGGACCTCAGCCGCCACATTCTCTCGTGGAACGAGGGAGCGCGCCGCAACTACGGCTATGCGGCCGAGGAGGTCATCGGAAAAGACTCCAGCATCCTGCATGCACCGGAAGACCTGGCGTCCGGCGCTGTCGATCGCCTGTTCACCGGGGCCGAGCAGGACGGCCTGGCCGAGGGCACGTTCCAGCGGGTCCGGAAGGACGGCTCCCGATTCACGGCCAGCGTCGTCGTGACGCGGCGCGATGACACAGCCGGACAGCCGGTCGGCTTCCTCCTGATGAGTAACGACATCTCAGCGAAGATACAGGCCGAGGAGCAGCTCCGGACGGCGTCGCAGTACGCGCGGAGCCTGATCGAGGCGAGCGTGGACCCGCTGGTGATGGTCAGCCCCGAAGGCAAGATCACCGACGTCAACGAGGCCACGGTCAGGGTGACCGGGGTTGCGCGGGACAAACTGGTGGGGACCGACTTCTCGGACTACTTCACCGAGCCGGACGCGGCGCGTGCGGTGTACCGGCAGGTTTTCGCGCAGGGTTTCGTCACCGACTACCCGCTGACCATCCGCCATGCGGCCGGCACGCTGACCGATGTGCTGTACAACGCCTCGGTCTACAAGGACGCGGCCGGGAACGTGCTGGGCGTGTTCGCCGCCGCCCGCGACATCACCGCGCAGAAACGGGCCGAGGGCGAACTGGCGATCCAGCGGGCGCGCGAACTCGATCGGCTCGCCGAGCTCGAACGTTTCCAGAGGCTCACGGTCGGCCGGGAGCTGCGCATGATCGAGCTCAAGAAAGAGATCGAAGACCTGCGCACGTCGGCCGGGAACACGTGACCGCGGGACGGGCCGCTCCCCTGCCGGCGGTTCCGGATGAGCGGCAGCATTCGATGCTTCCTGGCGCACGTACCCGCGGCACGCCTGCGGATACCGCCGCGACGAAGCAGGAGCTCAAGGATCTGCAGAGCGCGTTGCTGAACATCCTCGAGGACTCGGCCACCGATCGCCTCGCCGCCGAGGACGCATTGAGGGCGAGCGTCAACATCCTTTCCGACCTCAGCGAGGCCGAGGCGGAGGTGCGAACGCTGAACGCCGAGCTCGAGGCCCGGGTCGCGCTGCGCACGGCTGAGCTGGAGCGGGTGAACAAGAACCTGGAGGCGTTCACCTACTCGGTCGCCCATGACCTGCGCGCCCCGCTGCGGGCGCTGAGCGGTTTCAGTGCTGCGCTGGTGGAGGACTACGGTGACCGGCTGGATGAGACCGGCCGCGGCTACGTCGGCAGCATCATGGCGGCGAGCGAGCGGATGGCCGCGCTCATCGATGACCTGCTGCAGCTGTCGCAGGTCTCCCGGGCCGGCATGAACCTGCAGCCGGTCGACCTGAGCGCCGAGGCGGCGGCCATGGCCGCCGAGCTTCAGTCCCGTGACCCCGGCCGCCAGGCCCGTTTCCCTATCGAGGACGGCATCCGGGTGATCGCGGACCGCAGCCTCATCCGCACCGTGGTGGAGAACCTGCTCGGAAACGCCTGGAAGTTCACCGCCCACCGGGACGGGGCGACCATCGAGTTCGCCCGCGCGGCGCCGGAGGAGGGCATGGTCTGCTGTTATGTGCGGGACAATGGGGTCGGCTTCGACCCCGCGTACGCGGCCAAGCTGTTCCACCCCTTCGAGCGGCTGCACGACGCCGCCGAGTTCCCTGGTACCGGCATCGGCCTGGCCAGCGTGGCGCGGATCATCGAGCGGCACGGCGGGCGCACCTGGGCCCAGGGCGCCGTCGGCCAGGGCGCCACCTTCTCCTTCACCCTGGCTGCGGCAGACCCGGCCTGACGTGGCGTGGGCGCGGCGGCGCCGCGGTCACGTGCCCGGCGCGACTGCCCGGCGGCCGCGTGGTCCCGGGGCGGTCACGGCGGGGGATCGGCGGCGGTCGCCTGCCGGCGGGCGGCGGCGAGCTTCTGCCGGGTGCGGCTCACGGCCTCCTCCGCGGCGGCCAGCTGGCCGAGGCTGGCCAGCCGCTGCGCGGCGAACAGCTGATCTTCCAGCTGGGCCAGATATGCTCGCTGCTCGGCCTCGGCGAGGGCCCGCTGGACGGCCGACGCCAGCCGGGCCGGCCGGTCCTTCAGGATGTAGTCCGTGGCGCCTTGCTTGATGAGGCCGACGGCTGCTTCGTCCCCGAGCACCCCGGACCAGATGATGAACGGTATCTGCGGGCATCGTTCCTGAGCGATCTCGAGGGCCATCTCGCCGGAGAAGCCGGGCAAATGGAAATCGGACAGGATGATGTCGGGCCCGAAGGCCGCCAGCTGTTCGGTGAACGACGCCCTGGTGTCGACGACCACGGCGGTGAACCCGAGGCCCGCGCCGGTCAGGAGGCGCTGCGCGAGTTCCGCATCCCAGGGGTCGTCCTCCACGATGAGGATGCGTGCCGTCCGTCCCGCTGCGCCCGCCTTTTCCCCGGGCCCGGCGGCAGCCTGCCCGGGACTGCTGGCCGTCTCCGGCTCGCTGCCTTCGCGCGGACCGCTCATGGAACTCACTCCCGCTCACTCCTTAGTCTGGCACGGGCTCGTTCAGGAGCAGCCAGAACAGGCCGACCGTTTTAATCGCCGTCGCGAATTCGGCGAAGTTCACCGGTTTTCGCACGTAGGCGTTGGCGCCGTTCCGGTAGCCGGAGAGAATGTCCTCTTCCAGCTTGGAGCTGGTGAGAACGACAACCGGGATGAGGCTGGTCCGGTCGTCGGCCCTTATCCTGCGCAGCACTTCGAGCCCGTCGACCTTGGGGAGCTTCAGGTCGAGCAGAACGAGGCCGGGCTTCCTGGCCTGGGTGTCATCGCCGTCGAAGAGAAATGTGAGGGCCTCGGCGCCGTCGCTGGCCACATTGATCGGGTTGAGGATGTTGTTTTTCTTCAGGGCCCGGAGCGTCAGGGCCACGTCGTCGGGGTTGTCCTCGACCAGCAGGATGGGCCTCGATGTCATGTGCTTTCCTCCTCCGCCAGGGTGAAGGAGAAGGCCGCCCCGGCGCCGACGGCGCCCTCGGCCCACACCCGCCCCCCGTGTCGTTCCACGATCACCCGCACGATGGCCAGGCCGATGCCGGTGCCGGGGAACTCGCTGGCCGGATGCAGCCGCTGGAACGGGCTGAACAGCTTGTGCGTGTACGCGGGGTCAAAACCGGCGCCGTTGTCGCGCACGCA
This sequence comes from uncultured Actinomycetes bacterium, assembly GCA_963775825.1. Lineage (GTDB taxonomy): Bacteria > Actinomycetota > Actinomycetes > Streptosporangiales > Streptosporangiaceae > Bog-532. The sequence goes on from CAVZKY010000036.1 coordinate 161,358, forward strand.
GTAGCAGCCGGGGGCGTCCCCGGCCGGCGTCGTGCCGAACTCGATCAGCGCATCGTCCCGGCCCGACGTGAACTTCCACGCGTTGCCCAGCAGGTTGTGCAGCACCATCCGGATGAGGGCACGGTCGGCCTGTACCTGAACGGGGCGCTGGATGGTGAAGCGGGTGTGCCGTCCCGGATCGGTATCCTGGAGTTCGGCGGCGATCTGGGCGGCCTCGGCGCCGAGATCGACCGAGTCGAGGTGCATCTCCGTCCGGGAGAGCCGGGAGAGGCGCAGCAGGTTGTCGATGAGGGCCGCCATATGCTCGCTGGCGGCGACGATTCGCCCGGCGTAACCCCGGCCATCGTCGCCGAGAACGTCGCCGTACTCTTCCAGCAGCGCGGCGCTGAACCCGCTCATCGCCCGGAGCGGGGCACGCAGGTCGTGGGAGACCGAGTAGGTGAAGCTCTCCAGGCTCCCGTTGGCCCTCCTGAGGTCGTCTGCCCGGTGCAGAACCTCGGCCGCGTCCCGGGCATGCACCTGCTCGGTCACGTCCCGGCTGATCGATGACACGCCGATCAGCCGGTCGGCCTTGTCGCGGATGGGCGAGACCGTTACCGAGGCGGGGAAGTCGGTACCGTCCTTGCGCCGCCGGTAGGTCTCGTAATGCGGGACGTGCTCGCCCCGGCTTATCTTGGCCAGGGCCTGCTGGCATTCGCCTTCTCCGCATGGAGCGCACAGCACGGTCGCGGGCCGGCCGATGATCTCCGCCGCGGCGTACCCGTACATCCCCTCCGCCGCCGGATTCCAGCTCGTGATCATACCGTCGAGACTCTCGCCCACAATGGCGTCATCGGACGAGTTGACGATCGCTGAGAACAGCCGGGCCGACGCCCGGTCGCGGCTCACCGCAATGTCCTCAACCGGTGGCTGGGCCATGACGATTCCCCCCTGTCGGCCCGGGCGCACAATCCAGGGACTGCGGTAGCCGCTGCGTTCGGCGCGGTAAGATATTTGCTTTTCCCCAGCTTATCCGTTGTCAGCATACACGCCGTCGTTCGTTCGCTGAATTGGCCGCCGCGGTGGTACGGAGCGGCGTCGGCACAAGCGGGCCGGTAATTGTATTCACCGCCATTTCCCGCTAATGGCGGGCATTTCCCGCTAATGGCGGGCAGGATTCTCGCGGCCCGGTTGATTCCGGCGCGCCCCGCTGGCCGGTTTGACGGCTGGCCGGTTTGATGGTCCGCGGGCCGGCCGCGCTGCCTCAGCCGAGGGGAGTGGCGCCTACGACCACGAGGACCATCGCGATGATGAGCAGGATGACGGTGATCGCGACAATGTGCTCGACCCGTCGTACGGCGACCTTGACTCTGCTCTCTGCCGCCACGGCCGTTCCGGCTGCCTGCCAGGCTGACTGGGCCGCGCTTACCGCGGCCTCGGCGGCGGCCCCGGCACCGGCCTGGAGGTCGGCTTGGGCCTGGAGCGCGGCCCGGATGTCCGCCTCGATGCTCGCGGCGGCCGCCTCGATCCGGTCCAGTGTGGCCAGGCCGACTGACGCCGCCCGCCAGGCCATCGATTCGGCCTCGGCGCGGCTGGCGCCGGTGGCCGTTGGCCCGGACTGCGGCTCGTCCGCCGCGGGGATCGGATTGGCCTGGCCCGGGCCGGCGCCCACCGTGGCCGCGGTGGGGGCCGGCCCGGTAGTTTCCGCTCGCGCGGCGGCCCGCTCAGCGGTGGCGGTCGATGCGTCGTGCAGGAAGCTGATCACGGCATCCTTGGCCAGCGCGCCCAGGTCGGGCGGGTCGGGCCGGACGTACTTGGACCGGAGGTGGCTGCCGCTGCGGGGGCGGCGAGGTGCGTCTTCCGGACCGCTGGCGACGCGCCGGGTGCTCTGGTCCGGCTGGATGACATCGGCCTGCGGCAGGGGTGAGCCCTGGTCGCCGCCCGTGCCCGGCGTCTCGTTGTTCGCTGCCCAGGTCATGATGATCTCCCCTTGCCATCTACCCGTGTCTATCTGTTGTCTATTAGTTACTATCCGTTATTTCGGGTGCAGGGGAGAGGGGAAAGTGTCCCGCCTTCGTCAGTCCTTTTACCCGGGCCGGTCGGCGGGTTCATGCCTGGTTCGCGGGTGTCTGAAGCTTTTGCCCCTTACCTGGAGGTCCGGGCGCTCTGGACATAACAGCAGATCAGGTACTTTTCCGCCGATGGCAGGCGTCCCGCGTGCCACGGTCGCGCAGGGGAGACGTAGGCTCAATTGATGCTGGCAGACTCGTTTGGCCGGGTCGCGACCGATATGCGCGTGTCGCTGACCGACCGGTGCAACCTGAGATGCGCCTACTGCATGCCTGCCGAGGGTCTTGACTGGCTGCCCAACCCAGAGCTGCTCACCGACGACGAGGTCGTCCGGCTGGTGCGGATCGGCGTCGAACTGCTCGGCATCCGCGAGATCCGCTTCACCGGCGGGGAACCGCTGCTGCGCCGCGGCCTCACCGGGATCGTCGAGCGCACCGCCGCGCTGCGGCCCCGTCCGGAACTGTCCGTTACGACCAACGGCATCGGCCTGGCCCGCACCGCCCGGGCGCTGCGGGACGCCGGCCTGGACCGGGTCAACGTCTCGCTCGACACGCTGCGCCCCGAGGCCTTCCGGGAACTGGCCCGCCGGGACCGGCTGGCCGAGGTGCTGGACGGCATGGCCGCGGCGGCCGGCGCCGGGCTGGTCCCGGTCAAGGTCAACAGCGTGCTCATGCGGGGCGTCAACGAGGGAGAGGCCCGGGACCTGCTGCGGTTCTGCGTCACCCACGGGTACGAGCTGCGGTTCATCGAGCAGATGCCGCTGGACGCCCAGCACGGCTGGCGCCGGGCCAACATGGTCACCGCCGAGGAGATCCTCACCACGCTCAGTGAGGAGTTCGTGCTCAAGCCGGACGACCCGGCCGAGCGCGGCTCCGCCCCGGCGGAGAGGTTCCTGGTCGATGGCGGGCCGGCCCGGGTCGGCGTGATCGGCTCGGTGACCAGGCCGTTCTGCGGGGCCTGCGACCGGGTCCGGCTCACCGCCGACGGCCAGGTGCGCAACTGCCTGTTCGCCCGCGAGGAAAGCGACCTGCGCGGGCCGCTGCGGGCCGGTGCGAGCGACGCGGAACTGGCGGCTCTCTGGCGCCGCGCCGTGGCGGCCAAGCTGCCCGGCCACGGCATCAACGACCCCGCGTTCCTGCAGCCCGACCGGCCCATGTCGGCCATCGGCGGGTGAGCGGCGGCCCGGGCGGATCGCCCGGTAGCGCGCGGCAGCGGACGAACCGGGATACCAGCGGCCCGTTCGGCATGATCATCCTCGCGGGCGGCCGGGCCACCCGGCTCGGCGGGGCGGACAAACCAGGGCTGACGGTCGGCGGCCGCAGCCTGCTGGACGCCGTGCTCGCCGCCGGGACTGAGGCCGGCGCGCGGCAGGCCGTGATCGTCGGGCCCAGCCGGCCCGGCGCCGGCCGGCTACCGGGCGGCCCGCCGGTCCGGTTCGTGCGGGAGGAGCCCCCCGGGGCGGGGCCGGTGCCCGCGCTCCGCCGCGGGCTCGACGAACTGGGCCACCCCGCGGACCCGGGCGATCCGGCGGCCGCGCCGTGGCTGGCGGTCCTCGCCGCCGACCTGCCGTTTCTGCGGGCGGCGCACCTGCGGGCCCTGCTGGCCGCCGCGGCCGGCCACGACGGGGCCGGTCATGACGGGGCCAGCCGCGATGGCGCCGTGCTCACCGACGACGAGGGCCGGGCCCAGTGGCTGGCCGGCTGCTGGCGGACCGCGGCCCTGCGGCACGCGGCCGGCGGTTATTCCGGCGCGTCACTGCACGGGCTGCTGGCCCCGCTGCGGCCGGCCATCGTGCGGATCACGCCCGGCCCGGGGGAGCCGCCGCCCTGGCTGGACTGCGACACCGAAGCCGACCTGCGCCGCGCCCGCGGCTGGCCAGGCACCGGTCAGGGTGCATCGCCGGGCACGACCACGTTACGCAGCGGCTCACCGGCGGCGAACCGGTGCACCTGCTCGGCCACGAACCGGGCGGCGAGCGGATAGAAGGCGGCGGCCCCGCCCGCCACGTGCGGCGTGATGATCACACCGGGGCAGCCCCACAGCGGATGATCGGGCGGCAGCGGTTCGGGGTCGGTCACGTCCAGCGCGGCCCGGAGCCGGCCCGACGAGGCCTCGGCGGTCATGGCCCCGGAATCCAGCACCGGGCCGCGCCCCACGTTCACCACCAGGGCGCCGTCGGGCAGCAGGGCCAGCCGGCGGGCATCGAGCAGCCCGCGGGTCTCGTCGGTCAGCGGCGTGACCAGGACGACGATGTCGGCCCAGGGCAGCAGCAGGTCCAGGTCGGCTACGGCGTACACGTCCTCAGCGGGCCGCGGCTGGCGCGCCACCTTGATCACCTCGGCCTCGCTGGCGCGCAGCCGCTTGTCCAGCGCTGCGCCGATCGAGCCGTACCCGGCGATCAGCACGCGGCTGCCGGCCAGCGACCGGGTGTGCGTGTGCTCCCAGCGGCGCGCGTCCTGGGCCCGCACCCACCGGGGCAGTTCCCGCTGCGCGGCCAGGATCAGCGCCAGGGCGTGCTCGGCGGTGCTGGCGTCGTGCAGGCCCCGGGCGTTGCACAGCGTCGCGCCCGCCGGGAGCTTTCCCAGCAGGTGCTCGTACCCGGCGGTGAGCGCCTGCACGGCCCGGGCGCCCTTGATCCGGCCCAGCGGCTCGGTCCCGAACGGCCGGTCGTAGGGCACGGTGAAAAAGAGCACGTCCGCGACGTCGCCGGGCCCGGGCTCGTCGCCGCTGAACACCTCGACGCGCAGGCCGGCATCGGCCAGGGCCTGCTCATCGAGTTCGTCCCTGATCTCTTTCCAAGGCACCAGTACCCGGCCGTCCACCGTGCCGCCGCTCCTTCGTGGTCGCCGCCTTCGTACCGACATCCTGCCAGGCGGCCCGGTGGCCGGGCCACGGGGAATGGGAATGACGGCCCCCGGTCAAATCGGGCAATAATGCAAAGCGGGCAAATAATGAGGAGAAGGGCGGGCGGTGCCCCGGATACGCTCCTGGAGCCGGCCGATGAGAAGATCCGGCCACGGTGCGGCTGGACCGGGAAGGAGCCCGATGACGGCGGCCACTGGATATGTTCCGGTCTCGTCCGAGGCCGAGCTGCGCGACCTGCTGGGGGAGCCGGTGGTCCGGTCCATGACCAAGGAACGTCCCCGGCTGCACCAGCGGGACCGGGAGTGGCTGGCCGCGTCGCCGTTCTGCCTGGTCGCCACCGCGGACGCCGGCGGGCGCTGCGACGTGTCACCGAAGGGGGACCCGCCCGGGTTCACCCACATCATCGACGACCGGACGATCGCCATCCCCGACCGGCCCGGTAACCGCCGCGCGGACGGATTCCGCAACGTCCTGGCCAACCCGTACGCGGGCACGATCTACCTGGTGCCCGGGCGCACCGAGACGCTGCGTATCAACGGGCGGGCCCGGCTGCTGCGCGACGCGCCGTTCTTCGACGAGATGATCGTGAAGGGGAACCGGCCCCGGCTGGCCCTGGTCATCGACATCGAGACCATCTTCTTCCACTGCGCCAAAGCGTTCATGCGGTCGAAGCTGTGGCGGCCGGAGACGTGGCACCCGGACGTCCTGCCGCCGCAGGCCACGATCGTGAAGGATGTCCAGGACACGCCGGAAACGTTGGCGGAGCTCAGCGCCACTACGGGCCTTCCTACGAGGACCTCCTGTACTGACGCCGCGACCCGGGGCCTGCGTGGCTATGGCCGGGGTGGCCGTGGTGCTCGTCGCCTGGACCGTGCTGCGGAACCTCTCGCCCCGTTCACCGCCCTGCGTCCCTGGCCCAGCGGACGGCCCTGGCCCAGCGGACGGCCGGCGCCCGACGGTCAGCAGCGGCAGCGGCGCATGATCGACCTGCAGGGTCGTGTGGCTGATCCCGTACTCCCGGCTGAGCAGCTCCTCCAGGTCGGCGCGGACCGCGTGGCAGTCCTCGCCCTGCGTCACGAGCACGTGCGCCGAAGCGGCCGGCAGGTCCGAGCTGATCTCCCAGACGTGCAGGTCGTGGACCTCGGTGACGTTTGGCTGGGCGGCCAGGGCCGCGCCGATCTCGGCGGGGACCAGCCCGGCCGGGGCCGCCTCCAGGAAGATACGCCCGGAGTCCCGGATCAGCCCGACGCCGGCCTGCAGCATCAGCGCCACGACCAGCAGCGAGGCGATGGCGTCAGCCCGGGAATACCCGGTGAGCACGATGATCAGGCCCGCGACGGCGGTGGCGACGAAGGCGAACACATCCGTCAGGATGTGCCGGAACGCCCCCTCCAGGTTGAGGCTGCGGTGCGCGCTGGGGCTGGCCCGGTTCAGCAGCATGGTGGCCGTCAGGTTCACCGCCACCCCGGCCAGCGCGACGCCGATGACCACCCCGCCGGTGACGGCCGGCGGGCTGATCAGCCGCCGCACCGCCTCGTAGCACAGCCACGCGGCCAGCACCACCAGCGTGATCCCATTGGCCTGCGCGGACAGGATTTCCGTCCGCTTCAGGCCGTAGGTGTAGTAGCCAGACGGCGGCCGGGCCGCCAGCCTCATCGTGATCAGCACGAGCCCGATCGAGGCCGCATCGGTGAGCATGTGCGCCGCGTCTGAGATGAGCGCCAGCGAGTGGGCCACCACTCCGGCGACGACCTCGGCCGCCATGAACGCGATGATCAGCCCGAGAGCGGCTCCGAGCCAGCGCGGGTCGGCGCTGGCGGTCGGCCCGTGCCCGTGGTTCCCGTGCCGGTGAGCTGGCGCATCGTGCGTGCCGGGCTTTCCGTCCGGCACGTCAGGACCCACCGCTCATGCGGTCCATGATAAGTGCGCTCACCGCCCCGTGGCGGTCCCGCGCCTCATGCCCGGCCGGGCCCCACGGCGCCAGGATAACCGGGGGTCTGATAGACGTGGGACCGCACACCCGAGCAGGGAGCGCACCCGAGCAGCGAGCAAGGTGACGTCGTGAGCCCGATGGAGCGATGGATCATGGCCGTCAGCAGCGACCTGGGCCTCGACCCCGGTACGGCTGACACGCGGACGATACTCGACGTGACGCGTGACGTGGCGCACAACGTGGACCGGCCGTCCGCCCCGGTCACCGCCTACCTGATGGGGGTGGCCGTCGGCCGCGGGATGCCGCCGAAAAGCGCAGCCAGCCGTATCCGGCAGCTGGCTGAAGGCTGGCCGGGCCACACCGAGGATTCCTAGGGCGTGCTGCTGAAGACCCGTTCCTGAAGCCGGTGCCGGGTGGCGGCAAGGCAGCGGGCGGCACCGGAGGCGCTCAGGCGAAGTAGTGGCCCTCCTTGAGGTCGGCGATCAGCCCGGGGCGGGTCGGCTCCCACCCGAGCAGGTCGCGGGTGATCTGCGCCGAGGCGGGGCCGTCGAAGCCCCAGAAGCCGCCGAGGAAGCCGACGTACTCGCCGGCCTGCCCGGGGGTGACGGAGACCGCGGGAACGCCCAGGTGTGCGGCGAAGACCTCGGCGACGTCGCGGATCGGGACGCCCTCGTCGCCGACCGCGTGCAGCGCCGACCCGGCCGGCGCGGACTCCAGTGCGAGGCGGAACAGGTGCGCGGGGTCGTCCCGGTGGACCGCCGGCCAGCGGTTGGCGCCGTCGCCGACGTAGGCCGCCGCGCCCTTATCGCGCGCGAAGCCGATCGCGATCGTCATGAACCCGTTGTCGCCGTCGCCGTGGGTGGCCGGCGGCAGCCGCACGACCGAGGAGCGGACCCCGCGGCCGGCGAGCGCGCTGGTGTAATGGGCGTTGGCCATCCGATCGTTGGCGCCGCTGATCGGGACCTCGCGGTCCCCGTCGGCCGCGGCCAGCCCGTCGCGCTCGGTGGCGACGATCCCGGGCGGGAGCCCGAGCACGCCGAGGATGCCGGAGGCGATGACGAACGGCTTGCCGGTACCGGCCAGGGCCTCGCCGAAGGTCTCGATCGCCGCGCGGTCGGCGGCGGTGGCGCCGGCGAAATCGCCGGTGAAGGCGATATCGAGCTTGAACGCGAGGTGGACGACGCCGCCGGAGGCGGCGGCGGCGTGCAGGATGCCGAGGGGCGGCCGGTCGACCATCAGCGGCGGTCCGAGCTGCTCGACGCGGCGGTCGACTACGCGACCGAGCACGGATTCCCCGGGCTGTCGTGGCGCCCGGTCGCTGCCGCGCTCGGGGTGTCGGCCACGACGCTGGTGCATCACTTCGGCACCAAGGAGCAGCTGCTCGAGGCCATCCTCGGCCGGTTGCGGGACCGCATGGTCGCGGCCACCGGCGAGCGGCCCGGCGAGCAGCCCGGCCTGGCGGCGGCGGCGCTCGCGGCCTGGACGCGGGCCTCCGACCCGCAGCAGGAGGCGGAGTTCAGGCTGTTCTTCGCGGTCTACGGGCGCGCTCTGCAGGCGCCGCAGCAGTTCGCGGGGTTCCTTGAGCGGGTCGTGGCCGACTGGATGAGCGCCCTGGTCGACGCGCAAGGACCAGGCACCGACCCGGCGACGGCGACGCGCACGGCCACGCTGGTGATCGCGACGATCCGGGGGCTGCTGCTCGACCTGCTCGCCACCGGGGACCGGGTCCGGGTCCAGGACGCAGCGGAGAGCTTCCTCGCCAGCCTCGAACCCAAGGCGCCGCCACCGGGCGGCTTGGCCGTTGCACGGCCCGACGGCCACCGGCGAGCCTTGAGTAACCCGCCATAGGCGGCCAAGCCGCGCGGTCAGGCGCAGCAGGAGCGGGACAGCGCTCGTTTCCCCGCCGCGGGTGGCGGTGGCCGCGCCCGGCGGGCGGAGCTGGCAGGATGGCGGGGTGGGCTCGCTCATGCTGCTGGATACCGCCTCGTTGTACTACCGCGCGTTCTACGGCGTGCCGGACACGGTCACCGCGCCGGACGGGACGCCGGTCAATGCCGTGCGCGGGCTGCTGGACATGATCGCCCGGCTGGTCCGGGCCCGCGAGCCCGCCCGGCTGATCGCCTGCTGGGACGAGGACTGGCGGCCCGCGTTCCGGGTGCAGGCGCTGCCCTCCTACAAGGCGCACCGGGTGGCGCAGGGCAATGAGGAGCAGACCCCGCCGGGTCTGGTCCCGCAGGTCCCCATCATCAGGGAGGTCCTCGACGCGGCCGGGCTCCCCGTGGCCGGCGCGAAGGGCTACGAGGCCGACGACGTGATCGCCACGCTGGCGGTGGCCGCCGGCCAGCCGGTCGACGTGATCACCGGGGACCGGGACCTGTTCCAGCTCGTCGACGACCAGCGCGGCGTGCGCATCGTCTACACCGTGCGCGGGCTGACGAAGCTGGAGATCGTCGACGAGGGCGCGGTGACCGCGCGGTACGGGATCCCCGGCCGCGCCTACGCGGACTTCGCCGTGCTGCGCGGCGACCCCAGCGACGGGCTGCCCGGCGTGCCGGGGGTGGGGGAGAAGACCGCCGCGGCGCTGGTCCGCTCGATCGGCGGCATCGACGACATCATCACGGCGCTCGACAAGGGGCACGGCGGTTTCCCGCCCGGCAGCCGGGCCAAGCTGACCGCGGCCCGGACGTACCTGGACGTGGCCCCGGCCGTGGTCCGCACCGCCACCGACGTGCCGCTCCCGCCGGTCGGGGGTGACCTGCCGCTGACCATCGCCGACCCGGACCGGCTGACGGAACTGGGCGACCGGTGGCGGCTCGGCTCGTCGCTGGCCCGGTTCACCGCGGCCGTCACGCTCAACGGAAGGTGAGGCGATCAATGCCCGAGTCAGCCCTGTTCCCGGCCAGCCGGCTCACGGACGCCGCCGCGCGGGCCCGCGCCGCGGGACTGGACGCGCTGCTGCTCACGCCCGGCGCCGACCTGCGCTACATCACCGGCTACGACGCCAAGCAGCTGGAGCGGCTCACCTGCCTGGCCATCCCGGCCGACGGCGAGCCCATCCTGGTCGTCCCGCGGCTGGAGCTCGCCGCGGCTGAGGCCTCACCCGCGGCCGGCCTGGGGCTGGAGCTGATCGCCTGGGAGGAGACCGAGGACCCGTACGCGCTGATCGCCGGGCGGCTGGGCCCGGTCAGCGCGGTCGGGCTCGCGGACCAGATGTGGGCGCTCATGGTGCTGCGGCTGCGGGACGCGCTGCCCGGGGCGCGGCAGGTCCTGGCCAGCGCCGCGCTGCGGGAGCTGCGCATGCGCAAGAACCCGGCCGAGGTGGCGGCGTTGCGCGAGGCCGGGGCCGCGATCGACCGGGTGCACGCCCGGGTTCCCGGCTGGCTCAAGGCGGGCCGGACCGAACGTGAGGTCGGGACGCTGATCGCCGAGGCGATCCTGGCCGAGGGGCACGTCCAGGTCGACTTCGTGATCGTCGGGTCCGGCCCGAACGCCGCCAGCCCGCACCACGAGGTGTCGGACCGCGTGCTGCACCCCGGCGACGCCGTGGTCGTGGACATCGGCGGCATGATGCCGTCCGGTTACCGCTCCGACTGCACCCGGACCTACGCGATCGGTGAGCCGCCCGCGGACTTCCTCGCCTACTACCGGGTGCTGCAGGACGCGCAGGAGGCGGCGTGCGCGGCCGTCCGCCCCGGCCTGCCCGCCGAGGCGGTCGACGCCGCAGCCCGCCAGCCGATCACCCGGGCCGGGTACGGCGCGGACTTCATCCACCGCACCGGGCACGGCATCGGCCTGGAGTCACACGAGGATCCGTACATCGTGGCGGGCAACATCGAGCCGCTCGCCCCCGGCATGGCGTTCTCGATCGAGCCGGGCATCTACCCGGGACCGAACGGGGCCCGGATCGAGGACATCGTGGTGTGCACCGAGGACGGCTGCGAGCGGCTGAACCATGCGCCCCGCGACCTCGTGGTCGCCGGAGAGTAGAGCGCGCGCAGCAGGCCGGGGCCCGGTCAGCGATCGGGAGGAGGGTCGCCCCGGCCCTGCTGCTCGGCCAGGAACTGCTCGAACTGGGCCGCGATCTCGTCAGCGGTGGGCATCCGCTCACCGTCGAGCAGGCCGTCCTCGCCGTCACCGGTCGCGCCCGCGCTGGCCTCGGCGAGCGTGTCGTACTGCCGCTCCAGCGCGGTGACCAGCTCGGCGACCTCGGAGGACTCCGACACCTGCCGGTCGATCTCCTCGTTGGTCCGGTCCGCCGCCTCGCGGAGCGCGTCGCTGGGCAGGTCCAGCCCGGTGGCGGCGCTGATCTTGTCCAGCAGCGTGACGGCGGCCTCGGCGTAGACCGCCTGCGCCAGGTAGTGCGGCACGTTCACGGCGAAGCCGAGGGCGTCCCGGCCGGACTGGCCCAGCCGCAGCTCGACGAGCGCCGCGGCGCTGCCGGGAACCTGAAGCTTGTTCGGCATCTGCTGCGGGCCGTCGACCAGCTCGGGCCGGGTCGCGTGACTGATCACGCCGAGCGGGCGGGTGTGCGGCACCGCCATCGGGATGCCCTGGAACCCGATCAGCGGGCCGGTGCCGAGCTGGCTGGCCAGGGCCTGGACCGCCGCCGCGAACAGCTCCCACTCGTGGTCCGGCTCCGGGCCGGACATCAGCAGGAACGGGGTCCCGGCCAGGTCGCGCAGCAAGCGGACCGTGAGCTCCGGCTGCTCGTAGTCTTCCCAGTGGTCGGTGGAGTACGTCATCATCGGCCGCCGCGAGCGGTAGTCGATCAGGCGGTCGACGTCGAACGTGGCGATCGTCTCGGACTCACCGGCCGTCACCAGGTGCTCAGCCAGCAGACGGCCGGCCGCGCCAGGCGTCCATGAAGCCCTCGAGGTGGTGCAGCATCGTCACACCATCCAGGTCCGGCACGTCCGAACCCAGCTCGTACAGGTCTTCCGGATCCCGCTGCATGACCAAATTCTCCCACCATTCCGGCACCAGGCTGACACCCGGTGCTCACCACGGCAACACCAGGGCGGCCGCTTTTCCATCCCAAGGTCCCGCTGAACTGCAGAAACCGGGAGGGCAGCAACACCCGCCCGGTTCCCGATAATCGGTGCGCACGGCCGCACCAGACCGGGCACAACCCAATGGTGCCCTACGGCGCTCCTTTCCTCTGTCGCGACACCTGACGGCGCCGGCGCCGGCTCCGGCAGCGGACGAATGTGGGATCATAACCTTAAGTAGGTTTCCTAGTACGGAGCGTGCCTGACCGTGCGGCCGATCACCGATCCCATCATTGCCGGGCTGCTGGAGGCGGCGCCGGACGCGACGGTGTGCGTCGACTCCGGCGGGCGGATCGTGCTGGTGAACGCCCAGGCGGAGCAGATGTTCGGGTACCCGCGCGAGGAGCTGGCCGGGCAGCCGGTCGAGATCCTGGTCCCCGACGCGAGCAAGGCCGCCCACCCCGGCCTGCGCGCCGGGTACGCGGCCAGCCCCCGGCCCCGGCAGATGGGCGCGGGCCTGGACCTGTCCGGCCGCCGCCGCGACGGCACCACCTTCCCCGCCGAGATCGCCCTGGCCGCCCTCGACACCGGCCAGGGCCTCCTGGTATCGGCCGCCGTGCGTGATGTCACCCAGCAGCGGCAGGCACGCGACGATCTCAGCCGGATCAACAAGAACCTGCGATCCTTCTCCTATTCCCTGGCGCACGACCTGCGGACGCCACTGCGCTCGCTGGCCGGATTCAGCACCGCCCTGATCGAGGATTACGGCGATACCCTCGGTGAGGATGGCCGCGGCTACGCTCAGCGGATCGAGGCCGCCAGCGAGCACATGGGACGTATTCTCGATGATCTGCTGTACCTGTCCCGCGTCTCCGGGGCAACGATCAGCCTCCAGCAGGTCGATCTCGGCGCCGAGGCCGCCGCCATCGCTGCCGGGCTCCGGCGCCGGGACCCGGGCCGCCGCGTCTGCTGCACGATCGAGCAGCCAGCCCGGGCCATGGCCGACGCCGACCTCATCCGCGAGGTGCTGCACCAGCTGCTGGACAACGCCTGGAAGTTCACCAGCGGCCGCGGCAACGCCACGATCGAGTTCGGAATGACTCCCGCCGCGGACGGCCGCGTCTGCTGCTACGTGCGCGACAACGGCGCGGGCTTCGACCCCGCCTTCGCGCACAAGCTGTTCCAGCCATTCCAGCGCCTGCACAGCACGCAAGAGTTCGCCGGCACCGGCATCGGCCTCGCCAGCGTCCGCCAGATCGTGGACCGGCACAACGGCCGCACCTGGGCCGAGGGCACGGTCGGCGATGGCGCCACGTTCTTCTTCACCCTCCAGGCCGCCGAACCTACACAGTCAGGGGCTCCGCGGCGGCCGGGTGCGCTTCCGGGTGGCCGATGGACAGCCCGCTGTCGGCGTCGAAGAACTGGAGGTTGTCGGTGTCGATCGCGAGCTCGACCGGCTGGTTGGGCCGGACCTTGGACCGGGCGGACACCCGGGCGGTCCACAGTGACTTGCCGCCGACCAGGGCCGCGACGCTCTCGTCTTCGCCGCTGTCCCCGGTCGCCGCGTCGGTGATGCTGGCGTGCTCGACCGGCGGCGCGTCGATGGTGAAGATCACGTGGATCTCGCTGCCGAGTTCCTCGGTGACGCCCGCCGTCACCTGGATCCGGGCCCAGTCCGCGTCAGCCAGACCGGCGTCATCGAAGTCGGACGGCCGGATGCCCAGGATGATCTTGCGGCCGATGTAACCGTCCAGGCCCGGCTTGCCGTCGATGACCGACTGGGGCACCGGGAGCTTGAAACCGGCGAAGGTGACCACCGGGCCGTCGTCCCGGGTGAGCTCGGCCGTCACGAAGTTCATGGCGGGCGAGCCGATGAACCCGGCCACAAACAGGTTGACCGGCGACTCGAACAGGCGCTGCGGGGTGTCGACCTGCTGCAGCCGGCCGTCCCGCATGACACAGACCCGGTGGCCCAGCGTCATGGCCTCAACCTGGTCGTGGGTCACGTAGATGGTGGTGACGCCCAGGCGCTCGTGCAGCTGGTTGAGTGAGGCGCGCATGGACACGCGTAGTTTGGCGTCCAGGTTCGACAGCGGCTCATCCATCAGGAACGCCTGCGGTTCACGTACGATCGCGCGGCCCATGGCGACCCGCTGGCGCTGGCCACCGGACAGCGCCGCCGGCTTGCGCTTGAGGTACTGATCCAGGCCGAGCATCTTGGCGGCCTCGTTGACCCGGCGCTTGATCTCCTCCTTGGGCGTCTTGCGCAGCTGCAGGCCAAAGGCGAGGTTCTGCTCGACCGTCATGTGCGGGTAGAGCGCATAGTTCTGGAACACCATCGCGATGTCCCGGTCCTTGGGCGGAAGGTCGTTGACCACCCGGTCACCGATGGTGATGGTGCCGGAGCTGATCTCCTCCAGGCCGGCGATCGAGCGGAGCGCGGTGGACTTGCCGCAGCCCGACGGCCCCACGAGCACCATGAACTCTCCGTCTTTCACCTCGAGCGATAGCCCGTCGATGGCTTTCACACCACCCGCGTAGACCTTGTCGATGTGATCGAGGACTATCTGAGCCATGGTGCTCCCTTGCGTCATGAGGCCCGGGGCCGGGCCCGTGTCACATGTCCCGGTCGGCAGCGTAACTTCGGGATCCTGGCGGGTTAAGATCAGAACCTTCAATGTTACAGTAGTGTAACGATCGTGACCAGTTCGTTATAAAAGTCCACTGAGGCAGGTTAATGCCGGAAGTGCCCACGGCACCGCTACGGTGACGGGGTGGAAGAGATCGACCGCGCCATCGTCTCGCTGCTGTCCGCCGACGGGCGGATGAGCTTCACCGAGCTGGCCAAGCGGACCGGGCTGTCCGTGTCGGCTGCGCATCAGCGCGTCCGGCGGCTGGAGCAGAGCGGAGTGATCAGGGGATACGCGGCGCTCTGCAACGCCGACGAGATCGGCCTCCCGCTGACCGCCTTCATCTCGATCAAGCCCTTCGACGCGGCCGCCCCGGATGACGTGCCGCAGCGACTGGAGCCGATCGCGGCCATCGAGGCGTGCCACAGCGTGGCCGGGGACGAAAACTACATCCTCAAGGTGCGGGTGGCGTCCCCGCTGGCCCTGGAGGACCTGCTGCAGGAGATCCGCGCCGTGGCCGGGGTGTCCACCCGGACCACGATCGTGCTCAGCACCCCGTACGAGAACCGCCCGCCCGGGATCTAGAACGCTGATGGGCACCGCCGCGGCCTCCATCAGCGGCACCTGCGCCCACGCGACGGTACGGCGCCGGTGCCTACGGGGAGCATCTTCAGCGAATGGCGCTGACTACGCACCCCGTAAGCCGGGATGCCGAGGCCTGGGAGTAACCCCAGGTCAGGACGGGTCGCGGGTGCGCAGGCCGTCCAGGGTGAGCGACAGCAGCCGGTCGGCCTGGTCGGGGGTGCGCTCGGTAGCCACCGCCACCCCGTGCACCAGCATCATGATGTCGGTCGCGGTGAGGTCGTCCCGGACGGCCCCGGCCTGCTGGGCCCGGGCCAGCAGGCGCTCGGCCGTGCCCCGGATGATCTGGCTGCACGCGCTGATCATCTCGGCGTCCTTGCCGCGCGCCGCGACGAGCGCGCTGGCCAGGCCGCGCTTGGTGGCCAGGTAGTCCGCCAGGACGCGCAGCCAGCTGGCGAACGCTTCCCCGGGGGAGGGGCTGTCGGCCAGTTCCTCACCCTGCGCGCAGACCGCGCTGACCTGGGTACGGAAGACTTCCTCCTGGAGGTCCAGGCGGGTGGGGAAGTGCCGGTACAGGGTGCCGATCCCGACTCCGGCCCGGCGCGCGATGTCCTCCAGCGGCGCGTCGGCGCCGTTTTCCGCGAACGCCGCGGTGGCCGCGGCCAGCAGGCGCTCATGGCTGCGCCGCGCGTCCGCCCGCATCGGCGGCGCGGCAGGCCGGGCGGGCTGGCCCGCGGCCGGTTCCGTTGCGGGCCCGGTGGTTGGCTGTGTCGTCATCGGCCTTCGTCGTCGGTTAGATAACTGGCTTGCCAAAGCGGAGGGTGCCTCCGTATAGTAACCGGAGTAAACCTCCGTTTCTTCCCCGAGTGTACCGCCTGGCCAGCGGCTGCTATTGCGGACGTACCGCGGAGGTGAACTGACCACCCGATGTGGAGGCACTGTGTCTTCTTCCCCCGTTTCCCCGCCCGGGGCGCCCGCTGACCGCGCCGCGCCGCGCCGCGGCTACGGCCACCGCGGCGTGGCCCTGGCCGTCCTGCTGTGCGCGCAGCTGATGGTCATCCTGGACGCCACGGTGGTGAACATCGCGCTGCCGGAAATCCAGCACGGCCTGCACTTCAGCGCGACCAGCCTGTCCTGGGTCCTGAACGGTTACACCCTGACTTTCGGCGGGCTGCTGCTGCTCGGCGGCCGGGCCGGCGACATCCTCGGCCGGCGGCGGATGTTCCTCATCGGGGTCGGCCTGTTCACGCTGGCCTCGCTGGCCGGCGGCCTGGCCGCCTCGTCCGGCCTGCTGCTGGCGGCGCGCGCGGTGCAGGGCGTCGGCGGCGCGCTGGCCTCGCCTGCGGTGCTGGCCCTGATGGTGGGCAGCTTCCCCGAGGGCCGCGAGCGGACCCGGGCCCTGGCCATCTACACCGGCGTCGTCACGGGCGGGGCCTCCCTCGGCCTGGTCCTCGGCGGTGTGATCACCGAGTGGCTGTCGTGGCGCTGGGTGCTGTTCATCAACGTGCCGATCGGGCTGATCGCCCTGGCCGCCGCGCCCCGCTTCGTGGCCGAGACGCCACGCCAGCCTGGCCGCTTCGACCTGGCCGGCGCGCTCACCTCGACCCTCGGCATGGTCTCGCTGGTCTACGGGTTCATCCGGGCCGCCGCCAGCGGATGGGGCGACGGGCTCGTGGTCACCGCGTTCGCGGTGGCGGCGGTGCTGCTGGCCGCCTTTCTGCTCATCGAGCGCCGGGCACCGCAGCCGATCACCCCGCTGCGCCTGTTCGCCGACGCCAGCCGGTCCGGGTCCTACGTGGCCCGGCTGCTGCTGGTGGCCGGGATGTTCGGAATGTTCTTCTTCCTGACCCAGTTCCTGCAGGACGTCCTCGGGTTCAGCCCGCTGCGGGCCGGGATCGCGTTCCTGCCGATGACCGCCATGCTGTTCGGCGTGTCCCGGGGGGCACCCCGGCTCATGGGGCGGGTCGGCGCCAAGACCCTGATGATCGCCGGGATGGTGCCCGCGATCGCCGGCATGGCCTGGCTGTCCCGCGTTTCCCCGGCCACCGGGTACTGGACGGGCGTGATCGGCCCCATGCTGCTGCTCGGCGGGGGCCTGGGCACGGTGTTCGTGCCGCTGACGACCGCCTCACTGGCCGGCGTGCGGCCTGCCGATTCCGGCGCGGCCTCCAGCATGGTGAACGTCATGCAGCAGGTGGGCGGCGCGCTCGGGCTGGCTGTCCTGGTGGCGGTGTTCGGCACCGCCCGGCGGGACGCGGCCCGGCACCTGCTGGCCGGAGCCGGAGCCAGCACCCCGGTGCTGCAGGCCCGCACGGCCCTGGCGCACGGGATGGCCACGGCGTTCCTGCTGGCCGCCGTCTTCGACGCGGTGTCGCTGATCGTGATCATCGCGCTGATCCGGACCCGGGCCCCGATGGACGCCCTGCCCCGGGGCGCCGAGGCGGAAGAGGAGGCCCTGGCCGTCTGACCGGCCCGCTGGACCTCTGCTGGCCCGGCGACGATAAGGCTACATTTCGGTGAATTCGGCATCTTTCTCCCCCGGCCGGGCGCGGGGGGCGTGTTAGTGTCGTGCCCCGTGTGTGGCCCGCAGGGGCGGCCATGACCGGGCGGTGTAGCCGGGAGGAGCGGGCAGGCGCCCGGAGAGGCCTCCTCCAGGTGGATGGCGCCGGCCGCCCCGCTCCCCGGGCCCCGCTCCCCGGGTCCCCGGCCCTGGGTCAGCCGCGGCCGATGTACGGCATGTTCGTGGCCATGATGGTCATGAACTCGACGTTGGCGTCCAGCGGCAGGCCGGCCATCAGCAGGACCGCCTCGGTGACGTGCCGGGCGTCCATCAGCGGCTCGGCGCCGATCGACCCGTCCGCCTGGGGCACCCCGGTGCCGAACGCCCCGGTCATCTCGGTGGCCGCGTTGCCGATGTCGATCTGGCCGCAGGCGATCTGGTACGGCCGGCCCTTCCAGCGAGATCGCCTTGGTCAGGCCGGTGATTGCGTGCTTGGAGGCCGTGTAGGCGACGGCGAACGGGCGGGGCACGTGCGCCGACACCGAGCCGTTGTTGATGATCCGCCCGCCCTGCGGGTCCTGGCCTTTCATCTGGCGGAACGCGGCCTGCGCGCACAGGAACGAGCCGGTGAGGTTGGTGTCGATGACGGCGTTCCACTGCTCCAGCGCCATGCGGTCCAGCGGCGCCCCGGTCCCGAACGTCCCGGCGTTGTTGACCAGCACGTCGACCCGGCCCCACCGGGCCACGACGGCGGCGAACAGGGCCTCGACCGACGCGGCGGACCGCACGTCGGTGGCCACCGCGAGCGCCTCGCCGGAACCCGCCCGGCCGGCGGTCGCCTGCAGGGTGGCCTCGTTCCGGCCGGCCAGGGCCACCCGGTGGCCGGCGGTGAGCATGGCGACCGCGATGTCCCGGCCGATCCCGGTCCCGGCCCCGGTGATCACGGCCACCGGCGGCACCGCGGCCGTCACGGCGCGGTGACCGTGACCGGTACGGCCTCGGTGTACCGGACCCGGCCGAAGTACATGACCTTGACCAGGGCCCACCACTGGGTACCGAGGCGGGTGGCGGCGGGGATGCGGACCTGGAACCGGACGCTGGCCCGGCCGCCGGGCTCGATCCGGAAGCCTTGCGTCCACGGGCCGAGCGACCCCCAGCTGCCGAACGGCGAGATGAGCTGGGCCTCGCCGCGCAGCTGCGAGGCCATGCTGCTGGCCAGCTCGACCGTGAGCTCGGCGGTGCCGCCCGGGGCGAGCCGCAGCCGCCGAGTGGGCACGGTGAGGGTGAGCTCGCGGGCGGTGGCCGCCATTTCCGCCCCGATCAGCGGCAGCACCTCATCGTGCGGCCGGTACAGGTCAGGGACACCCGGACCGCCGGCGTTCAGCACGGCCGCGTCCTCGATCACCTGGCCGAGATCGTCGGAGACCTGGGCCGCGATGACATACCGGCCGGGCGCCGCGCCGGGCCGGGCCCGCACCGCGATGTCCCAGTCCGCGTACCCGCCCGCAGGCAGGTCGTAGGCGGCCGCGGTGGCGGCCCCGGTCGTTGCCCCGGTAGGTGTCCCGGGGGCCGGGTCACCGAAGCTGGCGGACAGCTCGGCCGGGACGAGCAGGCGCAGCGTGCCCGCGGCCGGCTCGGTGCCGCACGCCACGGTCACCCGCAGCGGTGCCACCTCGTCCGGGCCCAGCCCGCTCAGGTGCGGCGAGATGTGTACCGCCACCGGCAGGTTGCCGGCCGGGGCGGGCCCCTTGCCGTGCAGCCAGTACCGGGTGTACACGGGCTGGGCGGGCTCCAGCAGGCTGGCCAGGGTGCCCTCCGGGACCGCGGTCTCGGTCAGCAGGTTCGTCGTTCCGTGCGGCACCGGCGGCTCGGCGTCCAGGGCCGACGCCGGCGGCACGACCGGCCGCAGCAGCATGGTCACCGTGCCGAACGGCGGCAGGTCGACGACGGCGTCCTCATCCTGCACGGGCACCGCGCCGAGGTCCTGCTCCTCGAGCAGGTCGGTCAGCTGGGCGGCGGCGATGCCTCCGCGCAGCGTGACACGGGCCCGGGCTGGCCGTCCCTGCGTCTCGCGCAGCCGGATGGTCAGCCCGTCCGCCGCGGCGGGCAGCCCGGCACGCCCGCTGGCGAGCGGGTTCCCGTGCGGCTTCAGCGCGCACAGCAGCACCGCCGGATGATCGACGGAGACCAGGCTGACCCCGGGGGCCAGCGGCGCCGCCGGGCCGCCGCCCTCGCAGGTGATCAGGTCGTGGTTGTATTCCGTGGCGGCGGCGCTGAAGCCCGCGTCCCGCCAGTCTCCCTGGCCCGCGGCCAGCGCGTACTCGTAGGTGTGGCTCCAGTGCTGCCAGGCGAAGCTGCTGCCGTCCGGGGCGGTGCGCCGGTCGCCGTCGATCCACACCCCGGCCGGCCACGAGCTGCACGCCCGCATCAGCGACAGGTGCAGCGTGCCGTCCGGGCTGACGGCGCATCCGGGGGTGCCCCGGTTGAGCAGGGCCACCGAACGATCCCCCAGCGGCGCCTCGCTGTCGGTCACCTCGTCCGCGATGTCGGCGGCGGGCACCTGGACCACGGCGTCGGCCAGATCCCCGGTGACGCCGGCGATGGCCGCGGCCAGCCCGTCCGGGCCGCGGCCGGCCACGATCAGCACCGGCAGGTCCGCCGGGCCCCGCAGGTCCGCGCTCGGCACGAACGTTTCCGGCCGGGACCTGGCCGCGGGCAGCCACAGCCGGGCGGGGCCCCCCGCCTCCAGCCGGGCGCCGAGCTCCTTGGCGTAGGCCGAACCGGCCGCGCTGAGGGCGGCGGCGGTGAACGCGTTGTCCTCCGGGCCGCCGAGCGCGATCCGCACGTCGGGCAGGTTGGAGTCCGCGTCGATCGCGCCGTACCGCGGGCCGTCCGCGCGCGTGCAGGTGGCGGTCACGCCCGCCGCGGCCAGCGCCGCGATCAGCGCGCGGATGGTGTCCTGGCTGGGCCCGGGGTCCGCCGGGGCGATCACCTCGGCGACCCCGATCGCCTGCGGCAGCTGGGTGCCATCGGCGCGGGTCAGCTCGACCCGGGCGGTGGAGCCCACGCCGAACCAGTCGTGCGCCGGATTGTCCAGCGTGCACCAGTGCTCGGCGGTGTCGACGTCCGGGTGGCCGAACGGGCGCCCGATGACGGCCGTCGCCGTCTGGTACACCGGCAGGCCGCCGGGCACGTCGGCGGGGAAGCGGATCCGCAGCAGGTGGTCCTGCCCGGCCCAGCCGTCCACGTGGGTGCGGAACTCCACCCGCTGCGCGCCGTCCCAGAGCAGCGTCTCCTGGATAACGGTCAGCCCATCCAGGCCGAACTCGGCCAGCAGCCGGGACCCGGCGGGGCAGCGCTGCGCCCGGACCCGGGCCGGGACGCTGGCCGAGCCATGGCCCGGGCCCTTCGGGCTCAGGTGCCAGGGGCCCTCGTTCCACTGCGGGTGAGCCGGGTACTCCGCGGCCAGGACCATCTCGTTGCCGGGACCGCGCAGCAGGTCATGACCGGTGCGCCGGTCCGTGATCGCCACCGTCCCGCCGCGGGCCGGCTCGGCCGTCACCCGGAACGTCTCGTTCTCGATCGCGGCGCCGGGCGCGTCCGCCCAGCCGGCCAGGGCCGGGCCGGGGGCTGGCTCGGCGGGCGGGCCGGATTCCGCCGCGGCCCAGTAGGCGCGGTACCCGAGCGCGGGCACGTCCACGGCCCGGAAGGTCAGCGTCACTTCGGCTAGCGACCCGTCGGGATGCCGCTGGACACCCTCGGTGAGGGCGGGCAGTTCGGTGCCGTCCTGATCCCGCAGCACGATCCGCGTCGTGCCCGCCTCGCCGATCGCCAGCGTGAACCGGGCCATCCCGGACCGCGGGCGGGCCAGCGGGTTGACGGCGCACAGCGACCTCTCCCAGCCGGGCGCGGTCGCCTCACCGGCCGCGCCGGATGCGCCCGCCAGGTGCCGGGCCGCCGCGGCCCGGGCCGCGGCGCCGCGTTCCCAGGCCTCCCGCCACCCGGCCAGCAGGTCGAGGTAGACCTGGTCGCCCTCGGTGCCGGTGATGGCGTCGTGGTGCGCGCCGTAGGCGAGCTGCCGCCAGGCCTTGTCGATCGACTCGGCCGGGTAGGGCGCGCCGGCCAGCCAGGCCAGCGTGGCCAGCCGCTCGCCGTCCAGGCAGGCGATCTCGGCGGCCCGCTGGGCCTGCTTGGTGTCGATGTAGGAGACGTCCTTGCCGGTGTAGATAGGGTTCATGTCGCGGGTCTGCGGCGTGATCCACGCCCCGGTCGCCGCGGCGTCCGACCGGACGGCGGCGAAGAAGTCGGCCGGCACCGCGGTGACGAACTTCGGCCAGACGTAGCGGGCGTTCCAGTCCCGGTGGATCTCGGTCACCCAGCGCGGCGGGATCACGTGGTCCGCACCGACCGGCAGCAGCACGTTGCGGGTCGCGGCGACCGCGGCCAGCGACCGGAACTGGTGACAGGCCTCGGCTTCCGCGGCGGCCAGGTCCGGCAGCTCCTGCATGGCCCAGCCGGCGCCGTAATGGTTGGCCATGTAGGAGGTGAGCAGGCCGTTGCCGTCCGGGGACATCCACTCGAACTCGCTGGTGAACTGCATCCGCCGGTTCCCGCCCTCGGCGCCCGACGGGCCCCACTGGTGGAACGGCCCGCGCGCCCACGACGAGGAGGTCAGCCCGGCCGCCGCCATCAGGCCCGGATACCCCGGGTCATGCCCGAAGACATCGAGCATCCAGCCGGTCCGCGGGTCCCCGCCCAGCACGTCACGCTGGAACCCGACCCCGAAGACGGCGTTGCGGATCGTGGACTCGGCCCCGGTGAGGTTGGTGTTCGGCTCGTTGTACATGCCGCCCACGAGCTCGATCCGGCCGTCGGCGATGAAGCGCCGCAGGTCGGCGCGGTCTTCGGGGTAGGCGTCGAAGTGCGGCTTGAGGTAGTCGATCTCGGCCAGCACGAACTTGTAGTCCGGGTCCTCCCGGGCCTTCTCCAGGTGCAGGTGGACCAGCTCGAACGCCGTCCGCACGTCCGGGAGCGACCCGTCGGCGTCCGGCAGGAACAGCCGCGACTCGGTGAACTGGCCCTGAGTGCCCCACCAGACCGGGTCGTAGTGGAAGTGGCTGACCATCCACATGGTCCAGCCCGCCTCGGCCGCCGTCACGTCCGCGTCGAGCCGCGCCTGCGGTCCGGCCGGGCCCCCGGTGCCCGGTCCGGCGGCCACCGTGGCAGCCGCGGTCACCCGGCGGAGGCTCCCGGTCTGGTACGGAGCGGCGAACTCCACCGGTACCTCGGCGGTCCGGGTGCCGCCCGGCACCAGGCCGCTGACCAGGACCGGCCCGGGCGTGCTCACCCCCGGACCGTCGACACGGACCTCGACCGGGACGTGCGGGCCGGCGACCGCCCTGGGGCCGTCGTTGACCAGCGTGACGCGGATTATCTGCAGGGGTCGCTGAGTGGTGCCGGTGAACAAATCAGTGGAAGTTACCGCAGAAATCCGCATCCCTACATCGTCCCACGCAGCGGATCGCGGACAGCAGGGACCTTTGTCGGAAGAAATGTTTCCATCACTGTTGTGGAAATTACTCTTTCGAGAGTAATGTTTCGAAACATGACTTCCGAACAAGTGCCCACGGGTGGCGGTCCGCGGGACGCGGCGGCTGCGGCCGCGCCCACCGGAGCCGCAAGCGGCCAGCCGCCGCGGCGCGAGGGCGATGGCCAGATGGAGCTGACCGACCCGGCGGTCATGCGCGCCCTCGCGCACCCGCTCCGCTGGGCGCTCCTGGAGGCTCTGCTGCACGCCGGAACGCTGACCGCCACGCAGGCGGGGCAGATCCTCGGTGAGACCCCGGCCAACTGCGCGTTTCCACCTGCGGACGCTGGCCAGGTACGGGCTGGTGGAGGAGGCCGGCGGCGGCAAGGGCCGGGAGCGGCCCTGGCGCCGGGTCAACCGGGTGGTCAACGTGGCCACGGCGCACGACGATCCCCAGGCGGCGGCCGCGGCCGAAGTGCTGGACGAGTTCTGGATCACCCGGACCCTGGACCGCGCCAACGCCGCCCTGCGCCGCAAGCGATCCTGGCCGGCGGAATGGCTGGGCCAGCTCGGGGAGAGCCAGAGCATCAGGTACGTCACGCCGGCCGAGGCGCAGGAAATGCAGGAGCTTTTGATGGCCGCGCTGGACCGCTACCGGGATCGCAACGCCGACCCGTCGCTGCGGCCGCCCGGCGCCGGGCCGAGCGAGAAATCGCTGGCACCGAGATGCGAGCTGCCGGTCGAGTACCTCGTCCTCAGCTATCCGCTGCTGGACCTGGCGAGCCGGGACGGTGCCCAGGACGCCCCGCGACCGGGCCGGCATCGACCGCCGGGCCCAGGACGACCAGGAAGACGCGGCGGCGGCCGGCATCGGCCGCGGGCCGGGCGGAGGACGCGGACACGGACGCAGGCCCGGAGAGCGGACTCGGAAACCAACCAGGAAAAGGAGCTGCCGATTATGAGCCATCACATGGCCCTGGATCTCTGCCGTCAGCGCGCAGGACGAACTGGCCCGGATGCAGGCCCGGCACGCCCTGCGCGGGCCCGGTGCGCCCCGCGCGCTCCGGCGCCGCGGCCTCCCGCGGTGGACCGTGAGCTGGACGAGGCTGTCGCCCGGCGCCCTGCCCGGGAGGATGGGCGGCACCGGTCAGCCGCGGTCATTCTGGCTGATCATCATCTCCGCTGGAACCTCGCCGGGCTCAGCAGCCCGAGACTATGTGCATGTACATGCACTAGATGCAAGGACAATTAATGCACTTGCATAAGCTCTTGTCGGAGCCCTATAATGCGCCCGTGGATACGATGCGGTCCGGGCCGTCAGCGGACGAGGTGGTCGGCGTCTGGCGGGAGATGGCCGCCCGGCACGCGGCCGTCTGCTCCGCGCTGGAGCGTGAGCTCGGCGAGCGGCACGGCCTCGGCGTGAGCGACTTCGAGGTGCTGGAACGTCTCGCCGAAAGTGCGGACCACCAGTTCCGTGCCCAGGAGCTGGCCGACGCAGTGCACCTGAGCCAGAGTGCGCTGTCCCGGCTGATCAGCCGGCTGGAGAAGAGCGGGCTGGTCGAGCGCTGCCTGTGCGACCTGGACCGGCGCGGTATCTACGTGGCGCTGACCGACGCGGGCCGCCAGCGGCACGCCGAGGCGGCCCCCACCCACCGGGACGTGCTGGCCGGCGTGCTGGCCGGCCCGGTGACGTCCCCGCACGCCCATGGCTGACCCGCCAGCGACCCTGCGAGATGTCGCCGCCGCCGCGGGCGTGCATCCGGCGACCGCCTCCCGGGCGCTGAACCCGGAGACCCGGATCCTGGTCAGCGAGCAGACCGCGCGGCGGGTGACCGAGGCGGCGGCCGCGCTCGGCTACCGGCCGAACCCGGTGGCGCGCAGCCTGCGGACCCGGCGCTCGCACACGGTCGGGGTCCTCATCCCCGACCTGAACAATCCGCTCTTCCCGCCGATCGTGCGCGGGCTGGAGGACCGCCTGGCCGCCGCCGGTTACGTCGCGCTGCTGGGCAACACCGATGGGGACAGCCGCAGAGAGCAGCTCATCTTCGAGCAGATGCGGGCCCGGCACGTCGACGGGTTCGCGCTGGCGACCGCGCACGAGCACAACCCGGTGCTGGCCGAGGCCGCCCGGGCCGAGGTGCCGGTCGTGCTGATGAACCGGCTGGCCCCGGACTACAGCTTTTCGTCGGTCTCGGTGGACAACGAGCAGGGCATGCGGATGTCCGTCGCGCACCTGGCCGCGCTTGGGCACACCCGCATCGCCCACATCGCCGGGCCGCGGCAGATATCGACGGGCGCGGGCCGGCGCTGCGGATTCCTGGCCGGCATGCAGGAGTGCGGCCTGCCCGTAGCCGACAAACTGATCGTCACGGCCAGCGCCTACACCGTGGAGGAAGGCGCCCGCTGCTGCCGCGAGCTGCTCGCGCGGGGCGGCCGGTGCACCGCGGTGGCGGTCGCCAACGACCTGCTCGCCGTGGGCTGCTATGCGGCCCTGGACGACGCGGGCCTGCGCTGCCCCGATGACCTGTCCCTGATCGGGTTCAACGACATGCCGTTCGTCGACCGGCTGCGGCCACCGCTGAGCACGGTCAGGTTCCCGCACTACCAGCTGGGCACGGAGGCGGCGCAACTGCTGCTGGACCGCGTCAGCGGCCGCGAAAGCCCGGTCAAGATCCTCTTCCTGGCGCCGGAGCTCATGGTGCGGGGCTCGACCGCCCCGCCCGACGAGCGCACGGACACCGGCGCAGGCCCCCGGCAGGCCCGCCCGGTACCGCTGCGCCGCCCGCCGGGCCGCGTGGCCGGCGGTCCTCCCGCCTCCTGACGTTCAGGCTCCGAGCGCGCGCTGCCCGGGCGCCGCCAGCTGCCCGGCGGCCTCCGGTGACCCGCACTGACCTGTGCGTCCTGCCGGAATTCACCTGGGTGAATGCGGGCGGTGGGTGATGCCAGACCCGCGGCGCCGGGGTGAAGCTGAAAAGGCCACAAGTCATAATTCGGGCGCACGTCCGGTCGCCGAAGGCGCAGGCTGGCGCCGGAAGGACTGGTAATGGGGCTGGGGGGCCGCATGACAGCAACGCAGCTCAGGCTGACCTGGGCGATGACTGCCGAGGGCAACGTACTGGTGACCTTGGCGGGTGAACTGGACGTCGCATCTTCCGGGCATGCCTTCGACAGCGTCCAGCACGTCATTGACCGCTGCCGGGCGCCGGTCATCGTGGACGTGGGCGGCGTTACCTTCTGCGACGTGCGCGGCCTGAGCGCACTGGTCCGGATGACCAACTACGCCAGCGCGGCCGGCTGCCCGCTGGCCGTGAGCTCCCCACGCCCGCACCTGCTCAAGATCATGCGGATCACCGGCCTGGACCACTGCCTGGCCTTCGACGCGCCTCAGCTCATCGTCCAGCCGTGAACCGTCTTTCCCCGCCTAGCTGGCTGGGGTCTTCTCGTGCTGGGCCAGCGCGGAATGCAGGAACTCCAGCGTCCGGTTCCACGCCGTCTTGGCCGCGTCCTCGTCATAGGTCCCGATCAGGTTCTCGTCGTTGAAGAACGCATGCCCGGCCGGGTAGAAGTGCACCTCGACCGGGACGCCGGCCTGGGTGCGGATGTTCTCCAGCCCGGTCCGCGCCTGGTCCGCGGGGATCATCTGGTCCTGCTCGCCGAAGTGGGCTTGAACCGGGGCCTGGATACCGGAAAAGTCATCGCCCTGGATAAATCCGTAGAACACGACCGCGGCCGCGACCTTCTCGCCTGCCCGGGCCGCCAGGTGCAGGACAAAGCCCCCGCCCATGCAGAAGCCCACGACGCCAACCGCGTCGCTGGTGACCGACGGCTGGGCCAGCAGGTAGTCGGCCGCCCCGGACAGTTCCTGCACGGCCTTCGCCGGGTCGAGCTGGCCCATCAGGTTACCGGCCTCTTCCTCGTCGTGCGTCGTGTGGCCGCCGAACAGGTCCGGCGCCAGCACCACGAACCCCTCGCGCGCGAACCGGTTGGAGACGTCGGCGATGTGATCGGTCAGGCCCCACCACTCCTGGATGACGATCAGGCCCGGGCCGCTGCCGCTTTCCGGCACCGCGAGATAACCGTGCGCGGTCCCCCCGTTGCTGGGGAAGGTGACGTTCTGGTACGGCGTCTGCTCCGTCATTGACGTGTCCTCGTTTCATCGGCGGACCCCAGCGCGGCCAGCGCCGGGCCCGATAGCCGGTAGATTTCCCATTTAGTCCATCGCGCGGGCGCCGATCGAGCGGTAAAAGGCGATGGACGGCGTGTTCCAGTCCAGCACTGCCCACTCCAGCCGCTCGTACCCGCGCTCGACGCAGATCCTGGCCAGCTCGGCCAGCAGCGCCTTGCCGTGGCCCTGCCCGCGCACGCCGGGCTCGACGAACAGATCCTCCAGGTGAATCCCGTGCGTGCCGGTCCACGTGGAGTAGTTCAGGAACCACAGCGCGAAGCCCACGACCTCCCCTTCGCTGTCCTCCGCGACGTGCGCGAACACCGCGGGGCCAGCGCCGAACAGGGACCGGCGCAGGTCCTCCTCCGTGCCCGTAACCTCGGCCAGCGACTTCTCGTACCGAGCCAGCTCGCGGATGAGCCGGTAAATGGCCGGGACGTCCCCCGGGCGGGCCGCCCTGATCATTACTTCCTGCGGGCCAGCGTAAGGCCATCGCCCAGCGGAAGCATGATCACTTCTACCCGGTCGTCGGCGGCGGCGTGATCGTTGAAGTCGCGGACGGCCTGGACCAGCTCGCTCTCGTTCCCGGCGTCGAGCACCCGGCCGTGCGAGAACGTGTTGTCCACGAGGAGGGCGCCGCCGGGCCGGACCCGGGGCACGACCTCGTTCCAGTAGGCGAGGTAGCCGGCCTTGTCGGCGTCGATGAACGCCAGGTCGAACTGTGGCGTGCCGGGCAGCGCCCGCACCGTGTCCAGGGCCGGCCCGAGCCGCAGCTCGATCTTGCCGCCCAGCCCGGCCCGCGTCCCAGTACTTACGGGCCACCGACGTCCATTCGTCGCTGATGTCGCAGCACAGCAGGTGGCCGTCGGCCGGCAGCCCGCGGGCCAGGCAGATCGAGGAGTACCCGGTGAACGTGCCGATCTCGATCGCCGACCGGGCCCCGATCAGCCGGGTCAGGATGGTCATGAACGTGCCCTGCTCCGGGGCGATCGGCAGGGACACCTCGCCCGGGTACCACTCGGCCGTCTCGTGCGCGAGCTCGCGCAGGATGGCGTCAGGCGGCGAGCTGTGCGCGCAGAGGTATGCGTTCATGTGCATGCTGATCTGTTCACTTCGCTGGGCCACACGCATAACTTAACCGAACCGAATGGCCGGGGCACCGACGGCGGAGCATGCCCCGTCCCGGCCCGGCCCGGCCCGGCCCGGCCCGGCCCCTGGGTCACGAGCCGGACGCGGCCGCCCCGGAGCTCGCCGCGCGTGCACTAGCCTGGGGCGCATGGCGACGCATGCCCTAGCTCCGCCGGTCAGCGAGGCGTTGCACATTCCCAGCCCGTCGATTAACGGGTTCCACATCGGCCCGCTGTTCATTCACTTCTACGCGGTGATGTACCTGATCGGCATCGCCGTGGCCATCATCATGACCCGCCGCCGGTGGGCCGCCGCGGGCGGTGACCCCGAGCTGATCTACGACGTCGCCATGTGGAGCGTGCCCGCCGGCATCATCGGCGGCCGCATCTACTTCGACATCACCACGCCGGCCGACATCCCGCACGTCTGGTACGGCGTGTTCGCTCTGTGGTCCGGCGGTCTCGGTATCTGGGGCGCGATCCCGCTCGCGGTCGCAGTCGGGATCTGGCGCACCCGCCGGGCCGGCGGCAACGTGCCGGTGATCATGGATGCGGTGGCGCCCGCGCTGCTCGTCGCCCAGGGCATCGGCCGGGTCGGCAACTACTTCAATAAGGAGCTGTTCGGGGGGCCGACCAGTTTGCCGTGGGGCCTGAACATCCCGCTCGCCGCCCGGCCTGCCGGCTACACGACGTTCGCCTACTTCCAGCCGACGTTCCTCTACGAGCTGATCTGGGATGTACTGCTGGCCCTGGCGCTGATCTGGCTCGGCCATCACCGGCGGATCTTCGCTCCTGGCCTGTTCGCGCTGTACGTGACCGGCTACTCCGCGTTCCGCATCGTCGAAGAGTCGCTGCGGGTGGACTCCTCCGAGCACTTCCTCGGCCTGCGGCTGAACATGTACGTGGCCTGCGTCCTCACCGTCGCGGCCGGCACCTGGTTCGTGCTCATCCAGCGCCGCGGCCGCCGGGCGGTCGCCGCCGGACGGCCCTACCCTGAGCTGGCCGCGGGCGGCGCGCAGCCCAGCCGGGTCGGGGCCACCGACGCGGACGGGGCCGTGACCGAGGCCATCATCCCGGCCGGTCCCGAGGAAACCGTCGCCGCGGAAGCGCCCCCCGCGCCCCCCGCGGTAGCTGACTCCGCGGGATCCGCCGCCACTGCGGCTGGATCCGAGGAAGCCGGCCGCTGAGGAGATTGTCTGCGGAGCGGCCGGGCCCATGGCCGCTGCGCCTGTGCCGGACGGCCCGGCGACGGCGGATGCGGGCGCAGGTAAGACGGCGGCCGGCCAAAGAATCGGCCGCTCAGACCGGGTAGGTGACGCCCGTCAGCCGCTCGGACTCGGCCCACAGGCGCTGCTGCAGGCCCGGGTCGTAGGACCGGGCCGAGGACCGGGCCAGTACCGGGTAGCCGGTCATCCCGGCCGGGCCGCCCGGGCCGACGTACGCGCCGCCGGCCGCCTCCGGGTCGGTGGCCGCGCGCAGGATGGGCAGGGCGCCCATGGCGGCGCTCTGGGCGAACATCGGCTCCACGAGCCGGGCGCCCAGCCGCAGCGCGAACGGCAGGTTCCTGGACAGCTCGGTGCGGGCGTACCCAGGATGGGCGGCCAGCGCCTCCGTCGGCGCCCCGGCCGCGGCCAGCCGGCGCTGCAGCTCGTAGGTGAACAGCAGGTTGGCCAGCTTGGACCGGCTATAGGCGGGGACGCGCCGGTACCCGCGCCGCGCCGACAGGTCACCGGTGCCGATCCGGCCCCGCAGATGCGCGAAGCTGCTGACCGTCACCACCCGCGACCCTTCGGTGCCGAGCATCCGGTCCAGCAGCAGGCCGGTCAGCGCGAACGGGCCGAGGTGGTTCACCCCGAGCTGGCGCTCGAAGCCATCGGCGGTCCGGCCGTAGGGCGTCATCATCACCCCGGCGTTGTTGATCAGCAGGTCGATCCGCTGGTAGGCGTCCCGCAGCGCGGTGGCGGCGGCCCGGACCGACCCCAGCGAGGCCAGGTCCAGATGCGTCGCGGTCACGCTGGCCTGCGGCGCGCCGTCCAGGATGCGATCCGCGGCGGTCTCGGCCTTCGCGATGTCGCGGCAGGCCAGCACCACGGTGGCGCCGCGGGCGGCGAGCACCCGCGCGATCTGGAAGCCGACCCCCGTATTGGCGCCGGTGACGACGGCGATCCGGCCCGTCTGGGGCGGGACGTCGGCTTCGGTCCATCGGGCGGTGCGCGGGCGGGCCTGCGATACCTGACTCATTCCGGCTTCCTGCCCGCTGCCGCCCGGTTGATGTCTGGCCCGTCCCAGTTCGGCCCGGCCGGGCGGTCAGCCGGCCCGGCTGGTCAGGCCAGGACGGGCGCGGGCTCCGGGCTGGACTGCCCGGAACGGGCCCGCCACCAGGCCTGGCCGTGCTCGGGCAGCAGGTAGATCGGGTCGTAGTAGGCGTACTCCCGGCCGATGGCGAGCGGATCGCCGGCCTCGACCGCGGTGCGGTAGTTCTTCGTCCAGTACGAGATGCCCCGCTCGGTGTCGTAGCGCGCGACCTGGTGTACCCAGCGCTTGCCGACGTAGGGCACGTCGCAGACGACCCGGGGGGTGGCGAACCCGGGCAGGTAGCCCATGATCTGGTGCTGCAGGTCCTGCCCCTCGGCCAGGGTGAGCCGCCAGTGCTCGCTGCCGGGGATCATGTCGCACATGTAGAAGTAGTAGGGCATGATCTTGGCCTCGTCGAGCAGGGCGAAGCACAGGTCGAGCAGGGCGGCCGCGCTGTTGTTGACCCCGCGCAGCAGCACGCCCTGGTTGCGGACGTCCCGGATGCCGGTGTCCAGCATGGCCCGGGTCGCCCGGGCCACCAGCGGGGTGACCGACTGAGCCGCGTTGACGTGGGTGTGGATGGCCAGGCTCACGCCGCGCTGGGTGGCCCGCGTGGCCAGCCGGGTCATCCCGGCCAGGACCTCATCGCTCAGCCAGTGCTGCGGCAGCCCCATCAGCGCCTTGCTGGCCAGCCGGATGTCCCGGATGCTGTCGATCTCGAGCAGGGCGGCGACGAACTCCTCCAGCCGGGGCCAGGGCAGGTTGGCGACGTCACCGCCGGAGACGACCACGTCCCGGACGCCGGGGGTGCGCCGCAGGTAAGCGATCATGGCCCCGAGCCGGTCGGCCCGCGGCAGCTCGAACTTGTGCTTGCCGGCCGTGGGCGTGGGGTTGCCCACCAGGTCCATCCGGGTGCAGTGCCCGCAGTACTGGGGGCAGGTGGGCAGCACCTCGGCCAGCACCTTGGTCGGGTAACGGTGGGTGAGGCCCTCTACGGCCCACATCTCCGCCTCGTGCAGCGAGTCGCGCTGGGCGTACGGGTGCGACGGCCAGTCGGCCCGCCGGTCGCTGAACACCGGGATCATGTAACGGCGCACCGGGTCGGCGTAGAAGGCCTCGGTGAAGTCAGGAGCGTCCGGCCCGATCTCCGGCGCCATGGTGTTCAGCATCTGCGGCGTTACCAGCATCGACATGGTGGCCCGCGCCCGCTGGTCCTGCTCCAGGTCGGTGAAGAAGGCCTCGCTGAGACCCTCCCCGATGACCTGGCGGAGCTGCCGCGCATTCTTCACGCAGTGGGCCCGCTGCCACTGCGCCGACTCCCAGTCCGCGGTGGTGACGCCGGACCAGCCAGGGAAGCGCCGCCAGTCCGGTTCGTGCAGTTCCCGGCGCTGGTATACGTACGGCTGGTCGATCACAAGGCCTCCCGCTCACCGATCAGAGGATAATATCTGCACTATATCGAACACTCTAGTAAAGAACATATTGTCAAAGTGGTCTTCGGCAGGAAAATTTCTTGTTACGTGCGGGTCGCATGCAGATCGCATCCTGGCCGCGCAGGTAACAGGGCCACCCCCGGGAAGGACAGAGGGCATGACCAGTTCGCCGTTCGGACTGCACCGCGTTTGCGCACCTGAGCCAGGGGAACCCGGCGGCCGGGCCACCGTGCTGCCCCAGGCCGCCTGGCGGCTCGACCCCGACCCGCGGATCCAGCCCGATGAGGTGCGGGTCCGGGTCGAGCGGCTCAACCTCGACGCTGCCTCGTTCCGGCAGCTTCGCGAGTCCACCGGTGGCGGGCCGGACGACATGCGCACGGCTGTGCTCGAGGTGATCACCGGCCGCGGCAAGATGCACAATCCGGTGACCGGCTCGGGCGGCATGCTCACCGGGGTCGTCGCCGAAGCCGGACCGCAGTCCCCGCTCGGGCTGCGCGCCGGGATGCGGATCGCCACCCTCGTGTCGCTCAGCCTCACCCCGCTGGCCGTCACCGACGGCCTCGCGGCCTGGGACGGCCAGTCGGAGCAGATCCCGTGCGCAGGGCACGCGATCCTGTTCGCCCGGTCGATCGCGGTCCCGCTGCCGGACGATCTGCCCGGGGCGCTCGCGCTGGCCGTCTTCGACGTCTGCGGCGCCCCCGCGCTGACCCGCCGGGTAGTCAGCGCCTACCGGGCCGGCCGGGGCCCGGTCGTCGCCATCCTGGGCGCGGCCGGGAAGAGCGGGTCGCTGTCGGCCGCGGCGGCGCGCGCGGCGGGAGCAGCCGCGATCATCGGTGTCGTGCCTAGCGACGCCGAGGCGGCCCTGCTGCACGAATCCGGCCTTGCCGACGCGATCGTGCTGGCCGATGCGCGCGACCCGGTCGCGCTGGCTGACGCCGTCGCCGGCGCGGGCGGCCCGGCCGACGTGACGGTGGTCTGCGTGGACGTGCCCGGCTGCGAAGGCGGCGCGATCCTGGCCACCGCCCCCGGCGGGACGGTCGTCTTCTTCTCGATGGCCACCTCGTTCAGCGCGGCGGCGCTCGGCGCCGAAGGCATGGCCGCCGACGTGACCATGCTCATCGGCAACGGCTACGTCCCCGGGCACGCGGAGCTGGCCCTGGACCTCGTCCGGACCAGCCCCGGGGTCCGGACGCTGTTCGAGCGCCGTGTCTTCCATGATCCGGGAGCGTTTTCAGTGAATACAACCGAAAATGCTCCCCATACAGGGGAGACGGCCCCAGCGGGAGCGGGCGGCGGGTCCGGCGCCCGCGTGGTGGGAGCGGGAAAGGAGACGTCATGACGTCGAAGCTGGGGCTGGACCCCGCCGTTGTCCGCGAGGCGCGGGAGCTGGCCCGGAGAGCGGGGGAGCCCATCACCGAGATGGCCAGGACGCACACCACGGTCTCCGTCGAGCGGGCCGTGCTGCGCCTGGCCGGGCTGACCGGCGCCGACGGTGACGGGATGCCGTGGGTCAACCGGCTCACCGACGCGGTACGGGACGGCGTCGGGCTGGAGCACGGCGTCACTCTCCCGGTCTGGAACGCCCTCGCCGCGAGCGGTCACCACGACCTGAGACGCCTCGCCGAGGCCGCTGCGGCGGGCACGGTGGCGTTCCGGCTCCCGGAGGGCAGCGACGCGCGGGTAGCCAGGGAGGCGGCGGCCCGGGCCGTGCGAAAGGGCTTCGCCGCCATCGACGGGCAGCGGGCGCAGCGGTCCCGCATGATCGCGGCGACCGCCGACCCGCCCAAGCCGTGGATTTACCTGATCGTGGCCACCGGCGACATCTACGAGGACATCCCGCAGGCCCAGGCCGCGGCGCGGGAGGGCGCAGACATCATCGCGGTCATCCGCTCCACCGGCCAGTCGCTGCTGGACTACGTGCCCGAGGGCGCGACCCGGGAGGGCTACGCGGGCACCTACGCCACCCAGGAGAACTTCCGGCTGATGCGCGCCGCGCTGGATGAGACCTCCCGCGAGCTGGGCCGGTACGTGCGGCTGACCAACTACGCGTCCGGGCTGTGCATGCCGGAGATCGCGGCCCTGGCCGGGCTGGAGCGGCTGGACATGATGCTGAACGACTGCATGTACGGCATCATCTTCCGCGATATCAACCCCCGCCGGACCTTCATCGACCAGCGGTTCTCCCGCCAGGTGCACGCGCGCGCCGGGATCGTGATCAACACCGGCGAGGACAACTATCTGACCACCGCGGACGCTGTGGACGCCGCGCACACCGTGGTGGTCAGCCAGCTGCTGAACGAGTACTTCGGCCAGGAAGCCGGGCTGGCCGACGCGCAACTCGGGTTGGGGCACGCCTTCGAGATCAACCCGGCCGTGCCGGACTCGTTCCTGCTGGAGCTGGCGCACGCCCAGCTCGTCCGCGAGCTGTTCCCGGACGCCCCGCTGAAGTACATGCCGCCCACCAAGCACATGACCGGTAACGTGTTCGCCGGCTACCTGCTGGACGCATTCTTCAACCTGTGCGGGCTGATGACGGACCAGTCGATCCTGCTCATCGGCATGATGACCGAGGGCATCCACACACCGTTCCTGTCCGACCGGGACCTGGCCCTGGAGAACGTGCGGTATGTGCGCGCCGCCGCTGGCCGGCTGGGGGAGAGCTTCCGGCCCGAGCCGGACGGGTTCGTGGCCTCGCGGGCCCGCGAGGTACTCGGCGAGGCGACCGGGCTGCTGCGCCGGATCGGCGACGAGGGCCTGCTGCGCGCGATCGCGGACGGGACGTTCGGCGTAACCCGGCGCCCGCCGGACGGCGGCCGCGGCCTGGACGGCGTGGTGGTGAAGGCCCCCGCCTACTGGAATCCCGCCGCCGACATCCTCGATCACCCCGAGCAGCCCCTGCCCGCGAGTTCATCCAGCCGTGCCCCCGAACCAGCGGAGGCGTCATGAAGAGCGACGGTACGGACAGTGGCGAGGTGCGCAGCCCCGAGATCGCGCGGTCGCGGGGGGCCGTCAGGCCCTCCCGGCCGCGCGATGATACGGCGGGGACCGCCGTCGGGGCGCGAAGCGCGGCGGGGGGTTCCGGGGGGTCGTCCCCCCGGGCCAGCACCAGCCCCGAGATCGCGCCAATGCGGGGAACCATGGACGCTACGGACAGTGGCGCGGCGCAGCCGCGATCACGCGGCCCGCGGGGGGCCGCCAGGCCCTCCCGGACGCGCGATGATACGGCGGGCACCGCTACCGGGGCGCGAAGCGCAGCGGGGGGTTCCAGGGGGGTCGCCCCCCCTGGGCCAGCACAGGGTTCCGGGGGGTCGCCCCCCCGGGCCAGCACAGTCCGGCCCTACGGGGACACCACGGGGGACGGGCGGGTGCAGGTGTCGTTCACGCTCCCGGTGCCGTTCGGCAGCGAAACGGAGCGGGCGCGGGCCGAGGGGGCCGCGCTGCAGCTGGCCGGGAAGATGGGCCTGGACCCCGCGATGGTGGTACACGCCAAGGGGATCGGCCCCGACTTCACGTTCTTCATCGTCTACGGGCGGGTAGGTCACCTGGTCGACATGTCCGCGGTGACCGTGGCCGAGCGGGCCTTCCCGCTGCTGAATGCCCAGGAGGTGAACCTGCGCATCCGTTCGGCGCTGGGCCGGAAGTTCGTGGTGGTGGGAGCCTGTATCGGGACCGACGCGCACACGGTAGGCATCGACGCGATCCTGAACGTCAAGGGCCACGCGGGCGAAAAAGGACTGGAGTACTACCGGGAGATGCGGGTGGTGAACATGGGAGCTCAGGTGGGCGTGCCGGATCTGGTGGCCCGCGCCCGGGCCGAGGAGGCTGATGCGGTGCTCGTCAGCCAGGTGGTGACGCAGCGGGACGCGCACCTGTCGAACGCGCGGGAGATGGCCGGCGCGTTCCGGGACGCTTACCTCTCCGGCGGCCGGCCGGTCCTAGTGGTCGGTGGCCCCCGGTTCGACCCGTCCGCAGCGACAGCGCTGGGGGTCGACGCGATCTTCGGCCGCGGGACGACACCGCGCGAGGTGGCCAGCTACCTGGCGTCCACCCTGGACCCGGAGCCGGCGCATGCCTAGCGCGGAGGGCCCGGAGTCTCTGGACGGCCCGGCCAGCGCCGGGGATGCGGCGGCCCTGGAGGCGGTGGGAGCGGTCGGGGCGGCCGCCCTGCCCGGATCTGCCGACCCGCGGCTGGGGCTGTCGGTGACCCACCGCCGGTACGTGGGATACGGGGACGCGCACTACGGCGGGAACCTGGTGGATGGCGCCTACGCGCTGGCCCTCTTCGGGGACGTGGCCACCGAGGTGTGCATCCGGATGGACGGCGATGAGGGGTTGTTCGCCTCCTACTCTGACGTGCAGTTCCGCGCGCCGGTCCAGGCCGGCGACGTCATCGAGGCGACCGCGGCGGTCACCGCCGTGGGGCGGCGCAGCCGGGAGCTCACCTTCGAGGCCAGCGTGGTTTGCCGGGCCGACCCGGCGCGCGGGCCCTCGGCCGCGGCCGTGCTCGCGGAGCCTCTGGTCGTGGCCACCGCCACGGGGACGGTTGTTGTTCCCGATCCCGGAACCGACTCCGCTCCGTAACCGATCGGCGGGATTTCTGCCGATCAGGCGGGACAATGCGTACGTATAGTAACGATTTCGAGGGTTGACATCGCTTGGATGAGCGGTAAATTTCTCCCCACAGTCCGGCACGGGGCTGGCTGGCCGGAGATGGCTGGCCGCCCTGGACCGCGCCAGGGCGGGGGCTAGGGCAGCCAGCCGTTTCGGGCCCGGTGCGGCGAGATGGACTGCCCCGCGGAACCGGCTGAACGGGGGTTGGGCTTGGGGAGGGACCTGGGCGCCCAGTAGACAACGGGGGCCGAGCTCGCTGCCGGCGAGACGGCTTCCGGTCCGAAGGGCCAGTCCGGGTCCCTTTCCGTATGGATGGGGCTCAGAGGGGCGGGATGCACTCAAGCGCCGGTTCCGGGTCTGGGTCAGCCCCTGAACGGTAGCTGATAACAGCAAGAAGCGCGCGCCCCATCGACGGGCGCGGCCAGCCGGCGTGGAGCGCACCCAGGACAGCGCCCAACGCTCAGCCCCTGCTCGGCCCAAAGCAGGGTGCAGGACCGATATTCTGGGCGGCCAAGGATCAGCGGACTTCACCCAGGCGGAGGCAGCAGGCGTGGCAGAGCCCACTACACCCCCCATCGAGAGCGTCGCCGTCATCATGCCGACCTACGAGGAGCGGCAGAATCTGGAGGCCATCGCCGGCCGGCTGCGCGCTGCGGTTCCGTACGCTGACCTTCTCGTCGTGGACGACAACAGCCCCGACGGCACCGGTGACCTGGCCGACAAGATGTCCGAGGCCGACTCGCAGATTCAGGTCCTGCACCGGACCAACAAGGCGGGGCTCGGGCCGGCCTACATCGCCGGCTTCCGCTGGGCCATGGAGCGCGGCTATGACGTCGTGGTGGAGATGGACGCGGACGGCTCGCACCAGCCCGAGCAGCTTCCGGACCTGCTGGCCGCGCTGGGGGCCGGCGCGGACGGGGTGATCGGGTCACGCTGGATACCCGGCGGGCGCCTGGTCAACTGGCCCCGCTCGCGGGAGATCCTCTCCCGCGGCGCCAACGTGTACACCCGCCTGATGCTCGGCCTGGACATCAAGGATGCGACCGGCGGCTACCGCGCCTACCGCACCTCCGCGCTGCGGGCGATCAGCCTGGACACGGTGGAGTCAGCGGGCTACTGCTTTCAGATCGACCTGACCCTGCGCATGATCCGGGCGGGCCTGCGCATCGTGGAGGTCCCCATCACGTTCGTGGAACGCGAGCGGGGAGCGAGCAAGATGAGCCGGACCATTATCGGCGAGGCGTTCCTGCGCGTGGCCCGGTGGGGTGTCGGCGCCCGGCTGCGGACGCTGCGGGCCCCGGGACGTCCTGGCGCCTGACGGCCAGCCGGCCCAGGGGCCGCATGGCAGCGCCCCGGGATTTGACTCCCGGGGCGCAGTCCGTCAAACCTTCCGTGCCGCCGTGTAGTCGGCGTGCTCAGGCGCTCTTGCGCTGCCTGCGGTCGCGACGGGCCTCGGCATCCGCGGGGGCGCCGCGCCGTCCCCGGATCACCTCGAGCCGCTCGGCCAGAACCGCCTCCAGATCGGCGACCGTTCGCCGCTCCAGCAGCATGTCCCAGTGACTGCGAGGTGGCTTGACCTTCTTAGGCGCTGGTGACTCGCCGGTAGCCGCGAAGGCGACCGCACCGCACACCCGGCATTCCCACGTCGGGGGAAGCTCCGCCTCAGCGGCAAAAGGCACGGTAAAGTGGTGCCCCTTGGGGCAATCGAAAGCGACCTCCTGGCGCGGAGCAAGGTCCGTATTACGGTCATTTTCGTAGCTCGTCGATCCGAGCCGCGTGCCGCGTAGTGCGCGTTCGGCCATTGGCGTGCTGCCTCCCAAGGGCTCAGCCGTTCACGTTCTTTAACGCCGAATACGCGAACAAGATTCCCGGTTACGCTCCGATCCAACCCTGATCTGCACGCTGAATACCCGGCGCCTACGTTCGCCGCCGCACGGATTACACCGGGTAAGCGAGCCGCTCGGCTCATGGAGCGGCGAGGGAGCGGGCGGCGGCCGCTCAGGAGGTCCAGGCGCCCCGTTCGACCAGCAGGTCACGCAGCATGACCGTCTCGTCGGTCATGACCCCGTTGGCGCCCAGGTCGAGCGCACCTTCCATGTCCTCGCGCCGGTTGAGCGTCCAGACGTGCACCTGCAGGCCGGCTTTGTGGGCCTTCCGGATGAACGGTGCGGTGGCCATCCGGCCCGGAATCTGCGCACAGTGCACACCGGTCCGGGCCAGCCGTTCGGCCAGCGCACCCCCGGCCCAGGGCAGGCCGCCGGCGAGCCGCAGCGCCGCAATCCCGGCCGGGGACAGCGCCATGCAGACCGGGCGGTCGAGCAGGACCCGGGCCGCGTGCAGCCGCCGGGCGGAGAACGAGGTCACGCACACCCGGTCCCAGGCCCGGGTGCGGCGCAGCACGTCCATCATGGGCCGGATCGCTGGCACGTCCTTCAGGTCGATGTTGAACCGGAGCTGCGGCCACGCGCCAAGGAGGTCCTCGATCAGCGGGATCGGCTCGGTGCCGCCGATCCGGGCCGCGGTGACGTCCCGGTAGGGCATCCCTGCGATCCGGCCGGTGCGGTCGGTCACCCGGTCCAGGGTGCGGTCGTGGAAGGCCAGCAGGATGCCGTCGGCGGTGGCCCGGGCATCGGTTTCCAGGTGGGTGTAGCCGAGGCCGATGGCGTGCTCGAAGGCGGCCCAGGAATTCTCCGGCTTATGCGCCGCGCCGCCCCGGTGCGCGAAGGCAATGGGGAGGGAGCGGTCAAGGTAGGCAACGGGACGGCGTTCATCAACGTCTGCTCGCAGCACGCTGCCCAGTATCCGGCGTCTACTGGTGTGCTTGGTGAACAGAGGCAATCATCCCGGCGAGATCTCGGTGTCATGTTCGGCGGCCCCGCCGGCTCCGGCCTGCCATTCCCGGCGCCGGGCATCCGCCAGTGCGATACCGGCCGCGACCGCCACGTTCAGCGAGCCGACCCGGCCCACCTGCGGAATGTAGGCGGCCCCGGCGCAGGCGGCGAGCAGCGCGGGGGAGCAGCCGTGGTCCTCGTTGCCGATGGCCAGGCAGACGTCGCCGCCGAGCGGCGCCGCATGCAGCGGGACGGCGCCAGCGGCCAGCTCGACCGCGATCACCCGCAGCCCGGACGCGGTGGCGGCCTTGGCCGCCGCGACGGGGGATGGCTCCTGCTCGGCCGCCAGGAACCGCTCGGTGCCGAGCGCCGTCTTGCGCACCGCGGGATGGTCCAGCGGCGCGGTGTTCCCGCACAGCCAGACGTGCTCCACGCCGAACGCGGCGGCCGTCCGCACGATGGAGCCGACGTTGAACGGCTGGGTCACCGAATCAAGCAGCAGTGCGATCCGCGCCTGGGTACCGCGCCGCCACGCCCGGTTGAGCCGCTTGACCTCGGTGGGGCGCAGTTGCCTGGGCCGGTTCTCGGCGTGGCCGGGGACCGGTTCGGCTGGGACCGGGTCGCCTGGGGCGGTCACGATCCGGCCTCGGGGGCGGCCGGCGGTTGGGCCGGCCCGGACAGCCCGGGCGGCGGTTGGGCCGGCCCGAAACCGGACGGACTGGACGGACCGGCCGGACCGGGGCCCGGGGCGGGAGGCCGGGTGACCCGTAGGACCCGGTACCCGGCCCGGGACGCGATCCGGCCCACGTCCCAGCCCTGTTCGGTCAGCCAGCGCTGCAGCGAGTCCGAGCCCAGATGGCGCTGGATCACGGCGGTGGCGGCGGCGCCGGGGGACAGCCGGGGCAGCCAGGAGCCGAGCAGCGCGTGCAGGGCCTGCTTGCCGATCCGGATCGGCGGATTGGACCAGATGCCGGCGTAGCTGGCCGGCAGAGCCGGGTCGCCGGGCGTGGCGCAGCGCACGTTGGCCAGCCCGGCCCTAGCCGCGTTCCGCGCGCACAGCCCCAGAGCCCGCTCGTTCACGTCCACCGCCCAGACCGTCGCGGCCGGTGCGCGGGCCGCCAGCACCAAGGCGATCGGCCCGTACCCGCAGCCCAGGTCGAGCAGGTCGCCGCCGTCCGCCGGCTTGGTGTCGACGTCGAGCAGCAGCCGGGTGCCGGCGTCGAGCCGGCTGGGGGAGAACACCCCGGCGTCGGTGTCGAGCTCCAGGTGCACGTCCGGCAGCAGCACGTGGACCTGGCCCGGCCGGTGCGCGGTTTCAGGGCGCGCGGTGAAGTAGTGGTCGCTCACGGTCCGCCGTGGTCTCCGCCGCCAGGGCCGGGTTGATGTACCGCCGGGTCATCCAGCGCTCGACCACGAACGTGAGGATGGGGATGGTCCCGGCCAGCAGCAGCACGATCGTGCGCCCGGGCGGCAGCCGCAGCTTCCAGGCCAGCATCGCCGCGGTGACCAGGTAGATGATGTACAGGATGCCGTGCACGGTGCCGACCACGTTGACCAGGGCCGGGTAGCCCGCGAGCTGCAGCGGGATGCCGACGAAGCACAGGATCACGAGCACTACACCGGTGATGTAGGCCATCACGCGGTACCGGAGTACGACTCCTCGCACCGGCGTACCTCCTGGTTTCTGTGCGCCTGCCTGCCGCCCCGTGCCCGCCGGCCCTCGCGCTAGCGGCCGCGGCTCTCCGACTCGCGGTTGAGCTTGGCCAGGTAGGCGTTGTAGGAGGCGAGCTCGGGATCGTACAGCTCTATCTCGCCGGACATACTACCCGGCATAGTCGTCCCGTCCGGGCCGAGCGGGCCGCCGGGCAGCACCGGCGCCCCGGGCAAGGTCACCTCGCCGCGCCGGACCCGGAACTCGTCGCGGATGGTCTTGACCCAGAACACCGCGCCCATCAGCGCGAAGATCGGCCATTCGAAGGTGTAAGCCCAGCTCAGAGCGTTACCGCTGAGGGCCCGGTGCAGCTGCCAGTCACCCAGCCACCACATCCCCCAGAAGGCCGCGACCGCGAACGCATGCCAGGCCAGCCACCGCGGCGAGATGAGAAACCGCCAAGTGGGCTGCGCGGGCTGCATGGGCCCCTCGGCGGCCGCGGCCGGGTCCACTGAGCTGACCCCGGCGCTTGTCCCGGCATCGGTCATGCCACGAGGGTAACGCCGCCGCCCGGGCGGCGTGAACGCGCAGGGGGCAGCACATCCAGTTCCTCACCGGTAACCGTGCGACGGAGCACGCGGCCGGGCGGAACAGGGGATAATCGGGCCCATGGCGCTGACCGACGCGATCTTCTCCCGCCGCGACGGGCTGTCCGGGCGGCTACCGGACCGGCTGGAGGACCTGCGTGGTCCCCGGGAGGGGGTCGTCGTGCTGCCCCTTCATCTCAGCTGGCACGGCCTGCGCGAGTTCGACGTGTCCTCCGGCGAGTCGCGGCTCGTGCTGTACAGCATCCTGCTCGGCCAGGGGCGCCGCGGCGACCTGGCCCGGTTCGTCAACGCGCGGCGGCTCGCCGAGGACTGGCCGGACCTGGCCGCATTGCTCAGCCAGCGAATCCGGCGGGCCTGCGAGCGCCGGCTGGGCCTGTTATGGGCCAGGCTTAACTGCTCAGCCGGCTCATTTGGCGCATCCGGCGCATCCGGCTCATCCGGCGGGCCTGCGAGCGCCGGCTGGGCCCGTTATGTGTCAGGCTTGTGTCATGCGTAAATACGTGATCATGGGTGTGCAGGGCAGCGGCAAGGGCACGCAGAGTCAGATGCTCGCCGCGGACCTTGATCTCGTTCATATCGGCGTGGGTGACATCTTCCGCTGGAACGTGCTGAACCACACCAAGATGGGTGCCCAGGTCCGGCGGGTGATGGCCCACGGTGACCTGGTCAGCGATGATATGGTCGAATCGGTCGTCCGGGAGCGGCTCACCGCGCACGACTGGAACTACGGCTTCCTCATCGACGGGTTCCCGCGCAACGCGCGGCAGGCCGAGTTCTTCCTGGAGAGCTACGACATCGACGGCGTCATCGACCTGGAGTTGCCCGACAGCGAGGTCCGGCGGCGGGTGATGGCCCGGCGGCTGTGCTCCAACTGCGGCATGGACTACAACCTGCTGGCCAACAGCCCCGAGGTACCCGGCAAGTGTGACGTCTGCGGCGGTGAGCTGCAGACCCGGGAAGACGACACCGAGGAGGCGCTGGGCCGGCGGCTCAGGGACTACCACGAGAAGACCAAC
Organism: uncultured Actinomycetes bacterium; assembly: GCA_963775825.1. Taxonomy (GTDB): domain Bacteria; phylum Actinomycetota; class Actinomycetes; order Streptosporangiales; family Streptosporangiaceae; genus Bog-532. The sequence goes on from CAVZKY010000036.1 coordinate 204,169, forward strand.
CCGGTGCTCGACCTGTTCCGGCGCAAGGAGTACGTGATCACGGTGGATGCCCGGCCGCCGGCCCGGGCCGTGCAGCAGGAGATACGCCGCAAGCTTGATCTGCCTCCGCTGCCGGAAGATGACCAGCATGGGGCGAGCAAGAACGGGAAAGACGAGCGCGGGGGAGCTGAGCCCCGGGTCCAGCAGCCTGAGCAGCAACAGCATGGAGCAGATCAGCCCGAAACGAAGAACTGACCGGCCCGACCGCAGCGCCACCGAGGGAGCGATAGTGCGAGAGATCGCCGTGTTCGGCGGCAGCGCTCACCCTCGTCTCGCCGCCGATATCTGCGAGAACCTGTCCGTCCCGCTGCAGCCCGTCCGGCTGCAGCGGTTCGCCAACGACTGCCTGGAGGTCCAGCTTCAGGCCAACTGCCGGGAACGGGACGTCTTCATCATCCAGCCCCTGGTCCCGCCCGTGCAGGAGCATCTGGTCGAGCTGCTGCTGATGGCCGACGCCGCCCGTGGCGCCTCAGCCGCGCGGGTCACCGTGGTCATGCCGCACTACGCGTACGCCCGCTCGGACAAGAAGAACGCGCCGCGGATCTCCATCGCCGGGCGGCTCGTCGCCGACCTGCTGGTCGCGGCCGGAGCCGACCGGGTGCTGACGATGACGCTGCACGCACCGCAGGTGCACGGCTTCTTTTCGGTACCGGTCGATCACCTCAACGCGCTGCGCGAGCTGGCCGGGCACTTCCGCGGCCGTGACCTGGGCAACGCGGTCGTGGTGGCCCCCGACCTCGGCTACGCCAAGAGCGCCGCGGCGTTCGCCCAGCGGCTGGGCCTGCCGGTCGCCGCCGGGGCCAAGCAGCGCCAGGGCGACGACAGCGTCACGATCAGCTCGATCATCGGCGATGTGGCCGGCCGGGACGTCATCGTGCTGGATGATGAGATCGCCCGCGGCACCACGGTGATGGAGCTGCTGAGCCGGCTGCGCGACCAGCACGCCCGCTCGGTGAGCATCGTCTGCACGCACGGGCTGTTCGTCGACGGTGCGCTGGGCAAGCTGGTGGCCCAGCCCGAGGTGACCGAGGTCCTGTGCACCGACACCGTGCCGGTGCCCGCGCACAAGCGGGACCCGAAGCTGGACGTCATCTCGATCGCCCCGGCCATGGCCGAGGCCATCCGGCGGATCCACGACGGCGAGTCGGTCAGCGCGCTGTTCGACCACACCTGAGGGCCGGCCAGACCGAGGTGAGCCGGGCCGAGGTGAGCCGGCCGAGAGCCGGCTGAGGTGAGCCAGGCCGAGATCAGCCGGGCTGGGCGGTAGCGACGATCCAGGCGAGCACGAACGCTTCCTCCCGCCAGGAGTCGTACCGGCCGCTGCGCCCGCCGTGCCCGGCGTTCATCTCCGTCTTCAGCAGGAACGGGCCGCCGCGCGCCGTCAGCTGCAGCCGGGCGGTCCACTTGGCGGGCTCCCGGTACAGCACCCGGGTGTCGTTCAGGCTGGTCATGGCCAGGATCGGCGGGTACTCGACGTCCTCGCGGATGTTCTCGTACGGCGTGTACGCCTTCATGTAGGCGTACACCTGCCGATCGTGCAGCGGGTCGCCCCACTCTTCCCACTCGGTCACCGTGAGCGGCAGCGACGGGTCGAGGATCGTGGTCAGCGTATCCACGAACGGCACCTGGGCCACGATCCCGGCGAAGGCGTCCGGGGCCAGGTTCACCACCGCCCCCATCAGCAGGCCGCCGGCCGAGCCACCGCGGGCCACGAGCCGGTCCGCCGACGTCCAGCCCCGGTCGGCCAGGTGCCGCGCGCAGGCCACGAAGTCGGTGAAGGTGTTGGCCTTGTGCAGCATCTTGCCGTCGTCGTACCAGGCGCGGCCGAGCTCACCGCCGCCGCGGACGTGCCCGATCGCGTAGACGAAGCCGCGGTCCAGCAGGGACAGCCGGGCAATGGAAAACATGGGATCCATCGAGATCTCGTAGCTGCCGTACCCGTACAGCAGGCCCGGCGGGCTCCCGTCGCGCGGGGTGCCGCGGCGGCAGACCAGCGAGATCGGGATCCGGGCGCCGTCCGGTGCGGTGGCCCAGTCGCGGAACTGCTCGTAGTCGCCCGGGTTGTACACGCGGGGCTCACCGTCGCCCGGCAGCGGCAGCACCGGCTGCCGGCGGCGCAGCAGCAGCGTGCCGGTGGCCACGTCGCAGTCGTACACCGAGTCGGGCGTGACCAGCGATGTGTAGTGCAGCCGGTACAGCGTGGCGGCCGGGTCGGGATTGCCGCCCGGGGACACGGTGTAGACGGGCTCGGGGAACGCGATATCGTTCACGCTGCCGTCGGCGCGCAGGACGCGCAGCCCGGTGAGCCCGTCGCGCCGGAGGTAGACGGTCAGGAAGTCGTTGAACGCATCGACGCCGAGCAGCCGGGTGTCCTCCCGCGCCGCGATGAACGTGGTCCACTCGGCGGGCCGGTCGACCGGCGCGGTGGCCAGCTCGAAGTTCTGCGCCCCGTCGTTGTGCAGGATCAGCAGCCGCTCGCTGCCGTCCTCGAGGGCCTGGTGCTCCACCGAGTACTCCACGCCCGGCCGCCGGGGCGCGACGACGGTCAGCTCCCCGTCCGGGGTGGCCGCGTCCAGCAGCCACACCTCGCTGGTCACCTTGCTGGCGCTGGCCACCTCCAGGAACCGCTCGCTGCGGGTCAGGCCCACCCCGACCCAGAACTTCTCGTCGGCCTCCTCCAAGATCACCACGTCGTCGGTGTGCGCTGAGCCGACCATGTGGCGCCACACCCGCCATGGGCGCCAGGCCTGGTCAACCGTGACGTAGAACAGCGCCGAGCCGTCCAGTGACCAGGCGCACCCATAGAAGGTGCCCGGGATCTCGTCCGGCAGGACCTCGCCGGTGTCCAGGTCCTTGATCCGCAGCGTGAAACGCTCGTCGCCGGAGAAGTCGGTGGAGTAGGCGAGCCGCCGCGCGTCCGGGCTGACGCTGGAGGCGCCCAGCGAGAAGAAGCTGGAGTCCCCGGCCAGGGCGTTCGCGTCCAGCAGGACTTCCTCGCCCGGCAGCGGCTCGCCTTCGGCCGGCTCCGGCGGGACATCCTCGGCGGGCTGCGCCGGGCAGCGGCACTGCAGGCCGTACTGCTGGCCCTCGACCGTGCGCCGGTAGTACCACCAGGCGCCCTTGCGGGCGGGGACCGACAGGTCGGTCTCCTGGGTACGGCCCTTGATCTCGCCGAAGATCGCCTCCCGCAGGCCTGCCTGGCCGGCGGTCAGCGCGTCGGTGTAGGCGTTCTCGCCGGTCAGGAACGCGATCGTGTCCGGGTCGTCCTTGTCGCCCAGCCAGGCGAAGGGGTCGGTCACGCTGTCGCCGTGGAAGGTGCGGGTGAACGGCACCTGCTTGGCGGTCGGCACCCGGGGCGGGCTCGTGGGCTCGGCAGTCATAAGCCCGAGCTTACTGAGCGTCAGCTAGGGCGCCGTGACACCCTGAAGCCGGGGCGCGGTGGCCAGCGTGGTCGTGGTGTTGCCGGGGTAATCGAGCTAGTCGAAGGCCTGGCTGAGCGGGGCAGGGACCGGGCAAGGACCGGGGCAAGGACGGGCCGGCCCTGCCGCCGCGGCGCTCTGGGCGGCCGGGCCGGCGGCGAGCGCCGTGCACCCGGGAATCACGGCGGCCAGGGCGGTGAACGTCTTCATCGACGATCGCACCGGGCGTCCCTCCCGGCCGGTCCCGCGTGGTGGTCAGCTCTGCGAACCTGCGCGGAAGCGTCCGGCCTTGACGGTCGCCGTGAGCATAAACGTTTGGTCCCGCTCATGGGAAGGCATCTGGGTTGATGGTTTTCGGCGTACCACCTGTGTCACACAAGGGCAAACAGCTAGACGGTTTCCGGCGGCGGTTCGTTGCAGAGGAGCCAGAACAGGCCGATGGTGTGTACGACCTCGCCGAATTCGCTGAACGCGACGGGCTTGCGGACGTAGCCGTTGGCGCCGAGTTCGTAGGCGGTGCGGAGGTCTTCTTCCTCCTTGGAGGAGGTGAGGACGAGAACGGGAACGAGCCGGGTCCGCTGGTCGGCGCGGATGCGGCGGAGGACTTCGAGCCCGTCGACCTTGGGCAGTTTCAGGTCGAGCAGGATGAGCGCGGGGTTGCCCTGGTCCCGGCGGCCGTCCCCGAGAAGCATGTCGAGGGCTTCGGCGCCGTTGCTGGCCACGATGACGGCGTTCAGGACGTTGTGTTTCTTCAGTGCCCGGATGGTGAGGTCCCGGTCGTCCGGGTTGTCCTCGATGAGCATGATGTGCTGGTCATTCATGGCTGCCCTCCGTGTTGAGGGTGAAGTAGATGGTGGCGCCGCCGTCGACGGCGCCTTCGGCCCAGGTCCGGCCGCCGTGACGCTCGATGATGCGGCGGACGCTGGCCAGGCCGATGCCGGTGCCGGGGAACTCGCCGGCGTCGTGGAGCCGCTGGAATGGCTGGAACAGCTTGCCGGCGTAGGCGGAGTCGAAGCCGGCCCCGTTGTCGCGCACGTAGCAGCAGATGGGGGCGTCGCCGACGGGTGCGGTCCCGAACTCGATCGCGGCCCCGTCGCGGCGGGCGGTGAACTTCCAGGCGTTTTCAAGCAAGTTGTCCAGCACGGACCGGATCAGGGCGCGGTCCGCGAGTGACCCGGACGCCTTCCTGCACGGTCACCTTGACCTGGCGGCCGGGGTCACGGGCGCGGAGCTGGTCGCAGCTGGCGGTGACCTCGGCGCTGAGGTCGACGTCCTGGAGGCTCATCTTGACCCGGGTCACCTGTGACAGGTGCAGCAGGGCATCGATCAGGGTCGACATGCGCGCGCAGCCCGCCTCGACGCGCCCGGCGTACTCGCGGCCTGTTTCGTCGAGCCGGTCGCCGTAGTCCTCCACGAGAGCTTCGGCGAACCCGCTTATCCCCCGCAGCGGGGTCCGCAGGTCGTGGGCCATGGAGTAGGCGAAGGCCTCCAGTTCCCGGTTGGCTTGCTCCAGGTGAATGGTCCGGTCTTGTACCTGCTGTTCCAGGTTCGCGTTCAGCGACCGGATCTCCCTGGTGGCCCGGCGCAGGCGGCGGCGGAGGACAAGACCGGCGGCCACATCAGCGCAGGCCAGGACGGCGGCCAGGACAATGAAGAAGGTCAGCTGGGTACGCAGGTCCGCCCGCCGGGAGGCGCCTGCCGCGGCGGCGGCGCGCTGGAGCTTTACGATCATCCCCCGTGCGTCGTCCATGGTCTGCTTGCCCTCGCCAGTGTCCACGAACCGCAGCGCACCGGCGTGATCACCGGCGTGCGCCAGGCTGATGGTCGTGGCCAGTTCCTTCATTTTTTCTGCGACCAGAGCCTTGATCGTTGCGAAGTATTGCCTGCCGCCAGGGACCGCTGAGACCTGCGAGCCGAGACGCTGCCGGTCGGCTGGGACCGTCGAGAGCGCCGCATGATAGGGCTGAAGATAACCGGGGCTGCCGGTCAGCAAATAGCCGCGCTGGCCAGTCTCGGCGTCGAGCAACCCGATCAGCAAGTCGTTGCTCGCCTCGATGACATTCGAGGTGGTGGAGCTAGCCCGCTGATAAAGCGGATAGGCCCGCACCGAGAGGGCCGAGCTGGCTACGAACAGAATCAGGAGCAGCGCCACCGATACGAGTACGAGCCGATGGCCAGCAGGTGCCTGCCGCGCGGTATCCCTGCGCGCGGTATCAGCGACGGCGGTCGTCGGTTGCCTGGTCCCAGAGGCGCCATCTGTCACTTCGGCCTGGGACGGGAAGCTAAGCACCGAAAGCCCCTGGCCTGCGCGAACGCCAATGAATGTCGGGTTTCAAGACTGTTCCCCCCGGGATTGCGGCACAACGCGCCCATGCTCCGACCGGGCCAAAGACCCGAACGCTCAATCCCATCCTCCCCGCTGCTTTACCGCCCCCGCTACTTTCTTACCCGCTAATTTTCTCCGCCCCGGGCAAAAAGGTCACAAACATAGCCGGTGGCCCCGGCAGGGCCGGCCCGGGCACCTGACACGGCCATCATTTGCCTAACTTCCGGCTGGCGCAAATTTGACGCATGATCATGATTCACCGCACCATGCTGATATTTCCGGCAGGTCTATTTAGGGCGTTGAACCCTTTATGCTCCGTGCTGGCCACAAGCACGTGCCGCCCGGTGCAGGAAATATTTCCGGCCGGACCTGCTGGCGGCGCGGGCGCGGGCGCAGCGCCTGCACGAGGGCGCCCCGGGCGCTCAGGTGTCCCAGCTAACGTCCAGGGCGGGCGGCTTGCGGAAGATCAGGCCGCGCGGGGCGGCCGGGTGCTCCGGGTCGAGCCGCAGCCGGGGGAGGGGGAGCAGGGCCTGCAGCGCGGCCCGCGTCTCGGCCCGGGCCAGCGCCGCGCCGACGCAGTAGTGCGGGCCATACGCGAAGGCCAGGTGCCGGCCGGTGTTGGGCCGGAAGATGTCGAACCGGTCCGGGTCGCGGAAGACCGCCGGATCCCGGTTGGCGGCGGCCAGCGACACGCTGACCCGGTCCCCGGCCCGGATCGCGGCCCCACCGATCTTGGCGTCCCTGGTCGCGTACCGGTCCACGAGCGCGGCCGCGGGCTCCAGCCGTAGCGACTCCTCGATCACGGCCGGCACCAGGTGCGGGTCGACCCGCACCAGCTCGAGCTGGCCGGGGTCACTGAGCAGGTGCAGCACCGCGTTGGCGATCATCCCGTCGGTGGTGTCGATCCCGCCGAACATGACCACGGCGGCGTCCGAGACGGCCTCGGCGGTGCTCAGGTCACCGGACCGGGCCGCGTCGGCCAGGACGTTGCGGCCGCCGGCCGCGGCCCGCAGGTCCGCGGCCAGCTGGCCGTACGCGGCGGCCGCGTCCGGGTCCGGCGGGGTAATGCCCGCGTTCGCGCCGGGCACGTCCTGGTCCCCCGACAGGCTGTTGACGCCGCCGACGATCCGGGCGTAAGCGGACAGGAGCCGATCCGGGGCCAGGTGCCCCAGGCCGAGCGCCTCCGCCACCACGGCCACCGCGAGCGGGCCGGAGACCGCCCGGCGCAGATCGGCCGCCCCGTGCGGGCGGATCGCCGCGACGAGACGCGACGCCTCGGCGTCCGCGAACGACCCGAGCCGGGCGGCGGCGTCCCCGCGGTGGAAGGCGCTGAAGAACGGGGCCCGGTGCCGGGCGTGCGCCGCGCCGTCCAGGGACAGCATGCTCGGCCCGATCACCCGCGCGGTGGAAAACCGCGGATCATCGACGGTGAACGCCCGCGCGTCCCGCATGACCGCCACGGCCGCGGCGTGGCTGGTGACGAGCCAGCCGCCGAGCGCCGGGATCCAGGCCACCGGGCTGCGCTCACGCAACTCGGCCAGCCGCGGGTGCGGATCTTGCTCCAGCTCGCTGAGGGTGAGCGGGTGCCCGTCCGTAGTGCCTGCACCACCTTTCGTTTCGGTGAGGTGAATCTACCCGGCCGGTCGGACGGTCCAGGGCCCTGCGGGCCGCGCCGGTCACGGTCCCGGCCGCCGGGCCGGGCGGTCAGCTCGGGTCCGGTGCTGCTTCCAGGCGGCCGGGGATTCCCTGGGTCCCCGGCGCCTCCCCGGCGGCGCCGGGACGGTCTCCCAGCAGCAGCATGATGGCCCAGCCGGTGAGGATAACCAGCCAGAAGTTGACGACGCGGTAGGCCAGGACCGAGGCCAGCGCGTCCGGCCCGGGCAGGCCGCCCGCGGTCAGCACGGCCGCCACGGCCAGCTCGACCAGGCCGAAACCCCCGGGGGTCAGGCCCGTGCTGCCGACGGCGGCGCCCGCGCCATAGGCGAGCAGCAGGACGTGCCACGGCACCGGCTGCCCGGCGGCCCTGATGGCCAGGGCCAGCGCCGCGCAGTCGGCCATCCAGTTCAGCAGGGCCAGCCCGAACCCAGCGAAGTGGTCCCTGGCCGGCAGCCGGATGCTCGCGATCCGGTCCAGGAACTCCTCCAGCCGGGCCGGGAAATCGTCCAGCCGGGACGGGGCCGCCGCCCGCCGGGGGAGCGGGCGGACGCGCCGGGCGGCACGCAGCACCAGCCGGCTGAGCGCCTGCCGCACCCGCTGGTAGCGCACGGCCAGCAGCACCGCGGCGCCCGGCACCAGGTACACGGCCGCGCCCGTGAAGCCGATCGCGGCGCCCAGCGTCGCCCCGCCGGCGATGGCCCCGGCCACCAGCAGCAGGGCCAGCGAGGAGGTCGAGTAGATGCCGGAAACCGCGAGCGCCCAGCCGGTCGTGGCCGAGCCGATGCCCCGCCGCCGGAACCGCCGGTAGGAGTAGACCGTGGCCAGGCCCGTCCCGGCGAACGGCAGTGACATCGATATCGCGCTGGCCGCGCAGGTGATCTCGATCATCGCGCGGCGGCTGGGCGGCCGGCCCCCGGCCCGCAGCAGGCGGCGGCGGCTGAACGCGAAGGCCAGCAGCGAGGTCACCTCGGCCGCGACGGCCAGCGCGAACCACTTCGCGTTCAGCCGGCTCAGCACGCCAAGCGAACGGAACAGGTCCCGGTGGTAGACGACCATCACGGCGGCGATGATCGCGGCCACCGACACCCGGGCGGCCATGCGCCAGCGCGGCGAAGCCCGCCTGTCGCGAGCGCCCCGCCCGGTGTCTTCTGCGGTCCCGGTCTCCGTGACCGTGGCCCTCGCGCTGCTGCCTGCCACTCGCGATAAGGAACCTCTCACCCCGTTTTCACCCCGTGCCGTGGCGTGCTCTGTCCCCTGAGCATCACGGCCGCTTCTCTAGCATGTTCGCCGGGCGGGGGCGTACCTGGCAAAACGGATAAAAAGTTCGCCTTGACAGGTAACTATTTGGGTGCCTATATTAAAAAGCAACTTAATGGTTGCCTATTTGGCCGGGCGGGCAGGTATGGACGCGGTGTTCAAGGCGCTGGCCGACGCCAGCCGACGCCAGGTGCTGGACAGCCTGAGCCGCCGCGGCGGGCAGAGCCAGCGGGAGCTGTGCGCCGATCTGGCCATGACCCGGCAGGCGGCGTCCAGGCATCTGGCTGTGCTGGAGGACGCCGGGCTCGTGGCCACCGTGCGGCGGGGGGTTCACCGAGCTGGTCAAGGAGCCGCGCTCCAGGGTGAGCTTTGACCTTGAGCCGGAGGGCCCGTTGGTCAAGCTGACCGTCATCCACGAGATCGTGCCGGGCAGCGAGACGCTGGGATCAGCGGCGGCTGGCCGCGCGTCCTGGCCAGCCTCAAGGCCCTGTGAGACCCAGCGGGCCGGGAGCTGACCTCGGGACCGGAGAACTCCGCCCGGATCAGCGGCCCGGCGCGTCAGTGGACGGTGTAGCCGCCGTCGATGACCAGCACCGAGCCGGTCATGAACGAGCTGGCCTCGCTGGCCAGGTAGACACGCTCGGCGCGATCTCCTCGGGCGTCGCGTACCGGCGCATGGGCGCGTCCTCGATCCAGTGCTGGCGGTACCGCGGCTCGTCGACCGGGGCCATCTCCGTCTTGACGTAGCCCGGGGCGAGCGCGTTGACCGGATGTTGTGCGGGGCCCACTCGGCGGCCAGGCAACCTGGTCAGCTGGTGCACGGCGGCCTTGGAGGCGTTATAGGCAGGCTGCCACTGCGGGCGGTTGACGATGATCGAGGAGATCGAGCCGATGTTGCACGATCACCCCGCCGCCCGCCGGGGCCATCAGCCGGGCCGCCGCCGTGCTCGCGGCCCACACGCCGTACACGTTGACGTCGAACACCTGGTTCCACTCGCTGTCCGGCACGTCCAGGGCAGGCCGGTGAAAGCAGACGCCCGCGTTGTTGACCAGGATGTCCAGCCCACCGAGCTGGTCGGCGGTCTCGGCGATCATCCGCTCGACGTCGGCGCGGTCGGTGACGTCCGCGGCGATCGGCACGGCCCTCCGGCCGGTGCCGGCGGAGACCTCCTCGGCGGCCGCGGTGACCTCCGCGCTGCCGCGGGCGATCATGGCCACGTCCGCGCCCGCCTCGGCCAGCGCGGTGGCGAACGCCCGGCCCAGTCCCCGGCTGGCTCCGGTGACCAGCGCCCGCCGTCCCGTCAGCCGAACCGCCCGAGCACACCGCCGTCCACGGTCACCTCCGCCTTCGCTATCGTGCGCCGCCTCGCCGCCTCGCCGCCTCGCCGCCTCGCCGCCTCGCCGCTCGCCGCTCGCCGCTGCGAGACTGGACGGGGGGGGGGTAAGGCGGGGCGCTAGCCTGGCTGCATGCCACGGACCGAGACCGAGAGCGCCGAGACCGATGCGCCGGTGGCTGGCGTCCTGGCGGTGCTCACCAGCGCCGCCCGCATCCCGCAGTGGGCCCCGGCATTCGCCGATGAGGTCTCGGGGGACAGCCGCTCCGGCTGGCTGGTGACCAAGGACGGCCAGGTCTTCACCTTGCGGGTGGCCGCCGTCCCGGCCGCCGGGACCGTCGACTACCTGCGCGAGCTGGCCCCGGGCGCGAAGGCGGCGCCTACCTGCGGGTCATTCGCGGCCCGGCGGCGGCAGCGTGATCTCTACCTGCCGGTCCGGGTGCCGATCCGGCCGCCACCGCGGCCGTGCTGGCCGGCGAACTGGCCGCGCTGGCGGCGCTGGCCGCGTCAAGCTGAGCCCGGGGATGTGGTGCGCGAGCGATGGCCGCGAATGAGCTGTTCGGCGACGAGGTGGCTGCGCTCGATCCGGGGAGCGCGGCGGAGGACCTCCGGCTGCTGCGGCGCTACGAGCCGGTGCTGCGGTTCACCCAGGGGGAGCTGTTCCTGCCGATGTCCGTACCCGCCTACCTGGCCACGTGCGCACTGGAGCGGTCCCCTGGGCCCGCTCGGTTGCGCTGGCGGCGGGCAAAAGGCGAGCGGCTGTGCGCGCCAGGGGAGCTCAGCCCCGCGCGGCTGGCCCAGATCGGTGCCGCGCCGCACGCCGGGGGGCTTTCGCTGCGTTACGCTGATCGTTCGCTCACCTGGCGTGCGTACCGCGCCTGGCGGCGTGAGCCAGGGCGGGAACGGCTCGCCCACAGAAGCAGCCGGTTTGCCGTGGTCGGGCTGGTGGGACGGCTGATCGATGCGGTCATCCGGCTATCCCTGCTGGTGCGGGGGCGGGTACCTGGCGGTACGGCGGCCGCCGCCGAGCGGGCTTACCGCGCCGGGGCCGGCTCCGGCACGTATTCCTATTACGGTCGGGTCACCCGGGACCGTGGTTTCGTCGCGCTGCAGTACTGGTTCCTGTACGCGATGAACGACTGGCGGTCGACCTTCGGCGGCGTCAACGACCACGAGGCCGACTGGGAACAGGTCACCGTCTTCCTGCCTGACCCACCCGACCTGGAGTCTCTGGCGGTCCGCCCGGCCTGGGTCGCCTTTTCCTCCCACAACGAAGTCGGTGATGACCTGCGCCGCAGGCAGGATGACCCGGACATCGAGTGGCGGGGCACGCACCCGGTGGTCTTTGCGGGCGCTGGTTCGCACTCGGGGGCCTACCTGCCCGGGGATTACCTGATCACGTTCGAGCCGCCGGTGCTCCGGCGCGTGTTCGCGGCCGTGCGCCGGCTGAACCGGCTGCTCCTGCCGTGGACCCGCGAACGCAAAGGTACCGCGTTCGGCATCCCCTTCATCGATTACCACCGGGGGGACGGCCCGGGCGTAGGTCCCGGCGAGGACCGGGAATGGAGCCCGGTGCTCGTCGATGACACGACGCCGTGGCTGCGTGATTACCGGGGACTGTGGGGCCTGGACACCGGTGATCCGTTCGGCGGCGAGCGCGCCCCGGCCGGGCCGCGCTATGAGCGCAGCGGCTCGGTGCGGCTCTCCTGGTCCGACCCGGTGGGATGGGCGGCCTGGACAAGGTGTCACCCTCGGCCAAGGCGGAGCAGCAGGCCATCGCAGAGCGAATGGCCGCGCTGGACGAGCAGATCGCCGCCGCCGGGGAAGAACTCGACCACGTGGGCGACACGCTGCGTGGCGCCCACGCCGGGCTGCAGGCCCTGCAGGATGCCGGGCTGCGCGGCGACCCGGCCACGGTGGCCGAGCTGGAGACCTCCGCCGGGCAGTTGCGGCTGCGCCGCCGGGTGCTCGCCGAAGAGCGCGAGGTGCTCGCCCGGGCCGCCCGCCTCGGCCTTCCGCTCGGGGACCCGCACGCGCATCTGCGGCACCGGGCCCTGCCCAACGTCGACCCGATCCGGTCCCGCAAGCGGGTCCTCCAGCTGTGGTCGACCGTCTCGGCCTCGTTCCTGCTGGCCGGACTCGCGGTGATCGTGCTGGGCCAGGGCGGAGCGCTGCTGCCCGCGCTGGCTGTCCTCGCGCTGGCCATGCTCGGCCTGGAGGCCTTTGCCCGGGGTCATCTCGTGCAGTTCGCGGTGGCGCTGCTGGCCCTGGCCGCCGTGGGCGTGGTGGCCTGGGCGGCGACCCTGGCGGCCATCGGCCACTGGCGCGTGGTGACGGCCGGGCTGCTCGCCCTGGCGGCCCTCGTCCTGCTCGGCGCCAACATCCGCGACTTCTTCGCCAAACGGTGAGCGGCGGCCGGTGGTGGGCGGCGGCGGTGGGGCGCCGGTGGTTAAGGAGGGTCCTCGGCGCGGTGCCGTACGGTAGGTCTACCCGTCTCCGACGGGGGACTTGGAGCTGAGATGACTGCTTCCCACACCGAACCGACCGATCACGAGCACCACGCGGGCGACGGATGCGAGATCGTCCGGCACGACGACCATGTGGACCATGTGCACGCCGGCGAGCACCATCGCGAGCAGGCGGTGCACGACGGCCATCCGGGCGCGCACTCAGCCGAAGACGGCTGCCAGACCCTAGCCCACGGCGATCATGTGGATCATATCCACGACGGCCACCGCCACTTCCAGCACGGCGATCACGTCGACGAGCACTGACCAGACTGGCTGGGGCCCTGGACAGGCCAAGCTCCGGGGGATCACCCGCAGTGGGTGAGGCGGAGCCGGGAGGCGGACGTCACGCTCACACAGTATGAGCAGAGTGCGCGGCAGCGTCTGGCGGAATGCCCTGATCTCCGGCCTCGTCCTGCTGGCGGCCGCCTGCGGCTCCAGCGGCAGCTCATCCGGCGGCAGCTCATCCGGCGGCCAGGCGTCCGCCGGTAGCGCTTCTTCGAGCGCCGCCGCGGCACCCGCGGCCACCTCGGCCTTGTGCGAGGACGTCGCCGCGCTGCGCGGATCCCTGCAGAGGCTCACCAGCATCAAAGTCAGCGCGACCACCGTGACCGAGCTGAAAACGGCTGCACAAGATGTCCAGTCGAACCTGTCCACCCTCGGCAGCGCTGCCGGGAGCCAATGGAGCGAGCAGATCGGCAACTTGAAATCTGCCCTGACCAGGCTCCAGACCTCAATCAGTACGCTCGCCACGGAACGAAACGCCAGCAGCGTATCCGGAGTGTTTACCGCGATCGCGGCGGTGCCCGTCGCGGGCGCCAGCTCCTGACCGCGGCCAGCGCACGCTGCCCGTCGGCATCAGCGTCGCCCGCGTCCAGCTGAATTATCCCGGCGGGGAAAAGGATTGAGCAAAAGAACGGCGGTTAGCGAAACTTCCGGGCAAACCCTCCCGTAAGGGCGGCTTTAGGACGGGTGCGCCCGGCAATTACGGTCAGCGCAATTTAGCGCAACTTCCGGGCAAACCTTCCTTAAGAACGGGCGCGCCCGCCATTTTTCGGTCAGCGCAATTAAATCTCCAGCGCCATTCGCTACATTGCTTACCATGCGCCTGCGTGCCACCAATGCGAGCCTGGTTGCGCTGACGCTCCTCAGTTTGTGCGCGGGCTGCGCACGGACGACGGAGACGCGCACCACAGCGGAAACGCGTTCCGAGAAGACGGCCACCACGGCAAGGCGCAAGGTAGTCAAAGCGCAGCAGGCCCTGACGGCAGCCATAGCCCCACTGGCCCATGGAGACGGCGGCCAGGTCGCGGTCGCCGTCGACGACCTGACCACCGGCGCGAGTGCCGCCTACGGCAGCACGCAGGAGTTCGTGACCGCCAGCATCGTCAAGGTCGACATCTTGTCCACGGTGCTCTACCAGGCGCAGCAGTCTGGCCACCGGCTCTCCCCGGAAGAGGAAGCGGTCGCGACCACAATGATCGAGAACAGCAATAACGACGCTGCCTCCGACCTCTACGAGGATGCCGGCGGCGCGGCGGGCATCGATCAGGTCAACCAGGTCTTCGGGCTCAGCGAGACCACGGTCGGCACCGGCGGATGCTGGGGCCTGACCACCACCACCGTAGATGACCAGATCCGGCTGCTCCGGCTGGTGTTTACCCGTCCTTCCGCGCTCACGGTCCAGTCCCAGGACTACATCCAGGACCTGATGAGCCAGGTCGAGGCGAACCAGCGGTGGGGCGTTTCCGCCGCTGCCGATGACGGAACCCCATTCATGGTGAAGAACGGCTGGCTCCCCAGCGGCACCACCGGCCGGTGGGAGATCAACAGCATCGGCGACGTCGTGCACGACGGCCGGCGCATGTTGATCGCGGCCCTATCCGCGGGCAACGCCACCGAGTATCCGGGTATCTCGCTCGTCCAGACCGTCGCCGAGGCGGCGGCGGGCGCCATGGCCGCGAGCAAGGGCTGACCGGGCAGTGTGCTCCGTAGCCGAGCCGCCGCCCGGCTCCGGTTCGCACCTGCGGCATCGGTACAACGAGCCGGGAGACCAGCTGAGGCGTCACAGGCATTTCGGGTGGCCCGATACGGGCGTGGCGCTGGTTTTGTTCAGGCCAGCAGTTCGTGGGTCAGGGCGTAGGCCACGGCGGCGGTGCGGCTGGTCAGGTCGAGTTTGGTGAGGATGTGCTCGACATGGTGCTCGGTGGTGCGCCGGCTGATGTGCAGGGTCTTGCTGATGTCGGGGTTGGAGGCGCCGTCGGTGAGCAGTTGCAGTACCTCCAGCTCACGTGAGGTGAGGGCGGGGCGGTCCGGATCGGTGCGGAAGCGCTGGCGCGGGGGACTGGTGCCGGGCCGGGGGCGGGATCGCAGCACGGCTATGCAGGCCGGGTCGAGGCCGTCGTCGCGGGTGAGGTCGGGCGGGCCATGGCGGGCCCGCTCGGCCCAGACATCGGCGGCGGCGAGGACCCTGGCGCCGGTGGGTATGTCCGGAGCGGCCAGCCCGAGCGGATAGCCGGAGCCGTCGAGGCGCTCGTGGTGGGCGCCGACATCCGCGGCCAGGCTGGCGAGGGGGCGGACCCGGGACAGGATGCGCTGGGCGTAGTAGGGGTGCAGCCGGACCGGCTCGGTGAGCGCGGCTGCTCCTTCCCGGCGGCTGGCTGGGCGGGTGTCGTCGCCTGCCTGTTCGAGCAGTCGGTTCGGCACGGCGATCTTGCCGAGGTCGTGGACCAGCCCGGCCCGGCGCAGCCGCTCCTGCTCTCTCTGTCGGGAGGCCAAGGCCGGAGGCGGCCCGGGCGGCCAGGCTGGCGACCGTGTGCGAATGGCGGCCGCGCCGCGCGGACTTCAGGTCGGCGAAGTCGGCCAGCGCCTCGCACACGGCCAGGCGCCGGTCGCCGGGTAGCTCGTCGACCGGGGTCCGCGGGGCGCAGGAGAGCACGTCGGTGAGCGGGACCGGCTCATCGCCGTCTGGCCACAGGTCGCCGGCCAGGTCGAGGTAGGCGCCGGCCACGTCCGGGTCGAAGTAGGTGTTGGTCCTGCGGCTGACCATGGCCGCCGCGGCCCCGGCACCGCTTAAGCCGCGTACCAGGTCGGCGGCCAGCGCCAGGTGCAGGATCTGGGCCGGGCGGGGATCGTCTCGGCGCGGGCCGGCCGAACGCCGGGCTGCGCCCGTCGTGCCGCTCGTACTGGTCGCGGACGGTGTCCTGCACGTGCCGACCGAACCCCAGGCCCAGCGGCGAAGTCAGCGGCGACCTCACAGTGCACGGTCATCGCCTCGTGCACCACCGAGCCGCACCGGGAGGCGAAGGCAGCCAGCCGGGCGAGCCGGGCCGGCGGAGTGGGGTCCAGCCGCAGATCGCTCATGGCCCAGGCCGCCATGCTGCGGGGACTGTGCAGATCGACCAGGTTCAGGTCGAGCCGGGGAATCAGCTCATCGTCGGCGAAGAACGGGGCCAGCACCACGCCGCAGGCGCCGCAGCCCGCATCCTTGACCAGCGCCCCGTAAAAGACGGCCTCCAGGTCCCCGGCCCCCGCCCCGAGCGCGCGGCCGAGCTGGACGCCGATGAAGGCTGTGTTGGTCCCGTGTTCCATCCGCTCTGCCGCCGCCAGGCCCGAGCCGTAGGAAAGCGCGCACAACAGCTCAGCAATGCCGGGCAGCTCGGCGGCGCCGGGCAGCTCAGCGGTGCCGGGCGGGTCCGATCGCGGGCCGGGCCGATCCCGGCCACGGCGCCGCTCACCCGGTTAAGCCTGAGACGCGTCCTGTCACCCGGCTGAGCCTAGCTCACGTCCTGGAACTCGGCCACAAACCCGCCCCGGGCCTTACCACCGGATCAAACGGGCCATACCGGGCTGAGAAGCATCAAGCCGGCCGGGAAATGGGGGGCTCCCATGCGGGCAATCCGGCCAGCGATGCACGCTCATAGCAGCAGGACTCGCCACACGAGTGAGCGACTGGATGGAAGGGGAAACTCCATGCTTAGCAACCAGATTGGCGAGGAAGCGGGCCAGGTCACAGGGACGCGGGTGCTGCCTGACGAGGGCGCTGGCCCCCAGATCGGATGTCGATCCAGGAGAACGGGACCCTGCTGGGCGTCCCCGTGAACGAGTTGTGCACCTTCGTCGCCGTGGTCCGGCCGGACGGCACCCTCTTCGCCCACGGCCAGGGGGTCGCCACGACCGATGACGGCGAGATGGCCCCCTGGCAGGGAGAGGGCGCTGGCCGCTTCACCGGCCACGGCGCGGCGTCGTCCTGGCGCGGGGCCATCTACTTTCAGACCACCGCGGAGAAGCTGGCGCAGCTCAACGGCATCGCCGTGGTATTTGAACTCGAAATAGGCGAAGACGGCAAGACCGGTTCCAAGTTCTACGAGTGGACGTAGGCACGCCGGTCAACGCTGCTGGACGGGCCCGGTCCGACTTGGGCGGTAAAGATCGTGAAGAATCGCGCCCAAGCCGTGTGACAGTCAACGGCTGGCTCCCAGGCCGGGCCCGTCACGGGGGGCGTAGGAGCTAGAGGTGCCCCTGGTGCAGCCAGTCACGGTAAGGAAGATCAACTCAGCCGCTTAGCGTGACTGGCTGTCCCGTCGAGCCGGGCGATGGGGGCCGGGGCTATCGGCCAGGCGGTGCCGAGGATCAGCCCGCCGCCCGGACCGAGTGGAACCGCCTGGTCGCCCGCCAGCCGCCCGCCGGGGGCCGTTACGGCCAATGAGCGTTCCATTGTTCCCCGCAGGCCACGGACCTGGCCTGCCATGCGAACACGCGATCCGCGGGCCAATACCGCTAACGAGGAGGTAAGCCGTGACAACAGAGATCCTGCAGCCGCGGGCGGACGTCGGGCCTGCGGCCGGGGGAGACGAGGGCCGGACCCTGTGCGGCCTGCTGGCTTGCACCGTCCAGCGCCGGGGCGGCGAGCCCGCTTATTCCGACCGCGATGACGGCGGACCATGGCAGACCATCACCTGGGAGCAGACCCGGCAGCAGGCCCTCGAGCTCGCCGCCGGGCTGATCGGCCTCGGCCTGCGACCGGGTGAGCGGGTCGCACTGATGCTGCCGAACCGGGTCGAGCACGTGCTCGCCGACCTCGGGGTGGTGCACGCCGGGGGAGTGCCGGTGACGTTCTACCCGACCCTGGCCGCAGACCAGGTCGGGTACATCGCCGGCGACTGCGATGCCAGGATCGCCGTGCTCGACGGCGCCCGGGAACTGGCCCGCTGGCAGCCCGTGCTGGCCAGGCTGCCCGGCCTGAAGAAGATCATCGTCCGCGACGCGGCCGCCTGCCCCGCCGGTGATCAGTACCTCACCTGGGCGGACTTCTCCGCGCTGGGCAGGCAGCGGCTCGCCGCCACGCCTGGCGCCGTCGCCGGCCGGGTGGCGGCGATCAGGCCCGAGGACCCCGTGACGGTGCTGTACACCTCCGGCACCACCGGGAACCCGAAGGGCGTCATCATCACCCACCGCAGCGTGCTCTGCCAGCTCGCCGCCGCCGGCGCCACCGGTTTCATGATGGAGCGCGCCCGCTTGGTCTCCTACCTGCCGCTGGCGCACATCGCGGAGCGGATGGGCGCCATCTACGGGCCGGTGCGCAACGCCGGGCACGTCTACTTCTGCCACCACGCCGCCGAACTGGCGGCCACGCTCGGCGCGGTGCAGCCGACCGCTTTCTTCGGCGTGCCCAGGGTCTGGAAGAAGATCCAGGCGCGCCTCCAGGCCGACGGGCGGCCGAGCAGGACCCGGCCAAGCGCGCCGCCGCCGGCGTGGCGATGGCGGCCTGCTGCAGGTACGTACGCAGTGGCCAGTTCGGCAACACCACGCCCGATGATCTCGCCGGGGAGTTCCGCCGGGCCGACGAGGCAGCGCCGCTGGCCGATCCGGTCCCTGCTCGGCCTGGGTGAGGCGACCACGGTACGCAGCGCGGCGGCGCCGCTGCCGCCCGATGTGGCCGCCTTCTTCGCCGGACTCGGCATGAAGATCCTGGAGATGTACGGGATGACCGAGACCACCGGCATGGTCACCGCCAACACCCCCAGCGCATTCCGGCTGGGCACCGTGGGGCGGCCGGTGCCGGGAGCGGAGGTGAAGATCGCCGATGACGGAGAGATCCTGACCCGCGGCCCGGTGAACACCCCCGGGTACCTCCACCTGCCCGATCAGACCGCCCAGCTGATCGACGCCTGCGGCTGGCTGCACACCGGCGACATCGGGTCACTGGACCGCGACGGCTTCCTGTCCGTCGTGGACCGCAAGAAGGACCTCATCATCACCTCCGGCGGGGAGAACATCTCGCCGGCCGTGATCGAGAGCCTGCTCGTCGCCCATCCGCTGATCGGCCAGGCGCTCAGCTACGCAGACCGGCGGCCGTACGTGGTGGCGCTGTCCACCCTGAATGGCGACGTGGCCGGGGCCTGGGCCAGGGCCCGCTGGATCAAGGCGTCCTCGCTGGCCGAGCTGGCCGGGGAGCCTGCTCGTCCTGGCCGCGGTAGCCGAGGCCGTGGCCGGCGCGAACGAGCGGCTGGCGCGGGTCCAGCAGGTCAGGAGATGGCGGCTGCTGCCGGTGGAATGGACCGCCGAGAGCGAGGAACTGACGCCCACCCTCAAGCTCAGGCGCCGGGTGGTGCACGGGAAGTACGCCGACGTCATCGGCGCCCTGTACGCGGACTGACCGCGGCCCGGGGCACCGGCCGGCGAGGACGGCACGGGGCTGGCGGGGGCTGGCGATTACCGGACGGCTCAGCGGAGCTCCTGGATGCGGACCAGGTTGCCCGCGGGATCGCGGAAGGCGCAGTCGCGACCCGTACGGCGCTCGGTCGGCTCCTGGACGACCTCGGCGTCGCCGGCCTGCACCTTCTCGAAGGTGCCGTCGAGGTCGGGGGTGGCCAGCAGGATCCAGCCGTAGGTGCCCTTGGCCATCATCTCGGCGATGGTGCGGCGCTCGTCCTCGGTGACCCCGGGGTCGGCGGCCGGCGGCGCCAGGAGGATGGACGTGCCGGGCTGGCCGGCGGGGCCGACCGTGATCCAGCGCATCTTGCCCTGTCCGACGTCGCTGCGGACCTCGAAGCCGAGGATGTCGCGGTAGAAGGCCAGGGAAGCGTCCGGGTCGTCATGCGGGAGGAAGCTCGTGTGAATGGTGATGTCCATGACGATCAGGCTAGTGCGGCTCCGTGACCCGCGCTTCTCGATTCCTGTCGGTCTGGCCACCTGTTTCGCCAGTACGAGGCATCCCCGCCGCAGCGCACCGCCCGGCGCCGGTAGGCGCTGGGCGGCATGCCGACCAGCTCGGTGAAGCGAGTGCTGAAGGTGCCCAGCGACGAGCAGCCAACCGCGAAACAGACGTCGGTGACGCTGAGGTCGCCCCGGCGCAGCAGCGCCATCGCACGCTCGATCCGGCGCGTCATCAGGTAGGCGTACGGCGACTCGCCGTAGGCAAGCCGGAACTGGCGGCTGAGGTGCCCGGCCGACATGTGAACTCCGCGAGCGAGCGCCTCGACATCCAGCGGCTGCGCGTACTCCCGGTCGATCCGGTCCCGAACGCGGCGCAGCCGCGCGAGGTCGCCCAGGCCCTGCGCCGAGGCCAGTGCGCGCGTCCACGAGGGATGACACATGGGAGGACTCCTTTGGTCGATGCCCGCGGGCAGCTGGGTTACCTGCCGAGGTGGCCACGGCGAGGCACGAAGCGCCAGCCCGCTTCCAGGGCAAGCCATCGCGATCAGGCTAGTTGCGGCTCGATGGCGCGCGCTTCTCGATTCCTGACCGGCGGTCAGCCGAGGCCGAGGCCGCGCCGTCCCGCTTCATTGAGGTCCTCCGGCTGGAAGCGGTTAGCCCAGGAGCGCTCGTATGCTCGGCCGGAAAGTCGCCGGGGCTGAGCCCGGTGGCGAATGCCTCCCGGACGCCCTGGCCGCGTACTCCTCGTTGCGCGGGCACCAGGGTGCGGCGGGGATGTACATGACGTTCCGCAGCCCCGCTGGCTCGTGACGGGTGCGACGCTGTGGATCATGTCGCAGTGCCACCAGACGGAATCGCCAGCCTGGACGTCGGGAATGCCGCTGAGAGCCTGCATGAGCAGCGGGTGCCACCTGTCGCTGGCGGGGAAGACCTGGTTGACGGTAACGCCGCACATCTCGTCGTACGGGACGTCCGGCAACAGCGGCCGCAGCATGAGGTAAGCCATCGCGCCGGGGATGGGGACCGTCTGCAGCACGCCCTGGTCGTGGGCCATGTCGGACAGCGCGGTCCAGCCCTGGAAGGTGCGGAACGCCGAGCACATGGTGCTGCCGGGGTACTGCGGTCCGGCGGTGCGATACGCCGCGTCCCAGGGATCGTACTGTTCGACGGTGCCATCGAACAGGTGACGGAACGCCCTCTGATACGCCTCGGTCATCCACAGGTCCAGGGTGCCCGGATCGAGGTGGGTGCCCAGACCGCCCGAGTTGGCGCCCTCGGGTCGGCGGCGGATGCGGTCCGGGTACAGCAAGTTACGGTCCGGGTCGAACCACCGCACGTCCTTGGACGCGTGCTTCCACTGGTTGTTGAGGAATGCCTGCACGCGCGCCATCCGCCCGCTCTGGCGGGCCTGCATCTGAGCCGGTGACCAGTAGACCGGGTAGATCTCGGGCTTGGAGCCGACGCTTCCGAAGAAGTCGTCGCCAGGGCCTCGGTAGTCCTCGAAGAACCGGTTTCCCTCCACGTAGTCGACGATGTCGCGGTCCCAGCCCAGGGCCTGCCCGCGATCGAAATGCCCGTGCACGACCAGGCAGCCGCGCCGGCGCAGCAATGACAGGGCCTCATCAGGCACCGCGCTGGCCTCGATGTCGGCGTAGTCGATAACCGGCCAGATCGTCTCCCCGCGCTGCCGGGCGGCGGTGATCTCGTCAACCTCTTCCTGGACGCGGCGCTCGACGACCGCGAAGACCTCCTCCACGGTGCGGCCGGAGGCGGCGATCCGAGTCCGAAGCAAGGAATCGTGGCCGAATGCCTTGACGCCCTTGGCGACACCGTGTCCCGGGCGGAACAGGACATGGGCAGGCCTGCCCGCCCGGATCAGGTAGCTGCTGCGCTCGCGCCGTAGTCATCCGTGCCCAGAAGGGGAGCGGTGTGACGCCGCGGCTGGCGGTCGTGAGCGCCGCTGACCCAGTGGACCGGGGCACCGGGCGGCTGATCCAACTGCCCGATGCCCCGTTCCTGCTCGGCGAGCTTGACCCGGTCGAGGTTCTCGCTCCGTACGTCGGGGAACGGTCACCGTCGACAACGAGGTGAACTGGGCAGCCAGGGCGGAACGGGACGGCGCGCCCCCGGGGGCCCTGCGCGACTTCGCCTACGTCTACCTCGACGACGGCGTGGGCTGCGCGATCGTAAGCGACGCAGAGGTCAGGCGAGGAATCGGCGGTATTCGCCGGCGAAGTCGCTCACCTCATTACCGCTGGCCCGCAAGGTCAGGCAATGCGCCTCATCGCGTTTTCGGTGAGCTAGGCCTAGGCGAGCGGGCTCGACGGCGATCGACGCCGGCCGCCTGCTTGCCGCGGTCAGTGGCGGGCAGCCGCATTCAAAGGCCGCCCGCCACTCGCTGGGCCAGGCCGTTAGCGGGCTCCTCGCCGCCGTGGTGGCACTCTCCGACCCGGAACTCATCGTCATCGGCGGCTCGTGGGGCGCCCATCCGCTGATTCTCGACGCGATCACCGCGGCCTTCACTCGCCTGCCCCGGCATGTCGCCGTCCGCGCAGCCAAGCTGAGGGCCGAGCCGTCACTTGCCGGGGCCCGGACCGACGCCCTTAACCGGCTGCGCGCCGGCACCGTGGCCGCCGCGCACTGAACGGGAGCCGGCTCTTAGTGTCCTTACCTGACTCACTCACTGATGGCAGCCGATAACGGGCCCGATCCCCCCGACCGCTCCAGGCAGAACCGGTAGGCCGGTAAAATTTTCCGCAGGATCGGCGTGGAGGTAACGGTGACGCAGCAGGTTTCTACCGGAGCGGCGCTGGCGTGCACGTTTGGCGCGGCTCCGGCCGGGTTTACGGCCTCCGGCGTCAACGTATCGGCGACTACTTCGGCGGGCGTGATTACGGATGTATCACCGGAGAATATTCCGACTTTCGGGATGTGCACGTCGCTAGCCAATCCAGCAGTGGCCTCGGCATGACCCGCTTCGGGCGTCCTAGTCCCCGCAGCCATGTGTCCCCCAGCTGAGCCCGTGGACGCCTGGATCAGCTCGCGTCACTTTCTGAATGGCGTTAGCGCGCTGGATGACGCCTCGCAGTGCATGTGTACGTATGGCGGCGCGGTCACGGTCAGGTTCCCCGGACAGGCTAGGGTCACTACGGAGTGACGCTGTTGAGGGCGCGCCGGCTCGGGAGCTCCTCGGGGCGGGCGGGAAGGTGGGCCTTGGCCAACCAGGGCGTTGCCGGTTATCGCCGTTCCGTGCCATCCCTGATAACGTTGCGGCCGGACGATGAGGCTTGCCGCTGAGTGGTGCTCGGACTCCCGGTTCCGATGACGTTCGCGGCGGTCGTGCAGGTCCGCCGGAGGTCCAGGCATTCGCTGGCGGCGGGACTGGGTCGGTTGTGCAGGTGATTGCCGGTGAGAATCGACGACGCGGCGGTGTCCGGCGCGGTGCTGAGGACAACCGGGCCGGGGCAAGCTCGTGTGCACGGTGGTCCGGATGGGGTGCAGAAGACATCGCAGTGCGGCCTCACTCGGCACCGTTATCGCTTCAGGCTGCGGACGAGTTGCCCTGGCGCGGCCGAACGACTCCACGAACCTGCGCCGGAGCTCTGCCGCTGCGCGGGCCCTGCCGTGGGCTTCGCCTCGGCGTTCGTCGTGGAAAGCTGATGATGCAGCTCGTTGGCCTGCTGCTCATCAGCCTCACTCGGCAATTCCAGGCGACGCGGCTCCAGCCCCGCGTCGAGATCCTGCCGAGCTCAGCGGGAAGCGCTCTGGCCAGCACGGTGGTGTGGAAGAGCAGGGGTTCCGCGAGTGCCGTCAGGTGCGCCTGCACCAGATAGCGGTAGGCCTCGTTCGGTCGGGTTCACCAGCCGGTCCAGGAACGTCAGGACGTGGCTGGCGTGCTGGGTGATTAGCCAGAAGCCAGCATGGCACTCCCGGACAGTTGTTGCGGTCGAAGCGCAGCGTGCCGAGCTGACCGATGGCCACCGCGGGAGCGGTCAGGCCTTCGAACAGGTTGTCCTCGAACAGCGCGTTGTCCAGGCTCGGGAGGGATGCCGATCCGTGTGACTGGGGCGCCGGGTGCCGAGAGCTCTCCGGAGTGGACTGCTCAGAGCAGCCCTGTGACGCGGCGGGCTCCGGCTCGCTGTGCCGGGGCTGCCACTGCGACTGGGACCTGGGCGAAGCCAAGTGCCACGTGATGGCGGCGGTCGGTGCCTTTGCCGTCACCTCCGTAGTGACGTGCATGCTCCAGACGCTCGCTGACGGTGAAGGTGCAGCGCGTGATCCGCAATCCCGATATCTCTTGCGAGCCGAGAATGGCCACGGCGAACAGGTCCTCGCCGGCAGGGTGGTGGGTGCCGCCGGGGCGGGGAGAGGCTGGCGGGGGGACGACGAACCGGCAGGCCTCGATGCTCAGGTTGGCGCAGTGACGGGCGTAGACGCCGATGGCGATCCTGCGGTGCCGATGCGCGGCGAGCAGCTCCCGTGCCCGCTCAGGCAGGTGAAAGTAGACGTCCTGGCTGAGCTCGAAGGGCACGTGCGCGGAGGAATCCAGGTCCTGCAGAGATAGCCCGTCGGCGTCCTCGGCAGCGATCAGCCCGAGAGCGAACCGTGGCGCCGTCTCGTGCTCGGCGCGCAGCACCACGCCGTGCCGTTCGGCCCGCAAGGTGAGGCGCCCGTGCTGCGGGCCGATCCGCAGCGGCCGCCGCAGGGCGTAGCTGCCCGGCTCGAGGCAGATGGTCGTCGGGTGGGCACGGCTCGCGTGGGCGTCGATCACGTCCTGGAGCTCCCGTCCGCCGCCGACATCCGCGGCCCGACCCTGACCGTGCACGATCCACCCGAATGCTCTTGCCTGGTCAGGCTGTCGAAGCGCGGCAGGCAGTCCTCGGCTACCGGTTCGCGAGGATGCCACCGGATGAGCGCCAGCGGGGTGAGCCACAGGCGCGGGCCGTCCGGTGGCTGCGGGCGTCCAGAATCCGGTGTGGGTACACCACGCCTGCCGATCCGGGGCCGAACCCCGGCCGCACCGCGATCATCCAGTCAGCCCCGGCCTGGAAGCTGCCCGGCGGCGCGCCCTCAGCCGCCGTCAGGCGGACACGGATGCCGGTGTCGCCCAGCTCGTGTTCCTCGCCTGGACTGCACTTGAATTCCTCCTGCCACACCCGCAGGAACAGCGGGCCCTGAGCCAGCTCGTACTCGGGCGGGAGTCCCTGCCGATAACGATCGTTCGCGTGTCGGGGTCGTAGGCGTGTGTGACGGCGGCGACCTCCCCGGTCGCGGCGGCGATGAAGTCGTCCCGGACCAGGGACGCGGCCCCGCGCAGTACCTCGACGGCCTGCTTCTCCGTCGGCTGGTGGTAGGCGTCCACGGGAGCGGTGGCAAGCTGGAGCTCGGTGGTGCCTGGCGCCGTACCGGGACCGACCCCGGACAGCCGGTACATGAACGAGGCGTTGTCATCGCCCCAGACCAGGAACGGCGTGCCGTCATCGTCGAGACGGGAGATCTGAACGCGGATGAGCTGGTTGTCCGGGCCGAGGTAGGTGCCAAGGTCGACGGGCTGTTCCTCGTCCTCGGCCGGGTGGCCCATGACCTGCAGCCGAGCGGTGGCCTGCAGCCGCAGGCTGCGGTGGTCCAGCCGGAAGCCACGGGAATCCCAGTGTTGCCCGATGAGCTGCGCCCACGCGTCCTCCCAGGTCGGCGCCGCGGTCGGGTACCGGACGATGCGCTGGACGATGCGGAGCCGCTGTGAGGTGTCGGGGCCGCCGAGGGCCACGTCGCGGAGGGCGGGATCTTCGACCGCGCTGACCTCCTGTTCGCGCAGCATGAGGTAGACCAGCTCATGCGGTTCGTCAGGGACCGCCGGGTCCAGCCACAGGGGGTCACCAACATGGTCCTGCCAGTCGGGCTGGCTGCCGCAGAGGATGTCGTCGCCGAGGCTTACCCGCTGCCCGCCGACGTACGCCGTGCCCCGGTGGACCCGCAGGTCGCCGGTTGCCGGGCCTTCGCCGGTTGCCGGGCCTTCGCCGGTTGCCGGGCCTTCGCCGGTTGCCGGGCCTTCGCCGGTCATGACGGGTTCGATGCGGTATCCGCGGTCCGACGATCCGGCCCAACCAGGTCCAGGGTCCTGGTCTCGGTTTGCTCACGGCTGATCGCCTGCGCCTCATTCCAGTCCGCTTCGAGCCAGACGCGGCCTTGCTGGGCCACCACGCCGTGGTAACGGCGGCTGGGATCGTAGCTGACGCGGGCCCGGTCACTGGTCATGGTCGGCTCCTTGGCTCTTCCTCAGGTGACATGGACGATCACCGGGGTCAGCCCGACGGGAAGGTATTCGCTGTACTTCAACCGCAGTGCGTGCTCCTTGACGGGCACGGCCTGCGCGGAGAACGAGCCCATCTGGGTGCCTGACGAGCTGCCGGCCAACAGCGTCGTGCCGCGGCCGGCCCGGACGATGGCGCGGTCGGCGGTTTCGAGCAGCTGCCCGTACCCCGGCCGCCCGAATGCGGTGCTGGTGAACACCGCGCCGCCGACGCTGAGCTCCGCCGAATCCTGCTGCGGCGGCAGCCTGCTGCCATCCAGGACTGCGCTGCAGCGGACACAGCCCTCCTCGGTGTCCTCGACCACGGTGAACCCGTGCATGATGCTGTCGGTGGCATACAGTCGGCGGGCGACCAGCCGCCCGAGGATCGTGACCCGGTTCAAGGTCACGGTCGAGTCGGCGATGGCGACGGCGGCCGGAGCGAGGGCCAGCGGATAGGCGTCCTCGAGCAGCAGGCGGTTGCGCCACCTTTCCGCCGCGGTCCCGGGCCCGCCGCCAGCCAGGCGTGCCTGCGGGCTGAGCGGGACATGCCGGAAAAGTTCGGCCCGGTAGATATCGCCGTACTCGATGATCCTGCTGAGCACGTCCGATAGCGCCGCGGTCGCGGCGCTATCGGGTTGCCGCCCGAGCATCTGTTTCCTGGCCCGTTCGGGAAGATGCCCGCCCACCGACTTCCAGATGAACGCCGACAGGGGATTGGGCTGTGCCCGCGGCCGTTCCGTGGTGGACCGACCCGGTGAGAGCTGCTCGTACGCCAACACGGGATCGAACAAGTCGTCAGCGGCAAATGCCGGGCCCAAGGAGGTGCGGAACCCTTGCACGATGCTGTCGGTGATGACGACGTTTTCCGCCAGCCCGCCGTTGCGGCTGCGGATGGGGCCGAGGACGGAGCGTTCCACCTCCAGGCAGCCGATCACGGCGGGCGTTCCCGCCTGAGGTCCCGGCGCCCCCTCCAGCCAGAGCCGGGTCGGCGCCAGCGCCCTGCCGTCGGCAGACCGGGCCAGCGCCGTGGCCCGGGGCCCGGCCCCGCCCGCCGCTCACCGTGGACGCCCAGGCCCGGGTCGGCGGTGCCCGGGTCCAGCGTGCAGCCGGTGATCTTGACATGGTTGAATCAGCCGCGCAGTACGATGTCGCCGCCGCTGACGTACAGCCCGTCCAGGATGAGCCGGGCGCCGTCGCCGTCCGTGAACACCCATGGCGGCGCGTGCTCGGCGAGCCGGACCACCGGCCGCTGCCCCGGCCGGGCGCGGATGGTGAGCGGCCCCGCACCGCCGGTGAGCCCGGTGCCACGCCGACGTCAGCCACCGCGGCGTAGGTGAGCGAATCGGTGACCGTGATCGTCTGGCCGGCGTGTGCTCGCTCTAGCTCGGCGTCGAGGCCGCTGCCGCCGGTGACCGGGATCTCGCCGGCGGCGCGCAGGGGAGCGGCGCCGGCCGGGTCGATGGTCCCCGCTCCGATCTGCCCGCCGAACCCGTGGTGATAGGAGACGCTGATCGCGCCGCCGGCCGGAGCGCGAAGGCGGAACCGGCCGGCCTTGGGCTCGGTCTCGACAGAGCCTGCCGTGGCCCCGCTCACCTGGTATCCGGCAGGAGCGCCCGTGTCGGCCATGAGGCGGAGCAGCGCGGAGGTCAGCGGACCCGGCACCTGCCATGCGCTCGTGGTGCCCACGATCGTCGCGGTGTCCTGAACAGGCGGCAGGAACAGGGGGGTCTCACGCCCGGTCGGATCGAACACGTACTCACCGTCGCGGCCGGACACGGGGACGGGCGTGCCGTCGGCGACCTCCAGGCACAGCAGCCGCCAGCAGTACACGACGAACTTCTCCGCGCCGTACCAGCCCGCCGCGCCGCTTCCACGCCGCAGGTCGGCGTGGTGAAAGGCCTGGTCGAACGGACCGCCTGTGAGCAAGGCGCCCGGTGCGGAGCGCAAGTCGGCGAATCCTCCGGCGGCGTGCGAGCGAAGGGTTCGACGAGGCCTTCGGCGGTCAGCAGGCTGTCGCCCGCGACCTGGCCGGGGGTGGCAGGCGTCCGGCCGCCCACCCGCGGGTCAAGATTGTGGCGGGTACGGGCCAGGCGGCGGAACGCTTCCAGGACATGGACGCTCCAGCCGGTGATGTCGCGGGCGACCGCATCCAGGGTGGCCACGGTCCCTTTCCTCCGCCGCCATCCGATGGTGTTCGCCACGTCGAGCCGCTGCCCGCGCGCGTCCAGGCCGATCACCAGGCGGGTGGCCACCAGGTCACCGATGTACGGGATCACCCAGTCAGCGCATGTTTCTATCGACTGGTCAGCCCACAGGCCGTCGATGCTCCGGCGGACCACGGCGATCTGCGTCCCGATCCGGTCGACGAGTTCGCGCAGCGGGCCCGGGCCGCTGGACACGGCGGTGTCAAGGTCGGCGAACGTCGCCGTATCCAGCACCTGGTAGATGACCGGCAGTGACTCCCACAGGCGCGCCTGGTAGTAGCCGTCATAGCCGTCGACGAGATCATCCATGGTCCACCACGCTGATAGTCAGCGCCTCGGGGAGCAGGCGGAAGTAGCCGTCTGGTCCTGGATCGAGGCTGGGCTCATCGGGGCGGGGCGCCGCCGGGCCGCCGTCATCCCCGCCGGGCGCGGCCTGCGCGATCCGCAGGCGCAGGACGGCACTGACACCGCCGACCGTCAGGGCAGCCTCGACCTGGCTGCGGTACAGGCACTGCCCGATGCTCATCCGGCCCGGG
The DNA here is from genome assembly GCA_963775825.1 of uncultured Actinomycetes bacterium. Lineage (GTDB taxonomy): Bacteria > Actinomycetota > Actinomycetes > Streptosporangiales > Streptosporangiaceae > Bog-532. The sequence continues at coordinate 232,897 of CAVZKY010000036.1, forward strand.
CTGAACAGCCCGTTGCCCGGGTCGGTGAGCGCTGCGTCGGCGTCATCCTCGATCGTCCCGTGGCCTGCTCCCGGATCCGCGACCAGCTGGCAGGCGATGGTCAGGTCGACCGCCTGCGCCGACTTGACCGCGATGGGCATCCGCGAGGTGGCCAGCGGAAGCTGAGCCCGGACTGCCGCGACGACGTTGTTGCCGCCATCGACGTAGAGCGTGATGTCCGGACACCGCCGGGCCTGATCCCAGGCCCAGTAGGCCCTTACCCGGGTGACGCCCTCGATCGTGGCGGCGGCCTCCTCGCAGTCACGGGGCGAGATCGCCGCACCGAGCAGCACGACACCCGACGGCGCGTCTTCGGCCGTCTGCGCGGCGGCCTCCGGATCGGTGCCCGGCGTGAGCTCGACCGGGTTCCGCACGGTGGCGAGAGTGGGCTGAGGCTGAAGCACGGTGGACAGGCGGCCGGGAGGTGGCGGCTTCCCGGCCGGCCCGTATCGGTACGAGGCGACGACGTTGCCCGCCCCGGTCGGCAGCCGGGCGCCGTTGACTGCGTTGCCGAAGCCGACCTGAGTGCTGCCATCTGCGAGCGTGCGCACCAGATACACCCTGGCGTCCGGCGGTTGCCGGTAAAAAGACGGCACCTGCGACCAGGGCACCTCATCGACCGTGAGGTTCAGCGTGCTGACCGGCGGGCCCCCGGGTTGCCGGGGCTGCAGGTAGACAAGCGGCGAATGCTTGCAGCGTGAAGACCTGGCTGGCGGCGGTGGCGTCGCCGTCGCCCAGGACCTCCCCCTGCACCGTGGTGCCCGCGCTGACCTGCACGAGGTCGGCCAGCAGCACGATCGGTGCCTGCAGCGGCGGCTTCACCGGCGCCGAACTCCCGTCCGTCGCGCTGAGCCGGACCGTGCCAGGTGACGGGCGGGACGCGGTCACCAGCAGGCCGGCGCCCGTGCCGTCCTGCAGCGCCACCATGCCGTCCGCCGGGAGCACGAGCTCCGTCGGGACTGTCACCGTCAGCCCGAGCTGGTCCAGCGCGGTCGCAGGAGTCGGGATGAGGGTGCCCGCCTCACGCAGCCCGTACCGCAAGGCGATGCCGCCCACGCCGTCGGGGTTGGCGATGGCGGCGGCCAGCCTGTCGGCGTCCGTCGCGCGAACCTCGAGCGTCGTGCGCGGTACGAGAGCGGGCGGGTTGGCGGGCGGACCCGCCCGTACCGCGACCACCTCCTCTGTGTAGCCGGTAACCTGCGCGAGCATCTGGGTCGGGGACGCGGCAAGGCCCGTGAACAGGACATCGTTGCCTGGTGCCACGCCGCGGACCAGGGTGGCGAGCGGCACCGTGGCCGTCTGGCCCGCGGGCGGCGCGGCGGCAGCTTCTGCCCGGATACCCGGTTGGACCGCCGGTGCGGTCATCGTCCAGAGCTGCGCGGTAGCGGTCGCCTTCAGCAGCTGATAGTCCGCGGCCTGCGGCTGTGCCTGTGCCTGTGCGACGCCCGTCCAGTCATCGCTGTCCAGTACGACTCGCGTGTTCGCCGAGCCGTTCGGGTCGGTCTGCGTCGTAACCGAGCGGACCGTTGTCAGTGCCCAATTCCCTGTGCAGCCATCCCAGCCCCGCTGCACCAGCAGGAGCTCATCGCCAGCCTGGACGGCGGCGTGCCCGGCCAGCAGTACCGACTCCGGCTGGCCGGTATCCGCTGGCGTGGTGCCGGCCTGCTGGAACAGGTCGTTATCGGGCGGCAGGCCGATGGGTACGTCCGACGGCCCGGGAAACCTCGCGGAGTCACCCGTTTCGAACACCTGCGCCGGCACGTCCGCCGTTGGCGTGCTGAGGATCTGCAGCCTCTCCGGGAGCACCAGATCCTCATCGAGCGCACCGGGGCGGCGTAGCGCGGCGAGCACGCCGTGCGCAGTGGTGCCGGGCCGGGGCAGGCGCCCGAGCATCCGCACCAGCCCGGCGACGTTGCGCTCCGCCGGGCCCTGCGGCCCCGCGGCGGTACGCAGGTAACTGTCGTTGGCGATCCGCTCGTTGTAGAACGTGAGGACGTCAGCGAGGTATGCCCACCATTCGAGCACCTGCAGCCCGAGGTCGCCTGCGGCCGGCGACCAGCCCGCGAGCTGCTGCTCGCCGGGAAGCGGGACGAGCAGAGCGTGGCGGAAACCGGTGAAGTCGCTCACCCGGTAGGCGATCTCGGACAGTCCCGGGGGATTGGTAACCGGCATGGACCCGGGCCGGCCTGGGATGGGCGGCCGTCCGTCCCGTCCGGGCAGGTCATGGACTCACCTGCGCGGTGACGGACAACAGGCCGCGATCCGGCCGGCCCGGGTCATTGCCGATGCGCAGGATCTGATCGGGACCGACCCGCAGGGTGTCCGGCAGCGGGCACCACCGCGCGCCGGCGATCTTGCGGTATTCGATCAGCACGACGCCGGCCACCCCCGGGCAGGATTGAATCGCGGCGGCCAGGGCCGAGGCTTCGAGCGGCTGCCCGAACGTCCACCTGTCGCGGCCGAAGAACCCGGTGGTCCCGTCGGCGCCCGGCCGCGGGTCCAGCACGCTGATGACGGCCGCCTCCACGTCCGGGCGGCGGCGGGCCGGGTCGGCCCGGACCGTGACGTGCAGGTCAAGACCGAGGTACCGGGCGATCCTGACGGCACTCTCCCACCCGGCGAGCCGCCGGGCTTCCAGCCGTTCCGCCAGCTCGGCCAGGGCGGCCAGTTGCGGGTCTGGCGGCTCGTCCGTCACGGGATCGACGATGGTCAGGGCGCTCAGCCAGCTTCCTGTCCAGCGGAGAGCCGCCCGAGCCTGCCGCGCCCACGCGGCGGCGGCCCCAGCGGGCGAGGCGGCGCCAGCAGGCGAAAATGATACGGCGGCCGCCTCGTAGTCGGCCTGCCCGGTCAGGCTGAGCAATCCGGCCCGGAATTGCTGCGGTGCCCGGTCGCGGATCTGGGCCGCCGTTTCCGCGTCGGTGCCGCCGGCCGCGGCGAACGGGTTGGTGCACCGCCAGACCGGGGGATCCAGCTGGTCCGGCGCAACGATTCGGATCGTGTCGGGACCCACGTTGCCTGCGGTGCCCCCGCCGGCCAGGTACCGGACCCGGAAAGCCGTGCCTGGTATCGGTGCGCGTCCGAAGGTGCCGTCTCCGAAACGGATGGTCGCCCCGGTTCCGTCGTAGTCGTAGAAGGACAGATCCGCTCCGGTCCGCGCCGGTGAGTACCGTTCCGGTGTGATGGTGAAGACCCGCGCCGCGCCGTCGGCGCCCAGCAGCCGGCGCGCCCACTGCCACGCTGCCCCGGGGGCCGCGCCGGCGCCGGCATCGGCGGAGCTGCCTGTGTCCGCGCCCAGTTCACTGAGGCTGATCGCGGGCCGTTGTCCCGGCGCGCCACCGTCGAGGGCCGGGACCGGCAGCCAGGCCGGCGAATCCGCCAGCGAGTAGAGATATCCCGTCGCCGAGCCGCGGCCTGGCCGGAACGCACCACGACGGCGCCGCCATCCGCGCCGGTCCCGTCGGGGATGGCGAAGACTTCTTCGGCCATCCGTCCTTGCATGGCCGGCACGAGATTGCCGGCGACCTGGGTGCGGGCGAGATCATGGTCATAGAGCAGGCCGGTGGCCCAGCGGACCAGGGTCACGTCATTGGGGCCCACGGGATCGGTTTCCCGCGCCGTCTCGGTGACCCGCACGATCTCCCGCACCGGCGGGTCGCCGCCAGCCGCCCCTGCCGTGTCAAGCAGCAGCGCCTGCCCCGGGTACAAGCCGTGGTCGTCGCCGCTGATCCACATGCTGGTCGCCCCCTGGCGCAGCCACCGGCTGCCGGCGTCCCACAGGTAGGGTACGAGCACGGGATCGGTACCTGCCGCATCCGCGTAACGGTTCCAGCGAGGGTCCAGGCGAGGCTGCGGGCCGGCACCAGCGGCGGATCCGGGGAGACCCAGGCCCGCGGCGAAGGCCACGGCCTGGCCTTGCCCGCCCGTGGCCTGGCAGCGCACGGGGCTGGAGAACCCTCCGGCGGCGGCTACGTCGAGCTGCAGGATCGTCACGGCCGCCGTCGGCTGAGCCGGTTCGTAATCGACGAGCCGGACTTGCCGCACTAGTGACAGCGGCTGGGTCGCTGTGTCGAGCGTCGCCTCCGCGGCCACGCGGTCCTGCTGGTAGCTCAGCTCATCCGCGAGCGCGCTGAGGGCTTCCATGAGCATCACGCCCATGTCGGCTTCTGACCGTTCCATCCACTGCGGATAGCGGGCCGCGGAGAAGTCGGAAAGCGCTGCGCAGAAGCTCTGGAAGTCCTTGGCCAGGTAATCGATCGTGACCTCCGGCTCGCGGCCGGGCCGAGCTCCTGGCGGCGCCGCGTCGCGGTCGGCGCAGCCCGCGGGCGGCGGCCCGACGAAGACCTCCGCCTGCCGGAAGCGGGGATCGAGTCGGTCGCTGTGCACGGTGAGGAGGCAACGAGCCAAGGTCGCGGGCGGGTCCACGGTCAGGTGCAGCACCGACCGCCCGCTGGTGTCCGTGGACCAGGCGGTTCTCTCGTCGATCGGGTGCACGGCAAGCCCGGCCGGCGCTCCCTCGGCGGTGAGCGTGACCGGTACCCGGCTGCGGGCAAGGGTTCCGCGGATCCGGATGCGATTGATGAAGTGCACCTCGAGCCTGGCCGGGTGACCATGGCCGCCGGTGACGAAGTTGACGCCGTTCAGGGTGGCGTCCGGCCTGAGCAGCAGCAGGCGCCGGGCGGTCACGGCAGGAGCCGGGCTGGTCATGACACCATGACCAGGGTCTGCTGTGCGGTGAGGGTATCGAGCAGCGTGTAGGAGATGGTCACCAGGAGAGCGCCCGGTTCAAGCGGGCCGCCGGTGCCGTCGCTGGACTGCACGGTGACCTCGCCGATATCGATCACGCCGCCGAGCCACCGGCCGAGGGCCTGGCGCACCGCAAGCTCGGTGTTTGCGGCCAGCGCGCTGGAAAGGGGCGCGAACACCAGCTGGCGCAGGCCGCAGCCGAACTGCGGCAGGTCGGCCCGCTCACCCGGTGCGGTGAACAGGACCTGCCGGATCATCTGGTCGACGTGGCTGGCGTAATCGGTGCGGCTCACCTGGCGCGAGCCGGGGTCGATGCGGAAGGGCACGGCATAGTCATGCCGGTTCGGCGGCATCATTGCACCTCCAGGGCACCGTTGTTGACGGACACGCTTGCATCGCTCACCACTACCTGCTGGCCGCCTTTGCTGAGCGTGATGCCGGCGGCGTTGAGGGTCACCGTGTTGCCGTTCGGGTCACTGAGCGTGATGCTCTGCTGGTCGTCGTCGAGGATGAGCGTGTGAGGCGCAGTCGTGACCACCACCTTGACGTGGGCGCCCACGTTCGGCGGGGGTTCGCCGTCGCGCCAGTAACAGCCGGCCCAGATGGGGAACGAGACGTCACCGCCTTCGAACTCAACCCATACGCCGCTGCCCACCTCGGGCAGGAAGGCAATGCCGACCTTCGGGCCTGCGTACGGAACGCAGGGCATGCACCAGCTGCTGTCCGCGTCGCCAAGTACGGCGGGTACCTTTGCCTTGATCCGGCACGTCCCGGCGTCCACCTCGGATACGATCCCGCGGTATTTGCCGTAAAAGCGGATCCGGGCCTGCTCGTGAAGCGGTCCTGCCGTCCAGTCGGCGCCGGGGTTCACTGGAATTCCCCCGGAAGACCGGCCAGGCGGGCCGACGGCGTTGCGGACCAGCGTGAACCGGGTGCGGCAGGAGTCCACGGTGATGAGGTTGTTTACCCGCCAGGCGTACCAGTTTCCCGAATGGGCGGTGCCGGCCCCGCTCATGGCCACCACGGTGGCGGCCCGCATGACGGTACCGAGCCGGTCGAGATCCGCTTCGCCCCGGCAGCGGCTCAACCACCCGGCTTCGCGCAGCACCGCGGCCGTGCGCTGTTGCAGTTCCGGCACGTCTGCGGTGGCGGTGAGCAGCAAGGTGGACGAGCGGCCCGCGTAGGCGGCCAGATTGCGGGCACCAAGGGCGGCGAGGCCGCTCGAGGTGGCGTTCCCCGGCACGCCGCCGCCGCCCGGTCCAGTGAGCGATACCTGGCTCGCATCGGCCTCGGTCGGGCGCATGATATCCCAGTCCAGGTCGAGGGCATCCACGGTCCAGTCCGCCGGATCGTCGAACGTGATGGTCGCGGCGGGGGGGACCTCCACGGCGGGCCGAACGAAGTAGCCGGTGCGGACACCGGGCCGGTCCGCGCAGGCCACCCGGAAGATCTTGCCGTTGCGCCTGGCCAGGGCGTGCAGGAACTGAAGATCCGTGGCACGCTGGAACAGGGTGTGCTGGGCGGGATCGTGGGCGGGTGAATCGTCGTCGGTGTTGGCGTCGGCCGGGAGGAAGCCATAGGAAGCGAAGATGCTGTTGGCGACCTCCCCGTCGGTGAGCCCTGGCCATTCCCGTGCTTTGTCGTCGACGTTCATCAGCCAGGATGCGTCCTGTGCCCAGACCCGGATCGTCGAGGCAGCCGACACGCGGTCGAGATGCAGCTGCCAGGACAGGACATAACCGTCGAAGATGCACTGGCCCTGCCCCCCGGGGGACAGGATCACCGAGACCTGGGTGTACGGCTCGAACGTGCCATCGTCGATGAACTGCAGGTCGCCGTTTGCCGTACGGTTGACCGGTAGTTCCAGCACCATCGCGTCGGGGCCGTCGGCGTTCTCCTCGACCTCCACCGACTGCAGGGCTGCCAGCACTGCGGCGGTGACCGGCTTACCGCCGACCTGCAACTGGAGCGAGGGCCGCATGTCAGGCTCCCGGGTCGGGGATGGCGATCAGGGCTCGCGCCGCGAGCGCCGCGGGGACCATCGCGTTGTTGGCGTCGCAGATGCGCCAGAATGCTGTGGCGTCGGTCAGGTAGCGGAAGGCGAGCAGATCCAGCCGGTCGGTGCCGGTCGACTGCTGATATCCGAGCACGGCGCCGGCAGCGGCAACGGCAGCGGCGTGGCGAGCACCGTCGCGCGGCCGGGGCGGGACACCTGATAGGCGGCCCCCGCTCCCTGGTAGCGGCTTCCTGGCATGAACATGATTATCTGCCTTTCCTCTACTGCGGAAGCATCCCGATGATCGACGCCGGCGCGTTGGCCGCGTCGGTGGCCGCCCACTGGCGGCGACGGTCGAGCATCTGCTGGTAGGCGGTCTGGGCCGTCTCGGCCGGGGTACCCGCATCGGGGCGGGCCGCGAAGAGTTCTGCCGGGTCAGCACCCGCAGCGCGATGACGGCCTCCGCATGAGTCGGGTTGAGCTGCGCGTCGTACAGCGTCTCGGTGATCGTCAACGTCGTGACGCGCACCGGCAGCACCCGTTTCGACCCCCAGACGAACAAGACGATCGGCACCATTGAATTCGGCACCGCCCACGTGCGAGCCGTGCCCCTCGGGAACTCGCCGCCGCGGACACCGTGCCGACCAGGCCGTCAGCCGGCTGACCGGGCGGTGCCAGCCCGCCGCCGCCTGCGCTCTGCGCGGCCACCGCGGCACCGCTCCCCGGCGTCGGCGCGGCCGCCGCAGCCCGGGCGCTGGCGACCGGGTACAGCAGTATCTCCAGTGCCGCCAGGCGGCCGGACACGCCGTGATCCCGCGCGGCCGGGCGAGGGCCGCCGGGCCGGTGACGTCGTCGTCGGCGTCCAGCAAGATCGTGAGCTGGAACGTCTCGCCCGGCATTCCGGCCACCGCCAGCGGGTTGCCCGCTTCCACGCCGGGCTGGCCCGCAGGTGCGGCCTGCGACCAGGTGTGCACCATCTTCTCGGGGTTGAACTGGAAGGCGGTGACGATCGGCTTCGACGTGGCCGCCGTCGGCAGGTAAGCCACCAGGGCTCCCTTGGTAAGCGGGCCGCTCATGCGGATGTTCCCGGCGCCGTCGTCCCGGCGGACATGCCGGAGGCTGAGATTGCCCGGAGCACCGCGGTGGCCGCGTCGTCAGCGAGGTCCTCCAGGTTGTCGGTGGCGCGGGCTTGAAGCGTGACATCGAGCTGGCCAGATCGCCCCCGCCACCGGCGGGCACCACCCAGATCCGGCAGGGTGCTGCAGACGCTGCGCGATCAGGCTGGCCAGCCGCTGCGCCGGGTCCTCGCCGATTCCGGGCACGCCAGCCGGAGCGTGTCGACGCGGATGTCCATGATCTCCCTCCTGCTCACGTCGAGCCATCGCACCGAACGGAGCCCTGAGCTGGCCCGGCCGGACCACGACTTGCCGTTTTTCCAGCTTGAGGCGGCATCCCGCCAGCAGATGGCGCATGCCGATGCGGGTGTCCTGTGACCGCGCGGGGAAGGCGGCACCACCACGCCGCCGGACTGATATCCGCACCTGACATGTCGAGTTCGGTGCCGAGCAGGGCCCAGTCCAGTTCGTCGACGAGCGGCGAGCCGGTGGCGTCCCTTCTCCCTGCAGCGCCTGGCGCCACAACCGGGTCCGTTCCGCGGCACCGGGAGGGAACGTAGACTGAATGATGAACCTGAGCCGCCGGACGAAGGCCGTGGACTTTGTCCAGCCTTGCGGTTGGTCGCTAGGATAAGCATCCCATGGACTTCCTCCCATGCACTTCCAGGAGGTAGTCGATCTCGATGTTGGCGAACCTGTCATGCGCGTCGCGGACCCTGTGTTACTCTTGCCGAATAGCGCGTCGGCCTCGTCGAAGAGCAGCAGCACGGGTGTCCGCTGGCACGCATCGAAGATCTGGCGCAGGTGCTTTTCCGTTTCTCCGATGTATTTGCTGACCACGCCGGCCAGGTCGGCACGGTACATATCCAGCCCGAGTGACCGCGCGAGCACCTGTGCCGCCATCGTCTTGCCGCAGCCGCTCGGCCCAGCGAACAGGGCAGTCAGTCCCCGGCTCATGGCGGTCAGGTCGGCGAAACCCCACTCGTCGAGTACGTCGCCGCGAAGCCGCGCCCGTGCCTCGAGCTCCCGCAGGTGCTCGTCCACGTGGGGGGTGAGGACCATGAACTAATCAGGTGTAGGGCAGCGGCATCGGCTGCAGCAGGCCGGGGACCGGGCGCATGATGGACCTGCGCAGCGTGGCTCCGACTGACTTCTCGCCGGCCGGAAGGACCCGGGCCGCGGTTGCCACTTCGCAGGGGGAGAGCGGCCAGTCGGTGACCGCCGCCGGCGCGCTGGGTTGTCTGACATGGCAGACCACAGGCGCAGCCGTATGAGCGGTCGAAGGGCGGCAGCGTGCAGCGGTAACGCACATGCCCGGGACCGGCAGGAAGGGTCATCTTCGCGCCGGTCTCCAGGAACGCGAGCCTGGCCAGGCCGTTGATCGCGGCCGCCGCCGCTGCTGGGAGCATGTCGGCCTGCTGCCAGACGAGCACGCTGCCGTTCAGCCGCCCCTGCCGTAGCTCGCGCACGGCCGCCGCTCCTGGATCGGGCCGGGCCGCCAGCGTGGCGGCGTCAACCGACACCAGGTGCTCGCCGAGCTTGGCTGTGGCCTGCGCGGCGAGCACGGTCTTGCCGGAACCCGTAGTGCTGGCGAACTTCAATCTCGATGCACGGTCCGGTCAGGCCCGCGGCCAGCAGCGCACGGCGAAGCTGATGATCCCGATCGAGCTCAGCGGGGTAGAGAACCGGTTCCTTGGCGGGCCCGACGTCGCGGCCGGTCAAGTCGTACCCGGCAGCCGGCCCGTCGCCGGTGAGCTGCGCCAGCACCAGCGGATCGCCGACCCAGCCGCTGCTGGCGGAGAACGCATGCGGACCGGCTGCACCCGGCCGCGCCAGTTCCCAGCGCGTCAGCGTCGACGCGGCGGTGGTGGGGGAGGCGGGAGGCCCGGTTCACAGCACGGCGGCGAGCCCGATCGAGGCGTCGGCAGCCGCCGTGTCGTCTTGCAGGTAGCCGAACACCCGCCGCATCCCGGGGACCGCGTGCGCCGCCAGCGCCAGGGCGAGCAGGTTCGCGTCCTGCGGGGTCAGGCCGAGGGTGGTAACCAGGTGGTCCCAGCGCGGGTCCGGGGGGAAGTCCGCCAGCCGGTCAATGGCTGCGCTGAGCCCCGCCGCCTGTGCGCTTCCCGGTAGAACCGGTGCTCCGCGGCCGTGAGCCCGCCGCCGGGTGAGCGTCCGGTCGACCTCGCTGTGGCTTATCGCCATCACGTCGTCTCCTGGCTGGCCGCTCGCCGCCCACAACGCGCGGAGCCACAGGAATCGCCGGGCTACCCGGAGCCGGACGTCGGTAAGCCAGGACGGCTCGGCACCTTCGCTGCTGGCGGTCATGGTATGACCAGCCCGTGGGCCGGGTCGGACTCGATGCCGGCGACACGGACCCGGACTTGATAGGTCGCGCTGGGCAGCGCCGCGGGGGACGAGCGTGATTGCCGTGCCGGCCGGGTCGACCGAGAACTCGCCGGGACCCGGGGCACCGCCAGCGGCCTGCAGCGGGACCGTTCCGAGCAGCACCTGGGTGGCGTTCGCGGTGAACCCGCTTCCGGCGATCACGTACTGGGAGGCGGCGGGCAGCACCGCGGCCCCGGCCGCGTCGACGGCTGCCGCGATGCTCAGCGGTACCTCGGCCGTGACGAAGGTCCCCGCGCCGGCGGCCGTGGTGACCTCCATTCGCGTACGGTACCGGCCCGGGGGAGGAGCGCCCGCAGGCGCAGCGCCGGTCACGCCAGGGAGCCGCACGGTCCGGCTGATCGCCAACGGCGGCTGCGCCGGGGGGAGCAGCCAGGCGGTCACGTCACTCTGGCCGTTGCCCGGGTACGGCCCGGTCAGGAGAGCCGGGTCCCGGTGATGGTGTCCAGGCCGGTTCCGACGAGCCCACATCCTGCCCGGCCGCCGCGGTCGCCGGATCCTGGGCAAAGGTGACGACATTGCCCGAGGGGATGGTAAAGCGGACTTGACGCTGCGTGCTCAGCAGCGCCGGATACGCGATCTGCGCTTGGCTCTACCGCGAGGTCCACAAAGGACACCGGCGGCCCGGGCGGCGGCGCAAGTCGGGTTCTATGGGAAGGACCGCCGCGCGGTAAACCGCGCTCACCCGCAGGGAGCTCGTCGTAGCCTGCCACAGCCGGCGCAGCTCGTCGTAAGAGCGGCGCTCGAGGGTGAGCGCCACCTCCCACGGCTGCCCGGCCGCGTCCACGCCGCGGACGACCGGGTTCTCGTGGAAGACACGCATGGCGACGCTCATCGCCTGCTGTTCCTGGACGTAGTTGCCCTCGGCGAATGCCGATAGCAGGTAGTACAGGTCCAGCGCCAGGGGCTGGTACCTGATCGGCGGGCCGCCGGCGGTTTGCGACTGGGTGTTCCAGAACAGGCTCTCCCGCGCGTTGTTCTCGTCGATGTGGTACAGGTACATGCAAAGCTGCGCGCCCTGCCCCTGCCGGATGGCCTCCGGGCTGAGCCCCGTGACGTTCACGCCGAACTGAGGCGTCGCCGCACTCCACAGCGGTGCGTTGGGCCACGCGGTGGTAACGAGCTTCGTCAGCGTGTCCGTCACGACGGACAGGTCGAAAATCACCGGTCTCCTACGCCTGGTCCGGCCGAACCAGGGGCCGAGACCGCGGCTGAGCCGTTCAGGTGGGTTCACGGGCGCAGGGCGCGGCCGCGAGGCCCGGCTGTACTGGACTCTGAGCGGCGGCGGCAGCACCGTGATCTCTATCGTTCCGATGCTGAGCGTGCCCGGGGACGTCCTCGCCGCGCTCGTGTCCCCCTGCCGCCGGGGCAGCGGTGTCCCCGGCTGGGCGCCAGCATGGTGCGGCACGGCAGCCTGGTCCGCGGCAGTCCCGGGCCTCCGTCCCGGTGCTGGCACCCCTGCGCTCCCGGGTCCTTCCAAGTCGGCGGCTGCCCTATCTTCCACGCCGGTTGTCGCACGATAGTGCTTACCGGCCGTGTTCTCGTGCTGCGGGTACCGTTCGAGCACCGCGAGCGGCCGACGGTGACCGAGGCATCGCCGCCTGCCCCGGCGGCCGAGGCATCGCCGCCTGCCCCGGCGGCCGAGGCATCGCCGCCTGCGGACCGGCCAGCCGTGGCGCTGATAACCGGCTCCGCGCGTGACTGATCTGTGGCGGCTGCGGATTCTCCGAACTGGGTCCAGGGCTGCTCCTGTGCGGATGGCAACCGGCACGACCGGCTCGCCGGGGGTGCCCGAAGGGCGCAGCGTGCCGCCGGCAACTGGCACGGGCGCCGGCGTTCCGGCTGGGCCGGCGTCGAAGGCGGCGGCGGCAGAGGCGCCCGGGCGCGCATCGCCGAGGATCGCGGCCGCCGCCTTGCCGGGATGGCCAGGCAGTCCGGCGGCCCCGCCTGCCGCGTTAAGCACCTGCGGCTCATCGGGTGCCGCCATGAGCCGCCTGCTGGCGGTGATGCGCGGCGTGACGGAGCTCGCTAAGGCTGCCTGCCGGATCGGATAGTCCGGTCCAGTACGGTCATACGGCGCCAGGCTTAGCCGGGCCGCCTAGGGGCCAGGATGCGCTGGCGCGCTTGCCGTGCCGCGCTGCCCGGCCCTCATCATGCGGCGCTAGCCCGGCCAGGGTAATCGTGCCGCGCTGCCCGGCCGTAACCGTGCCGCGCTGACCGGCCGTAGCTGCCGTGCCGCCGCGGCGGCCGGCCAATCATACCGGGGCCGCGCGGGGGCGCCGACCGCCGGGGCCGCGGGCGGCCCTGGCCGGGCCGGGCCGGGAACCTGCTGGAGGGCAAGCTCGGCCTCCGCCAGGCTCACGGCCGGGAAGAGGCGCCGGGGCGGCTGGAGCAGCTGGCCGTCGGGGCGGCCAGAAACCAGGGCCGTGAGGTAGCCGATGCGGGCCATCATGCGGGCATCCGCTGATCATGAATGATCGCGGCATACCTGGCGCGCCGCCGCCGCGGCATGAGCAGGATGTCGCTTTCGGGCCAGCCGAACGCGGACGCGAGCAGATGTACCTGCTCGTATAGGTCGCCCGCCGCGTAGCGCAGTTCGGTCAGCGTGTAGGTCACCGGGTCGAAGTGCAGGACCACATCGCCGTCGCAGCCCGGGCACCGGGCCGTGACCGGCCCGCCGAGGCTGGGCGCCAAGGCGTACATGGCCCTGCTGATCCGGCGCGCTACCGCTAGTGGGATGGCCGCCGGGTCTACGCAGCGCTGCCTGAGACACAGCTCAGGGTCCGGTGCGCCGACCGCCATCCGCAGATCGCCGATCGTGGGGAGCCGGAACGACACGCCAACGCCAGTTAGCTCGAACCATCCGGTCTTGCCGGCAGGCCGCACACCACGGCACGACCGGGGCCGGTGGTGCCCGAGGTAAGCCGAGATGCTGAACGCGATATCCATGGGTTCGCGGCAGGCAGGATCGGCGCACCATCCCTGGGTCATGATGGTGTCGCCCAGCCAGGCCCGCCGGATGACCAGCGTGACCGCGTCCAGGTCAGCGGCGGGCAGTTCGTCCCATGCCACTGCCTCGCCCGTCGAGCTGACGGCAACGCGCTGGGCCAGCCGCACCGCAGCGGTGACCGGGTGACTCGCCGGCTCAAGGATGATCAGTTCGTCCTCGCCCGTTGTCTCTTGTACCTCGAGCGTCAGCCCGCTGACTGGAAGCACTGCTACGTTTCCTTCTGCTCGGTCAGAGTGCGGTCACGCTCCCATCCCTCGTTCTGCAAGATGATGTGCTCGATGGCGACGCCGTTCTGGCTTGCGTCGAGATCCGGCAGAGCCTGGAATTCCGACACCCAGCAGCGGTGCACCGTGTAGCGGTAAACGGGCTGTGCTTCCTCGTTCAGCAGGTCGATCCTGATCTCCTTGCGCAGGTTCGCCAGGGACGTGGTGGGCGAGCCCTTGTCCAGCTTCTGCGCGGCGTCCGCCCAGTCCTCGAAGTCCGTGTCGAACGTGATGCCGCGTTCCAGCGTGACCGGGTCGTACTTGATGCGGCCGAGTCCCTTGAGGATGATCGGATTCCCGCCTTCGCTGTAGTCGATGACATCGGACGTCCGTTTCAGCCCGGTGACTTTGCTGACCGCGGCCACGGCGCGGTGCTCGCGCCGAAGTACACCAGGAACCGGTAGCTCTTGTACGGGTCGAAGCGGCTGGTATTGACGGTGAATATTGGCATGCCGGTTCCTCAGGTCTGGGTTTGTCCCGCTAGCTGGGTGATCTGGATCACGACGAACTCCGCGGGTTTCAGCGGGGCGAAGCCCACGAGTATGTTCACCCGGCCGTCGGCGATGTCCGCCTGGGTCGTAGTCGTGCCGTCGCACTGGACCAGGAAAGCTTCGGACGGCGTGGTGCCCTGGAAATAGTTGCCCTGACGGAACAACGTCAGCATGAAGGCGTTGACCTCCTGGGTCAGGGCATTCCACAGCGGCGTGTCATTGGGCTGGAACACGGCCCAGCCGAGGCTGCCGTAAAGTGACTGTTCGATGAACAGGGCCGTCCGCCGGACCGGGACGTATTTCCATTGATCGAACGCCGTGTTGCTGGTTACCAAGGTGCGCGCGCCGAATACTACGGTCCCGATGCCGGGAAAATCGCGCAGGCAGTTGACGCCATCGTTGTTGAGCGGGCCCTGCTGCATGTCGGTCATCCGCCCCACGCCACCACGCCGGAGGTGCCCTTTATCGTCGTCTCCAGGCCTGCCGGTGCCTTGCCGACACTCACCGAGGCGTCCTCCCGCGCGAAGATCCCGGCCACGAAGCCGCTGGGCGGCGAGACATACCGCTGCTGCGTCAGCGGGTCGATGGTCTCCAGGTACGGGAAGTAGATGGCGCCGTTCGCGCTGACGGGCGGCGTGTGGTTTTTCCAGAACGCGCCCATATCGATCTGGGCGGGCGTCCCGGCAGGTGTCTGTTCCGGCGGCGGGCTTACGGGGCTCGTCGTGGCGTTCGGCGGGGCGTCCATGATGAAGAACGCCCTCTTCTGCTCGCAGAAGGCCAGCGCCTCGGACAGCACCGCGCTCTGCTGGTTATCGACCGGGGAGATACCGGGCAGGACCATCAGGTTGAAGACCGGCACGTCGACGTCGAGCGACGCGCCGGTCAAGAACACCCCGCCGTAGTCACCGGGAAGACCAGCGTCGAGTTCGCCGGCGGCGCCGTCTGGTAAGCCAGGCTGAAGGTGCCCGCCGCCGGGTAGGTCGCCGGCGGCCCGTTGGTCACCGTGACCCCGACGAGCGCCGACTGGGCGAGCGTGGTCACGATGTTCGCCGCGAGCACGCCCCGGTAGGTTTCCACCTGGGGGCCGTAGCTGATGATGATGTCCGCGACCGCGTCCTGGTTCCCGTTCGCGTCCGGACGGACGTTGGCGAGCTGCACCACGGTGGGGGTGGCGACGTCCGCGTTATTGCTGGCCGGATCCACGCCGCCAGGCACTTGCGCAGTGAGCGTGACTGTCGCGGGGGTCACGGTGATGGCGACGCTGGCGGCGCTGAGCGTCATGTCGTTGCCAGCGCCATCCGTGACTGGCTGGCCGGTGGCGTCCAGGTAGCCCTTCGGCCGGAGCCCGATAACCCAGGCGTCAGCCCCGCCATTCTGGAAGAACTGGAAGACGGCGTTGCCGACATAGTTGGGCAGCCAGGGAGCGAAAGAAAAAAGCCACCGAAGTTAGCTTGATAATCAGCAAAGCTGAAGATCTCTACCGCGGTACCGAACTGTCTTGTCTTGAACGGGTGCGTATAGCCGATGAACACGGTGACGGAGGTTGGCGCCGCGGTCACCGAATGGCTGGCTCGGCAGCTCCTCGATATAGACACCCGGATACGTAGGCGTTATGGCCATGATTCCTCCCTGGCGGCCGAGTCGAGCGGCCCGGCGCCATCCAAAAAAGAGGAAAACTGTCACCGGGCCGTCACGCGGCCGTCACCATTTCTCTGTAGCAGAATGTAGGTCTTGACGGAAGGCGGGAATCTCTCCGAAACTTTGACCACCGGCCATGAAGGAAGAGCGGCTAGTGCCGGAACTGAACAGGTTGGGGGTGCCATGGGCGCCATCTTCGTCTCGTGGGGAATTAGTGGCGCGGTGCTCCTCGGCCTGGCGATCGCTGTGGGCGTAGCGGTGACATCGCGGATCGACGGTATCCTGATTGATGAGCGGGGCCGTTACAGCCTGACCCACCTGCAGCTTTGCCTGTGGACGATCGTGATCCTGTCGCTGATCTCCGGGGTGTTTTCGGGCGCCTGGTGCACGGTGTCGGCGCGCCGCAGGATTTCGCCATTCCAGCCACCGTGATCGGCCTGTTCGCGATCAGCGCTGGCTCAGCGGTGGCGTCGACGGCCGTCAAGCGGACCAAGGACACCACTCCGGCCGGCGTTTATCGCGGCTAGCGGAGGGCGCAACTACCCGCCGAAGCTAGCGCAGATGTTCCTGGTCGAGGAGGGCGCGTTCGCGGACCAGGTTGTCGACATCGGCAAGTTCCAGCAGTTCGTGGTCACTATCGTTTTCGTGGTCGCCTACGTTGCCCTCGCGGTGCACGCCATCGACATGGCGGGTGCGGCTCAGTGCCGTTACGACTCTGCCTGACATCACTGGCGCTTTTCTAGTGCTTCTCGGCATCAGCCACGGCGCATACGTGGGCGCGAAAATTCCCTCATCTGCGGGAAAGCCGTCGGGGCTCGTCGTCGATGATCGTAAGGGCTCGATCCGGCCGCGTACCGGGTCATGAGCCGATCAACGAGCGCGGCGCTGCCGCGCTCGTAATGAGCGGTCCGGGCAGGAATCCGAGCCCTGGGAGGCTGCATCGGTGCGGCCGCCCGCTGGTGTGCCTGGCGTAACGAAACTGAATAGTTGCGGCAGGGCACTTGCATATTACTTGACGGCGTATAAAAGATCTGAAAGGAGACCCGCAGGAGCGTGGAACCTCCGTAACGCTCTTGACGGTCCGGGCCGCGGCGGAGATCTCGGGGGGCCGACATGCCGTCTAGGGATGTCGAGCTCCCATCGGCGCCACAGGCGAAAGGCGGGCATACCCGGCTACGGCTGCAGCTCTTGGGCAAGTTCGTGCTCGGGCGGACGGGCGGCTGGCTTTACCCCTTGGTGCTCAGCGGCTTCTTGCGTTCCTTGCGCTATACGGGCCGACTCCGCGGCCTGTCGTCATAGGAGCGCTGTGGCCCAACGTCGGCGAGCGGCATGCCCGCGGCTGTCGCACAATGATGTGGCGGCTGAATCGTGACAAACCGCGGCTGATCGGCAGGCTGGTGACACGCTTGTGTTGCGGTCGGAAATCGCGGTGGACACCCAGGCATTCGCCGACTCAGCGCGGAGCATTCTGCAGCGCTCCGTCACGGCCACCGCCGAGTGGGCAGTTCTCCGTATCCCCGGTGATCTGCTGCCGGGTTGGGGCGACGACTGGGTGATCTTCGAACGTGAACGGTTCCGCCAGCTACGGCTCCACGCGCTCGACGCACTCGCGTCACAGCTGGCTGCCGATGGGCGGTACGCCGATGCACTGGAAGCTGCTATCCAGAGTGTCCGGCTTGAGCCACTGCGCGAAAGTGCACACCGAGCGATCATCGCGATCCATCTGGCGGAGAACAACCTGGCCAAGGCGCTGCGCCACTACGAGCTTTTCCATCAACTCCTCAGCACCGAACTGGCATCACACCATCGTCGCAGCTCACTGGCATGTTCTCGGCCATAGTGCCAGTTCCTGGCGGCTGAAGAAGGCGCCGTGTTACCACGACACCGGATCCGGTTTGCCGCGCATAGCGATTCAGTGACGTCCGACATTGGACACTCAGCTCATGGCCGCTATCGACGAAGAGCGCGCGGGTGTTACGATCTTGCGCGTTCTGGGTGGAGCCCGATCACGAGCACCACCTGCGAGTTCGCATAATTCAGCTGTGCCAGGGGGAGGCGGCTGGTCCTGTCGTGCGGACCTTTGCTTCGGTCGACGACGTATGCGCCACGATCCGCGCCTGGCTGCTGGAGTTGGAGGGGCGTTAGGAACCGTTCGGCCGCCGACCAATCGGCAGCACGTCCCTCAGCGAGGCTAACCGGCCATGCCGTGGCGAGTGTGACGGCTCGGTGACGCTTCATCCCCAGACTTACTGGTTGAGGCAATTGGCATGAGGGGTGGGAGCCGATGACCATTTCCGTTCCGTATTCCGCGTCCGCCTGTTGAATGGCTTCGAGCTATGGGTGCGCGGCGACGCTGTTCCGGTTAACGTCGGCTCGCAGCGGCTACTGATCTTCCTCGCCCTGCATGACGGGCTGCTGCGGCGGAGCTATGTCGCGAGCGCGCTCTGGTCGGACGTTCCATCGGATCGTGCGAATGCCAACTTGCGGGCCAGCATCTGGCGGCTGCCGTTGACCTGCCGGATGATGATTGACCTGTCAGGTCAGCACATCAAACTGGCAACTGGCGTCACCGTGGACTCCCTTGATGCGGTCGCGCTAGCCCGGAGGCTCATTGACCGCTGGAGAGACTGCGCCGAAAACGATTTCAGCGAACACGCGAGGACCGAACTGTCCAGAAATTCGCCGCCCGCATGTTACGACGACTGGGTGCTCGTGGAGCGAGAGCGGTTCCGCCAGCTTCGCCTGCACGCGCTCGAGGCATTGTGCGAACGGCTCGACAGCGGGCGAACGCTACGGTGAGGCGATCGACGCCGGCGGTGGGGCGTGTGCGCCGAGCCGCTGCGTGAAAGTTCTCACCGGGCCCTGATCGAGGTCGACCTTGCCGAAGGCAAGAATGCCGAAGCACGTCGTCAGTACGAACTGTACCGCCAGATCGTCCGTGACGAGCTTGGCGTCGAGCCGTCCCGCGGCCTCCGCGACCAAATGGCTCAGATGCCGGACGCACGGCAGTTCCTCGCTCGCCGGTTAGGGTTCTCAGCGGTACTCGCCGAAAATCGGGCGGATATGGCTGAGTAGGCTTCTGAGCCCTGCGGCACCGAGATCCCCCAGACAGGAAGGGCATTCGACGTTGAGTTCGGCCAGACCACCAAGTGGGACGGCGACCAGCTCATCGTCATCTCTGCCCTTCGGGGACGCCGCCCTGCAGTGGCAGCAGATCGGCCTCGCCTACCAGCGAAGAACGCCCGGCTGGCGGGGAGGTTGCACCAGCCAGTTGCTCACTTCGCTGTGCCGCGACGCCGGCCGATGACTTCGGCTGGCCCGCGCGGTCTTATTCTCCGGCAGGCCGCGGGCGGCCTGCGCGGCGCCGGGCGAACCGAAAATGTCGTACTCCCGTGATGTAGTCGGGAGAGTATCGAGCCGTCGAGGAGGCCTGTGATGCGGCCTGTAAACAATTTCCTCAGCATCAGTGCGGCACGGACCGACGCCTTGTTCGTGTCGTCGCTGCAGCAATCCGATGAGCCCAGCGCCGGCCAGATCCGGCAGTCTGTCGCGGCGGCCGTGCGCCAGTTCGGCAGCCGGGGCTGCGCCGGGCGAGTGGCGCAGGAGTTCGGCGAGCACCCGGACGGCCGCGGCCGAACGGATGCGCTGGGCGCGTCAGGCCGTCGACGGGGTATTCGGCGACCCGGGACGGCGGGAGCCTGCCCAGCGAGCCGGTCAGCGGGCCGCGGGCCAGGCCGCGTAACCGGGAATCCGTCGTGTGGTCGGCCCGGGGCGAACAACGCCGACTCCCAGGTAACACGATATAGCTTGACACTAGACGCGATACTACTTATCGTCGCAGCTACCGTGGCGCGTAGAGCTGCGCGGGTGCCGGGGGCCGGCCATGGTTGCGGTCGGCCGGACGGCGGCGGTCAGCAGAGCCTCCGGCGAGGGACGGAGCAACGCCATGGACACTGCGGAGATTCTTACCGCGCTCGGCACGCCGGCCGGGCGGGCAGATCCGTATCCGCTGTACGCCGCGCTGCATGACGTCGGCGAGGTGATCGAGCTCGGCCCGGGCAACGTGCTGGTGATCGGCTACGACGCCATCAACTCCGTCCTGCGCGATCCAGGCTTCCGCGTCTCCGACGAATCCAGTCTGGACAGGGACTTCCCCGGATGGCGGGCAAACCCGGTGTTCGTCCAGGTGGTGGACTGGCTCCTGAACCTGAACGCACCGCGGCACTCGCGGATCAGGAGCCTGATGGCTCGCACGTTCACAGCGCGGCGCATCGCCGGCCTGGAGCCTGCGATCGCCGCGATGGCCGATGAGCTGCTCGACGCCATGGCTGATCGCGGCGCGGACGGGTCGGCCATCGAGTTCATGCACGACTTTGCCTACCTGCTGCCGGTCACCGTGATCTGCGAGCTGATCGGGATCCCGGAGGCGGACCGGGAATCCTTCCGGCCCCTGGCGAGGGATCTGACCGGCGTCTTTGAACTTAGCGACCTTGAGGCGCTGCCCGCGATCAACGCCGCGGCGGTCGAGCTGCTCGCGTACTTCACCGAGCTGGCCGCCAAGCGGCGGGCCGTTTCCCGCGACGACCTGGTCAGCGACCTGCTCGCGGTGAGCGACGCCGGCGATGGCAGGCTGACCGATGCCGAGCTGCTGCACAACCTGACGCTGCTGCTCGTCGCCGGCTTCGAGACCACGACCAACCTGCTGGGCAACGGCCTCCAGGTCATCCTGCAGCACCCGCCGGCCGGCGAAGGCGTCCGGGACGGCTCAGTACCGCCATCGGCATTTGTCGAGGAGGTCCTGCGCTTCGATTCGCCCGTCCAGCTCACCAGCCGCATCGGGTACGGCACGACGGTGGGCGGCGTGCCCGTATCCCCGGGGGCTGGGGTGACCACGTTGCTCGGGGCGGGGAACAGGGATCCGCGCCGGTTCACCGAGCCAGCCAGGTTCGATCCCTGCGTCCCGTCGGCGGGCCGCTCAGCTTCGGCGGCGGCGCGCACTTCTGCATCGGCGCCGCGCTGGCCCGGCTCGAGGGCGCCGTCGCTTTTCCCCGGCTGCTCAGCCGGTTCCCGAAGATCGCCGCCGCGGGCGAACCGACCCGCCGGGACAGGCTTCTGCTGCGTGGCTTCGACACGCTCCCGGTGACGGTCGCCTGAGGGTGCATCTGCTTCGACGTCCACTGTGCTCGGCGATGGCGGCGTCGTGGTCCCAGGAAGCCGGTGGACGGATAAGCGACGCTAAAGAGCCGACTCCGTATAGCGGGCTAGCTTCGTCGTATACGCAAGCGTGTAACGGGAGTGGCGGACGACGTTCCGGCCCAGGAGAGGTGGCAGCGGCCATGAAAATTCCCCGCAGGGCCCATTCCGACCAGCCGTGGCGGATCCGCGAGTTCACCGGCGACTTTCGGACCGAGGACGTGTGGTCCTTCCGCACCCCCGGCGCCGGACCGGAGGACTTTCCCGTCATCCTCGCCGTGATAGCCGGCGGATTCGCCAAGCAGCCCCGCGCGGTCCGGTTCCTGTTCGCGGTGCGCTGGAAGCCGTTCGTCGTCCTCGGTTGGACAAGCACAAGACGAGCCCGTGCGCGGGTGAAAAGACGTTGACCGCGCCTGGCATCCTGAGACCTTCGACGCTCCGACACCAGCGGCGCCGCGTTCACCCCAGTGTACCTGCTCCACAACGAGTCTGCCCGCGAACTGGCGAACAAGACCTGCCACGCCATCATGCACCTGGGCGGGTGCCGACCGGCGGCGGCGAATACGAACTGCGGATGGCGATCCTGGCAGGCCCAACGGCCGGCTCGGACGGGCGTAGCGTCCATCAGCACCGTTCCGCTACCTGATCGTCTACCCCGCGATCACCCGGCAGTGGGAGCGAGACCTGGCGGGACCGCGAGCTTCCGCTCATCGCGAACGTCGGCCCTCGACGGTAGTCGCTGCGAGCGTCGCCACCATTCGTGGCCTCGCAACGGAGAGTCCCAGCCGCCAGCACCCGACCGGGACCACCCCGCAGCATCCCTCTGAAAGCGGAGATGGCTGTCGAAGGACACGATAACCGGACCTCTAGCCGGACAGCGTCGCGCGGGCGAGTGCCTCGATGAACGCCGGGCGTGGACGCGGCGCTGGTGAACAGGGCTCGCTGGCGGTCGGCTCCGGTCCCCCGCTGGTCGAGCCGGTGCAGCAGCCGGGTGACCGTATCGGTGTCGCCGTGGTCGCTGAGCGCGGGATGGACATGATCGAGGAGGCGGGCGCGGAGTGTCGGCGCATCGACGGCCTGCCCGGTGAACGGGTCGACTCCGGCCCCGGCGAGCCCCTGACGTGCCGCAGCGGCCAGGGCCGCGGCGACCTGCCCAGCCGGCGCCGTTGCCACCGGCGTCCCGCGGCGGGCCTCGGCTAGGGCGGTGGCGACCAGGGCGCGGGTCAGCCCCGCCGCGAGGACGGCGGTGTCCGCGTCGAGGCAGACGTCGGCGACCCGGACCTCGACGGTCGGGTAGCGCGGGGAAAGCCGGGCCAGGAAGTAGACGCTCTGCTCGTCCAGCGCCGCCCTGCTCCCGATCAGGCGGCGGACTGCCGTGTCGTAGGCGGCCGCGTCCGGCCACACCTCGGGCGGCACCGCGGTCGGCCAGCGTGTCTGGATCGTGTACCGCCAGCTGGCCCATCCGGTATCGTGCCCGTCGGCGATCGGGGAGTTGGCGGTGACGGCGAGCAGCGGCGCAAGCCAGGGCCGCAGCCGCGCCAGGACCTGGACGCCCAGGTCCCGGGAGGGGACCCCGACATGCACGTGGCAGGCGCAGATGCCGGCCTTGGTCACCACGGGACCGTACCGGCGGGCCAGCTCCTGGTAACGGGGCTGGCACGTTAAAGCGGCCAGCCCGGGCGTGCGGCACGGCGCGACCCCTGACGCCACCAGGCGGCAGCCCAGATGTGCCGCGGCGGCCGCGGCGAGCCGCCGCAGCCGGACCAGGTCGCGGCCGAGGTCGTCCAGGCCGGTGCACACCCCGGTTCCGGTCTCCACCTGGAATTGCATCAGCTCTTGCTGCACGCCCGGCTCCCCGCCGAGCATCCGCACCAGATCGGGGCCGGCTGGCACCGTGTCGCCGGTGGACGGGTCCAGGAGCACGAATTCCTCCTCCACCCCCAGCGTGATCGCACTGGCCGCGCGCACTGCCCCCGACGGGCCACTGGGCGCCTTCGCGCCCCGTCCTGCACCGCCCGATCCGGGCATTTCCACGACCACCTGCTGCTCCGGGAGCGGGCGTAGCGGCAGCTGCTGGCCCAGCGCGCTGGCCATTCCCGCGACTGCGTGGGCTGCGGAGATCGACGGCCACAGCAGTGCGGCCAGCGTGATGGAGGCTGCCGCCTGCACGGCCATCGCCTCGGCGCCGGCCAGCGTGGCGACGTGCCCGGCTGCCTTCCGGGCTGCGTCCAGCGGCTGCTCGGTCGGGATCGGTAGGGTCCGGGCCATCGTCTCGTCACCTTCTGTGGTTGAGGACACGCCGCGAGTCCCTCCGCGTTGCGACGGCGCGCCGGGGTTCCACTAACAGCAAAAAACGATCCTACGGAGCGAAACGGGGGCATCGGCGCAGACACGCAGACAAGCGGACGCGGAGGTTGCCGGCGAGGCGGCGGAAGCCCCCGGACGAGGTGTCGCTGAAGATCAACCACCGCCGGGAGGCTTCCGTGTGGCTCCTATGGTGTCAGTGCTCGATGTCCCCGGTGGAACCGCCCCTGAGACAACTTCGAAGCCACAATCCCACCTTCCTCCTTCCCGCTCACCAGCCGCTCGGCGGCACCGGGCGGGTCCCTTAGGAGATATCCCGTCATCGAGCTGGCCGGCGACGGCTCTCAGCGCCGCTCCTGTGCCGGTGGAGGTTCACATGTGAGACAGCTCGGGCGGCGTCCGTCGGCGCCCTTGGACATGGCCGACTGCCTGGCAGCTACGAGGAGTTGGTAGCAGCGAGGTAGGCCGCGTTCAGGCGCTCGCGAACGCTCGGTGATCGCGCTGGGGATTCGGAGCCAAGGTGCGAGCGGCGAAGCTCGTCCATGAACTCTTGCCAGAGCGCGGGGCCGCCTTGTTCGAGCAGCTCGGCGCGAGCGTTCAGCGCGGGGCTCGTGGGCCGGTGGCGAAGTCCCCAGCTGCCGAGCTGCGCGAACACGGGTACGAGTTGGATCGCGGGTTCGGTCAGGCTGTAGCGTGCCCGCTGGCCGGGTCGCGTGTCCTCGCGGGTGAGCAGTCCCGACTCGACGAGTCGCTTGAGTCGGTCGGCGAGAATATTTGAGGCGATCCCCTCGATTGAGTTGGCCTGCAGCTCTCGGAAATAGCGGCGGTCTCCGAAGACGATGTCGCGGAGGACGATCAGGCTCCAGCGATCGCCGAACACCTCGATGGCGGCGTTGATCGGGCACCCCGACCGCGGCTGATTCGCTTCGCGCATACTGCTTGCAATCTACCACCGCCAGGTACTACCGTCTCGACGAGCGGTTGCAAACCACAAGCGGAAGGGGCCACCGTGCTGAGGCAGGTCGCGGAGGGTGTGCTGATCCACGAGAGCGAGTTCTGCCAGAGCAACGCCGTTGTCGTGCACGGCCGGGCTGGCGTGTTGCTCATCGACCCCGGGGTGCACGGCTCCGAAATGGCCTGCCTCGCGAACGACCTGTCGCGATTCGGGCCAGACCGTTGTGGCAGGCTTCTCGACGCATCCGCATTGGGATCACCTGCTCTGGCACGCCAGGCTCGGCGCGGCGCCCCGTTACGGCACGGCCCGCTGCGCGGCCACTGTCCGAGATCGGCTGTCGGACGCGGGTTGGAAGGCCCGCATCGCCGGGTGGATACCGCCGGACATCGCCGAGCAGGTACCGCTGGACCTGCTTGGCCTCATTACCGGCCTGCCCGCCGAGATGGCGCGGATTCCTTGGGATGGCCCTCAAGTCCGGATTGTCGAGCATCAGGCGCATGCCCCGGGCCATGCGGCGCTGTTGATTGAGGAACGCGGGGTTCTCGTCGCCGGCGACATGCTTTCTGATGTCCTGATTCCGATGCTCGACCTGAACGACACCGCTGACCCGATCGAGGACTACCTCGCCGCGCTGCGGCTGCTCGAGGGCGTGGCGGGCGACGTCGATGTCCTCGTCCCCGGTCACGGGTCCATCGGCGGAGCTGATCAGGTACACGCACGGATCGACCAGGATCGGGCGTACGTGCACGCCCTGCGTGACGCCCATGTTCCCGGCGACCCGCGGGTCGGCCCATCGGCCAAGTACGGCAAGGATTGGCTGCCCGGCGTGCATGACGGCAACTCCAGCGCCTCGCCCGAAGAAGCGAGCGCGACGGGACGCCCGGTTAGCGTGGCCTGGCGATCAGACGGCGGCGGTAAAGTTGTCGCGGTGCGCGGCCAGCGCGAGGCCGAGCAGGCGCCTGATGAACTGGTAGGAACGGAAGTTGATGAATCGGGAGCAGCCTGCTCGGTCAACCCCACGGTTAGGGTTCCCTTCGTGCGCAGTAGCCGCTTGGCGTGGTGGTCGACCGCCTCGGTGTGGTCTGGCCGATGAATTTCCGCGCCGTGCTGGTCTGTATACGCCGAATACCGACTCACGGGAGGCTGACGCTATGCGGAAACTGACCTTCGGCATGAACCTGAGCCTGGACGGCTACATCGCCGCGCCCGGCGACGACATCGGCTGGAGCGTGCCGAGCGACGATCTGTTCCAGTGGTGGTCCGACCCGGTGGGGGCGACGGGCCTGGCGCTGTACGGGCGCAAACTGTGGGAGACGATGAGCTCCCACTGGCCGACCGCCGACCAGCAGCCTGGCGCCACACCGGCGGAGATTCAGTTCGCCCGCCGCTGGCGGGACATGCCAAAGGTGGTGTTCTCCTCGACGACCAGCACGGTCGACTGGAACACCCGCCTGGTCACCGGCGACGCGGTCACCGAGATCACCCGGCTCAAGGCCGAGGACGGCGGCCCCATGGACATCGGCGGCGCCACACTCGCCGCGGCGGCCATGCGGGCCGGGCTGATCGACAAGTACGTGTTGGCCACCGCACCGGTCTTGGTGGGCAGCGGCACGCCGTTCTTTACGGCCCTGGACAACTGGGTGAACCTGAACCTGGTGGGGACCCGGGCGTTTCCCGACGGCGTGGTCCTGACCAGGTACGAGACCAGGCGCTGAGCGCCCGACGTCGGATCGGCGCGGGCTTCGGGCCGCCCAAGGATCTCGTGGCGTGTGTTCCGAGGCGATCGTGATAGCCCCTGCCGGATCACGGACGCAGACAGTGTCCCTTCATAGCCATCGTGCCATCGATGACCTGGTAAATGACAGGTTCGATGTCAGCCGCGACCCTGATTTGTGACAGCCGAACTGTCATTTCCGAAGGAAGATCTTTACTCACTCGGTGTAGTGATTGATGACTGTGGCGACAGAAATCGCCGCGGGCCTGTCCCGGGACCAGAACCGGTGTCCCGGACCGCCGGATCTTGGCCGGAGGGCAGCGGGCGAGCAGCAGAATCTATGTTCTGCGGGCCCGCGAAGGCGGGGCTAAAGTCATGGCGAGCGCGGGCATGCCGAGGGACGCGTTGAACCGGATTCAGGAGGCGACCGCCGCCTAGTGGGCGGCCATGGAGACGCTCCGTCGGCCGGGCAGTTCCAGGCCGGACGTTCTGGCGGACAAGCTGGTCGAGTTTGGCCCCCGCGCTGGCAGGCACTTTGACACGCGGCGGCCCAGGACCCGGGAGCAGCGGGCTTCCGGGTCAGCGACCGGGAAGAACTGGCGTCCTGGCCGGGCGGGCTGGACCGCTACTGCAGTAGGCCTGGCTCGACGGTCAGCCGCATCACCTCCCGGCCGACGAGGGTGACCGGCGGGTGCTGGCCCTAAAAGAGGCCGTCGCAGACGATCCTGGCGATCCGGCTCGGAGCCTGCCGCCAACGTGGTCATGAGACTGCCCACTGGGCCACGAACTGCGCGACTACGCTCGCCGGGCAGACCCACAGGGGATGCGAGGGGTGAATAGAACGCGGCGCCCGCCACCACATTCACCCCGGTCAGCCGGGCGATCCGGGCGACCAGATCCGGCCGCGGCGACAAGCCGATCGTCGTGGCGTCTACGACGGTGCGGCCCCCGGCGTCACGGTGCCGACGCAGCCCCGCCGCCATGGCGGGATCACCGAGAATCAGGTTGTCCCGGACGACGAACGCGTTCTGCCGCACGTCGGCGTTGGTCTCCGCCGTTGCCTTGAGGTGTTCCGGTGCCTTGTCGGCCCGCGCCTTGCCGACGGCGGCCAACCAGGCGGCCGCCGCGCACGCTACCACCTGGTAAGCCGGGAAAATGACGCCGACCGGCTGGGGGAAATGGCGAGCACCGGCCAAGGCGGCCGCAGCGCCGATCGTGTCTATGATGTATGGCCGGGGGACCTCCTCGCCTTTGCGGGCGTTGTGGTAGGTCGGAACGAACGCGCACAGGTCGGTCAGCACCGAGATGCCGATGGCCACGGTTATCGGGAACCGGTCTGGCCATAGCATGGCCGCCGTGAGCAGCACGATCCCGGCACCGCCGGCGATGAGGGCGAACCCGTCCAGCCAGGTCAGTTTCTTATCCCCGCGCCGCCAGCCGGCCACCACGACCGCTCCGCAGGTGGCCGCGCCGGCGAAGCCGAGCGCCGCGGCGGGCCATTGGGCCATCCGGGCCGCGCCGGCCGAGCCAACAGTCATGGCGACGGTCCAGATTACCCATGAGGCCAGCCGCGGTTTCGCCTCGCGCCTGGCGACCTCTCGCAGGTAGTCCCAATTCGCCCACACCGCGAACACTGCGGCGATAGCTGCGGTTGCGCCCTCCCAGACGAGGATAATCACCACGGCCGCCAGGGTTTCGGCCGGCAGCGTGGGCCCGGCGGCCGGTTGCCCGTCCGGGGCCGGGGAACGGCCCCGGACCGCCATAGGTCACCGTCGGCTGCGGGGCCACGGTCGGCGGTTCTGGGTCGTTCATCACGTTCCCCTCTCCGTAGGTGTTTAAATAACCCAGGCCAGGTCGGCGAGCAGGCCGCACGGGCACGCTTGCAGGGCCGTCAGCAACCGGATCATCAGCGTGTCGTCTCGGCCCGGGATGACCTGGGTACCGGACAGCGGCGCGACGATAGCATGTGGCCTCCGCGGGCCGGGGCGACCCCGGCCGCAGAGTGCTCGATCGCGATGCAGTCAACCGGGTCGAGGCCCAGTATCCGGGCGGCGAGCTCGAACGGCTCGGCCGCCTGGCTTCGGGCGGTCCGCGTTCTCCGCGGCGGTCGGTGCCGGTCAGGGTCTTGACGATCCTGCCGTCGACGAGGCAGAAGCCGGGGTGGTTGAACCCGGCGGGCAGGTAGAACGCTGCCATGCATGCGGCGGCGGCCGGTGACCTAGCCGGGGGCTGTTGCATCAGCTCCCAATCCCGCCGCTCGCCTCCGCTGACCTGCTGCCATCTGGATTTCGAAATCAAGCTGGCCACGCGGGCACCGGGGCCGCCGCGGGCCGGACCGTACGCCTGCCCGGGCCGCACCCTGATCCCCGGTCAGGGGAGCAGGTCGGCAGGGACTTGCTGGCCGAACATGGTACACCGGGTCAGGGCCAGATCGGCGATATCGGCACGCCCGCCGGCGTAGGGTGCGACCTGTCCCTTGAACGGCGGATTGACGAAGTACATGACCGACAGCCGGCCGGGCCGGTGGTTCCCGGCGACCTGATGGCTCAGCGGCGGGATCTGGCCGGCGGTCATGGCGGACATGAGTTCGCCGGGCAGGATGACAAGCTCGCCGGGGCCGCCCCAGAGGGGGGCCATCCCGGTGCCGGTGTCGGCCTCCAGCCCGGGGCCGTCCGCGGCGAGGACAGTGATCAGGTGCCCGTCCGTGTGCTGGGCAATGCCGTCACCACGGTCGGGGTACCAGCTGGCTTCCAGCCAGGATGTCGGCCGGAAATCCCAGGTCCGCTGGTAGGCGTAGTGCGCGGCGATTCCGTCGAGGACCTGGCCGGCAATCCGGGCTGCAGTGCGCTGCCACCAGTTAAGGGCCACCTGGAGCGTCGGCATCTGGCCGGCGCCGGGGATGCGGTGGCCGGACCAGTTGTCCAGCCGCTCGCACCCGTCCCGGCGAGCAGGGTCGTCGGTGTCCGGATCGGCCCACCGGTTTCCGTAGGGCTGGTAGCCGGTCGCGCCGCCGCAGAACATGTTCTTCCACTCCGGGTCGCGGGCGAAGAACCGCCCGGCGATCGAGCGTAGGCATTCCAAGGCGGCCCGCTCGTCCGGGCGTAGCCGGCGCCGGGCATACCCGGCGTCGACGATCTGCATGGCAGCGTCGTAACTTCCCGCGTATCGATCCTTTACGTACCCTTCCGTCATGTCGCTAGCATCACATGTTCGTCTGTACCGCACAATCAGAACATGTTTATCCGTATCCACATTTTTATCTACACGGCACAATATCCACAGGTTTATCTGCGCGGTACAATATCCGTGCGCCGGGCCCCGGCGCGTTTCGCCTAGTTCTCTGGGTACGGCGATACCCCCGGCCGGGTCGGGTCGGGAAAGAACAGGGACGGCTCGGTTCCTTTCACCTCGGCGACGTGGAGGCGACCGGAGCGGTCCCGGGACACGTCGATCCGGGCGTACAGCCATAGCCGACGCGCGCCCAGGCTACGTGCACGGTCCGGACGGCCAGGCCAATCACATCAGGTTCCGGTGGGCAGGCGGTGACCTGGTCGGGCTGCCACAAGGCCGTGTGCGGTGGCTGCCCGGGAGTGAGCGTCGGAGCCTTGCGCACGCAGTGGGACATCTTCCAGGCCGCGGGGCCACTGCGCCGCCGATCCGAGCTGGGCGGGTGCGGCGGCTGCCAAGGCGAGCAACACCACGGACCTCGTGGACATGGCTGGCTCCTTTGCTGTGGGCCCGGCGCTGCGCATGACACCATCCCGCCACGCTAACCTAACCATGTCGCGACCGCCGCCGCCACCCTTATGTCCGTTACCTCCGACATACCGGCTCGTGTGTCGCGTCGGCCGACGCAGGTTGCTGACGCGCACATGCGGCCCCTAGCAGGGTCGGTCTGGCGCGTTCATTGCCGGGCTGTTTCCGCGATCGCCATGGGTGCTGACCTGCGGTCGGCGCGGCCGGGCCGGACTTGCTGACCACCCCGGGCGGTGTGTCTTAGGTTTCCCGACCGAACAGTGGTGCGCGCCATCGGACATTGACCCGTGCCGACCCTGGCGGATACTGGCTTTATGATCACAAGCGGATGCTGGATTTATGATCACAAGCAGCCCTGAGTCGCCAGACCCGCGCTCCGCGCCGGACCTGAAGTCCGTACCGGACCCGCGCGACCCGCTCGGCCTGGCCGCCGACGCCCCGCTGCTGGCTGCCTGGCTGGACTGGACGGCCCGGGCACAGACCGGCCAGCTCATGCCGATGACCACCCCCGGCCACAAACAGCGCCAGGATCTGACCGGTGCCGTGGTCGCGGGTGACGCGCCCCTCTACGGTGGGCTGGACTCTATCAAGCACGCCGAGCAACTGCTGGCCGACGCTGAGGCCCGCGCGGCCGCGCTGTGGGGCGCCGACTGGTGCCGGTTCTCCGTGGCCGGCTCGACCCACGGCAACCAGGCGTTCTGCTTGGCCATCGGCCAGCCCGGCCAGGAGGTGATCATCACCAGGACCCTGCACAAGTCGCTGCTGCTCGGCCTGGTCATGGCCGGGCTGAGGCCGGTCTGGGTCCGGCCGGACATCGACCCGGGCTCCGGCCTGCCCGCCGCGGTCGCGGTGCGGACCGTACGGGAAGCGCTGGCCTCGCACCCCGACGCCTGCGGCGTGATCCTCGGCGACCCGTCCTACGTCGGCACCACCGGAGACCTGGCGGGCCACGCCCGGGCCGCGCACGAGGCCGGGGTGCCGCTCATCGTGGACGCGGCCTGGGGCGCCTACCTCGGCTTCCATCGAGATCTCCCGGCCCACGCGATGGCGGCGGGCGCCGACGCGATGGTGACCAGCGCGCACAAGACACTGCCCGCCTACAGCCAGGGCGCGCTGGTACTGGCCAGGACCGGACGCCTGGACCCGGCCCGGCTGAACAGGGCGTTCGACGCCGCCCACACTACGGGCCCGGCCGGGTCGATCATGGCGAGCATCGACGCGTCCAGGGCGCTGCTGGCCAGAGACGGGGAGCGGCTGTGCGCCCGGCTGCTGCGCTGCGTCGCAGGCGCCGCGCCCGGCTGCGCGAGGTCCCAGGAGCCGACGTGCTCGACGGGCCCGGCGTCGACCCGGCCAAGCTGGTCGTGCTGCTGGCCGGAACCGGCGCGCACGGCGGCCTGGTGGAGACCGACCTGATCGCCGCGGGCATGCCGGTAGAGATGGGCGACCGGGACACGGTGGTGCCCCTCGTGACGATCGCCGACGACGAGACGCGGCTCGCCGCGTTCACTACGGAACTGATCGCCTCGATCGAGCGGCACCGCGGCCGGCCGCGGCGCCCGGCCGCCGCCGCCACCTGGACCGTGCGGCCGCAGACCGTCCTGGCCCCCAGGGAGGCTTTCTTCGCGCCAACCCAAACCGTCGCCGCCCGAGCCGCCGTCGGCCGGATCAGCTCCGAGCTGGTTGCTCCCTACCCGCCCGGCGTGCCGGTGCTGGCCCCCGGCGAGCTCATCACCGCCGACGCGCTAGGAGCGCTGCGCGAGGTGGCGGCCGACGGCGGCCGGATCGCCTACGCGGCCGATCCCACCCTGGCCACCTTTCAGGTCGTAGCCGACTGAGGCGGCCGCCCGCCCGGCCGCCGGGACGCCGTGCTCCTCGTAGACGTACCCCTGCGGCAGCGCAGCCAGCCGGGCCGCGCCGCCACGTACAGGTCATGCCAGCCGTCCTGCCCGCAGACAGGGCACGGGCAGTCGCATTCGTAATGGCTGTTCGCGCCACATACCGTGCAGTACCTGCCCCAAGGGTCGTCCTCGTCGCTAGAAGCGGTTACCGAGACAAATCCGCTGAGTGGGCTATGATGCCGCGGGTGACCAGACACAGGGGGATCTGCGTGTCCGCAGCCAGGTATCCAGACGGCCCGGGCATTGACGAGACGTCGTATCACGAGGACACGCAGGCCGAATGATCGGCCAGGAGATACCTCAGCGATCCAGGCTTGCCGGTTCCGCTCCAGTCGTACCGCCGCCCTCCAACGTCCGGCTGGCGCCCGGCGCGGCCGGGGCGAAACGAGACGCGGGGGCCGGACGGCTCGCAGATCCGGCAGGTTCGAGGGGCGGCCAGGCAAACAAGCGGATACGGGTGGGACAGGTGCCTCCGCTTGCGGAGGCGTTCACTAGCCGACCCGAAACAGCACCTGGCATCTGGAATGCACCTGGGATCCAGGATGCGCTGCCTCCGGGCTCAGCGCTGGCGCTAGTACCGGCGCAGCGTCAGCAGCGGAGCCGCGAAATGAGCCGGGCGCTTCCGGGAAATCTCAGTGTGCCGTGTACCTCGCGGAGTCGCTCTGGAAATCTGCCGGTGTCGACGTGCTGATCTGGATTTCCGCTACAAGCCGCGCCTCGATCCTGTCTGGCCTGCTGGAAGGGTTCGCCGCAGCGACGGGAATCGAACCCGCGGGAACGGCCGAATCAGTCGCTGCCCGCTGTGTCGCCTGGCTCGCCGAGACGCCACATCCATGGCTCGTCGTACTGGATGACTTGTCAGATGCCAAGGACCTGGAGGGACTATGGCCAGACGGGCCGGCGGGCCGGGTCCTGATCACGACACGGCAGCCCGGCATGGCGTTCGTCCAGCGCCAGGTTCACGTCCTCCCGGTCGGGTACTTCAGCGCCCGTGAGGCGCTTAGCTACCTAGCTCAGCGCACCAGTGCAGACTCAGATCAGCGCCGCGGGGCGGTAAACCTGGTCAAGGCTCTCCACGGCGAGCCGCTGGCTCTCGCCCAGGCCAGTGCCGTTATCGCGAACACGACGACGACCTGCAGGGCCTACCGGGAATACCTCCTGCGACAGCAGGATCGGATGCAGGCAGCGCTGGGCAAGGCCTCGTCAGCCTCCTCGGTGACGTGGATGCTGCCCCTTGAGCACGCTGAGCGGATGCTGCCCGATGCGTCGCTGGCGCTGGTGATCGCGGCTCTTCTCGACGGCCACCGCATCCCGGCCGACGTCTTCACCACTGCTGCTGTGAACACGATCCTGGGGGTCGAGCGGATGCGCGGCGGGGAAGCGTTGCTGGTCCTCAAGCAGGTCGGCCTCGTCTGGATCAACCGGGGTCAGTCGGCACAAGCTACGCCGGTGGTCGGTACGAGCCCGGCAGTTCAGGCCGAGATCCGGAAGGCCATACCCGATGGCTTGCGCGGGCCTGCCGTGCGGGCCGCGGCGGATGCCCTGCTCGAGGGTGGCCAGCCGACGAATCGCGAGCGTGGCTACCGAGTGGTTGCAGGCCAGCGCGGCGGGCCTTCAGCGGAAGCGGCTGATACGCTGTGGGCGGAGCTGTCACGAGTTGTTGCTCGTCTTGGCCGTAGCTTCGACGCTGGTCAGCTTACCGGCGCTGCTGTCCGTTACTGGCAGGACCTCGCCGATACCGGCAAGCGCGTGCTGGGACCGGACACCCCCACAGGGTGACAGCAACTGCCCGGCTTGCCGATGCCTACCTAGCCGCCGGGCGGGGGACCGAAGCCCTGACGTGTTATCACCAGGTTCTCGACCATTACCAGCGAACGCCCGCTGGGCAGGCCTATGGGTTCACGCGGGGTCATCCTCGGCATCGCCGCGGCCCGCAAAGGCCTCGGCCGCGCGCTGATCATGCCGAGCGAACCCGCAGACGCGGCCGCCATCCTGCTTGAGGCGGCTAGGGAAACCGAGAAGTCTGCGGAGAGGCCCATCCCGACGCGCTGAGGGTTACGACGGCTTGCCGCCGCGTACCGGGCTGAGGGCAGGACCGCAGAGGCTATCGGGTTGTTCCGGCGCACCTAGCCCATCGCCAGCGTGTTCAGGGTCCCCGTTTTCCAGATACCATGGTCACACGCGAGCACCTGGCCGCTGCGCTCCTGGCCG
>CAVZKY010000037.1:0-297898 GCA_963775825.1 uncultured Actinomycetes bacterium
GGCGTCGGTCGCGCACAATTCTCTTGCCCCGCGCGAGCTCATGCTCGCGAGGATCGCCGCGCTGATCGCGGTGGACGCGCCGCCTGCCTCCTACCTCGCCAACGCCGGGGCCGCCGTGGACACCGGGGTCACCGCCGACGATCTCCAGGGAGTCATGATCGCGGTTGCCCCGGTGGTGGGCACGGCCCGGGTGGTCTCGGCAGGCGGGAAAATCCTCCGGGCGCTGGGCATCGCGATAACCGTGGCCGAAGCCGAGATAGCCTACGACAGCGACGCCACCCAGTAGCAGGACCAGGCCCATCCGTGGACCACGCAAGCGGGTCGAAACCCAGGCGCTAAAACGACGAACTGCGTACCCGGTGACACCGGCTGAATGGCGCTCGCCTTTACTCCGTCCCAGGTGAAGCTCGCGGATCTGCCCCGGCGCGAGTGGCTGAGCGATTCCCGGTCCCTGCCCTCGTCCGGTGCCAACCACGGGAGGCCTGCTTCGCCGGTCCCAGGTCAAGATGCTGAGAGGTCAGTCCGTGAGCCAGGTGGCGAAGGTGTTCCAGCTCAACCGGCAGGGTTTTAATCTGCACAGAGGCGCCGTCTTCGCGGTCGTGATGGGGCTGCTGATCATCGTGGGCGTGCTCCAAGCGGAGCGGAGGTACTTCCTCACTGCGATCTTCGGGGCGCTGTTCGTGGCCGTGAGCGACCCCGCGGAAGGACGGCGACCGGGTGCCCCGGCTGGCCGTGGTCGCCACGGCCGGTGCGCTGCTGACGGCCTGGGGTTCGGCATCGGCGGCGGGGCCTGGGGGTTCGTGGTGCGGCCGCCTTCGTGGCCGCCTTGCTGGGCGGGCTGGCGGTGACATACGGCCTGCACCGATTCGTCGCGGCCGATCTGCTGAACGTCTGGTTCATCGTCGCCCTGGGCCTGCCGACTCTGATCTCCTTCAAGTGCCGGGTCTGTTCGGCTCCGGCCTGATCGACACCGAACCGTGGAAGCAGGCGCTGGCCTGGTGGTCGGGTCGGCCCTGCTGATTGCTTGGACCTTCATCATGTGGCTGGCCGGGGGCGGGTCACGGAGCCCCAGCGTCTCGCCGAGATCCCGGCGATATCTCGCCGCGGCGCTGACCCGGCCGATGATCCTTTCGCGGTGATCCGGGCCGCCGCCCTGGCGATCGCCGTCGCGATCTCCTTCGGGCTGAAGTTGCCCGTCGCCTACTGGATGCCCATCGCGACCATCATTGCCATGAAGCCACCTGCAGCATCCGACCTCTTCGCCGAGCAGCGCATCGCCGGGACGGTCGTGGGCGCCGCGGTGGCCGCCCTCGTCCTGCTGGCGGTCGACAACCGGACCGCGCTCGAGGTCATCGTCGTCGTCCTGGTCGCGCTGGCCGCGTCGATCCACGGCGTGAACTACGCCTGGTACACCGCAGCCCTGGGCGGGGCCATCCTGATCGCCGCGGACGTGCCCCACCCGTCGACCTGGCCGACGAGGGACGCAGGATCCTGTTCACGTTCGCCGGCGTGGGGATCGCCGTCATCGTCATGTTCCTGGCGGACCGGCTGCAAAAGCACGCCGCCAAAGCGGCACCACAGGCACCTGCTCACCCGGCCCCGGCGACTGAGCGGCCAGGACGGTGTCGCTGGCGCCAGGCACGGCTATGCCCGACAGAGACTGGCTACGAGAATCAGTACGCCGGCATCAGGGCGAAGGCCGGAACCAGCGGGGTTTTTTCCTCGCCGGGACGTTCGGCCCTATCGATGGCTTGAGCATCCGGGAAAGTTGCCGGCAGCCAGCAACGGTCACGATCGGACTACGCGGCCGGGCCCAGCCGGGCACGGCGGCGGAGAGAGGAGCCACGATGAGTGAGTCACCGAGCAGCAGCTTGAGGACATGGAGGCATTGTTCGTCCAGACCGCGGCGAGCATGAGCAGCGACCGGGGAACCATCACGTTGCATGGCGTGTCGCCGTCGACGCTGTACTTCGCCGACCGTCCCCAGCGCGAGGTCGGGCACATGATGTCTGGTCTCTTCGTCGCCAACTGGGCAGCAGGGGACAACGAGCTTCGCGGACAACCCCCCGAACGCCGTCCTGTCCTTCGGGGAGCCGGGCGACAGGCCTCCCGAGGATGCGGTCGTGGTCATCCATGATCCGCGCCTGGACGCGAGACGCGCTCAGCTACAGCATCGAGCTCCTCGACGGCACCGTGCCGGCCGCCACCGGGACATGTGGCGCTGTTCATCGACCCGCTCGGGCGTCCTTATCGCCGGGCTCGGTCGGCCGGGATGCACCGGCGTGCGCGTCGTCGGGGGCGCATCGAGGACGCGGTCGGACTCCAGGGCGGAGAAGCAGACAGCTGAGCGGCTTCACGAGCACCGGAGTGTCTCCGGCAAGGCCTGGGCAGCGCAGCCGCCAACGTAGAGGAACCCGCCGGCCGGCCGGGCCGCGTAGGCAGAGGCGATCTCATCAACGAGATGTTGGGGGGCGGCCCGGTAGATAGAGGTAGCGAGATGAAGACGGTGATCGTGGGGGAGTTGCGGGCGGCGCTTCGACGGGGGCGCGGCTGCGGCGGCTGGATGAGTCAGCGGAGATCGTCGTGTTCGAGCGGGACCACTACGTCTCGTTCGCGAACTGCGGCTTGCCGTATCACATCGGCGGGGTGATCCCGGACCGGGACAGCCTGCTGCTGCAGACCCCGGAAAGCCTGGCCAAGAGCCTGGCGCTGGATGTGCGGACCGGGCAGGACGTGATCCGCATCGACCGCGATGCCAGGGAAGTCGAGGTGCGCGACCTCGCGCAGGGGCGGACGTACCGGGAGTCCTACGACAAGCTGGTGCTGTGCCCGGGGGCCGAGCCGATCCGGCCGCCGATCCCGGGCGCGGATGACCCGCGGGTCGACGTGCTGCGCAACATCCCCGACATGGACCGGATCATTACCCAGCTGGACAAGGACGCCACCAGCGCGGTCATCGTCGGCGGCAGCTACATCGGGCTGGAGCTGGCCGAGGCGTTCCGGGACCGCGGGCTGGCCACCACCGTGGTCGAGCGGACCGAACGGCTGATGCCGTGGCTGGACCCGGAGATGACCCGGATCCTGGACTACCACGTCGTCACCCACGGGGTGGACCTGCGGCTGGGCACGTCGGCCACGGCAGTCCGCCAGGGGGCGGACGGCCGGCTGGTGGTCGATCTGTCCGACGGCACATCCGTGGCGGCTGATGTTGTCGTGATGGCGGCCGGGGCGCGTCCCAATGTGGACCTGGCCCGGGACGCCGGCCTGGAGATCGGGCCGCGCGGCGGCATCGTGGTCGACGCGCAGATGCGCACCTCGGCACCGGACATCCTCGCGGCCGGGGACGCGGTGGAGACCGCGCACCTGCTGACCGGGGAGCCGGTGCTGTCGATGCTGGCCGGGCCGGCGAACCGGGAAGGCCGGATCGCCGCCGACACGATCGCCGGCCGCGAGGATGTCGGGGGCTACCGGGGCACCCAGGGCACCGCCGTGGTCAAGGTGTTCGAGATGACCGCCGGGGGCACCGGCCTGACCGAGACCGAGCTGGCCGCGGCTGGCCTGGACTACCGCAAGGTCTACACCCATCAGAACGGCCACGCCGCCTACTACCCCGGCACCGCGCCGCTGTTCCTGAAGGTGCTGTTCGACCCGGCCGGGGGCAAGCTGCTGGGCGCGCAGGTGCTTGGCTGGGACGGCGTGGACAAGCGCATCGACGTCCTGGCGGTCGCGCTGCGCGCCGGGATGACGGTGTTCGACCTGGAAAACCTCGAACTGGCCTACGCCCCCCCGTACGGGGCGGCGAAGGACCCGGTCAACATGGCCGGCTTCCTGGGCTCGAACCTGCTGCGCGGCGACATCCATCTGTGGTACCCCGAGGACTACCCGGGCTGCTCGGGGCGGGTGACGATCCTGGATGTGCGCACCCCGGCCGAATACGAGGCCTGGCATATTCCGGGGGCGGTCCTGCTGCCGTACACCGAGCTGCGGCACAGGCTGGATGAGGTGCCCCGGGACAGGCCCGTGTACACCTACTGCCGGTCGGGTTTCCGCAGCTATATCGCCTACTGCGTGCTCAAGCAGAACGGCTGGGACCAGGTGGCGTTCCTGGCCGGCGGGATGATGACCTACCACGGCTACCACATGACGCCGCTGGCCGTCGGCACGGGCGGCATGCCGATGGTCGCCCACGCCGAGGACCAGCTGGCCCAGCGCCCCGGCGCGCTCGAGCACATCTGACCAGCCACGAACAGATCGCACGCCGCCGTCGTGGGTGACGTCGCGGTTGATCCTCCAGATGCTCAACAGCGACCCGGGCAGGGCTAGAGCAAATAGGGACCTTCAGCCTATGGCTTCAAGAATCCGTATCGGGCAGCGTGAACGCTATGTGCCCTGTGCAGGAGGTATCCGGCGGCGGGCAGGCACCGAGTCTGTCGCGCAGTCAGGCAGTGCCGCAGACCCGCCAGGGCACCGCTGAACGGCAAGACTCCGCCGCAGGCGACGGGGCGCGACAGGGCGTCCTGGTCAGCACGAAGCTGCACCCGCCGCCCGTGCGCGAGGAGACGATTCCACGCGAACGCCTGCTGGAACGTCTTCGAAGCGGGTCGGACCGCAGGCTCACTCTGGTCGCCTGCCCGGCGGGCTTCGGGAAGACCACCCTGCTGGCGGCGTGGCGCGAGGCCGAGGCCGCGCGGAAGCCCGTCGCGTGGCTGACGCTGGACGAGGGCGACAATGACCCGGTAGTCCTGTGGACGCATGCGATCGAGGCGCTGCGCCGCGCCAGCCCCGCCGTGGCCAGGTCGGTGTCGGCGGATACGGTCGTGGCACCGGTCGTGGACGTGGTCCTGCCGCGCCTGGTCAACGAGCTGGACGGGCAGGGTGAGATCACGCTCATCCTGGATGACTTCCACCGGCTGTCGGGCGTCCCGGCCCGGGCCAGTGTCCGGTGGTTCATCGACCATGCGCCGCCCGGGTTCCAGCTCGTGCTCGCGAGCAGGGCAGAGCCGGCCCTTCCGGTCGCTGCGCTGCGCGCCCACGGCGAGCTGCTCGAGCTGCGGGCCGGCGACCTGCGATTCACCTGCGAGGAGGCGGACGCCTTCCTGAACGGCCGCCTCGGCCTCGGCCTGGCGCGCGAAGATGTCGAAGGCCTGGTGGGGAAGGCGGAGGGATGGCCGGCCGGGCTCTATCTCGCCGCGCTCTCGCTGCAGCACGCCGCCGACCGGCACGCGTTGGCGCGCAAGTTCGGCGGCTCGAACCGTCACGTGGTGGATTTCCTGGTGACGGAGGTACTCAACGCGCATGACCCGCCGGCGCAGGCGCTGATGCTCCGCACGTCGGTTCTCGAACGGCTGTCCGGCCCGCTCTGCGATGCCGTGCTGGAGCAGGAAGGCTCGGGCGCGATGCTCGATACGCTGTCGCGAACCAACCTGTTCCTGGTCCCACTCGACGACGAAAACGGGTGGTACCGCTTCCACCACCTCTTCGCGCGGCTGCTCCGGGTGGAGCTCGAGCGGCGTGAGCCGGGCCTGGCCCCGGCGCTGCACCGCCGCGCGTACTGCTGGCATCGTGATCACGGGACGGCCGACGAGGCGATCCGGCATGCCATAGCAGCCGGGGCGTACGCCGAGGCCGCCGAGCTGATCCAGGGCTCCTGGATCAGCTACGCCAACACGTGCCGGTACGACACCGTGCTGGCCTGGCTGCGGCGGCTCCCGGAGGAGATGCTGAGCCGCGACGTGCAGCTGCTCCTGATCAAGGCGTGGGTGCTCTCGCTGTCCGCCAAGCGGGAGGAGGCGGCACTGGCCATCGCGGCGGTCGAACGGCTCGGCGATCTCAGCGCGGGGCCGCTGCCGGACGGTTTCAGCTCGGGCGAGGCGAGCCTGACGATGCTGCGGGCCTGCTTCCCGTGGGGAGACGTCGGCGCCCAGCTGGAAAATGCCCGCCGGGCGGCCGAGCTCGAGGGCCCCGGGTCGCCGTGGCGGCCATTGGCGTGCTGGGCGGTCGGCACGGGCCTGTATTTCCGGGGTGAGCCCGACGAGGCCGACGGGTGGTTCGCGGAATCGGCGGCGCTGGCGCCTGCGAGCGCGCAGTGGCTGGCGGGCGAGGCGTCGCTGGCCTACCGATCGTGGATCGCCGGCGAGCACGGCCGCCTTGACGAACAGCGGGTGCTGGCTGAGACGGCCGCCGGGTTCGTACGGGAGCACGGCACCGGGAAGGTCATCGGCGTGGCTCCGCTGGCGCTGGGAGTGTCGCTCACGGCGCGGGGCAGGCCCGGGGAGGCACTGCCGCTGATCGAACGCGGCGTCGCCTACTCGCGGACCTTTGGCCAGCCCATCCAGCTGGCGAATGCGCTGCTCGGCCAGGCGCCCGTGCTCCGGGCCCTGGGCGAGCACCAGCGTGCCGCGGATGCGATAGCCGAGGCGAGATCCGTCCTCGGATCCTGCCCTGATCCGGGGATCCTGGCCGGGAGACTGGCTGCTCTGGACCGGCCACCGCAGATCCGCCGCGTCCAGTCCGCAGATCAGGAGCTGACGCAGCGGGAGGCCCGGGTGCTCAAGCTTCTGCGCGGCGATCTGTCCGAGCGGGATATCGGCCGTGAGCTGTTCGTCTCGCACAGCACAGTCCACAGCCACGTCCGGGCGATCTACCGCAAGCTCACGGTCTCCTCGCGGGCCGACGCGCTCAAACGTGCCCACGAACTCGACCTCCTGTAGCGAGCATCCCGGGGGATAACGCACCGGGCGCCGCCGGCCGGCGCCGCGCAGGCCTGCCTGCCACGTTGTCTGTGACCGGCCGGCGCCCGGACGGCGGGTAGGCCAGGTCTGGCCAGGCAGCAGTTTCCCCTAGGGGAATCCGGCCGGTAGGTGATGACGGGTCGCCGGCCTGCGGGTGAGGCTGCGTTGACATGGACAGCTACTGGGTGCAAGGCCGCAGGTACCGGCTTGTCCTTCACGGGGAGCTGGGCGATGCGTTCGGAATCCTGTTTGACGGCATGCGCCTGCAGCGGCTTGCGGGTACGACGGTGCTGACCGGTCAAGTGACCGATCAGGCGCACCTGCTCGGGCTCATCGAGCAAGTCCAGGAGCTGGGCGTTGAGCTCGTATCCGTCAATCCGGACCAGGAAACGGGCGGTGCAGCGGGTCCCGGGATGGAACCCGGCGCCGAGAGGCCATAACCTGGCGGTCGGCCCGGTGTTATCGCCCGTATCCGAGCTCCGTTCCCGGCCGCGTTGCACGGCCCCCACGAGCACTCGTATGCCGACGCCCAGAAGAGCGAGGTCGGCGAGCATCTGGACGATGAGCACGACCCGGGCGGCCTCTGATTTGGCGGTGATGTCCCCGAAACCCACCGTGGAGAACACGGTCACCGTGAAGTACAAGGCGTCGGTCCGGGTCAGCGGCTGGGTGAAGCTCGCCGCGGAGGCCCGTTCCATCACAAAGTAGGTGGAGGCAAACAGCAGCAGGAACAAGGGAAGGATCAGCCCCAGCGCCTCGGCCGCCCGCAGACCCGGGTAGCGCGAGCCGACGATGGCCCTGACCTCCCACACCATGACACCGGCGAAAACCAGGATGCCAATCAGCAGGCGGATCGCCGTGCTCGGAATCCCATCGCCAGTCCAGCGGAAGCACGTAGTACAGAACGACCAGCACCGCCGCGGCCAGGACGCTGCGCAGGACCGCCCGGAAGATGAGCCGCCGTCGCTTCGCCGCCGGCATGGCCAGGTAGTGCTGGTTCGTCATACTCGCCTCCATACGACGCTTTCCCTGGAGCTGGCTCGCCTAGTCGGCGAACCGCCGCGAAGGCGTCAGCTCGATGATCCGACAGCCCGGCGGCGGTGCGCTTTCCGTACGCGGGCGGGGCTACCCGCTCGGGTGCTGGATGTCCACGGGCGGCAGGTCCTGCACCTGCCGCCTGGTGATGTTGAGCCGAATACCGTCGTCGACCCCCGTCACAGCGCCGATCGGGACAGCCACTTCCCTGCGGCCCCATAGGTGCCCCTCCTGGAGCAGTACGTGGGTCACGCGGTGGCTGTCAGGGTCGATGACCAGCCCTTGGACTTTCCCGATGTGGCCGTCGGTGGCATGGACGTGCTCGCCGCGGCGCACTTCCACCTCATCCAGGGGGACCGTGTTGTAGGTGACGGTCTGCGGAATGTAGTTCCCGCCCCCGCCGATGCCCATGCCGTAGTAGGGCATGCAGAGCACCTGTTCCGGGTCATAGCCCGGGTATCCGGGGGTGCCGGGCAGGAACTGCGTCTCCTCCGCGGGATCGAGCTTCCCGAAGTCCGCCAGGGTGCAGCGGAGCCGGATCGGATCCGCCGTGGCATCGGCCAGGCCGAGCGGAACAAGCCGTCCGACGTCACGCCGGTGCTTCGGTTCGACCACGAGATGGGTGACCGTCCGAGCGACCGGGTCAACAACCACGCAGGTCACCTTGCCGCAGGCCCCATCGCTGCAGCTGACGTCGGTCCCGATCGTGAACGGCGTCGTCTCCGTCATAGCCACCCTCATCCCTGGCGCGGTCATCGTTGCGGCTGGTAAGCGCGGCGCCGGTCATGGCCCGTTCCGCTGCGGATCGGTGCCGGCGATACCCTGCGGGACGACCTTGCCCTGGTCGATGTCCTGGGAGAGGTCCGCCTTGGCGGCCAGGGCCCCCCGGTCCAGCACGCCGGAGCCCGCCGCACGTGAGATGGCGTCGCCGCCACGGCCGCGCAGCACGGACGCGAAGCCGACGGCGATCAGCGCACCCGCGACCGGCCCCACCAGATACACCCAGTAACTCTTCCAGTCACCGCTGGCCAGGGCCGGGCCGAAGGAGCGGGCCGGGTTCATCGACACGCCGCTGACCGGAGCGGCCCACAGGCCGGCCAGCGCGACGTAGCCGCCCACGCCGAGCGCGGCGATCGCGCCGACGTTCTGCGCCGCCGACGCGGTGCCCAAGATCACGCTGACCAGCAGCGCGGTCAGCGCGATCTCCATCAGCAGGGCCTGCCAGTTCTTGTACCCCGGGCCCGGCAGCGTCGCCCCCAGATGCTCCACGTTCCCGAACACCAGGCGCAGAAACAGGCAGGCCAGCGTCGCGCCGATCAGCTGGATGATGATGTAGCCCGGGACCCGCTTCCACGGGAAGTCCCCGCGCAGCGCGAAGGCCAGCGACACAGCCGGGTTCAGGTGCGCACCGGAGACCGCGCCCATGAACAAGATGATCGCCATCACCATCAGGCCCGGCGCGACGACCGCCGCGGCCAGACTGATCTGCCCCTTCGCGTGCAGCAGCCCGCCGCCCGCGGCGGCCAGCACCAGCGCGAAGGTGCCCAGCAACTCCGAGAACAGCCGCCGCCATTCCCGGCGCGGGTCATCGAAGTCCGCACGGTCCCCGAACTCAAGGGTGAGCAAGTTGTGCGTGCGCGAGAACGCCGGGCCCAGCGACGCCGGGTTCGTCTGCTGGGCCGCCGCGCCGCCCGCAGCGCCCGCCTCCGGCACGGTCCCGCGCTCGCCCGGACCGTCCGTCCGGCTCACGGGTACGTTGTCTGTCATGCCCCGGGTCCTTCCCGTCAGCAGCCACCGAAGGGGCTCACAACGGAAAC
Source organism: uncultured Actinomycetes bacterium (assembly GCA_963775825.1). Taxonomy (GTDB): domain Bacteria; phylum Actinomycetota; class Actinomycetes; order Streptosporangiales; family Streptosporangiaceae; genus Bog-532. Next base: position 9,584 of record CAVZKY010000037.1, read on the forward strand.
GTGAAGACCACTGGGCTCCCGCGATAGGACTCGAACCTATAACCTACCGGTTAACAGCCGGACGCTCTGCCGATTGAGCTACGCGGGATCGTGCTGGCACCTGGTCACGGGCCTGGCGGCGTGGCCGCCGCGCTGAGCCGCCGTATTGGGCGGCCGCAACGCGTCCGCGCTGTGCCGGTGACCCGTCCATTCCTACCGGGACCTAAGAGTAGCGTACCCACGGAGCGGGCGTGCGCAGCGTCCCACCGGAGCTTTCTGCGGGCCTGGGCTGGCCGGCCCGGTCCGGAGCCGGCCGACCCGGGCCTGGGCTGGCCGACCCGGGCCCGGGCGGGCCAGTCCTCCGGGCCAGCAACTGGCCTGTTCGGGGCGCGGCGGCCTTCCGCGGTGGTCGCGGGAGGAGTACGAAGGCGGGTAGCGGGGAAGCAACGGGGCACGACTATACGGTTAAGAGAGGCACACGATGCGGTATCGAGTCACGTTCGTCACCGGGTTCGCGACCGGCTACGTCCTCGGCGCGCGGGCGGGCCGGGAACGTTATGAGCAGGTCAAGAAGCTGAGCCAGCGAGTGGCCGGGCACCCGGCGGTCCAGAAGGCCGCGGGCACGGTCGCCTCGAAGGCAACCGATCTGGGCCAGACGGCTAAGGACAAGGCCAGCGCGAAGATGCCGGGGTTCGCTCAGGCCGCGATGAGCAAGGCCGGCACGATCCCGGGGCTGCGCGGCCGGGTCAACGGATCCTCGTCGTACCCGGACGGGACCGAGGCCTACAACCCGCCGCCCACCCCCGGGTCGACCATCTACCCGGACAACACCTGACGCGCACGGCCAGCACCCGGCGACCGCGGTGAGCGGCCGCCGGGTGCGAGGCTGAGCAGGTAGGTACGGAGGCTCCCGGAGGCTCTAGTCCAGGTATTCGCGCAGCATCTGGGCGCGGCTCGGGTGCCGGAGCTTGGCCAGCGTCTTGGACTCGATCTGGCGGATGCGCTCCCGGGTCACCCCGAACTCCCGGCCCACTTCCTCCAGCGTCCGCGGGTGGCCGTCGGTCAGGCCGAACCGGAGCTGGATGATGCGCTGCTCCCGGCGGGACAGCTGGTCCAGGACCCGCTCCAGCTGGTCCTGCAGCATGATGAACGCCGCGGCCTCGATCGGCACCACGGCGTCCGCGTCCTCGATGAAGTCGCCCAGGTCGGACTCTTCCTCACCGATCGGTGACTGCAGCGACACCGGCTCCTGGGCGATGCGCTGGATGTCGGCGACCCGCTCCAGCTCAATGCCCATCTCCGCCGCGATCTCGTCCGGGGTCGCTTCCCGGCCAAGGTCCTGATGCAGCTGGCGCTGGACGCGGGCCAGCTTGTTGATCGTCTCCACCATGTGAACCGGGACCCGGATGGTACGGGCCTGGTCGGCGATGGCCCGGGTGATGGCCTGGCGAATCCACCACGTCGCGTAGGTGGAGAACTTGTAGCCCCGCGTGTAGTCGAACTTCTCGACGGCGCGGATGAGGCCGAGGTTGCCCTCCTGGATCAGGTCGAGGAAGACCAGCCCGCGGCCGATGTAGCGCTTGGCGATCGATACCACCAGACGCAGGTTGGCCTCGATCAGCCGCTGCTTGGACCGCTCCCCCTCGGCCACGAGAAACTCGAAGTCGGCCGCCTCGGCGCCCTCCAGCGAGCCGCCACGCAGCTTCTCGTCGGCGAACAGGCCCGCCTCGATGGACTTGGCCAGCTCCACCTCGTCCTCGGCGGTCAGCAGCGGCACCCGGCCGATCTCGCGCAGGTAGATCCGGACCAGATCACTGGTCGCGGCCGGCTTCCCCAGCTCCGCCTCCCCCGCGGGTCTGGGGTCTTCCGCCTCCTCGCGCGGGGCTTCGACCAGCTCGATGCCTTCGTCACCCAGCAACCGCACGGCGTCGCCGAGCGCGTCGGGTGAGAGTTCGTGACGGTCGAGGGCGGCAGCGACGTCCGCCATGGTGAGGAAGCCCCGCTCCCTCCCAAGCGCTACGAGATGGGTCATCTGGTCGGCCAGCGAAGGCCCGCTTGTCAGTACGCTGAGGCTCACGCAACCCAGTGTGCGACATGAACCCCCGATTACGGGGGACCTAATTTTGTCACCCTGGCGGTAGTTACGGTGAGTCTTGCTGTCCGTAATCCGACCCAGGTAGGTTACGTCCCGTGCGGTGCGTCAACCAAGCGCGTCGGACGGCGCAAGCGGCGCGGCCGGCGGTCAGGCCCCGGCGGCCCGGTCGAGCAGCGCCTTGCGCCGCTGCTCCAGTCCCACCAGATCGCCGAAGATCTGGTTGTAGGGCACCTGCTGCTGGACCGGGTTCATCCGCTGCAGCCTCGACTTGACCGAGGCGATCTCCCGGCTCACCGCGAGCTCGCCCACCCGCGCCAGGACCACCTCCACGTACCGGACGTCCGGCTCCCCGTTGACCTGAGGCGGCTCCACGGCCAGCCGGGTGACGAAGGCACGGGCCCGGTCGTTCGGCGCGTCCGTACGCAGCCGGGCGGCCCACTCCCGGCCGCCGCCGGCCGTGCCGGTGCCGCCCGACTCGGCGATCAGCCGGAACACCGCGGCGTGCGCGGGCACGGTGAACGCCTCGGCGCCGAGCGCGTCGAACTCGGGGCCGCACAGCCCGGGCCGCTGTACCGCGAGCTTCAGCGCCTCCCGCTCGACCTGCACCACCGGGTCCGACGGGTCATAGCCGGTCTCGCCGCCGGGCGGCGCTGCGCCCTGGCCGCCGGGCGGCGGTGCGCCCTGGCCGGTGCGCTGCGCCGCGCCCTGGCCGCCCCGGCCGCCCGGCGGCTCGTACGACATCCCGTTCGGCCCGGCGCCGCCCCGCGCCGCCGCGCCGGGCCGCGCCGGATCCCGCCGCGCCGAACGCCCGCCGCGGCCCTGATCGCCCGGGACGCCACCCCCGTGCTCCCGGATCCGGGCCAGCACGAAGCGCTCGTCCATCAGGCCGAGCCAGCGGTCCAGGTTGACGGCGTAGCGGGCCCGCAGCCCGGAGTCCTTGATCCGGGCCACGATCGGGGCCGCCTCGTCCAGCGCGGCGATCTGGCCTTCGGCCGTGTCCAGATTGTGGTTGGCCAGCGCGCCGCGGATGGCGAACTCGAACAGCGGTACGCGCCGGGCGATCAGGTCACGGACCGCCGCGTCCCCGTGCGCGAGCCGAAGGTCGCACGGGTCCAGCCCGTCAGGCTGGACCGCCACGAACGTCTGCGTGACGAACCGTTCTTCCAGGCTGAACGCGCGCAGCGCCGCCTTCTGCCCGGCGGCGTCCCCGTCGAAGGTGAAGATCACCTCGCCGACCACCCCGTCGGTGTCCATGACCAGCCGGCGCAGGACCTTGATGTGCTCCTCGCCGAACGAGGTACCGCAGGTGGCCACGGCGGTCGGGACGCCGGCCAGATGGCAGGCCATGACGTCGGTGTAGCCCTCGACGATGACCGCCTGCCGGCGATGCGAGATCTCCCGCTTGGCCAGGTCGGCTCCGTACAGCACGGTGCTCTTCCGGAACAGCGGTGTTTCCGGGGTATTAAGGTATTTCGGTCCGTCCTCATCGGGGTCGAGTTTGCGCGCACCAAACGCGATGACGTCTCCTGACAGGTCGCGGATGGGCCAGATCAGCCGGCCGTGGAACATATCCCGGGCCCCACGCTGGCCCTTCCGGGCCAGCCCCCCGGCGATCAGCTCATCGTCGGTGAAGCCCCGCGCGCGCAGGTGCCGGGTCAGCTCCTCCCAGGCCGCGGGCGCGTAGCCAACGCCGAACCGCTCGGCGTCGGGGCGCTCGAACCCGCGCTCGGCCAGGAAGGCGCGCCCGGCCGCGGCGCCCGGGCCCTGCAGCTGCTCGGCGTAGAACTCCGCCGCGGCCCGGTGCGCGTCAATCAGCCGGCGGCGCCGGCTCTGCTCCTGGCCCGGAACGTACCCGCCCTGCTCGTACCGCAGGTCGATGCCGGCCCGCCCGGCCAGCCGCTCGATCGCCTCGACGAACGTCAAGCCGTCGATCAGCTGCACGAACTTGATGACGTCGCCGCCTTCGGCGCAGCTAAAACAGTAGAAGAGGCCACGCGAGGGGGTCACGTTGAACGAGGGCGTCTTCTCGTCGTGGAACGGGCACAGGCCTTTCAGCGACTCACCGCCGGCGCTGCGCAGCTGCAGGTACTCGCCGATCACCTCGTCGATGGGCGAGCGCTCACGGACCACCGCAATGTCCTCATCGCGGATTCGGCCTGCCATCGTCCCCGCCTCCGCTCTGTAATGACCGTCTGGGTACTGACCGTCTGGGCTGCCCGCCGACCTGGAGGAGCCCGCGCTGCCCGTGTAGGCGACCGGCGCCGCGGCCCCGAGCATGCCGCCCGGCGGCGCAGGACCTTCTGGGGTATCCCCCGCTAAATTATCGCTTGCGGATGTCCTGGCCTTCCGCATTCGCGGCGCGCGTCTGCCGGCTGATTCTAGTGGCGCCGGCCCATGACCGGTGCTGCCGCCCAGCCGCCGCGGCGGGCCTGTTCCAGCCGCCCCGTAACCTTGACTGTCATGGCCGTGCCCGAACTGCTGGTCCTGTGGGACGTCGACCACACGCTGCTGAACGCGGGCCGCGGGCTGAGCGGGCAGCTGTACGGGCTGGTGTTCGCCGACCTGTTCGGCCGCGAGCTGGCCCAGGTGGCCCCGATGGCGGGCCGCACCGACCGGGCCATCATCGCCGAGACGCTGACGATGGCCGGGATCGCTGACCCGGCCCAGCACGTGGCCGCGTTCATCGCCGGCCTGACCCAGCAGGCGCCGGCCTTCGGCGAGCGGGTCAGGCGGTATGGGCACGTGCTGCCCGGCGCGGCCGAGGCCCTGAGCTTTCTCGGATCACCGGCCGCGCTCGACGGGACCGGGCGGGTGCACCAGTCGGTGCTGACCGGCAACATCCGCCCGCTGGCCGACGTGAAGCTGTCCGTGCTGGGCCTGAGCGACCTGCTGGACCTGGACATCGGCGCGTACGGCGACATGCACTCCAGCCGCTGGGAGCTGGTGCACGTGGCCCGGCGGCAGGCCGCCGCGAAGCTCGGCACCACGTTCGACGGTGCGGCCACCGTACTGGTGGGCGATACCCCGCTGGACGTGGCGGCGGCCCTGGCGACGGGCGCGCGTGCGGTTGGCGTCGCGACCGGCAGCTACCCCGAAGCGGACCTGGCCGCCGCCGGGGCGCACGCCGTGCTCCCGGACCTGACCAGCACCGCGCGCGTGCTGGCCGCGGTGACGGGGAACGCTGTCACGGCGAGCACCGTACCCGGGACCAGCATGACCGCGGGGACCGGAGGATCCGGACGGCCCGGACGGCCCGGACGGCCCGGACGGCAGAAAGGACACACTGCGCGATGGTGACGTCCGGCCCGGCCCAGGACCGGCCGGCGATGGCGGCGAATATCAGCGGTTTCCGCCGTCACGTGGCCCAGGGCGAGCGCCTGAAGGCGGCTTCCGTCGCGGTGTGCGTCGTGCTCGCGGATGGGGTGCCGTCCCTGCTGATCACCCGGCGGGCGGCCGGCCTGCGCAACCACGCCGGGCAGTGGGCGCTGCCCGGCGGCCGCCGTGACCCGGGCGAATCGATCGAGGACGCCGCCCGGCGCGAGCTACGCGAGGAAACGGGCGTCGAGGTCACGGCGGGCGACGTGCTCGGGATGCTGGACGACTACGTCAGCCGGTCGGGGTACGTGATATCCCCGGTGATCGTCTGGGGCGGCCCCGTCAGCGCGGCGATGAACGGGCCGGCCACCGAGGTGGCCCAGATCCACGTGATCCCGCTCGCCGACTTCGATGTGCCGCCGCTGCTGATCACCATCCCCGAGTCCGCGTTCCCCGTCATCCAGCTGCCGCTGCTCGGCGGCTACCTGCACGCCCCGACCGCGGCGATCATCTACCAGTTCTGCCAGGTCGCCCTGCACGGCGCCGGGACCCGGGTGGCCCACTTCGAGCAGCCCGTCTTCGCCTGGAAGTAACGCGAGTCAGGAAGGGGTACGGCAGAGGCGGCGGTGCCAGGCGATGGCGGAGGTGTCAGTGAGCGAGGCGATCTGGTCGATCACGACCCGGCGCCGCGCGACGCCGGAGGGCGCTTCCTCCCAGGCCGGCCGGAACAACGGGTCGAGCGTCCGGGGCGCGTCGATCTGCACCGCGGCCGCGAGCTCGGCGATCAGGTCGCGCTCGCGGGCCTGCGCCGCGGCCGCCCCTTCCCGGGTCATCACGTAATGCGCCGCGACCGCCTTGAGCAGGGCGCACTCCAGCCGCTGGGTGCGCGGCACCACCAGGTCACACGCGTACCGGGTCAGCCGCGCCGCCCGGCCCGGCCGCCACGCAGGCGGCGCGGGTGGCCTCCTGGGCCGCGACGCAGAACCGGCCGACCAGCTCGCTGGTCAGGTTCTTCAGCGCGGCGAGGGCACCGGGGCCGCCGTCGAAGCTCTTCGGCCAGTAGCCCAGGGCCATCAGGCTGTCGAACACCTCGCGCAGTTCGGCCGTCGTCGCCCAGGCCGGCGGGACGTAGTAACGCTGGGCGAGCTGAGCTACCAGGTCACGTTCGGCCGGATCCTGAAGGTACGCCAGCGTGATGAGCCCGGCGTGCAGGCCATCCTCCACGTCGTGCACCGAATAGGCCACATCGTCGGCCCAGTCCATGACCTGCGCTTCCAGGCAGCGGCGACGGCCCGGCGCGCCGCGGCGGATCCACTCGAAGGCGGGTGCGTCGTCGGCGTAGTAGTTGAACTTGGGCGGGGCGGGGGCGTCGCCGATCGGCAGCGCCGTCCGGCACCACCGGGGCGCCGCTGGGCGGGGCCGGCCACGGATACTTCAGCGTCGCGTCCAGGGAGGCCCGGGTCAGGTTCAGGCCCGCGCCCAGCACCTTGGTCTCCAGCCGGGTCAGCAGGCGGAGGGTCTGCGCGTTGCCCTCGAATCCGCCGCAGCTCGCGGCCAGTTCCGCGAGCGCCATCTCACCGTTGTGGCCGAACGGCGGGTGGCCGATGTCGTGCGCCAGGCACGCGGTCTCCACCAGGTCGGGGTCGCACCCGATCGCCGCGCCGATACCCCGGCCAATCTGCGCGCACTCCAGCGAGTGGGTGAGCCGGGTCCGCGGGAAGTCGGCGAGCCCGACCGCTACCACCTGCGTCTTGGCCGCCAGGCGGCGCAGCGACGCGCTGTGCAGGACGCGCGCCCGGTCACGCTCGAACGCGCTCCGCCCGGCCCGCTTGGGCGGTTCAGCTACCCAGCGGGCCGTGGCGTGCGCGTCGTAACCGGTCTCGCCCCAGACCAGCTCAGAACTCTGTGTCTCGGACGTCAGCTCACCTGGTGTCGCTACCGCCTCCGCTGCCCGCGGCGGCCCGCTCGGACTCGATCTCGGCGCGGCCGGCCTCCAGCCGGGCGACCGGCACCCGGAACGGTGAGCAGGACACGTAGTCGAGGCCCGCGTCGTGGAAGAAGTGCACCGAGTCCGGGTCGCCGCCGTGCTCACCGCAGACCCCGACCTGGAGATCCGGCCGGGTGGCCCGGCCCTCTTCGACGGCGAGGCGGACCAGCCGGCCCACCCCGTCCCGGTCGATCGTCTCGAACGGCGACACCCCGAAGATGCCGAGCTGGATGTAGCGGCTGAAGAACGCCCCTTCCACGTCGTCGCGGGAGAAGCCCCACGTCATCTGGGTCAGGTCGTTGGTGCCGAAGGAGAAGAACTCGGCCGGCTGCGCGATCTCACCGGCGGTGAGCGCGGCCCGGGGCACCTCGATCATCGTGCCGATGAGGGCGTGCACGTCGGTGCCGGTCTCCTCGGCGACCTGCTTGAGGACCTTCGCGGCCCGGTCGCGGGCGATCTCCAGCTCCTGCACCGCGCCGACCAGCGGGATCATCACCTCGGGGCGCGGGTTCCCGCCCGCCTGCCTGCGGTCGGCCGCGGCGTGCGCGATCGCCCGCACCTGCATGTCGAGCAGGCCCGGGATGACCAGGCTGAGCCGGACCCCGCGCAGGCCGAGCATCGGGTTCTCCTCGTGCAGCCGGCGGACGGCATCCAGCAGCTTCTTGTCCTTGTCGGTCGCGTTGTCGCCGGCCAGGGCGATCCTGACCGACAGGTCGGTGAGGTCGGGCAGGAACTCGTGCAGCGGCGGGTCGATCAGCCGGATCGTCACCGGCAGGCCGTCCATCGCCTCGAGGATCTCCACGAAGTCGCCGCGCTGCAGCGGCTCCAGCGCGTCCAGCGCCGCCTGCTGCTCGGCCTCGTTCTCGGCCAGGATGAGCCGCTCGACGAGCTGGCGGCGCTCGCCGAGGAACATGTGCTCGGTCCGCACCAGGCCGACGCCGGCGGCGCCGAACCGGCGGGCCCGCGCGCAGTCGGGGCCGTTGTCCGCGTTGGCCCAGACGCCGAGCCGGCGCTTGGTGTCCGCGTGCGTCATCAGCGCGTGCACGGCGGCGACCAGCTCGTCGGACTCCGGGGCCAGGCCGCCCTCGAAGTACTGGACGACCGGCGACGGCACGACGGGCACCTCGCCGAGGTAGACCGCGCCGGAGGTGCCGTCGATGGAGATCACGTCGCCTTCGGCGACGATGACGCCGTCCGGGGCGGTGAAGCGGCCACCGCTGACGTCGACCTCGAGCTCGTCGGCGCCGCAGACGCAGGTCTTGCCCATGCCGCGGGCGACCACGGCGGCGTGGCTGGTCTTGCCGCCCCGGCTGGTCAGGATGCCGCGCGCGGCGATCATGCCGTGCAGGTCGTCGGGGTTGGTCTCGCGGCGGACCAGGATGACGTCCTCGCCCTGGTCGGCCAGCTCCACGGCGCGCGGCGGAGTCGAAGACGACCTTGCCGACCGCGGCGCCGGGCGACGCGCTGATCCCCTGGGCGACCTTCTTCGCGCCGGTGCCGGTGTCGAACCGGGGGAACATCAGCCGGACGAGCTCCTCGCCGGTGACCCGCTCGAGCGCCTCGTCCATGTCGATCAGGCCCTGCTCGACGAGCTGGATCGCGATCCGGAACGCGGCGGCCGCGGTGCGCTTGCCGACGCGGGTCTGCAGCATCCAGAGCTTGCCGCGCTCGATCGTGAACTCGATGTCGCACAGGTCGCTGTAGTGGTTCTCCAGCGTCCGCATGATCTGCATGAGCTGGTCGAAGGAGGCCTTGTCGATCCGCTCGAGGTCCTGCAGCGGCACCGTGTTGCGGATGCCGGCGACCACGTCCTCGCCCTGGGCGTTCTGGAGGTAGTCGCCGTAGGTCCCCTGCTGGCCGGTGCCCGGGTCGCGGGTGAAGGCGACGCCGGTGCCGGAGTCGTCGCTGATGTTGCCGAACACCATCGCGACCACGTTGACGGCCGTGCCGAGGTCGGTCGGGATGCGCTCCTGGCGACGGTAGAGGATGGCGCGGTCGGAGTTCCAGGAGTTGAACACCGCCTTGACGGCCAGGTCCAGCTGCTCGCGGGGCTCCTGCGGGAAGTCGTGGCCGGTGTGCTCGCGCACGATCTGCTTGAACACGCCGACCAGCTGCTGCAGGTCGTCGGCGTCCAGGTCGAGGTCGTTCTTGATGCCCTTGGCCTTCTTGGCGTTGTCGATGGCGTGCTCGAACGCCTCGCCGTCGATGTCCAGCACGGTCTTGCCGAACATCTGGACCAGCCGGCGGTAGGAGTCCCAGGCGAACCGCTCGTTGCTGGCCTGCTTGGCCAGCCCCTCCACCGCCCGGTCGGACAGGCCGATGTTGAGGATCGTGTCCATCATGCCCGGCATCGAGAACTTTGCGCCGGACCGCACGCTGACCAGCAGCGGGTCGGCCGGGTCGCCGAGCTTCCGGCCCATCGCCGACTCGAGCTTGGTGAGGTGCGCGGTCACCTCCGCGTCCAGCTCGGGCGGCGTGGTCCCGTCGCGCAGATAGGCGCGGCACGCATCGGTGGAGATAATGAAGCCGGGCGGGACGGGAAGACCGATGTTGGTCATCTCGGCCAGGTTCGCCCCCTTGCCGCCCAGCAGGTCCTTCTGGTCTTTACTACCCTCGGTGAAGTCATAAACGAGCTTCGGCACTGAACGCTCCTCGTGCGGCGTGGCTGATATTCATCTCTTTATTTGGTTGGGACTCTACCGTTCCGGCAGCCAGCGCCGCAGTGGCCAATGGTCCCCTCCCGGGAACTGGTCAGGTGCGGCGTGACACGCTAGACCCGCGAGGACCTCACGTCCCGGGCGTCCCGGATGCGCCTGGGTGCCCGTGCCCACGAGGGAGGCATAGAACGCATGAGCGAGGCGATCGTTGGCCTGCTGCATCCTGGCGAGATGGGGGCCGCCATCGGGCGGTGCCTCACCGCGCGGGGGCACACCGTGCTGTGGGCATCCCAGGGCCGCAGCCCGGCCACCGCGGAACGCGCCGCAGCCGCGGGCCTGACCGACGTGGGCACCGTGGCGGAGCTGGCCGGCCGCGCGCAGGTCATCTTTTCCATCTGCCCGCCGCACGCCGCGCTCGAGGTCGCGCGGAGCGCAGCGGGATTCAGCGGCCTGTTCGTAGACGCCAACGCCATCGCGCCGGAGACCACGCGGTCCGTGGCGACTGTGCTCGGTGCTGGCGAAACGGGGGCGGCCGACACCGGGGCCACCAGGTTCGCCGACGGCGGGATCATCGGGCCGCCGCCGCAGCCGGGCGCGGACCCGGCGGCCGGGAACGGGACCCGGCTGTACCTGGCGGGCGAGCCGGCGGCCGAGGTCGCCGCCCTGTTCGCGGGCACGCCGGTCGGCGCGCAGGTCGTGGACGGCGGCATCGGCGCGGCGTCGGCGGTGAAGATGGCCTACGCCGCGTGGACCAAGGGCTCGGCGGCGCTGCTGCTGGCCGCCCGGTCGCTCGCGCACCAGGAGCGGGTGGAAGGCACGCTGCTGGAGGAATGGGCGCTGTCCCAGCCGGAGCTGGTGCGCCGGCTGCAGCACGCGACCCGCTCGGCAGCGGCCAAGGGCTGGCGCTGGGAGGCCGAGATGACCGAGATCGCCGCCGCGATGGCGGCCGCCGGCCTGCCGGACGGCTTCCACCTCGCCGCAGCGGAGATCTTCCGCCGCGCACCCCGGCGCGAGCCGGCCGCGCTGGCCAAAACCGCCCCGGTTGACCTGGTGGAGCTGGTCATCGAGGCCCTGCCGGAACACTGAGGGCCCCGGCCCGCGCCGCCGCCGGCGCCGGCGGCGGCGGCCAGATCAGCGCGGCCAGCCCGGGGCGGATTACCAGGTCGGGAGGCGATCGCCCAGGTACGCCACGAGCTGGTCGATGGCGATCCGCTCCTGGCGCATCGAGTCGCGGTCCCGCACCGTCACCGCCTGGTCGTCCAGGGTGTCGAAGTCGACTGTGACGCAGTACGGGGTCCCGATCTCGTCCTGCCGGCGGTAACGGCGGCCGATCGCGCTGGCGTCATCGAAGTCGGTGTTCCACCGCTTGCGCAGCTCCGCGGCCAGGTCGCGGGCCTTCGGCGACAGGTCGGCGTTACGGGACAGCGGCAGCACCGCGACCTTGACCGGCGCGATCCGGGGATCGAACCGCATGACGGTCCGCTTCTCCAGGTTGCCCTTGGCGTCCGGCGCCTCGTCCTCGGTGTACGCGTCGAGCATGAAGACCAGCGCGGTCCGGTCCACGCCCATCGCGGGCTCGACCACGTAGGGGACGAAGCGCTCGCCGGACTCCTGGTCGAGGTACGTCATGTCGACCCCGGACGCTTTGGCGTGCGTCGTCAGGTCATAGTCCGTGCGGTTGGCGATGCCCTCCAGCTCGCCCCACTCCGAGCCCTGGAAACCGAACCGGTACTCGATGTCGACCGTCCGCTTGGAGTAGAAGGAGAGCTTCTCCTTCGGGTGCTCGTACAGCCGCAGGTTCTCGGGCTGGATGCCAAGGCCGGTGAACCAGGCGAACCGGGTGTCGATCCAGATCTGGTGCCACTCCTCGTCGGTGCCAGGGCGGACGAAGAACTCCATCTCGGCCTGCTCGAACTCGCGGGTTCTGAAGATGAAGTTGCCGGGGGTGATTTCGTTACGGAAGGACTTGCCGATCTGGCCGATGCCGAACGGCAGCTTCTTACGCGAGGTCTGCAGGACGTTCTTGTAGTTGATGAAGATGCCCTGTGCCGTCTCGGGCCGCAGGTAGGCCAGCCCGGACTCGTCCTCCACCGGGCCGAGGAAGGTCCGGAGCATGCCGTTGAACATCCGCGGCTCGGTGAACGTGCCCTTGTTCCCGCAGTTCGGGCAGGTCACACCGGCCAGTCCGCCCTCCGGCGGGTGACCGTGCTTCTCCTCGTAGGCCTCGATCAGGTCATCGGCCCGGAACCGCTTGTGGCAGAACATGCATTCGGTCAGCGGGTCCGCGAACCCGGTGACGTGACCGCTGGCCTCCCAGACCTCCCGGGCCAGGATCACGCTGGAGTCCAGGCCCACGATGTCTTCCCGCTCCTGGACCATGGAGCGCCACCACTGGTGCTTGATGTTGTTCTTCAGCTCCGCGCCGAGGGGACCGTAGTCCCAGGAGGCCCGCAGCCCGCCGTAGATCTCGCTGGACGGGAAGACGAACCCCCGCCGTTTGCTGAGGCTGATAATCGTGTCCAGGCGGTCACTGCGCAGTGCCATTGAGGTCTCCATCCGGCTGGCGGTCGGCGTCGTTCTGCTGTGGCCCGGGCCTCCACGGGAGCCTCCAGCCGACCAGGGCGGCCGGGGCTGCAGGGCTCGTCCTCGCTGGCGCGGGCGCCGCGTAACGGACCGTCCCGGGGGCCGGCGCCTCGTGGGCCCGTCCCCCAGTGACACGCGCGGGCACGGCTACAACCGGGCAAGGGAGGCGCGGTGGTCCAAGCCTAGGGCCACCGGCCTCCCAATGCGAATCAACTGCGTCACGGCCGGGTTTCCGCGGCACGGCCGGATTTCCGCGGCACGGCCGGGTTCCGCGGCACGGCCGGATTTCCGCGCACGGCCGGATTTCCGCGGCACGGCCGGGTTAAGGCCCCGAGACGGCCCCGTGGATCCGGTCAGCGTCGATGTTGATGGTGAAACCCCCGACTTTCTGGGTCTCGTTACCCGCGTACTGCTTCACCCGATCCGAGGCCCAGCGGGTGGCCGGCAGATAGGGCGTGCCGGTCAGGTTGTTGTCGTTGTCCCATAGGGCGAACCAGAGGGCGTCCGGCTCGGCGAGGGGGTGCCTGCCGATGACGGTATTCGTCACTAGGTCGGTCACGCCGGATGCGGCACTGGAGTAGACGCCGGACGTATAGCCGCGGTCGTGCAGTTCACGGGTCCAGGTGTCCAGGAACGTGAGCACCGTGGTGCGGCAGTTCGCCTCCGAATTGTCGTACGACTCCATGTCGAAGTAGATCGGCGTCCCCTTGCCCAGGCCGAAATTGGCCGCGTTAGCGACGGCGGTGTTCGCGGCGGCTCTCCCCTGAGCTGCCGCATTGGCCTCGTTGATGGGGGCCGGGAACCTATTGCACGGCGCCTGCAGCCCGACATACAGCGGCAGCAGGGACCAGCCCTGCGCGTGGACCGATTTGACCCAGGATGCGGACAGGTTGCCGTAATCGCACGCCATGTTCTGGCCGCCGATATAGATACCGATGGCGGAGTATCTTCGCTTTCCACGCTTTCATCGCCATGACGGACGGCGCGGTGCAGGTGTCAAAGCCGTTCAGCGGCGAGGACGGGATGTCCGGCCGCAGGCTCGACGCCAGGGTCCTGGCGGCGACGACGTCGATGGCCTCAGCTTCGCCATGGGTGTCGTAATGGTCCGGTCCGTCATGGCCACGGTCGCCGTGCTGGTCCGGGCCTGGGAACCGGCTGCCGTGGCCGCGGTCGGCTGGCTCCCGCCCAGCTTGCGCAGGCCCCGGATGATGTTCTCGACCGGTGCCGAGCTGGCTCCGTAGGTGCCGGTCACCGACAGGTGCGAGTCGGACACCGCGCCCTGGAACTCGTGCAACTGGCTGTACTGATCGAGGCTGCTCAGCGTGGACGGGACGGACGCGATGCGGCTGCCGGGGCTGCTCGGCGGCGGCGCGGCGCCCAGGCCGCCCTCCGCGACCGCCGCCCGCTGGTACTCCGCGCTGCGGCGTGCCCGGCACGCCGGCGCCGGTAATGGTGATTGTCTGAGCGCGGCCAATAAGTGCCGGAGGGCAGTTCTGGTTGGCCCCAGGGTTGCCGAGATAGACGGCGTTGATGTCGTAACGTACGCACTGACCTGGATCGGTAGCGAGGTGGAAGACCGGCCAGCTGGATGGGACGGTGATCGAATAGCCGTCGTAGTCGATGGTTGTCAGCTTGCTCGCCGGCGCGCCGGCGCCGGGCACGCTACCGCTGACCTCGCTCCGGCCGGCCGCACGTGCGCTGGCCGGGCTCATGCCCGCCGCCGCGAACACCCCGACCGCGCACCCGAAGCCAATGACGGCCACTGCTGTGCGACGCATCTACGCCCCCCATGTATGACTCACCTGGCCCGCGGCGCCCGTGCAGATTTCTCCGGCCCGGCCAGTGCCCCCGTCGTGCAATTACGGACGGCGCCACACAACGTTCTGCCCAGCCGTTTACACGGGTAGTCATGCTGATTTTTTCGTGTCTGGAATTTAAATCCGGTCAAGCCAGTCATCGGGGCACACCTGGTGCCATATTCGGCGCGCCCGGTGGCATTCTGGGCAACTCAGAGATAAGGAGCGGGCGAAAATCGGATAAAAGGCCGACTTTTTTTGCTGGCCTTGCGGACGCCGGTTAGTGAAATAATAATTTGACCGAAATTTGCCGAGGCTCCAGGCACGCCCCCGCAATGCGGATAGCCCAGGCAAAGGGAACATTCCAGTCCGGAAAGCCACAACGAGCCGGGGCCGGGGGCCTCGTTGAGCGCCGGTATATCGGCGAAGTACCACCGCGGCTACGGACCGACGGGCCGCAGGCCCGACCGCCTAGCGAACGGGGCCTTCAGGCCCCGTGAGCGGCGGTGTTGTCGGCGGGCACCACTTTCGGGGCGTCGCGGGGGGTTCCGGGGGGTCGCCCCCCCGGACCAACATTGCTAACACGGTTGGGGACGGCGCCGCCGTAGCGCCGGTCCCGGCTGGCGTAGATCTCGCAGGCCTGCCACAGGTGCCGACGGTCGAAGTCGGGCCACAGCGTGTCCAGGAAGACCAATTCGGCGTAGTGCGCCTGCCAGATGAGGAAGTTCGAGGTCCGGTGCTCGCCGGACGAGCGGACGAACAGATCGACGTCAGGCATCTCCGGTTCGTCCAGGTAGCGGGCGAACAGCTTCTCGTCCACCTTGTCCGGGCGGACCTTGCCCGCGGCTACATCGGCGGCGATCGCGGCGGCCGCGTCGGCGATCTCGGCCCGGCCGCCGTAGTTCACGCAGAACTGCAGGGTGAGCACGGAGTTACCGGCCGACATCCGCTCGGCTTCCTCCAGTTCGCTGATGACGCTGCGCCACAGCCGGCGGCGGCGCCCGGCCCAGCGGATCCGGACGCCCATCTCGTTCAGCAGATCCCGGCGCCGGTGGATGACATCGCGGTTGAAGCCCATCAGGAACCGGACCTCGTCCGGGGAACGCCGCCAGTTCTCGGTAGAAAAAGCGTACGCGGACAGGTACGGGATGCCCAGCTCGATCGCGCCCATGATCACGTCGAGCAGGGAGGACTCGCCCACCTTGTGGCCCTCGGTGCGGGGCAGGCCGCGCTGCTTGGCCCACCGGCCGTCGCCGTCCATGACGATGGCCACGTGCCGGGGTACGAGGTCGCGCGGAATAGCGGGCGGACGGGCACCACTCGGATGGGGATCGGGCGGCCGGACGGTCAAACACGCTCCACATGACGCAGCGAACGAATCGAATGCTCCAGGTGCCACTGCAGATAGGCGGCCACCAAGCCACTGCACTCTACCTGGTGCCGTCGCTCACTGCTGTCCGCGCTGTCCCAGTCCCCCTGGAGCAGGGCGGCCATCAGGGCCACGGTCCCCGCGCCGGGCGCCGCCGCCCCGTGCGGCCGGCAGGACCCGCACACCATGCCGCCCGCCGGGATCGCGAACGCGGGCAGCCGGCCCCGCGTCCCGCACCGGGCGCATTCCTCCAGCGCGGGCGCGTACCCCGCCACCGACAGCGAGCGGAGCAGGTAGGCGTCCAGCACCAGCCGGGGATCACGAGCCGTCTCACCGAGGGCGCGCAGCCCGCCGACGAGCAGCAGGAACTGGCGCAGCGACGGCTCCTTGTCCTCGGGGGTGAACCGCTCGGCCGTCTCCAGCATCGCGACGCCCGCCGTGTACCGCGGATAGTCCGGGGTCAGCGCCGCGCCGTACGGGCGGATCACCTCCGCCTGGGTGATCACGTCGAGCGAGCGCCCGGGGTACAGCATCAGGTCAACGTGCGTGAACGGCTCCAGCCGCGCGCCGAACCGGGACTTCGTGCGCCGCACGCCCTTGGCCACGGCCCGGACGCGCCCGGTCTTGCGGGCCAGGATGGTGATGATCCGGTCGGCCTCGCCGAGCTTCTGCGTGCGCAGCACCCCCCGTCGTCCCGGTACAGCCGCATGCCCTCCATTGTCGCGCACCCAGGAGACAACCGCGCGCCGCCGCACCGTCCGCATCACTCCGCCAATCTGGGACCAGCGCCCGGACAAACCGTTACGCCCTGACCTGCCGGGTCACGAGGGCGGCAGGAAGCGCGACGGTCTGGAGGCCCTTCCGGTGGCGACGACTTGATGGGACAATCGCGGTATGGCGGACGGGGATGGGGCCGGCCGACCTGTCCTGGCGGATCCAGCCTCGCTGACGGCCGAGGAGAGGCGGCTGCGGGAGGCCCGGGCGGGCGTTCCGTGGCGCGCCTGGGGGCCTTACCTCAGCGAGCGCCAGTGGGGGACGGTCCGGGAGGACTACAGCGACAACGAAGACGCCTGGTCGTACTTCAGTCATGATCAGGCGCGGTCTCGCGCGTACCGGTGGGGTGAGGACGGCATTGCCGGGATCAGCGACGACAAACAGCGGCTGTGCCTGGCTGTGGCGCTGTGGAATGAGCGGGACCCGATCCTGAAGGAGCGCCTGTTCGGCTTGACCAATGCCGAGGGCAACCACGGTGAGGACGTCAAGGAGTACTACTTCTACGTCGATAACCTGCCGACGCACAGCTACCAGCGCTATCTCTACAAGTACCCGCAGGCCGAGTTCCCCTACAACGAACTGGTGGCGGTGAACCGGGCCCGGTCAACGCATGAAATGGAGTACGAGCTCATCGATACGGGCGTCTTTGCCGACGACCGTTATTTCGACGTCGAGGTGGAGCACGCCAAGACCGGTCCCGAAGACATCCTCTGCCGCGTCACCGTGCACAATCGCTCGTCCCAGGACGCGGCGCTGCACGTGCTGCCGACGCTGTGGTTCCGCAACGTATGGTCATGGGGAGACGGTGAGCCCTAAACCCCGGCTCGCTCGCGTCGAGTCGGCACATCCGGTCGTCCGGGCCGAGCACCATAAGGTTGGCGTTTTCTACCTCCACGCCGAGCCGGAAGCGGCCCTGCTGTTCTGTGAGAACGAAACGAACATGGCGCGGGTATTCGGCGCCGAGCCTGCGACGCCCTTCGCCAAGGACGGCATAGGCGACCACCTCCTGCATGGCGCGGACACCGTGAATCCCGACGGCGAGGGGACCAAGGTGGCGGCGCACGTCCGGCTGGTCGTGCCGGCCGGCGGGCAGGCCGCGATGCTGGTGCGGCTCACCCGGGAGGGCCCGGAGACGCTCATGGCGCCGTTTGCCGGCGCGGATGAGCTGATCGCGCGGCGGCGGGCCGAAGCGGACGAATTCTACGAGGCCATCACGCCGCCGACGGTGACCGACGATGCGAAGGCGGTCATGCGCCAGGCCCTGGCGGGGATGCTGTGGTCCAAGCAGTGCTACTACTTCGACGTGGACCGCTGGTTGCGTGAGCGCCACCTCCACCCGCTGCGTTCTCCGACCCGCCGGGGGAGCCGCAACGAGTCGTGGTTCCACATGTTCAACCATGATGTGGTGTCCATGCCGGACAAGTGGGAGTACCCGTGGTACGCCGCCTGGGACCTGGCGTTCCATTGCATCCCGCTCGCCATGGTCGACCCGGACTTCGCGAAAAGCCAGATCGACCTGATGCTGTCCCGGGAATACCTCCACCCGGGGGGCCAGATGCCCGCCTATGAGTGGAATTTCGGCGACGTGAACCCCCCGGTGCACGCCTTCGCGGCTCTCTTCCTGCAGAATCTGGAGGAAGACCTCGGCAAGGTGGACCTTCCGTTCCTGCAGGAAAGCTTCGCGAGCTGCTGCTGAATTTCACCTGGTGGGTGAACCGCAAGGATCCCTCCGGCCACAACGTGTTCGAGGGCGGCTTCCTCGGCCTGGACAACATCGGCGTGTTCGACCGCAGCGCGGCCCTGCCCACCGGCGGGCGGCTGGAGCAAGCGGACGGCACCGCCTGGATGGCGATGTTCAGCCAGAACATGCTCGAGCTGGCGCTGGCTCTCCTGCCGCACGACAAGACCTACGAGGAATTCGTGCTCAAGTTCGTCGAGCGCTTCTTCTGGATCGCCGCCGCGGTGGACCCGATCGGGGATCACCCCGACGAGATGTGGGACGAGGAGGACGGCTTCTTCTACGACGTGCTGCGGCTGCCCGACGGCACCGGAATGCGAATCAAGGTGCGTTCCCTGGTGGGCCTGCTGCCCATCTGCGCCACGACCGTGATCGAGGCCGACCTCCTCGAGAGGTATCCGAAGATCACCGAGCAGGTGGTACCTTCCTCGAACGCAACCAGGACCTGCTGGCCAATATCGCCGACCCGGCCGTGCCCGGCGTCCACGGCCGGCGGATCCTGTCCCTGGTGAACGAGGACAAGCTGCGGCGCATCCTGGCCCGGATGCTGGACGAGGAGCGCTTCCTCGGCCCACACGGGATCCGCTCAATCTCGCGCTGGCACCTCGACCATCCCTACACCTTCAATGTCGGCGGGGCCGAGTACCGGGTGCAGTACGAGCCGGCGGAGTCAACCACCGGAATGTTCGGCGGCAACTCTAACTGGCGCGGGCCGGTGTGGTTCCCGATCAACCTGCTGCTGATCCGGGCCCTGCTCCAGCACTACCGGTACTACGGCAACGACCTGAAGGTCGAATGCCCGACCGGCTCCGGGAAGATGATGACGCTGTTCGAAGTGGCCCAGGAGCTGTCACGCCGCCTCGCCGGGACCTTCCTGCGGGACAGCGACGGGCGGCGCCCCGTCTACGGCGGGACCAGGCTATTCCAGGAGGACCCGCACTGGCGTGACCTCATCCTGTTCTACGAGTACTACCACGGCGATAACGGGGCCGGGCTCGGTGCCTCCCACCAGACCGGGTGGACCGGCCTGGTCGCCAGGCTGATCCAGAGCATGGGCCAGTTCGACGCCGACAGCGTGCTCGAGGACCACAATGGCCGATGGCCCGGCCATACCGGCGCCTGGCCGCCGGATCCGATGGCCGACGTCACCACGGCTCGCGAAGCCCGCGGCGTGACCGAACCACAACAGCCGGACTGATTTGGGCTTTCTGCCCCGGCGAGCCTGGCAGATCTGAACCTTCGTTGCGGACTGCGGGTCACCCGGCCTCCGACACGCGCAGCGATCACCAGTACGGGCATGGGTGCGGGCCCGCGGGGGCCGTACGGTCGGCACGGTCCCCCGCGGAACCCGGGGCTGCGGCGCGGCGGGTAGCAGCGCGCAGCCGGTCAGTGGCGCAGGGGCGGGCGGGGGGCGTCGCCGGTCAGCAGGCTGTCAACCGCGGCCGGCGCGGTTGACGGCGGAGAGGACGGCACGCATGGAGGCGCCGGTGGTGTCGGCATCCACGCCCACGCCCAAGGGTGCCGCCGTCGATCTCGACTTCGACGTACGCGGCGGCCTGGGCGTCGGACCCGGCGGACAGGGCGTGCTCGGTGTAGTCGAGCACGCGGACCTTGACCCCGCCCGCGTTGAGGGCGTCGCAGAACGCGGAGATCGGGCCGTTGCCGAAGCCCTCGATCGGCCAGACCTGGCCGTCCACACGCATCTCGGCCCGTCAGCACGTGCTTCAACTCGACCACCGACGAGGAACGGTGCCCGAGTAGGCGACCGGGCCGTCGGAGAGGTACTCGGCGGAGAACGGCTCCCGCGTCTCGCTGGGGGTCACCTCGCCACGGCCGCATCGGTGCGGGCCTGGATCGCCCGGGAGAACTCGATCTGCGGCCGCCGGGGCAGCTCGAGCTGATGCTCGTCTTCATCACGTACGCAACGCCGCCCTTGCCGAACTAGGAATTCAGCCGGATCACGGCCTCGTACGTGCGGCCCACGTCGCGCCAGTCGATCGCCAGGTACAGGACAGCCCAGGCGTAGTCGGCGAACCGGACCCCGGCCGTCTCGGCTTCCGTCTCCAGGGCCTGGAAGCCCTTCTTGATGGCGTCCTGGTGGGAGCCCGAGAACGCCGTGTACACCAGGTCACCGGCGTAAGGGTGGCGCGGGTGCACGGGGAGCTCGTTGCAGTACTCGACCGTCCGGCGCACCTCGTCGATGTCGGAGAAGTCGATCATCGGGTCGATGCCCTGGCTGAACAGGGTCATGCCCAGCGTGACCAGGCAGACGTTGCCGGTGCGCTCGCCGTTGCCGAACAGGCAGCCCTCGATCCGGTCTGCGCCGGCCATCACCGCGAGCTCGGCGTCGGCGACCGCGGTGCCCCGGTCGTTGTGCGTGTGCACCGAAAGGCACACGTGCTCACGGGGGAGAACTGGCGGCTCATCCACTCGATCTGGTCGGCGTAGACGTTCGGCGTGGACCGCTCGACGGTGCAGGGCAGGTTGAAAATGATCTCCCGGCCGGCCTCGGGCTGCCAGAGGTCCGAGACCGCCTCGCAGATGTCGATGGCGAAGTCCAGCTCGGTGTCCATGAAGATCTCTGGCGAGTACTCGTAGCCGAAGGCGGTGTCCGGCAGGAGACGCTCGGCGTGCCGGAGCACGGATATCGTGCCGTCGGTGGCCAGGGCCTTGGTCTCCTCGCGGGTGGCGCCGAAGACCACCCGGCGGAAAAGCGGGGCAGCGGCGTTGTCGAGGTGGACGGTGGCGCGCGGTGCCCCCACCAGCGACTCGACGGTCCGCTCGATGAGGTCGTCGCGCGCCTGGGTGAGCACGGAGATCTGCACGTCGTCCGGGATGTGGCCGCCCTCGATGAGGTCACGGACGAAGTCGAAGTCGGTCTGGCTCGCGGAACGGGAAGACGACCTCGATCTCCTTGTAGCCCATGCGCGACCAGGAGGTCGAACGTTTTGCGCTTGCGCGCAGGGCTGATAGGGTCGATCAGCGCCTCGTTACCGTCCCGCAGGTCGGTCGACAGCCAGCGCGGCGCCTTCGTGATCGACTTCGCGGGCCAGGCCCGTCAGGGAGATCGATGGGCTGGAACGGCGCGTAACGGTGACACGGCACGCCACTGGACGTCGGCCGGATGGCCTCGGCCCCGATCGACCGCCGGCGTACGGCAGGGCGCGGCTGCTCGCCCTGTCTACTGGTGGATGTGGCGCAGGCGCAGGCTGCTGCGGAATTCATGATGGATGCTGCTCCTCGTCGAGGCTGCGGAGGATCCGGCCGAGGGCGGCAGAGATCTGGCCAGCAGTCACGCGAAGACTCCGCGGCGAGGGAGCGGCCTTTAACGGCCGCCGCCACGGCTGCTAAGGAGGAGCAGCTCGCGCAGCATGATGAACCAACAGTATCGGAGGAGCGTGATGAAGGCGAGGCGCCCGTTACCGGCCCAGCGAACCCGGGCCGAAGGCTCGGGTGATCTCCCAGCGTTACGGGGAGCGGTTGCAGCGCAGTAGGGATGCAGAAGGAGCCAGCCGCCGCCGCGCCGCGCACCGCCGCCCCGTGCCGCGCACCGCCGCCCCGCGCCGCGCACCGCCGCCCCGCGCCGCGCACCGCCGCCCCGTGCCGCGCACCGCCGCCCGTGCCGCGGACCGCCGCCCCGCGGGCGCGGTGGCCTGACCCGGTAAACCAGGTGCCCCTTGGTGCTGCGGTGACTGCCGAGTCGTTCGCCGGGCCGTACCCGGCGGCCCGGCGCCGGCACTCCCGCCTACCGGGAGCATTTTCAGGGATATCCGCTGAGTACGCTACCCATAGGCACCCGCGCCGCGGCCGGGGCACCTCCAGCGCCACAGCAGACCCAGCACCGCTCAGCCGCCCCGAGCCCAGCCCGGCGCCAGCACCCACATCCGGCCCACCCCCACGCCGACCTCGCCGCCACCACGCCATAGAACCGGCCACCCATCACGCGGCGGCTCCCTCCCGCATCCCTATACGGCTGAGTCCGCTCCCTGTAATGGAAAGGTCCCCGGGGCAGCACGGAAAAACCTGGTGCGGGGGCGGGGGGAAGGGTGTTTTCCTGAGGCATGCGTATTGAACAGTTTGACGCAGCGGGAGACCCTGCTGCGGCGCGCGCGCTGTACGACGTCTATGCGGCGGGGGCGCCGGTGGACGAACCGGGCAGCCCGCCCATGTCCGTTCGGGGTGTTCCGCGTCATGCTGGAGCAGGGCTGGTGCTGCGAGCCAGCGGGAGATGGCTGGCGACCCGCTCGGGGCACCGGCAGGGCGGAGCCGGGGCGGAGCGGGGCGGCAGAAGCTAGTCGTGGGCGGCTACACGCTGGAGCTGCCGGACCGGGAGAACCTGGACCGCAGCGGGCTGTGGATGGTCGTGGCGCCGGGGCGGCGCCGGGCGGGCTGGGTGCCGCCCTGCTCCGGCACGCCAGCGCCCGCGCCAGAGAGCTCGGGCGGGGAGGGTGACCGGCGATGTCGAGGGCGGGAAAACAGGTGACGCCTTCGCGTGCGCCGCCGGGGCGATCACCGAGCTGACCGAGGCCCGCCGTACGCTGGACGTGCGCTCGATTCCGGCCGGGCGGCAGGCGAACTGGGGCGCCATCAAAGCCGTTTCGGCCGGGTACGCACTGCTGGAGTGGTCCGGGCCGGTGCCCGAGGCCCACCTCGACGCCGTAGCCGCGCTGAACGAGGCCATGGGCGACGCGCCGCACAGTGCCGGGGAGGAACGGCGCAGAGTTGGGACGCCGAACGGGTCCGGCAGATCGGGCGACGCGCCCCCGGCAGGGCCTGCGTCACTACTCGGTCGCCGTCCGGCACGAGGCGACCGGGGAGCTGGCCGGACTGACCGAGGTGTCCGTCGACCCGGCCGACCCCGAATGGGGCCACCAGGAGCTGACCGTGGTGGTCCGCGGCCACCGCGGGCACCGGCTGGGGCTGCTGCTGAAGGTGGCCATGCTCGAGCTGCTGGCGGAGCGGGAACCGCAGGTGGAGAGGATCGAGACCTATAACGCCGAGTCCAACGCGCACATGGTAACCATCAACGAGACACTCGGCTACCAGGTCGCGGGCCGGCTGGTTCCGGCAGCTGCCGGCCGCGGACCGGCCCTAGCGGCTGGGCGGGAAGCGGCCCGGCCGGGGCCCCGGCGGGGGGCTCAGTCGTAGAAGCCGAGACGGCGCAGCTGCTTGGGGTTGCGCTGCCAGTCCTTGGCCACCTTGACGTGCAGGTCGAGGTAGACCCGGGTACCAAGCAGCGCCTCGATCTGCTTCCGGGCCCGGGTGCCCACGTCCTTGAGCCGAGCGCCCTTGGTGCCGAGAATGATCGCCTTCTGGCTGGGCCGCTCGACGTACAGCTCCGCGTGCACGTCGGTGAGGTCTTCCCGGCCGGGATGGGGGCCCATCTCCTCGACGAGCACGGCGATCGAGTGCGGGAGCTCCTCGCGTACCCCTTCCAGCGCCGCCTCCCGGATGAGCTCGGCGACCAGCTCCCGTTCCGGCTCATCGGTCAGTTCGCCTTCGGGGTACAGCGGGCTGCCTTCGGGCAGGTGGGACGCCAGCACGTCAACCAGTACGCCCAGATTGAACCCGGTCACCGCGGACACCGGCACCACGTCGGCCCACTCCCCCAGCCGGTCCACCGCGGCGAGCTGGGCGACAACCTGGTCGGGGGACACTTCGTCGGTCTTGGTCACGATGGCGACCACCGGCGTGCCCTTGATCCCGGCCAGCTCGCGGGCCAGGTACCGGTCACCGGGGCCGATCGCCTCGCCCGCCGGGATACAGAAGCCGATGGCGTCGACCTCGGTGAGCGTCGAGCGGACCAGGCTGTCCAGCCGCTCCCCCAGCAGCGTCCGCGGCTTGTGCAGGCCAGGGGTGTCCACCACGATGAGCTGGGCGTCCGGCCGGTGCACGATGCCCCGGATCACCCGGCGGGTGGTCTGCGGCCGGCTGCTGGTGATCGCGACCTTGGCCCCCACGAGCGCGTTCGTGAGGGTCGATTTCCCGACGTTCGGGCGGCCGGTGAAACACGCGAAGCCCGAGCGGAAGCCCGCGTGCGCTCCGGCGCCCGCGGCTTCCTGCGACGACATCACCCCCCGATTCTCGCCCATCGGGCGAGCGGTTGGCCCAGGCAGGCCGGTGAGGGGAGGGAGGGCGGGCGCTGTGGTGATGGTAAGCAGGTGCGCGCGGTGCCGCTGTGACTGCTGAGTCATTTTCCGAGCCGTAACTGGCGTCCCATCGCGGCACCCCGGCCTACCGGGTGCGTGCTCAGGGTTATTCGCTGAAAATGCTCCCCGCAGGCACCCCGTCCCAGCACCCTTGACGGCCTGCAGCCAGGCCACCACGCAACGACGCGCGAGCACCGCAGACCGCAGCGCTGCACAGGCGGAACTCTGAGCGTCTTTGAGACCACGATAGAAGCTGGGCCGCCGCTGCACGTCCATGACGTGGAAGACGAGTGCTTCTACGTACTAGACGGCGAGCTGATCTATCCGCTGCGGCAGCGACACCTTCAGCGCCCCAGCAGGCAGCTTCGCGTTCCTGCCCCGCGGCCTCCCGCACCGGTTCCAGGCCACCGACCAGCAGCAGGCTGCTCCTGATCACCGTTCCAGGCGGCATCGAAGACTACTCCACAGATCAACAACGCCTCAGACGACAGACAGCGCCACAGATCGGCGAGCAGTACGGCATACGTGTCGTCCTGAATATGCAGCGGAACAGCAGCGCCCCCGCGCTTCCTCCGGGACCCGGCACGCAAACCGGCCACCGCCGGCCGCAAACCAGCTGGACCGGCGACTGTCATGATCGACTTAGGCTAAGTGGCATTGACGCTTGACCCGGCGTCCGCGTCCCCAGGGATAATGCCGCCGCGCTGGCCACCCGCTAGGTACTGACGGAATCGCGTAATCTGCTGCCGTGCGGAGCTGGATTGATCACGGCGGCGAGGTGGTGTGGGAGCCCTCCCGTCGCTGATAGCGCAGCTCGTTGAGGCAGGCCAGCCCTCTGGCTGGACAGTGAGAACCCGACCAACGCGGTCATTGACCAGCTGGCCACACGTCTGGAGCTGCACCCTCTGGCGGTCGAAGACTCAAAACAGTTTGGCCAGCGCGCGAAGCTGCAGGTTTACCGGAATGGGGTCATGCTCGTCGGCTTCGGCCTCGATGAGCAGCTCCGCGAGCCCGTCGAAGTGCACTGTTACTGCACCACCGGATTCCTGATCACGTTGCGTCGCGCGCCGAGCCCTGCCCTCGATGCCTTGCGCCAGGCGCGTTCGGTCCCGCCCCAACTTGGCAGCGACCCATCCGGGCGCTGCGTCCCTTAATCAGCTCGCTTTACACCCAGTTCTCCGCGCTCGTCTCGAGCTGGACCAGCGGCTGGATGCGCTAGAGCAGCGGG
The DNA here is from genome assembly GCA_963775825.1 of uncultured Actinomycetes bacterium. GTDB lineage: Bacteria > Actinomycetota > Actinomycetes > Streptosporangiales > Streptosporangiaceae > Bog-532. Next base: position 35,254 of record CAVZKY010000037.1, read on the forward strand.
TGCTCCGAGGCCGACGACGAGGAGCTGGCCGAGACACGGCGATTCGGCATCGGGCCGCGCTGATCCGCAGGATGCTGACACCAGGCCGGGACCTCGCGGCCCGGACGCCGCTCATCCAGTCCCTTCCCGGGGCCAGCCGCGAAACCCAGCTATACGCCGAAGACATCAACGACGAGCTGCAGCAAGTCGTGGCCGACTTCACCGCGATCGAGGAGCGAAGCATCGCCCTTCTGGGTCTGCACGCCGCGCTCGCGAGCAAGCACGTGGCGAGCGTGAGCCGCAGGCTTGCAGCGGCGGCCACAATTTTCCTGCCCATCTCCTTCCTTGCTGGATTCTGGGGACAGAACTGCAACGTCCTTACCGGCCGCATCGAACAGGGATGGCCGACGTTCCTGGTCCTTGGCGTGGGACTAAACGTGGCTTGCGTCGTGGTGATCGTCGTGATGCTCAGCCGTCGCAGCTGGAACTGATGCCATCGTACGCGCCACAAGCGAAGCGGGCCACCTTCCTGTTGTACTCTATACTGCGGAAAACCCCTGCCGATCATGGAGCTGGCCGCGCGGTTAGGGGCGGAGAGCCGCACGGAGGGTGCCGTCGGGGGCCGGCGTGGAACACGGTGGCATCGGGGCCGATATCCCGGACGGCCGCGAGGTCGCCGGAGTCGGGCTCGTCCGCCTCGCTGACCAGGGCCGCCGCCTCCAGGCTGGCCGCCCCGCTGGACACGGCCATCGCAACGGCCAGGCGCAGCGCGGACAGCTGCAGCGACGGGAGCGCCACGGCGGCCGCCGCGTATGTGCGGCCGGTGCTCGTCCCGGACGGCCGCCCCTTCGGCGGCCGCCACCCGGGCCCGGGTCGATCGGGCCAGGGTAATGATCTTCTTATCCTCGGGACCAAGCTGCGCGTCGCTCACGTGGTCGAGTGTAGGGGGCGGGCCCTGACACGGGGGCGGTGTGCTCCGGGGGCAGGGGAAGTCAGGAGGATGTTCGTTCGGATTGGTCGGATTGGTCGGCCTCCTGGGGAATCCGCTCGACGAGGACGGAACCGATCCGGTTGCGGCGGCCCGACAGGTTCTCGGCGGTCAGCCGCAAACCACCGACCGTCCCCTCCGAGCCCGCAATCGGGACCCGCCCCAGCGCGTGGGCCAGCAGCCCGCCGACGGTCTCGACGTCCTCGGCCTCGATCGTGACGCCGAATATCTCCGCCAGCTCGGTTACCGGCAGGCGGGCGGTGACCCGGGCCACGTCCGGGGACAGCCACTCGACCGGCGGCTGTTCCTGGTCGTACTCGTCGGTGATCTCCCCGACGATCTCCTCGAGGATGTCCTCGATGGTCACCAGGCCGGCGGTGCCGCCGTACTCGTCAATCACGATCGCGACGTGGATCTGCAGGGCCTGCATCTGGCGGAGCAGCTCGTCGATGGGCTTGCTGTCCGGGACGTAGGTGGCCGGGCGCATCACCTGGTCGACCATGGTGGTGGATTCGGAGCCGGGATGCTCGTGACTCGTAGGCCACGATGTCCTTGAGGTAGGCGATGCCCACCACGTCATCCTCGTTCTCGCCCGCCACCGGGATGCGCGAGAACCCGCTGCGCAGGTGCAGCGACAGGGCCTGGCCAAGCGTCTTGTCCCGCTCGACGAACACCATCTCCGTCCGCGGCACCATCACCTCACGGACGATCGTGTCGCCCAGCTCGAAGACGGACCGGACCATCTCACGCTCGCCCGGCTCGATGACGCTGCGCTGCTCGAGGAAGTCGACCAGGCCGCGCAGCTCGGCCTTGCCGGCCAGCGGCCCCACCGTGGTGCCCTTGCCGCGGGTCAGCACGCTGCCCGCGGCAACGAGGAGCCTTGGTATCGGGCCCAGCAGCACACCGAGCGGATAGAGCACGGTGGCCGCGCCGAGCGCGACACGCTCCGCGCCGCGGCGGCCGAGCGGGACCGGGCTGATGCCCATCACGGCGTAACCGACCACGACCATGACGGCCAGCGCGATCAGGAAGCCCTTCCACGTGGCGCCGAACCAGTGCACGAACGCGGCCACCACCAGTACGGTCGCCGAGGTTTCACAGATGACGCGGAGCAGCAGCAAGATGCTGAGGTAGCGCGGCAGGTCCGCGAAGACAGCCTGGAGCCGGCGCGAGGCCGGGCGCGCCGACCCGGCCAGTTGCTCCGCGCCGACCGCGGACAGACGGGCCAGGGTTGCTTCCGCACTGGCCCACCAGCCGGCCATCAGGACGAGCACGATCGCGGCGGCTATCAGCCAGCCCTGGGGCGACATAACCCCGAACCTTCCTGCCTTCCGAGACTCTCGGCCGCCCGTGGCGCCGTCCCGCGGCCGCCGTCCCGGCGCCTCCGCGGCCGCGGCGCCGTCCGGGCGCCCGTCGCGCTCCGGGCGGCATCGCGTCCCCGCGGGCCCGCGCCGTCCGGGCTCCTGTCCGCGCCAGGGGCATCCGCTCCGGCGGCCGCCCGGCGGGCGCGCCACGAGCTCAGCAGACGGTCCTGCAGGCCGAACATCTCCGTACGCTCGTCCGGTTCCGCGTGATCGTAACCGAGCAGGTGCAAGATGCCGTGCACGGCCAGCATTTCCAGCTCGTCCTGAGTGCTGTGACCCGCGTCCCGGGCCTGGACCGCCGCGACCTGGGGGCACAGCACCACGTCCCCCAGCAGGCCCGGATCGGGGCCCGGTTCCTCCGCGCCCGCGCGGCCCGCGTTGCCGCCGCCGACGCGCGGCGGCCTCAGCTCGTCCATCGGGAAGGCCAGGACGTCGGTCGGCCCGGGCTCGTTCATCCAGTCCTTATTCAGCGCCGCCATGGCCTGCTCGTCCACCAGCAGCACGGAAAGCTCCGCGAGGGGATGGATGCGCATCTCGTCCAGGACGTAGCGGGCGATCGCGGCCAGGGCGACCTCGTCGACCCCCACGCCGGATTCGTTGGCGATGTCAATACTCACCAGGTTCGCGCCGTCAGTGACCGCGCTTCCCCCCTCCGCGTGCGGGGCCGTGCTGGCCTCCGGCCTGGCGGGCGTCGTACCGCTCGTAGGCGTCCACGATCTCGCCCACGAGCCGGTGCCGGACCACATCGTGGCTGGTCAGGCGGCAGAAATGAATGTCCGGGATGCCCTCCAGGATGTCCTGGACCACCCGCAGGCCGCTCACCTGACCGCTGGGCAGGTCGACCTGGGTAACGTCGCCGGTGATCACGACCCGCGAGCCGAACCCGAGCCGGGTGAGGAACATCTTCATCTGCTCGGCCGAGGTGTTCTGCGCCTCGTCGAGGATGATGAACGAGTCGTTCAGGGTGTTGTGGGTCAGCAGGAAGTCCTCGGTGGTGTATAGGGAGTCGGCTGCCGCCACGGAGATGCACACGGCCTCGCCCGCGCCGGCCGACTCGATGCTCTCGATGAACCGCATCGGGCGCCCTCCGCCACCTGCGGAACGGTACGTGTCTAGCTTCCGGGCGAGCCGGAACGGCTCAAGACCGGCCGGAAGCCGGATATCGACGATGTAGGCGTCGTGCCGGTGATGAACGGCACGTCCCCGGGCAGAACCCGGCTTCCGGCCCATAGCCGGGCGGACGCGCGTGTACGCGACTCCGCCGAGCGACCTGACGAGAAAGATCGCATCGTCGCACAGGCGCGGCAACGCCGTCCCGTACTGAATGCGGCAGCTTCGGCCCAGCTGCGGAACCGGGCCGCCATCCGCGTCTAGGAGGCCCTGCAGCACAGCGAGGCGGACGTCTGCGGAGTTGAACAGGTAGAGATGTGGCACGAACTTCGACTCGGATCTGGTCCCACACAACCCGAGACGCCGGGCAGCACCGGTCACCGGATTCTCGATCGTGACGGCCTCCCCGGGCGACTTGACCCGGTTCAGCACGTAATCAGGGCCAGACCTATGCCGGACCCGAGTACCTGGCAGCAATCGTTGCAGCGCTCCGACGAGTTCGGCATCGTTGGTCGCAAAGCTTGGTGTCGTCATGCCCGTCAGGCAGCCGTCACCCAGCAGCAGTCCCAGCGCGTACGGATCCATCGGCACTTCCCGGTGAGGGAAGCTGACGGGCGCGCTGTGCAGCGGAAGCTCGTACCGGTGGTAATGGCTGGCGCGCAGGTTCCCGATCATCTCACGGGTGGTCAGGACGCGGAGCGGCTTGCCGCGTCGCCGGTCGTCGCGGGTCGCCACCGCCCAGAGATGATCACCGGAGCACAGCGTCGTGGCCCCGTCCTGGGTGGTGACCCGGAAGATGTCCTTCTCCGCTTGCGGGTACACACCGAGCACTGGCGTCGGCTCACCGTTCGACCCGGTAACCAGGTCGCCAACGGCCAGTGAGCTGATGGGCCGGAAACCGTCCGGGGTCAGCACCGGAGTATCAACCGGTTGAGCCCGGCCCCGCATGTACGCGAGCGGCGCGACCTCGATGGTGCCGGCCGCGGTCAGCCGCGGAATCGAGTCCGGGTCGAGCATGTCGTGCAGCGCGTCGTAGAGCGGCCGCAGGTAGGGGTCGATCTTCTCGTACAGCGTCCCGGGCAGGAATCCGAGCCGCTCCCCGGCCTCCACGGCGGGCCGGGTCAGGATGATCCGGTTGACCTCCTTGGCCTGCAGCGCCTTCACGGCCTTGGCCATGGCGAGGTAGGTCTTGCCGGTGCCCGCCGGGCCGATCGAGAACACGATCGTGTGCTTGTCGATCGCGTCCACGTACCGCTTCTGGTTGAGGGTCTTCGGCCGGATGGTGCGGCCCCGCGCGGACAGGATGTCCAGGGTCAGCACCTCGGCGGGGCGGATGCCCCGCTCGCGGCGCAGCATCGCCGCGGCACGCTCCACCGCGTCCGCCGACAGCTCGGCCCCGTTCGCCAGCAGCTCGATGAGCTCCTCGAACAGGGCGGACACCAGGGCAGTCTCTGCGGGCCGGCCGGTTACGGTGATCTCGTTGCCGCGAACATGAATATCGGCGGCGAACTCCCGCTCGATGACGCGTAGCATCTCGTCGCGCGAGCCGAGCAGGCTGACCATCGGCTGGTCGGCCGGGATGACGATCCGGACCTGGGAAGGCCCGTTCCCGGGCTGCCCGTCGCCGCGGAGGTCGCTGGAAGTATCTGTCAATGGGTCGCTCTCGAAGATCCGGCGGATCGCCCGCCGGACTACTTAGCCAGGCTCAGCCCCGGACCGGCCTGCAGAGGTCCGACGGGGCTACGGTTCCATCGTAGCCGCCAGCCTGCGACCTACGTCACGGTCGCCCCGGCCGTCCCGCCGGTTACGGGACCGCCCGCGGGAGACCGGGCCGAGATGCCGGGCGTGGAACGACCCAGGGGACCCGGGACTAACCGGGCGGCCACTGAAGCCGCCGGCCGCCGAGCACGTGCGCGTGGACGTGCGGCACGTCCTGGCCGGCGTCCGGGCCACTGTTGAGGACCACGCGATAGCCCGACTCACCGACGCCCTCCGCTACCGCGGCGGAGTGGGCCATGGCCACCATCTCTTCGAGCAGGCCGCCGCCGGCGGCCACCACCGCCGCGACGTCGGCATGATGTTGCTTAGGTATGACCAAGATATGAATAGGGGCTTGTGGATCGATGTCGCGGAACGCGATAGTCCGTGAACTTTCGCCAACGATTTTGGCCGGAATCTCGCCGGAAGCGATACCGCAGAAGAGGCACTCAGGCACCCACTGATCCTAACGCCTCGCGTCCCGCTCTTCATCGCTGCAGGCCGCGGCCCCGCCCCGGCAGCCCGCCGGGTCCACCGGGGCTGACTTGTCCGGTTTGGGACTAAGGTCCCTAGTCGAGGCTTGATAGATCCTTGATCTGTTCTCGCGGTGTCTTATGCCGTGCTGCCCCGATAGGCTGGCAACGGAAACCGGGGCGTATTGTGCGAGAGCCCAAGAATGCCAGCTTCTGCGGCATCCTGATCAGGCACAGTACGCCTGGGGTTGGGGCCGTCCGGCGTCGGGGAGGCGCTGGGGGGCGGCTGCGGATCGCCAACTCGGGTGGGGTGGGCTAGTTGGGCAGTCACTACTGTCTGCGAATCGAGATGGGCGGGAACTCGGCGGTGAAGATTACCGATGGCCGCGGGTGAACCTGCCGGGCGGCCTGTGCGTCCTACATCTGTGACCGAGACCCTTGTGGCCAGCGCCGAAATCGTCACGGCACCCGCGAAGCTGGAGATGACCGCCGAGGAGGCGGTGACACAGCTGTACACCATCCACTACCGTTCGCTGGTCCGCCTGGCGGCCCTGCTCGTCCGGGACGAGCCGACGGCGGAAGAAGTGGTGCAGGAGTGCTTCATCGCCATGCATGACGGCTGGCACCGTATCCGGGAGGAAGACAAGGCGCTGTCATACCTGAAGCAGGCGGTCGTGAACCGGGCTCGATCGGTGCTACGGCATCGCAGCGTCATCGACCGTAACGCACCGAAGCCAGCGCCGGACATGCCAAGTGCCGAGCAGGGCGCGATGTCCCGGCTGGAGCGAAGCGCGGTGATTATGGCGCTGAGGGGGCTGCCGGACCGACAGCGGCAGGCGCTGGTACTTCGGTACTACGCCGACCTGTCGGAGGCGCAGATCGCCGAGATGATGGGGATCAGCAAAGGAGCAGTGAAGAGTCACACTGCGAGGGGGATGTCATCGCTCCGTGCGGTTCTGGAGCGGACTGCATGACCGGAGAACCAGCAACATGACTTCGTCTGACGACGACCTCCACTGGCTGCTGACTCGGGAACTCCGAGCCGAGGCAGCCAAGATTACGCCTGCCGAAGATGGCCTGAGCCAGATTCGCAGGCGGCTGAGGTCGCGCCCACCCATCCCCCTGTGGGGTGGGCTCCGCGTAGACGCGGAGCGCTACGGGTACCGGGTCCGGTATGTAGCCGCGGAGACGCTCTCCTGGATTTTTAGGCCAGCCGGGCAGATTGGGCGGGTCCTGCCCCGGCAGTGGCTAACCGCTGGCAAGCGCGGCACGACGGCCGTTGGTTCCGGCATCTCATCCGCTTACCAGCGGTTCGGTACGGCCTGGCTGCGGCCCGTGATTGCCCTGGCTGCCGTCTGCCTGTTCGCCGGGACCGCCATGGCGGTGCCGGGCGTCCGGCACGCCATCGTGAACATTGGCTCGTCCTCGTCCGGGAACACGACGCCGGCCGGCGGCACCGGCGGCGCCAACAGCAACGGCAGCGGCCAGAAGATCCCCGGCGGCTCCGGAGTCACTGGCCCGAAGGGGAACGGGAACGTCACCGTGACGAACCCATCCGCCAGCACGACCTGCTCGCCCGCCGTGAAGGCGCCGCCCAAGGCCGCGACGGTGCCGAGCCACTCGGCGGGACAGCCGACCCCGGCGGCCGCGCCCACGACACCCGCGCCGGTGTCGCCCACGCTCGCGCCGACCAGCGCGGCGACGACGCCGATTCCGACGGAATCGGCCGCCCCCACACCTACGGATACCCCGAGTTCCGATCCGGGTGGCCAGGCGACCGACAGTGACTACGCCGTCCGGGCCAGGACATGCGCCAGCCAGGGACCGACCCCGCCTACGACGTCGCCGGCCGAACCAGCCTCTAACGTGGCGTCCGAGCTGCCGGCCGCGCCGATCGCGCCGATCGCATCGGCGCCGGCCACGGACCCGCTGCCCAGCCCGACCACCCGCTCGGCCAGGTCAACCAAGACCGGTTCAGCTAGCCCGGCGGCCTCGGCGAAGAGCACCAAATCTTCAGCGACGCCATCCAGCTCGGCCAGCCCCAGCCCCAGCGCTAGCGCCAGCCCCAGTCCCACTAGTTCCGCATCGTCGCAGGCGGGCAGTACCGCCAATTCCGCATCACCGCTGGCGGGCAGTACCGCGAATTCCGCATCACCGCTGGCGGGCAGCGTACCGCCAATTCCGCATCACCGCTGGCGGGCAGTACCGCCAATTCCGCATCGCCGCTGGCGGGCAGTACCGCCAATTCCGCATCACCGCTGGCGGGCAGTACCGCGAACGTCTGCGGCGAGCGGCACCGTCACCACGACACCACGCACTGCTGACGGACTGGGGCTACCAGCGGCCGGTCGCGGTCATGAGCACGGCGGCAGCCACCGCGCCGGCGGTAGAGGTACGGAGCACGGATTCACCCAGCCGGGCCGGCGTCGCGCCCGCGTCGGTGAACGCCGTCAGCTCGTCCGGGCTGATACCGCCCTCCGGGCCGACGACAAGGACGAGGTCCCCGCTGACCGGCAGCGGGGGCGGGGACAGCTTCTCCTGGCCGGACCCGCCCGGCTGGGACCTGCCCGGCTGGGCCAGGGCCAGCTGAGACAAGGCCACACCGGCGTCCGGCTCGAGCACGATGGCGAACGCCGCAGCCGAGATGCGGGCCACAACATCGGCCGAAGAGGCCAGCCCGGTCACCTCGGGCACCCGGGCCCGCCGGGCCTGCTTGGCCGCTTCCCGGGCCGCCGAGCGCCACCGGCCGAGCGCCCTGGGGGCCCGGTCGGCCGGCCAGCGGGCCACGCAGCGCTCGGCCTGCCAGGGCACGATCACGTCCACGCCAACCTCGGTCATGGTTTCCACGGCCAGTTCGGCGCGCTCGCCCTTGGGGATGGCCTGCACGACGGCGATAAGGGGATCCGGCACCGGCACCTCGCGCCGCGCCTGCACGCGTAGCTCGACCTGCCCGGCGCCGGCCGCGGTAACCACGCACTCGGCCAGCAGGCCCTGCCCGTCGGTCACGTCGGCGCGCTCGCCCGGTCGGATCCGGCGCACGGTAGCGGCGTGCCGGCCCTCGGCCCCGGTCAGCACGATCAGATCCGCAGCCAGGTCCGCGCCGTCAGCCAGGAACACCGGTGCGGTCACCGCGGCACCGGTCCCGCGACCGGCTTATTCACGACGTCTCAGCGGCCGTTGAAGGCGTCACGCAGCCGGGAGAAGAAGCCGTGCTGGCCCGGGGAGAACTTACCCGGGGGCGCTTCCTCGCCGCGCATCTTGGCCAGCTCACGCAGCAGTTTTTCCTGCTCGGGATCGAGCCGGGCCGGCGTCTCCACCGTCACGTGGATGATCAGGTCACCGCGGCCGGAGCTATTCAGGTGCTGGACCCCGTGGTTGTAAAGCGGGATCACCTGACCGGACTGGGTACCGGGCCGGATGTCGATGTCGGTCGGGCCGTCCAGGCTCTCGACCGACAGTGTCGCCCCCAGCGCGGCCGCCACCATCGGGATCGTCACCGTGCAGTGCAGGTCGTCGCCCTGGCGCTCGAAGATCGGGTGCGGGCGCTGGGCGATCTCCAGGAACAGGTCACCGGGCGGGCCGCCGCCGGGGCCGACCTCGCCCTCACCGGCCAGCTGGATGTGCGTGCCGTCCTCGACACCGGCCGGGATGCGGACCTTGATCGTGCGGCGGGTGCGGACCCGCCCGTCGCCGTCGCACTCGGGGCAGGGCCGGGGCAGCAGCGTGCCGAAGCCGCCGCAGCGCGGGCACGGGCGCGACGTGACGACCTGGCCGAGGAACGAGCGCGCCACCTGGCTTACCTCGCCACGGCCGCCGCATACATCACAGGTCTCCGGGTGCGTGCCCGGCGCAGTTCCCTCACCCGAGCAGGTCGGGCAGACTACGGCGGTGTCGACGGTCAGCTCGCGGGTCGCGCCGAACGTGCACTCGGACAGGTCGAGCTCGACCCGGATCGTCGCGTTCCGGCCGCGGCGGGCGCGGCTGCGCGGGCCGCGGGCCGTGCCCCCCGCCGCCTGGCCGAAGAACGCGTCCATGATGTCACTGAACGGGAACCCGGGCCCGAACCCGCCGGCCCCGGCCGACCCGGCGTCGGCCCGGCCGAACGGATCGCCGCCCATGTCATACAGCTGGCGCTTCTCCGGATCCGAGAGCACCTCGTAGGCCTGCGTGATCTCCTTGAACCGCTCCTGGGTCTGCGGATCCGGGTTCACGTCCGGATGCAGTTCACGCGCAAGCCGGCGGTAGGCCCGCTTGATCTCATCCGGGCCCGCGTCGCGGCGGACTCCGAGGACGGAGTAGTACTCGGTCGCCACTAGCTCTCCATCAGGATTTCGCCGACATACCGTGCCACCGCGCTTACCGCTCCCATCGTCCCGGGGTAGTCCATCCGTGTCGGGCCGAGCACGGCGAGCCGCGCCAATGTCTCCCCGCCTGAACCGTACGCACTCGTCACCAGCGACGTGGTCTGCAGCCCCTCGACCGGGTTCTCCGTGCCGATCATCACGGACAGCAGGGATTCGTCGCTGGCCTCGCCGAGCAGCCGCATCAGCACGACTTGCTCCTCCAGGGCCTGCAGGACCTCCCGCAGGCCCCGGGAGAAGTCCGGTGCCGCGAGGTTGGCCGTGCCGCCCAGGACGATCCGCTCCTCGTTCCGCTCCATCAGGTTGGCCATGATGACCGAGAACACCGCCTCCGCATTCGGCCGGCCGTCGGGGGGAACACTGTCGGTGAGACCGGCCACGATCGTGACCGCCTCGGTCAGCCGCCGCCCGTCCAGGCTGGCGTTGAGCAGCGCCCGCAGATGCGAGACGTCCTCGTCCTCATAGGGATTCGGCAGGTCGACGGTCCGCTGTTCCACCCGGCCGGTGTCGGTGATCAGCACGACCAGGAGCTTTTCCGGCGCCAGCCGGACCAGCTCGATGTGCCGGACCACCGCGCGGGTCAGCGACGGGTACTGCACCACGGCCACCTGGCGGGTGAGCTGCGCGAGCAGCCGCACGGTGCGCATCACCACGTCGTCGAGCCCGTAGGCCTGGGCCAGGTAGGTCTGGATGGCCCGCCGCTCGGCCGCGGAGAGCGGCTTCATGTGTGTCAGCCGGTCGACGAACAGGCGGTAGCCCTTGTCCGTCGGCACCCGGCCCGCGCTGGTGTGCGGCTGGGCGATGTAGCCCTGCTCTTCGAGCACCGCCATGTCATTGCGGATGGTCGCCGGCGACACGTCGAGGTTGTGCCGATCGACAAGGGACTTGGACCCCACCGGTTCGTGGGTGGACACGTAGTCCTCCACAATGGCGCGGAGAACGGCAAGCTTCCGCTCGTCCAGCACGTGTTCACCTCCCCTGGCACTCAAGCTTTCCGAGTGCTAAGTCTATTGTCCCATGCGCGCCGTTGCGCCTGTAGTCGTGCGGCAGGAATCGGTGCCGCTGATGATCATGCCGAACGGGGCACGGCGCGGCGGGTCGTGCGGCGTGGCGGTTCCTCCGGCTACGGCCCGATCGGGTACGGTCCCGGCCTAGCGGAGGTGTCGATGCAAAGCCAGGAGTACGGATCCGACGTCCTCGCCGCGGGCCCGCGGCGCCGGCGGCCGCCGGTCCCGCAGCTCGAAGCGGCGCACGGGCTGGTGGTGGAGGACGCCGAGGGCCGGTTCTGCGGCGCCGTGGTGAGCTGCGACAAAGCGGCGGTGACGCTGGAAGACCGGCACGGCCGCCAGCGCGTGTTCCCGCTCGCGCCCGCAGCTTTCCTGTTCGAGGGCAAACCCGTGACGCTGGTGCGGCCGGTCCCGGCGGCAGCCCGGCCGGCGGCGACGCGGACCGCCTCCGGCTCGGTGGCGGCGCCCCCGTCGCGAGCCCGGGTGGCACGGGCCAGCCGGATCTACGTCGAGGGACGGCATGACGCCGAGCTTGTGGAGAAAATCTGGGGCGACGACCTGCGCGACGTCGGCGTGGTCGTGGAGTACCTCGAGGGCGTCGACCACCTGCCGCAGATCATGGCCGAATTCCGCCCCGGCCCGGGCCACCGCCTGGGGGTTCTCGTCGATCATCTTGTGCCCGGGTCGAAGGAGAGCCGGATCGCGGCCGGGCTGGCGCAGCCGAGCGTGCTAATCGTGGGCCACCCATTCATTGACATCTGGCAGGCCGTTAAGCCGTCGGTGGTCGGGATCGCCCGCTGGCCCGACGTCCCGCGCGGGATACCGTGGAAGGAAGGTGTGCTGCAGGCCATCGGCTGGGACGACAACACCGCCGTCGGCTGGCAGCGGATCCTCCGCTCGGTGCGTACCTTCGCCGACCTGGAACCGGAGCTGCTGGGGCGGGTGGAGGAGCTAATCGATTTTGTAACCGAACCCGAGTAACGCGATCAGGGCAGTCACGTACAACGAGGGACGATGACCGATCCAGCTCAGCCTTCGGCGTGGGGGACTGAAGTACCCACGTGGGAGCCCGAGGTACGGCCCTGGGCGCCGCAGAGACCGGACGGACCCGCCGCGCCCGGCGGACCCCGCTCCCCCGCCAGCCTGCAGGAGCACCACGAGGGCTGGACGCTGGGCGAACCGCTGCCCGCCGAGCCCGCACTCATGCCGGCGGGCGAGACCGCCGGGGGCTCTCTGGCCCCTGGAGCGCGGCCGGGGACGGGCCCAGCGGCCGGGAACGGGACAGCCGCCGGGCGACGGCGCGGCGGCCGGGAACGGCCCAGCCCGGGGCGACGCCGCGGCGGCCGGGAACGGCCCAGCCCGGGGCGACGCCGCGGCGGCCGGGAACGGCCCAGCCCGGGGCGACGCCGCGGCGGCCGGGAACGGCCCAGCCCGGGGCGACGCCGCGGCGGCCGGGAACGGCCCAGCCCGGGGCGACGCCGCGGCGGCCGGGAACGGCCCAGCCCGGGGCGACGCCGCGGCGGCCGGGAACGGCCCAGCCCGGGGCGACGCCGCGGCGGCCGGGAACGGCCCAGCCCTGGGCGACGCCGCGGCGGCCGGGAACGGCCCAGCCCGGGGCGACGCCGCGGCGGCCGGGAACGGCCCAGCGGCGGGTGAGGGGACAACGGCCCGGGGCGGAAGACCGGCCGCGTCCGCCGCTCCCGGCCATGGCGCCGTGGTTCCCGACAGCGACAACCGGTGGGCGATGGCCTGCTACCTGGGCGCCATCTTCTTCTGGCTACTGGCCCCGCTGGTCATCTACCTGGCCCGGGGAAAGCAATCGATCTTCATCCGGTCGCACGCGGCCCAGGCGTTCAACCTGACCCTGACCGGGACGCTGTTCGCCATCTCGGGCGCGATCATCGGCGCCCTGCTCAGCCTGGACAGCCCTAAGACGGCCCTGTTCATCATGGGCCTGCCGATGCTGGCGCTCTGGATCGCGCTGCTCGGCTACGTGATCCGGGGGGCCAGCTCGGCCAGCCGGGGCGATTTCTACGAGCTGCCCGGCTGGATCTGCGTGCCCATGCTGCAGTAAGGCACCCAGCGCGGGGCGGCCCCTACTCCGTACGGAGTAGGCCGTCTGCCGCCGCCCAGACGATGCCCCGGTCCGGCGCCGGGGCCTACGCTGGCCCCATGGACAGTTCGCCGGCACCGTGGTGGTGGCGGCGCTCGCCGGTCCGGGACGCCGTGTACGCCGTCGTGATGACGGTGATCACTGTGGCCGGGGCCTACGCCGAGGCCCACCCGAGGCAGGTCAGCGATCAGATCCCCGCGGGCACATCGGCCGCGCACACACCCACGGCCGCGCTGCTGCTCGTCGTGCTGGCCGGTCTCGTCCTCATCGGGCGGAACCAGTGGCCGCTGGCGGTGTACGCCGTATCCGTCGGCGCGGTGACCCTGTATTCGGCCCTGGGGTACGTCAACGGTGCGGCCCTGCTGCTGCCCGTGGTCGCCGTATACACCCTGGCCACCAAGGTGACGCCGCTGCGGGCCATCGGCTGGGCCGCGCTGGCCATCGCGGGGCTGATGACGGCCACGGGCCTGAACAACGCGTTCGGGCCGACCGGCGGGGACTTCTGGGTCATCCCGGGGGTGATCGGGGTGGCTTGCCTGGGCGGCATCGCCGTCGCCAGCCGCCGGGCCTACGTCACCTCGATCCAGGCCCGGGCCGAGCAGGAAGCGCGGCGCCGCATCGACGATGAGCGCCTGCGGATCGCCCGCGACCTGCACAACGTGGTCGCCCACACGATGGCGACGATCAACGTCCAGGCCAGCGCGGCCGCGCAGCTGCTCACCGACCGGCCCGAGGCGGCCGCGGCGGCGCTGCAGACGATCCGGGCCGCCAGCAAGGACGGCCTGCGGGAGCTGCGGGCCATCCTGAACGTGCTGCGGCGCGCCGACGAGGCGGAGCCGACCCAGCCGGCGTCGGGCCTAGCGCAGCTCGGCCCGCTGATCGACCGGGCAGGCCTGGCCGGGCTGCCCGCCACACTGACCGTGACCGGCCCGCCCCGGCCGCTGCCCGCGGCGGTCGAGCTGGCCGCCTACCGCATCGTGCAGGAGTCGCTGACCAACACGATCCGGCACGCCGGCCAGGCGACCGCCACGGTGACACTGGCCTACCGGGACGCGGACCTGCTGATCGAGGTGACCGACACCGGGCGCGGGCCGGCGCCGGGCACCACCCGGGAAGCGGACCCCGCGGAGCGGGGGACGGGGACAGGCCACGGCCTGGCCGGCATGCGCGAGCGGGCCGCGTCCGTCGGCGGCGCCATCGAGGCGGGGCCGCGGGCGGCGGGCGGATTCCGGGTCGCGGCCCGGCTGCCGCTCCCACGGCCTGAGGCTGGGCTGCCTAGGGAGGTCGGCGAGACGGAGACCGGGGCCAGGGAAGTTGCTGCGGGCGGCCCGCCGCGGGCCGGAGAGTCATGATCCGGATCCTGCTGGCCGACGACCAGGCGCTGATCCGGGCCGGGTTCCGGGTGCTGCTCGAGGCCGCCGGCGACCTGGAGGTGGTCGGTGACGCCGTGGACGGCCAGCAGGCGGTGCAGCTGGCCCGCCGGGAACGCGCCGACGTGGTGCTGATGGACATCCGGATGCCCGGCGTCGACGGACTGGAGGCGACCCGCCAGATCGCCGCCGACGAGGACCTGGCCGGGGTCAAGGTGATCATCCTGACCACGTTCGAGTCCGACGAGTACGTGTTCCAGGCCATCCGGGCCGGGGCGAGCGGGTTCCTGGTCAAGGACACCGAACCTGCCGAGCTGCTGCAGGCCGTCCGGGTGGTCGCCCGCGGGGACGCCCTGCTGTCCCCCAGCGTGACCCGCCGGCTGATCACCGATCTGGCCAGCCGCCCGGCGGCGCCGGTCCCGGACGGCGGCCAGGCCCTGTCCGCGCTGACCGACCGGGAACGGGAAGTGCTGGCTCTGGTCGCGGGGGGACTGTCCAACGAGGAGATCGCCGGGCATCTGTGCCTGAGCCCGCTCACGGCCAAGACGCACGTCAGCCGGATCATGACCAAGCTGTCGGCCCGGGACCGCGCCCAGCTCGTCGTGCTGGCCTACGAGACCGGGCTCGTGTTGGCCCGGGGAGGCGGTGCTGGCCCGGGGGGGCGACCCCCCGGAACCCCCCGCATGCGCTTCGCGCCCGCGCGGCGGTACTTCGCCGACACACCGGCCGCTCACCGGGCCCGAAGGCCCGGTTCGCTGGGCCGGTAACGATCGCCTCGCCGTAGGTCCTGCTGCGGTGCTCGCCGATAGCACCGGCGGGATCAACGGTCACCTGGCTCGGGTTACGGCGGCATATCTGACCGGCCCAGCGAGTCCCGGGCCGCAGGCCCGGGCGAGTGGCCGGTACTACGGACTGCACCACGGCGGGCTGCGGGGGGCCCAGGGGGGTCGCCCCCCCGGACGGCGTCCGCTAGCCGGTTAGGTCGCGGATTACGGCATCGGCTAGGAGGCGGCCGCGGAGGGTGAGGACGACGCGGCCGGCGGCCAGGGCGGGCCCGTCGGCGAGGCCGTCCGCTACCGCTTTCTCCGCCGCGTCCCGGCCGGCCGGATCCAGTTCCGTGCCGGGGCAGCCGTCGGACAGGCGGGTCAGCAGCATGATCCGCTCCAGCTGGCGCTCGGCCGGGGTCAGCGTCTCCCGTGCGTGGCCGGGACTCGTGCCGGCACCGATCCGGCCGGCGTAGGCGGACGGATGCTTGACGTTCCACCACCGGGTGCCGCCCACGTGGCTGTGCGCACCCGGGCCGACGCCCCACCAGTCGCCGCCGGTCCAGTAGAGCATGTTGTGCGCGCAGCGGGCCGGGCCGGACGCGGCCCAGTTGGACACCTCGTACCAGCTGAGGCCGGACGCGGTGAGCGTCTCCTCGGCGATCAGGTAGCGGTCGGCCATCGCGTCGTCGTCCGGCGCGGGCAGCTCGCCGCGCCGGACGCGGGCCGCGAGCCTGGTGCCTTCCTCCACGATGAGCGCGTAGGCGGAGATGTGGTCCGGGCCCGCGGCCAGCGCGGTCTCCAGCGACCGGCGCCAGTCCGCGTCGGTCTCCCCCGGCGTGCCGTAGATGAGATCCAGGCTCACGTGCTCGAACCCGGCGGCCCGGGCCCATCCCACGCACTGGGCCGGGCGCCCCGGCTCGTGCACCCGGTCCAGCACGGCCAGCACATGCGGCTGAGCCGACTGCATCCCGAACGACATGCGGCTCACCCCGTGGGCCCGCAGGTGCACCAGGTCCTGTTCCGTTACAGTTTCTGGATTGGCCTCGACGGTCACCTCGGCGCCCGGCGCCAGCCCGAACTCGCCGTCGATCACCCGCAGGATCTCGCCCAGCCGCTCCGGCCGCAGTACGGTCGGCGTGCCGCCTCCGATGAACACGCTGGTGACGGGGACGTCCGCGGCACCGAGCACGCGGCGGGCGAGCCGGATCTCGGCGGCCGCCTGGCCTGGGTAGCTGTCCCGGGAGGCGCCCCCGCCCAGCTCAGCGGCGGTGTAGGTGTTGAAGTCGCAGTAGCCGCAGCGGGACACGCAGAACGGCACGTGGACGTAGAAGCCGAACGGCCGGCGGCCGACGGCCGTCGCGGCGGCGGGCAGCGTCCCGTCCGCCGGGACGGGCTCGCCCTCGGGAAGCGCGCCGGGCATGTCAGCCAGCCGGGGTGGCCGGGGTGGCCGGGTCCGGCACTAGCTGGTCCCCGGCGCCGGTGACGGTTATGTCCCACTTCGAGCTGCGTTCGGGCACGGCGGACAGGCGGGCCAGCAGCTCCCGGTCGCCATAGAAGGCGCGCATCGACTCCGCCACCGTGACCTGGACCCGGGCGGTGGGCCGGGACAGCACGGTCACCGGGTCACCGGGCCGCACGATGCCCTCCGCCCGCACGCGCAGGTAAGCGCCGGGGCGCCCGGCCTGCGCGAACCGCTTGACCCAGCCTTTCTCCCCGGTCCAGCTCCGGAACGTCCCGCACGGAATGCGGCAGGACGTGACCTGCACCTCGGCGGTGCCGAGCCGCCAGCGCTCGCCGATCAGCGCATTGGTGACGTCCAGGCCGGCGGTCGTGATGTTCTCGCCGAACATGCCGTCGCGGACCGGCCGGTACAGCTGGCCCGCCCACCAATCCAGGTCTTCCCGGGCGTAGACGTAGATCGCCTGCTCCGGGCCGCCGTGGTTCTCCAGGTCGGCCTGCTCGTCGCCGTCGAGGCCGAGCGGCCGACGTGGACGGCGCCGTCCGCCGGGTGCTTTTCGATAGCGGTCCGCTGGAGCCGGCCGGCCCAGTCGACCTTCACCGCACGCCCGATATTGACCGAGATGACCTGTCCGCTGTCCACCTAGCGCAGGATAGGTGAGCAGGACCAGCGGGTCGAACGGTTAACCTCCGGCGGCCTGGGCCGGCACTTGCCCGGGCGCTTATCCGTTACATGCGTCAAGAGTTAGCTAGAATCAAAGTGTCGCACCTGCGGGAGGTTCTGGTGGCAGACCATCCGGCGTATCGGGCCCGTTCTCAGTTTGGCGGGTTCCAGGGCTTGGGGAGCATGCATCCGTCGCTGCGGGCGTCGGACGCTGACCGTGAGCAGCTCGTCGACGTGCTCAAGAACGCCTTCACTGAGGGCAGGCTGAGCCAGGACGAGTACAACGACCGGATGGAGCGGGCCTACACCGCCAAGACCTACGGCGAGCTGCGGGCCCTGGTGGGCGACCTGCCGGCGCAGGTCCCGCCCCACTTCACCGCATACCGGCCGCCCCAGACCAATTCGCTGGCGATCGCGTCGCTGGTGTTCGGCATCGCGGAGTTCTTCACCGGCGGGATCACTGCGGTGCCCGCGGTCGTGCTGGGGCACAAGGCCCGCCACCAGATCCGGATGACCGGGGAGCAGGGCAAGGGGATGGCGACCGCCGGGCTCGTCCTGGGCTGGACCGCGATCGCCCTGTTCGCGCTGCTGATCGTGGTATTCGTGCTCGCGGCCGCGGCCTTTACCGCGCACGGCGGCCCCGGCGGCGGCGGGCACGTCAACGGCGCCTCAGCAACGTGCAGCTGATCCCCAAGATCGTGCACGGGCCGCCGCCGCCTAAGGCGCCCTGACCAGGAGGCCCGTCGCTAGCGTTTGCTGTCGCTGCCCTGTGAGGTGGACAGTGCCGCTATGAAGGCTTCCTGCGGGACCTCGACCCGGCCGATCGTCTTCATCCGGCGCTTGCCCTCCTTCTGCCGTTCGAGGAGCTTGCGCTTGCGGGTGATGTCACCGCCGTAGCACTTGGCCAGCACGTCCTTGCGCAGCGCCCGGATGTTCTCCCGAGCGATGATCCGGGCCCCGACCGCGGCCTGGATCGGCACCTCGAACTGCTGGCGCGGGATCAGCTCCTTCAGCTTCGCGGTCATCGACAGCCCGTACTCACGGGCTTCGTCGGCGTGCACGATCTGGCTGAACGCGTCCACCGGCTGGCCCTGCAGCAGGATGTCCACCTTGACCAGGTCCGCTTCCTGCTCACCGGCCGGGTCGTAGTCGAGCGATCCGAAGCCGCGGGTGCGGGACTTGAGCTGGTCGAAGAAGTCGAAGATGATCTCGGCCAGCGGCATCGTGTACCGGATCTCCACCCGGTCCGATGACAGGTACTCCATGCCGCCCAGCACCCCGCGCCGGCCCTGGCACAGGTCCATGATCGTCCCGATGTAGTCGCTCGGCGAGATGATCGTGGCCCGCACGATCGGCTCGTACACCTTGGCGACCTTGCCGCCGACGGCCTTGCCGTCCGGACCGGTGGCGTTGCCCGGGACAATCGCGCTGGGGCCGCCCATGCTCGGGAAATCGCTCGGGTTGGTCACGGTCAGCTCGGCCCCGGACTCCATGACCACGCGGTAGACGACGTTCGGGGCGGTGGAGATCAGCTCCAGGTCGAACTCGCGCTCCAGCCGCTCCCGCACGATCTCCATGTGCAGCAGGCCGAGAAAACCGCACCGGAAACCGAACCCCAGCGCCGTCGAGGTCTCCGGCTCGTAGATCAGCGCGGCGTCGTTCAGCCGCAGCCGGTCCAGGGCGTCGCGCAGGTCCGGGTAGTCGTCGCCGTCCACCGGGTACAGCCCGGAGAACACCATGGGCTTGGGGTGCTGGTATCCGGGCAGCGCCGCCGTGGCGCCGTGCGCGGCCGAGGTGACCGTGTCACCGACCCGCGCCTGCCGGACGTCCTTCACCCCGGTGATGAGGTAGCCGACCTCGCCCGCGCCGAGGCCGCCGGACGGCAGCGGTTCCGGGGAGATGACGCCGACCTCGAGCGTCTCGTGCACCGAGCCGGTGGACATCATCTTGCTGCGTTCCCGCTTGGTCAGCAGCCCGTCGACGACCCGGACGTAGGTGATCACGCCGCGGTAGGTGTCGTAAACCGAGTCGAAGATCAGGGCGCGGGGCGGGGCCGAAGGGTCACCGGACGGCGCGGGAACCTGGGCGACGATCGCGTGCAGCAGCTCGCGGACGCCCTCGCCCGTCTTGGCCGAGACGCGCAGCACCTCGCCGGGGTCACAGCCGATGATCCCGGCGATCTCTTCGGCGTACCGGTCGGGCTGGGCCGCGGGCAGGTCGATCTTGTTGAGCACCGGGATGATCTGCAGGTCCGCTTCCAGCGCCATATACAGGTTGGCCAGCGTCTGCGCCTCGATCCCCTGCGCCGCGTCGACGAGCAGCACGGCGCCTTCGCACGCGGCGAGCGAGCGCGACACCTCGTAGGAGAAGTCGACGTGGCCGGGGGTGTCGATGAGGTTCAGCACGTACCGGTGGCCGTCTTCGCCGGTCCACGGCAGCCGCACCGCCTGGCTCTTGATGGTGATGCCGCGTTCCCGCTCGATGTCCATCCGGTCCAGGTACTGAGCGCGCATGTTGCGGTTCTCGACCACGCCGGTGAGCTGCAGCATCCGGTCGGCCAGCGTCGACTTGCCGTGGTCGATGTGCGCGATGATGCAGAAGTTGCGAATCACCGCTTGGTCGGTCCGGCCCGGCTCGATGCGTTCGGCCGAGGCCGGACCGGTCGCGGGTGACGTCATAGGTGACACAGGCATCCGTTTGGGTGAGAGTACGTACTGTTGGTCGGGTCCGTCCCATAGCCTGGGCGCGGCGGTCCCGGGCTGCCGTGGCCGACAGGCACCGAGTCCGGCCGGACCGGCTGCCACGACCATCCGCCGCTACACTACGGCAGCCCGCTGCGGCGCCGGACCGTGCGAGCCTGGCCAGACCATCTCAATGGTCCCATGTTCGGGAGGTGCCCATGGCTGGCGGCCCCGGGTCACCGTCCGGGCCGGGCTCCGGTTCCGGGGCGCGTGCGGCGGGCGCCGGTGCGGTGCGCTGGTTCCTCGTCCGGGTCGCCGCCGCGGTCGCCGCGATGGCGATCGTGCTCCTCGTGGGCGGCTTCCTGCTCGGCCACCAGGCCAGCGGGCGGGCCGCCGCCTGGGCGAAATCCAGCGGGCAGGACGCGCTGTGGCTCGGTCACGGCTGGCTGGCCGGCCCGGGCGCTGGCGCGGGCGGCGCCGGGGGCAGGAGCGGTTCGGGCGGGCGCGACAGCTACGGCGGGGACAGCGGCGGGGGGCTCGCCGCGCTGACCGCGCGGATCAGGGGGTCCGGGGTCAGCGACGTCTACGTGCTGGCCGGGCAGCTCAGCGCGGGCGGCCAGCTGGACCCGTCGCAGTACTCCGGGGCCGCGGCCTTCCTGCGCTCCTTTCATGCCGCGCTACCGCACGTCCGGGTGTGTGCCTGGCTGAACGGGACGGTCGGCCAGGGGCAGCTCGACCTCGACGACACGGCGGTCCGGGCCGCCGTGGTGGCGTCGGCGGCCGCCCTCCTGCACGCCGGGTTCGGCGGCATCAGCTACGACCTGACCCCGGTGGCCAGCGGGAACAGCGGGCTGCTGGACCTGCTGGACGCGACCCGGGCGCTGCACCCGGGAGTCTTGTCGGTGGACGCGCCCAAGGTAGAGCCGCTCGCCGGGATGGGGCTGCCCGCCGCGCTCATCACGCGCCGGCCGGTGTTCTGGACGTCCGGTTACTTGGGCGACGTGGCCAGCCGGGTCAGCCAGGTCGCGCTGATGAGCTACGACACCGGTGTGCCGGTGCCGTCCTGGTACAGCGGGTACATGGCACGCGAAACCGCCATCGCGCTGCGCGCGGTCCCTGCGGGGGTCGGCCTCGTCATCGGCCTGCCCGCGTTCGCCGGCAGCACGCTCGGCCACCATGGGTCGGCCGAGACGGTCCCGGCCGCGATCCACGGCGTCCGGGCCGCGCTGACCGGCAGCCATCATCCCCGCAGCACGCTGGGCGTCGGGCTTTATACCGCGGACAGCGCCACCGCCCAGGACTGGTCCGCCTACCAGTCCGGCTGGGTCGCGCCCGGCGGCAGCGGCTGACCCCGGGGGGCGTGGGGGCGGGCTGGCTTGCCTGGGGCCGCGGGACCCGTGATGATGGCGCGATGAATTGGATCGCGCCGGACGTCACCCGCGTCGACGAGCCGCTCACCGCCGACGAGCAGGCCACCCAGGAGGGACTGCTGGACTGGCACCGGGCCACCCTGCTGTGGAAGTGCTCCGGGCTGACCGGCGAGCAGCTGGCCCGCTGCCCGGTGCCGCCGTCGAACCTGTCCCTGCTCGGTCTGGTCCGGCACATGGCGGATACCGAGCGGGCCTGGTTCCGCCGCCGTGCGGGCGGCCAGCCGGTGCCGGACGTCTACCATCGGGAGGACCGGCCGGACGCGGCGTTCGAGGAGGCCAGCGCGTCGGAGGCAGAAGCCGACTACACGCGGCTGGTGGACGAGCAGGAGCTGTGCCGGCAGGCCGTGGCCGGCCAGCCGCTGGAGCAGCAGTTCACCCATCCGAAATGGGGGCCGATGTCGCTGCGCTGGGTCTACGACCACATGATCGCGGAGTACGCCCGGCACATCGGCCACGCCGACCTGCTGCGGGAATGTATCGACGGAGCCACCGGCGAATGATCCCGGGCCGGGCGGGCCCCGGGCCGGAGCGGCGATGAGCCGCCAAGAGCGGGCGGCGACCGGGTAGAATGGGACGCACGGAAGCGGCCCGGTTTGAGGATTGGCCGCTATCTCGGATATCCTTCGTCGTCGCCTAATCGCGCCTGGCCGCATGCGGTCGCGCCGGACGCGGCGTTGTTTCACCCGACCGTAGCTGTGACTTCAACAAACTTCGAGCGAGGCTTTCGCGTGGCGAACATCAAGAGCCAGATCAAGCGCAACCGGCAGAACGAGGAGCGCCGCCAGCGCAACAAGGCGGTCAAGTCGTCGCTGAAGACGCACATCCGCAGCTTCCGTCAGGCGGCGGACTCCGGCGATGTGGACGCCGCGACCACGGCGATGCGCAGCGCCTGCCGCGCGCTGGACAAGGCCGCGAGCAAGGGCGTCATCCACAAGAAGCAGGCCGCGAACCGTAAGTCCGCGATCGCCCACCGCGCCGCCGAGCTCCAGCAGAGCTGAGCCCCCGCGGCGCCCAGGGTCAGCCGTGGTCCGAGGCCATGCCGGCCTGGCGCCGGTGTGGCCTCTGTTGCTGCCCGGACAGTGTTGAGCTGCCCGGACAGTGTTGAGCTGCCCGGACAGTGTGAGCTGGGGACGGATTGATCCAGGGACGGGCGCGAAGGCCCGCTGGGCCGGCCGCCTCAACTGCGGCAGGCGACGATGCGCCGCACGGCCCGTTCCAGGGCGAAGTCAGGGCTGGCCGCTTCCCCCTTGATCTGCGCGTCGGCCTCGGCGACCACCTGCAGCGCATGAGCGACGCCCTCCGGGGCCCAGCCACGCAGCTGCTGACGCACCCGGTCGACCTTCCACGGCGGGGCGCCCACCTCGGCCGCGAGGGCGGCGCTGTTCTTGCCCCGCGGGGCGGCACCCACCCGGCCGAGCAACCGGATGCCCTGCGCGAGCGCGCTGGTGATGAGGACCGGGGGGACGCCCGTGGCCAGCGCCCAGCGGAGCTGCTCGAGCGCATCGGCCAGCCGCCCCTCCACCGCCCGGTCGGACACCGTGAACCCGCTCGCCTCGGCCCGGCCCTGGTAGTAACGGGCGACCGCCTCCTCGCCGATGTGACCCTCCACGTCAGACGCGAGCTGGCTGCACGCGGCGGCGATTTCCCGCGGATCCGACCCGACGGCATCGAGCAGGGCCCGCACGCCGCCCTCGTCGGCCACCCGGCCCGCCCGGCGGAACTCACCGCGCACGAAATCGAGCCGGTCGGAGAACCGGGTGATCTTTGGGCAATCGATCACCGTGACCGGCCCGGGCGTGTTCTTCAGCGACGCGAGGAGGGCCTTGCCCTTGGCCCCGCCGACGTGCGTGACGATCAGGACCACGTCGGGAGCCGGGTCCGCCACGTACCGCGTGATCTCGTCGGCGACATCCTTGACGGCGTCCTGGGCCGCGCGGACCACGACCACCCCTCCCCCGCCGAACAGCGACGGAGAGGTGAGCGAGGCCAGCTCGCCGGCGGCCAGGTCCGCCGCGGCCACGTCGTGGACGTCACCGGGGACGGAAGCCTGGCCGGAGACTCCGGCCTGGAGACTCCGGGCCAGCCGGGCCGCCGTGACCAGCGCGCTGACGGACCGCTCGACGAGCAGTTCCTCTTCACCGACGATGACGTTGACGGGGGCGGGGGCGTCCGGACGTGCGGTCATGCCCCGCAGCATGCCATGCGTTCATCCCCTGCCGCACCCGGCTGGAGACTCCGGCCCAGGAGATCCGCCGGGCCCTCTGCCCAGCAGATCCGCCGGGCCCTCTGCCCAGCAGATCCGCCGGGCCCTCTGCCCAGCAGATCCGCCGGGCCCTCTGCCCAGCAGATTGGCCCAGCAGATTGGCCCAGCAGATTGGCCCAGCAGATTGGCCCAGTACATTGGCACTGCCGCGCGGGTCACACGGGCGGCGCGACGGGCTCGCCACCCCGCCAGATGCGGTAGGGCGTGAGCCCGTAGGCCCAGACGAACGCGCCTTCGTGATCGGCGTCCCACTGCACGATGTCGGCGTAACGGCCCGGGGCCATGGCGCCGCGGTCGGGAGCGCGCAGCGCGTGCGCACCGCCAATGGTGGCCGCGCGCAGCGCCTCGGTGACGCTCATGCCGAAGTGCCACACGGCCAGCGAGATCACCAGCGACATCGACGTGATGCCGTTCCTGCCCGGCGTGTGATCGGTGCCGAGCGCGACGGCCACGCCCTTGTCGAGCAGCGCCCGCACCGGCGGCGCGCTGTGCGTCTGCAGCGACGTGGCCGGGCAGACCACCGCGGCCACCCCGGCCCGGGCCAGCGCGGCCACATCGTCATCGTCGGCGGCGTGCAGCATATCCGCCGAGGCGCAGCCGATCTCGGCGGCGAGCCGGGCGGCGCCGATCCGGGACTGGCCGCAGGCGTGAATCCGCGGCAGCAGGCCGGACCGCCGGCCTGCGCTGAGGATCCAGCGGGCCTCGGCCTCGGTGAAGCGGCCGTCCTCGCAGTAGACGTCGACGCTGTCGGCCCCGGCCGCGGCGGCGTCGGGACACCAGGAGCTTACTGCGTCGATATAGTCGGCCCGGCGGCCGAAGAACTCCGGCGGCACCGAGTGCGCGGCGAGAAACGTCACGTGTACCCGCGGCATCCCGGGCTCGCTCTCCAGCGAGCGGAGCATGCGGACGTCGGCCAGCTCGCCGTCCCGGGTCAGGTGGTAGCCGGTCTTGGCCTCCACCGTCGTGGTGCCCGACATCAGCCAGGCGTTCAGCCGCTCGCGCACCCCATTGCACAGCGTCCAGGGGTCGGTTCCCCGGGTCACGGTGACGGTGGAGGAGATCCCGCCGCCCGCGGTATTGATCTCGGCGGCGGTCGAGCCGCCGGACAGCATGGTCAGCTCGGCCCAGCGGTTGCCCGCGTACACGGGGTGACTGTGCGCATCGATCAGGCCCGGCGTCACCAGGGCGCCGCCCAGGTTCTCGACATGATCGACGTCAACGATGTCATCTACCACGCCCGGTATCCGCTGGGGCAACTCGGCCGCAGGGCCTACCCAGGCGATCCGCTCATCCTTCGTGAGGATGGCGGCGTTGCTCAGGATCTCAGAACCCTGTCCACAGGCGACCGATGTTGGTCATCAAACGGACAGTCAACGGTAAACCCCTACACTTCGGGAACCTGGGGTGATGGTCCCATACGTCATGAGCGGTCACCTGCCGTGAGCCGTACGGCCGGCTGAGCCGCCGGAACGTACTCCTCGGAAGCGGATCGCGCGGGCCAACGGTACAAGGCTTAACGCGCGCATGCGCCAGCCAACATATCGATTCCGTTACCGTATTGCACCTCAAGTACCTCGTACAAGGCTTTTGCCAAAACACAGCCCTTTCTCAGCGGCCCGCAACGTTCTGTGCATCACGAACAGCCCCGGGAACGCCCGAACAGGGCGCTCACCTCTGCCTTCTGTATAGCTTCCGCGTCCGGCCGGACACACGCCGCAGACGCGCACATGCAGGTGCACATGCAGAATGCGGCTCGGGGAACATGCCGTGGCCGGACGCTGCCCCACCGGCCGCAACTACCTGTGCGTAGCCAGAACAATACGCCCTCCCGAGCGCAAAAATGGCGCAAACGCTGGATCCGGGCAAGCGTCATCAAGTGAGCCGTGCAGCGGCTTAGATGCACTCTTACCGGCAATGCGTAAGGAAATCGACAAATCCGATCTTCACGGCCATCGCGAGTCTTGCCAAACAGATCACGAAACGAAAAATTATGCGTTATCCGAGCGGTTAGCGGCGGCCCCCGGTCTTATCACCAAGAGTGACGAGATGCGATGATCATCTCTTCCCGTAACCACGTTAATGCACGTGAACGAGACATAAACAGCCCATGGTGCCTTGGGTTGGCTGCGGAACGTTGCGGACCACGGGCCGTGACCGGCGAGGGCACCGCGGGCCTGGCGCCGCCTCCGGCCATTGCTGCCCGCCCGGGCCACGGCCGTCGCGCTGGGCCGCCGACCACGGAGCAGCCCGCTCCGGCGATCATGTAATTGGCCGACCCGCCCCGTTCAAAAATTCGGCAAACGGCGGTACCCCCCGGTCGGCCGCGATACGCGCCGCTGAGCGCGCAGTGCCGCGCGATAGGGACACCTTGTTCAATTATGAGCGGTGAGGACCGGCCAATTGGCACTTAGTGCGCGCTCTATCGCGCGAGCGCACCAAGGCCGGTGACCGGGCGGGGGGCGACCGCAAACCGCTGGAGCTCGGCGGCGAGCGCGGGCGGCACCCGGGCCTGTAGTTCCGTTCCGTCGGCACCGTGCCCGACGTGCAGCACCTCGCCTTCCTCGTGGGCCCGCGCCACCAGGTCACCCCGGCTGTAGGGCACCAGGGCCTGGACCTCGCGGTCCCGCCGTGGCAGCGCCTCTTCCAGCGCATCCCGCAGCGTCTCCAGCCCGGCGCCGGTCCGTGCGGAGACCACCACCGAGCCACGCTCGCGCAGCCGCAGGCCCTCCACCACGATCGGGTCGGCGGCGTCGCATTTGTTGATGACCACCAGTTCGGGCACGTGCCGGGCGCCGATCTCGGCCAGCACCGCGCGGACGGCGGCGATCTGCGCCTCCGGCTCCGGATCGGACCCGTCGACCACGTGCAGGATCAGGTCGGCGTCGGCGGTCTCCTCCAGCGTCGAGCGGAACGCATCCACCAGCTGGTGCGGCAGGTGCCGGACGAACCCGACGGTGTCAGTGAGCGTGAGCGCCCGGCCAGACGGAGTCTTGGCCCGCCGGACCGCGGGATCCAGGGTCGCGAACAGCGCGTCCTCGACCAGCACTCCCGCCCCGGTCAGCCGGTTCAGCAGGCTCGACTTGCCCGCGTTGGTGTACCCCGCGATGGCGACCGAGGGCACCTCCCGGCGGCGGCGCTGACCGCGCTGGACCTCCCGGCCGGTGGCCATCCCGGAGATCTCCCGGCGCAGCCTGGCCATCCGGGTCCGGATGCGCCGCCGGTCAGTCTCGATCTTGGTTTCGCCAGGGCCACGGGTACCGATGCCGCCACCGCCAGCGACCCGGCCGCCCGCCTGCCGGGACATCGACTCGCCCCAGCCGCGGAGCCGGGGCAGCATGTAGGCGAGCTGGGCCAGCTCGACCTGGGCCTTGCCCTCCCGGCTGCGCGCGTGCTGGGCGAAGATGTCGAGGATCAGCGCGGTGCGGTCGATCACCTTGACCTTGACAATGCTCTCCAGCCGGCGGAGCTGGCTGGGGAAAGCTCGCCATCGCAGATCACCGTGTCCGCGCCGGCCGACGCGACGATGCCGGCCAGCTCGGCAGCCTTGCCCGCACCGACGTAGGTCGCCGAATCGGGCCGGCCGCGGCGCTGGATGAGACCCTCCAGAACGTACGATCCGGCGGTCTCGGCCAGCAGGCTCAGCTCCCGCAGCGAGTTCTCCGCGCTGGCCAGGCGGCCTTCGGCCCACACGCCGATCAGCACGACCTGCTCCAGGCGCAAAGCGCGGTATTCGACCTCGGTGACGTCCTGAAGCTCAGTGGACAGCCCCGCCACCCGGCGGAGTGCCTGACGATCTTCCAGGTCCATGTCACCGGGTGCTGCGGCCGGCTCGTCTGCCTCGAAACGCCGGTGTATGTCGCCCGGCATCTCGCCCGGCATCTCGTCCGGCATGGCTGCGCCGGCTTCGCCGAGGACGGTTTCGGTGGCCATGGGGCCCGGCCGCTCGCTGAATTCTGTCATTGTCCTCCAAGGACAGGGCGCCGTCTGGGCGCCAGGTGAAGCTTGTAGTCCCGATGGTGCCACGGGCACTTCGGATTGTCGCTTTCTTAAACAACGGCGCGCCCCCCGTTGTGCCCGCCCGGGCACAACGGGCTGGTGGGAGGGATCCGGGGCGCGGGAGGAGGATCGAGGGCGGCGCCCGCGCAACGGGGCTCGCGCAACGGGGCTCGCCGGAGAGGGACCGGGGCGGGCCGTGCGGAGGAGTCGCCCCGCTTCCGGGTGGGGCGGGCGGCGGGTCAGGAGACGGGGGCGGGGGCGGGAGCCAGGGCGGCCAGCATCGGCGGGAGGTCGCCTTCGTGGACGACGGCCAGGCGGTGGGTCGCGCGGGTGATCGCCACGTAGAGGTCATGGCCGCCCTGCGGCGACTGAGCGATGACCCCGGCCGGGTCGGCCAGCACGACCCGGTCGAACTCCAGGCCCTTGGCCTGCGCGACGGTCAGCAGGGCCACGGGCGCGTCCAGCGCCTCGGCCCGGTCACCGGCGACCGCGCCGGGGATGGCGGCGGCCAGCTCCGCCTGCCGGGCGGCGGGGGCGATCACGGCGAGGCGGCCTTCCTCCGCGGCGGTGAGCCCGGCCAGTTCCTCCGCCACCACCAGGGCCACCGTCGCACCGAACTCCGCGGTGCCGTCCAGCCCCGGCCCGCCCGGACTAGCAGCGCCCGGCCCCGGAGCGCCCGCGCCGGCCCGGACAGCGCGCGGGTGGGTGCCCTCCTCGCGGACCGACTCCGGTAGCTGCTCGTCCGGGGCGACGGCGGCCAGCACGTCGGCGGCTACGGCCATGATCTCGGCCGGGGTGCGGTAGTTGACGGTCAGGCGTTCCTCCCGCCAGCGATCCTTGACGTAGCGGTCGAGCATCTCGCCCCACGAGCGGGCCCCCGCGGCGTTCCCGGTCTGGGCCACATCGCCGACGACCGTCATCGAACGGGTGGGCACCCGCCGCATAATCATCCGCCAGGCCATGGCCGACAGCTCCTGCGCCTCATCCACGATGACGTGCCCGTAGGCCCAGGTACGGTCGGCGGCGGCCCGTTCGGCGGTCGTGAGGTCCGGTCCCTCGTCGCGGTTCCGGCCGGCGATCATCGCCGCGTCCACCAGGCCCTGGCCGGCCAGCCCGGTCAGCTCCAGCACCCCCTGCGCGTACTCCTCTTCCTCCTGCCGCTGGCGCTCCGCGACGCGGCGCAGCGCCCGGTCCGCCGAGTCGTCGGGCCCCAGCAGCTCGGCCGCCTCGTCCAGCAGCGGGATGTCGGCCACGGTCCACTTCGCAGCGGGTGAGCGCTGCAGCAAAGCCCGATCGGAAGCAGACAGACGTGGCGCGGCCCGGCGCAGGGCACCTTGGTCGCTGAACAGGCCCGCGACCAGCTGCTGCGGGGTCAGGTACGGCCACAGCCGGTCGATCGCCTCGCGAACCGGGTCGTCCTCCCACAGCCGCTCGCGGGCGTGCGGCAGGTCGTCGGAGTCCAGGCTGCGGCCGAGCACGGCGGCCTCCTCGCGGGCCAGCGCGTCGAGCATCTCGGTGACGAACAGCTTGCGCGCGACGTTGTGTGGCCGACGCATGCCGCGGGCCCGGATCCGGGCCCGCTCGCAAATGTCGGCCGGGATGCGCAGGGGCACGCCGTCGGCCTCGACCTCCAGGTCGTGCCGGGGTACCCGCTGGCGGTCCCGCACCGCCGCCCGCAGGATCCTGACCATCTGCAGGTCGCCCTTTGCCCTGGCCGCTTCCGGCTCGTCCTCGGCGGTGGCGGCGACGCCGGGGAACAGTTCGCCGAGCGAGGACATCACCACGTCGGTCTCGCCCAGTGACGGCAGCACCTGGCTGATGTAGCGCAGGAAGGTCGCGTTCGGCCCGATGATCAGCACGCCGCGCCGTTCCAGCGTCTTGCGGTGGGTGTAGAGCAGGTACGCCGCGCGGTGCAGCGCCGCCACCGTCTTGCCCGTGCCGGGGCCGCCCTGGACCACGACGACGCCGGCCAGCGCGGAGCGGATGACCCGGTCCTGCTCGGCCTGGATGGTAGCCACCACGTCGCTCATCCGCCCGGTGCGGCCGCGGCCGACCGTGGCCAGCAGCATGGCCTCGCCGGCCAGCCCGCGCCGGTCGGCCTCGGTCATCCGGTCCAGGTCGAAGACCTCATCGTCGAGCCCCACGACGGTGCGGCCGCGGGTGTGAAGGTGCCGCCTGCGGAGCAGCCCGGCCGGGTCGTTCGGCGTGGCGGCGTAGAAAGGCCGCGCGGCAGGGGCCCGCCAGTCAATCAGGACCGGCTCGTATTCCTCGTCGTGCAGCCCGATCCGGCCAATATAAAAAGTGCAGCGATCGGTGTCGTCCATTCGGCCGAAGCAGAGGCCGCGCTCCACCCCGTTCAGCTGGGAAAGCCTCCTGGCCAGCTCCGCGGCGGAGACTTCGCGCTCCACCTGGGCCGCGAACGTGCCGCCTGCGCCACCACGGCCGTGCACCTCACGCAGGGCGTTCCCGCTGCGCCGCCGGGCCGCGTCGAGCAGACCGTACAGCATGGAAATGTAATCCTGCTCTTTTCTGATGGACTCGGAAAGAGCAGATTCAGTTTGACGTTCGGGCATATTATTTGCTATACTCCCCGGCGGCCAAAATAAGTACCGGGCTTAATTCCCCGGCCTCTGTTGCCCATACGAACGATAAGAACACATAAGCCTAACAGACACGGGCATTGGCTTCCTAAGGAACAGCGCCCGCGCGCGGCCTATTCCGCATCCCGATCAGGTCCCCGGTCCTGCCCCGGTCCTGCCCCGGTCCTGCCCCGGTCCTGCCCCGGTCCTGCCCCGGTCCTGCCCCGGTCCTGCCCCGGTCCTTGCCCCGGTCCTTGCCCCGGTCCTTGCCCCGGTCCGGGGCCCGGTCCGGGGCCCGCCCGGACGGCGCGGCCCCGCTCCTAGGGCGGCTCCCGGCGGGATCAGGCCCCCATTGACCCGCGCGCGCCCACACCGATACGTTGGCGGAGCCAACACTCGTTACCGGTGAGTAACAAGCTCGCGGTGGGCCGCATACCAGCGCACGGTGAGCCGGGCCGCAGGTCCGGGGCTCGCAGGTGAGACCCCGATCTGCCTAGGATGAGATGCAGACTGCGGAGGAGCTATACATGCCGGGCACCGATGGCGTTGAGATCACCGGCCCTTCGGGTGATCGTTACGATGAGATTCTCACTCCCGAGGCGATGGGCCTGCTCGCGACGCTGCACGGGGAACTGGGCAACCGCCGTGCCGAGCTGCTGGCCGCGCGCCAGCAGCGGCAGGCCGAGATCATCGCCGGCGGGAGCCTCGACTTCCTGCCTGAGACCAGGCACATCCGCGAGGACCCGGCCTGGCAGGTCGCGCTGCCCGCCGCGGGCCTGGCCGACCGGCGGGTGGAGATCACCGGGCCGACCGAGAAGAAGATGGCCGTCAACGCGGTCAACTCGGGCGCGAAGGTGTGGCTGGCGGACTTCGAGGACGCCAACAGCCCGCTGTGGGACAACATGATCACCGGCCAGCTGAACCTGAAGGACGTGCTGGACCGCACGATCGATTTCACCTCGGCGGACGGCAAGGATTACCAGCTGCGGCCCGACCCCGAGCTGGCCACGATCGTGGTCCGGCCGCGCGGCTGGCACCTGGACGAGAAGCACATCCTGGTCAATGGGCGCCGCGCCGCCGGCAGCCTGGTGGACTTCGCGCTGTACATGGCGACGTGCGCGCGCCAGCAGCTGGACAAGGGCCAGGGGCCCTACTTCTACCTGGCCAAGACCGAGAGCCACCTCGAGGCGCGGCTGTGGAACGACGCCTTCAACATCGCGCAGGATGCGCTCGGTATCCCGCGCGGCACGATCCGCGCCACGGTGCTGATCGAGACCATCCCGGCGGCGTTCGAGATGGACGAGATCCTGTACGAGCTGCGGGAGCATTCGGCGGGGCTGAACGCGGGCCGCTGGGACTACCTGTTCAGCATCATCAAGAAGTTCCGCACCCGGGGCCGCGAGTTCGTGCTGCCGGACCGCAACCAGGTCACGATGACCGCGCCGTTCATGCGGGCCTACACCGAGCTGCTGGTCAAGACCTGCCACCGGCGCGGTGCGCACGCGATCGGCGGGATGGCCGCGTTCATCCCGAGCCGGCGTGACCCGGAGGTCAACGAGAAGGCGCTGGCCAAGGTGCGCGAGGACAAGACGCGCGAGTCGTCCGACGGTTTCGACGGATCCTGGGTCGCGCACCCGGACCTGGTGCCGATCTGCCGCGAGATCTTCGACGGTGTGCTGGGCAGCAAGCCGAACCAGCTGGACCGGCTGCGGGACGAGGTCAGCGTCAGCGCCGCGGACCTGCTGGCGGTGGCCAAGACGCCCGGCACGATCACCGAGGGGGGTCTGCGCAACGACATCAGCGTCGGCATCCAGTACCTGGCGTCCTGGCTCGGCGGCAACGGCGCGGTCGGCATCTTCAACCTGATGGAGGACGCCGCGACCTCGGAGATCGCGCGCTCCCAGGTGTGGCAGTGGCTGCACAACGACATCCTGCTTGAGGACGGCCCGAAGGTGACCCGGGAGCGGGTCGAGGCCATGATCGACGAGGAGCTGACCAAGATTCGCGAGCAGTACGGTGAGGAGTTCAACGCGGAGCGGTTCGGCCAGGCCACGGCGCTGTTCACGGAGGTCGCGCTGGCCGACAACTACGCGGAATTCCTTACGATCCCCGCCTACGAACGCATGCCCTGATGGCCGGCCCGGCCCAGGACGGGCTGCCGGTGGCGGCGTCGCCGGCCGCGGCGCTGATCCCGGCCATGACGCGGATCTGCGGGCGGGCCGGGGTGGTCCACGACCCGAGCCAGCTCGCCACCTACGAATGCGACGGGCTGACCTCGCACCGGATGGCGCCAGCCCTGGTCGTACTGCCGGAAACGGCGGAGCAGGTCGCGGCGGTGGTCCGGGCCTGCGCCGGGGCCGGTGTCCCGTTCGTGGCGCGCGGATCCGGGACCGGCCTGTCCGGCGGGGCGCTGCCGCGCGCGGACGGCGTGCTGATCGTCACCTCGCGGATGCGGCGGGTCCTGGACATCGATCCGGTCAGCCGGCGCGCCATCGTGGAGCCCGGGGTGACGAATCTTTCGGTCAGCAAGGCCGTCGAGCCGTTCGGCTTCTTTTACGCCCCGGACCCGTCCAGCCAGGTGATCTGCTCAGTGGGCGGCAACGTCGCGGAAAACTCCGGCGGCGCGCACTGCCTCAAGAACGGCTTCACCGTGCACCACGTGCTGGGGCTGGAGATCGTCACCCCGGACGGTGAGCTGGTCTGGCTGGGCGATGGTACCGGCGCGGCACCGGGGTACGACCTGCTCGGCGCCTTCACCGGGTCGGAGGGCACGCTCGGCATCGCGACCAAGATCGTGGTCAAGCTGACGCCGCTGCCGGAGGCGGTTACCTGCCTGCTGGCGGCGTTCGACAGCACCAGTGCCGGCGGCACGGCAGTGTCGGCGATCATCGCGGCGGGCATCGTCCCGGCCGCGATCGAGATGATGGACGCGCTGTCCATCGAGGCCGCCGAGGCCGCGGTGCACTGCGGGTACCCGGAGGGCGCCGGCGCGGTGCTCATCGTCGAGCTGGATGGGCCGGCCGCCGACGTGGAAGTGGACCGTGCGGCCGTCCGGTCGCTGTGCGAGGAAGCGGGCGCGGGTGAGATCCGGATAGCGGACGACCCGGCCGAACGGGCCCGGATCTGGGCCGGCCGCAAGTCAGCGTTCGCTGCGGTGGGCCGGATCAGCCCCGCCTACATCGTGCAGGACGGGGTGGTGCCGCGTACCGCGCTGTCCCGGGTGCTGGCCCGGATCTCGGAGCTGTCGGACTCGGCCGACGGCGTGCGGGTCGCCAACGTCTTTCACGCCGGCGACGGCAACCTGCACCCGCTGGTGCTGTTCGACGACAGCGTGCCGGGCGCGGGCGCGGCGGCCGAGGAGGTGTCCGGCCAGATCCTGGACCTGTGCATCGAGGCGGGCGGCTCGATCACCGGGGAGCACGGGGTCGGCGTGGACAAGTCCAGGTACATGACACGGATGTTCGGCGACGACGACCTGGACACCATGCAGATGCTGCGCTGCGCGTTCAACCCGCGCAACCTGTGCAACCCGGGCAAGGTGTTCCCCACCCCGCGGCTGTGCGGGGAGGTTCCCGGTGTCCGCCGCGCACCGCATCCCGCAGTGGCCAGCGGCGAAGTGGACCTTTTCTGATGCCCGGGCCCGGGGCGGGCATCAGCGGTGCAGAGGTCGCGGTGGCGCTCGCCGGGACGGGCGCCGTGGTCAGCGATGCCGGCCCCGCGGACGCGGTGGCCGGGGTCAGGCCCGCCTGCGTGGCCTACCCGGGCACCGTGCAGCAGGCCGCGGGCGTGCTGCGGGCGGCCGCTTCGCTCGGGATGACCGTCGTACCGCGCGGCGGCGGGCGGAGGATCTCCTGGGGACTGCCCCCCGCCCGCTGCGACGTGGTCGCGGACATGACCCGGATGAACCACATCATCGAGCACGCGGCCGGCGACCTGGTGGTGCGGGCCGAGACGGGCGTGCCCCTGGGCCAGCTCAGCAAGGTGCTCGCGGAGAAGGGACAGCGGCTCGCCCTGGACGCACCGGCGGCGGCGACGGTCGGCGGGGTGGTCGCCACCGGTACGGCCGGCCCGCTGCGGCTGCGCTACGGCACGCCGCGTGACCTGCTGATCGGGATCACCGTGGTCCGGCCGGACGGGCGGGTGGCGCACTCCGGCGGCAAGGTCGTCAAGAACGTGGCCGGCTATGACATCGGGAAGCTGTTCGCGGGCTCGCTCGGGACACTCGGCCTGATCACCGAGGCGACGTTCCGGCTGCATCCCCTGGCCGCGCTGTCCGCGTACGTGACCAGGCACTACGACGACGCGGCGGCCGCCGCCGAGGCCGTGCTGGCCGCGGCGGCCTCCCCGCTGCAGGCCGCGGCGGCGGAGATCGAGCGGGACGGCCCAGGCGCGCCGGTGCAGGTCGGCATCCTGCTGGAAGGTACCCCCGATGGGGTCAGCGAGCGGGCCGAGCGGATGGCCGCCCTGCTCGGGCACGGGGCGCAGACCGCGCTGACGCCACCCGGCTGGTGGGCGGCGCGGGGCGAGGCCGCGCCGGGCGCCGTGGGCGGCACGCTGATCCGGGTCGCCTTCTGGGCCGCGGAGCTGCGCCGGGCGCTGGACGCGATCGATCTGGTCGCCATCGAGACACAGTTGCGGCCGGCGGTCGGCGGCTCGGCCGGGGCCGGGGTGCTGTACGTCTCGCTGGACGCCGGGGAGGACGCGGGCCAGGTGGCCATGTTCATCCGGGCGCTGCGGGCCGCGACTGGGCACGGCGGTGTGCAGAACCCCGGCGCCCTGGCCCGCGGCAGCGTCGTCGTGCTGACCGCGCCCGCCGCGGTGCAGGCCTCCGTCGACATGTGGGGCCCGGTGCCCGGGCTGGATCTGATGCGGGCGGTCAAGCGCCAGTTCGATCCGGCGAACACGATGGCACCGGGACGTTTCGCCGGAGGAATATGAACGGAGGAATATGAACCGGTGGAATATGAATGGCGGGATCTGAGCCCGGCGGGAAGGATCGCAGGTGGACGGCAGTGAGCTGCGCGGGTTGGCCAGCGACTGTGTGCATTGCGGGTTCTGCCTGCCCGCGTGCCCGACCTATGCGCTCTGGGGCGAGGAGATGGATTCCCCGCGTGGGCGGATCCACCTGGTCACGCAGGTCCTGGACGGCGCGGAGCTGAGCCCCGCTGCGGCCGAGCACTTCGACCGCTGCCTGGGCTGTATGGCGTGCATGACCGCGTGCCCGTCCGGAGTGCAGTACGACCGGCTCATCGAGGCTGCGCGGGCCTGGACCGACGACCCCGGCCACGCGCCCCCGGTCCCGGCGGCCACCGCCGGGCCGCACCCGGGGGCCGCAGCGTCCGGGAACGGTGCGGGAACCCGGGACAGCATGGCGGAGGTGGCCGGCGCCGACGGCACGGACGAGACGGGTGGGGCGGGCACGGCCACGGTGAGGGACGCCGGCGGCCGGCTGGCGTCCCGGTGGGGGGCGGGCAGCACCGGCCGCTGCGTGACCGCGCCGCGCGTTCGGCGATCTTCGCGGTGTTCCCTTACCCGCGGCGGCTCAAGGCGCTCGCGGGACCGCTGCGTGCGCTGCAGCGCACCGGCCTGGACCGGCTGGTGGCCCGCAGCGGGCTGCCCGCCCGTGTCTCGCCGGTCCTCGGCGCAGCGATGAACCTGGCCCCGAAGCCGGCCGCGGCGGTGCCCGCCGGACGGCTGCCGGAGCGGGTCGCCGCGCGCGGTACCCGGCGCGCGGTGGTGGGCATGCTCACCGGCTGCGTGCAGTCCGTGTTCTTCCCGCAGGTCAATATCGCGACCGCGCGGGTCCTGGCGGCCGAAGGCTGCGACGTGGTCATCCCGCGCGGGCAGGGATGCTGCGGGGCGCTGTCGCTGCACTCGGGACGGGCCGGCGAGGCGGCCAGCTTCGCGCGGCATGCCATCGAGACGTTCGAGCAGGCCGACGTGGAAGCGATCGTGGTCAACTCGGCGGGCTGCGGGTCGGCCATGAAGGAGTACGCCGAACTGCTGGCCGACGACCCCGAATGGGCCGACCGGGCGGCGGCGCTGAGCGCGAAGGTGCGTGACTTCGCCGAGTTTCTGGCCGGCCTGTTCGAGAGCTCGGGCGGCCCGGCCGCCCCCCGGCATCCGCTGCCGGTCCGGGCCGCGTACCAAGAGGCCTGCCACCTTGCCCACGCGCAGAAGGTCACCGCCGCGCCGCGCGCGCTGCTGGGCGCCATCCCGGGCCTGGAGCTGGCGGAGATCCCCGATGCCGGGATGTGCTGCGGTTCGGCCGGGGTCTACAACCTGCTGCAGCCCGAGGCGGCCCACGAGCTCGGCCTGCGCAAGGCCACGTCGGTGCGCCGCACCGGGGTGCGGCTGCTCATCTCGGCCAACCCGGGATGCTCGCTGCAGATCGCCGCCGCGGTCGAGGCGCAGGGCGGGAGCATCGCGATCGCGCACACCGCCGAGATCCTGGACGCCTCGATCCGCGGCGTCCCGGCGCCGGAGCCTGGCTGAGGGCGGCCGCGGGCCCGGGATCGACCGGCCGGGCCCGGGACCGACCGGCCTGGGCCGGGCCCGTCTGCCGGGCGCCGGCCCTACTGGTTGCGCCATTCGCCGCCGTGACGTCTGGCGTACCGGTGCTGCTTACGCGGCGAATCGGCGTATTCGCGGTACATGTTCTCGGCAGTACGGTCCGTCCGGTGCGTCAGATATCGCGTCCGGAAACCGACCATGCTCATGAATCCCCAGATTGCCAAGATCACTGCGGCAAAAAAGAGGACGGCCTCCCACCACGGCATTTGGATCACCACGATCCCATCTGGACTTCAATAACGTTGCTACCCGGCGGGACCAGATGAAACCAGGGATGCCCCAGGCGCCGGATCGCAGCGCGGCCAGGGCTCCGGGCATATGGCACCATTTTTCCAGAAATAAATTACTAGCTTTAGCGTTCAAGCGCTAAGCTGGAGGGGAGATGCCCGGGCGCCAGCCCGCCGCCAAGGCCGGGCCGGTACTGGCATCAAAGGAGAATCGGATGATTGCACTTTTCCTCTTGCTGGTGATCCTGGCGATAGCGCTGGGGCTCGTCGGGGTAGTCGTGAAGGGTTTGCTTTTCCTGCTGTTCATCGGCATTGTCGTGTTCCTCGGCGCCCTGGTCTTTGGCGCCCTGCGGATGCGGCGGCGGCCCGGGCAGCATCTGGCCCGGTAGGTCCGGCGTTCACCGGGCCCGGCCTCAGGAAGCCGGGACGTTCCAGCGGGTGGGCTGCTCGCCGGACTCGGAGGCGGTGAAGCCCACTCCGGTCAGGGTGCCGCCCCAAGCGGCGAGGCCGGTGATCTCTGAATACCCTCACCGCTCAGGCCGGTCCCGTCCGGTACCTGCATGGTCCGCCCGCCGCCAGTTGAGGAGGTCCAGACGACCACGTGGCGGCCGTGCTGCCGTCGCTGGCGACCTGGTTCATCGTCTGGGCGACCGCCCCCTGCGCCGGCGGTTCGTCCAAGCTCTACCCGGCGCTGATGTTACCCGCCCGGGCGGTGGCCGCGAGGGGGCATCGCGCAGCCCGGATGGGTCACAGTTTCGCCGCTCAGACCCGTCCGCGGCGTTCGATCCGGCCGGTGACAAGGCCGTAGCCCTGGGCCTCCGCCGCGGTGAGCACCCGGCGGGACCGGGCGCCGTCGCGGATCTCGTCCACCTCGCGGCCGGTCACCTCGGCGAGCCGGAAGTAGAGCGAGTCGAGCATCCTCCGGGTCTGCTCCTCGCGCGCGGCGATGGCCACCGGTGTGCCGTCGAACTTCATGATCGGCTCCGACAGAGCGAACATGGCGTTCGGGTAGGCGTCGCGTTCGCCGCAGGCGGCGAGTACGCCGAGCGTCGCCGCTCCGGTGATCTGACCGGCCGCGCGGGCCTGGACGGTGACCCCCACGACATCCAGTACGCCCATCACGGTGAGCGCGGCGGGCAGATCGGCGTCCAGGTTCTGCAGCTCGAAGCGGATCGGGTCGTCGCCCTCGGCGTCCAGGGTGAGCAGCTGGGCGCACAGCCGGGTCGCCTCGTCATCGCCCAGGTGGCCGTGAGCCATCACGATCCGCCGGTCCATGAGGCGCTCAAAGATGTCGGGACCGCGCCCCGGGTCGGCCCGGGCCGGCGCCGGCTGAGCAGCACGCGGGCCGGGCACCGGATCCGGCCAGTACCGCGCGGGCGGATGAAACGGCGGAGTCGCCGGGGCCGGGGAGGGCCACCAGTCCGGCCCTACCGGCCGCGGCCCCGGCCCCGGAGGCACCCCGCTGGACGTCCCGGGAAGAGCAGGTCGTACGGTCATGGGGATCGCTCCTTTCGCTGCCGGCCTAACTCAGCCCTGTAGCTTCCACGTGATCTCGGTGCCGAGGGCAGCGGCGTAGCGCTCCAGGGTCGAGGCGCGCACGTCCGCCTCCCCCGCCTCCAGCCGGGCCACGGCCGACTGGGATGTGCCCATCCGCGCCGCGACCTCCGTCTGGGAGAACCCGGCGTCCTGCCGCCGTCCGGCCAGCTCCCGCATCAGCCGGCGCCGGTCCTGCGACATCCGGCGCAGCGCCATCTCGCGGAAGCCGGGCAGCACGGGCAGCCGCACCGGGCTGCCATCCGCGTCAGGACCGTCGAGGCCAGGACCGTCGGTACTAGCGGTACCAGCGCCGTCCACGCCAGGGTGGTCCGGCGGCCGCGGCAGGGCAGCGTCCCCAGATCCGGCCAATTCCGCCGGCTCGCGGGCGTCGGCTCCCTCGTTCATACCGGTAAGCGTATCTCAAATTTGAGATCTCGTTTAAGGGTTACGGCACGTAGGCGCGGAGGTCACGCCGCGCCGTCCCCGTCCCGCCAGCCGCGCTCGGCGGTGAAGCGCGGCGGGCGGGAGACTGCAGGGCTGTCGCTGGCCACGGGGACCGGCCAGGAGGCTTCGGCCCAGACGGTCCGGCCGGCCCCGGCGTCGCTGTAGCCCCAGCAGCTCGCGGCCGCGGCGACAAGAGCGAGCCCGAGCCCGCACACCGGCAGGTCGTCGACCGCACCCTCGCTAGCTTCGTCACTGACCGGGGCGCCGGCCGCGGGCTCGGTCGGGCCGCCCGCGTCGGTGACGGAGATCCGGGCCACGCCGGGGCGCGGGTACGTGACCTCGACCATGAAAGAGCCGCCGTGGCCGGAGGCGGTATGGACCACCGCGTTCGCCGACAACTCCGACGCGCACGGCACCAGGGCATCTTGGGCCGGGCATCCGTCCAGCAAATAGGCCACGAACCGCCGGACCTCCGCTACCTGCGCGGGAACGCCCGCAAACACCCGCTGCCACCGCATGCCCGGCGCCGGGCCGACCGGGCATGCGTTGACACCGGCCGGATTCGCTGTCACCATCCGCCACCCCTCGGATCCTCAGCGCCCCACCGACAACTACTTAGCGTATTCCTTTGGTGTCAAGCTGTGACTATACTCCCGCGCGAGCACGCTACATTGCAAGCTTGCGACTTGCCGGCCCACATGCCACCAGGAGGGCAGGGAGCTGGTGGGCGCGGGATGCAGGGCAGCTGATCTGGCCGACCGCATCCCGATTGTGCGGCAGCGCCGCCTGGGCAGGCACTGCGGGAACTCCGGCACGAGACCGGGCTGACGCAGGACGCGGTCGCGGCCCGGATGGGCTGGCGAGTACCTCGAAACCGCGGTCCTCCTGACCGACCTCCGGCGATCGCTCCGTCTTCCCTGGCTCGCACCGAAAGTGCAGACTACGGGGAAGAATGTTGGTTGAGTAGCAAGGAGGGGCTCATGCCGGGAATGTCGCCACAGCGCAGCGGGTTGCGGCGGTCACTGTCGGTCTGGCAGGCCATCGGCTTGTCCATCGCGCTGATGGCCCCCAGCATGGCGGCGAACATCAACCCCCAGGCCAGTGCGGCCACGGCCGGGCGGGCCGTGCCGCTCGCGTTTCTCATCGCGGCCGTGGGCGTGCTGCTGGTGGCCTACACCTTCGTCCGGCTGTGCCAGTACTACCACCATTCCGGCTCGGTGTACGCCTTCGTCGGAGCGACGCTCGGGCCGCGGGCCGGGGTCGTCGCGGGCTGGGGACTGCTCGGGACCTACACGTTCTACGCCGTGGTGACCTCCACCGCGGCCGGCATCTTCGGCACCGCGTTCCTCAACGCGGTCGGCGTGTGGCCGCATCCACCCTCGTGGGCGCCCTTCCTGCTGGCTGGCGTGGCACTGGCCCTGACCCTGGTGTTCGCTCTCGTGCCGGCCCGGCGGGGCACCAACGTGCTGCTGTCGGTCGAGGGCGCCACGGTGGCGCTGATCCTGATCGTCACCGCCATCGTGCTCGTCCGGCTGCTGTCCGGGACCGCGCCGAACAACCACCACTTCACGCTGTCGGTGTTCACGGTGCCACCGGGCACGAGCTTCTCCCCGCTATTCCTCGCGGTGGTCTTCGGTTTCCTTTCCTTCGCGGGATTCGAGGCGGCCGCCACCCTGGGCGAAGAGGCGACCCACCCCACCCGGGACATCCCGCGCGCCATCCTGGGCACGGCCGTGTTCGGCGGGATCTACTTCGTCGTGGTCACGGCGGTCGAGATGATGGGCTTCGGCGCCAGCAAGGCCGGGGTCACGGCCTTCGCCAGCTCGCCATCGCTGCTGGGCGACCTCGGCACCAGTTACGTCGGCGCGTGGATCGGCGACATCATCACCCTGGGCACCACGATCAGCGCGTTCGGCTGCTGCCTGGCCTCCACGGTGGGCGCGTCCCGGCTGATGTACGCGCTGGCCCGGGACGCTGGCGGCGTCCGGGGCGTGGGCCGCGCCTCCCGCACCGGCGCGCCCGCCGCCGCCACCCTGGTGATCACGGGTTTCTCGGTGGCGATCTATGCCATCTACCTCGCCGGGTTCCACGCCAGCGCCGAGGACAGCTTTGCCTGGTCCGGGACGATCGGGACGCTGATCCTGCTCGTCGCCTACGTGCTGGCCACGATCGGCTGCGTGATCCTGGTGTTCGTCCGCCGCAAGCTCCCGGTCCCGATGTGGCAGATCGTGGTGCCGCTACTGGCGCTGATCGTGCTCGGTTACACCCTCTACCGCAACGTGATCCCGTACCCGCCGTCCGGACCCGGGCGCTGGTTCCCGATCGTGGCCGGCGGCTGGCTCGTGGTCGCGCTGATCGCGGTCGCGGTAGCCCCCGGCTTCGCCCGGCGGCTGGGCGCGGCGCTGACCGCGAGCGAGGGAATCGGGCTGGACGGAGCGGACGCGGGCGCAACGGCCGGCCTTCCGGCCACCGATGCGACCGGCGGCCAGCCGCCGCGTGCCTGAGGCCGCGGCCGGCGGCCAGACCGCCGATGACCAGGGGGCCGACGCCCAGGGGCCCGGGGCCCAGGGGCCGGGGGCCCAGGAGGGCGACGGCCAGGAGGGCGACGGCCGGGGGGGCGACGGCCGGGGGGGCCTGCTGCCGTTCGTGCGGGACATGGCGCTGGCCGACCACCACTGCCACGGCGTGATCCGGCGCGACGTGCGCCGCGGCGAGTTCGAGGCCCTGCTGACCGAGGCAGACCACCCAGGCCAGCAGGGCGCGCCGGGGCTGACGATGTTCGACTCGCAGATCGGCCTGGCGGTGCGGCGCTGGTGCCCGCCTGTCCTCGGCCTGCCCGCGCACACCGGGCCGGACGAGTACCTCGGCCGCCGGGCCGCGCTCGGTCACGCCGAGGTCAGCCGCCGGTTCCTGCGGGCGGCCGGCCTGGCCGAGCTGTACGTGGATACCGGTTTCGAGCCCGAGCCGCTGCTGTCGCCGCCCGAGATGGCCGCGGTGGCCGGCGGCCAGGCCCATGAGATCGTCCGGCTCGAACAGGTCGCCGAGTCGGTCGCGGCGGCTGGCACCAGGGCGTCCGCATTCGCGGGCGCCTTCCGGGAGGCTCTGGCCGGCCGGGCCCGGCACGCGGCGGGGGTGAAGTCGGTCGCGGCCTACCGGGTGGGACTGGACCTGCCCGCGGCCCGGCCCACGGACGCCGAGGTGGCGGCGGCCGCGGCGCGCTGGCTTGGTTGCCCGGCCCCCGCGGGTTCCCCCGGGTCCCGGGAGTCTCCGGGGGCCCCGGAGACTCCGGAGACTCCGGGGCCGGCCGGCTCCTCCGGTGCGGCGGCCGGGGCGCCACGGCTAGCCGATCCGGTCCTGCACACCTTCCTGATCTGGTGCGGCGCCGACCTGGGGCTGCCCATCCAGTTCCACGTGGGCTACGGCGACCGCGACATCGACCTGCACCGGTGCAACCCGCTGCTGCTGACCGCCCTGCTGCGGGCCATCGAGCCCGCCGGGGTGCCGGTGGTGCTGCTGCACAACTACCCGTACCACCGGGCGGCCGGTTACCTGGCCCAGGTATTCCCGCACGTCTACATGGACGCCGGTCTGGCCACCCACAACCTGGGCCACCGGGCCACCGCGCTCATCGCGGAATGCCTGGAGCTGGTCCCGTTCGGGAAATTTCTTTACTCCTCGGACGGTTTCGGCCTGCCTGAGCTGCACTACCTGGGTGCGGTGCTGTTCCGGCGA
The DNA here is from genome assembly GCA_963775825.1 of uncultured Actinomycetes bacterium. Taxonomy (GTDB): domain Bacteria; phylum Actinomycetota; class Actinomycetes; order Streptosporangiales; family Streptosporangiaceae; genus Bog-532. The sequence continues at coordinate 78,127 of CAVZKY010000037.1, forward strand.
GGGCTGTCCAGTTTCCTGCGGGCCGGCCTGGGCGACGGCGCCTGGACGGAAGCCGACGCAGCGCGGATCGCCCGGCTGACCGGCTACGAGAACGCCCGGCGCGTCTACGGCCGGCAGCGGGCGCCCGGTTGACCGAGCGGGTCCTGGCCGGGCGGGGTCTCGCCCAGATCCACCGTGGCGCCGGCGGTTACCAAGACATGGGGTCTCGCCCAGATCCACCGTGGCGCCGGCGGTTACCAAGAGATTGTGTGCGAGGGTGGTCCGGTGGGCGCAACGATCCGGGACTACGCGCCCGGCGACGAAGAGGCCGTGGTGGAGCTGTCGCTGCGGGCGTGGGCGCCGGTGTTCCGCTCCATGGAGCAGGTCCTGGGGCCGGAGATCTTCGGGCGGCTGCACGGTGACTGGCAGGCGTTCCAGGAGCGGGCGGTCCGCGACGTCCTCTCGGATGAGGCGATGCACGTCTGGGTGGCCGAGGCGGAGGGCCGGGTTGTCGCCTTCGCCGCCGCGACGCTGTACGCGGAGCGGGCCATGGGCGAGATCTCGATGCTGGCCGTCGAGCCCGCCGGCCAGGACCGGGGCACCGGCACCACGCTCACTGAGTTCGTCACGGCGTGGCTGGGCGAGGCGGGGGCACGCGTCGCGATGATCGACACGGGGGGCGACCCAGGTCACGCACCGGCCCGGCATGTGTACGAGAAGGCGGGCTACACGCAGATACCGATCGCCCGCTACTTCCAGGCTCTGTGACCCGCCGCGGTCTGATCCGCCAGCGGCAATCCGGCGTCCCCTGGTGCGTTCACCGGCCCGTAACACGCCCCCAGCCGGGCCGGGATTGTGCCTCGGAATTGCCGGCCGGACCAGCACCGTGACCGCTGGCAAGAGGCAGTCTTGCTGCGCCGGTAACGCCCGGCGTAAGACATTCTTAGCACTGGCGTGGCCCGGCGGCCCGCCACCGCCCGCGGGCGGCGAGTGCCTGGCGACGTGCGGGTGAGGCGGTTGGTGTGACGGCCACGGAGCGTCTGGACCGGTTTCAGCGCACACACCGGTGGGCGGGATTCCCGCTCGCGGTGATCTATAAGTTCTTTGACGACTTCGGCAGCTATCTGGCTGGGGTACTCACGTACTACGCGTTCGTTTCGCTGTTCCCGCTGCTCCTGCTCGCCTCGACGATCCTGGGCTTCGTCCTGGCAGGTGATCAACGCCTGCAGCACGAGGTGCTCACCTCGGCGCTGGCCCAGTTCCCGGTGATCGGCGACGAGCTGGGCCAGCCGAAGCGCCTCAGCGGCGGCACGACCGGCCTGGTAGTGGGCATCCTCGGCGCCCTGTACGGCGGTCTCGGGGTGGCCCAGGCCTTCCAGTACGCGACGAACACGATGTGGGGGATCCCGCGTAACAGCAGGCCGAACCCGCTCAGGGCCCGCGGCCGCAGCGTGGTCCTGCTGGGTATCGCCGGGCTGGCCGTCCTCGCCACGACCGGCCTGTCCATCATGGGCGGCGGCGGCGCGGGGGCGCTCGGGCAAGCGGCGAAATACCTCGCCCTGGCGGCGTCGGTGCTCATCAACATCGCGGTCTGCATCTTCGCCTTCCGGTACGCGCCCGCGCGGCGGCTGTCCGTGCGCGACGTCGCGCCCGGCGCGGTGGTCGCGGCCGTGACCTGGCAGCTGCTGCAGTCGTTCGGGGTCATCTACGTTCGGCACGTGATCAAGCACGCCAGCGCCACGAACGAGGTGTTCGCCATCGTGCTCGGAGCGCTTGCGTTCCTCTACATCGCCGCCCTGGTCGTGCTGCTCTGCGTGGAGATCAACGTCATTCGCGTCAACCGCATGCACCCTCGGGCGCTGCTCACCCCGTTCACCGACAACGTCTCGCTGACGTCCGGGGACCGGCGGGTATACGCGCACGAAGCCAAGGCCCAGCGCAGCAAGGGCTTCGAGCGGGTCGACGTCACGTTCGACGAGCCGGCCGGCGAAGCAGCGGCGGAGAAAGAACCGGAACCAGAGCGGGCCCGAGAGCCAGAGCGGGCCCGAGAGCCAGAGCGGGCCCGAGAGCCAGAGCGGGCCCGAGAACCGGAACGGGCCCGAGAGCCAGAACGGAAACGGGATCCGGGCGAGCACGGGCCCTGAGCCCCTTCGCCGTCGCGCTCGCGGGCTGGGCGGAGCGGCACGGCTGGGGCTAGCGCGCCCGGTGGGTCAGCCCGCGAGCCAGCCCGGGGTGAGCTGGCCCTCGGCCACGATCACGGCCGGGCCGGTCAGCAGGGTGGTTTCCTGGTTCAGGGTGACGGTCAGGTCACCGCCCGGGACGCGGATGGCCCACGTCCCGCCGCGCTCGCCGATGGCTTCGGCGGCGGCGACGGCAGCGGCGACCGCGCCGGTCCCGCAGGACCGGGTCGGGCCGGAGCCGCGCTCGTAGACGGTCATCTGCGCACTGCGCTCGGCGGTCGGCCGAACCAGCTCGACGTTGGCCCCATCCGGGAAGAGCACCGCGATCCAGCTCCGGCGGCGCGGCCAACTCGTAGTCGTCGAGAGGCCCGTCCACCACGCAGGCGAGGTGCGGATTGCCGACCGAAATCTGCACGCCTTCGTGGGTGCGACCGCGGATCGACGCCTGCCCGTGCCCGAGGACCGACGCCGGGCCCATGTCCACGGTGAACTCGCCGTTGGGCTCGGCGCGCACCAGGCGGGTACCGGCGCGGGTCTCGATGGCGAACTCGGGACCATGGGCCAGGCCGTGCTCGATGAGGTAGCGGGTGAACACCCGGACCCCGTTGCCGCACATCTCGGCCACGCTGCCGTCGGCGTTGCGGTAATCCATGAACCACTGCGGGGTCAGCCCGCTGGCGGCCTCGGCGGCCGTCGCCGGGCTGGCCAGGGCGGTGGCGGCAGCGGACGCCAGCAGGTCGTCCGCCTCACCTGCGGCGCGGAACGCGCCCGGGCCGCTCTCGGTCAGCGCGGCGGCCAGCACCTCGATCTCCACCACGCGGAGCACGCCGTCCGCGCCGATGCCCGCCCGGCGGTCGCACAGGCGGCGGACCAGCGCGGGCGTGAGGTCCAGCTCGCCGTCGGGATCGGGCAGGATCACGAAGTCGTTCTCCGTGCCGTGTCCCTTCGCGAAGTGCATCCCCCGATGCTATACGTGCTGATGAGGCCGGGCGGGCGCGGCCTCATCAGCACGATCCGGAAAACGACCACTGCGACGGCCGCAGGCACCCCGGGCGATGAGCGATTATCAGCCGACCGGCCAGGCAAATGCCGCGACAATAGCCGCAGTGGCCAGGAGACCGCATGGCATGCCGCAATAGGTGGCCCATGAGCTGCGCCGCCGCAATTTGTAGTATTCGCCGATGGTGGCGATCCTGGCCGCCGCCACGCGCAACTGCAAGAGGCGCTCGGCCCGCGCCGCCTTAGCTTCACAGAAAGCGGTGGTCGCCGTCGCGTCGGCGGCCGTAGCGATGGCATCGGCCAGCGCCATCAGGGTGGCTTCCTCAATGACCATTGATTGCCGCAGACTGTCCAGGCCGCTGATTCCGCACGGCAGATACAGATCCTGGTTCACGTCGATGACCTGCTTCAGTTTGTACAGCGAGCGCTGCGGCAGCCAACGGCGTGACCGGGCCGATTCCACATCGCCGTAGGACACCGATTGCGGCCGCATGACCTGCAGCACGAGGAACATGGTGATGCCCAGCAGGACCAGCCCGGCAGCAGCCAGGATGATGGCGGCGCTGTGCGGCCGTTGCACCCGCATGGCCGCCAGCGGAGATGTGCCGATCACTGCGGCCAGCGCGGCACCCAGTGCTGTCGCCGTCCACTTGGCTGCGTCGCGCAGGCGGTTCGCGACCGCACTCCAGTACTCCTGCATGTCGGAGAGCGGAGAACCTAGCGCATCGATTTCTTCCTTCGATTTCGCTGACCATCCAGGCCACAGAATTTTTTCCGCTGCCCATCGATGACCGAATTCATCCAGCGCTTTTCCATCCCGCCAGACATGCCGGACGACGAGATGCCCGCGGAATTGGGTCCGCACCCGCCAGCTAACCTGCCCCGTGCCATCGGGCGCGGGCGTGCACCACGTGTATTGTCCCGGTCCGGACAGCGGCCCGGGCGTTTTCCCCAAGGTTTTCGGGGAGCCACCGGCAAAATGGCCACCGGGCAGCCCGCATTCACCTGCGACCTTGTCTTCCGTAACCCGCGGGCTCGCTACATCTAGCTGACTTGCTGCCGCGCTCCCCATGGCCCGCCCCTCCTGATGCCGATTACGGCATATCCGCATATCCGCGATATCAGACATACGACGGCGGCACCCGGAACGGTTCACCGGGATCGCGTATTACGCAGAAAAGTAGCCGCCCGGCTTATCGGGCGATCACGGCACGGGCGGCATCCGCCAGGTCGTCTACCACCCCGGCATCGGTGATGGTGGCTGCATCGAGCCAGGTGATCCGGGGGTCGCGGCGGAACCAGGATTCCTGGCGGCGGGCGAACCGCCGGGTGGCCCGGGCCGTCTCGTCCCGCGCCTGGGTCAGCGTCCACTCCCCCGCCAGGTAGCGCAGCATCTGGGCGTAGCCAAGGGCCCGGCTCGCGGTCCGGCCGTCCCGCAGGCCCGCCCGCTCCAGCCGGCGCACCTCGTCTTCGAAGCCGCCCGCCCACATGGCGTCCACCCGGTCCGCGATGCGCCGGTCCAGCTCATCCCGCGGGACCCGGACGCCGATCTGGACCGCGGGGCAGGACGACTCATACCCCGGGAGCGTCGCGGTGAAGGGGCGGCCGGAAATCTCGATCACCTCGAGGGCGCGGACTATCCGGCGGCCGTTGCTGGGCAGGATCGCCGCGGCCGCCGCCGGGTCGAGGCCGGCCAGCCGGGCGTGCAGGGCGGGGGCGCCTCCGGCGGCCAGTTCGGCTTCGAGCCGCTCGCGGACCGCCGGGTCGGTGCCGGGGAAGTTGAGGTCACCGAGGGCCCCGCGGATGTAAAGACCCGACCCGCCGACCAGGATCGGCACCTGCCCGCGCGCGGCAACGTCGTCGATGGCGGCCCGGGCCAGGCGCTGATAGCCGGCCACGTTGGCGGTCTGCCGGACGTCCCAGATGTCCAGCAGGTGGTGCGGTACGCCGTGCCGCTCGTGCGCCGTGAGCTTGGCGGTCCCGATGTCCATGCCCCGGTAAAGCTGCATCGAGTCGGCGTTGATCACCTCACCGCCGAGAGCCAGGGCCAGCGAGACCGCGAGTGCCGATTTGCCTGCCGCAGTCGGGCCCACCACGGCGACGACCTGACCCACCCGCCCCGCGGGCCCGGCGGGTCCCAGCTGCCCGGTGAGCGCCGCAGAGCCGGAAGGCCCCGCGTGCCCCGGTGATCCGTCCGTCATGGAGCCGCGGACGTCACAGCGGGCGGGACAGCGCCGGCATACCGAGCGCTACCGGCGCTGACCGGGACATCCGCCGGGCCGGGGGCGACGTCAGCCGTGGCCCGTTCAGCAGTTTCAGTACGGCCCTGGCGGACGGTCCACGCGTCACCGGCGCGCGTCCGCCGGACCGCACGCGGCCGCCCGTCGGCCACCAGGTAGTGCGGCGCGGCCCGGGTGACGGTCACGGTGACCACGTCGCCCGGGCGCGGGCCGGTGCCGTCCGGGGTGAAGTGGACGAGGCGGTTGTCGCGGGCCCGGCCGGACATGCGGTGCGTGCTGGCGTCCTTACGGCCCTCGCCCTCGGCGACGAGGACCTCGGCGTCCCGGCCGACCAGCCGCTGGTTCTCCGCGAAGGTGATGTCGCTGACCAGGGCCACGAGCCGCTCGTAGCGCTCCTGCACCACCTCGGGCGGCACCTGGGACTCCATCGTCGCGGCGGGAGTGCCGTGGCGCGGCGAGTAAAGGAACGTGAAGGCGCCTGCGAAACGGGCTTCGCGCACCACGTCGAGGGTGTCGGTGAAGTCCCGCTCGGTCTCGCCGGGGAAACCGACGATGATGTCGGTGGTGATCGCCGCGTCCGGGATAGCAGCGCGCACCCGGTCCAGGATGGCCAGGTAACGGTCCCGCCGGTAGGCGCGGCGCATGGCCTTCAGCATGGTGTCCGAGCCGGACTGCAGCGGCATGTGCAGGTGCGGCATGACGTTCGGGGTCTGGGCCATGGCCTCGATGACGTCGTCGGTGAAGTCGCGGGGGTGCGGGGAGGTGAACCGGACCCGCTCCAGGCCGTCGATCTCGCCGCAACTGCGGAGCAGCTTGCCGAACGCCAGCCGGTCGCCGAACTCGGCCCCGTAGGAGTTCACGTTCTGGCCGAGCAGCGTCACCTCGATGACGCCGTCGGCGGCCAGCGCCCGCACCTCGGCGAGCACGTCGCCGGGACGGCGGTCCTTCTCCTTGCCGCGCAGGCTCGGCACGATGCAGAACGTGCAGGTGTTGTTGCAGCCCACCGAGATCGCGACCCAGCCCGCGTAGGCGGACTCGCGCCGGGCAGGCAGGACCGAGGGGAAGGTCTCGAGCGTTTCCTCGAACTCGGCCTGTGCTTCCTCCCGCTCGCGGGCGCGCTCGAGCAGGGCTGGCAGCGAGCCGATGTTGTGCGTGCCGAACACCACGTCGACCCAGGGGGCGCGCCGGGTGATCGCGGTCCGCTCCATCTGGGCCAGGCAGCCGCCCACCGCGATCTGCATGCCGGGTGTGGCGTTCTTGACCGGGAGCAGGTGCCCCAGGTTGCCGTACAGCCGGTCGGCGGCGTTCTCCCGCACGGCGCAGGTGTTGAACACGAGCACGTCGGGCGGGGCGCCGCCGGGAGCGCGCTGGTAGCCGGCGTCCTCCAGCAGGCCGGCCAGCCGCTCGGAGTCGTGCGCGTTCATCTGGCACCCGTAGGTGCGGATCTCATACGTGCGAGGCGAGGCGTTCATGACGGTTACGAGGGTACGCGCCCGGCGCGCTGGTTGCGGAGCCGCTGGGGGCCAGCGAACGATGATCGTGCGTCGGCTTTCCGCAGCATCCGCGGATAACCAGCGCCGATCATGAGATCGGGTCGCCGGGACGGGCGCGGCTCAGCGGGCGAACTCCATCGCGCGGGATTCGCGGACCACGGTGATGCGGATCTGACCGGGGTAGGTCAGCTCCTCTTCGACCTGCTTGGCGATGTCCCTGGCGATCACCTGGGCCTGGATGTCGTCCACGCTGTCCGGCTTGACCATGACCCGGATCTCCCGGCCGGCCTGCATTGCGAACACCTTCTCCACGCCTTCGTGCGCGCTGGCGATCTGCTCCAGCCGCTCCAGCCGCCGGACGTAGGACTCCAGCGACTCCCGCCGGGCGCCGGGACGGCCGCCGCTGATCGCGTCGGCCGCCTGGGTCAGCACCGCCTCCACGGTCCGCGCTTCGACCTCGTTGTGGTGCGCCTCAATCGCGTGCACCACGTCGTCGGGCTCCCCGTAGCGACGGGCGATCTCGGCGCCGATCAGCGCATGGCTGCCGGACACCTCGTGGGTGAGCGCCTTGCCGATGTCGTGCAGCACCGTGCACCGCTTCAGCAGCAAGGCGTCCATGCCCAGCTCGCTGCCCATCATGCCGGCGATGTGGGCGGACTCGACCAGGTGCTTGAGCACGTTCTGCCCGTAGGAGGTTCGGTAGCGCAGCCGTCCCAGCAGGGTCACCAGCTCACTGTGCATGCCGGTGATGCCCAGCTCGACCAGGGCGTCCTCCCCGGAGCGCACGCAGAGCTGCTCGATCTCGGCCTTGCCACGCTCGTAGGCTTCCTCGATGCGCTGCGGGTGGATGCGGCCGTCCAGCACCAGCCGTTCCAGGGTCAGCCGGGCAATTTCACGGCGGACCGGGTCGAAGCAGGACAGCAGGACGGCCTCGGGCGTGTCGTCGATGATGAGGTTGACGCCGGTGACGGCTTCGAAGGCGCGGATGTTCCGGCCCTCGCGGCCGATGATCCGGCCCTTCATCTCGTCCCCGGGCAGGTGCAGCACGGAGACCACGGACTCGCTGGTCTGCTCGGTGGCGACGCGCTGGATGGCGAGCGAGACGACCTTCCGTGCGCGCTTCTCGCCCTCGGACCGGGCCTGGGACTCGATGTCCCTGATCACCGGGATGGCCTCGCGCTTGGCCTGGTTCTCGATCGAGGAGACGAGCTCTGCCTTGGCCTGGGCGGCGGTCAGCCCGGCGACCCGTTCCAGGGTGGCGGCGCGCTTGGCGTCCAGGTGCTCGATCTCGGCGGCCCGCTGCTCTAGCTGGCGCTGGCGCTGGTCCAGCTCGGCCGAGCGGTCTTCAAGCCGGTGCAGTTCCTTGTCCAGCCGCTGTTCCCGGTCGGCGAGCCGGTTCTCCCGGCGCTCCAGGTCGCTGCGCAGTTCGCGGATCTCGTCCTTGACCGACCTGATCTCGTCCTCGACCTCACGCCGCCCCTGGGCGGCATGGTCGGCGGCGTTCCGGGCCTGGCCCAGGATGGACTCGGCTTCGGATTTGGCCCGGGCCCGGATCTCGTCGGCCTCGCGGGATGCTTCCTCCGCGCTGGCGGCGCTGGCCGGGGCGGCCACGCTGGCACCGGGGCGGCCACGCTGGGCGAGGGGGAGCGCCGGCCGGTGACTTCGGGGACTCCTGGGCCCTCAGGGTGCCCGCCGAAGAGCGGCGGAAGACGATGACGAGCGCAAATACCGTTGCGAGCAGCCCGATCACCATGAACGTGAGTGCTATTCCACTGCTCACAGTCACCCCTTTTCCGCTCATCAGGTCCCGTCTCCGGGCACTGCGCGTGCGTTACCAGGGGGTTATGCCCTGGCGCGAGGGGTACTGCACGCCGACGGCTTGGGCTCATTCGCGCGAGCCCTTCATTTTGGGTCGCTCGCATCGGCCGCTGGCGGCGGCCGGGCGCTTTATGAAGTTCTCTATGATCATCCGCGCAGCGCGGAGTAACACCTCGCTGCCGCGAGGTTAAGCGCAGATAACGTTTTGAGCAAGCTACCAGCACTGAGGCCACCTGTGTGGCGACCGGTCCCGATGGCCCCACAAAGCGTATTTTCGCAGCTCGTTAACGCTTTAGCGCTATTACGGGCAGTCGTCGGAGCCGATGTCCGGATCCGGTTCGCCGATCTCCGCGGCTATCTCCGCCGCATGGGCTCCCTCCGCCTCAAGAGCCTCCCGCACGACCCGATAGGCCAGGGCGGCGCCGTAGCCCTTCCGGGCCAGCACGCCCATGAGCTTGCGGATACGGGTGGCGAACGGCTGGCCCCGGGTCGCCCGGACCTTGCCCGCGATGACCTGCCGGGCCATCACCGCCTCCTGGTCGTCGTCGATCAGCTCGATCGCTTCGTGGACGTCCTCGTCGGCCACGCCGCGCCGGTGCAGCTCGCTGGCCAGCGCCCGGCGGGAGAGCCCCCGGCCGTGGTGCCGCGACTCCACCCAGGCCCGGGCGAAGGCCGGATCGTCGATCAGCCCGATCTCGGTGAAGCGGTTCAGGACCGCCTCGGCAGCCTCGTCCGCAATGTGCCGCCGCCGCAGCGCGTCGGCGAGCTGGGCCCGGGTCCGCGGCGCCAGGGTGAGCAGCCGAAGGCAGACCTGCCGGGCGGCGGCCTCCGGAGACAGCCCGGACCTGTCGTCCGGCTCGGCCGGCTGGCCCCGGCCGAGCTCGGGTGAGCTGGGCCCGGCCGAGCCGGGCCTGGGCGAGCCGGACGTCCCGGATTCTGTCCACGCCGGGGACCAGTCGAGCCCAGGCCCGGGCTCGGACTGGGTGATCGGCGTACTCGGCGTACTCGGCGTCGGGCCTGGGACGGCGGGACGGCGCAGACCCGGAGTCTCGGGAGTCTCCGGGAGCCTCTCGGAGGATGGCCGCCTAGCCGACGGCACCGCCCGTGCCTCCACTGGAGCTCAGGTTCGGGATCCGGGCGGTCCCGGCGGCCGCCGCGCGGCCCGCGGCGGCGGAGGGCTTGGCGCCCGTAGCAGCGGTCGCTCCCCCAGCCGGTCCGGAGGCTCCGGCGGCTCCGCCCCGGACCGGCGCGGGCACGGTGTCCGCGACGCCGGGGTTGGCGTCCAGCCGCGGCCCCACGCCGAGCTTCTCCTTGATCTTCTTCTCGATCTCGTTGGCGATGTCGGTGTTTTCCTTGAGGAACGTCCGGGCGTTCTCCTTGCCCTGGCCAAGCTGGTCGCCCTCGTAGGTGTACCAGGCGCCGGCCTTGCGGACGATGCCCTGCTCCACGCCCAGGTCGATGAGGCTGCCTTCGCGGCTGATGCCGACGCCGTAAAGGATGTCGAACTCCGCCACCTTGAACGGCGGGGCGCAGTTGTGGACAACGACGTCTTCCGCGACCAGATTGTGCAGGTCCGCCGCCTCCACGTCGAAGGTGCGGATACGCCGGGCAGGCAGGACCTCACGGATCGGGGAAAACCAGAGCTGGTCGGCCAGGATCTGGTCGAGGAACGGGTCGTCGAGCGCGTCGGCCAGCCGCTGCAGCCGGTCGCGGCGCATGCGCGGGCTGCCGAGGACGACCTTCATGCCGCCCCGCGGATCCCCCGCGCTTTCACCGATCATCTGGGCGGCGAGCAGCGGGGTCACGCCCCGTCGCGCCAGATGGCCGAGCACGGGCTCGGCGATATCCCCGGACAGGTAGATCCGCTGCGATCCCCGGTACCGGCCGTCAACGACGGCGAGTTCCCGCGTCACCACCTGGCCGCGCGGCCCCCACATCGGGATTGCGTCGGCGAATGCCGACACATTCTCCACGCCGGAAACCCGCACCTCCCACGACGGGTACTTGCCGGATATCCGGCGGCCCTTTACCAGGCCCCCCCGCTGCCCGCGCGGGTCGCGCCGCTGGACGCTGCTGCCGATGCTCCACCGAAGCAGCAGCCAGTGAATCTGCCAGGCGAGTTGCTCGGAGGTTGTCGAGAAGCCGATCCGGATTCCGCCCGTCTGCTCCCGGGACACATAGCCATCAGATTCGAAGTAACCGAAAACGAGGTTACTTACGACTCTCGCCGAGACCTTGGGGTCGAAGAACTCCGGCGGCACCTTCTTGGTCGGCGCCAAGCACCCGTGGATCCCGGCCCACCGGCAGAGATCCAAGACACCGTTCTTCTCCCCCGGGCGATGCGAAAGGGCTACATTTCCAACGTTCGCTGTCGGCTCCGCCTCGCAACCCAGGGTGGCCGCGATCCTCGCCGCATCCTGCTGGAGGGATTCCGCCATGTTGATGAATTGGACCGGCGTCTTCCCGCCCACGTAGCCATCACCGATGAGGTAGCCGAGCAGCCTGGCATGATCCGGCGGCACCGGCTCGACCGAGCCGAAGCCCAGGAAGCTACGCGGCCGCGCGACCCGGTCGCCGTGGGCGAGTTCGCCCGCGAGGCGCCAGCCGCGCTCGGTCAGGATCTTGTGGTCCGGCGTGACCCATAGCTCAGCGTTGTCACGCAGCCTGAGGCCGATAACTTCCTGCTCGCCCTGGTCGAACCAGGACTTTACTTCGCGCACGCTCAGCTCGCCGTTCTTGTCGGCGGACACGACGTGGACCGGAAGCCGCCCGTCGACAATCTCCTCGATCCGGTGTGTCAGCCCGGTCGCCGGATCGAAAACTCGTGTCCCCTCGGCAAGACACTTGTTCTTGACGACCTTGGCGCGGGTCCGGTTGCCGACCGCGTCGGTGCCATCCTTGAGCGTCTCAATACGCCGCACGTCCAGCCGGACCGAGGCGTAGAACTTGAGCGCCTTGCCGCCCGAGGTGGTCTCGGGGCTGTTGTGGACCATTACGCCATCGACGAAGTAGCTGTGCGATCCCTCTACCTCGATGTCGAAGCGATTCATGGAGCGGGTCGGCGGCTTGACGTGTATGTCCAGCACCCGCGCGGGCTGCAGGCCGACGTGGCTGTCGCCCATTTCGCCCTCGATCTCAGCCCTTGCACCGAGCGCCGCAGACCGAGTCGACCACGATGATGTCGATCGCGCCGGACCGGATCAGCATGTCCATGATCTCCAGCGCCGCTCGCCGGTGTCCGGCTGGGAGACGAGCAGCTCGATCGGTGTCGACGCCCAGCTCTTGGCGTAATCGGGGTCGAGCGCGTGCTCGGCGTCGATGAACGCGGCGATGCCCCCGGCCTTCTGGGCGTTCGCGACCGCGTGCAGCGCCACTGTCGTGTCGTGAGACAGCACACCATTGGCCAGTAAGCTGTGGGTTTCCGGCAGGACAACATCGAATGTTGGTGAAGACCAGCGTCCTCGACCGTAACGACGTCCTCATAGGTGTACGGCGCCTCCGCAAGCACCCGAAGGTAATGCAGAGATCGTCCGTTCACCCGCAGATAGCCGATCCTCACGGCGCTCGCACCATCCGACTATCTTCGCCAGCCGCTGGCGAGAACAGGGCGAAATCATTTCTGGCCGGAAGAGATCACCTGCGATACGGTCGAACGCCTCGATCTCCGCCGCAGTCATCACGTAGGTCACGAAGCAACCTGGCAAGATGCGGGATATTTTCGAATTGCGGCATCCCGGGGCGACATCCTGAAACGGACTTCTCCGACCTGCGCCCGGCGGCGCGCCGAACGGAAACCGACCTCCGTAAGGAACCGCCCAGCCACCGAGGGATTGACCGTCACCGTCCAGTAGTCACGGGCATACTTTGCATTGTGCTTGGACGAGACGGTCGCTGGGATACCCGGCTATAGAGCATGAGCTGCACCTGGCGCGCAAGCTCCTCCGATGCGGTTCCCAGCCCGATGGTAGAGGTCGGGTCAATCCATCCGTCACCTTCGAAGAGGGCCGAAAGAAAAGCTCGCTGTGCCTTGTGCCCCCGGTCCGGATACAGGCGGGGACCTTCTTGCCCGCGGCCGTCACATAGTCGAGACCGTATTCCTGGGCGAACCGCGCTCGGATAGCTTTGCCCGGGACTGCGAACTCTTTCCCGTAGTAGCAACGAACCTGGACCCCGAACAGGCCCTCCATGAGCTTGGTGAACTCACCGCTCACCTCGGGATCCCAGTTGGTGAACCGGATGGAGTAGTCGTAGCAGAGCGTTCCCTCCGCGACGAGATAGCCAAGCAGGACGGCCTCATCCTCGCTGATGCCATCGCCTTCCGCCGCCTCGGTGGCCCCGAACAACGCAGAGACGAGGGGGTCTCCCGCCCTGATTTCGCCCTGCCTCGCGCCAGACGATGAAACCTCGCTCGCTGATCACCCGCAGCGGATGGTTGTGCGTGACGTTGATCGTACGGCCGGACAGCAGCCGGAGTCGGAGAACGGGCTTGCGGTCGTCGTGAGTCAGCGCGGCAACGCCCTCAAGGGCGCCGCGTTCATTGACCATGCGAATACCAGCTTCGCTGATGTCAGTTCGGGTGATGTGCAGCTCGCCTTCATTCCGGCGTGCGCGAAGACCTCGGCGATCGTCTCCAGCCCGCGGGTCGTCCACGACATAGGTGTCGGCGCCGCGGTGGATTTCCCGCTGCTCTCCGGTCCGTATATCTCCACGATGCGGCCGCGCGGCAGGCCGCCGATGCCGAGCGCGACGTCCAGCGAGATCGACCCGGTGGGGATGACCTCTACGGGAACATGACCCTCCTGGCCGAGCCGCATGACCGAGCCCTTGCCGAACTGCCGCTCGATCTGGACGAGCGCAGTCTCAAGGGCCTTGTCCCTGTCGCCGGCCCGCTCGACGCTCGGCCTGCTGTTCGCTGCCATTGGGAACTCCCTGTCGGGTTCGTTGCTATCTCATCCGCCGGCATCCGCCAGCGGTGTCAATGCCAGACGCTACGCGCGCCCACTGACATTCTCCGGGCATCCGCGCCTACTGTAAGCGAACTATTGTTCGATCATGGACGCGACACGCCGGTCCGCCAGCGCCGCCGGCGGGTGCACTACCCAGCTGACTGGCCGCCTGAAAGGCAGCCCAGCGGTAAGCAGGCCAGCGGGAACAGGAAGGACACGCGGATGGCGCTCGACGAGGACACCGTACGCCTGGCCAACGGGAAGAACCTGGCCACCGTGGTGACGCTGATGCCGGACGGCCAGCCACAGGCGCTGCCCACCTGGGTCGACACCGACGGCGAGTACCTGCTCGTCAACACCGAGCCGACCCGGCAGCGCGCGAAGTGGCCCGGGGGGCCAGGCAGCCGGCAGGGCCGGCGACCAGTCCGCGCCCGGATCGTCAGCGCAGGCTGTCCGGCACGTTGAACGCTTCGCATACGGCCCGCCACACCGTCTTCACGTCCTCGCCGTTGGCCAGCGCCCGTTCGACGGTCCGGCCGCCCAGGCCGGCCAGCACGTAATCCTTGGCCACGCTCTGCGCGTAAGCGTCGCCGAACTGCGCATTCATCCGTTCCCAGAACGCCGTGAGCCGCACCTGGCCAGGCTACTGCGGGCGCGGCGCGGGTTAGCCGCCGCCGACGAAGCCGAAGAGAGAGATAGATCATTTTCGGGTTATCGCGAGAAAAATTCGCGTGGCTGGGTACATAACGGCTACATGGAACGTTCGGTAAAGAACAACGCCGATCGCCACGCGGAAAGTACCTGCGCTGCCCGCGGGCCCGGCACTACTGCACGTGCGGAGCGCGGATGTCGTCACCTGCGTCGGGGGCCCAGACGCCAACGGAAGACAGCAGCCAGAGCGCGCAGCCGGACGCGGAACAGCCCCGGCACCGGCGGCTGGGCACCGTCGGACTGATCGCGCTGCTGGTCTGCGTCATCGTCGGCGCCGCGGCGGGCATCACCGCCTGGCTCACGCACGGCTTCCATAGCACGGTTACTTTCCGCTACCACCAGGCCGCCGTGTTCAGCGCGCATGTCGGTGACTGCATCAACCTCACCCCGAACGGGACCGTCGTCCACGTCGTCCCTTGTGCGGGCGCCCACGATGCGGAAGTGTTCGGCACCTTCCATCTGAGCGGGGAAAAGTGGCCCGGCACGGCGGCGATCGGGCAGAAAGCATCGTCGGGCTGCGCCATCCGGCTGGCCGGCTACCTGAACCCGCAGCTCGCGGCCACTAACCTCGCGCAGTCGTACGTGTACCCGGGCCAGCAGGCATGGGACGCCGGCGGCCGGACGGTGGTCTGTGAGGTGCGGTCGACGAGCGGGAAGCTGACCGGCTCGGTGCGCAGCGGCAGCTCGGTGAGCGACGGCAGCTGACGGGATCGACGTCAGCTGTGAGCCGATGAAGGCCCATGTCAGCTGAGGGCTGAGCGGGAACGTACTGGACTGTCAGAGGGTCGAGGCAAACTGGAGGGATGTCAGAAAACGCTGTCCCTGCCGAGTCGCTGGAGAGCTTCTCCGCCGCGACCCGGGCGTGGTTCTCTGGCGTCTTCGTAGCACCGACGCAGGCCCAGGCTCAGGCGTGGACGGCCATCGGCAAGGGCGACGACACGCTGGTCATCGCGCCCACCGGCTCCGGTAAGACGCTCGCCGCGTTCCTGTGGGCGCTCGACCGGCTCGCGGCCACGCCGCCGCCCACCGACCCCAAGCGGCGGTGCCGCGTCCTGTATATCTCTCCCCTCAAGGCGCTGGCGACCGACATCGAGCGGAACCTGCGGGCCCCGCTGACCGGTATCCGGCACGCGGCGCGCAACCTCGGGGTGGCCGAGCCGGACATCAACGTCGCGGTGCGGACGGGCGACACCGCCGCCGACGAGCGGCGCAAGCTGGCCAGCAAGCCGCCGGACGTACTGATCACCACGCCGGAATCGCTGTTCCTGCTGCTCACCTCCAAGGCGCGGGAGACGCTCCGGGGCGTGGAGACGGTCATCGTGGACGAGGTGCACGCACTGGCCGGCAACAAGCGAGGCGCCCACCTGGCCGTATCGCTGGAGCGCCTGGACGCGCTCCGGACGGCCGGCGCCGAGCCGAGCACGGCGCGCGGGCCGGCCCAGCGGATCGGGCTGTCGGCCACGGTGCGGCCGGTCGCGGAGGTCGCGGGCTTCCTCGGTGGATCGCGGCAAGTGACCGTGGTGCAGCCGCCGAGCGCGAAGCGGCTGGAGCTGACCGTGGTCGTCCCGGTAGAGGACATGACCGAGATAGGCGGGCCGCCCCGGGCACACCGGGACGGAGGGCCAGCGGGCGCTGGCGCTGGCCCGGCCGGTGCTCGTTCTACTACGCCGGCCGGCGGGGTGAACGGCGTGATCGGCGACGATCCGGAGCGGCAGCGGTCCATCTGGCCGCACGTCGAGGAGCGGGTACTCGACCTCATCGAGCAGCATCGCTCCACGATCGTGTTCGCGAACTCGCGGCGGCTCGCCGAGCGACTGTGTGCCCGGCTGAACGAGCTCGCGGCCGAGCGGGCCGCGGAGGCCGCGGACGAAGCGGAAGAGGCCGCACCGGCCGGCCCGGGCCGCGCGCCGGCGGACATCATGGCCCAGGCCGGCAGCTCGGGCGGAGCGCCCGCGGAGATCGCCCGGGCCCATCACGGATCCGTTTCCCGGCAGGAGCGGAGCCAGATCGAGGAGGCGCTGAAACGCGGCTCGCTGCGCGCGGTGGTGGCCACCTCCAGCCTGGAGCTGGGCATCGACATGGGCGCCGTCGACCTGGTCGTGCAGGTCGAGGCGCCCCCATCGGTGGCGAGCGGGCTGCAGCGGATCGGCCGGGCCGGGCACAACGTCGGTGACGTCTCGCGCGGCGTCATCTTCCCCAAGTACCAGGGTGACCTGGTCCAGGCGACCGTGGTAGCCGAGCGGATGCACAGCGGCGGTATCGAGGAGCTGCGCGGGCCGCGCAACCCGCTGGACGTCCTGGCCCAGCAGATCGTGGCCATGACGGCCATGGACGACTGGGCGGTCGACGACCTGGAGCGTGTCGTGCGCCGAGCGGCCCCGTTCGCCGGGCTGACCCGCCCGGTGCTGGACGCGGTCCTGGACATGCTGGCCGGGCGGTACCCGGGCGAGGAGTTCGCCGGGCTTCGGCCGCGGGTGGTATGGGACCGGCTGACCGGCGTAGTGCACGGCCGGCCGGGCGGCCAGCGGCTGGCGGTGACGAGCGGCGGGACGATCCCGGACCGCGGGCTCTTCGGCGTGTTCCTGGCCGGCTCGGACGCGCCCGGCCCCGGCGGCTCGCGGCGGCATTCACGCCGGGTCGGTGAGCTTGACGAGGAGATGGTCTACGAGTCGCGGGTCGGTGACGTCTTCGTGCTCGGCGCCAGCTCCTGGCGGATCGAGGACATCACGGCGGACAGCGTGCTCGTCACGCCGGCTCCCGGCCAGCCGGGCAAGCTGCCGTTCTGGCACGGCGACGCGCTGGGCCGGCCCGCCGAGCTGGGCGCCGCGATCGGCGCCAAGTGCCGCGAGCTGGCCGCCGCGAACCCGGACGACGCCGCGTCCATGCTGACCGCCGCGGGGCTGGACGAGCTGGCCGCCGGCAACCTGCTCCGCTACCTGTCCGATCAGCGGGAGGCGACCGGCTCGGTGCCGGACGACCGGACCCTGATCGTCGAGCGGTTCCGGGACGAGCTGGGTGACTGGCGGGTCGTGCTGCACAGCCCCTATGGGGCCCGGGTGCACGGGCCGTGGGCGCTGGCCATCGCGGCCCGGCTCCGGGAGCGGTACGGGGGCATGGACGTCCAGGCCGTGCACACCGACGACGGGATCATCGTCCGGGTGCCGGACGCCGACGAGCCACCGCCCACCGGGATCGCGCTGATCGACCCGGACGAGATCACCAACGTCGTCACCGCCGAGATCGGCGCGTCCGCACTGTTCGCATCCCGGTTCCGGGAGTGCGCGGCCCGGGCGATGCTGCTCCCCCGGCGCCAGCCCGGCCGGCGGTCACCACTGTGGCAGCAGCGGCAGCGCTCGGCTCAGCTGCTGGAGGTGGCGAGGCAGTACGCGTCGTTCCCGATCGTGCTGGAGACGGTCCGCGAATGCCTGCAGGACGTCTTCGACGTACCGGCCCTGGTCAGCCTGCTGCGCGACCTGGCCAGCCGGAAGATCCGCATCGTCGAGGTGGAGACGCCGACCCCGTCGCCGTTCAGCCGTTCGCTGTTGTTCCGGTACGTGGGCGCGTTCATGTACGAGGGGGAGGCTCCGCTCGCCGAGCGGCGCGCCCAGGCGCTCACCCTCGACTCCACGCTGCTCGCCGAGCTGCTCGGCCAGGCCGACCTCCGTGAGCTGCTGGACCCCGCGGTGGTGGCCGAGACCGAGCGTGAGCTGCAGCGGCTCGCCCCGGACCGGCAGTGCCGGGACCTGGAAGGCCTGGCCGACCTGCTGCGCACCATCGGGCCGCTGACCGCCGAGGAGGTGGCCGCGCGGTGCACGGTGCCGGACGCGGCGGGTGGCTGGCTGGCCGAGCTGGCGCACACGCGGCGGGCCCTGCAGGTCCGGGTCGGCGGCCAGCCGCGATGGGCGGCGATCGAGGATGCCGGGCGGCTGCGGGACGCGCTGGGCGTGCCACTGCCGCCGGGAGTGCCCGAGGCCTTCACCGAGCCGCTGCCCGACCCGCTCGGCGACCTGATCTCGCGCTACGCGCGGACCCGCGGCCCGTTCGCTGCGGACGCCGCCGCCGGGCGGTACGCACTTGGCGTCGCGGTGGTCGCCGGCACGCTGCGGCGCCTCGCGGCGGCAGGCCGGGTCGTGGAAGGCGAGTTCCGGCCGGGCGGGCGGGGCACCGAATGGTGTGACGCCGAGGTGCTGCGGTTGCTGCGCCGCCGGTGCCTGGCCCGGCTCCGCAAGGAAGCCGAGCCGGCCCCGCCCGTGGCCCTGGCCCGGCTGCTGCCCGCCTGGCAGGGAGTCCGGCCCATCGAGGCCTCCACCCGCCGCGGCGGGTACGCCGGGGTCCCGGCCCGGCCGCGGGTGCCGGCCAGCCAGACCGGGCCTGGCGCTGTGCTGGACGCCGTCGATCAGCTGGCCGGGGCCCCCATCCCCGCGTCCGCGCTGGAGACGCTGGTGCTGCCCGGGCGGGTGCCCGGCTACTCCCCGGCCATGCTGGACGAGCTGACGACGGCCGGCGAGGTCGTCTGGACCGGCGCGGGCGCGCTGCCGGGCGGTGACGGATGGCTGGTGCTCGCGTCCGCCGAGTCGGCGCCGCTACTGTTCCCCGAGCCGGCGCCGATCACGATGACCCCGGTGCACGACGCGGTGCTCACTGCACTGGCCGACGGGGGCGCGGTGTTCTTCCGGATGCTGCACGACCGGGTGCGCGCGGAACTCGCGTCGGCGGCCGGGACCGCCCAGGCCCCATCCGACGTCGACGTAGCCGCCGCGGTCTGGGACCTGGTGTGGACCGGGCGGCTGACCAACGACACGCTCGGGCCGTTGCGGACGGTGCTGGGCAGCGGTCAGCCGCGCAAGGCTGGCTCACCGGGCTCATCCGGCCCCTCGCCGGCCCGGAACCGCGGTTCGCGATACGGGAGTCGCCGGCCGTCCTTCGGGCGCCCGGTCATGCCATCGCGGACCGGCCCGCCCAACGTGAGCGGCCGCTGGTCACTGCTGCCCGAGGCGGCGGCCGACGCGACGATGCGCGCGCATGCGCTGGCCCAGTCGCTCATCGACCGGTACGGGATCCTGACCAAGGGCGCGGTGGCCGCGGAGCGGATCCCGGGCGGGTTCTCGGCCGTGTACCCGGTCCTGCGGGCCATGGAGGAGGCCGGTCGGGCCCGGCGTGGCTACTTCGTGGAAGGACTCGGTGCGGCCCAGTTCGCGATCCCGGGTGCGGTGGACCGGATGCGCGCCCTCGCGCAGCCGCTGTCCGGCGGCGATGACCCGCTGACCAGCATCACCCGTGGCCGCCCCGCCCCCTACGGCGAGGCGGCCTACCGCGCGGCGGGCTACGGCGGCCGGGCGGCCGGCGGGGACGGCGCGGCCAGCGACATCGGCGAGATCTGGGAGTACGAAAGGGACCCGTCGCCCGGAGCCGACGGCGCCACCGGGTCCGGCGCGGCGAACGGGCGGGTCGGAGATGGGGGCACCGGCGGCCGGGACGGCCAGCACGATCAGCCTGGCCACGGCGCCCAGCGGGCCAAGGTGATCGTGCTCGCCGCGGCCGACCCGGCCAACGCCTACGGCGCGTCGCTGCCCTGGCCGACCCGCCCAGACGAGATCCCCGGCGGGCACCGGCCGGGCCGGAAGGCGGGCGCGCTCGTAGTGCTGGCCGACGGCGAACTCGTGCTGTACGTGGAGCGCGGCGGGCGAACGTTCCTGTCCTGGACCGATGATTCAGAGCAGCTCGCCCCGGCCGCCGCGGCGCTGGCGGCCGCCGTCCGCGCCGGGGCGCTGGGCCGGCTGACCGTGGAGCGGGCGGACGGCGGCGGGGTGTACGACTCCCCACTGGCCAAGGCGCTCGAGGAAGCGGGCTTCCGGCCGACACCCAAGGGGCTCCGCCTGCGCGGCTGATCCAGGCGCGGGGGCGCGGGCCGCAGGAGCGGGCGGCCGGGGCACGCGGCGCGTGGACGCGGAGCCTGGCCGCACGCGGCGCGGGAGCCGGGCTGACGGCGGCGGCACGGGGCGCGAGGGGCTCCGGGCCGGGCGGCACGCGGGCGCCGGGCGTGCGGCGGGCCGGGCGGCCCGGGCTGGGTTACAGAGCTGGCGGAGGAGGGCGGCCGCTTCGGCGCCGCGATCGACGTCCACGAACAGGTGGTCGTGGCGGAAGCCGGCGATCACGTTGCAGCTGATGCCGGCGTGGGCCAGCATCTGGCTGACCTCGGCGGTGAGCCCGATCGCGCTGAGCGAGGAGCCGATGCTGAGCGTGATCCGCGCGGCCCGGTAGTCATATCCCAGGCCCGCCCGGTCGGCTTGGTCCTGGGTCAGGACGAGCGTGAGGCCTTCGTCCTCGCGGACGACCGCGAACGGCTCGATGTCCGGGGGCGGCGCGGGGACCGTCACGAAGACGTAGGGCTCCGGGTAAAGCGCCGGCTTCAGATCGGTCCACGTCTGCCCCGTGACCGCCCCGGCCTGCGGTCTGGCTGGTCCGGCTGGAGCGCCCGGGCCGTCCGGCCAGGCCGGGGCCGACGTGGTGCCTGGCGTGGCCGCAGCTTGGTCCGCGCTCGGGCGGCACGGCGGGGCCCGGGGGACGCATCGGCGATCCACTTGTCCATGAAGATCATGCTGCGGGACTGGAAACCGAGCCGCGTGTAGAAGGGGACCACGGCCGCGTTGGCCGGCTCGATGAGCAGGTTGATCTTCACGCACCCCTTGGCCCGCAGGCGCTGTTCCAGCTCGCGGACCAGCCCGGTCGCGATGCCCTGGCCGCGCCGGTCCGGGCTCGTGGCCAGGCGATTCAGCCAGCCTCGGCGCCCGTCGAACGTGCCGAACACCGAGCCCGCCAGTCCCCCGGACGGCTCGTTCGCCACGATCACCAGGTCCGGGTTGCGCGCGAGCGCGAGCTGAAGCTCCGGTTCGACAAACGCGGCCCGGAAATGCAGGCCCGCTGCGTGCCAGAGCGCGGCCAGGGCCGGGGCGTCCGCCAGCCGCGCCGATCTCATTACCATTCCCCCGGTGCTATCACACCTCGCCGGAGTGGCAACTGGAGCGTCGCTAGCCGAGGCTGCTGGCGCCGTACCCGGCCGAGCACCGGTCCGCACGAAGACGAGATGCTGGGTCAGCGGGGCTGCGAGGGCGGCACGGTGAACGCCGAGGTGATGCCGCCGTCGAGGGGAAAGGCGGCGCCGGTCACGAACCCGGAGTCGTCGCTCGCGAGGTAGGCCACCGTGCCTGCTAGCTCCTCCAGCGTGCCGAAACGCCCCATGGGGTAGTGCACGAAGCGCCGTTCGATCTCCTCCGGGCCGATGTTCGTGAAGAGCGCCTGCAGTTGCGGGGTCTCGATCGGGCGGCACCCGGGGGGAATGCGAGCGCTAAGCCAGAACCCCAGATATAACTTGGAGTGACTGAATGAACACGAATTGATTCAGCACTGGGGGTTAACATCTATGACGGACCGCTACGCATCGAAAGGCACCTCAACCAGCACGGCCTCTACCAGCACAAGTACTCACGTCATCCAGGACCACTCGGCACGTTCCCGGCGGATACCGAATCCCTCGGCGGGGTGGACCGGGACCATGGTTCGCCTCCTCTTCGGAGTGATCTTCAGCATCGACGCGACGCTCAAGTGGCTGCCGGGCTACCGCGACACCTACATCGGCCGGATGAAGTCCCTGGCCGCCGGTGAACCGTCCTGGCTGCACGGCTGGTACCACTTCTGGATCAGCCTCGAGTCGAGCGCACCAGCGGCGTTCGCCACCCTGGTCGGGCTCACCGAAACGGGACTGGCCCTGGTCCTGCTGCTGGGCGTGGCCCGGCGCGCAGGCTACGTCGGCGGCGTCATTTACACCTTGCTCGTGTGGGGCGTCGGGGAAGGCTTCGGGGGCCCCTACTCCTCCGGCGCTACCGACATCGGGACGGGTATCATCTACGCGCTGCTGTTCGTCACACTGCTCACCTTCGCGCCACCCGCCCGCCGGGAGCGCCTCAGTGTCGACCGTGCCCTGGAGAGCCGGCTGCCCTGGTGGCGCTTTCTCGCCGAGCCCCACGCCATCGACCGGGTCCACGGCGCGCCGCGCGTCGAGCCGGTCATTGTCGGCCACGACGCCATGAAGTAGAGCGAACGGAGAGGCGCCCAGGCGGCACGTGGCGGCGGTGCTCATTCACCCCATGAGCCTCGCCAGGCGCACCTCCCGGGGTCCGGGAGATTCGGGGCAGCGTTATCACTGCGACTAACGCTGCCCCGAATACCGGGATGCGGGCCGAAGACCGGTTAGGGAACGAGGGCTTCGTTCCACTCGCGGACGGTCCGGCGGCTGCCTAGGGGCAGGAATCTGCCGGTGGGCGGCGGGAAGACGGCCCGTCAAACGGAGTCGAGCAGGTCGGTGCGGGCCTGGTCGACGGCGGCGAGCATGGCGCCGCACAGAACCGGCGGCCCGGTCACGGCCGTGGGCACGACGCGGGGGCTGGCGGGGCAGATGCGTGCGACTTCGGCGGCCACCCGGTTGGCGAGCGCCGCGCCGCCGGCCAGGCCCACGTCGCCGCCCAGCACAACCAGGCCGGGATCGAGGACGACGGCCACCGAGGCGACGCCGGTCGCGACACGGCGGGCCAGCTCGCCGAGGAACTCGTTCGCGCGGGCCGCGGGCCCGGACGTCCGGCTGCCGTTCCCGTTCGCGCTGGCGTGGTGGTCCGCGGCCGCCGCCACGGCGGCGCGGACCGCCTGCTCGGCAGTCGGCCCGGGGAAGCCGAAGACACCGGCCAGCATGCGCACCACGCTGGCGCCGACCAGCGACTGCAGACCTCCGTTGGCCGGGTGGCGGACGTCTTCCGGCAGCGGCGCCCCCGGCACCGGCAGGTAACCGATCTCCCCGGCCGCCCCGGCCGCCCCCCGGTGCACCTTGCCGCCGAGGAACGCCGCCATCCCGAGACCAACGCCGATCCACACCAGGACGAAGTCGTCCAGGCCGCGAGCGGCGCCGCAGGCCCGCTCGGCCATCGCGGCCAAGTTAACGTCGTTCTCGATGATCACGGGCCGGTTCAGCGCGCCGCGCAGCGAGCCGAGGATGCCCTCGTGCCAGTCGGGAAGGTTGATCGCGAGGCTGGGATCACCGGTCTGGGGATCGACGACACCCGGGCTGCCGATGACGAACGCGCTCAGCCGGCTCATCTCCACCCCGGCCGTGCGGCAGGCCCGGTCGACCGCCCCGCGGACCAGCTCGACCGGGTTGTTCGCGCCGTTGGGGTTGACGCTGACCTCGGCCACGACCCGCCCGGTGACGTCGGCGACCCCCGCAGTGACGCCGTCCAGCTCGTCGTGGAGCCCGGCGACATAGGCGCTCGAGGGCACGACCGAGTAGAGCGCCGCGTTCGGACCGCGACCGCCCTCCTGCTGGCCGACCACGGCGACCAGGCCGCGCTCCTCCAGCCGGGCCAGCATCTGGGCCACGGTCACCTTGGACACCCGGGTCTGCTCGCTGATCTGGGTACGCGTCAGCGGAACCCCGGGCAGCAGCAGGTCCAGGGCGGCACGGTCGTTCAGCTCGCGCAGCAAGCTCGGCGTACCCGGTCGGCGCTCCATCGCGGTCCCTCTCCCTGTCCCCTGGCCACACTGGCGTTGGGTCTTGTGTTTCAATCCGACAACGGGACTATATTATAGGAAAGTTTCCGATTAGTTTTCTCAGGACGGCCGTGTCTCCCTATCGCTACAGCGTCCCCCCGGGGGAAGGAGAGCCAGCAGTGAGACCCATTAAATCCCCCGCCAGCCACACCAGGCCCGCTGGGCTCGGCGCGGTGGCGCTCGGCCCGCTGGGCTCGGCCCGGTGGGCTCGGCGCGGTGGGCTCGGCGCGGTGGGCTCGGCGCGGTGGCGCTCGGCGCGACGGCCGCGCTCGCGGTCGCCGGCTGCGGCTCCGGTTCGCCGTCATCGGCGTCGTCGAGCTCCGCAGCACCCGCCTCGCTCACCGTATGGCGGATGGGCGCTTCGACACCAGTGGGAGCCAGGTCATGTCCGGGTTCGCCAAGGCGGCGACGGTCACCCAGATCTCCCCACTGAGAGCGAAGAACTGGGCTACCGCGGACACCGCGGATCAGATCATTCCCACGATGATGAAAACGCTGATGCAGGGCGCCAACTTCACCGGTACCGTTAACAAGGCCAACACCCAGCTGCAGAACGTGCTCAACACCGGCTCGGAGAGCTGAGCACGCCGAATGGCTGACGCTGTCGACAACCGGCCTGTGCCCCCCGGCCCGGGGGAGCGCCGGCCGGGCCCCGGGGGCCCGCAGGGCCTCGCAGGTGCCACGGACCTGGCGTCCCGGAATGACGGGACATGCCGTCGGGTCCGGCGAGTCCCGGGCGCCGGTGGCTATCCCCCCCAGCTGCCGGTGCCCGGCCAGGGCACGTGGCCCGCCCGGCTGGTCCGCCCGGCTGGTCCGCCCGGGCCGGCTCTTCCTGTTCGTGCAGCGCCGCATGGTGGGTGGCCTGGTCGCCGGGGCGGTGAAGGGATGATCCGCGACCCTGAGCTGGCCCGGCTGGCCGACGCGGTCCTGATCCCGCCGTTCCCGGGGCACACGCCGCCGGCCTGGATTCTCGCCGCCCTGGAAGGCGGCCTGGCCGGGGTCACGCTCTTTGGCCCGAACGTGGCCGACCCGGCGCAGATCGCCCTGCTGACCGCCACCTTGCGCGCGGCCACCGAGGAACCGGTCATCGCGATCGACGAAGAGGGCGGTGACGTCACCCGGGTGACGTACTGGAGCGGCAGCCTGTACCCGGGCAACGCGGCGCTGGGCGCGATCGACGATGTGGAGCTGACCGGGCGGGTGCACGAGGCGATCGGCGCCGACCTGGCCGCGCTGGGGATCAACGTGGACCTCGCGCCCTGCGTGGACGTGCTGGACGAGGCGGAGAACCCGGCCATCGGCACACGTTCCTTCGGCGCCGACCCGGCGCTGGTATCGCGGCACACCGCCGCGGCGGTGACCGGCCTGCAGTCGGCGGGCGTCGCGGCGTGCGCCAAGCATTTCCCCGGGCACGGCGGCACCCGGGCCGATACCCACGAGGTGCTGGCCACGATCACCGGCGACCTGGCCGCGCTGCGGCGGCGCGACCTGCCGCCGTTCCGGGCGGCGATCCGCGCGGGCGTCGCGGCGGTCATGCCCGGCCACCTGCGGCTGCCGGAACTGACCGGGGACC
Source organism: uncultured Actinomycetes bacterium (assembly GCA_963775825.1). GTDB lineage: Bacteria > Actinomycetota > Actinomycetes > Streptosporangiales > Streptosporangiaceae > Bog-532. Next base: position 103,660 of record CAVZKY010000037.1, read on the forward strand.
TGCCGGCCAGCCTATCGGCCGCGGCCATGACCGGGCTGCTCCGCGGTGAGCTGGGCTTCACCGGGGTGATCATCTCGGACGCGCTGGAGATGCGGGCGGTCAGCGGCCCTTTCGGCATCCCGGAAGCGGCCGTGCTGGCCGTGACGGCGGGCGTCGATCTGCTCTGCCTGGGCCGCGACACCAGCCAGCAGATGTATCACGCTGTGGCCGCCGCCCTGGCCGAGGCGGTGCGGGCGGGACGGCTGCCCGGCCAGCGGCTGGAAGACGCCGCAGACCGGGTGGCGGACCTGCGGGCGTGGCTGGCGGCGGCGCGGGCCAGCGCGGGCGCGAGCCGCCGGGACAGGGCCGAGCTGAACGGCGAGCACATCGGGCTGCAGGCGGCGCGGCGCGCGGTACGGCGGGACGGCCAGGCTCCGCAGCTGACCAACCCGGTGATCGTCGAAGTCGAACCGCGCGGCAACGTCGCGGTGGGGCGGGCGGCCTGGGGGCTGGCCCGGTGGGCGCCCCCTGGCGGCGTCCGCCGCATCTCCGCCGCCGCACTGGCCGTGGTGACGATCGATACCGCCGGGACCGGCTCCGGGCCCGGGAAAGTCGCCGAGACGGCCACGGCGCACGCGGGCCGCGCGAAGGCGCACGCGGACGGGGGCGCCGCCGAGGCCGGCCCGGCCGCCGAGATCCTGGCCACCGCGGCGAACCGCTCGCTGGTCCTGGTGGTCCGCGACGCGCACCGCAGCGAGAGCGCCCGGGACCTGGTTCTGGCCGTGCTCGCCGACCGGCCGGACGCCGTGGTGGTCGAGATGGGCCTGCCCGTGTGGCAGCCGCCGGCCGGGAGTTACCGCACCTTCGTGGCCACCTACGGCGCCTCGCGCGCCAATGGGCAGGCCGCCGCCGAGGTCCTGGGGCTCATCAGCCGGTTAACCGGCGGTCAGGCGGCCGCGCTCGGCCTCCTTGGCCAGTCTGCGGCTCTCCTTCAGGGACAGGCCCCGTGCCTCGGGCGGCAGCCGCCAGATCGTGTTACCGCCCATGAGGTTAAAGCTGCGGATGTGGATGACCGGAGCGCCGGGACGGGGCTGCTGGGCCACGCCACGATCCTCGTTGCCGCCCATGAACGAGAAGCCGGAGATCTCCACCTCGACGGTGTTGGGCACATAGAGGGTCGAGCCGCCCATGACCGCGTACATGTTCATGGTGAGGCCGCTGGCGTCGATCTCGGCGTCGCGCAGGTCGATCTCGTCCCCGCCCATGATCGCCACCACGTTCACCACCGAAGCCGGGCGGAACCGGCCGCGCCGCTTGGAGCCGCCCATGATCGCGACGAACCAGCGGGTCGCCTTGCGCGGGGGCGCTGAACCGGCCGTCGTCAGCGGCCGTCCGGGTGACGGCTGGCCCAGGGCGGGCAGGTCGCGGGTCACGGCGGCCAGGTCAGCCCGGGTCCTGGCCGCGAGGACCATGCTGGCGCGTTCCTCATGCTCGTCCAGCGTCAGCCGGCCTTCGGCCGCGTGCTGGCCGAGAAGCTCCAGCGTGCGGTCCCGGTCCTGGTCCGAAACGCGAAGCTCGCCCTCGGGCACCGGGGGCAGCGCGGGTCCGGTCACGAGCACTCCTTTGCTGGCCTCTACTGGGCGTTTGCTGGCCTCTACGGCGCGGCCCGCTATCAGCCGGGCCGCTACCAGGGGCGGTTCAGTTTCCCCTAGATTGGCCTGCCCGGAGCCAGCCCGCAAACTACTTCCCCGGCCGCCCGGCGGCCGGGGCGCCGCCTGCAGGCCGTCCAGCACAACGTCGAGCAGCTGCTGGACGTCGCGGGAGTAGACCGCGAGCACGAGGCCGGTCCGGCTGGGGAAGTGCCGGTACAGGGTGCCGGGGCCTACGCCAGCCTGTTCGCGATCGAGGCGGAGAGGTCTCCGATCCAGGACAGCACATCCGGGCAGCCTTACGCGCGCCGCGGAACCCGGCCCGCGTCGCCGTCGGGCGCGGGCCTGCTCAGCCCTGCACGCGCTGCGTCTTGCCGGCCCATTCCGGTTCGCGCAGCAGGTACTTCTGGATTTTCCCGGTGTTGGTTTTCGGCAAGCTCACGATGAGGTCGATGTCGCGAGGTGCCTTGTAGCCGGCGATCTTGCTGCGCACGTGCACCATCAGCTCTGCCGGGGTGACGCTCGTGCCTTCGCGCAGCACGACGTAGGCTTTCGGGCGCTCCCCCCACTTCTCGTCGGGCACCCCGACGACCGCGACCTCCAGGACGGAGGGGTGGCTCATCAGCGCCTGCTCGACCTCGATCGTCGAAATGTTCTCCCCGCCGGAGATGACGATGTCCTTGGCCCGGTCGCGCAGCTCGATGTACCCGTCGGGGTGCATGACGCCGAGGTCGCCGCTGTGGAACCAGCCGCCGCGGAACGCCTCCGCGGTCCCGTCCGGGTCGAGATAGTAGCCCGCCATCACGGTATTGCTGCGCATGACGATCTCACCCATCGTGGCGCCGTCGGCCGGGACGTCGGCCATCTCCTCGTCGACCACCCGCAGCACGTCGGACGTGATCATGTTGACGCCCTGCCGGGCCATCAGGACGGCACGCTGCTCGGTGTCCAGGCCGGCCCATTCCGGCTGGAACTGGCAGAACGAGATCGGGCCGTAGGTCTCGGTCAGCCCGTACACGTGCACGATCGTGAACCCCATCCGCTCCATCTCCGCGATCGTGGTCGGGCTGGGCGGCGCGCCGGCCGTGGTGATGAGCACCGGCTGGGTCAGCTGCGCGGCCTCGGGGGCGTCCAGGATGGTCGTGACGACCGTTGGTGCCGCGTTGAGGTGGGTGACGCCGTGCTCACGGATCTGCGCCCAGATCGCGCTGCCGCGCACCTCGCGCAGGCACACGTGGGTGGCGCCGATGGCGGTGATGGCCCAGGGCGTACACCAGCCATTGCAGTGGAACATGGGCAGCGTCCACAGGTAAACGCTGTTTTCATCGTGCCGGGAGTGCACGATCTGGGAGAACGAGTTCAGGTACGCGCCGCGGTGGGTGTAGACGACGCCTTTCGGCTGCCCGGTGGTGCCGGACGTGTAGTTGATCGTGATGGGGGTGAACTCCTCCGCGACCGACCAGGGCAGGGGGTCGCCGTCGCCGTCGGCGCGGGCGAGGAAGTCGGCGTAGCTGACCAGCCGCGGGTCGCCGCCCATGTCGGCACCGGAAGGCCCGGCCTCGCTGTCTTCGGCCACGACCAGCGTGGCCAGCGTCTCCAGGCCCTTGGCCGCGGCCACCGCGGTGGGCAGCATCGCCGCGTCGGACACCAGAATCTTCGCGCCCGAATGCCGCAGGATGTAGGCCATCTCCTCGGCGACCAGCCGGGTGTTCAGCGCGACCAGGACCCCGCCGGCCAGCGGCACGGCGAAATGCGCGATGAGCAGCTCGGGCAGGTTGGGCATCAGGTACGCCACCCGGTCGCCCGGCTCAACGCCGGCCGCCCGCAGCGCGCGGGCCACCCGCGCGGTTTCGGCCTCAAGCTCGGCGTAGCTGAGCCGCCGGCTGCCGTAGATCACGGCGGTCTTGGCCGGCCAGATGCGTGCCGACCGCGGCATGAACGACAGGGGTGTCAGCGGAATATTGGAAACCGAATCCATAGCGATCAGCTGCTCCTTTGCTGCGATCTGAGCTGGCCGGCCGGGTGCCCGCGCACGACCGGTTTGCCCTGGTTTTCCAGCTCAAGCCCATTTCCGGATCGCCGATAGGGCAGAAAGTCACTGCCCAGGCCGGTCATGGGCCCGGCATGATGAGCGGCGCGGGCGGGCGGGCGCCCGCACGCGGGGCACGATCGGGCGCCAACGGCACGCGCTGCGGGAGCGTGACGATGCCAAATCGGTCACGTTTTCGGAACCGGCCGTGGCGGGCAAGGTGATGACGGCCGGCGGGTCAGCGCAGCCGGCGAAGGTGGGCGTCCGCGGGGTCGGCGGCGGCCTGAAGGCGGATCCGGGCATCGACGGCCTGCACGCCGTCCGGGCGGGCGAAGACCGGGCTCAGCTCGAGCTCGGCGATCTGCGGCAGGTCGTCGGCCAGCTGGGAGACGCGCAGCAGCAGGTCGCGCAGCGCGGCGAGATCGGCGCCGGGGGCGCCGGGGTGCCCGAGCAGGAGCGGGGCGGCGCGGATGGAGCGGATCAGCTCGTCGGCATCGGAGTCGGTCATCGGGGCGAGCCGCGCCGCGCGGTCAGCCAGCGCATCGGCGGCCGCACCGCCGGCCCCGAACAGCACCAGCGGGCCGGCGACCACTTCGTGCAGCATGCTGATCGTCACCTCAGTGCCGCCGGTGACCATAGGCTTGACGATGACCCCGGTCAGCCGCTGGCCGAACGCATCGCGCAGCGAGCGGAACCCGTGCCGCACCTCGTCCGCGCCGTGCAGATCGACCAGCAGGGCGCCGGCGCCACGCGCGCGGACCAGGCCGGGCACGTCCGCCCGGAGCGCGACCGGGCCCCCAAACCGTGCGGCCGCCGCGACGGCGGCGTCCTCGGTTACCACCCCGATGCTGTCGGCCAGCGGCACGCCGTAGCAGCGGAGGAGTTCCACGGTCGCGTCCAGCGGCAGCCAGCCGCCGACCGGGCCGCTGGCCAGAAATTCCGCGACCAGCTCCCTGGCCCGGTCCTGGCGCAGGCCGAGGAGCTCGGGCACTTTCCCCGGCGGGACCACCCGCCACATGCCGTAGCGGGCGGCGCGGCCGAGGGCGCGGGCGGCGGACTCGGCGTAGGCATAGGCCGGAACGGCGGGCGAGTCCTCGTCCGGGCCCGGGAGCAGCCGGACCACTTCCGCCTGGTCCAGCACCGCGGCGGCGAGCGGCACGGGCAGCCGCGCGGCGGACACTTCGGTAACCGGGTCGCTGCCCGCGCTCGCGGCCGTCAGCGCCAATACCGCGTCGACGCCCGGATCGGCCCCGGCCAGCTCCAGGCATTGACCGAAGATTCCGGGGCCGATCAGCAGGGTGGTGTCGACCGGCCCGGCCACCGTGGCCCCGCGCGGAAGCAGGTCCCGCAGCGCCCGCTGGGTATCCCAGCCCAGGCGGGCGACCTGCAGGCCCGCGTCGCCGCACACGTCGGCGGCTATCACCGCGAAGCCGCGGGTGTTGGACACCACGGCGACCCTGGGCCCGGCGGGTACCGGCTGCGAGGCCAGCAGGACCGCGGTGTCCAGCATCTCGCCGAGGTTCGCGGTGGCGATCAGCCCGGCCTGCTGGAACAGGGCCTGCCTGGTGAGCAGCGGGGTAGCCGGGGCGCGAGCCCCGAGAAGGAATGGGCCCATCGCCGACCGGCCCACGATCACGGTCAGGATCGGCATGCTGCGGCCGACCCGGCGGGCGGTGCGGGCGGACTTGAGCGGGTTCGTGATCGACTCGAGGTACAGCAGGGCCAGCTTGGTCTTCGGGTCGGACTCCCACCACTGCAGCATGTCCGTGCCGGCCACGTCGTCCTTGTCGCCGAGCGAGACGAGGGAGGAGATCCCGACGCCGATCCGCGACAGGTGCCCGGCCAGGGTGAAGCCGGCGCCACCGGTCGACTGCAGCGCCAGGCCAGCGCTTCCCGGCTCGGGATGGCGGGCCGCGAACGTCGCGTCGAGCCGGGCGCTGGTGTCGGCCACCCCGAAGCTGGCCGGCCCGACCATCCGCATGCCGTGGCGGCGGCAGATGTCCAGCAGTTCCGCATGGCCCGCGTCGTCGAATCCCGCCGCGAGCACCACCAGGCCCTTGACCCCCCGCCGCCCGCATTCTTCGGCGACACCGGCCACGGCCGCCGCCGGCGTGGCGATGACCGCCAGGTCCACGTCCCCGGGCAGCGCGGCGGCCGACGGGACGCAGGGAACGCCGTCCAGTTCGGTCGCGGCCGGGTTGACCGCGTACACCGGACCGGGGAAGCCACCGCTCACGATGCTGTGCAGGATGACCCGCCCGGCCGAACCGGGCCGCCGGCTGGCGCCGAAGACCGCGACCGAGGCTGGCGCCAGGATGTGCCGCAGGCTGGCCACGTCGGCTGACCGCTCCCGCTCGGCCACCACGTCGCGGTAGCTGTCGAGGGCGGCGTCCGCCTCGCCGGTGGGCAGCGGGAAGGTGAGGCTGTACACACCGTCGGCCAGGGTGCGGTGCGCCTGCAGCCCGGCCTCGGCGAACACTCTCAGCATGGGCGCGTTCTCGCTGAGCGTCTCCGCGGTAAAGGCGTGCAGGCCGCGGCCGCGGGCCAGCGAGACCAGGTGCTCGAGCAGCAGGGTGCCGACACCGCGGCGGTGCATGTCATCGGCGACCGCCATCGCGAGCTCAGCCGACGTGGACGGGGAATCGTCGCACTCGTAGCTGCCGCAGCCGATCAGCTCACCGTCCAGCATGGCGAGCAGCGCGGCGTGGTCCGGCGCGGGCTCACGGCAGAGCCGGCGCGCCTCCCAGTCGGCCGCGCGCGGGCTCAGGCTGAAGAATCGCCGGTAGAGATTCTCCGGGGACAGCTTCTCATGCATCTCCCGCACCGCGTCCAAGTCGTCCGGCCGCGCGGGCCGGATCCCGATCGTGGTGCCGTCGGCCAGCAGGGAGTACACACTGGTTTCGGCGTCTGCGCTCACGTCACCCTCCCGGGTCCTGCGACGGCTGGCGATGCCGAATTTACCCCCATTACCGGCCATCGGAACGACGGCATACCGGGGTACCCCGTCCCTCGCCCGCTTCGCCCGGAAAGCCGGCCTGGAGGGCAACTCTCGCGCCGGGGACCCTTGCGCCGGATTCGCGCGATGCCGTTAGCTATTAGGTAGATATGCGGTTGGGGCGGGCCCGGACCCTGCCTGCTCGCCGCTCATCACCTCAGTGACTACCGTGAACGACGCTGGAGGTGTCACATGGCCGGCCATGATCGGTATCACCACGTCGAGGTCAGCGACGGCGGCCGGACCGTCGCCGCAGCCGAGGTGATCATCTCCGGCGGGTCCGGCGGAACCGCCCGGGCGTCGTTGCGCGCGGCGGCCGGGCACATCGCTCCAGGCCGCCGCGCGAGCCTGGTCGATGCGGTGCTGGACCTGCCCGGGGTGCGGGCCAGCGCGCGCTTGGCGGCGGTATTCCCGCTCGGCGACAGCGAGTCGCTGCACCGGCTCGAGCAGCGCTGCCGGGACGTCCACACCCGCCCAGCCGGATCGACCGCGATCTTGGAAGCCGGCCTTCAGTCCGGCGATGACGGCCGCGCGGCCCAGGACCCGGTCGGCGAAGCGGGCCCGGAGGGGTGACCGCTGCCGTGCCCGGGCCGGTGGGCCCGGTCAAGGGATTCACCAACGTGCGCCACGGGCCCACGCCAGCGGATCGAGATCAAGGCTGCCGGCTACGGTCGCCTCGGCGACATCGGTGAGCCGCAGGTCGCTCCTGCGGGCGTAGGCCCGCAGCCGGGAGAACGCCTCGGCCAGGTCGACGCCGGCGCGCTCTGCGACGACGCCCTTGGCCTGCTCGATTACCACGCGGCTGGTCAGGGCGGCAGAGAGCTGCTCGTTCACTCGCTGGGCCTCGGCGCCGGCCCGATGCTGCACGATGCTGAGGGTGGCCAGGTCCGCGAAGGCACGGGCGACGATGACGTCCCCTTCGGCCATCGGGGTCTGCGTGACGCTGAACAGGTTCAGGGCACCGAGGGTGACGTCTCGGAACCGCAGCGGCAGGGCGGACACCGACTGGAAACCCTCCCCGAGGGCGGCGGCGGAGAAGGACGGCCAGCGGCCGGACTCGGCCTCCAGATCCTGATGCTCGACGCGCTCCCCGGTGCGGAAGGCCTCCAGGCAGGGGCCTTCCTGGGCCTGCAGCTCGAACAGCTCCAGCAGGCGCATCGTCTCGCTGGAGGAGGCCACCAGGCCCAGATTGCCCCCGGGCGAGACCAGCATCACCCCGGCCGCGGCGACGCCCAGCACGTCGACGCATCGGTTCGCGAGCCCGGTCAGCAGGTCAACGACGTCGTAGTCGTCAACGAGAGTGTCGGCCATCTCGGCCAGTGATCGCATCGCGTCGGCTGCTTGCAACATCTCGACTCACCTCCCGCAGGTCCGGCGGCCCGTCGGGGCCGCCGGGGTCGCCGGGCCGCCAGACCCAGGGCCGGGCCGCGGCGTCGATACTTGTGGCGGTGTGTCCCCGCCCGGCCGCGCCGGGTGAGCGGGGCTCATGGCAGCCTCACCCTGCGGGCGACAACGTCATCAGCAACGTCGGTGAGCAGGCGTTCATTGCCGAATGCGAACGCCCGCAGGCGGATCAGCGCCTCGGTGATGCTGATCCCCTCCTGGACCGAGACCATGCCCGCCGCATTGTGCACGGCAAAATGGAAGTCGGCGCCGGCCTCCAGCTCTTCTGCCACCGCCCCGGAGGGTGCCCCCGCCTGGGCGTCCAGGACCCAGCGGGCGGCCACGTCGGCCACGACCAGCGCGTCAGCATGCTGCTCGCGGTTCAGCGGGCCCGGCCGGTCGCGGTAGAGGTTGAGCGCTCCCAGCCGCACCGTGCCGACCCGCAGCGGGAACCCGAACACCGCCCGCACGCCGGCCTGCAGCGCCGGCGGGGTGAAGGCGGGCCATCGCGGGGCCACCGGCTCGGCCAGATCCGGCTCGGCCATCACCCTGTCCTGCTGGTAAGCATCCACGCACGGGCCCTCGCCCAGCGTGTACTGCAACTCCTCGATCAGCTGGCTGACATCATCGGTGCTGCTCAACGACCCTCGTGGTATGTCGCCCGACATGAGCATGACTCCGGCACCGTTGACCCCCACGATGCCCGGGCACACCGCGCACAGCCGGGCAGAAGACAACCCATCTCCTCCGGCAGAAAGCGCAGCGACTATCCGGCCAAGCCTGGCGGCAGCCATCTCAGCAACGCAACCGCGGGTACAAAAACGTCCCGCCGCCCGCATGATCAAGACGATCATTCACCTGACAGCTCCTTCGGCTGAGAAGGAAAGCGCCAGCAGGGACTGGACTCAACGCCCTTCCGGACCCGGCCTGCCGGGCCGCTCCGCACCAACGCTACGCGAAAAAAGCGGCTAACGGCAGCCCGGACCCGGCCGATGCGGGTTTTGAGGCTGGCAGGCTGCATAATGCTGGGCATGCGCCTTTCAGCCCGCGCGGACTACGCGTTGCGCGCGGCCATCGAACTCGCCTCAGCTACCGACGGCCACGTGACGGCGGATCGAATCGCGCGCGCGCAGCAGATACCGGGCAAGTTCCTGGAGACGATCCTGACCCAGCTAAGGCGCGCCGGGCTGATTCGCAGCCAGCGAGGGCCGGAGGGCGGCTTCTGGCTCGCCCGGCCCGCCGCCGAGATCTCGCTGGCCGAAATCATCCGCGCCATCGACGGGCCGCTGCTCGGCGTCCGCGGTGAGCGCCCGGAGAACATCGACTACCCCGGGGCCGCTCGGCCCCTGCAGCAGGTGTGGATCGCGCTGCGGGCCAACGAGCGCGCCATCCTGGAAGAGGTAACGCTCGCGCACATCGTCTCCGGTGAGCTGCCCACCAGAGTGCAGACCCTCACGGACAACCCGCAGGCCTGGGTGTTAGGGCCAGGCTGGGCGGTGACGCGGACGGCGGGCGCGGTCTTACCGCACCCGCCGATGGGCAGCTGTGTGAACGGGAGCCGGTTACACCGGCACCATGTCAGTTACTTCATGTACGTGGGATTCGACCGCGCCAAAGCCGGCAGCCGGGTCAGAGCTCATGTCGTCCGGGCTGAATCCCGCGTTGCGCACGACGCCCACGGTGACCCCGCGGCCAGCGGGCAGCTTCGGCTCCCTCGGCGCCTCGAGCACGGGCTCGTTCTGCAGCTCGGCCAGCGCGAAGTTGTCCGCAACCTCGCGGAAGACCTGAGAAAGAGGTATTCCCAGGGCGCTGCAGATCGCGGCCAGCAGCTCCGAGGAAGCCTCCTTCTGCCCCCGCTCTACTTCAGACAGATAACCCAGTGAGACCCTGGCCGAGGCTGAGACCTCTCGCAGGGTCCGACCCTGCCGCAGGCGTAGCCGACGCAGCACGTCACCGAGCAAGTGACGAAGCAAAACCATCGTCGCACTCCTTCCCGAGGCAGAACCGTTACCCCCCACGGTACCTGTCCGGATGACCAGTCCGGGAGCCGGCAACGGTCCCTTCACTTCTGCAGTAACGCTGTAATCACCGGATGTCTTCCCGGATACGGCCGAGCAGGAGGGCCAGCGAGCGCTCTACCGTCACCCTACGGATCCGGTCTCGGTCGCCGTCAAGGGCCAGGGTGCGAACCACCGTGTCGTCTTCCGCGCTGACCGCGATGTGAACGGTGCCGACCGGCTGGCCGTCCTGCGGATCTGGCCCGGCCACCCCGGTGGTGGCCACGCCGAAGGTGGCGATCAGCCGCTGGCGGACCCCGTCGGCCATGGCCACGGCCACGCCGGGGTAGACCGCCCCGTGCTCGTCGAGCATCGCCCGCGGGACACCGAGCAGGGCGGCCTTGAGGTCGGTCGCGTAGCTGACGACGCCGCCCCGGACGGCGTAGGACGCCCCGGGGACCGTGGTGAGCCCGGCCACGACGAGGCCGCCGGTCAGCGATTCGGCGGCGGCGACCGTCTGCCGGGCCGATCGCAGCAGCGTGATCACCTGCGTGGCCAGCATTCGCGTGTCGTCGCTCACCGGACTATTTTCGGTCATTGCGCTCCCGGGTGTGGCCGTGTCCCGTGCTTGCCCCGAGGCTACGGCGCTGGGTCCGCCCGGCGCAGCCGGGCCGCGCGCAGGACATAGTTGGCCCCGGTCACCAGCGTCACCGCGACGGCGATGCCCATCACGATGGGGCGGGCGACACCGAACGGCCCTGGCAGCAGGTACAGGCTGATCGCCACCATCTGCAGCAGGGTCTTGAGCTTGCCGCCCGGGCTAGCCGCGATCACGCCACGGCGGATGACGGCGAAGCGCAGTAGCGTGATCCCCACCTCGCGCACCAGGATCAACGCCGTTACCCACCAGGGGAGCTCGTGCAGCACCGACAGGGTGATCAGCGCCGCACCGGTCAGCGCCTTGTCGGCGATCGGGTCGGCGATCTTGCCGAAGTCGGTCACCAGCCCGCGCTGCCGGGCCAGCCGCCCGTCGAAGAAGTCGGTCGCCGAGGCGATCCAGAACAGCACGAAGGCGGCGATCCGCCCCGAGGTGCCGCCCGCGACGAGGCAGGTCACGAACAGGGGCACCAGGGCGATGCGCACGATGGTGAGCACGTTAGCCACGTTCACCAGGCCGGGGCCGACGCCCGGCCCGTGGGCAGGTGGAACGGGACGATGATCCGCCCCGGCTGACCCGGGCGGCTGCGCAGCCGGCCCGGGGGGCTCAACGCCGGTCCGCCAGCGAGCGGGCCGCCGGGGCGGCCGCCGGCACAGCCTGGGCCGTGGCTACGAGATCCACCCCATCGGAGGAAACGACCGTGGCCCGGACCAGCTGGCCTGGGGTGAGGTCCGCGTCGGCCTGGACCGTCGTGGTCCCGTCGACCTCAGGCGCCTGGTGTGCGGCGCGGCCCTCGAACAGGCCGTCACCGAGCCGCTCCTCGATGATGACCTCGGCGGTTTCACCGATCCGCTCGGCGCCGCGCTGGGCCATCAGCTCCTCGGCAAGGTCAGCGACCTCCTCGACGCGCCGGGCCACTTCGTCGGCGGGCAGCTTGCCCGGCAGGGACTCGGCCTCGGTGCCGTCCTCGTCGGAGTAGCCGAAAACCCCGATGGCGTCCAGCCGCGCGCTGCTGAGGAACAGCTCCAGCTCGCGCAGGTCGGCAGGGGTCTCGCCGGGGAACCCGACGATGAAGTTGGACCGGACGCCGGCCTGCGGCGCGATGGCCCGGATCCGCTCCAGCAGGTTGAGGAAGCGCTCGCGGTCACCGAACCGGCGCATCGCGCGCAGCAGCGAGCCGCTGGCGTGCTGGAAGGAAAGGTCGAAGTACGGAGCCACGCCCGGGGTGCCGGCGATGGCCTCGATGAGCCCGGGCCGCAGCTCGGCCGGCTGCAGGTAGCTGATCCGCACCCGGTCGATGCCGGGGGTCTCGGCCAGCAGCGGCAGGACTTCCTCCAGCAGGCGGAGGTTGCCGAGGTCCTTGCCGTAGGAGGTGGAGTTCTCGCTGACCAGGAACAGCTCCCGGACGCCCTGGCTGGCCAGCCATTCGGCCTCGGCCAGCAGCTCGTGCGGCCGGCGCGACAGGTACGCACCGCGGAACGCGGGAATCGCGCAGAAGGAGCAGCGCCGGTCACACCCGGAAGCGATCTTCAGCGGTGCCACGACCCCGTGCGACAGGCGGCGGCGGACGGGGCGGGGGCCGGAGGCGGGCGCCAGGCCCTCCGGCAGGTCACCTGGGCCGCTGGATGCGGCGGCGGCCGCGGGCGCGGCGCCGCTGGGCCGGTCGGCGGGGCTGATCGGCAGCAGGGTACGGCGGTCCCGTGGGGTGTGCGCGGCCTTGCGCCGGCCAGCCAGCACGTCGTCCAGGCGCGTCGCGATGTCGCCGTAGTCGTCGAAGCTGAGAATCTGGGCTTCCGGGAGCGCGTCGGCGAGCTCGCTGCCATAGCGCTCGGCCAGGCAGCCCGCCGCGACGACCTTGGCCCCGGACTGGGCCGCGCCGAGCAGTTCGTCGATGGACTCCTGCTTGGCGGCCTGGATGAAGCCGCACGTGTTGACCATGACGACGCTCGCGTCCTCGCCGTCGGCGGCGACATCCCAGCCGCCCGCGGCCAGCGGCCGGCCAGCTCCTCCGAATCGACCTCGTTCCGGGCGCAGCCGAGCGTGATCAGGCTCACGGTGCGGCGGGCCACGCCGTCGTCACCGGGTACGGGCGAACCCGGCGCGCGCGAGGGCCCGCGGGATGAGGAAGGCACACCGGCAGATTACGGCACCGCCGGCACCGCGGGGGCCGCCGGCGAGCGCCGCGGGGCCCCCGGAGAGGCGACTCTCGTTAAGGAAATTCCGGAACGGCAGCGGGCCGGCCACTGCGTCACCGGCCGGGACCAGGCCGTCGCAGGAGCGCTAGCTGGCGTTGCCGGCCCCGGGCGGCCCGGATTCCTCGTGGCCCGGGCCCAGGCTGAGCGTGACCGGCTGGCTGGTGCCCGGCGACTGCTTCTTCCCGTTGACGGTCAGCACCACCCCGGCCGGGTTGCCCAGGCGCAGGCTGACCGCCTGGGTCTCCTTCCAGGTCTGGGTGGAGCCGGCCGGGACGACACCGCTGTAGATGGTGTTGTTGCCCCGGGCGCTGGTCAGGAAGACCCAGCAGTCCTCGACCGCGGTCAGCTTGATGATCACATCGTTGCTGGTCCGGGTCGGGGTCGGGGACGGCGAGCTGGGCTTGGGTGTGGGGTGCCGGGTCGGTGCCGCCAGCGCGGCGGCCGCCACCTTGCCGTGGGAGGAGGAGGACGACACGAGGTGGTAAGCACCGTAGCCAATGATCACCAGCAGGGCCAGGATCATGGCGACGCTCCAGTTCAGCGAGCGCCGTTCCTTGATCCGCAGCGGCTTGGACGGCTCGAACACGTCGGCCGCCCGCATCGCCTCCGGGGCACCGTGCGCCTCGTCGTACTCGCGGATGAGCGGAACCGGATCGGTGCCAACCACCGACGCAATGCTCCGGATGTGCCCCCGGGTGTAGAAGTCGCCGCCGCAGGCCGAGAAGTCGTCCTGCTCGATGCCCCGGATGATGGTTTCCCTGATCCGGGTCCTGTCGGCGACCTGCGTCACGGTGAGACCAGCCTGGCGGCGAGCGTCCGCCAGGGTTTCACCGATGCTCACGCTGCGCCTCCGCTGGCGTTTGTCATGATCGTCTCCGTGTACGGGAGCCATCACTAAGTGTAGACGTCATGAGGGCTGCCGAAGTGAAGTGGCTGTTAACCGGTGACCGCTATTTGACGGAAATCCGAGGCGCGTCCGCAGGCTACCTTGCCCACCCCTGCGGCAGCTCAATCGCCGCGCAGCGAGCTGAGAACTTCACCCAGCTCGTCCGGCTTGAGGAGCACGTCCCGCGCCTTGGAGCCCTCGCTGGGGCCGACGATGCCCCGGCTTTCCAGCAGGTCCATCAGTCGGCCGGCCTTGGCGAAACCCACGCGCAGTTTGCGCTGCAGCATCGAGGTGGAGCCGAACTGGGTGCTGACGATCAGCTCCGCCGCCTGGACCAGCAGTTCCAGGTCGTCACCAATGTCCGAGTCGATCTCCCGGGAGCGCTCCGGCGCCACGGCCACGTCCTCGCGGTAGTCCGGCTCGGCCTGCTTCTTGCAGTGCGCGACGATGCCCCGGATTTCCTTCTCCGAGACGAACGCGTTCTGCAGCCGCATCGGCTTGCTGGCCCCCATGGGCAGGAACAGCGCGTCCCCCTGCCCGACCAGCTTTTCCGCGCCGGGCTGGTCCAGGACGACCCGGCTGTCGGTGAGGCTGGAGGTGGCGAACGCGAGCCGGGACGGGACGTTGGCCTTGATCAGCCCGGTCACCACGTCCACGCTGGGCCGCTGGGTGGCCAGGACCAGGTGGATGCCGGCCGCCCGGGCGAGCTGGGTGATCCGGACCACGGAATCCTCGACGTCGCGCGGCGCGACCATCATCAGGTCGGCCAGCTCGTCGACGATGGCCAGCAGGTACGGGTAGGGCCGGTAGACGCGCTCGCTGCCGGGCGGGGCGGTCAGCCGACCGGCCCGGACCGCCTTGTTGAAGTCGTCCAGGTGCCGGAAGCCCGAGGCGGCCAGGTCGTCGTAGCGGCGCTCCATCTCCCCCACGACCCATTCCAGCGCCTCGGCCGCCTTCTTGGGGTTGGTGATGATCGGGGTGATCAGGTGCGGGATGCCCTCGTAGATGCTCAGCTCGACCCGCTTCGGGTCGACCAGGATCATCCGCACCTCGTCCGGGGTGGCCCGCGTCAGCACCGAGGTGATCAGCCCATTGATGCAGACAGAGTTGTGCGTCGGGATGCACGAACGGCTGGCCAGGTACAGGCGGCTGCGGCTGCTTACTTCGATGCAGCGAACCGGGACTGACTCAATGGGCCGGACATCGACTATGTCTCGCTGCCGCGCGGGGCTGACCGGCTTGACCGGGCACTGCCGTACCCGTTTCCGGCTGAGCCCGAACACCGGCTCGTGCGGAGTGAAGGCGACGGTGTAAACCGTTGAACGGCTCTCATCGCGGCCGTGACACGGTTTGGTCCGCAGGGTGGCCTTGTACCCAAGGCCCAGCACCAATTCCAGTACCCCGTACGCGAGATCCCGGCTGGTCACCGCGAACTCAACCGTCCCCTGAGGACTGCAATAGCCATCTGTATCAAGCAGGCCTGCAAGCAAGGCCCGGCGTTGTGAAATGGAGGCGCGCAGATACGCCTCAGGTATGTGCTTTGGCCCCACCTCGCGGAAAATCTCGCTCATAGTCCGGTAACGCCCGCGGCGGGGAGAGGCCGGCACGAAGCTTCCCCTGCGCCCTTGCGGGAAACGGCCATTCGCTGCCCGGAGCACAGCTGAAAGCCCGACACCGGCGTGGGCCGCCGCACCGACGACACTCATTCCCTGTTCTGCCAGGTCAAGCGCTTCAGCGATGCGCCGCTCGCGCTCGGGGCGGTTCCAGATCGTGTACTGCCATTGGGTGCTGGGGTGATGCGTGACTACGTAACCGTCATCGCGGATACGGTCGAGAATCTCTTGGTCGTCACTGGTGATGTCGGCACCGCCGGTACGCCCGTCACCAGCCCAGCAGCCAAATGTGTACGGAGCCACCGGCAGATCCCGTTCGGGATAGTCGAGCGGTCCGCACAGTGCGACTGAGTGGTTCAGGCGATCGCCAATCCGGAGGGAGGCCGCGATCTCGGCGGTCGTAATTGGCGCGCCGTCGAACTGGCGTAGGTGGCCACCCCCCGCCGGGGTCCTGACGCGTTCCGCGAGCGCCTTGTAGATCAGCTGGCGCGAATAGGCTGGTGTCCAGAACGAGACATCGTGACCATTGCGGCGGTATGACGACCGAATAGCGCGGCCTTCATGAGGCAGTTTCGGAACGACGCTTTGGTAAAGGACATTACGGAACTGCCTTCCGACGTCCGCGAGCACCTCGGCGGTCGTGATGAGTGCGTCAGGTTCACGCAACACCTCAGCCGCGCGATTTTCAACGCGAGCTACGTCCTCGGGAGGCCAATATGGCAGTCCCCGCGGTGTCCGCCCTCGCTGCTGGCGCTCCGCGGCGGTCGCGGTACGCCAAAGGTGCTCGGCATCGGCGACGATGACAGTGCCGTCGGAGAACTCGACCTCGTAGCACGGGCGGCCATGCATGAGGGGCGTCGCGGCGATCACCTGGCAGGCGCGACCGTGCTCGTCGAAGACCTCGCCGCCGACCTGGATCTCGCCCATGGTGGTCCAGCCATCCGGCGTCGGGATCGGCGTATCCAGAGCGAGCGCCTTCCCGGATCCGGTGGCGCCGGCGATCAGCATGTGGGGCATCTTGGCCACGTTCGCCACTACCGTGTGGCCCTCGACATCCTTGCCCAGGCCCACGATCATTGGATGCTGGTCGTTGACGGCGACGGGCGATCTGAGGACGTCGCCGAGGCTGACGATCTCCTTATCGGAGTTCGGGATCTCGACCCCGATCGCGGACTTGCCGGGGATCGGGGAGATGATCCGCACCTCGGCGCTCTTGACCGCGTAGGAGATGTTCTTGCTCAGCGCGGTGACCCGCTCGACCTTGACCGCGGGCCCGAGCTCGATCTCGTACCGGGTCACCGTCGGGCCCCGGGTGAACCCGGTGACCTGGGCGTCCACGTTGAACTGCTCGAGCACCTCGGAGAGGGCGGCCACCATGAGGTCGTTGGCTCTGGTCCGGGCCTTCGGCGCGGAACCGGGGCGCAGCAGGGCGGCCGGGGGCAGCGTGTAACTGTCGTCGGCGGCGCCGGTCAGCGTGAGCTGCTCCGGGCGCCGGAACGGATCATGGGCGGCCGGGACTCCTACCGTACTGCCCGGGTGGCCAGCGTTCGGCGCGGCCTCGGCGTGGTCGGTACCGGATGCCGTGGACGCGCCCGGCGGGTCATGCGGGCCCAGGGCGCCGGGCAGGAAGCCGAGCGCTTCGAGCATGCTCTCGTCGGTGTCCGGGCAGGCCGGGCTCACGTCGCCAGCCGGGACGGCCGCACCGGCCTGGCCCTCGCCGAGCCCGGCGGCGGGATCTCCCATCGTGCCGCGCCGGGCGCGTGTCTCGGCGTCCAGCAGCGGCGAGTCGTACGGTTTGACCCGGTCGCTGCCCTCGATGGCGGTGCGGGCGCCGCGCGCGGCCCGGGCCAGCTGGCCGCGGATGCGCCTGCCGCCGCCGTCGAGCGGGACGGCCTGTTCGCCGTCCTCGACGGACTCCTGGCCGTAATCCTCGTGCTCGCCGAGGACGCGGGGGCGGCGGCCGAAGAACTCGCGGGCCTCTTCCATCCGCTCGGGAATCCGGTGCACCGGGGTGCCCGTGATGACCAGGACGCCGAACCCGGCAACCAGGGCCAGGATGGGCGCCGTCACCCAGGCCGTCAGCACCTTGGCCAGCGGAACGGACGCGGCGTACCCGACCAGGCCGCCCGCGTCCCGCATGGCCGCCTCGCCGTCCGAGGGCGACGGCATGCCGTTGACGATGTGCACCAGGCCGAGCACACCAATGCTCAGCGCGGCCCAGCCGATGACAACCCGGCCGGTCTCTGAGTTGCGTTCTGGATGGCGCAGGTACCGCCACGAGATCAGCACGGCCAGCAGAGGGGTCAGCCAGGACGCCGCGCCCGCGGCACCGTGCACGAACGCCGAGATGGACCGGCCGACCAGGTTGTCCATCCCCCACCAGATGCTGGCGGCCAGCACGATAGCCACGGCTAGCCAGAGCAGCCCGATACCGTCCCGGCGGTGGTCGGGATCGAGGTCCCGGGCATTGTGGCCGAACCGGCGCGCGGTGAAGCCCGCGAGGCCGGCCACCACCATCCACGCCGCCGCGACCGCGTGCCCGATCCACTGAACGAGGATCACGATCGGGTCGTGCGTCTGCCGGCGCGACTGCGGGCGGCGGCCGTTGGCTCCCTTGCGTGCCCTGGCCGCGGGGCGCCTGCCACCTCGGCTGCGGTTGCGATTCGCAGTTGAGCTGCCGCTGCGCGCCTTCGGTCCGGTTCCCGCGCGGGACGCACCGGAGCGCCCGGACGAGGTCGCGGGCTTACGCCGGGCAGGCCGGTTCGGCTCCGCGCGGAATTCACCGGAGCCGCCGCCCTGCGGGCGGGTCGAGCCTTTGGGCGCACGTGTCGCCATGATGACCAAGCTAACGAATAACCCTGCTGAGGTGGGGGATGCGGCCACGGTGTGTCCCGCGCCGCGGAAGGGCAGGCGTGCCAGACAGGCCAGGGCGGCGACGCGTCGGCCAAGCTGGCGGTGATGGCCGTGCACTGGCCTTCGCGGCGGACGGCATCACCCGCACCGGCTTCGACTCATCCAGCTGGCTGCCCCAGCAAGGCTGGACCTTCACCGGCGGCGACTACGCCATTGCCGTGCTCGGTGACCGGTTCCTCATCGGTGAAAGAAAGAAGATCCGCAGCCTCGACGAACTGCACCAGCTGCTGCAAGGAGGGCAGCCTCCTCGTTCAACACAGTGATGGATCACGTGGCCCAGAGATCCGGGGCCCTTGGCGCCCTGATTCTGGTCATTTGGCCTGCTGTGACCGTTTCCGCCCGCCAAACGGCCCCCTGCGCCAGGACCTCCGGCCCTGAATGTGCATTCGCCGCCCAGTGACGGTGAAGGCGAGGCATGGGCCCACGATCAGTGCTCGCGCCCAAGCCGCTCGCGTAGCGGCGGAACGGAAAGGGGCCAGGCACGGGCGGGGTCCAGACGGCTCTGAACTGGGAGGTCACTATGACATCCGCAACCATGAAGCCAGCCAGCGGCGCGGGCGGACGCCACGCGCAAGGCCGCGGCTACGGGCTAGTCTTCTTCGCCGCCATCCTGATGCTCGTCGACGGCTTCTTCAACATGCTCTACGGCATCGCGGCCATCGCCAACTCGCACGTGTTCGTCGCCGGCGCGCATTACGTGATCGGCGACCTGCGCGCCTGGGGCTGGGTCACGCTCATCATCGCCATCCTGCAGCTGGTCGCTGGGGCCGGGGTGCTGGCCGGCAACCAGCTGGCCCGCTGGTTCGCGGTGGCCATACTCGGGATCAGCGCCATCGAAATGATGTTCTTCATCCCGGCCTACCCGCTCTGGGCGCTGGTCATCATCGCCATCGATGTGGTCGCGCTGTACGGGCTGTGCGCCTACGGCAGCCGCGAGAACCTGGCTGACGTCTAGCACCGCGCAGCCCGTCTTGACGGGAACAGACCGGTAACGAAGGGAATCAGAAAGCCCGGTACAAGCCCAGTGCTTGGGCCTGTATCGGGCTTCACCGCACCACACCAGGCTGTTAGGCGGTACACGTTTACGAGCCACACCTACAGCGTCACCCGCTGCGGATGGCGCCGGCGCGCTGCCGAACGGGAAAAGTAAGCTGTGGCCCTTTCGGCCAGCAACATGTGCGGGCCAGAACGTAATTGCGATCCAAATGAGAGCACATAGGATCCACAAAAGGAAATACATGGCAAGCTCCTTTAAGCGTTCGAATTGAACGCTCCTATTTGCTGCCGTCCGCCAGCGCCGCGGTGGTTTGGCTCAAGAGCCAACCACCGATCAGCATTTCCACACTCCCAGCCATGTGTAGCAGTGCAGGGGCCAAACGTCCTGCCGTAAGGCCTGAGCAGGCGGTCAGGCCGCCTTCGTGCTGCGTGATGTTTGACGGCGCCGCCCAGGTCTGGTCGTGACCCCGCCCGGTACTGGGCCACCAGCGTGTTCCGGTCCGCGGCGAAGCCGGGACGGCGGGGTCGCTGGTCATCACCAGTGCTTCGCCCGCGTCCCGATGAGGGCATCATGCGCCGCGGAGACCGGCGGGATATCACCCACTTATGGGTGAGTTCACCGTAACGTCGCTGCTTTATCATCGAATATGACTACAGGGCGAATATGACCACAGAGCGAAGACCGGCTCACGAGCCCGCGGTTGAGCTCGCGCCAGCCGAGCGGGGCGAGCAGTGGTGGCCGGTTGTCCTGGCCATCATCGTCGCGGCCGGCCTGCATGTGGCGCTCCCAGCCCGCTACCGGGTGCAGCCCGCCTGGGTGGTCCCGGCCGTACTGCTCGGGCTGGTGGCCGTGCTGATCGTTGGGGACCCGGGGCGCATCGACCGGCAGAAAACCTGGCTGCGGGTTGTCACCAGCGTCGTCATCGCGTTCCTGACCCTGGCGAACATGGTCGCCGCCGGCCGGCTCGTCGTGGAGATCCTGACCAACAACAAGGTCTTCGCCGCTCACCCTGGCGGTCTGCTCGCCGCTGGCGGCGTGGTCTGGGCGACGAATGTGATCGCCTTCAGCCTCTGGTACTGGGACCTCGACCGCGGCGGTGCCGCGTCCCGGGCCCATCATCCGGACCGGAACCCGGCGTTCGTCTTCCCGGAGATGCAGCACTCGGCGTACGTGCCCGCCACCTGGGTACCCCGGTTCGTCGACTACCTGTCGCTGGCCTTCTGGACCGCGACCGCGATCAGCCCCACCGATATCTCAGCGATCAGGCCCTGGGCCAAGCTGCTCATGATGCTCGAGGCGGCCTGCTCGATCGTCCTAGCCGCACTCGTCATCGCCCGCGCGATCAACGTGCTCTAGCGTCCAGACGTGTGCGATCGCCCGGAGGCGGTCTCCGGCGACTTGTGCCGGGGTGCCCCGTCGGGTGCGGCGCGCTGACCCCGGCGAACCTCCATTGGGAGACGCCTGCCCGGTAACCCGGACGACAGCTGAGCCCGGCTGCGCCGCCGCCCACGATCGGCCCGCCCCCGCACCGCTCACCGCCGCGCCCCCGCGCTGTGGCCTGACCGGTAAGCAGGTGCCCCTGGGGCTGCTGTAACTCCTGAGTCATTTTTCGCGCCGTAACCCGCGTCCACGTCAGCGGCCACCCGGCTTACCGGGTGCATTCTCAGGGAAATTCACTGAAGATGCTCCCCGAAGTACCGGCGCCCCGGCCGGGGCACCTCCAGCGTCACAGCAGACCCAACGCGGCTCAGCAGCCCCCGATCCGGCCCGACGTTAAGGCTCAAGTCCGCAGCATCTGCGGAAAACCGAGGCCGTACCGTCGCGGGCCGGAGCGGGGGCCGGGGCCGAAGGGGCGGGACCCGGCCGCGGTGCGAGGGGGCCCCGGAGCTTAAGGGCGGGTCAGGTGTTGGCGGGGAGCTGCGGTGCCGGCGCCGCGGCGGCGGACCTTGACCAGGTCGCGGCGATGCTCGGGCAGGGTGGGCTCGGCGGCGCCCTCGACGGTGAAGCCCGCGTCGGCGATCATTTCCAGGTCCTGGTGGCCGGCCTGGCCCTCGCTGGTGAGGTAGTCGCCCAGGAAGATCGAGTTCGCGATGTGCAGGGCGAGCGGCTGCAGGCTGCGCAGGTGGATCTCCCGGCCGCCGGCCAGCCGGACCTCCGCGTCCGGGGTAACGAACCGGACCATGGCCAGGATGCGCAGGCAGCGCTGCGGGGTCAGGGTCCAGTTGCCCGCCAGCGGTGTCCCCTCGAACGGGATCAGGAAGTTGACGGGCACCGAGTCCGGGTTGAGCTCACGCAGCGCGAAGGCGGCCTCCACCAGGTCCGCGTCGCTCTCCCCCAGGCCGGCGATCAGCCCGGAACAGGCGGACAGTCCCGCGGCGGCGGCCTGGCGCACGGTGTTCACCCGGTCGCCGAAGCTGTGCGTGGTGCAGATGTCGCCGTAGTGGGCCTCGGCGGTGTTCAGGTTGTGGTTGTAAGCGTCGGCGCCCGCCCCGCGCAGCCGCTCCGCCTGGTCCTGGGTGAGCAGCCCGAGGCACACGCAGACCTCGACCTGCGGATGCTCCGCCTTGAACGTGGTGATCATTTCCGCGACCCGGGTGATGTCCCGGTCGGCCGGCCCCCGGCCGCTGGCCACCAGGCAGACCCGCTTCGCCCCGGCCGCAACCCCGGCCCCGGCACTGGTCAGCACGTCCTCCGGCTTGAGCCAGGTGTACTTCAGCACGTCGGCGGCCGAGCCGAGCCGCTGCGAGCAGTAGAAGCAGTCCTCGGGGCACAGCCCGCTCTTGACGTTGATCAGGAAGTTGAGCTTGACCCGCCGCCCGAAGTACCGCTGGCGTACCCGGAACGCCGCCGCTACGACCTCCAGCAGCTCGTCGTCACTGCTGGCCAGGACGGCCAGTGCCTCGTCCCGGCCCGGGGGCTCACGATTGAGCGCCTTCTCCGCCAGTGCGTCAAGCCACTGCATCAATCGCTGTCCTTTCGCCCGAATCCCCGGCACACCCGAGGCTGACGGTATCAGCACCTCACCGGGTCCCCCGATGGCGAGTAGTCTCACCTTCGGCTCGTCCGGCCCTCCACGACGGGAGTTCGCCCCGATGCGAATCGCGATCCTCGACGACTACCAGGACGTCGCGCTCTCCTACGCCGACTGGGACAGCCTGCCCGGTAAGCCGGAGATCACCGTGTTCACCGAGCACATCGAGCGGCACGAGGCGCTGGCCGCGGCGCTCAGCCCGTTCGACGTCATCGTGGCGATGCGGGAGCGGACCGCTTTCGGCGCCAGCCTGCTGTCGCTGCTGCCGCAGCTCCGGCTGCTGGTGACCACGGGGATGGCCAACGCCGCCATCGATATCGCCGCGGCCCGGGAACGCGGGGTCACGGTCTGCGGGACCGGGGGCAGCCCATTCGCGACGCCCGAGCTGGCCTGGGGCCTCATCCTGGCCCTGGCCCGGCATATCCCCGCGGAGGACCAGCGGATGCGGTCCACCGGTGGAGCGGGCGGGGCCGCCGTTGCCGTCCGCGGCGGCTGGCAGCACACCATCGGCCGGGGCCTGCATGGACGGCAGCTGGGCATCGTCGGGCTGGGACGCATCGGGCAGCAGGTGGCCGCCTACGGCCGGGCGTTCGGCATGCGGGTCGCGGCCTGGAGCCAGAACCTGAGCCCCGATCAGGCGCACGCGGCGGAGGCCGAGCCGGTGAGTAAGGAAGAGCTGTTCTCCAGCTCGGACTTCGTCACGGTGCACTACAAGCTCAGCGAACGCAGCCGGGGGCTGGTCGGCGCGGCGGAACTGGCCCTGATGAGGCCCACCGCGTACCTGGTCAACACCTCCCGCGGCCCGCTCGTCGACAGCAGCGCGCTGGTAGCGGCGCTGCGGAAGGGGACGATCGCCGGGGCCGGGCTGGACGTCTACGACACCGAGCCGCTGCCCCTGGGCGACTCGCTGCGGCTGGCGCCGAATACGGTGCTCACGCCGCACCTGGGCTACGTCACCGACGACACGTACCGGGTTTTCTACGGTGAGGCGGCGGAGGACATCGCGGCCTTCGCGCAGGGCGACCCCATCCGCGTGATCGATCCCTAACTGGCGGCCCTTCGGGACGGCGCCTGGCCTCCCTGCGGGGACCCTAACTGGCATCCTCAGGGGACCGCGCGTGACCTGCCCTACGGGCCAGGCCGGCACGGTCACGGCGGCCGTGGGTCCAGTGAGGGCGTAAGGGGCACGATCAGGGGGGCGGTGGGCCCGCGAACCGGGCGAGGTCGGCCCGTCAGGGTCCTCGCTAGGACCGGCGTGGATAGGTAGCACCGGAGTGCTGGCTTGTGGCCCTCAGCGAGCGGTCCAGCCGCCGTCGAGCACCCAGGACGAGCCGTTCGCAAACGACCCCCACTCGCTGCACAGGAACGCCACGAGCTCGGCGACTTCAGCCGGTTCGATGAGCCGCTTGATGACGGGCTCGGACAGCATGATGTCGGTCACGACCCGGTCGGCGGGGATGTCATGTATCCGTGCCTGGTCGGCGATCTGCTTCTCCACCAGCGGCGTGCGGACGTAGGACGGGCAGACCGTGTTGGACGTGACGCCCTTCGGGCCGCCCTCCAGCGCGATCACCTTGGACAGGCCCTCCAGGCCGTGCTTGGCCGCCACGTAGGCGGACTTGTACTCCGACGCCCGCAGTCCGTGCACCGAGGAGATGTTGACGATCCGCCCGTATCCCTGGTCGTACATGTGCGGCAGCGCGGCGCGGCTCAACCGGAACGGCGCTTCCAGCATCACGGCCAGCAGCAGCCGGAACTTCTCCGGCGGGAACTCGTGCACCGGCGAGACGAACTGCAGCCCGGCGCAGTTGATGAGGATGTCCGCCTCGCCCGCCAGGCCCTCGGCGTCGAAGTCCGGGTTGGCCAGGTCGACGCCCCACGGCTGGCCGCCGATCTCGGCGGCCACGGTCTTGGCCCTGTCCAGGTTGAGATCGGCCACGATGACGTGCGCCCCGGTCTGCGCCAGCCGGGCCGCGCAGGCCGCCCCGATACCGTTCGCGCCACCGGTGACGACCACCCGGCGGCCGCTGAGGTCAAGTCCGGGAACGCCCGGGGCCGCGGGCGAGACCCCGGGCCCGCCGGGCTGGGCCGCGCCGCCGGGCTGGGCCGCGCCGCCGGGGGAAGGAGCCGCGCCGGGCATGGCCTAGACCTCCACCACGACCGGAATGATCATGGGGCGGCGGCGGTAGTGGTCGCTCACCCACCGTCCCACGGTCCGGCGCACCAGCTGCTGGATCTGGTGGGAATCGGTGATGCCCTCGGCGGCCGCCCGGGCCAGCGCCTCCTCAATCCGGGGCCGGACCTCGGCAAACGCCGCCTCGTCGATACCCGAGCCGCGGGCGTGCATCTCCGGCGGGGCCACCATCTTGCCGCTGGTCGAATCGAGCACGATCACCACGGAGACGAACCCCTCGTCGCCGAGGATCCGGCGGTCCTTGAGCTGCTCGTCGGTGACCTCACCCACCGACAGGCCGTCCACGTAGACGTAGCCGCAGGGCACGGCGCCGGCGATGGTGGCCTGGCCCTCGACGAGGTCGACCACGACCCCGTCGTCCGCGATCACGATGTTGCCCTCCGGGACGCCGCTGAGCGCGGCCAGCCGGGCGTGTGATCGCAGGTGGCGCCATTCCCCGTGGATGGGCATGAAGTTGCCCGGCTTGGTCACGTTCAGGATGAACAGCAGCTCGCCGGCGTGCGCGTGGCCGGACACGTGCACCAGGGAGCTGCCCTTGTGCACCACCCGGGCGCCAAGCCGGGTCAGGCCGTTGATCACGCGGTAGACGGCGGTCTCGTTGCCCGGGATCAGCGACGAGGCCAGAATGACCGTGTCGCCTTCGGCGATCCGGATCGGGTGGTCACGGCCCGCCATCCGGGACAGCGCAGACATCGGCTCGCCCTGCGACCCGGTCGAGATCAGCACCACGTCCTGCGGCGGCATCTCCTCGGCCTCGCGCATGTCGACCAGCATGCCGCCGGGCACCCGCAGGTAACCCAGGTCACGGGCGACGCCCATGTTGCGCACCATGGACCGGCCGACGAACGCGACCTTGCGGCCGTGCTCCGCCGCCGCGTCCAGGACCTGCTGCACGCGATGCACGTGGCTGGCGAAGCAGGCGACGATGATGCGCTTGCTGGCGGAAGCGAACACCTGGTCCAGGACGGGAGCGATCTCCCGCTCGCTGACCACGAACCCCGGTACCTCGGCGTTGGTGGAGTCCGACATGAGCAGGTCGACGCCATCGGCGCCGAGCCGGGCGAACCCGCCGATGTCGGTGAGCCGGTGGTCCAGCGGGAGCTGGTCCATCTTGAAGTCGCCGGTGTGCAGCACCAGCCCCGCCGGGGTGCGGATGGCGACCGCGAGCGCGTCGGGGATCGAGTGGTTCACCGAAAAGAACTCGAGGTCAAACGGGCCGGCCTGCTGCCTTGTGCCCTCGGCAACCTCGTCGACGACCGGGGTAATGCGGTGCTCGGTGAGCTTGCTCTTCACCAGCGCGAGCGTCAGCCGGGACCCGATGAGCGGGATGTCGGCGCGGTTGCGCAGCAGGTACGGCAGGGCACCGATGTGGTCCTCGTGGGCGTGCGTCAGCACCACCGCGTCGATGAGGTCGAAGCGGCCCTCCAGGTAGCGGAAGTCAGGCAGGATCAGGTCGACGCCCGGCTGGTCGGGCTCGGGGAACAGGACACCGCAGTCGACGACGAGCAGGCGGCCGTCGTACTCGAAGACGGTCATGTTCCGCCCGATTTCGCCGAGGCCGCCCAGGGCGACGAGACGCAGGCCGCCTTCGGCCAGCGGCGCGGGCAGGGGAAGTTCGGGGTGGGGATGACTCACGTTGCTCTATTCCGCTCTGTTTCAGATGGTCCCGGCCGGTACGGGTCTCAGGTCAGGGCCTCTGTCCGTCATGCTTTCGATCACTCCTCTTTCAACATCATGATTGGTTGAGGCCTTCCCGCCGGCCCGGGGCGCGGAATACTCGGGGTGCCCGGCAGGCGGCCGGTGCGCCCGCCTCGCGTGCGCGAGGCGGGTCCGTCCGGCCTGCTCTATCCGTCAGGATCCGCCGTCCGGCAGCTTCAGGCCGCCCAGCTCGAGGTCCTCGCGCAGCCGCCGGACCTCCGCCGGCGTCGCGCTCTCCAGCGGCGGGCGCACCGGGCCACCGGGCAGCCCGAGCATGGCCAGCGCGGCCTTGGCCATGACCAGCCCCTGGTTGCGGAACATGCCGGTGTACACGGGCAGCAGAGACAGGTGCAGTTCCCGGGCCCGGCCGGTCTGCCCGGCCTCGAACTCGTCGATCATCTTGTGCAGCAGGTCCCCGACGACGTGCCCGACCACGCTGACGAACCCGACGGCGCCGAGGGACAGCCACGGCAGGTTGACCATGTCGGTGCCGCAGTAGTACACGAGGTCGGTCTGGGCGAGCACCTGCGAGGTGGCGGCCACGTCGTCCTTGGCGTCCTTGACGCCGACGATGCGGGGGTGCTCCGCCAGCCGGATGAGCGTCTCGGTGGCGATCGGCGTCCCGGTGCGCGCGGGTATGTCGTACAGCAGCACGGGTAGCTCGGCCGCGTCCGCCACCGCCCGGAAGTGCCTGAGCAGGGCGTGCTGCGGCGGCTTGCTGTAGTACGGGGTGACGACGAGCAGCCCGTCCGCGCCGGCCCGCTCCGCCTGGCGGGCGAGCTCCCGGCTGTGGGCCGTGTCGTTGGTGCCGACGCCGGCCACGATGGAGGCCCGGTCACCGACCGCCTCGACCACCGTGCGGAGCAGCCGGTCCTTCTCCTCGTTGCTGGTAACGGGGGCCTCACCGGTGGTGCCGCTCACGACCAGGCCGTCGTTACGCATGTCGTCGACGAGGAAGGACGCCAGGCGTGCCGCCCCGTCGTAGTCGACGGCGCCGTCCGCGGTCATCGGCGTGACCATCGCGGTCAGCATCCGGCCGAACGGTGCCGTGGCCGGCGCGGCCGGCGCTTCAGCAGGCGTGGAAGACGTCATGTACCGACCGTACCCGCCGGGCGCGCACCCGCGTAGTCAACCTGCCGCCACATCCCGGCGGGATCCTGCCAATCTGCCCGCATAACGCTCAGCGACGGCGAGCGGCGGTTCCCGGGCGGGTCGACTCTCTCATCCGCGAAGGGTGATGCGGCCAGGGCGGGGTGGCGCAAGGGTTGAGCACAAGCGGCACTGGCCGCGACTCCGACATGGGAAGTCACCATGGCATCTGCAACCATCAGATCGGGCAGCGGGGCGAACGGCCGCCACCCGGAAGGCCGCGGCTTGGGGCCGCCAGCGAAAACGGAAGATGATCATGACGAGCGTATCTTTGGATGAACTGGGCCCCGTCGACTACGTCGTCGTCGAGTTCCCAGCCGGGGCGAGCAACTTCACCGGCGAGATGGCGGCGGAGTTGCGGGCTCTGGTCGACTCCGGCACCATCCGCGTGATCGACGTGCTGATCCTCACCAAGGATGCGGACGGTACCGTCGAGGCGACGGAACTTTCCGACATCGGTGAGCTCGGAGAACTGGAGACCATCGCGGCGGAGCTGGCGGAACTGCTGGCCGAGGAGGACGTAGAGCATCTCGCCGCCGCCATGGAGCCCGGCAGTACCGCCGGGGTGCTCATCTGGGAGAACCTGTGGGCTGCGCCGTTCGCGTCGGCGGCGCGGCGCTCCGGCGGCCAGCTGATCGCCGACGGGCGCATTCCCCTTCAGGCCATCATCGCCTCGATCGAGGCGGATGAAGCAACCGAAACGACAGGAGACTGACCATGCCACTGAGGCCAGCACGTGCCGGAAGAGTCGGCGTCATCCGCGCGCCAGTCGCGAAGACCGCCGTCGTAGCCTCCGCCGTCACACCTGGGCGAGCCCCGGTGGCCAAGACCGCCGTCGTCGCCGCGGCCGTCACACCCAGGGTGGGCCGCCGCCGAATCTAGGGCGGCTGATCAAGATGGGCCAGCCATCCACCGCCGCGACGCCTTCGGTCCTCATCGTCTACTACTCCTACACTCAGCAGACCCGGAGGGTGGCTGAGGAGATGGCCGGCGTGCTTCGAGGCCGCGGCTGCGCGGTCAATCTGGCGGCGATCGAGTTCACCGACCCGCGCTACGTGAAGCGCTTCAAGGAGTTCCCGATGCCACGCCCGTTCCTTGAGGTCGTGGCGATGATCCCCGCCGAGCTGCGCCGCCGCCCGGCCCAGATCCGCATCCCCGACATCGTGACGGAACAGAACTACGACCTGGTGTGCATCGGCTCTCCGACCTGGTGGCTGTCGACCGACGTCCCGATCCGGTCGTTCCTCGAGTCGGACACCGCACGCCAGGTGCTGACTGGCACGCCTTTCACCGCTGCCGTCTGTTGCCGCCGGTACTGGCGTCACAACCTCAAGACCGTGCGCAGGCTCGGGACCAAGAGCGGCGGTATCTTCGCCGACGGCATCCACTTCCGCTATCAGGGCGGCCAGGTGCGCTCTCTGCTGTCGCTGCTCAGCTACCTCGGGTCGGGCGAATACCGGGACCGATACCTCGGCGTCAAGATCCCGCCGACCAACCTGCAGAACTACCACCTGGACGCGGCACGGACATTCGCGGACGGGCTGGCGGACCAGCTTCTGGCCGGCAGCAAAGGCGCCCATGCCAAAGGGTAGGCGGTTTGAATCCCACGATCGTCATCGCGGCCGGGGAGCTAGCCGAGGTGCTTGTCGTGTGCCGTCAGGGCCGCGACCCAGCATGCGGGGCCGCGGTGTCGCTGAAGCTGCGGCGGTATCCCGGATCATTCCGGGCGTGGCGCTGCGACGCGCACGTCGATGAGCTCGAGGCCGAGGCCGCTGATTCGCTGCAGCAGTCCGTGCAGGGCGCATTGATCTAGTAGCCCGGCATGCAGCGTGGTTGTGCCGGGGCCCACGCTGACGTCGCAGTCGTCGAACTCCGCGCGGACTACGGGACCCGCCTCGCCCACGATAGTGATCTCAAACATTCGTGATTGCATCGTTGTGCGCCTCGCTGCCTGCTGCTGGGTCACGCATCCCGCGAGCATGCCTGACGGACCAGCCGCCGTCATCACCTTCCGAGGGCGACTAACGGAGCGCACTGCCCCGCGGAGGCTTGCCCAAACGCCGTTTTTGCTGCGAGAATTCCGTTTTGTTACTGCCCCAGACCCGGCTGCCATAAGGTCCGAGTGGCCGAGGGCGTTAGTGAGCCGCAACGAGTGGCCGGGGGCGTTAATGAGCCGCGAAAAGTGGCCGGGGGGCGTTAATGAGCCGCAAAGACCAGCAGGTCGTGGCGAAAAGTCAGTCGACCGACCGTTCCAGTACTGTCCCGCCGGGGCCGGAATCGCGCCGTGATCACGATCGGCGCCAGAGCTCTGAGGGTGCTCAGGCAGCCACCCACCTAGCTTCCGTCTCAGCCACGGACGGGACGGCGGGACACGTCGCGGCGCAGCGCGTGGCGAAGAGGAAAGGCGCACGCTTCGCGGCGGCGAAGTTCCGCCCGACGACCCTGCCCACCACGTTGCTCAACAGGTCGCCGCTGCATGGACGGCTGGAGGCGGGGGCAGCTAAGCGCCTGACGGTTGTGGTGGGGTCGGCAGGCGCCGGCAAGAGCGTGCTGTTGTCCAGCTGGGCGGCGGCCCGAAAGGACGGCGTAACGTCGTGGCTGTCGTGCGATGAGGCCGACGCGGACCCGGTTCGGTTCTGGGCGGGCTTCATCCAGGCTCACCAGGCCGTGGCGCCAGGGTTCGGCGCCGACGCCGCCGAGTTGCTCGCGATGG
This sequence comes from uncultured Actinomycetes bacterium, assembly GCA_963775825.1. Taxonomy (GTDB): domain Bacteria; phylum Actinomycetota; class Actinomycetes; order Streptosporangiales; family Streptosporangiaceae; genus Bog-532. Next base: position 133,739 of record CAVZKY010000037.1, read on the forward strand.
ACGGCATGATGTCCGCCGATGTGACCGCGTCGATCGCGAACGACGCCGCGAAGCTGCCGAACGGGTCGGCGATCGTGGTCGATGACTTCCACGCCGCGGCGCCTTCGGTCGGCGCGAGCATGACCGACCTGGTGGAACGCTGGCCGGCCGGTACCGCACAGCTAGTGCTGGCCGGCCGCGCCGACCCGCCGGTGCGCCTGCACCGGCTGCGCCTGTCGGGTGAGCTGTGCGAGCTGCGGGACAGCGACCTGCACCTGTCATTGGCCGAAAGTGGCGCCCTGCTGTCGAACTTCGGCGTGCGGGTCGGCGCCACTGACCTCGCCCTCCTGCACGGGCGAAGCGAGGGCTGGGTCGCGGCCCTGCAGATGGCCGCGCTCACGTTGCGCGGCGCCAGCGACCCGATCCAGGTGGCACGTGCGCTGGATATCCGTAGCCATACGATGGCCGAGTACTTCGTTGATGAAGTCCTCAAGCAGCAGCCCCCAGAGGTGACACGCTTCATGCTGGAGACCTCTGTTCTGGATGAGCTGACCGCGGACGCCTGCGCGGCGGCAACCGGCCGGCAGGACGCGGCGGCGCTGCTGCGCGGCCTCGAGGCGGCCAACCTGTTCATAGTCGCGCTGGATGACGACCGGACAAGTTACCGCTATCACCATCTGGTCCGCGACGTGCTGCGCGCGGAGCTGCATGCCACCGACCGGAAGCGGGAGCTCACGCTGCAGCACCGGGTAGCCGACTGGCTCGAGTCCACCGGGGACACCCGGGGAGCGACCCGTCACTTCTTCGCGGCCGGGCAGGCCGACCGGGCGCTCGGCTTGCTGCAGGACCGGGTGGCGGCGGACTTGCTGGATGATCCGGCCGCGCCGACGGCGATGGACCTCAGCATGATCAACCCCTCGCTGCTGACCGGCGTCCCTGAGCGGCTGCTGGCCCTGGCCGCCGATCTGCTGCTGTGGGGTGACGGGGCGCGCGGCGGTGAGTACCTCGACCTGCTGGAACGCACCCAGCCGGCGATCCCGCCTGACTCCCGGCTCGCGTCCCGGCTCGCGGTGACGCGAGCACTGCGCTGCGCGCTACGTGGTGAGGCGACCGAGGTGGTGCGCCATTGCCTCGTGGCGCGGAGTATCGAAGAGCGGACCCATCTCGGGGATGAATGGGGGTTCGGCGTACCGCTGCTCCTGCTGCACGCCTACACCTGGCTGGAGGACTTCGAGGCGGTCGACCGCGAGGCGGCCGCGGCGCAGGCGATGCCCTCGGTCACCGAATCGGCCAGGCTGGTGAACGTGCGGGGCGCCCAGGCGCTTGCCTGGTTCGAGGCCGGCCACCTTACCCGGGCTGCTGAGGCGGCTCGCCGGACCGATGCGGACGCCAGGCGGCTCGGATTCGAGCAGCACCCCTTCGCGGTCGATTACCTGCGCGTCCTGTCCGGTGTCGCGCTGGAGCAACGGGACCTCGACACGGCGGAGCGGCTCACCGAGCGTGCACTGGCGATATCCGAACGTTTCCGGCCGGTCTTTGAATTCCTCACGCTGCTGGACCGGGCCCGGATCTGGGCTGCCCGCGGGCAGGTCCACGAGGCGCTGGCCAGCGTCCAAACGGCGCGCCTGATCCTGGCCGGAACGAAATCTGTGCTGCTGGCCCGGGCAGACGAGCTGGAGGCGACACTGCGCCTGGCGCTCGGCGACCTGCGCTCCGCAACCAGGCTGGCGGCGGGCCTTCCCGCCACCAGCCGCAGCATGCTGCTGGCCAGGGTCGCGCTCGCCGCCAACGATCACTCAGCCGCTGCGGAAAAGCTGGACCTGCGGTCCCTCGGGAACTTGACGCCGCGAGCCGCACTGGTGCGCCAGGTGCTCATGGCCGCCGCCGCCATCGAGCGCGGCGACCCTAAGGCGGCTGGCATCGTGGGCGATGTGCTTCGGACAGCCCGCCATGAAGGCTTCCTCAACACGATCGTGACGACCGCGCCACAGGTGACGCGCTACCTCGTCGAGCACTCGGCCCAGCTGCAGCCGGAGCCCTTCCTGGACCGGATCATCGACGCGGCCCTGGAGGTCCGCACCACCCAGCCGCGTGCCTCGCGTGCCGCCGCGCCACTGACCAGGGCCGAGCTGCGGATCCTCGAACTGCTGCCGACCACCAACTACGTCCAGATGGCTGCCACCCTTTACATTTCCCGCAACACGGTCAAGACCCACCTGCGGTCGATCTACCAGAAGCTGGGGGCGTCCTCGCGCTCCGAGGCGATCGAGCGGGCCCTGGACCTGCACCTGCTGTGAACGCCTGTTTTCCAGGTCAGCAAAGCGGCGTCGTCTTCGACGGGCACCATGGTGGAGGAATCTTCGCGTCAGAGGCTGGACACGGCCTCGGCCAGCGAGGCCAGGTCCGGGTAGGAGAACCCGCCGTCGGGACCCAGCGGCTGCAGGAGCACGTGGTCCGCGCCGGCGTCCAGGTGCTGCCGGACCCGGGCGGCGATCACGGATGGGCCACGCGGGATGAGCGCGTCGATCAGCCGCTCGCTGGCCGGGCCGTCCGTGTCCTCGGTCCCGTACCCGAAGCGGCGCAGGTTGTTCACGTAGTTCGGCAGCCGCAGGTAGCGGGACGCGTAGGCGCGAGCGGTGGCCAGGGCGGCGGCACGGTCGGTTTCGAGCACCACCGCCATCTCGGGGATGAGCAGCGGCTCGGGCCCGAGGACCTGCCGGGCGAACGACGTGTGCTCGACCGGCACGAAGTAGGGGTGCGCGCCGTCGGCCTCGTCGCGGGACAGCTCCAGCATGCGCGGCCCGAGGGCAGCGAGCACACGCGGCGCCCGCTCCCCGGCGGGCGGCTCAGCGGAATGGCCGGCCGGGTGGTCCATCTCGTTCAGGTAGTGCACCATCGCCTGGTACGGGCGCTCGTAGGCCCGGCCGAGCTTCTCGACCTGCGGGGCGTGGCTGACGCCGAGGCCGAGGATGAACCGGCCGGGGAAGCCCTTGGCCAGGGTGTCGGCGGCCTGGCGCATGTCGGACGGCTCACGGGCCCAGATGCTCGCGATCCCGGTCCCGATCACCAGCCGTGAGGATGCGTCAAGCAGGCCGACCAGCTGCGTGAACGCATCCGGCGCCAGATGGCTGCCGCCGATCCACAGCGACCCGAAGCCGTGCTTCTCGGTGCTGGCGGCGAGGTCCTGGCCGTCCGCCCCGAAACGCTCCGGCGGCGGCGCCCAGATCCCGGTGGGCCCCAGGCTCTGGCGCAGGGCAGCGAAGCGGTCATCGGTGTCCGGCGCGGTCATCGAATACCTCCGGTGCGGAAACTCGGGAACGGCGTCCTACGGTGTGCAACGCAGGCCGGGGCGGAACCTTCCCCGCGGCCCCGGAGGGGGCCGGCCCGGAACGCGCGGCCCGGAGCGGGACAGGCGGGGACGCCCCGGCGGCGCCGGTCAAGGCAGGTACAAGTCCGGCCGGTCAGGCCGGTACAAGTCCGGCCGGTCAGGCCGGTGAGAAAGCGTCGGTGATGGCCGCGACCTCGCCCTGGTCCAGCTTGATGCCGGCCGCGGCGACGTTGGCCTCGACGTGCTCGGCGGACCCGGAGCCGGGGATCGGCAGGATCCGCGGTGACCGGGCCAGCAGCCACGCGAGCACGATCTGGCGGGGCGTGAATCCGTGGTTGCGGGCGGCGTCGGTGATCACCTCGACCTCGTCGGCCTCCTGGATCGGCGCCCAGGGCAGGAACGTCAGTTCCTCCTGCTCGCACAGGTCCACCATGGTCTCCGAAGTCCGGTCGACCACGTTGTACCGGTTCTGCACCGAGACGATGGGCACGATCTGCTCCGCCTCGCGCAGCTGGTCCTCGGTCGCGTTCGAGATGCCGACGTGCCGGATCTTGCCCTGATTCTTCATCTCGGCCAGGAAGCCGATCGACTCTTTCAGCGGGACCTTCGGGTCGGGGCGGTGCAGCTGGTACAGGTCGATCATGTCCACCTGGAGCCGCCGCAGGCTGCCCTCCAGCGCCTCGCGCAGGTGCTCGGGGCGGCCGTCCGCGTCCCAGCGGCCCGGACCGGGCCGGGCCAGGCCGCCCTTGGTCGCGATGACCAGGTCATCGGGGTAGGGGTGCAGCGTCTCCGCGATCAGCCTCTCGCTGACGTCGGGGCCGTAGGAGTCCGCGGTGTCGATGAAGTTGACGCCCAGCTCAACCGCGCGCCGCAGCGCGTTCTTGGCCCGCTCGGTATCCGGCGGCTCGCCCCAGATACCATCGCCCGTGATCCGCATGGCGCCGAACCCCAGCCGGTTGACCGTCAGGTCGCCGCCGACGTCGATCGTTCCCGCTTCCGCCGCATTGGGCTTGCCGCTCATTCAGAACCTCCTTGGTTATGACTCAAGCTTTCCAGCCCCGCGCTGGCGCACCGCGCGCGGGGGACCGCCCGCGGGACGCCGCCGGTCCCAGCGTGCGTCGCGCGGGGACCGCCCACGGGACGCCGCCGGCCCAGCGGGCTGACCCGCGGCCTGACCGGCCGGCCGGGCCGGTCGTGCGGGCGGGTACTCCCGGCGAACTGGAGAGCGAGCAGGTAGGCGAAGACGGCGGTCAGGGCCAGCCGCGCGATGTACGCGGCACGGGGCTGGGCGCGGCGGCGGGCCAGCGTCAGCGTTTCCGGAGTGGCGCGGACCACGGCCTGAACCGCGGTGCGGGCCGTCGTGCTGGACGGGCCTTCCGCAGCACGCGCGTAGTCAGGACGTGACCGCCACCAGCGAGTCAAAGTGGTCACCAAGATTGCAAGCGACGGCGGCCGCAGTCAATTCCGCTTCGGTCGCTTATTTTGTCCTCGGCGCGATCTTTTTCCTTGCGGCCGGCCTGGGCGGCGGCCCTGGTGCGGCCGGTCAGGCGGCGCAGTCAGGGCGCCCGGTCAGGCGGCGCAGTCAGGGCCCGGTCAGCGGCCCGGTCAAGCGGCCCGGTCAAGCGGCCCAGTCAGGCGGCCCGGTCAGCGGCCCGGTCAAGCGGCCCGGTCAGGCGGCCCGGTCAGGCGGCCCGGTCAGGCGGCCCGGTCAGGCGGCACTGGGCTCCCGGAGGTAGGTGGCCCACTGCGGATCACCGTCGCGGGCGACGCCGATCAGCCGCCAGTGCGCGCCACGTGGCACGGCCGGCCGGACTGCCAGCGTCCAACCCAGCTCCTCAAGCAGCCGGTCGGCTTTCCGGTGGTTACACGTCGTGCAGGACGCGACGCAGTTCTCCCAGGAGTGCGGGCCGCCACGGCTGCGCGGGATCACGTGATCGATGGTCTCGGCTTTGTGGTCGCAGTAGGCGCACCGGTAGTTGTCCCGCCGCATCAGGGCCGCCCGGGTCAGCGGGACCCGGTTCCGGTACGGGATCCGGACGTAGCGGCGGAGCCGGATGACCGAAGGAGTGGCGAGCGTGACCGAGGCGGAGTGCAGCGCCGCCCCTTCGGTGTCGTCGTGGACTATCTCGGCTTTCCCGCTGAGCACCAGGCAGACGGCGCGACGAAGCCCCACTGTGGTGAGCGGCTCAAACGTGACGTTGAGCAGCAGGACTCGTCGCACTACCACCTCCGCCGGGCGGTTTCGCATCAGGGGAGACTGTGTTCCCAGTGTGTCCGCTGAATCGTCCCGCCGCTACTACATAAGAGTAAACACGCAGGAGAGTCCCCGTGTCGCCGGTACCTTCCGGCTTTCATCGGCGACCGCTACCGCACCTGGCGTCACAGCCTGGTGCGTAGCGGTACCGGGGGTCACAGCGGCGAGCAGCTATGGTGCCAGTGATGAGCGCAGACCAGTACCCGGCCGCGCGGCGGCTCGACCTGACCGAGGATCTGCTGGGCCACCGGGTCAGCGACCCCTACCGGTGGCTCGAGGACCCCGGCAGTGCCGAGACACGTGCCTGGCTGGGCGCCGAGGACGAACTGTTCCGGTCGCACGCGGCGGCCCTGCCGGGGGTGACGGCCCTGGCCGAGCGGATCCTGGAGCTGACGGGGGCCGGGCACATCGGGGTCCCGGTGTGGCGGGGCCCCCGGCGGTTCTTCACCCGGCGGCTGCCCGGTGAAGAGCACGCGGTGCTGTGCACCGTGGATCCCGGCCCCGGGGGCCCCGCCGATCCTGGCCCCGGGGACCCCGCCCATGCTGGCCCCGGGGACCCCGCCGATCCCCGCCCCGGTCCCCGCCCATTCCGGCCCCGGGGACCCCGCCGATCCTGGCCCCGGGGATCCGCCCATGCTGGCCCCCCGGACCCCGCCCATGCTGGCCCCGGGGACCCCGCCGCTCCCCGCCCCGGGGACCCCGCCCATGCTGGCTCCAGGGACCCCGGGGACCCCGCCGATCCCGGTGCCGGGCGGACGCTCATCGACCCGGTGACCATCGACCCGAGCGGGCGGACCACCCTCGACAGCTGGCAGCCGGACAAGGAGGGCCGGTGGCTGGCCTACCAGCTGTCCGAGGGCGGCAGCGAGGAGTCGCTGCTGCGGGTGATAGACGTGGAAACCAGCGAGCTGGTGGACGGCCCGATCGACCGCTGCCGCTACTCCCAGATCGCCTGGCTGCCGGGGGGCAAGGCGTTCTACTACACCCGCCGACTGCCCCCCGACGAGGTGCCCGCAGGCGAAGAGCAGTTCCACCGCCGGGTCTACCTGCACCGGGTGGGCTCCCCCGCCGCCGACGACGTGCTGATCTTCGGCGCGGGCCGGGACAAGACGACGTACTATTCGGCCGCGGTGAGCCGGGACGGCCGGTGGCTGACGATCAGCGCGGCCCGGGGCACCGAGCCCCGCAACGACCTGTGGATCGCCGACCTGACCGCCTCCGACCTGGCTGCGCCCGCGCTGCAGCCGGTCCAGGTCGGCGCCGACGCACGGACCGGGGTCCGGGTGGGCCGGGACGGCCGGCTGTACGTGTTCACCGACGCCGGCGCGCCGCGGGGCCGGATCGCGGTCGCCGACCCGGCGCGCCCCGGGCCCGAGGAATGGCGGGACCTCGTGCCCTCCGATCCCGAGGCGGTACTGGAGGGCTACGCCATCCTGGACGGGGGGCCGCGGCCGGTGCTGCTCGTGGTGTGGACCCGGCATGCCATCAGCGAGATCACCGTGCACGAGCTAGCGACCGGCGAGCAAATCGGGACCGTGCCGCTGCCGGGGCCGGGCAGCGTCGGCGGGATCAGCGAGCGGCCGGAGGGCGGCGACGAAGCCTGGTTCGCCTACACCGACAACACCACCCCGGTCACCGTTCTGCGCTACGACGCGGGCACCGACCAGACCCAGGTCTGGGCCCGCCCGCCGGGCGCGGTGGACACCCCCGCGGTGACCGCCCGGCAGATCGCCTACCGCTCCGGCGACGGCACCGAGGTGCGCATGCTCGTCGTCAGCGGCGACGCCGCCCCTGGTGGGCCCGGGAGCCAGGGAGGCCCCGGAGGCCCCCGCGGCCCGCGCGGCTCCGGAGGCTCCGGAGGCTCCGGAGGCTCCGGAGGCTCCGGCAGCGAACGGCCGCCGGAGCCGCGCCCGACGGTCCTCTATGGCTACGGCGGCTTCGGGATCAGCATGACCCCCGGGTATTCCTCGGCGATCCTCGCGTGGGCGGAAGCGGGCGGCGTCTACGCCATCGCCGGGCTGCGCGGCGGCAGCGAGGAAGGCGAGGACTGGCACCGAGCCGGAATGCTGGACCGGCGGCAGTGCGTGTTCGACGACTTCCACGCCGCGGCGGAGAAGCTCATCGCCGACGGCTGGACCACGCGGGATCAGCTGGGCATCTACGGCGGCTCGAACGGGGGCCTGCTGGTCGGTGCCGCGATCACGCAGCGGCCGGAACTCTACGCGGCTGCGGTGTGCTCGGCGCCGCTGCTCGACATGGTGCGGTACGAGAAGTTCGGGCTGGGTGAGACGTGGAACACCGAGTACGGCACCGCCGCCGACCCGGAGCAACTGGGCTGGCTGCTGTCGTATTCGCCGTATCACCAGGTCATCGACGGCATCCGGTACCCCAGCGTGCTGTTCACGGTGTTCGATAACGACACCCGCGTCGATCCGGTGCACGCCCGCAAGATGTGCGCGGCGCTGCAGCACGCCACGTCCGCGTCGCCGGCCGAGCAGCCCATCGTGCTGCGCCGGGAGGCCGATGTCGGCCACTCCAGCCGGGCGGTGAGCCGCTCGGTGGCGCTGTCGGCGGACATTCTGGCCTTCCTGGCCGTCCACACCGGCCTGCGGCTGCGCTGAGACGGGCCGGGGCCCGCCGGGGACGACGGCAGCCGGCCAGGTCACCTAACGCTAGAAGATGTCGATGTCGTATCCCCGGGCAATGGCGTCATGGCGAGTGGAGACGCCGAGTTTCCGGTAGATCGCCTGAGTGTGGGTCTTGATCGTGTTCTGCGACAGGTAGAGCTCCTGGCCGATCTCGCGCAGGGACAGTGATCCGCGCAGCAGCCGCAGCACGGCCGCCTCGCGTTCGGTCAGGGGCGCGCCCAGCGCGATGGACGGCGGCAGGCCCGCGAGGCGCCGCTCGATCCGGTCCAGCCGGGCGAACTGAGCCTCGGCGCCGTCCGGGGATGCGACGAGAAGCGACCTGGCTTCGGTGAGCAGGGCGATGGCCCGGGGCCGGTCGCCGAGGTCGGACAGCACCGGCGCGAACCGGAGCAGAAGTTCAAGGGTGGGCCAGGGGCTGATGCCTTGCTTCCGACGCCGGCTCTCGAGCGCACGCTCGAACTCCCAGCGGGCCTCGGTGAGCCAGCCGCGCCGGGCCGCCACCTCGCCAGCGGCCGTGAAGGCGAGGGAACTTTGCGGGGCTGCGCTGAGGCCCGGGTCAGCGCTGGCCAGGATTTCCTGAGCCGTACGGGCCCACTGCTCGGCCTGATCCAATTGTCCCCGCTCGACCGCGACCAAGGACAGGACCGCAAACCCCAGCACGCGGATAAGCGCGGGAGCCCCCGCGGGCGAGGTGTGCTGCGCCTGCACGACGGCCGCGTCGAAGTCGCCGGACAGGTAAAGGGCCGACGCGTACGAAACCCGGGCCAGTGCGTGCCACGGCGACGCCGGATCGCTCTCCAGGGCGACCGCCTCGGCCGCGGCAGCACGCATCCGGCCAATGCCCTCGAACCCAAAGGTGCCCTGCAGCAACGCCGCCGACGACCGGAACGACCGGATGCCGTCCGGAAGCGCTCCCTCGTACTCGCCGGCGTTCACCAGCGGCAGCCAGCGCCGCAGGGATTCCTGGTCACCGGACAGCGCCGCGGCCCACGCCGCACAGTGCGCCGCCAGTGGCTCAGCGCGGACGATGTCGTCGCCGAGCAGGCTCAGCCAGCGGCGGACGGTCGCGACCTGGCCGGAGTTCACGTAGGCGTACCAGTGCCGCGCCATGAGATCGATGACGCCGGCCACGTCACCGGCGCTGCACGCGTGACCTATTGCCTCGTCCGCGGCGCCCGACCGCCGGTGCCAGGCGGCGGCGCGCTCGTGCAGGGCGGGCACGATGTCCGGTTCGGTGCGGCTGAGCTCAGCGCGGAGCATCTCGGCGAAGAGGTGATGATAGCGGAACCATTGCCGGGTGTCGTCCAGCGGTACGACGAAGAGGTTTTCCCGTTCGAGGGTGTCGATAATCTCGGCCGCGTCGGCCGATCCGGTCACGGCATCACACAGCGGCGCGCAAAATCGGGAGAGGATCGAGGTGCGCAGCAGAAACTGCCGCACATGGCCTGGCTGGCGGCCGAGCACCTCCTCGGCCAGAAACTGTTCGACAAACCGGCTATTGCCGCTGAACTCGCGGATGACGTCATGGGGCGACGGGCGCCCGTGCAGCAAAAGCGCCGCCAGGTAGATCCCGGCGGGCCAGCCTTCGGTCAGGTCGACGAGTGTGGCCAGATCGGCTGGGCTGAGCTCGAGGCCGACGACCGCGGCGACGAGCTCAGCCGCATGCGCGGGCGCGAACCGCAGCTCGTGCGCCCCGACCTCGGCCAGCTCCCCGGCGGCCCGGACGCGGGCCAGCGGCAGCGGCGGGTCGGCCCGCGTGAGCAGCACCAGCCCGACCGTCGGCGGCAGGTGCAGGAGCAGGAAAGCGAGCTGGTCATGGCAGTCAGGCTCGCTGATCACGTGATAGTCGTCCAGCACCAGAAGGACCGGCTCCGTCAGCTTGGCCAGCTCATTGATCAGCAACGGAAGGAGCGTTTCGGCAAAATCCGGCGGCTGGCCCCGGACGAGGGCCAGGACATTATCGGCGCTGAACTGCGGGCAGGCGCGCTGCAGAGCATGGGCGACGTGCCACCACAGCCGGCCGGGATCGTTGTCACCCGGATCGAGTGAGATCCAGGCGAACGGGCGGCTTTCGGCCGGGCTCAGCTGCCACTGGGCGACCAGGGTCGTCTTGCCGAAACCCGCCGGGGCGGCGATCACAGCAAGCTTGGCGTTAGCGCCCGCCAGCCGGGCGACCAGCTCCGCGCGCTGTACCCACTCCGTCCGGGCCGCAGGAGCGTGCAGCTTCGTCTCGAGAAGCACAACGGGGCCCGCTCGCGCTGCCGCCGAGAGGTCAGCAGCAGGCGAGCCTGGCTCCGCCGCAATGACAGGGCCCGCAGCATCGGATCCGTTGCCATTATTGTGCGGATCTACCGGATGGAGCTGACGATCAGCGGCGTAAATTGAGCGAATTTTTGGGGTACTAGGCATGACATCCCGCTCAGCGCGGTGCACGTGTGACCCCCAAGCTGCTAGACGTATCGCTGCCTAGGTCTGGAGCAGCTTGGTGCACGCCTCCCACTCTGGCACTTTTTTTGCTCATAAACAATCCGCGGGCACGGCCTGAGCAGGATGAAACCGATTGCATAGAGTGGGCGCTGGGTTGGCATGCCGCAACAGGGCGTCGATTCGCCGGGCCGGCGCGTAATTTCCTGGTAACAAAGTTCCCGAGTGCAAACTTCTAATCTGCGGGTGGAATGATCTCCTTTGAGCAGTATTCGGCACTTATTGCTCAAGCAAGAACGATGACCCCGCAGGGGCCCCAGGAGCCTTCCCGGCCGCATGCTCAGCCGAGCCGGGCGAGGATATGGTCGCCGACCCGGATGGCGTTGGCCATCGCGGTCAGGGCCGGGTTCACCGCGCTGATGCTCGGGAAAATGCTGGTGTCGGCCACGTAGAGGTTGTCGACTTCATGGGCCCGGCAGCTGGGGTCGAGCACGGACGTCGCCGGGTCGGCACCGAACCGGACGGTCCCGGCCTGGTGCGCGCAGCCGGCGACCGGGATGTCGGTCTTCATGTACGCGAACCGGTGGGCCATGTGATTCTCGTGCATGCCGAGTGAGCCGAGCATCGACTTGAGCTGGTGGTACAGCCGCTTAGCCGCGGTGGGGTTACTCGGCGTGTACAGGATGTGGACGCTGCCGTCGGTGCCGAGGGTGACCCGGTTGTCTGGCTGCGGCAGGTCCTCGGTGGACAGCCAGAAGTCCACGGCGTGCTCCGCGACGTCGCGCAGCGCCCAGTTGGGCGCGAACTTGGTCTCCAGCGGCTTCTCGCCGCGGAACATCTCCGCTTGCGACTTGCCGATCATCTGGATGTTGCCCATCGGGTAGTCGAAGTCCGGGCCGCTGAAGTAGAAGTCGTTGACGCCGAGGGTCTTCTGGAACACGGTCGGGTTCGGGTCCTTGGACAGGGCGAGCACGGCCTGGCTGTCGTGGTACATGAAGTTGCGGCCGACCTGATCGGAGCGGTTGGCCAGCCCCGCCGGGTGCTTGTCGCTGGCCGAGGCCAGCAGCAGCTTGGCGGAGTTGGCCGCACCGCAGGAGACGACGACGATGTCGCCCGCGTACCGCTTGCGTCTCGCCGTCCCGCTCGACCACCACCTCGGTGACCGCGGTGCCGGCCGGGTTGGTTTCCAGCTTCACCGCCCGCGCGTTCCGCAGCAGCGTGACGTTGGCGTGCTCGAGGGCGGGGCGGACGCCGAGCACCTCGGCGTCGGACTTGGCGTGCAGCGGGCACGGGAACCCGTCACAGTCCCCGCAGCGCACACAGATGCTGTACGGCGGGTTCGCCTCGTTGAGCAGGATGCCGCACGGCGCGTGGAACGGGTGGTATCCCCCCTTCCCGAGGTCATCGGAGAGCTGCTGAATCCGGGGCTCGTGGGAGACCGCGGGGTACGGGTAGGGCGCGCTGGCCGGCGGCTCGGTCGGATCCTCGCCCCGCGCGCCGTGCACCTGGTACATCGTCTCGGCGGCGCGCGTAATACGGCTCCATGTCCGCATAGGAGATGGGCCAGGCCGGCGACAGGCCGTCATGGTGGTGAATTTCGCCGAAGTCCTGCTCGCGCATCCGGTAGAGCGCGGCGCCGTACAGCTTGGTGGCGCCGCCGACGAAGTAATGCACCTGCGGCTGGAAGAACGCCTTGCCCTTCACGTCGTACCAGCTGTCGGGCGAGATGTAGCGGCCCTTGACGAACACGTCCTCGGTCGACCAGTTGGCCGGCTCGCGGGGCAGCCAGTCGCCGCGCTCGAGCAGCAGGATGCGCTTGCCCGACGGGGCGAGGTGGCGGGCGAGGGTGCCGCCGCCTGCCCCGGTACCGATCACGATGACGTCGTAATGCTCGCTCATGTCTTAGCTCCTTCCGGGCGGGGCGGCGGTGGGCGCCGGGCTGCCGGGGGTGATGCCACCGGCCGGGCCCGGCGCGGCCGGCGGGGACGCGGCGGGCGGGAGTTTCGGCACGAACTGGTCCCGGCTCACGCGCCGGCGGAACACGTAGTAGGTCCAGCTCTGGTAGGCGAGGACCAGCGGCAGGAAGATGAGGACGATGATGGTCATCGCGTCGAGCGAGTAGGGGTTGGACGCCGTGTTGTGCACGGTGAGGTTGTAGGCCGGGTTGGTGCTCGACACCATCACGTTGGGATACAGGCCGACGAAGATCGACAGGATGCAGGTCGCCATCGTGATCGCGGTCGCGGTGAAGGCGAAGCCGTCGCGGCGCGCGTAGACCAGCCAGACCGCGGCCAGGACGGCGATGATGGCGAGCAGCTCGAGCGGCCGGAGGAAGAAGGTGCTGCTGGACGTCACGTGCGTCCAGATCGCGAAGCCCACGACCGCGGCCGCGGTGAACGGGGCCACCGTGCGGGCGATCCGCCGGGAACGTTCGTGCATGTCGCCGGTGGTTCTGAGGGACAGGAACGTCGCGCCGTGCAGCAGGCAGATCAGCACCAGGGTGACCCCGGTGAACAGCGCGTAAGGCTGCAGCAGGGTCCAGAACGACCCGGTGAAGTTCTGGGCGGAATTGATGGGCAGTCCGTGCAGCAGGTCGGCCAGGCCGACGCCGATCAGCAGCGGGGCCAGCAGGCTGCCCACGGTCAGCGACACGTCCCAGGTGCGCCGCCAGCGGGCCGCGTCGCGCTTGCCGCGGTACTCGAAGGCCACGCCGCGGATGATCAGTGCCGCCAGCAGCAGGGCCAGGGCGAGGTACAGCCCGGAGAACATGGTCGCGTACCAGCCGGGAAACGCCGCGAACATGGCCGCCCCGGCCACGATCAGCCAGACCTCGTTGCCGTCCCACAGCGGCCCGATGGTGTTGATGGCGGCCCGGCGGCCGGCCTCATCCTGGCCGACCACGCTGTGCAGCATGCCGACGCCGAAGTCGAACCCCTCGAGGATGAAAAACCCGGTCCACAGAACCGCGATGACGATGAACCAGAACGGCACCATGATGACCTCAGTACTGAACGGCTGGTACGGGCGCGTCGGCCTCGGCTTCGGGGCGCGCGGGCGGGAGCTGGTCGCGTGAGTAGCGCAGCATCAAGAGGAAATCGACCGTGCCGAGCGTGCCGTACAGCAGGACGAATCCCACCACGCTGATCCACAGCCAGGTGGTGCTGACGGTCGGCGAGATCCCGTTCTTGGTCAGCATGAGGCCCTGCACGATCCAGGGCTGCCGGCCGCTTTCGGTCAGCAGCCAGCCCGCGGTGTTCATCACGAACGGCAGCACCGCAACCCATACCGCCGCCCACAAGAACCACCGGGAGGTCGCGAGTTTCTCGCGCCGGACCAGCCAGAGCCCCCACAGGGCGAACAGCAGGACCAGGCCACCGAGGTAGGCCATGACCCGCATGGACCAGTACTGGATGAACACGTCCGGCACGTAGTAGCCGGGCCCGAACTGCTTGCTGTACTGCGACTGGAGCGGGTTGAGCCCGACCACCTTGCCGTTCCAGTGGTTGGTGGCCAGCAGCGACAGCAGGTGCGGGATCTCGATGATCTGGGTCGGGGTCTCGTCGTTGTTGCCGCCGCCGATCTGGAACAAAGAGAACGAGCACGGCTGGCAGGTGGTCCACTGGGCCTCCGCGGCCGCGATCTTCATCGGCTGGTACTGGCCCTCGATCACCCCGAGCTCGTCACCGACCAGCAGGGTGAACAGCATCGCCGGGACCAGCACGATGAGCGCCAGCCGCGCCGACCGGGTGAACACCTCCCGGTCGCCGCCGTGCCTGAGCTGCCACGCGGAGACCGCCAGCATGATGACGGCGCCGGTGACCAGCGACACGAAGATGACCTTCGAGTATCCCCACACGAATACCGGGTTGGTGAACACCGCCCAGAGGTTGTTCAGCTGCGGCTTGCCGTTCACCATCTGGTAGCCGACGGGATGCTGCATCCAGGAGTTGGCCGCCAGGATGAACGCCGCCGACAGCATGCTGCCCACCGTGACCAGCCAGATCGTGGCCAGGTGCACGCGGCGCGACAGCTTGTCCCAGCCGAACAGCCACAGCCCCAGGAACGTCGACTCCAGGAAGAAAGCGGCCAGTCCCTCCATGGCGAGCGGGGCGCCGAAGATGTTGCCGACCAGCCGGGAGTACGCCCCCCAGTTCATCCCGAACTCGAACTCCTGCACGATGCCGGTCACCACGCCGATCGCGACGTTGATGACCAGCAGGGTGCCGAAGAACTTGGTCAGCCGCAGGTACTCGTCCCGCTTGCTCCGGTACCACGCCGTCTGCAGCAACGCGGTCAGAAAAGCCAGCCCAATGGTCACCGGGACGAAAAAGAAATGGTTGATCGACGTGAACGCGAACTGCCACCGCGCAAGATCCAGCGCCATCCGTACCTCCCCAGGTCACCAGAGCTTCGAAGCGATTGGCCGCGCGTGACACGGCCGCCGCGTGGTCAGGAACTGACGTCGGCCGACCCGCCGTTCCGCCAGGCGGCCGTGCCGGCCGCGGCGGCGGTCCTGGCTTGCGCCCACTTGAGCTTCGCGACCTCGCTGGGCGGCACGTCCATCTCCTGGATCCACCGGCGGGTGGCGGAGAGCAGGTGCGCGCCGCCGATGGCCAGGCCCACCAGGGCGACCACGGTGCCGGCTCCGATGAGCGCGGCACCCGTGATCAGCGGGCCAGTTCTGAAGTCCGGCAAGTTATTGCTGTCCTGCGTATTAGCAGACATGGCACACACCATCCTGGCCGTTGGACAATGACCATCACTTTGGCCGCGCGGGCGCAGGCAGGCATCACCCCGCCTGGGTGATTACCTCCCGCTGCCGCCGGGCGGGCCAGGTCGCCAACCAGCCGACCGCATCCGGCCGCAACGGCGCCACCCGGCCGGCAACGGCGCCACCCGACCGGAAAGGCGCCACCCAGCCGGCCAAGAGGGCCAGATCACCCTGCCGGGGTGAAGAGACCGGAAGCCGCTACCGCCAGATTGAGCGTGTGGGCGTGCCCGTCGCCGAAGTCGCTCATCGGCAGGTATTGCCGCTGAAAAGAGGCAAGATGACTGACACCGCTTCCCCCGCTGCCAAAGGCCAGACCGCAACGGGGCAGGCCCAGACGAGCCTGTTCCCGCCGATCGCCGACTACGCATTCCTGTCGAACTGCGAGCAGAGCTGCCTGATCGCGCCGGACGGATCAGTCGAATGGCTGTGCCTGCCGCGGCCCGATTCCCCCAGCGTGTTCGGGGCGCTGCTGGACCGGACCGCCGGCATGTTCCGGTTCGGTCCCGGTACCACCCACGTCCCGCAGAACCGCCGGTACGTGCCGGGGACGAATGTGCTGGAAACAACCTGGCAGACCCCGACGGGGTGGCTGGTCGTCCAGGACTTCCTGGCCGTCGGCCCGGTCTCGCACGAGGGACGCCGGCCCGACTACCACCGCGCCCCGGCTGATTTCGGCGCCGTCGGGGCGCTGGTGCGGATCGCGACCTGCATCAGCGGCCGGGTCGAGGCCGTGGTGAACTGCGGGCCGATCTTCAACTACGGGACCGTCGGCGGCACCTGGAGCTACTCCGGCAACGGGTACGACGCGATGACCGTCGTCGCCGCGGAGGGGGACACGCAGCTCACCCTGGCGGGCAGCATCCCGCTCGGCGTGCTGGGCGCCCGCTGTTACGGCCGCACGACCCTCGCCCAGGGACAGTCGGCGTTCGTCGCCCTGTCCTGGGGAGATGCCCGGGCGCCGGCGAACCAGGACGAGGCGTTCAGCGCGCTGAAGACCACGGTCGATTACTGGCGTGACTGGCTGAGCTCGGCCAAGGTCCCCGACCATCCGTGGAAGCCCTACCTCGACCGCAGCGCCCTGACCCTGAAGGGGCTCAGCTACGCCCCCACCGGCGCCATCATGGCCGCGGCGACGACCTCGCTGCCGGAAACGCCCGGCGGGGCGCGCAACTGGGACTACCGGTTCACCTGGATCAGGGACTCGTCGTTCATGCTCCGGGCGCTGTATCACCTGGGCTTCGACTGGGAGGCGATCGAGTACTGGGGCTTCGTCCTGGACGCGGTCACCGCGGGGGATCTCAACCGCCGGCCCGAGCTGCAGATCATGTACGGCATCGCCGGGGAACGTGACCTGACCGAGCACACGCTGGACCACCTGTCCGGGTGGCGCGGGGCGCGCCCGGTCCGGGTCGGCAACGGGGCCTGGAATCAGCAGCAGCACGACGTCTGGGGCATGATCATCGACGCCCTCGACGTCCAGTTCCACCTGGCGGCCACCCAGATCGCGTCGCCGGTGTGGGAAGGACTCGCCACCTTCGTGGACGCCGCGCTGCAGCACTGGCGGGAGCCCGACCAGGGCATCTGGGAAGTCCGCGGTGACCCCAAGGACTTCGTCGCGTCAAAGGTCATGTGCTGGGTGGCGGCCGCGCGGGGCGCCGATCTCGCCGAGGAGCGGGGCGCAGGCCGAGCCGCGCCCAGCGCTGGCGGGCGGGCGCCGACGAGATCAAGGCCGAGGTGCTGGAGAAGGGCGTGTCCGACCGGGGGGTGTTCCGGCAGCACTACGAGACCGACGATCTCGACGCCTCGCTGCTGCTGCTGCCGATCTTCGGATTCCTGCCCCCCGACGACAAGCGCATCATCGCGACCGTCCTGGCCATCGCCGACGAGCTGACCCAGGACGGCCTGGTCCTGCGCTACAAGGTGGAGGGCACCGACACCGGGTTCTCCGGTGACGAAGGCACGTTCACCATCTGCTCCTTCTGGCTGGTGACCGCGCTGGCCATGATCGGCGAGCAGCACCGCGCGCGCGCCCTGTGCGAGAAGCTGCTGTCCTTCGCCGGGCCCCTGATGCTGTACGCGGAAGAGATCGACGCGACCACCGGCCAGCATCTTGGCAACTTCCCGCAGGCGTTCACGCATCTGGCGCTGATCGAGGCGGTGTCGCTGATCATCGAGACCGAGCGCGCAGGCGCGTCCGGTCCCTCATACAATCCGCCCCCCGTCATATAAAGGGGGAAGATCAGGCACCGGAGAGGAGCCGGGACGGACCCCAGCGGGCACGAAAGCACGGACTCCAGCAGTCACGAAACCTCAGCCAGCCCCGCGGCTCCCGCGGGGCTGGCTGACGCTGAGCCGGACGCCCGGTTCACGTTCGCCAACGAGCGGACGTTCCTCGCCTGGAGCCGTACCGCGCTCGCGCTGGTGACCGCCGGGCTCGCGATCGTCCAGCTGCTGCCGGCCTTCCCCGGTGTCCCCTGGGGCCGGCGCATCATCGGAACCCCGCTGATCCTCCTCGGCTCGGCCGTCGCCATCGTCAGCTACCTCGAATGGATGGCCAATCAGCGGGCACTTCGCCACGGTGAGCCGGTGGTCCGCTCGCGGCTGCCCTGGATCCTGGCCGTGACCATCGCGGCCGTTGGGCTGATCGCCGTGGCGCTTTCCCTGCTGTCCGGGGTGGTGGAGCACTGACGGCGCCCGCGGACGACATCGAGGACGCCGATCCCGGCCTTGCGCGGGCGAGGACGGCGCTGTCCTGGACGCGGACGGCGATCTCGTTCGCGGCTCTGGGGGCCGCCATCCTCAAGAGCCGCCCGTACGCGGGCATCCCGATCCTGATCCTCAGCGGCCTGGTCTGGGCCATGGGCCAGCTGGTCCGGGCACCGGGCACGGCCCGGGTCAGGTCCCGCCGGCTGCTGGTGATCGCCGTAGCCATCACCGGCGTTTCGATCGTGGCGCTGGTGATTGCGCTGCTCAGTCCCGAGCCCGGCATCCGCTGAGACTCTCAGTCCGGCGGCCGCCGACAGCCGCCGAGCTGCGCGAGGTCATCGACGCCGACGACTACTTCACTGCGGGCGCCCGGGCGCTGGCGTCATTATCCGACGCTCGATGGGGGCCTGGGCGCGAAGGACATGAGCTGGTCCTGTCCCTTGCTGACCACTCCATAGCTCGCCTCGGGCACCTCGATCCACGCGCCGGGGAGATCACCGACGGGCTCCGAGACCACCAGCCGCGCGTCATCGGACACCTGCCGCAGAATCTCCCGTTCGGGATACAGCTCTCTGAGCGTGCGGACGTCGCGGTTGAAGAACAGCGACCGGGATTTGCCCTCGGTGGAGTAGCGGAACGCCCATATGCTCTCGCCGTTGGTGGTCGCGATCGTGCCCTGGAACGGATACCTGACGCCATGCTGCTGGCCGCGGGCCTCGATGAACCCGATGGTGCGCGCGACCGCCCCGGGCGGATTGTCCGCCAGGCCGAAGGTGAGCGCCAGGTAGAACAGGATCTCGCTGTCCGTCTGGCCCTTGATCTCCGGGAACAGCGATTCGTCGATAGCCAGCACCGCGTCGCGTTTGTACGTCGCGAAGCCGTCGACGAATCCGTTGTGCATCCACAGCCAGCGGCCGTACCGGAACGGGTGGCAGTTCGTCTGCTGAACGGCCGACCCGATCGCCGCGCGGATATGGGTGAAGAACAGCGGCGAGGTCACGTGGCCCGTGAGCTCGCGGAGGTTCTGGTCATTCCAGGCCGGCTCGGTGCCGTGGAAGACCCCGGGGGTGGGCGCGGCGTCATACCAGCCGACGCCGAATCCGTCGCCGTTCGTGGTCTCGGCCCCCAGCTTGGAGTGCAGGCTCTGGTCGATCAGCGAGTGGACCGGGGTGTAGAGCACCTCTGAGAGCAAGATGGGTGAACCGCTGTAAGCGAGCCAGCGACACATGGGGCGTCCCCTTCGGCCGTGCACTGGAGCGCTGAGCAGCCGGGGCAAGGTGGCCCAGGCGGGCTCCATGGTGCCTGCGCGCAGGCTATGGCCCCGGCCGCGCGGCCAGCATCCCTCGTGGCGGGTGACCTGGCCGCGCGGCCGACGGCTCGAGTGGCTGTACGACGTAGGCCTCCCCGGTAAAAGCGGAGTCGGAGGAGGCATCGTGACGGTGTCGCCGGGCAAGGGCAGCATTGGCACGTTCTCCCCGCCGCTCGATGAAGCCGGCAACAGCGTGCGGGGCCAGCGGATCACCAGGTACCTCTCAGAGGCGCTCGGGCTCAACCTCTTTGCCTCGGCTCCCGCGGCCTGACCTGGCCGGCCCGTATCGGCCAGGTCAGGGCTTGCTGCTGGTGGGGGCCAGGGCGGGGACGTTGCCTTCCGCGGTGCGTTCGGGCAGCAGCAGCAGCGCACCGGCGAGGAAGCACAGCGCGCCGATAAAGGTACCCAGATTCGACCGCTCGGCGTTGCGGAGCTGGCCGGTCACCGGGCTGATGTAGCCGGCCACGGCGGACACGCCGAAAGCCACGGAGCCGACGAGGTTGAGCAGCGTGATCCACCATCCCCAGGACCGGGGCTGCCAGCCGGCCCAGCCGTGGCAGACCTCGAACCAGGCCAGGGCGCTGGCCACCAGGAAGCAGACGGAGCCGATGGCATCGGGCCGCCACACGTGCTGATGCGCGGCCGAGGCGGTGAGGTCGACCCGTACCGCGTTCCCGGTGCTGAGGTTGAAGAACACGGTCCCGGCCAGCTGGATCGCCGTCGCCCACCAGTCGATCCGGCGGGGCTGGAAGACGAAGAAGCGCCGCTGGTCCGCGTGCGATGGCTGCGGGCCCGCGTCCACGGCCTCCCGGTAGGTCAGAAAACCAGCCGCGGTGAAGAACAGGGAACCGATGAAGTAGGTGCCGGCGTCCCAGCGGGTCCCCACGGCACCGGCGTAGCCGGGGACCGCGCCGAGGGCGAACAGCAGCGAGCCCACCGCGAACAGGACAGCGATCCACCAGTCCCGCGCCCGGGGGGCCCACCACGTCGAGCCGGCCGCCGCGGCGTCCTGCAAGTGCTTGCGGTGGCGGCGGGAATCCCAGTGCGCCACCACGCCGTCCGGGCGGACGTGCTCGACGAAGGTCACGAAGGGGCCGACCCGGCCCTGCCGGGCATCGCGCTCCCGCACGGACATCGGCGTCCCATCTGATCGGTTTAACCCACCCTGCCCTAATAGCAGACTGCCCGGCCCTGATGCTGGTGACCTCACCCGCCATAGGTGATGTGTGCGTGCGCAAGGGCAGCCAGCATGACGGGTAGTGCCGCCTCCGGCCGAACAGCGAATGCCACGGCACGGGATCACGGGGCGGGTGTTCCGATCGAGAAGGCGGGCGATTATGGCGTTGCACGAACGTGACACGGTCCGTGCCCAGATTGAGGACTGCGTGTTCGCTGACCGGGACCTGACCAGGCCGGTCGCCAAGTACCGGTTCCCCGCAGACGGAACGTTGCCCAGGGACGCGTTCCAGCTGGTGGCGGACGAGCTGATGCTCGATGGCAACGCGCGGCAGAACCTGGCCACGTTCTGCCAGACGTGGGAGGAACCCGAGGTTCATGGCCTGATGTCTTTGTCGATCAACAAGAACCTGATCGACAGGGACGAGTACCCGCAGGCCGCCGAGATCGAGCGGCGGTGCGTGCACATGATGGCCGACCTGTGGAACGCGCCCGAGGCGGCCAACACCGTGGGCACCTCGGCCATCGGCTCCTCCGAGGCCTGCATGCTGGCGGGGATGGCGGCCAAGTGGCGGTGGCGGGCCAAGCGCCGAGCCGACGGCAAGCCAACCGACAGGCCGAACATGGTGTGCGGCCCGGTCCAGGTGGTATGGCACAAGTTCGCTCGCTACTGGGACATCGAGATGCGTGAGGTCCCGATGTCACCCGGCCACTACATGATGGATCCGGCCTCGATGCTGGAACGAGTGGACGAGAACACGATCATGGTCGTGCCGACACTTGGCGTCACCTACACCGGCGCGTACGAGCCGGTGGAGGAGCTGTCGAAGGCGCTGGACAAGCTGCAGGCCGACACCGGCCTGGACATCGACATTCACGTGGACGGGGCCAGCGGCGGTTTCCTCGCCCCGTTCTGCGCGCCCGGGGTCGTCTTCGACTTCCGGCTGCCCCGGGTCAAGTCGATCAGCGCCTCGGGGCACAAGTTCGGGCTGGCTCCGCTGGGTGTCGGCTGGGTCATCTTCCGGGACAGTAGCGAGCTCCCCGAAGACCTCATCTTCCACGTCAACTACCTGGGCGGCGACATGCCGGTGTTCCAGATCAACTTCTCCCGGCCGGCCGGTCAGATCATCGCCAGCTACTACAACTTTCTCCGGCTCGGTCACGACGGCTACCGCCGCATCCACCAGGCGTCCTACGACATCGGCCAGTACCTCGCCGCCGAGATCGTCAAGCTCGGCCCCTTCGACCTGCTGTGTGACAGCAACCCGAACACGGGGATTCCGACGGTCACCTGGCGGATCCGCGACGGCGTGGACCCCGGCTATACCCTGTTCGACCTGGCCGACCGGCTGCGAACCCAGGGATGGCAGGTGCCTGCCTACACCCTGACCGGGACGGCCTCTGACATCGCGGTGCAGCGCATCCTGGTCCGGCTCGGCGTCAGCCAGGACATGGCGGCCTTGCTGCTGGACGACTTCCGGGACGCCGTGGCCCACTTCACGAAGCACCCCGTCACCGTGTCCATGACGAAGGAGGAATCCAGCGGGTTCAGCCACCTGTAGCAGCCTCGCCGTGCCCGGCGCCCCGCCCCCGAGCACCGCCGCTTCCGGGGTGCAATCTCAGGGATATTCGCTGACGATGCTCCCCGTAGCACCGGCGCCCCGGCGGCCGGGGGCACCTCCAGCGTCACAGGAGACCCAACGCGGCTCAGCTGCCTCCGATCCAGCCCGGCGTTAAAACTCACGTGCGGAAGACTCTGCCCGGACCCGTGGCGCAGGGGGTGAGCGCGCCCGGGGAAGGGGCTGCCCGGCCGCGTCGCGGGGAGGGCGGCGCGGCCGGGGCTGGGCGCCCCGCTGGACCATCAGGGGCGCCCTCGGGGAGAGGGCATGGCCAGCGGGGCGCGCTGTGGGGGCCTTTCCGGGCGGGCGTTAGGGCCGTGGCCGGAAAGGACCATCCACAGAATCAGCCACAGGCCTGACCGTTTACTGAAGTTTGCCCGCTTACAGCCTGAATCTTACCGATAAGTAACCTATGTGTCTGGCGAGCATCGTATGGCGGCTCGTAACGGGCGGGGTATGGCTGGCCATCTGGGCCGGAAATTCCCGGCGAGGTGTGCGAGAGACAGGCGGAGCGGCACAGGCGGAGCGGCACAGGCGGAGCGGCACAGGCGGAGCGGCACAGGCGGAGCGGCACAGGCGGAGCGGCACAGGCGGAGCGGCACAGGCCAGGCGGCGCAGGCCAGGCGGAGCGCGACGACGCCGGGCCGGCAGGTGCTCCCGGCCAGGCGTCGTTTAGCCTGGTCAATCCCGGCGCGGGTCCGAGAGCACGACAACGGACCGGGGACCGACGGTGCGGCGCTGGCCGGCGGCCTGGGCCGCGGCGGAACGGCCGGTTGCGGCGGGGTCGTAGGTGTCGACTTCCAGGCGCCAGCCGGCGCTTTCCCGGGTGGCCGGGAGGATGAAGTCCAGCGGCTGCCACCAGGCGTTCACCAGGACCAGGAAATCGTCGTCGAGCAGCGGCGTGCCATCGGCCGCCCGGTCGGGGTCGTCGGCTCCGTCCAGGTACAGCGCGATGGCCAGGGCGCTGCCGTCCGACCAGTCGGCGCTCGTCATCTCGGTGCCTGTGGGGGCGAACCAGCGCAGCTCGGATGCTGCTGCCCCGGAAAGGAAACGCCGACGACGGAAGACCGGGTGTGCCTTGCGGAGGGCGACCAGCCGCCGGATGAAGTCCAGCAGTTCCTTGTCTGCGCTGGCCCAGTCGAACCAGGTGATCTCGTTGTCCTGGCAGTAGGCGTTGTTGTTGCCCTGCTGGGTGCGGCCCAGCTCGTCCCCGCCGAGCAGCATCGGCACGCCGAACGACAGCAGCAAGGTGGTGAGCATGGCCCGGGACTGGCGGGTGCGCAGCGCGAGGATGCCGGGGTCGGTGGTGGGGCCTTCGGCGCCGCAGTTCCAGGAATTGTTGTCGCTGGTGCCGTCGCGGTTGTTCTCGCCGTTGGCCTCGTTGTGCTTGTCGTTGTAGGAAACCAGGTCGCGGAGGGTGAAGCCGTCGTGCACGGTGATCAGGTTGACCGAGGAGGTGGGCCGCGGCCGGCGGTGGCGTACAGGTCCGCCGAGCCGGTGAACCGGTTGGCGAACTGGCCGATGCCGACCGGGTGGCTGCGCCAGAAGTCGCGCATGGTGTCCCGGTACTTGCCGTTCCATTCCCGCCACAGCGGCGGGAACCGGCCCAGGTCGTAGCTGTCCATCTGGCCGACGTCCCATGGCTCGGCGATCAGCTTGGCCCGGCACACCACCGGGTCCTGGGAGCACATGTCCAGGAAGGCGGACACCTTGTCGAAGGCGCCGTCCTGGCGGGCCAGGGTGGGCGCCAGGTCGAACCGGAACCCGTCGGCGTGCATCTCGGTGATCCAGTAGCGCAGCGAGTCCAGCATCAGCTGCAGGGTGATCGGGTCACCGACGTTGAGTGAGTTGCCGCAGCCGGTGGTGTCGTAGTACGCGCCGGGGTGGCCGGGCTCGACCCGGTAGTAGGCCGTGTTGTCGAGGCCGCGGAAGCACAGGGTGGGACCGTCCGGGCCGGCTTCGGCGGTGTGGTTGAACACCACGTCGAGGATCACTTCCAGGCCGGCCCGGTGCAGCGCGTCGACCATCGCCTGGAACTCGGCGACCTGCCCGCCGGGCTGGCCCGCCCGCACCGCGGCGGAGTACCCGTTGTGCGGGGCGAAGAAGCCGATCGTGTTGTAGCCCCAGTAGTTCGTCAGCCCCCGGCCGACCAGGAACGCCTCGGGCACGTTCTGGTGCACCGGCAGCAGCTCGACGGTGGTGACGCCCAGGTCAACCAGGTGCGCGATCGCCGCCTGGTGGCCCAGCCCGGCGTAGGTCCCGCGCAGCTCCGGGGGAATGCCGGGATGGCGCATGGTGAAGCCCTTGACGTGCACCTCGTACAGCACCGTGTCCGCGTACCGGCGCCAGGACCGGTCGCCGTCCTGCCAGCTGAATGCCGGGTCCACGACCAGGCTCCGGGGCACGTGCCCGGCGGAGTCCAGGGTGCTCGGCGCGTCAGGGTCGGCGGCGTCCTGGCCGAGCACCTCGGGCCCGAACGAGACCGTGCCGTCCACCGCTTTGGCGTAGGGGTCGAGCAGCAGCTTGGCCGGGTTGCACCGCAGGCCCCGGGCCGGGTCCCACGGGCAGGCCACGCGGTACCCGTAGGACTGCCCCGGGCCGATGCCCGGCACGAACCCGTACCAGATGTCGGCGTCGCTTTCCAGCAGCGGGATCTGGGTTTCGGTGCCTGCCGCATCGAACAGGCACAACGTGACGCCGTCGGCGACGCTGGAGGCGAGCGCGAAGTTCGTGCCCGCCAGGCCCAGGTACTCGCCGGGCGTGGCGCCCAGCGTGAACGGGAAGCCGGGCAGTGCGGCGATGGCGGGGGCGGCCGGGGCCGCCCTCGCCGCGGCGGCTGGGCTACTGGTCATGGCTGGCCCTTTGCGGCCAGGTCGCGCAGGACGTCTCCGAAGGCCCGGACCCCGCCGTGGCGGCGCAGGATCAGGTCGGCGACCAGGCCAGTCCATCCGGTCTGGTGGAAGGCGCCGATCGCGGCGCCGTTGTCGCCGTGGAAGTACTCGCTGAAGATCAGGTTGTCCTTCCAGGCGGGGTCGGTCTGCATCTTCTCGGTCCCGCCGAAGCAGGCCCGCCGTCCGTCGGAGTCCCTGGTGAACAGGGAGATCAGCCGGTCCTGCAGGTCGGCGACGATCAGTTCCAGGGTGAGCCGCTTGCCCGAACCGGTCGGGTACTCGACCTCAAAGTCATCACCGTAGAACCGGTGGTAGCGCTCCAGTGATTCGACCACCAGGTAGTTGACCGGCATCCAGATCGGGCCGCGCCAGTTGGAGTTGCCGCCGAACATGGACGAGGTCGACTCGGCCGGCTCATAGTCGATGGAGGACTGGTAGCCCTCGGCGTCGAAATCATAGGGATGATCGCGGTGGTAGGCCGACAGCGCGCGCAGCCCGTGCGGGGACAAGAATTCCGCTTCGTCGAACAGCTTGGCGAACAGCCGCTCCAGCTGGGCGGGCCGGGCCACCGACAGCAGCAGCCGCTTGCCGCCCGCCTCACCGCGCAGCTGCGGGGTCTCGGCCAGCTTCTGTACGTCCCCGACGCCCTCCTTCTGCAGGAAACGGGTGAAGTTCTTGTTCATGGTCATAGCGTTGTCCAGCATGTTGCCGTCGATGACCCCGGCGGCCAGCGCCGGGATGATCGCGACCATGGAGTGCACCTTGACCGGGACGGTGTACCCCGACGGGGTGATCAGCCGGTCGTAGAACAGCCCGTCGGTGTCGTCCCACAGGCCCTGCTCGTCCAGGGCGTTGCGGATCCCGGCGAAATGCTCCAGGAACTTCAGCACCAGATCCTGGGCCTTGCGATTGCCGGACCACTGCAGGACGGCCGCCATGACGCCCAGTGACAGGGCGTAGGAACCCATCCAGCCGGTGGCGTCGGACTGCTCCAGGGTGTAGCCGGCCGGCAGGTGCGAGCGGTCGATGGGGCCGATGTTGTCCAGGCCGAGGAAACCGCCCTCGAACACGTTGTTGCCGTTGAAGTCCTCACGGTTGACCCACCAGGTGAAGTTGACCAGCAGCTTGTCGAAGACCCTGGACAGGAAATCGAGGTCGCGGCCGCCGTCGATGGCGAATACCTGCAGCGCCGCCCAGGCGTGCACCGGCGGGTTGACGTCGCCGAAGTCCCATTCGTACGCCGGCAGCGCGCCCTGCGGGTGCTGGAACCATTCCCGGCAGATCAGGATCAGCTGGTACTTGGCGAAGGCCGGGTCCAGGTGGGCCAGCGTGACCGTGTGGAAGGCCAGGTCCCAGGCGGCGAACCAGGGATACTCCCACTTGTCCGGCATCGAGATGATGTCGAACCCTTCGAAGTTGCGCCACTTGGAGTTCCGCCCGTGCTTGCGCACCTCGCGGCGGTGCCGGCTGGCCCGGGTCCCCATCCAGCCACCGGGCGACGTCGTAGTAGAACAGCTGCTTGCTCCACAGCATGCCCGCGGACGCCTGCCGCAGCACCAGCGCCTCATCCGCGCTGGCGCTGGCCGGAGTCAGCTCGGTGTAGAACTCATCGGCCTCGGCCCGGCGCTGCGCCATCACCTGATCGAAGTCCTTGCCCAGCGCGGCCGCCGTCTGCGCCTTGGTGCGCTGCTTCCCGCTGGCGGCCGGCCGCAGCCGGAGCCGCAGCTCGGCGGTCTGCCCGGCCGGAACGGTGACCTGGTACCAGAACGCGCACTTGGTGCCGGTGCCGACGGGGTTGACCGTGGCCGCGCCGTGGATCACGTGGTCGTTGATGCCGTCCTTGGGATACGGCGTGACCGGTTCGCCGCCGTACAGCCCGGCGAAGTTGGTCTCGTTCTCGCAGAACAGCAGCTGCGGGCCGGCACCGTCCGGGCCGGCCGCGGCGAGCAGCTCCAGCGTGCCCGCGAACGGATGATCGATCGTGACCGACCGGTCCCCCGACGCCCGCAGCGCCGGCCGCGGCTCGTCATCACCCCAGGACCAGGTGTTGCGGAACCAGGCCGTCGGCAGCACATGGATGGTCTCGGCCTCCGGCCCGGCGTTCGTGACCTGGATGGCCATCAGCAGGTCATCCGGGCTGGCCTTGGCGTAGTGCACCTCGGTGATCCAGTACCGGTCACCGTCGAACGCGCCGGTGTCCAGCAGCTCGTACTCCGGCTCGTACCGGCTCCGGCGGGCGTTGGTGTCGATCAGGTCCTGATAGGGGTACGCGCTCTGCGGGTAGTGGTACCGCCACCGGTTCCAGGCGTGGCTGGGCAGCGCATCCAGGTACCACCAGTACTCCTTCACGTCCTCGCCGTGGTTGCCCTGCGGGCCGGTCAGCCCGAACGGGCGCTCCTTCAAGATCGGGTCCCGCCCGTTCCACAGGGCCAGGCCCAGGCACAGCCGCTGCTCGATGTCGCAGAACCCGGCCAGGCCGTCCTCCCCCCACCGGTAGGCCCGGGACCGCGCCTGATCGTGCGGCAGGCTATCCCAGGCGTTCCCGTCGGCGCTGTAGTCCTCACGCACCGTGCCCCACTGCCGCTCGCTCACATACGGCCCCCACCGGTACCACTCCGTACCCTGCGTGCGCAGCCCGTCCTCCAGCTGCCCGAACGTAGCCACCCGATCGCGTTCAGCGCCCATTGCGAACCCCTTCACCTTGACCTACAGCTATCAGTGGGTGCCGACCTCGAGAGCAGACCTAATCGTGGCGTGAACTGACGTTCATGGCCGGTCCCAATGTCTTTCTACGCGGCGCAGGCCATCCGCTCATCACCTATAGCGGGTGATGATTCCGGCCTCGAATTCAGCCACATTTGGGACGTGAGCTAGCGGCAGGTGAACGACTGGCTAATTAACGGCCGACTGGCGACCGGAGGCTGGCGTGACAACAGCACAGATCCGGGTAGCCAGCTCGCCCAGTGCCTGCTGAGCGTCGCGGTCAGGCTGGCCGGCGGCGTGGCGGGCACCGCGCTGCACTGGCTGCTGCTGCGAACGATCCGGCTGGGCGAGGTGCTCGGCACCAACGCGCAACTCGCCGCGGTGGTCGCAGTAGCCGCCGGGTGCGACGCTCTCCGTGACGACACCGGGCTCATCGCGGCGATCGTCATGGGCCTCGCGCTGGCCAATATGCGGGGCTTTGACATCCCGGCCCGCCGCCCATTCTTCGAGACCCTCGTACAGCTCATTATTGGCGTATTGTTCATTTCTATTTCGGCTACCGTTACCCCGCAGTCACTCCGGCACCTGATCCTGCCCACACTCGTCCTGGTCGCGGTCCTGGTCATCGTGGCCCGGCCCGTCGCGGGCCTTCGCGGCCACGCTGAAAACGGACCTCACAAAAGGCGAGCGCACGTTCATCGGCTGGATGGACCCGCGCGGGATTGTCGCCGCCGCTACCGCCTCGACGTTCGGGGCGGGCGACACGATGGTGTCGCTGGGGCCGGTGCCGGTGCGGGCATTACCCGTGCCGGGTGGTGCGCGGAACATGCGGTAATGCTGGGCTCACCGGCGGCGTCGGGTGCTCGTGCAAACGGCGTACCTCCATTACCTCTACGCCGAGCATCTCCAGCCTGGCCAGCAGCCCGTGCAGGGCAGCCTGATCGCGCAGCTGGCCATGCACCACGGTCTCCACGGGTTCGACCGAGGCGATCAGGTTCTCGAAGTCGAGCAACGCTTCGGGCGGCAGGATGCCAACGACGCGGATCTCGTAAGAGGAGGATGTCACCCGGGGCCCCAATCGATCGGAAACGGCGCTGCCCGTCCGTCTCCATCGTGAGGCCGCACGTCCCGCTCCGCGCCCCTCGTGGCGGGTGACTTTGTCACGACGGAGGTGACTTCGCGGGGAGATCGGCGGAACCGGCCGGGTCGGCGGCCTGCGGGCTGGCCGGGGTGGCCGGGCTGGCGGCGGGCTGGAGGCCCGCCGCGGCAGCCGGGCCGGCGGGCTGCGGGCCGGCCGCGGCCGGGCCGGCGCTGCCCGGAGGGCCTGTCGCGGCGGGCGCGGCAGCGGCTGGACTCGGAAGGAGCCGGGCGGAGAGGACGTAAGCCACCACGACGGCCACGATCACCAGCGGCATGACGGCCAGGCCGTCCGAGGCCAGCAGCAGGGAGGCCAGCAGCACGGAAGTCAGCGGCAGTCTGAGCATGACCACGGACATCGCGGCGATGCCCATGGCCACGCCGTCGACGAGCGGCAGCCCGGGCAGGTGCGACAGCGCGACCCCGCCCGCCGCCCCGAGGAATAGGGCCGGGAACGTGGGGCCGCCGCGGAAGCTGCTCAGCGAAATCCCGTACGCGATCCCCTTGCAGACCAGGAGGAGCACCACTGCTCCGACCGTGTAGCTGGCGGCGTTGTCCACGAACGGGCCGAGGGCGGACTGCCCGGAGAACAGCACCTCGGAGGAGCCTTTCCCGGTGCCGGCGGCGAACGCGATGGCCAGGCCCGCGACGGCCAGGCCGGCCAGCGGGGTGAGGAGGACCATCCGCCGCTCGACGTACGGCCGCAGGAACAGCCCGAGCCACCGGATTCCCATCCCGAACGGGACCGCCAGCACGCCGATGGCCAGGGCCCAGCGGAACTCCCCGAAGGTAGGCGCGCCGACGTGCGGAAGGCCCGGGATGGCCAGCGAGAACGTGCCCAGCCCGGTCCAGGCGTCCAGGCCGACGAATACGAGCGAGCCGACGCCGGCGGCCAGCAGGCCCGGGACCAGCACCACCTGCATCATCGTCCCGCCGAGGCCTGCGGCCTCCATCAGGAGGAAAGCTCCGGTCAGCGGCGACCCGAGCAGCGTGCTGATGGCGGCGAAGCTACCGGCCGCGGCGACGGCCGCCTGGGTCCGGGCCGGGGCGTCGCGCTTGACGAGCTTGACCGCGAGGACGCCGAGCCCGCCGCCGAGGGCGATCAGGGGCGCCTCGGGGCCGAGTACCACGCCGAGGCTCAACGTTGCGAGCGCGGCCAGCACGATGCCCGGAAGCTCCCGGGGGGATGGCGGCCCCGCGCCGGCCTTGAACCCGTCGGCGGGCGAGTGGCCGCCCTTGCCGGGCAGGTACTTGATGGTCAGGGCCACCAGCACCCCGGCCAGCAGCAGCGGCAGAATAGGCCACCACAGCGGTTCGGCGTGGAAACCCACGCCCTTGGGCAGGTCGGTGAAGATCCACCCCTGCAGCTTGCTGACCAGGGCCAGGAAGAAGTAGGCCACCGCCGAGACGGGCGCACCGATGATCGCGGCGATGACCAGCAGCACGATATAGCTGCGGGACCGCAACAGCGCGAGCGGATCGGGCAGCGTACTCACCGGGCTTCCTCCTGAACCCGCGCGTGGCGGTGCGAGGCGCAGCCGAGCGCACCGCCACGTAGTCGCGACTGGGCGGCCGAACGCGGTGGCTGAATCAGCTGCCGAGCAGCTTGGCCTTGGCGGCGGTGAACTCGTTGTCGGTCAGCGCGCCCTGCTGGTGCAGGGCGTCGAGCTGGTTCAGCTGGTCGAGCAGCGACGGCCCTGGGGCCGGCGCGGCCGCCTGCGGCGCGGCCGCCTGCTCGGTGGAGGCGCCTGCTGCTGCTCGAGGTCGTCGATCCGGGCATTCTGGTCATCATCTTGCTGGGCCTGGTTTGCTCTTCTGTTCGCCGAGCTGCGGCCGACGGCGTACGCGCCGCCACCTACTACCGCCGCGCGCAAGAGCGGGCGCCGTCTTCTCATCGCTGCCTCCTGAAGTCAATGAATCACGTGGCTGAGCGGTTGTCCTAGAGGCTGTCGGGCAGCTCGAGGCCGAGGGCGAGCATGAGTTCGGGGGCGGCGGCCATGGCCCGGGGCCCGCCCACCTGAGGCAGGACCGCCCGCAGCACGCCCAGCAGGTCCTGCCCCGTGGCCCCGGCGGCCAGCGCGTTGGCTACCTGCCACAGGTACGAGGCGGGTGGCGCGTCGAGAGCGATGAGCGCGGCGATCTTGACGAGCGAGAAGGTGCGGGCGTCCAGGCCGCTGCTGGCCTGCTCGCTGTCCCGGAACGCAAGAACCTCCTCCATGGCTCCCTGGTCACCGACGGCCAGTGCGGTCAGTATGTCCACGGTCGCGGCATCGACTTCGGCCTTGACTGGCGATGTCATGATTAGGCTCCTTTGGTCTTCGAGCGCTGAGAGGGTGGCTCACTGCGGCCATCACCCGGATCAACTATGACCCTGGCCCGCGAGCGGCGCTTCACCCGCGAAGGATGATCCGGGCGCGATTTCGTCAGCCGCCCGCCAGGCCGAAGATGCCGTTGCCGGCCACGATGGCCCCGCCCACGATGAGGACCGCGATGAGTATCTTGTTCCCGTTCGCGCGGAGCCAGCCGTTGAACGCCGTCAGGTAGCGCGTGGTCGCGCCGGGCGCGAAAATGTGCACCAGCAGGGGCAGCCACACCAGGATCGCGTTGATCACGACGACGACGATGATGGCCACCGTGGTGGTTTCGACGTCGGCGTTGGCCGTGGCGATCACCTGGACCGCGGCGATGAACGTGACACCCGGCGCGAACAGGAGCAGGCCGACGGCAAAGGCGCTGCCCGGGGTGGGATTGGCGATCATCCTCGAGACGAACCCCTGCTTGGGTTTGCCGGGATCCGGCTGCTTCGGCTTCCGCCAGGCGAGGAAGGCACCCGCCGCGAGCATCAGCAGGCCGAGGCCGAGCCGCAGGCCGTAGCGAGGCGTGCGCTGATTGTGGTGGCTCAGGCCGGCGTGACGCAGAATCCCGATCACCACCAGGCCCATTATCAGGCTCATGATGATCGCGCCCGCCAGGTAGGCCGTGCCGACCAGCCGGGGCCGGGCGGAGCCGAGGTAGACGGCGGACACCAGCAGGGTCGTCGGGGACAGCGCGGCCAGCAGCGCGAGCCCAGCCGCCTGCAGGATCACTTGCTGGCCGCCATCCCCTGCTCAACGGGCGGAGCGGGCGGGGCAGGCGGAGCGGGCGGGGCGGGCGGCCGGGCGCCGATCAGTTCGATCAGCCCCAGCACAAGCAGGAGCAGGATGACGAGCACGATGACGAGGGCAGCGCTGGGCTGTCCCCAGAACACGAAGATCAGCGCGGCGAGGGCCACGGCCGATATGCGGAGCGCCATGCGATGCGCATACGTCCAGGTGCCGACCGGGCCGCTTCGCAGACCCGCACGATCGAGCTTCTGCCGCAGCCAGGCGAAACCGGATGCGGTGGCAGCCCGGATCTTGACCGCGGTGACCGAGGGCCCGGTCAGGAACGCGGCGGCGGCGACGACCAGGCCCAGGACCAGGAGCGCGCGCAGCCCTTCCTTGATGAACCGCACGAGCGTATCGAACAGAACGGCTGCCGCGTCGGAGGGAAGCACGTTGCTCGGCACGCTGTTCAGGTAGATGCCGCGGAAGATCAGCAGCCCGGCGGCGAGCACCAGCATCGAGCCGGCGAGGCCGAGACCCGCGCCGATCAGGGCGCGCCGGTGGCTGCGCGCCACATACACGCCACCGGCCAGCAGTAGCAGGGCCAGGATCGGCAACACGATCTTCAGGTCATTGATCAGCCGGTAACCGGTCTGCGCCTTGACCAGGTACTTATCCGAGAACAAGGGGAACGTCGGGTTGATGGCCGGGATTTTTTCAACGATCGTGAAGCCGCGTTTGACCAGGTCTTGCTTGACGAGGTCGATGAACGGCCCGAGGTTGAGAACGACCTTGCCGTTGCTGGTGGTGATCGACCCGTTGCCCTGCCCGGAGAGCGCTTTGACCACCGCCTGATGGATGGCGGTGTTGGCCGTGACCCACAGCTGAGCGAACTGCTGGCTCGCCACGATCGTGTGCACCTGGCTGTGGATGAAGCCGTCCACCGAGCCGTTTATCTGCGGGGCGACGGCTTGCAGCAGCGTTCCGGCGCGCGTCAATCCCTTGCTGTTCAGGGCTCCAGCGGCCTGATCGACGTACGAGGTCACGTTGAGGTGGCTCGTGATCTGAGCCGAGATCTTGTCGGTCAGCGCATTCTGAATGGCCGGTTCATGAACGAGTGGCTCCATGTTGGCCACGTAACGATCGGTATTGGAGACCTGGTTGGCGGTCCAGACGCCCAGCACCGAGATCGGGGCGAGTATGCAGCCGAGCACGATGAGAACCGTGGCCACGGGAGCCCGCCAGCCGACGCGCCGCCGGCTGGCGGGTGCCGCCGCCTGCTGGGCACGCAGCTCATTTACCTCGGCGCGTAGGCGTTCGATTTCTAGCTCTTCTTGGCTAGGGCCTGGGCCTTCGGCTGCAGGACCCGCCACGTGGCCGACGTCAGACAACGGATACCTCCAGGGCCGATACGCTCCGGATTCGGCTGCCGATCACGGCGCCACGCCGGCACTTGACTGCTAGATTCGTTCACCGTCTCCCACCCGGCCGTGGCGCGCTTCACCCGGCTGGGGTGAGTTGTCCGGGTCTCGATGACCGCATCATCGGCGTATGAGCATCGGCGGGCGCACCGCGCTGAGTGGCCGCCCGGCGGAGCCCAGGAAGAATCGCGGGCCAGTGGATCCGCGGCTGCTGCGTTACGCCCGGGCGGCCCGCGGCTACCTGGTCGTGACCGTGGCCCTCGGACTCGCCGGGACGGCGCTGATTCTGGCCCAGGCCGGCCTGCTGGCCCATGCCCTGGCCACCGCGGCCCGCAGCGAGGTCGCGGGCGCGCTGGCGGGCACCCTGATAGCGCTGCTCATCGTGGTGCTGATGCGGGCGGCCGTCAGCTACGGCGGGGAAGTGACCGCGCTTCGCGCGGCCGCGGCCGTCAAATCGCAGCTGCGCAGCGCGCTCACCGCGCGGGCGCTGCGGCTCGGTCCCGGGTGGCTGGGTCGTCAGCGGGCGGGTGAGATCGCGACCCTGAGCACCCGGGGCCTGGATGGGCTGGACCCCTATTTCGCCCGCTACCTGCCGCAGCTCGTGCTCGGGGTGCTGGTGCCCATCGCCGTGCTGGCCAGGGTGGCGGCCGCCGACTGGATCTCGGCGGTCGTCATCGCGGTGACGCTGCCGCTGATCCCCGTGTTCGCGGTGCTGGTCGGCTGGCACGCCAAGGCGCAGACCCGGCGGCAATGGCGATTGCTGGCCATCCTGGGCGGCCACTTCCTCGATGTGGTGGAGGGCTTGCCCACGCTCAAGGTGTTCGGCCGGGCCAGGGCGCAGGAAGAGGTGATCGCGAAGGTCACGGACGACTACCGGAGAACGACCATGGCGACCTTGCGGGTCGCCTTTCTGTCCGCGCTCGTCCTGGAGCTGGCCGCCGCGGTGGCCACCGCGCTCGTCGCGGTGGAAGTCGGGCTCCGCCTGCTGTACGGCCACATCGGTTATGAGACAGCACTGCTGGTACTGCTGCTTACTCCGGAGGCATTTCTGCCGCTGCGCGCGGCCGGGGCCCAGTTCCACGCGAGCATGGAGGGGGCTGCCGCGGCCGGGCGCGCGTTCGAGATCCTGGACACCCCGGTGCCGGACGGGCCGACTGGCCGGGCGGCGGCGCCCGCGGTGACGGCGCCCGCGGTGACGGCAGACCTGCGGGTCGCCGAACTCAGGCTGGACGGGATCACCGTGATCTACCCGGGCCGGGCCCGGCCCGCCCTGGACGGGGTCAGCCTGACCATCGCGCCGGGTGAGCGGATCGTGCTGACCGGGCCGAGCGGCGCGGGCAAGAGCACGCTGCTGGCCCTGCTGCTCCGCTTCGTAATCCCGGCGGCCGGGACCATCGAGGCGGGCGGCGTCGACCTGGCCGCAACGGATCTGGAGCAGTGGCGGCGGCAGATCGCGTGGGTACCGCAGCAGCCGTACCTGTTCAGCGGGAGCGCGGCCGACAACATCGCGCTCGGCCAGCCCGGCGCGAGCCGCGGCGCTATCGGCCGGGCCGCCCGGCTGGCGGGCGCCGCCGAGTTCATCGATTCGCTCCCGTCCGGCTACGACACGCCGCTCGGGGAGCGTGGCCTGCGGCTTTCGGCGGGCCAGCGGCAGCGGATCGCGCTCGCCCGTGCGTTCCTGCGGGATGCTCCCTTGCTGCTGCTCGATGAACCAACCGCTCATCTGGATCCGGGCGGGGCCCGGCTGGTCGCCTCGGCCCTGGACACGGAACTGGCCGACCGCACCGTCATCCTGATCAGCCACGGGCGGGGCTGGTCCATGGGGGCCGGCGGCCGGGCCCTCAGCCTGGACCACGGGACGCTGGTAGCACCGGCTGGATCCGGGCGGCCGGTGGCGCGGGCGGCGGCGGGGCCGGCGGCGCGGGCGGCGGTGACCAGATGACCGCCGGCCTCGTAAGGGTGCGTGCGCCCGGGAACGGGGGTGACACCGGGATCGAGCCAGCCCGGCGCGGGCGTGGCACCGGAAACGGGCGTGACAGCAGGAACGGGCCAGCGGGGGGACGGCCGCTGCTGCGGCTGCTGTGGCTGGCCGGGCCGCTGCGCGGGCGGCTGGCGCTCTCCGTTCTGGCGGGCGCGGCCGCCACCGGGTTCGGCGTGGCCCTGCTGGCCACTTCCGGCTTCATGCTGGCCCGCGCGTCGGAGCATCCCGGCATCCTGGCCATATCCGTCGCGGTGGTCGCGGTCCGCGTGTTCAGCGTCGGCCGCGGCGTATCCCGCTACCTCGAGCGTCTCACCTCGCACGACGTCGCGTTCCGCGTGCTGGCTGACATCCGGGTGGCCATCTACCGGCGGCTGGAACGGCTCGCGCCGGCCGGGCTGGCCGCCTTCCGGTCCGGTGACCTGCTGGCCGCGCTGATCAGCGACGTGGACGCCACCCAGGACCTGTTCATCCGGGGTATCGGGCCGCCGCTGGCCGCGGCCCTGGTCGGCGCGGGCGCCGTGACGGCTGGCCTGCTGATCCTGGCGCCGGCCGGCGGCGTGCTGGCCCTCGGGCTGCTGGCCGCCGGGGTCGTTGCCCCGCCGTTGGCCGTCGCGGCTTCGCGGCGCGCGGCCCGGGCCACCGCTCCAGCCCGCGGCGAGCTCAGCGCGACGGTCACGGACCTGCTGTCGGGCGCGGCCGAGCTGCACGCGTTCGGCGCCCAGGACTCCGCGCTGGCCGCCGCCACCGAGGCGGACGCCAGGCTGACCGCGCTGTCCAGGCGCTCGGCCGCGGCGACGGGCCTGGGCAGCGGCCTGATCACCGGCCTGACCGGGCTCACCGTGTGGGCGGTCCTCCTGCTCGGGGTGGCGGCCGTGGGGCACGGCACGCTCACCCGGGTGCCGCTGGCGGTGCTGACCCTCACCGCGCTGGCCGCCTTCGAGGCAGTCACCGTCATGCCGGCGGCCGCGCTGCAGCTCGGCGCCGCGCGCGCGTCGGCCCGCCGCATCGGCACGATCCTCGACACGCCGGACCCGGTCACCGAGCCGGCTGTCCCCCGGCCGCGCGCGGCCGGGCCCGTCTCCGTTCGGCTGTCGGGAGTGCAGGTCCGGTACGAGCCGAACGGGCCGCTCGCGCTGGACGGCCTCGATCTGGACCTGTCCGCGGACCGCCGGGTCGCGCTCATCGGCCCCAGCGGGGCCGGAAAGTCCACCGCGGCCGCCGTGCTGCTGCGTTTCCGCGAGCCGACCGGCGGCACGGTCACCCTGAACGGCGCCGATCTGGCCAGCTACGCGGCCGATGACGTGCGAGCGGTGATCAGCGGCTGTCCCCAGGATCCGCACGTCTTCGACGCCACCGTCCGGGACAATGTGCGCCTGGGCCGCGCCGGGGCCAGCGACGACGAGCTGACGGCGGCGGCGGCGCAGGCTCGGCTGCTGCCCTGGATCAATTCCCTGCCGCGGGGCTGGGACACGCCGGTCGGCGCGCACGGAGCCGCCATGTCCGGCGGCGAACGGCAGCGGCTCGCGCTGGCCCGGGCCCTGCTCGCCGACCCGGCCGTGCTGATTCTCGACGAGCCGACCGCCCATCTGGACCCCGAAGCGCGCACGGCTCTCACCGCCGATCTGCTGCTGACCGCGGGCCGCGCCACTCTGCTCATCACCCACGAGCTGGACGGCCTCGAGCAGGTCGATGAGATCATCCTGCTGGACCACGGGAAGGTCACCGAGCGCGGGACGCACGCCGAGCTCATGCGGGCCGGCGGCCGGTATCGGGAACTCCGGGCTGCCGCGTCGTTCTGGCCCGGCGTTATCACCCCGAAGGAGTGATGGCAGCCAGCCCGCGGCCGCGATCTGATCGGTACATCAGTCGGACAGCCCGGCAGGGAGCTGAGATGGCAACTGACAAGGTGGACGCGCTCGTGATTTTCGGCGCGACCGGTGACCTGGCGAAGATCGAGACCTTCCCGGCGCTGGTGGGGCTGGTGGAGCGCGGCGTGCTCGACGTGCCGGTGATCGGGGTGGCCAAGAGCGGGTGGGGGCTGGAGCAGTTCCGCGACTACGCCACCGCGTCGCTGAAGCTCAACAACATGGACGCGAACAGCGCGGTGGCGCAGAAGATGCTCAGCCTGCTGCGCTACGTGGACGGGGACCTGGGCGACGAGGCCACCTATAAGGCCATGTCGGATCAGATCGGCACGGGCCAGAAGGTCCTGTACTACATGGAGGTGCCGGCCCAGCTGTTCGGGCGGATCGCGGAGGGCATCGCGACGGCCGGCCGGACGAAGAACGCGCGGGTGATGGTGGAGAAGCCGTTCGGCATCGACCTGGCCAGCTCGCGGCAGCTCAACGACACGATGCACCAGTACTTCCCGGAGGAGGCGATCTTCCGGGTCGACGACTGGCTGGCCTTCGACCCGGTGGAGAACGTGCTGTTCGTCCGGTTCGCGAACTCGGTGATCGAGCCGCTGCTCAACCGGACCTACGTGGAGAGCATCCAGATCACCATGGCCGAGGCGTTCGACGTCGCGGACCGTGGCCGGTTCTACGACCGGACCGGTGCGATCAGGGACGTGCTGCAAAACCACATGCTGCAGGTGCTGGCGACCGTGCTGGCCGAACCGCCGAGCACGCATGATCTTTCCGGCTGGCGGGACGCCAAGCAGCAGGTGGTGACGGCGCTGAGCCCGCTGAGCCCGGAGAACACGGTGCGCGGCCAGTACGAGGGCTACCGCCAGGTGGCGGGCGTGGACCCGAACTCGACCATGGAGACGTTCGTCGCGGTCCGGCTCACCGCCGATACCTGGCGCTGGGCCGGGGTGCCGATCTTGATCCGGGCGGGCAAGACCATGCCGGTCACCGCCACCGAGGTCATCATCACGTTCAAGGACCCGCCGCACGACGTGTTCGGGATCGAGCCCGCCAGGCCAGCGGACATGCTGAGGTTCCGGATCTGGCCGGAGACGGCGGTCGGCCTCACCCTGCACGGTAAGAAGCCCGGTGCCGGCTGGGAGCCGCAGGCCGAAGAGCTCGGGTTCGCGCAGCAGCCGGGGTCGGACATCCGCCCCTATGACCGGCTCATCGGCGCCGCCCTGGACGGGGACCGCTGGCTGTTCGCCCGCCAGGACACCGTGGAGGCCGCCTGGGAGGTCGTCGACCCGGTACTCGGCGACGTCACCCCGGTGCACCCCTACGCAAGGGGCAGCTGGGGTCCCAAGGAGGCGGACCGGCTGCTGACGGACCGGGACACGTGGTACGACCCGGCAGGCTGAGCCGCACGCCGCAGTAAAGGATAACCGGGATCGGGGACGCGTCGATGAACGACCAGGATGACCAGCGCCGCGTGGTGATCATCGGCGGCGGCTTCGCCGGGCTGTTCGCCGCCCGGGTGCTGCGCCGCGCCCCGGTCCGGGTGACCCTCATCGACAGGCGCCCGCACCACCTGTTCCAGCCGCTGCTGTACCAGTGCTCGACCGGGATCTTGTCCGAGGGGAAGATCGCCGACCCGCTGCGGGATCTGCTCCGTAAGCAGAAGAACGCGGACTTCGTGCTGGCCGAGGTGACCGGCATCGACGCCGAAGGGCGCCGGGTGCTGGCGACGCGGCCGCTCGGGGACCAGCTGGAGTTCGGCTACGACTACCTGATCATGGCGGCCGGGGTGCAGCAATCGTATTTCGGGCACGACGAGTTTGCCGAGTGGGCCCCCGGCATGAAGACCATCGAGCATGCCCTGGTCATCCGGCGCCGCGTCTTCGGCTCGTTCGAGATGGCCGATACCGCGACCGACCCGGCCGAACGCAGCCGCTGGCTCACCTTCGCCCTGGTCGGCGCCGGGCCCACGGGCGTGGAGCTGGCCGGGCAGATCCGCGAGGTGGCCACCAAGACGCTGCGCGATGAGTACCGTCACATCAAGCCCGAGGACGCCCGGGTGCTGCTGTTCGACGGCGGGGACGTCCCGCTCGCCCCGTTCGGCCCGGAGCTGTCGGCCAAGGCGGCCCGTACCCTGGACAAGCTCGGCGTCGAGCAGCACATGCACTCGATCGTGACCAATATAGACGGCACCGGGCTGAGCGTCCGCGCTCAGGACGGCACGGTGACCCGCCATCAGGCGGGCACCGTGCTGTGGACCGCCGGGGTGGCCGCGCCGCCGGTCGCAGCGGCCATCGCGGCGGCTACCGGCGCGAAGCAGGACCGGGCCGGCCGCATCATGGTCGGCGACGACTGCACCATTCCCGACCACCCCGAGATCTTCGTGACCGGGGACGTGATGAGCCTGAACAAGCTCCCCGGCGTGTGCGAGGTCGCCATGCAGACCGGCATATACGCCGGCGAACGCATCAAGCACGAGGTCGCCGGGCGCATGCCCACCAAGCCGTTCCGCTACCGTGACCTCGGGTCGGCTGCCTACCTTTCCCGCGGCAACGCGGTCGTTTCCGTGGGACGCCTGAAGTTCGCCGGCTTCGCCGGCTGGGTCGTCTGGCTGTTCATCCACATCGGCTTCCTGACCGGCTTCCGCAACCGCCTCGGCGCGCTGGTGAGCTGGTGGCCCGCCTTTATCTGGGACATACGCCGGGAACGGACCTACACCACCGAGCAAGTCGGACTAGTACAGAGTGCGTACGACGTGCTGCCTCCCGCCGCCGGCACTGCGCTGCCTGGCAGCACGAGCGGTGCAGAGCTCCCCCATGCAGGCACTGAGCCCTCTAGCCGGCCAGCGGCACCGGATTCGGTACCGGACAAGCCCACCGCGCAGCGAGGGTGATGCCGCGGCCCGCGCGTGGGCTCACCCTTGGCGGATGATGCGCCGGTGACGTGCGTGCTGACAGCATTCGCAGCGGGTCTGCGTGAGCGAAACCCGGAAGGTTCCCCTCCTCCGTGGTGAGACCCGTCAGATGTCCGCCGGGTGCGAGGAGCAGTGCAGATGAGCGAGCCGTTCAAGGGCACGATCAATATCGATATCCGCGATTCCGTCCCGGACTGGGGACCGTTCGAGCCGCCGAAGGCGCCGGACGGCGCGGCCAATGTCGTCTACATCGTGCTCGATGACGTGGGCTTCTCGGCCATAAGCAGCTACGGCGGTCCCATCGAGACACCGAACATCGACCGGATCGCGGCCGAGGGAATCCGCTACACGCAGTGGCACACCACGGCGCTGTGCTCGCCGACCCGCTCGTGCCTGCTGACCGGGCGCAACCACACCCGTAACAGCATGGCCTGCATCACCGAGGCCGCGGTCGGGTTCCCGAACGCGAGCGGGACGATCCCGCCGGAGAACGGCATGATCTCCGAGATCCTGGGTGAGCAGGGCTGGAACACCTACATCACAGGCAAGTGGCACCTATGCCCGACCGTGGAGATGAACCTGGCGTCGACCCGGCGGAACTGGCCGACCGGCCGCGGCTTCGAGCGGTTTTACGGGTTCCTGGGCGCCGAGACCAACCAGTGGTACCCGGACCTGGTCTACGACAACCACCCGGTCGACCAGCCGAAGTCGCCGGAGCAGGGCTACCACCTGACCGTCGACCTCACCGACAAGGCGCTGGAGTTCATCCAGGACGCGAAGTCGGTCGCCCCGGACAAGCCGTTCTTCCTCTACTACGCGCCCGGCGCCGCGCACGCACCGCATCAGGTCGCGAAGGAATGGGCCGATAAGTTCCGGGGCCAGTTCGACATGGGCTACGAGGCGATGCGGGAGCAGACCCTGGCCAAGCAGAAGAAGATGGGTATCGTCCCGGCCGACACCGAGCTGCCGCCGGTCAACCCGATCGGCACGCCGGAAACCCGGCAGGGCCCGGAGGGTCAGCCGTTCCCCCCGCTGGATGCCACCCGGCCCTGGGACTCGCTGACCGCGGAGGAAAAGCGGCTGTTCGCCCGGATGGCCGAGGTGTACGCGGGGTTCCTGGCCCACGCCGACCACCAGATCGGCCGCCTGCTCGACTACCTGGAGGAGTCCGGGCAGCGCGAGAACACCATGGTGATTCTCGTGTCGGACAACGGGGCGAGCGGCGAAGGCGGCCCTAACGGGTCGGTGAACGAGAACATCTTCGCGAACGGGCTGCCCGACAACATGCAGGCCAACCTGGCCATGCTGGACGAGCTTGGCGGGACGAGGACCTACAACCACTACCCGAACGGCTGGGCGATGGCGTTCAACACGCCGTTCAAGATGTGGAAGCGGTATGAGTTCAACGGCGGCACCGCCGACCCGTGCATCATCTCCTGGCCCGCTACGGTGGCTGGGGCCACCGCCGGCCGGGGCGAGATCCGGCACCAGTACCACCACGCCATCGACATCGTGCCGACCATCCTGGACACCCTGGGGGTGCGGGGCCCTGCGGCGATCAAGGGCCATGTGCAGAGCCGGTTCGACGGGGTGAGCATGCGCTACAGCGCCGACATGGCATCGGCGCCCTCGGCCCGCAAGACCCAGTTCTACTCGATGCTCGGCTCGCGCGGGATCTGGCACGACGGCTGGAAGGCCGTCACCACCCACCCCACGATCAGCGGCTGGAGTCACTTCAACGAGGACACCTGGGAGCTGTACCACACCGACACCGACCGGGCCGAGATACACGACCTGGCCGCCGAGCACCCAGAGAAGGTCCGGGAACTGGTCAACCTGTGGTACGCCGAAGCCGGTGAGAACGGCGCGTTCCCGCTCGATGACCGGTCCGCGATAGAGATCATCACCACGCCACGGCCGCAGCTGGCCGCTCCGCGCGAGCGGTACGCCTACTTCCCCGACACCGCGGAGGTGCCCGAGGCCCAGGCGGTCAACGTTCGCAACCGGTCCTTCAGCATCGGCGCGCTGGTCGACCTGCCCGCCCCAGGCGCGCAGGGCGTGCTGTTCGCGCACGGCTCCCGCTTCGGCGGGCACGCGCTGTACATCAAGGGCGGCCGGCTGCACTACGTCAACAACTTCGTCGGCATGATGGAGCAGAAGATCGACGCCACCCAGGACCTGCCGACCGGTTCGGACCTGATCTTGTCCGCCTCGTTCGAGAAGGACGGCGAGGATCCCCCCGGCGTCTCCGACCGGGATCCTGTCCCTCTACTACGCGGACAAGAAGGTCGGCGAAGGCCGGATCAAGACCCAGCCCGGGCTGTTCAGCCTGGCGGGTGAGGGCCTATGTGTCGGCCGGGACAGTGGCGAGCCGGTGACCAGCGATTACCCCGGCGAGCACCCGTACACCTTCACCGGCGGCACGATCAAGCGCGTCGCCGTGGACGTCAGCGGCGACCCCTACGTGGACCTCGAGCGCGAGGCCCAGGCCATGCTCGCACGCGAGTAACGCACGGGAACAGACGGATCCGGCCGGCGGTGCCCGGGAGGCATCGCCGGCCGGATCGTTTGCCGGGGGTGGACCCGGTGCCGCGCCGGGGCTGATGTGGCTTACGTACTTACCGGTGGTGCGCCGCGGCTTACGCAGCGGAAGCCGAGGTGGCAGGTGGCGCTGTCGACGGTCTCGCTCTGCCGGGCGGCCGGGCGGTAGCGCAGGCAGTAATTCGGTGCGCACAGGTGTGAACCGCCCTTGATGACCTTACGGGGCAGGTTCGCGCCGGGCTCGCCCGCCACCATGCTCGGCTCCCGCGCGGTGACCCGGGGATTGCGCGGCACGCAGCAGGCGTGCGGAGCGTCGGCGGGATGCTGCGGGGTGAAGTAGTCGCTGGTCCACTCCCAGACGTTGCCGGTCATGTCGTGCAGCCCGTAGCCGTTGGCGGGAAACGAGCCCACCGGGGACGTCCCGCCGAACCCGTCGGTGAGCAGGTTCTGCCAGGGAAACGAGCCTTGCCAGGTGTTGGCCATCATCCGGCCGCCGGGCGCGAACTCATCTCCCCAGGCGTAGACGGCACCGTCGAGGCCGCCGCGGGCGGCGAACTCCCACTCGGCCTCGGTGGGCAGGTCCCGGCCCGCCCACGCGGCGTACGCCGCGGCGTCCTCGTAGGCGACATGGGTCACCGGATGCGACCCGCGGGCCCGGCCGCCGGTGCCCGGTCCCTGCGGGCGCCCCCAGCACGCGCCAGGCACGTAGGCCCACCAGTTGCGGTAGTCGCCCAGGTCAACGGGCCCCCGGGTGGGCTGGAACACGAGCGATCCCGGTACCAGCAGGTCTGGGTCGGCGTCCGGGTAGTCCGCGGGGACGAGCGGCCGCTCGGCGACGGTCACGTACCGGGTCGCCGTCACGAAGCGCTCGAACTCCTTCACCGTCACGGGATGGCGGTCCATCCAGAACCCGTCCACGGTGACCCGGTGCACGGGCCGCTCTTCGGGATAGAAGTCGGCTGAGCCCATCCGGAAGGTCCCGCCGGGAATCCACGCCATCCCCCGGTGCTGACCGGGTACCGGTTTCCGTGTCTTCCGCTGCTCCTGATTCGTGACCGCCACTCCTGCAGGGTCCTCTGCCCTGCGCGCCCCGCGCCTCACCCGGGCGGGGTGAGGCGAACGGCTGGCCGGCGGGGCATTGTAAAAGGTGCAGGCTGGAAAGGAGCCGGAATATGAGTGAACACAAGGTGGCGGCTCCCCCGCGGCCGTCGGGCCGAGCTCAGGCGCGGGCCCAGCTCGAGACCAAGCTGGCGCATCTGACCCCCGCGGAGCGTGCGGCCCGGGGCGCGCAGGCCCGGGCTGAGGTGCCGCGGGAATCGCACGCGGACTTCAAGGTGACCGCCAGCAGGCCCGACCCGATTACCCTGCTCGAGGAGCAGGCGAAGGCGCGCGTGCCGGAACTGGTGCCGGTCCGGTGGGGCCGGATGATGGTCTCGCCGTTCACCTACTATCGCGGCGCGGCCCTGCCGATGGCCAGCGACCTGGCTACCACTCCGGTCTCCGGCCTGACCGTCCAGGCCT
Source organism: uncultured Actinomycetes bacterium (assembly GCA_963775825.1). GTDB lineage: Bacteria > Actinomycetota > Actinomycetes > Streptosporangiales > Streptosporangiaceae > Bog-532. The sequence goes on from CAVZKY010000037.1 coordinate 178,010, forward strand.
GCGGTGACGCGCACCTGTCGAACTTCGGTGTCTTCGGGTCGGCCGAGCGCCGGCTGGTCTTTGACGTGAATGACTTCGATGAGACGCTGCCGGGCCCGTGGGAGTGGGACGTCAAGCGGCTGGCGGCCAGCATGGAGGTCGCCGCGCGGTCCAACGAGTTCAGCGGCAAGCAGCGCCGCAAGATCGTCACAGCCACCGTGGCCAGCTACCGGCAGGCGATGCGCGACTTTGCCGGGATGACCCAGCTGGACATCTGGTACGCGCACGCGGACATCGACCAGCTGCGGGCCCAGTTCGACGCCCAGCTGGACGACAGGCAGCGCAAGCTCGTCACCAAGGGCGCCGCCAAGGCCCGGACCCGGGACAGCATGCAGGAACTCGCCAAGCTCACCACGACGGTGGACGGCCAGCTGCGGATCATAGCCGACCCGCCGCTCCTGGTGCCGATCGAGGATCTGCTGTCGGATCAGGCGCAGCGCAGCGCGCTGCAGTCCGAGGTACAGAGCATCATGAGCAAGTACCGGCGGACGCTGGAGACCGACCGGCGGCACCTGAGCGAGCAGTATGAGCTCGTTCACCTGGCCCGCAAGGTCGTCGGCGTCGGCAGCGTAGGGACGCGGTGCTGGATCGTGCTGATGCTCGGGCGCGACGAGTCTGATCCGCTGTTCCTCCAGGTCAAGGAGGCTGAGGAGTCGGTCCTCAGCCGGTTCCTCGGCGCCAGCGAATTCGCGAACATGGGCCAGCGGGTGGTCGCGGGCCAGCGGCTGATGCAGGCCTCCAGTGACATCTTCCTCGGCTGGCACCGGATCGCCGCCGGGCTGGACGGAAAGCAACGCGACTTCTACGTCCGCCAACTGCGCGACTGGAAGTTCTCCATCGACACTGACGCCATGGTGCCGGGCGGCATGCGCATGTACGGCACGCTGTGCGGATGGACGCTGGCGCGGGCCCACGCCCGGTCCGGGGACGCCATCGCCATCGCCGCGTACCTGGGCGGATCGGAGGTCTTCGACCAGGCCATCACGGAATTCGCCGACGCCTACGCCGACCAGAACGAGCGTGACCACGACGCGGTTACCGAAGCCGTCAAGTCCGGGCGAATCGTCGCTGAACAAGGCCTGTGACATCGCGGCCAGCCGGGCTGGGAGATCTACCCGGCCCGGCACTGGCCGGACCAGTAAGGGGGCGGGCCGGTGGTACTAAACCTGGTGCTCATTGGTCTCGCGATTACCCTGGAACCCTTCCCGCTCACGGCGTTCATCCTGCTGCTCGGCGCCGAGAAGGGCATCTGGAAGGGCCTGGCGTTCGTCCTCGGCTGGCTGGCCTGCCTGGTCATCGTGATAGCGGCCGTGCTCCTGACGACCCAGGGGAAGCCGCCCGCGCCGAACACCGCGCCGTCGACCGCTGCCCTGGCCATCAAGCTGGCCCTGGGCGTCGCGCTGGTCCTCTACGCCGCGCGCAAGTGGCGCCGTAGGGGCATTCCGAGCAAGCCGCCCACCTGGATGGCGCGCCTGGACACGGTGTCGCTGTGGGCCGCCGCCGGGCTCGCCGCCTTCCTCCAGCCGTGGACGCTGGTGGCGGCCGGCGCCGCGACCATCACCCAGGCCAAACTGTCCGGGCTGGGTGACTACCTGACGCTGGTGCTGTTCGTCCTGCTGGCGACGGCCAGCTTCCTGTACCTGGAGCTGTACGCCACGTTCAAGCCCGCCGCCGCCGGCGTCCGGCTGCAGCAGCTGCGGACCTGGCTGGACACCCACCGCGACCAGGTCATCGTCCTGGTGTGTCTGCTGCTCGGCCTCTGGCTGGTGGGCAATAGCCTCTACTACCTGGCGTGACGTAAAAATCTGCGGGAGTTTTCCGCCGTTTCCTTAAACGTGAGTTTGAACGTCGGGCTGGATCGGGAGCGGCTGAGCCGCGTCGGGCCTGCTGTGACGTTGGAGATGCCCCGGCCCGGGCGCGGTACTTACGGGAGCATCTTCAGTGAATAGCCCTGAGAATGCACCCGGTAAGCCGGGGTGCGGATCACCAGCATGACCCGCTGTGGGCGCTGCAGGGCCCGGAGCGGCACTGACGCCGACGGTGGTGGCGGCGAAGAGCACGCCCGGCCGGGGCCGCCCGCGGGCAGGACACTGCGCCGGACCGCGACCGCACTCGACCCAGGCACGGCCCCGAGCCGGACGGGGGCGCCCAAGACTGCGGTCAAGCCCCGGGTAAGGGACGTCCCCCCAACGGCCGGGACACGAGTGCCCCTCCCGTAACTCCAGTCACGCACGTCCCTCCGGAGACCGGTGCGAACGATCTGGACGGAGCTGAGGCCGGGCGGGGTACACCGCCGCCGTAGGCTTAGGCCCGTCATGAACACTGAATCAGCCGAACCCGCCGGACAGCGCCGTTCGTTCTACGAGGCCATCGGCGGGGAGGACACGTTCACCCGCCTCGTGCACCGTTTCTATGAGCTCGTCGCCGACGACCCGGAGCTGCGGCCGGTGTATCCGGCACAGGACCTGGGGCCCGCCGAGGAGCATCTCCGGCTGTTCCTCATTCAGTACTGGGGCGGCCCGCAGACCTACAACGAGCTGCGCGGGCATCCCCGGCTGCGGATGCGGCACGCGCGGTTTGTGATCGGCGAGGCCGAACGGGACGCCTGGCTCCGGCACATGCGGACCGCGCTGGACGAACTGGCCCTGGACGAGGCGCTGGATGCGCAGCTGTGGGACTACCTCGTCATGGCGGCACACAGCCTCGTCAACCGGCCCGCCAGCCCCGGCGGCCGCGACCTCGGGCTCACCCCGAGTTAGCGGCCGCGAACCCGGGGCTGTGCTGGCCCAGGGGGGACGACCCCCCTGGAACCCCCCGCTGCGCTTCGCGCCCCGCGGTGGCAATTCGCCGACACACCGGCCGCTCACCGGGCCTGAAGGCCCGGTTCGTTAGGCCGGTAACGATCGCCTCGCCGTAACGCGTCGTGGTTGCCCGCCGATATAACCGGCCGCTCGCCGGGACCTCCGGCCCCGGACTCGTTAGGCCGGTCACGGGCGCCCTAACCCGCCGCAGTACTCGCCGGAGAGAAGCGGCCGCTCACCGGGCCTGAAGGCCCGGTTCGCTGGGCCGCTATGTGCGGGTTAGTTTGCGGTAGGTGACGCGGTGGGGCCGGGCGGCTTCGGCGCCGAGGCGCTCGATCTTGTTCTTTTCGTAGGCCTCGTAGTTGCCCTCGAACCAGAACCAGTTCGCCTCGCCCTCCCAGGCCAGGATGTGCGTGGCGATGCGGTCGAGGAACCACCGGTCGTGGCTGGTGATCACAGCGCAGCCGGGGAAGTCGAGCAGCGCGTTCTCCAGCGAGGAGAGCGTGTCCACGTCCAGGTCGTTGGTTGGCTCGTCGAGGAGGAGCAGGTTGCCGCCCTCCTTGAGGGTGAGCGCCAGGTTGACCCGGTTCCGCTCGCCACCGGACAGGACGCCGGCCAGCTTCTGCTGGTCCGGGCCCTTGAACCCGAACGCGGCCACGTAGGCCCGGCTCGGGATCTCGGTGTGGCCCGCGGTGATGTGCGTCTCCCCGTCGGAGATCGCTTCCCAGACGTTCTTGTCGGGGGCGATCCGGCCGCGGCTCTGGTCGACGTAGGCGATATCCACCGTCTCGCCGACGCGGATGGTCCCCCCGTCGGGCTTCTCCTCGCCCACGATCATCTTGAACAAGGTGGTCTTGCCGACGCCGTTCGGGCCGATGACACCGACGATGCCGTTGCGTGGCAGCGAGAAGCTCAGCCCGTCGAACAGCACGCGGTCGCCGAAGCCCTTGACCAGCTTTTCGGTCTCGACCACGACGTTGCCGAGGCGCGGGCCCGGCGGGATCTGGATCTCCTCGAAGTCGAGCTTGCGCCGGGAATCGGCCTCGGCGGCCATCTCCTCGTAGCGGTTGAGCCGGGCCCGGCTCTTGGCCTGCCGCGCACGCGGGTTGGACCGCACCCACTCCAGTTCCTCTTCGAGGCGCTTGCGCCGCTTGGCGTCCTTGGCGCCCTCGACCTTGAGCCGGGACGCCTTGGTGTCCAGGTAGGTGGAGTAGTTGCCCTCGTAGGGGTAGGCATGCCCGCGGTCGAGCTCCAGGATCCACTGGGCCGCGTTTTCCAGGAAGTACCGGTCGTGGGTGACGGCGACGACGGTGCCCGCGTAGTTCTCCAGGTGCTGCTCCAGCCACTGGACGCTCTCTGCGTCCAGGTGGTTGGTGGGCTCGTCCAGTAGTAGCAGGTCGGGCTGGGACAGCAGGAGCTTACAGAGCGCCACCCGGCGGCGCTCGCCACCGGACAGCTGTGTGACGGGCGAATCCGGCGGCGGGCAGCGCAGCGCGTCCATCGCCTGCTCGAGCTGGCTGTCCAGGTCCCAGCCGTCACGGTGATCGAGCTGCTCCTGAAGCCGGCCCATTTCCTCGAGCAGCTGATCGGAGTACTCGGTGGCCAGCTTCTCGGTGATCTCGTTGTACTGGTCCAGCATCGCCTTGGTCTCGGCGACGCCCTCCTCGACGTTGCCCAGAACCGTCTTGTCCTCGTTGAGCTCAGGCTCCTGAGCGAGCAGCCCGACCGTGAACCCGGGCATCAGCCGCGCCTCACCATTGGAGGGCTGCTCGACACCGGCCATCAGCTTCAGCAAAGTGGACTTACCGGTACCGTTCGGTCCCACGACGCCGATCTTGGCTCCCGGCAGGAACGACAACGTGACGTCGTCGAGGATGACCTTGTCACCGTGCGCCTTGCGCACGGCACGCATTTGGTAGATGAACTCCGGCATGACACCTAGCGTATTCGGCCCGGCCGGCCAGCCGGGCCGCCGGGTTCGCGCCCAAGGGCCTGCGGGATGGGCCCGGGAGTCTAATGCCGGGTCGGGGGTCTGCGTCCCGCGGCGCCCCCGGCCGGGGGTGCCATCGGCGGCGTGCACGCAGATCTGGTCACGCCCGGCGTCTTTGGCCCGGTAGAGCGCGAGATCGGCGGCGGTCAGCAGCTCAAGCAGGTCACGGCCGTGCACGCCGAGGACTGCGACGCCGATGGAGACCGTCACGTTGACCGCATCGTTATCGGCGTAGATGGGCATGACGCTGGCCCGGTGCCGGAGCCGCTCGGCGATCATGCACGCCTCGTCGGCGTCGGCGCGGGGCAGCAGGACGACGAACTCCTCGCCGCCGAACCGCCCCACCACGTCCGAGCCGCGCACCTGCTGGCGCAGCTCGGCGGCGAGACCGCGCAGGACCTCGTCCCCCGTGAGGTGCCCATAGGTGTCGTTGACCCGCTTGAAGTGGTCCACATCGCACAGCAGCAGCGCGAGACTCTCGCCGGCCCGTCGCGCCCGGGCGATCTCGGTGTCCGCCTCGCGCTGCCATGCGGTCGGGTTCAGCAGGCCGGTCTTGGGGTCGGTGCGCGCAGCCGCCTGCAGCTGCTGGTGCATCAGGCTGCGCTGCAGGACGATCACCGGGGGCAGCGCCACGCAGAGCAGCACCGGGCTCAGCGCACAGGCGATCAGCACCAGGACACCCACGCAGATCTCGGTCAGGTCCAGCAGCAGGCTCTCCCGGTCCCACAGCACCTCCACCCAGCTGGCCTGCGGCTGGGCTGCGTGGGCCGCGACGGCGACCATGCCCATGTTCAGTACGTTGAACAGCACGGCGCAGCAGACCGCGGTCAGCACAGCCGCCGGCTGCATCAGCCAGGCGGGCGCCGTGGGGTGGCCGAGCCACGGCACCGACCGGGCGGCCGCCGTAGCGGGGCCAACGTGGTGGAACACTACCGAGGCCGTCGCGCCGGCCAGCCCGAGCGCCGCGGAGCTGAACAGCCGCCGGTAAGCGGGCGTGCGGCGGACCCGCAGGTAGAGCAGCACCCCCAGGGCGATCGGGGCCACCAGCGCGTACACCGGCGGCAGCAGCAGCGCGATCGGCAGCCACCACGCCGACAGCAGGTCGCGGGTGACCCCGGTCGGCTGGCCCAGGCGCCGCGTCGCCTCGATGCAGATGGCCCCGCAGACGAGCAGGGCCGCGAACAGGGCTACCTCGGCGGCCCGTACCGGTGTGCCGAGGATGCCCCGGAGGGTCAGGCCGAGATCAGCGGCGATGATAGCGAAGACGTACCCGACCACGGGTGGCGGCAGCGCGAAGAGCTGCCAGCTCCGCGGCCGTCCGAAGCGCCGTAGGATGCCGCGAGAAGACACCCGTTGACTCATTACCTGATCGGCTGCTGACATGCCTCACGCCTGTCACTAATCGGATCGGTAGTGGAACTCTACGTGGCCAATTCGCGACTTGCATCACCTTCAGTAACATCTATAAAACGGTACGTGTGTTTGCGTAGCCAAGTCGGTATGTTGGTCAGCGCGGGGCGATTACCCAGGCAGACACACGGTCTGCTCAGCTTTAGCTCGGCCGCGGCTGGCCTGAGCGCAAGCCCCGCATTAGACAAGTGCTGGCTACATGAAGAGAGTGAGTTCCATGCGAGGGGTTGTCTGGACTTGACTCCGGTGCGATTGACCTGGCTCCGGTGGTGTTAGCTGACCGCTGGCTCTGCCGCGGAGGCGTCGAGTTCTTGTTCCAGCTCAGCAATCTCTTGCTCGTCGAACATCTCGTCGCCGTCCGCGACGCCAGCTCCGGTCGGCTGGCCGGTGCCGGGCACGCTGGCGTCATCCTCGACGTCGAAGGCCGGCCCTGATCGCCTCGCCGCGGGCCATGGCGGGGTCGGCGGTTGAGCGCCGGTTCCAGCTGAAATGCGCCTCGCCGCGGGCCAGGTCGAAACCGATGGTGTCGGCCTGAACCTCGATCTCCGACCGCCGCTGCCCGCTGCGGTCCTCGTAGCTCTTGGTGTAAAGCTTCCCGGCCACGATGATGGGCTGCCCCTTGCGCAGGCAGGTCGCCACGTTCTGGGCCAGCTTCCGCCAGCACTTCACCGAGTAGAACGACGTCTCTCCGTCGCGCCACTCCCCCGTTTGGCGGTCGACCTGGCGGGCGGTCGAGCCGATACGCAGGTTCGCGACCGCGGTGCCGTCGCTGAAGTGGTGAATTCTCGGCTCGGTCGCCACAAAGCCGACCAGCGTCACGTGTCCGCCTTGCCTCATCTCGATCCTCCTGAGCTCTGGCGGCGGCGAGCCGCCGCTCCCTGGGTGGTCGCCCGGCGGCGTCCGTGCCGCCGGGGGTTACCTCCAAGATGGCCCGCCGCCAAGCCGCCGGGCGGCCCCGGCCGCGCGGCTGGGGATAGCCACACCCGCTTGTCCCCAGCCCTCCAGATAGCACTTCCCCGCCCGACGCCAGCTGGGCATAATGCGCGCCCGTCGGGCGGGACGCAGGGGCGCTACCGGCGGGACAGGCCGTCCAGGCGGGCCATCTCGTCGTCGCTCAGCGAGAAGTCGAACAGCGCGACGTTGGCCGCGATACGTTCCGGATCAGCCGATTTCGGGATCACCGGAATCCCGTGCTGGAGGTGCCAGCGCAGCACGACCTGGGCTGGGGTCATCGAGTGCTGCTCGGCCACCTCGACGAGGGTCTTGTCGCGGAGGTTGGTGCCCTTGAGCGAGCTGTATCCCTCCACGATGACCCCCCGTTCCCGCATCGCGGCCAGCAGTTTGGGGTCGTACTGGGGCAGGCTCCACGGGATCTGGTTGATGGGCGGCCCTTCGCCGCTGGCGCGGATCAGCTCATCGATCTGCGCGGGGCTGTAGTTGCTGACCCCCACCGCCCGGGCCAGTCCCGCGGTCCGCACAGCGAGGAACTGCTCCCACACGCGCAGGGAGGCCGAGCCGCGCGGCGGCCAGTGGATCAGCCACAGGTCGACGTAGTCCGTGCCCAGCGCGCGCAGGCTCGCGTCGAGCGTGGCGCGCTCTCGGCCGGCGTTTTCCGGGGCCAGCTTCGTGGTGATGAAGACGTCATGCCGATCGAGGCCGCTGTCATGTACCGCGCGGCCGACTTCCGTCTCGTTCCGGTACATGGTCGCCGTGTCGATGTGGCGGTAGCCGGTCTCCAGCGCAAAACGGATGGCCTCGTACGCCTGCTGCCCGCGCAGCCGCCACGTGCCGAACCCCACCATCGGCATGGTCACCCCACGGCCCAGGTCCACGCCGGTGTCCAGACGAATATCTGTCATGGGCCAATTGTCCCAGCCGGGACGTGACCAGGCGGGACCGGGGAAGCAGAGCAGCGCTGAGGCCGGGCCGGGGAAGGACGGACTCTGGCCAACCGGAGCAGCCGGGCGGCGGGGCGCGGGGAAGGGCCGGCTGGGGGCACCGGGGCGAAAGATCCCGGGGAGCCGGCCGAAACGAGACGCCGGGAAGCCGGGCCGCCCCGGGCCGGGAAATGAGCTGGCCAGAGCCAGGGGCGGCTGGTACGTTCACGGCTCGTGCGGCGAATCTCGGTGGTCGGTACCTCGGGCGTCGGCAAATCCAGGGTCGCCCGCCAGCTGGCCAGTAACCTCGGCGTGCCCTTCGTGGAGCTCGATGGCATCTACCACCAGCCCGGCTGGGCTCCGCTGGCCGCCGAGCAGTTCCGCCGCGAGGTAGGACAGCTGGCCGCGGGTGACGCCTGGGTGATCGACGGTAACTACAGCCTCGTCCGCCCCCTCGTCTGGGCCCGCGCCAACACCGTCGTCTGGCTGGACTTGCCCCGGCATGTGGTGATGCGCCAGGTCGTCTGGCGGACCCTGCGTCGCGTGACGTTCCGCACTGAGTTGTGGAACGGCAACCGGGAGCGGTGGTCGAACCTGCTGAGCTGGGTTCCGGAGGAGTCCATCATCTCCTGGGCCTGGCACCGGCACGCGATCTACCGGGAGCGCTACAGCGCCGCGATGCGGGACCCGGCCAACGCGCACCTGCGCTTCGTGCGGCTGGGTGACCGTGCCGCCGTCCGGCGTTTCCTGGCCCAGACCGCTGCGGGCTTGTCCGCCGTCCGGCCGGACACCTGAGCGACTGCCGCCGGGCCCCCCGCGAGGGAGGCCACTGAGGCCCCAGGGTGGGCCTCGCGAGGCAGCGGCAGGAACACCGGCGCTCAGGCGGCGACGAGCTCGGACGGTTCGGCGATGACGTCGACCAGGGCGCCGTTCCGCATGACGGTGATCGGGAGCGGCTTGCCGATGGCGTCGGCGAACATCAGCCGCTGCAGATCCTGAGCCGTCGCGACCGGGTGCCCGGCCGCCGACAGGAGCAGGTCACCAGGCCGCAGCCCGGCCCGGCTGGCGGGCGCACCGGGGACCACTTCGGCCACCCGGAGCCCGTTGGGACGGCCGATCCGCTCCTGCCAGGGTGCCGCGAGCGGGGCAGGCACGGTAACCAGCCCCAGGTAGGCTCGCCGGACCCGGCCGTCACGCATCAGGGCGGAAACGATCCGGCGGGTGGTGGAGTTGATCGGCACCGCCATGCCCAGCCCGACTCCGGCCACCGCCGTGTTGACGCCGATCACCCGGGCGCCGGCGTCCGCGAGGGCGCCGCCGGAGTTACCGGGGTTGAGCGCGGCATCGGTCTGGATGACGTCCTCGATGAGCCGGGTGCCGCCGCGGCCACCCGCGGGCATGGATCTGCCCAGCGCGCTGACCACCCCCGCGGTCACCGAGCGGCCAGCCCGAGTGGGTTGCCGACCGCCACGACCAGCTGCCCGACGACCAGATCGTCAGCCTCACCGAGCTCGGCAGGGGCCGGGGTAACCCCGGACGTGCGGAGCACGGCCAAATCGGACAGCGGGTCGGCGCCGACCACCCGGAACGGGACGGTGGTGCCGTCGGAAAACGAAGCCGTGCCGCCCTGCGCCCGCCCGACGACGTGCGCGTTGGTGAGCAGGAACCCGTCGCCGGTGAAAACGACTCCGGAGCCGAGGCTCTCCCCGGAGCCGCCGCGTCCATCCCGGGGCACGCGCAGGCTGGCTACCTTGGGCGTGAGCTTTTCGGCCACGCCTGACACAACGAGCGAGTACGCGTCCAGTGGACGGTCTGCTGCCATGACCGCCTCCAAGTGCAGCTGATTACAGTATTACAAGGCAACAGACCGGCCCATGCCTACCTTCCGGCCACCGTTATGCCGTCAGCAGAATCAATCCAGGTGCCGACCGGCGGCGACGAGGCCGCTGCAGAACTGGGCGTATCCGCTGAGCTCGGCGCCGGTGGGTGTGACCACCAAGTCACGGGCCACGGCGTCGATGCGGGAGCGCATGATGGCGGCCATGTGCTCGCGTTCCCGGTCCGAGGAGAGCATGATCGCATTCTGGCTGCCGGATGCGGTCAGCCAGCCGAGCAGGAGCAGGGCTATGACCATGGCGGCCAGCCAGGGCAGCAGGCCGGCGCTGCCGATCAGCTCTGGCGGGTGCGGTCCCGCTGCGTGGAGGACACCGGCCACGAGGATGACCCCCAGCCAGCCGGTGCCCGCGACCACCATCGCAACCAGGAGCCACTGCCAAGCGCAGACAAGACGCCACCAGCCGGGTATCCGCGCGCCGGCCGGCATGCTCTCGCTGATCGCCGCGCTGAGCGCGCCGCCGACTTCGCCGGCGCGGGACCGGGCCGCGGCGCGCACAGTGCGCGGCCACGGATCAGGGAGGCCGTCACCCACCGTGTCGGCGAACACGGTGATGGCGCTGTCGATCGCGGGCTGCTGCGCTTCGGCGCCGGCGGCCACTGCCGTCCGGGCGTCGCCGCTGACCCGCCCCAGGCGGACTGGATCACGGCTCGCGAACCAGCTGGCAGCGCGGCTGAACGGCCAGCTGAGGTACCGGGCGGCGTGGATCGCCTCGGACGTCTTCCAGCGCATCGGTGACGCCGGCCAGGCCGGCCGCCCGGGCGAAGGCGTCAGCCAGGTGCAGAGCAGGCCCGGCCGGGACGTTGTCGGCCGCGGTCTTGACCTTGGGCAGCGGGCTGCTGCTCGGTGAGTGGGGCCTCGTCCCGGGGCGGCCGGGTGGCCACGGGCTGAGGTGGCACCGGGTCATCCGCGGTCGTCGGCATGCTGTCGGCGAGCGCCAGGAACGCCGCCGCCGCGAGCGTCCGGATCCCGGGTGCCGGCGGACGAGGCCGCGGGTCCGGCCAGCGCCGTCATCCCGGCGGGCCCAGCGGGTGCGCCGGGCGCTTGGGCGCCGGCCGGCCCTGGAGCTCCCCCGGCCGTGACGGCCGGCGCCGCCGCGGGCAGGGCCGGATCCGCGTTCCCGCCCGGGCTGGTCCCCGCCGCGCGGCGGGCGACCGCGGCCGGAATCCGCGGCGAAGACAGCGAACTTGGCGATGATGCTGTCGATGTCGGCCGCGATCCGGTCGGTCGCCGTCTGCCGGGCGGACACCGCCTCGGCCAGGACACGGCGCAGGTTGTCCAGGCCCGCACCGGTCGCGGCGGACACCAGCAGGACGCGCGCCTCGCCGTGGCCTTCTGAATCCAGCAGCCGCCGCAGATCTTCCTCGCAGTCGCTGGCCTGCTGCGGGGTGAGCAGGTCACACTGGTTGAGCGCCACCGTGGTGACGCCCGCGTGCCGGGCCAGCGGCGCGAGAAAACGATTGTGCACGGCGGCGTCGGCGTACTTCTGCGGGTCCAGCACCCAGACCATGAGGTCCGCCTGGCTGATCAGGCGATCCACCGCGGTCGCCGCCCCGGCAGCCACCGAATCGTGGTCAGGCAGGTCGAGCAGCAGCAGCCCGTTCAGCGCCGCCTCACCGGCGTCCAGCGCGCTGGCCCGCGCGTACCGGTAGCGCCGTTCGATCCCGAGCCAGTCCAGCAGGGGCGCCGCTCCCTGCATCCCCCACACGCAGGCGTGCGCAAACCGGGTCGCCGGGCCGGGTCACCGCGGTCGGTGAGAAGGTGGCGCCGGCCAGCGCGTTGAACAGGGAGGACTTACCGCTGCCGGTACCGCCCGCCAGGGTCACGACGGTGTGCGCGGCGGACAACTGGAGGCGCTCACCGGCCCGCTCGAGGAGGGTCTCGGCTTCGCCGAGCAGCTCCGGGCTGAATCCGCCCGGGCCGCTGCGTTCCCGGGCGATCTGCACCAGCGAGGCCAGGGCCGACAGCCGGGCCGGCAGCTGCGCGCTCGGCAGCGCGGGATGAGGGGGCGCACTGATCGTCATTGCAGCGCCTCGAGCATGAAGCCGGCCTGGTACAGCCGGACCCCCGCGACCTCGTCACAGCGCCCCGCCCCGTCGATGACCTCGGAGAAGCGACGGAGTTCCTCGTCGAGTAGCAAGCGCGCCCTCTCGTTAAGCTCCGCGCGAGCCGCCTGGAATATGTCGTGCACCGGCTCCTGGCCCAGGACGGCCGTCACGATGCGCCGGGGCAGCGTCAGGATGTCGCTGTCATCCAGGCCCGCGGCCGCGTGGCTGCCGACCGCGTTCTCGCCCAGGATCGCGAGCACGGTAACCAGCGCCAGCGTATCGTCGTCCAGCGCCGCGGCCCGGGAAAATGACCGTTTGTGCTGCTCAGCGTGCTCTACGAGCCGCATGACGTGATCTTGCCACGCGCTGACGGCCCGCGCGGCGTGCAACGGCAGATCCGGGCCAGACTTGCCCAGATTCAGCTCCTGGACGTCACCCTCGCCATCCCCGAACGCCGACGCGAACAGCCAGTCCGCCTTGCGGCCGGATGCGCGGGCCTGCTCGGCCGCGAGCAGCATCGCGGATCCCGCGGCGTCGGTACGCCACCGGCTGTCCGCGTCCTCGGCTGCGCGGTCGGCGGCGAAGATGACGGCCCCTTCGAGCGCCGACCTCAGCGCGGTCTTCATGGCGGCACCGCGCTCGGGGGCCTGGCGTTTGCGCGCCCGCTTGCCCTGCCGCGGCGCCTTACGGGAGCGCAGGGTGCGCATGAGGTCGCCGGTGACGACAAAGTCCTGCCAGCGGGCCTGCACCTCACCGCGCAGCAACGAGCCGTCCCGGGTCACCCGGGCGACCTCGGCCAGCGCGTCCCGGTAGGGCTCTTCGGCTTGCCGCCGCAGCCGGGCACGGACGGCCAGCTGCACCTCGGCCTGCGCGGCGAGCGCGGGCACCCGGGCCCGGAACGTGTCGAGCACGCCGGACATGGTCCGGGTCAGGACCGCCACCCGACGTTCGTCGTACCGTGCGGTGTCGGTCAGCCAGGCGCGGACCGGCCCGAACGCTTCCGGCGGGAGCATCCCGCCCGCAAGGCGGGTCTCCGGGATGACGAAACGGTCCGGCGCGCTGATGCCGTTGGCGTCGAGCATCGCGGTGAAATGACCCACGAGCTCGGCCCGGGAACCGGTCGGGACCCGGGACAGCACGATTCCCAGCGACGCATCGCGGTCCCGTGCGTGCTGCAGCATCTGCCAGACCGGCGCGTCCGCGTACCGGCTGGCCGAGGTGACGAAGAGCCAGAGATCAGACGCATCGAGGAACTGATAGGCGAATTGGTGGTGCGCTTTCACCACCGAGTCGATGTCCGGGGTGTCAAGCAGCGCCAGCCCCCTGGGCATGCCCTCGGTCGCCGCCAGTACGAGCAGCCCGTCCCGGCCGGGCCGGGCCAGGCCCTCCTGGCGAACACGGGGCAGGCTGGGCAGGAAGTTGTTCTCCGCGAACCACTCGACGTCGTCCGGGTGGCAAGCGAGCACGGGGCTGTTCGTCGTGGGGCGCCGCACCCCGGTCGCGCTGACCGGCGTACCCACGATGCTGTTGATCAGTGTGGACTTCCCCGAACCCGTCGAGCCGACCAGTGAAACGAGGATGGGTGCCTCGGACCGACGCAGCCGCGGCAACAGGTAGTCCTCGACCTGACTGAGCAGCTTCACCCGTTCGGTCTTCGCCTCCGCCACGTCCGGCGCCTCGAACAGCAGGGGCACGGCAGCGATGCGGTTGCGCAGGTTGAGCAGGGCGCCCTCCAGGGCGCGGGCGTCGACCCGCACATGAGGCTCGGCCCCGGAGTTGGGCTCCGCCGGCCGCGGGCCCGGGCCCTGGCCAGCTGGGCCGCCCGAGACCCGGGGTCCGGAGACTCCGGAGATCCGGGGACTTCGGGGACTCCGGGGCTCCGGGCCGTCCGGTGAACTGAGAGGGGCAGCCGCCTCATCGGTGACAGGCCGTGGGGCCGCCTCCGTACGGGCGGTGGGGCCGCCGGGGCGGCGGTATGGGACCCGCCGGGGCGGCGGTATGGGACCCGCCGGCGGTGACGGGCGCCGGGGCCGGCTCGGTGACAGGCGGTGGGGCCGCCCGGTGACGGCGGTGGGGACCGCCTGCCGTCACGGCGGTCGGGGCCGCCTCGGTGACAGGCGCTGGGGCCGCCTCGGTGACAGGCGGCTGGGGCCGCCTCGGTGACAGGCGGTCGGGCCGCCGCGGTATCGGTGCCCGCGGCGCTGCGGTATCGGCGCCCGCCGGGGCGCCAGCGCCCGGATCCGGCGCGGCAGCGGACGGCACCGCGCCGCGCGCAGAGGCTGGCGTGGCCGCTGGGGTCGGCGCGGTCCATGAGACTGGTGAGACGAGTGGGGCGGGCACGGTTGGTGCGGGCGGTGTCGCAGTAGGTGCCGACGGCGCGGCTGGTGCCGGAGGCACAGACGCCGCAGCCGATGTGCTCGGTGGGACCGCTGAGACAGGCGGGACTGGGGTGTCCTGCGGTCCGGGCGACGTGGGCTGAGGCGCGGCGTGGCGGCCGCTCGACGGCTTGACTTGCCGGGCGCCTCCCTTCGGCAGCCCAGGGGCTTTCCGCGGCCTGGGAGCTTTCCGCGGCCCGGGCCCGTCCTGCGGCCTGGGCGCATCCTGCGGCCGGGGCATCCTGCGGCCCAGGCGCATCCTGCGGCCCGGGCGCACCTGCGGCGCCGGCGGCGTCCTGCGACCCGGGGGCATCCTGCGGCCCAGGCGCATCCTGCGGCCCAGGCGCATCCCGCGGCCCAGGCGCATCCTGCAGCTTGGGGGCATCCTCCGGCCAGGGGCATCCTCCGGCCCAGGGCATCCTCCGGCCCGGGGCATCCTGCGGCCCAGGGGCATCCTGCGGCTTGGGGGCATCCTGCGGCGCGGGGGCATCCGGCGGCGGCTCCGGCGGCCCGAGGCATCCTGCGGCCGCGGGGGCGTCCTGCGGCCGAACCTTATTACGAGGCTCGTCCCTGGCGTGCGGCTGCTCTTCGGGCCGCGGCTGGGGCGCCCTGCGGGGCTGGGCGCCCGATTCCGGCGGTGTGGCGTCGTCGGCCGCAGCGGGGGTGACGCTGCCCTCGGGCGCGGAGGGCGGTCTCACGCCTGCTCCGTCTCCGGGGCCGTTGCCTGGGCCGCGGCGCCGGCGTGACTGGGCGGCGCTCGTCCGGGCAGGCCGGGCTGGCCGGGCGCGCCTGGCGGCATATCCCGCACGAGCTCGGCGATCTCGGCTGCGACGTTCACGACCTCACCTATCACGACTACGGCCGGGGGCCTGATCCCATCTTTCAATACCCTAGGCGCGACTGAGTCCAGCGTCGCCACAATTGTGCGCTGGGTAGGCAGAGTACCGTCCGCGACGACGGAAACAGGCGTACTGCCCGAACGGCCGTACCGGATCAGCGTGTCAGCCACCGCGGCCAGCCGTTCGACCCCCATGAGCAGGACGAGCGTGCCCCGGGTGGCGGCCAGGGCCGGCCAGTTCACGGTCGAGCGCTCATCGTCCGGCGGGACGTGCACCGACACGACGCTGAACTCCTGCGCCACACCGCGGTGCGTAACGGGCACCCCGGCCGCCGCGGGCACGGCCACCGCGCTCGTGACACCCGGTACGACCGTCACCGGGACCCCGGCTCGCAGGCAGGCGATGACCTCTTCTGAGCCGCGGCCGAAGACGTATGGATCGCCGCCCTTCAGGCGGACCACGAACCGGCCGGCCTGAGCGTGCTCAATCAGCGCGGCGTTGATGTGCTCCTGCGCCACCGAGCGCCCGTAAGGGATCTTGGCCACGTCGATGATCTGGACGTCCGGCGGCAGCTCGTGCAGCACCGACCGGGGCGCGAGGCGGTCGGTCACGACCACGTCGGCTTCGGCCAGGAGCTGCCGGCCGCGCACGGTGAGCAGGCCGGGATCTCCCGGGCCACCGCCCACCAGCGCGACGCCGGACCGGTGACCACGGCCGCGGCGGGCCCCCAGCGAGCCCGTGCGCAGCCCTGCGACGATCGCGTCGCGGATGCCTGCGCTGCGCCGTGGATCACCGCTCAGCACGCCGACCCGGACGTCACCGGCCAGGCCAGAGGCTGGCGTCCAGACGGGCGACTGGCTCGCGTCGTCGGCGCGGACGCACCAGATCCGCTGGGTCTCCGCCGCAGCGGCGATGGCCGCGTTAACCGCCGGGTCGTCGGTGCAGGCGCAGACCAGCCAGGCCCCGTCGATGTCACCCGCGGCGTAACGGCGCCGGGCCCAGTGGATCCGCCCAGCCTGGGCGAGATCTTCCAGCGACCCGGTGACCTCCGGCGACACCAGCGACACGTCGGCGCCCGCGTCGAGCAGGGCGGGCACCCGGCGCCCGGCCACGGCCCCGCCCCCGGCCACGACGACACGCCGGCCGCGCAGCCGCAGCCCTAGCAGGTACGGCTGATCGTCAGTCGTCGCCATGAGGGGCGGTTTCCATCAGCACGGTGTCATCTGCCCGCACGGTGGTCCAGCACGGTAGTCCAGGGATTCAGCACGGTGGTCCAGGCTCCTTCACGCTTTCTTGTCACTGACGCCGGCTGAGTCGAACGTCGCCACGTCGCGGAGCGCCCGTGCCGCGCTCTGGACGAGAGGCAGCGCCAGCAGGGCGCCGGTCCCCTCCCCCAGCCGCAGGTCAAGGTCGATCAGCGGGCGCAGCTTCAGGTAGCCAAGGGTAGCGGCATGCCCGGGCTCCGTGCTCCGATGGCCGGCCAGGCACGCGGCTACCGCATCGGGGGCGATGGCGGCCGCGGCCAGGGCGGCGGCCCCGGCAATGACGCCGTCCAGGATGACCGGAACGCGCAGGGCCGCCCCGGCCAGGATGAAACCGGCGAGCGCCGCGTGCTCGAAGCCGCCCAGGGCGGCGAGCACGCCGACCGGGTCAGCGGGGTCGGGCCGGTGCAGGGCCAGCCCCTGGCGGACGGCCTCCACCTTCCTGGCCTGCCCGGCCGCGTCCGCCCCGGCACCCGGCCCAGTGACCACGACCGGGCTGCTGCCGGTGAAGGCGCAGATCAGGGCGGCCGAGGATGTCGTGTTGGCGATGCCCATGTCCCCGGTGACCAGGCAGCGGTTGCCCGCCGCGACCAGGTCGCGGGCGACCTCGATGCCGGCCGTCAGTGCGGTCACGGCCTGCTCCCGCGACATCGCGGGACCGCGGGTGAAGTCGGCCGTCCCCCGAGCCACCTTCCGGGGCAGCAGGCCCGGCGCCGGTTCCAGGTCGGCGGCGACCCCGGCGTCGACCACGACGACTTCGGCTCCGGCCTGGGCGGCAAACGCGTTGACGACGGCGCCGCCGACCAGGAAGTTCGCCACCATCTGGGCGGTCACCTCCTGCGGCCAGGGGCTCACGCCCTGCGCGTGCACTCCGTGGTCGGCGGCGAAGACCGCGACCGCAACCGGCTCGGGCAGCGGCGGCGGGCACTGCCCGGCCAGCCCGGCGAGCGATGCGGCCACATCCTCAAGTACCCCCAGGGAGCCGGGCGGCTTGGTCATCCGGTCCAGGCGTTCCCGCGCGGCGGCGACGGCCTCCGCGTCGAGCGGCCGGATCGCCGCGATGACTTCGGTCAGGGCATCCACCGGTTCGCCGCCGGGAAGGCCCCGCTGGCCGTACTGCCCCTCGTGCACCGCCCACGCCACCGGCCGGCGCTGCGCCCAGCCGGAGACCTGCAGCTCCGGTGCCGGCCCGAACTCACGCACGTACCCGGCGCACAGGTACGCGACCACCTGCAGGTGAGCGGGCAGGCCCAGCTCGGCCGCCAGCTCGCGCTCAGCGAAGAAACTGACCCAGCCGATCCCGAGCCCCTCGGCGCGGGCCGCCAGCCACAGGTTGGAGACGGCCAGCACGCTGGAGAACACGGCCGTCTCCGGCTGGCTGTGCCGCCCTAGCGTGTGCCGCCCGCCACGAGTCGCGTCGCAGGTCACGACGATGTTGACCGGGGTATCGAGAATGGACTCGACCTTGAGCTGGTCAAAGGCACGCTGCCGTACGGCCGGCAACGTGGCCGCGTAGCCGTCCCGGTTGCGCCGGGCCAGGGCAGCGATGCGCTCGCGCTCAGCCCGCTCGGTGATCAGGATGAAGTCCCACGGCTGGGAGAGGCCGACCGAGGGCGCCTGGTGGGCGGCGGCGAGCACGCGGCTGAGCACCTCGTCCGGCACTGGGTCAGGCAGGAAGCCCTGCCGGACGTCGCGGCGCTCACCGATCACCCGGTAGACGGCAGCACGCTGGTCCCCGGGATACGGCTCGGCCCGGACGTGATCATCGGGATACCCGGTCATTCGGCCTCCAGCACGGCGGTAAGCGCAGCCACGAAACGGTCGTTGGTGGCCCGGTCACGAACGGCGACCCGGATCCAGCCGGGGCCGAGTCCGGGGAACGTATCGCCCCGGCGCACGGCGAACCCGGCCGCGCGCAGCTTTTCCCGCACGCCGGCTCCGGCCCCGGGGCCGGTGACGTGCAGCAGCAGGAAGGACGCCCGGGCGTGCGGCGTCACGCTGACGTGCGCCAGCCGGCCCAGTGCGAGTCCGAGGCGGTCCCGTTCAGCAGTCATCTCGGCCACCCAGGCGGCGACCTCCGCGGTGGCGCGCGGCGTGCAGCAGGCCACGACGGCGGCCAGGGCCGGGCCGGAGACGGCCCACGGCGGACGGGGGCGGGTCAGGGCGCGGACATCCGGGGCGCTGGCGAGCAGGTACCCGGCCCGCAGGCCGGCCAGGCCCCAGGTCTTGGTCAGGCTGCGCACCACGATCAGCCCGGGCACGTCCCGCTCGGCGGCCAGGCTTTCCGGCTCGCCGGGAACGCAGTCCGCGAACGCTTCGTCGACCACGACCAGGCGGCCGGGGCGGGCCAGCGCGGTGATCGCCGCCGCAGGGTGCAGCACCGAGGTCGGGTTGGTCGGATTGCCGATCACCACCAGGTCCGCGTCGCCCGGGACCGCGCCCGGGTCCAGCCGGAAGTCAGCGCCCGCCATCACCCGGAACACCCGGTGGCCGGCGGCCCGCAGCGCCGCTTCCGGCTCGGTGAACTGCGGGTGCACGACGACCGCGTGCCGGGGCGCGAAGGCCCGGGCGATCAGCGTGAACGCCTCCGCCGCGCCCGCGGTGACGAGAACCTCGGACACCGGCCGGACATGGCGGCGGGCCAGCGCCTCGGTCGCGGCGCGCGGGTCCGGGTAGGTGGCGACGTCGCCGGCCGCGGCACGGATGCGGTCCAGCAGCCACGGCGGCGGGGTACCCGGCCGGACGTTCACCGCCAGGTCGGTCAGGCCGTCCGCGAGCTCCCGGTCCCCGTGGAAGGACAGGGCCGCCTCGTCCGGTTCCGGCTCCAGCGACGGGCGAGGGAGCCGGGTGTCAGCTCGCATCGCGCTGAGCGGTCTCGGCGGGGATCATCGGCCGCTGAAGACCGTGCAACTCGACCGGCTCATGCTCGCGGACCAACCCGTCGTCGTGGACATGCTCGTGGTCGTGCGGATGGTCATGCGGTCGCTGCGGCGCGCCCACCCGGTGCGCCAGGCCGGGCAGCGCGGTCCGGTACTGGCACATGTCGCAGTTCATCCGGATGTCACCGGTGATGGCCTCGTGGTAGCGCTCGATGACGAGGCCGGCGATCTCGTCGCAGTCGCCGAGCACGTCGCTGCACCGGATGTCCAGGCCGGGATGGGCGTCCGCGAACGCGGCGGCCTGAGTGGCGACCCGGTCCGGCAGCACGCCGGCGAACAGGAAGTAGCGCGCCACCACGATGGTGCGGGCACCCAGACGGCGGCACCGCTCCAGGCCTTCGGCCACGCTGGGACGGGCCAGCGAGACGAACGCGGTCTCGGTGAACTCGTAGTCGCGGCCCTCCCACAGCAGCCGGGCGTCCTTGCACACGTCGGCGTTGGCGTCCGGGTCGGTCGTGCCCCGGCCGACGACCAGCACCGCGTACGGACCGGCCGTGCCCTGCGCGGCCGCCGCGACGCGATCCGCCAGCAGGCTGAGCAGGACAGGATGCGGGCCCAGCGGCAGGCCGTACTTCATGACCAGCCCGGGATGGCGCGCGGTCTCGCGGGCCAGCGCGGCGGGCACATCGCCCTTGGAGTGGCCGGCCGCCGACAGCATCAGCGGGACCGCAATCAGGCTGCGGTGGCCGCTGGCGGCCAGGTCGGTGACGGCGTCGCGGAGCGGCGGGGCGGACAGCTCGATGAAGCCGCCGGCCACGTCGATCCGGTCGGCCGCGGCGCTGGCTGGTCCGCCCGCACCGTGCTCCCGGGCGCCGAGCCGCCGGGTCAGCGCGGTGAAGCCGGCGACGCCCTCCGGATCGCGGGTACCGTGCCCCGCCAGCAATAGCGCGGGCTTCACCGGCTGCCCCCGGCCGGTGCGGCGCGGCCCTTCGGTGCGGCGGGGACCTGCGCGGCCGGGCGGCCGGCGGGATGGCGGCCCGCAGACGAATGGGGGGCCTGTTCGCGGGCGATGCGCAGCAGTGCGTTGAACGCGGCCGCGGCGACCGCCGACCCGCCCTTCTCCGACACGTTGCTGATTGCGGGCAGGCCGCTGGCCAGCAGGGCTTCCTTGGCGGCGGTCGCCCCGACGAACCCCACCGGCAGCCCGATGACCAGTGCGGGCACGACATCGCGGCGCAGGACCTCCTCCAGCGCGGTCGGGGCGCAGCCGATGATCCAGATGGCGCCGGGGCCCGCTTCGCCGAACGCGAGCCGGGCGGCCGCGGCGGATACCGTGAGGCCCACCGTCCGGGCCAGGCGGGCCGCGATGGACTCGCCGATCTTGCAGATCACCGGATAGCTGGTGATACCGGCCGCAACCATCGCCACGTCGGTGACCACGGGCGCGCCGCGGGTGATGGCGGCGACCCCCGACGCCAGCGCGCTCTCGTCACAGATCAGGTCGGTGGCGTAGTCGAAGTCGGCGCTCGCGTGGATCACCCGCTCGGTCACCGCGCGGGTCATCGGCGGCAAATGCGTCAGGTCGATCCGGGACCGGAGAATCCGGTAGGACTCCGTCTCGATCGGGTCTGGCCCGCTGGGCGCACTGTCGAATTGGGTCATTTTTCCTCCCCGTTTTCCCCCGGAGTTCCGGTGAACCCGATCGCGTCAACAGGACAGACCTCGACGCACTCGCCACATCCGGTGCAGGACTCCTCCAGGACGATAAGGCGCGCCGGGCCGCCGGTTAGCCGGATCGCGCGAGTTGCCGGGCGGATCGCGCGCTCCGGGCAGGTCAGCAGGCAGGCGCCACAGCCCTGGCACCGGTCGGTGACCATGGCGACGGGAAGTACGCGGGCGGTCACGACGGCGCCGCCCAGCGGTAGTCGCGTGGGGTGACCATCCGGCCGGCCACCATCCGGGACCGGGACGAGCCCACGATAACCAGGGTCCGCATGTCGGCGGTGGCCGGGTCGAAGGCCGCGAGGGTGCTGGCCGCCACCGACTCACCAGGCCGGGCCGCGTCCCGCACCCAGCCCACCGGGGTGTCCGGCGGGCGGCACGCGGCCAGGATCGCCAGCGCCTTCCGCAGCTGCCAGCTCCGCTCCCGGCTGGCCGGGTTGTAGAAGCAGGCGACCAGATCCGCCTCGGCGACGGCGGTGATCCGGCGCTCGATCGCCTCCCACGGGGTGTGCAGGTCAGACAGCGAAATCAGCGCGTGGTCATGCCCGAGCGGCGCACCGAGCAGCGCCGCGGCCGCCACGCTGGCGGTCACGCCCGGCACGGTGAACACGTCGATGCTCTCGTCGGCCAGTTCCAGCGCCGGGCTGCCCATGGCGTAGATCCCGGCGTCGCCTGAGCCGATGAGGGCGACCGCCCGGCCCGCCGCGGCTTCGGCCACGGCGGTCGCGGCGCGTTCCTGCTCCCGGCCGAGGCCGGTGGCGCGAACGTCAGTACCGGGCCGGAGCAGGTCCGTGACCTGATCCACGTACTGGTCGAGGCCGACGACAACGGAGGCCCGGCGCAGCTCGGCGGCCGCCCGCGGTGTCATCAGGTCGCGGGCGCCGGGGCCGATTCCGACGACGGCGAGCCGGCCACGCGGCCGGGACCGGGCCACCGCCACCGTGGCGTGCGCGCTTACCCGCTTGGGCGCCGCCAGTTCAGGCCGGGGCCACCTGCGGCCGACGTCCGCAGGGACGGCGAGGCGGCACAGCTCGCCGGGCACCGGCGGGTGAGCGAGCACTGGCAGGCCGGCCGCGAGGAGGGCGGCCGCCTCGGCGACGCTGGGAGTGCCGACCGCCGAGCGGACCGTCTCGCTCGGGTTCGGCACTGGCATCGCAGCCAGCCCCGCGGCCGGGAAGACTGCCAGCGGCCAGCCGCGGTCCCGTACCGCCTCGCGCAGTCCCGCCTCGCCGGCTTTGAGATCCACGGTCGCGGCCAGCCGGACCGAACGCGGCGACAGGCAGGCGTCCGCGAGGGCCTGGCTGATCAGCGCGGTGACTTCGGTGGCCGCGACGCCTCGGCTCGCGCCGATCCCGACGACCAGGGACGGTGGCCGGTAGATGACGACTGGTGCGCCCGGCGCGGTGGGCGGCGCGGCCCGGTCGGACACGATGATGGCGGGCACGCCCGGCTCGGGCTGGCCCTGGACCACGTTGGGCGGCAGCGGCGGGAGCGGCCAGACCGCCCCGGCGGTGAACGTCACGCGGTCCCCGGACAGCACCGCCGCCCCGACGGCGGCCAGGTCGCTGCCCGGCTCCAGGACGAAGCCGAGGCCGGCACCGAACTCGTCCAGGCTCACGCTCCCGGCCGCGTCGCTGGCCGTGGTGATCACCGCCTCGGCGCCGAACAGCCGGCTGACCCGGCGGGCCAGGTCGTTGGCCCCGCCCGCGTGCGCGCCGGCGACCGGGACGGCGTAGCGCAGCGCCTCATCCACGCAGACCACCCCCGGGTCGGTGTGCTTGCCGCTGAGTAGCGGCGCCAGCAGCCGGACGGTGGCGCCAACGGCGAGGAAGCAGACGATCGCGTCGCATTCGGCGAACGCGCGGGGCAGCGCCGACGACGCGGGGCCCTCGTAGCGGCGGGTGTCTGGCCAGGCCGCCGCGAGACGTCCGGCCGCCTGCCGGCCCCCGGCGGTGACGGCGATCAGCCCGATCACGACGTCGCTCCCGGCCCGGGCCGGCCCGCAAGGTCGGCCTGAGCTGTGGGGCCCGTGGGGAGCCCAGGCTCCGCAGCCTGGTCCGCCCAGATGACGAACACCGGGTTGGCGGCCGCGAGGCGGAGCGACCCGCCGGGCAGTCCGGCCAGCCGGGCCGCCTGCAGCTGGGTGCCGGTGACCTCGTAGCCGAGCCGGCCAGCATCTCGCACACGCCGCGCACCCGGTCCACGGACACGAGGGTCACGACCACCCGCCCCGGCTGGCCCGCTTTGACCGCCGCGGCAAGCACGTCGTCGTCGCCGCCGCCGGCGAACACGGCGTCGGGGGCGGGCAGGCCGGCCAGGACATCCGGGGCACGGCCGGCCACGACCTGCAGGAGAACCCCGTGCGCCGCGGCGTTGCGGCGGATGCGACCGCACTGGTCCTCGTCGCTTTCGACAGCGATGGCCCAGGCACCGAACCGGGCACACTCCACCGCCACCGAGCCAGACCCCGCGCCGACGTCCCAGATCGTCCGGCCCGGGCCGGGGCCGAGCCTGGCCAGCACCAGGGCCCGGACCTCAGCCTTGGTGATCATGGAATCGCGGTGCTCGAAGTCCGCTTCCGGCAGCGCCCAGCCTGCTGGGGCGCCCTGATGCCCGGCCAGCCAGGACGCTGGGCCGGGCGCCGCGACAGGACGGGCGGCCGCCGCGGCGGAAGAGGCGGGCTCCGGGAAAGCAGGCGCGGGCTCCGGGAGGGCAGGCGCGGGCTCCGGGAGGGCAGGCGCGGGCTCCGGGACGGCGGCCAGCGAGATGAGCACGTGCGGGTCCGTGACCACGGGGGTGGAATGCCGGGCGAGGTTACGGACCCGCTCGCCCGGAGCACCCAGGCGCTCCGCCGCGTAGACGGTCCGGCCGGCGGCGAGCAGGCCGGACCGGAGCTGCCCCGTGGCGGCTTCCGGTGGCCCGGTCAGAATGGCCGCCTTCGGATGGGCCAGGGCGGCGGCGAGGACCGGCCCGGCCGCCCGGCCGTGCGCGGACAGGACGAGAGCGTCGGTCCAGTCCAGGCCCAGCCGGGCGAACGCCAGGGCCACCGAGGAGACCGCCGGGATCACCACTGGTGTCACGCCCCGGGCGCGCAGCGCGCGGACGATGCCGAAGAACCCGGGATCACCGGAGGCCAGCACGGCGGCCGGCGCACGGGCGGCACAGATCGCGTCGAGCGCGGTATCCAGGTGCTGAATCACGAT
The DNA here is from genome assembly GCA_963775825.1 of uncultured Actinomycetes bacterium. GTDB lineage: Bacteria > Actinomycetota > Actinomycetes > Streptosporangiales > Streptosporangiaceae > Bog-532. Next base: position 202,349 of record CAVZKY010000037.1, read on the forward strand.
GCGCTCGGCGGCCGGGGGGACGGTAACGCTGACGAGATGCCGCTCGCCCCCGGCGACCACGGATGCGCCAGCCAGGGCGGCGGACGCCGCGGGCGTCAGGGCGCTCCCGTCGCAGCCGATCACGGTGACGGTCATGCCGGGGTCTCCGGCCGTTCCGGCGCCGCCGGCGGGTAGGCGGCGAGCTGGGCCCGGCCGCTGAAGTCGACCATGATCACCCGAACGGAGAGGGGCGGGAGCTGGCTCGCGGCGGGGCCGTCCGGGGCGTCCGGGGCCGGGGCGTCCGGGGCGGGGGCCGGGGCCGAGGCCGGGGCGCGGGCGCCGGGGCCACCGGGGCGTCCGGGGCCGGGGCCGCCGGGGCGTCCGGGGCCGGGGGCGCCTCATCGTGGCTGGGGGCGGGTCCTTCGGCCGCGACCTCGGCGTAGAAACGCGACAGGACCTCGGCGACGTGGCGGCACAGCTCCGTGCCCGCGGCGGCCAGCAGGCCAGCCTCGGCCCACAGTTCGGCCGCGTGCCGCGCCGAGTTGGCCGCCTCGACCTGAGCGGCGAGCTCTGCAGAGCCGCCGGCCATGCGGGTGATCTGGGCGAGCAGGTCGTGCGGCACCTTGGACCGCGTGTAGTGCGTCATCAGCACGCCACCGGCGAGCTTGGCCAGCTTCCCGGCCATGCCGGCGAACACGACCCGGCGGAGGCCGTGGGCGGCCGCCTGGCGCAGCGCGGCACCGGTGAAGTCGCCGACCTCGATGAAACAGACCTCGGGCAGCCCGGGCAGCAGGGCCATGGCCGCCTGCTCGGTCCGCCCGCCGGTGCACAGCACCGCCGTCGTCTCGCCCTGGGCGGCCAGCACGGAGACGGCCTGCTCGACGCTGGCCCGCCAGGACGCGGTGGAGAACGGGCGGACGATGCCGGTGGTACCCAGGATGGAGATACCGCCGATGATGCCGAGCCGCGCGTTGGTCGTCTTACGCGCCATCCGCTCACCGCCTGGCACCGAGATGACGACCCGTACGCCGGACGCGGCCAGGTCGACGGTCTCCCCGACCGCCGCAGCGATCATGGCGCGCGGCACCGGGTTGATGGCGGGCGAGCCCGGCTCCAGGCCCAGGCCAGGCTTGCTGACCACGCCGACCCCGACGCCGCCGTCCAGCTCGATCCCCGGCCCCTCCCGCCAGGTCACGGTCGCGGTGAGGTGCGCGCCGTGGGTGACATCCGGGTCGTCGCCCGCGTCCTTGACCACGACCGCCTCGGCGCGTTCGGCCGAGCCAGGGAGCCCGGGCGGCGCGGGGTGGCCTTCGGGCCGCGGGACCAGCGCGCATGACTCGACCGGGAACCCGACACGGCGCCCGGACGGCAGCGCGATCTCCACGGTTCGCTGCACCTCACCGGTGCGCAGCGCCGTCGCGGCGGCCTTGGCGGCGGCCGCGGCACAGGTGCCGGTGGTCCAGCCGGTGCGCAGCGCCTGACCCCGGACCTTGGCCGTGCGGGGCAGGTCCGGCTCACGCAGCTCGGGACCGGTCATGACGGCCCGGGAAGACCGGACGGGCGGTCCTGGGCGCGGAGCACCTGGCGGGCGCCGGGCTCAGCCCGGCGGAAGCCGTGGAAGTGCCCCGGGTGGTAAAGGTGGGAGCGGGTGCCTTCGGCGCTCAGGCCCGGGCCGACCAGCACCAGGGTGTGCTTCCACAGTTTGCGGGCTTTGATGGTGGCGGCCAGGTCGGCCAGCACACAGTGCACGATCAGCTCGTCGGGCCAGGTCACCTGGTAGGCGACCACGCAGGGGGTGTCCGGGGCGTAGCCGCCGCCCAGCAGCTCCTCCTGCAGCTGGCCCGACCGCGCCGCGGACAGGAACAGCGCCATCGTGGTGCCGTGCCGGGCGAAGCCGGCGACCTGCTCCCCGGGCGGCATCGGGGTCTTGCCGCCGCCGAGCCGGGTGAGGATCACCGACTGGGCCACCTCGGGAATGGTCAGTTCCCGGCCGATCGCGGCGGCGGCCGCGGTGAAGCTGGACACGCCCGGCACGATCTCGGTGGCCAGCCCGAGCGCGGCGCACTGGTCCAGCTGCTCCTGGATCGCGCCCCACAGCGCCGGGTCACCGGAGTGCACCCGCGCCACCCGCAGGCCGTCGCGAGCCGCACGTTCGTAGTACGGCAGCACGCCCTCCATCGGCAGCTGCGCGGAGTCCACTATCTCCGCCTGCGGTCCCGCGTGCTCGATGACGCCCGGATGAACCAGGCTGGACGCCCAGATCACGATGTCGGCCGCGGCGACGGCGGCCGCGCCCCGCAAGGTGATCAGGTCCGGCGCACCGGGCCCGGCGCCAACGAAGGTCACCTTCCCGGGGCCTGCCGGGCCGGCGGTCATGGCGCCCTCCGCCCGGAACGCCCCAGGCTGGCCCCCACCCCATCGCGCCGAGCCGGAACGATCAGCGTGGACAGGTAGGGCACGGCGGGCAGCTCCGCGAGCGCAGCTGCGGCCCGGATGTCCTGGCCGGGCAGCCCGAGCCGGGTCCCGACGACCGCACCGTCCAGGCGGCCGGCCGCGGCCAGCAGGTCCCGTACCTCGCGCGGCGACGGCCCGGCGACCGCACCGAGCTTGTATCCGACGACCGTGCCGGGACGGCCCAGCGCTTCGCGCAGCGCGCCGGGCCCCGCTGTGAGCGGCAGCAGCACCAGCGGCTCGTCTCCCTCGGCCAGCGCGGTCCCGGTCCCGGTGACCGTGGCCGACCGAGCGGCCAGATCCTGCATGGCCGTGATGCCGGGGACGGTCTCGATGATCACATCGCGGACCATATCGCGGACTGTCTGCGCCAGGTAACTGAACGTGGAGTACACGTTGGGATCGCCGATCGTGCCGAACGCGACCGCCTCCGCGCCCGCCTCCAGCGCGCGGGCCACCTGGTCGGCGGCTGCGCACCAGGCCGAGGCCCGGCGCTCGGTGACGCCGCCGACGTCGTTCAGCGCGAAGGGCACCGGGCGGATCTTCTCCGGCCCGATGTGCGCGCGGATCGTGGCCTCGGCCCGGCCCGGGGCGGCGGCCGGGCCATCCGGGTCCGCCATCACGGGAACGAACACCATGTCCGCTTCGCGCAGCACCCGGACCGCCTTGACCGTGATCAGTTCCGGGTCGCCCGGCCCGACCCCCACGCCGATGAGCTTCTTCACGAGAGGGCACCTTCGGCGGCGGCCGCCCGGCAGGCGGCGGCGAAGCGGACGGCGAAGTGCGGGTACCCGGCCCAGTGCGCGTGCAGGTAGGAGGCGTGCACCATCCCACTGATGTGGCCTTCGCGACGGCCGGGGCCGGAGGGATTTTGGGGGCCTGGGACACGGCCGGGGCCAGGGATGCCAGCAGGCGGGAGCTGCCAGGCGGCGGCGTCGCCGTGGGCCGGGATGGTAGCCGTGCGGTGGAACTCGTGCGCGCGCACGACGTCGCCGGCGGCGGTCAGCACCGAGGCGGCTTCGGCGCGCGCCTCCCGGTAGCCGAGGGTCAGCCGGCCGGTCATGGCCGCATCCGCGGGGAGGACCCCGCACATGGGGTGGCCGTCGAGGGAGCGCGCCAGGTAGAGCAGGCCGGCGCACTCCGCGGCGACGGGGACGCCGCGGGCGGCGGCGCCGGCCACGTCGCGGCGCAGCGGCTCGTTGGCGGACAACTCCGCGGCGTGGACCTCCGGGAAGCCGCCGCCCAGGATGACCCCGGCCGTGCCCGGGGGCAGCCGCTCGTCGCGCAGCGGGTCGAACACCACCACCTCGAGACCGGCCGCGGCGAGCAGTTCGGCGTGCTCGGTATAGCTGAACGTGAAGGCGGGACCTCCCGCCATCGCGACCACCGGGCGTTCCGATCTGGCGGGTCGCCCGGCGGGGGCTTCCGCGAGGGCCTCGGCGGGATCCCAGAACGGGCCCGGCAGCGGCGGCGCGCTACGGGCCAGCCCGAGCAGGACACCGAGGTCACAGGAGTCACGGACCAGGCCAGCGAGCCGGGCCACGGCGTCCGTCGCGGCCCGGGATCGCTCGGCGGCGGGGATCAGCCCCAGGTGGCGGGACGGCGCGGCGATCTGGTCTGAGCGCCGGATGGCGCCGTAAACGGGCAGGCCCGCTGCGGCGAGACCGTCGCGAAGCAGCCGTTCGTGCCGGTCCGAGGCCACCCGGTTGAGGATGACGCCGGCCACCGCGGTGCCCGGGTCGAAGCCGGCGAACCCGGCCGCGACGGCGCCGGCCGAGCGGCCCATGGCTGCGGCGTCGATGACCAGCACGATGGGCGCGCCGAGCAGCCGGGCGACGTGTGCCGTCGACCCGAAGCCCGGCTCCATGGCGCCTTCCCCGCGGCCCTGGTCACAGGCACCGTCGAACAGGCCCATCACGCCCTCGATGACGGCGACGTCCGCGCCGCGGGCGCCATGGCGGAACAGCGGGACGATCCGGTCCTCGCCGCACAGGAACGGGTCCAGGTTCCGGGCCGGGCGCCCGGTGGCCAGGACGTGGTAACCAGGGTCGATGTAGTCGGGGCCGACCTTGTGGCCAGACACCGCCAGCCCGGCCGCGCGCAGTGCCGCCATCAGGCCGCAGGCGACCGTGGTTTTCCCGCTGCCCGAGGCCGGGGCGGCGATGACGAGCCGTGGCACAGCTACCATTCGATCCCCTTCTGCCCCTTCTGCCCGCGGTCCATCGGGTGCTTGACCTTCGTCATCTCGGTGACCAGGTCGGCGTGGGCGAGCAGGTCCGGGTGCGCGTCGCGGCCGGTGATCACCACGTGCTGCTGGCCGGGGCGGGCGCTTAGCACCGAGATCACCTCGGCGACGTCGACCCAGCCCCACTTGATGGGGTAGGTGAACTCGTCCAGGACGTAGAAGCCGTAGGTCTCGGCGGCCAGATCCCGGGCGATCTGGGCCCACCCCTCGGCCGCCTGCTCGGCGTGACCGCCCTGGTCACGCTGGATCCAGGACCAGCCCTCCCCCATTTTGTGCCAGGTCACGGCTCCGCCGGCGGCACTAGCCCCCAGCGTCCGGAGCGCGCGCTCCTCCCCCACCCGCCACTTGGCGGACTTCACGAACTGGAACACCCCGACCGGCCAGCCCTGGTTCCAGGCTCGCAGGGCCAGGCCGAAGGCGGCGGTGGATTTCCCCTTGCCCTCGCCAGTGTGCACGACGACCAGCGGCCGGCCGCGGCGGGCGCGGGTGGTGAGCCCGTCGTCCGGGACGCTGGCGGGCTGTCCCTTCGGCATCAGGCGGCCCTCCCGCGCACGGCGCGCACCACCCCGGCGAGCGTGCCGGTTCCCGCCGAGGGCAGGTCCTCCAGGGTGACCAGCGCGGCGCCGAGCCGGGCGGCGAGCGCGCCGGCCAGGCCCAGCCGGACCGGACCGGTCTCGCAGTCCACCACGACCGCCGCGACCCCGGCCAGCCCGGCCGTGGCCCTGGCGAGGTCCGCGTCACCGCCGCTGGTCGCGCGCCCGTCGGTGACAATGACCAGCAGCGGGCGGCGGGCGGGGTCGCGGATCTTCTCGGCGGCCAGCACCCCGGCCGCGCGGGCCAGCCCTGCGGCCAGCGGGGTCCGCCCGCCGGTCGCCAGCGTGGCCAGCCGCCGGGCACCCGCCTCGACCGATGACGTGGGCGGCAGAACCAGCTCGGCGCCGGTCCCGCGGAAGGTGACCAGCCCGACCTTGTCCCGGCGCTGGTAGGCGTCCAGCAGCAGGGACAGCACCGCGCCCTTCACGGCGCGCATCCGCTGCCGGGCCGCCATCGAGCCGCTGGCATCCACGGCGAACAGCACCAGGTTTCCCTCGCGGCCGACGTGGACGGCCTCCCGCAGGTCGTCCGGGGCCAGGATGAAGCCCGGCTGGCCGGCGAGCCCGGCCCGGCGCTTACGGCCGGGCTGGGACGGCGCCGCGGCGCGCAGGGTCGCTGGCAGGTGCAGCGCGGCCAGGCGTCCCGCCGGGGGGCGCGCACCGACGGTCCGGCCGTGCGGGGTGTAGGCCGGCGACCGGCGTCCCTGGGCGCCGGCGCCCATCCCTGGCACCGTCAGCAGGCGGGCGCGGAACGGGGGGCCGGCCGGGACGGCATCCGCCGCAGGCGCAGTGCGGCTCGTACCGCCGGTTTGTTCCATTTCATGATCACTTGCCTGGGCGGCGGGATCCTGAGCGGCGGGATCCTGAGCGGCGGCGGGATCCTGAGCGGGACGCTGGGCTCCAGGATCGGGCGTGCCTCCTGGCGCGTCCTGGGTACCGGGCGCGTCCGGGGAAGTGGAACCGGACGGGCCCGCGGGGCCAGACGGATCCGGCTCCGGCGGTTCAGGTGGCTCCGGCGGTTCGGGTGGGCCAGGCGGGTCCGGGGGCGGCTCGCGCAGGGCGTCGTCCAGTTCCTGCTCGTCCAGCCCCGGGGCGTCGAACGGATCGCGGCGGCGGCGGTGCGGCAGCGCCAGCCGGGCCGCCTGGCGGATGTCCTCCAGGGTCACCTCGGCGCGGCCGTGCCAGGCCGCGAGCGCGATTGCGGCGCGCGCCGTCACCAGATCCGCGCGCATGCCGTCGACGCCGAACCGCCCGCACACGGCGCAGATCTGCCGCAGCGCGGCGTCGGGCAGCACCACGTCCGGCAGCCGGTCACGCGCGGCGGCCACCGCCGCGGCGAGCTGGCCGGACTCGGCGGCGAAGCGGGCGGCGAATCCCGCCGGGTCCGCCTCGTAGGCCAGGCGGCGGCGGACGACCTCGGCGCGCTCGTCCGGGTCCCGGCTGGCGGCGACCTCCACGGTCAGCCCGAACCGGTCCAGCAACTGCGGCCGCAGCTCACCTTCCTCCGGGTTCATCGTGCCAACGAGCAGGAACCGGGCCGCGTGCCGGACCGAGATCCCCTCGCGCTCGACGTAGCTGACCCCGAGCGCGGCCGCGTCCAGCAGCAGGTCGACGAGATGGTCATGCAGCAGGTTGACCTCGTCCACGTACAGCAGGCCGCGGTGCGCCGCCGCGAGCACGCCTGGCTCGTAGGCCGTGACGCCGTCGGTCAGCGCACGCTCGATGTCCAGCGAGCCGACCAGGCGGTCCTCGGTCGCGCCGACCGGCAGCTCGGCGAGCGTGGCGGGCCGGGCCAGCTCCGGGCGGCCCGGCGGGTGCGGGCCGTCCGGGCAGGCGGGGTCGGGCGCGACGGGATCACAGGAGAACCGGCAGCCCGCGACCACGTGCACCGGGGGCAGCAGCGCGCCGAGGCCGCGCACCACCGTGGATTTGGCGGTGCCCTTCTCGCCGCGGACCAGCACGCCGCCGATCGCGGGCGAGACGGCGTTGAGCAGCAGCGCGAGCTTCAGGTCGGGCAGCCCGACGATGGCGGAGAAGGGATAGATCGGCGCCTGGGCGGCGGCCGCCACGTGCCGCTCGCCGCCCGACGTTACGTCGCTGGCCGTCATGCGAAGGTGCCCTCCCGGGTGTCCGCGCCCGTTGCCGGTCATGGGGCAGCCGGAGTCTCCTGGCTCCCGGATCAGCGTTTGCCCTCGCCTTCCCGTCAGTTAGCTGACAGTGGCCTTAATGAGGGGTTACTCCCCGGTTACAGTTGCGCGACAGCCCCGGATTCGCACCGGAGTTCCTCCGCGTACCGCCGGGTCCAGCATGACACATTTGCCGGGCCATCGGGGAGTCACGGGGGCCTGAGCAGCACGTCCCGGTACACTGACCAGGGCATATCCAGCTCCCCCAACGTCACAGCTGGCCGTCGATGCCGCCGCACGGGCCATCCCGCCCGACGGGCCACGGCCCGCAGGTTAGCTTCAGCTAATGCTCAGCCAGGGGCAGTAATGTGCCCGCGTTACGTAAAGCCCCGCGTTACAAAGCGAGCCTGATGATGACCGATCGCTACAGGAATGGAGCATGAATGGCCAACGGCTTTCGCTCCCGGATACCGGTGATGGAGGGTCGTGTACTGGTGACAGGTGGCTCCGGATTCATCGGCCGGCGGCTGGTGGCCGCGCTCACGTCCGCCGGGGCCGAGGTCACGGTGGCTGACCTGAAGCCCTTTCCCGGCTCCGCTCGCGTGCCAGGCCCGAACGGCGCAGCCGGCCAGCGGGCCGAAATGGTCCTCGGTGACCTGTGCGATCCGGTCATCGCGGCCCGCGCGGTCCGGCCCGGCACGGGCACGATCATCCATCTCGCCGCGCGGACCTCGGTGCTGGAGTCGGTCCAGGATCCGGAGCGGACGTACCGGAACAACGTGGCGCTGACCGCCGGACTGCTCGAGCTGGCCCGCCAGCGGGGCGTCAAGACGTTCCTGTTCGCGTCCACCAACGCCGTCGTGGGCAACGTCGGCCGGGCCGTGATCACCGAGCAGGCGCCGCTGCGGCCGCTCACGCCCTACGGCGCGACCAAGGCCGCATCGGAGATGCTGACCAGCTGCTACTCGGCTGCCTACGGCGTCCGCGGCGTCCCGCTCCGGTTCTCCAACGTCTACGGGCCGGGCATGCTGCACAAGGACAGCTTCATCCCGCGGCTGATGCGCGCCGCCCGCGACGGCACAGGCGTCAAGGTCCGCGGGGACGGCACCATGGTCCGGGACGTGATCCAGGTGGACGACGTGATCAGCGGGATCTTCGCCGCGTGGGCGTCCGACCACTCCGGGCCGGTCATCCTGGGATCCGGGCAGTCGGTCACCGTCAACGCGATGGTGGAGACCGCGCGCCGGGTCACGGGGGTCGACATCCCGGCCGAGGACGCCCCGATCGCCCAGGGCGAGATGCCCGCCGTCAAGCTGGACATTTCCACCGCTCGCGGGCTGGGCTACGAGCCGACCTACGACCTGGAGACGGGCATGGCCACGGTGTGGCCCGACTTCCGGCCCGAACCGGTCCTGGCCACAGAAGGCGCCCGATGAGCCCGACGAAGGCAGACACCGCGCGCAACTACGCCAGCCCCGGTGACGTCGCCATCGACAACGCCGTCATCGGCACGATGGAAGGCCAGTACGGCGACCGGGTGCGGCAGCTGCCGCCGGTCGCGCTGGTGATCGCGGCCTACAACGAGGAAGGCGCGGTCGGGCCGGTCGTGCACAACCTTCCCGCGCAGGTGTGCGGGCGCCAGACGGCGACGATCGTCGTGGCCGACGGCTGCCTGGACGGCACCGCCAAGGAGGCGGACGCGGCCGGGGCCCTGGTGGCGGACGTGGCGGTCAACCGGGGCCAGGGCGCCGCGCTGCGGCTCGGCTACCGGATCGCCCGGGACGGCGGCGCGCGGTACATCGTGACCACGGATGCCGACGGCCAGTACAGCCCGGCCGAGATCGCGAACCTGCTGGGCCCCATCATCGCCGGTGAGGCCGACTTTGTGACCGGATCCCGGCGGCTGGGCAGCGAGGAGACCAAAGACCCGGTCCGCCAGGCCGGAGTGCGCTTCTTCGCCGCGGCCATCAGCGTGCTGACCGGCCAGAAGATCTCGGACACCACCTTCGGGCTGCGGGCCATGCGGGCGGAGGTCACCGGGGTGATCCAGCTCTCCCAGCCGCAGTACCAGGCCTCAGAGCTACTGATCGGCGTGATCACGCACGGGTACAAGGTGAAGGAAGTCCCGGCCACCATCCACAGGCGGCGTATCGGCGAGAGCAAGAAGGGGCACAACCCCCTCTACGACCTGCACATCCCTGGCGTGAACAATCTCTTCTACGGCATGCGCTTCAGCCGCGTGGTCGTCGGGACCTGGCGGCGCGAACGTCAGCGTGCGTCAGGACCCGGGTCAGCGTCGCCCCGGTCGGAGGGGGCAGCGGGGTCAGCGGGGCTCGGCCGCGGCCCGGCGGCCATGGCGAACGGGTCACCGACCGCCGCCTCCGCCGCCGCCGCCGTCTCAACGCGGTCTCAACGGTCTCAACGGTCTCACGGGACGACCTGATTGACGGGTCGTCAGGGCCGGCCACCCCGGAGGCGGGCTCGCGCTGAGAGCGCGCGTCGGCGAAGAGGATGTAGTGAAAGATCACAAACCGCAGGACGAACGTGAGGCAGTTGGCGGCGAAGTAGATGCCGTCCGCGACAGCGATTCGCTTAGCCCCGGCGAGCTGCATGGACGCCGCGAGATGCACACCGAGCTTCGCGGCCAGCGCCAGCAGGACCCAGCACATGACCGACACGAGCCAGAATGGCAGCGTCTCCCTCAGGAGGTCCGGCCGGCCTTTGCGTTCCCAGGCCCAGCGGCTCAGCACGTAGCTGACCCCGGCTCCGATAACCGCGGCCAGGCCACCGGCCAGGCCCGCGGTCAGCTGGGCCGGGCCCAGCAGCAGGCTCAGTGAAACCTGGCTGGCGATGAGGGAGGCGACGGCGACAACGGTGAAGCGGGTGAAGCGGATGCCGACATTGCTGCGGGCCTTGCGCCACAGCGCCGTACCGATCCGACTCGATGAGGGTGCCATTGGTTTCCTAGGTTACGTGACCAACGATCAAGGCCTCCGGACGAGGTCCCGGAAGGCAGCCGAGGCGCCGGCGCCGTAGGCCACGGCGTGCTGGTGGGCGACGGTTGCCGGTACCGGTGACCCCAGCCGCACGGCTGCACGGTACCGTGCCGCCACCGCGCGTGCAGCCGACGGGGGCTGCGGATGAGCTGGGAAAACGCTGAGGAAAGCAGCAAGGCAGGTGGCCGGGATCAACGGCCGGCTGGAAGCAGCAGCTAACCAACGCGACACATCAAAGCCAAGGTGGGGAAGACGGAGCATGAAGATTCTGGTGTTGGGCGGGGACGGGTACCTCGGCTGGCCGACCGCACTGCATTTGTCGGAGGTCGGCCACGAAGTGGCGGTGGCCGATAACTTCGTCCGCAGGCACTACGACAACGAGCTGGGCGTGGAAAGCCTGGTGCCGATCGAGCCGCTGCAGACGCGTATCGCGGTGTGGAAAGAGCTGACCGGCAAGAAGATCGGGCTCTACATCGGCGACCTGACGGACGCGCTGTTCGCGTACCACATCGTCGAGGACTTCGCCCCGGACGCCGTGGTGCACTTCGCCGAGCAGCGGGCCGCGCCGTATTCCATGATCGACCGGGCGCATGCCGTGTACACCCAGCAGAACAATGTGGTCGGCAACCTGAACCTGCTGTTCGCGATCGCCGAGATCAATCCCGAAATCCACCTGGTCAAGCTGGGCACGATGGGCGAGTACGGCACGCCGAACATCGATATCGAGGAAGGCTGGCTCGAGATCGAGCACAAGGGCCGCCGGGACCGGGTCATCTATCCCAAGCGGCCGGGCTCGTTCTACCACCTGTCCAAGGTGCACGACAGCCACAACATCGAGTTCGCCTGCCGGATCTGGAACCTGCGGGCCACCGATTTGAACCAGGGCGTGGTCTACGGGCAGCAGACGCCGGAGACCGCGCGCGACGAGCGGCTGGCCACCCGGTTCGACTACGACGGGGTGTTCGGCACGGTGCTGAACCGCTTCGTTATCCAGTCGGTTATCGGCCACCCGCTGACCGTCTACGGTACGGGCGGGCAGACCCGCGGCATGATCGACATCCGCGACACCGTGCGATGTATCCAGCTCGCGTGCGAGAACCCGGCGGACCGCGGCGAGTTCCGGGTGTTCAACCAGATCACCGAGTGGAAGTCGGTCAAGGACCTCGCCGAGACGATCAAGGCGACGAGCCCCGAGGACGTCACAATCGAGTACCTCGACAACCCGCGGGTGGAGCTGGCCGAGCACTACTACAAGGTCACCCACACCCGGCTCGTCGAGCTCGGGCTGGAGCCGCACCTGCTGTCCGACACCCTGATCGAGTCCCTGTTCGAGATCACCAAGCGGTACGCGCACAGGGTCCGCCGCGAGGCGCTGCTGCCCACGGTGAACTGGCGCAGCCCCAGGGCCTCCTCCTCCTTAAGCCTCCCGGCTGAGGTCTCCCGGCTGAGGTCTCCCGGATCCGGGGCCGCGTTTCCCGCACTAGCGAGGGAAAACGCGGCCCCGGGTCAGGACAGGCCCATGAGGCGGGCGAGGCAGCCCGCGGCGTGGTCGAAATAAGCGCCGGTGCCGGTGACCACGTTGTTGAACTGGCCGAACAGCTCGAAGCTGATGACGCCGAAGATTCCTGCCCACGCGGTCAGCGCCGCGACGATGACGTCGACCGGTACGCCGGGCATGACCGTCTCACGGAGCCGGCCGGCGTCCCCGGACAGCTCCTGCGGCACCGGCTGTCCGCAGCGCGCGGGAGCGAGCTGACCGGCCGCGTGGGCGTCGCTGATCAGCCGCCCGAACACGACGGCGGACCGGGCCGCGGGAGCGATCGTGTCGGGCGGCGCCTGATAGCCGGGCACGGGCGAGCCATAGATCAGCGCGTATTCGTGCGGATGGGCCACCGCCCAGGCACGGGCGGCGCGGCACCCGGCCAGCCACCGGCCCCGGTAGTCGTCCCGGGCGCACGTCGCATCCGCGTTCTCCACCGCGGCCCCGATCGCGTTGTATCCGTCGATGATCAGCGCCGTCAGCAGCTCGTCCCGGCTTGCGAAGTAGCGGTAGATCGCGGAAGACACCATGCCCAGGTCCCGGGCCACGGCCCGCAATGACAGGGCAGCGGCGCCGCTGGCCGCCAGCTGCGCGCGGGCGGTGTCGGTGATCTCACGGGTGATCTCCGCGCGGACCCGTTCCCGGGCTGTCATGCGTGCTGGCATCCTTCGACCTTACCAGAGCACCCGGCACGAACAAGAGCAGCGCTCTGCTGCGGTCGGCCGGGCGGGCGTTCAGCCCGGAGTCACGCGCCCGTTGACAGCGGCCAGGATTACGTGGACAAACGGGGAACAACATGGACGCTTCCACCGGCGTTCCGGTGACTATCAACCCGGTCTACGTAACGCGCATAGAACTTCTGTTATTAAGTCCGGGCGTGTCGTGGTTTCCGCTGGCGTGGTTTGAAGTGTTCTGGCATGGTCTGGCCGTTTTCCGGGATGGTGAGGGTGCTGCCGGCCGCGGCGGCGTATTGCAGGAGTGCGGCTGGGGTGCGGGGGAGGACGGCTGGCGGCGGGGCGGTGGCGGGCAGCGGGACGCGGGCGCTGGCGAGGAGTTCGGCGGTCAGGATGGTGGCGTGGCTGATGGTGGCGGGATCGACGCCGAGCAGGACGCCGATGGCCCGGGTGGGCAGGTTCAGGTGGCCGCGGAGGCGGGCGGCGAGGATGTGGTCGGTGACGTCGAGCCTGCGGTTGCGGCTGGGGGCGCCGCCGTTGCGGACGGCGTTGACGCGGCGGCCGCCGCGGTGGGTGTAGTTCTGCTGCTCGCGGCGGGCGGCGAACGGGATTTCCAGGGCCGCGGCCACCGATTCCAGGTCATCGGGCTGCATACCGGTCAGCGCGGGGTGGTTCAGGGCATCGCGCGGGACGCGGCCGGGGCGTTCGGGGGCGGGCTCCGGTTCCGGGGCGGGCCGGGGGGCGGGCAGGAACGTGTAGTTCCACTCGCCGTGGAAGGGATCCCGCTCCAGCACCCGGCCCTGCAGGCAGGTCATCCGCGCGCGCTGACCTCGATCCCGGCGGGGTAGGCGTTACGTCGCGGACGGCGGTGCACTTCAGGCCGCCGGCGGTGACGGTGGCGGCGATCCCGGCGACGGCGTCATCGACGGTCATCAGGGGCCGGCCGCGCCAGGTCCTGGTGACTGGCAGAACATGGAACTCAATTTGTTCAACGTGGAGGTGGAGGGCGTGAAGAGGCACATTTCGATCCGCAGCCCGGTCTGCGCAACGAGGACCGCAGCTGGTCTTTCCACAGCCGGCAGCGGGCGCCGTTGGAGCCGCCGGAATCGGCGGTGACCAGCAGCGGGTGGCGTGCGGGTAGCGGGCAGCCCCTTCCTGCTGCCACCACAGGCGCAGCGCGTTCACCGCGAACGCGCCGGTGTCGTAGCTGGTGCTGACCGACAGAACCCCGGTTCGCGGCAATGTCGTAGACCCCATACGGGGTGATCCTCCCCAGCTCAGCATCGGGGAAGTCGTGGTCGCGGACCTTTACCGGGTTCCCCTTCGGCCGCCACGACCGGCCGTCCCGGTAATACCCGCCGAGCTGCTCATTCGTCTTGGTGGCCAGCTGATCCGGGCTCGGCTGGCCCGAACCGCGATCCGGCGGATGTGCCGGAACTGGGCGTCGGTCCGGATACTGCCTGCCCTCCAGGACCTTGGCATCCCGGGGTGTAAGTCATCGCGCATCACTGGCGATCCGCTTCCCGCACCGGTACCCCCGGCGTCCTCGGCCGCCGAGGTCCCGAAAGCAGCGAGCAACAGTATCGCCGCCATCGGGTCCCCGCGCGTAGCCTCCCCGGCCAGCCCCCTCAGCGCGTCCCTTAACCCGGGCTGGGTGTCCCCGGCTCTCCTCCGGCCCCCGCCCGGCCGGCGGGACCGGCCCGGCGGCAGGTCATCGATCTCGCCGGACTCGATCTCCCGCACACCCTCCGCGACCGTGGTCTCCCAAACCCCCGCCGCCAGCGCCACCCTCCTGATCCCCCCATGACCCAGCGCCACCGCCTCAGACCCCAGATACACCCGCCACACCCGCTCGTCCGCGACCTTCCGCATCACCGCGAACTTCGCCGCCAGCACCGCCACCCCACCACCGGAAACAGCCATAGCACATCCTGGCACGCCAGAACCAGCAACAACTACTTAATAACCGACGCGTCCTATACGACTGAAAATGCTCCCGGTAGGCACCGGGTGCCGCGGCCGGGGCACCTCCAGCGTACGATGACCACGGGGCCAGCCGCCTCAGTCGAGCACGGGCAATGCCAAGTGCGGAAAACCGACGCCGTACTTGCCGAATTAACTCGGCTCAGCGATGAGCACGGCGCTAATACCAAGTGCGGAAAACCGACGCCTACCTGACGGAGACGGCACGCTCATCGGCCCGAGACGGCGCTATCCAAGTACGAGACCAATGCCGTCTGGACTGAGATCATCCAGATCAGTCGGCAGCTCAAGTCAAGTCGGGCTCCTGGGGAAATCGTCCGCCCAGGAGCGACATCAGCACATCGCAGGATGACTCCTACGTCGACTAGGCGCTGACCATCGGGCCCCTCCGGGGGCCGGCGAGAGGACATAACTGGGGCGGCCAAAGGCCGATCTGTGACTACCGGGTGCATGACAGCCCGCTGCCGGGGAAGAGCAGGACCGTAGTGCAGCGTGGGCCGCCGGGTCGGGCGGCCATCGCGCCCCTTGGACCTGCCGGGCCCGGCCGGGCGCACCGAACGGCAGGTCTCAGCCATGAAGAGGTGGACGATGACCGTAGTAGTGGGCGTAGACGGTTCCCCTGATTCGTACGCCGCGATCCGGCTGGCCCGGGAGGAGGCGAAGTTCCGCGGGGTCGGCCTGGTCGCCGTGATGGCCCACAGCGGTGAGGGCGCCCTCGGTGCGCCGGCCGCGCGGCCGCTCAGCACCTTCCGCTCTCCCGGCGAGGAGCAGAAGCTCGCCGAGTCCGCCCTCCGTGCCGCGGTCCGGGAAGCGCTGGGCCCCGACGAAGAGACCGTGGCGGAGCGCACCGTGACCGGCGTGCCGGGGCGGGCACTGGTGGATACGGCCCGGTCCGTGAACGCCCAGCTCATCGTGCTGGCCACCCGGGGCGAGCACGCCGCCCGGCTGCTGGGCGCCGTCAGCCAGTACGTACTGCGTAACGCGCCATGCCCCGTCCTCGTCGTGCCCCAGGCCAGTAAGGGACTATAAGTAGTGCAGGCGTCCTTCGGAAAAGGGCTCCGCACGAGGAGGTAGACGCGTTGGCTCCGTTTGTAGCCGTACCAATGGTAGAAACCAACATCACCAGTATGCCGGAGAGCGGACTGATCGTCCTGTCGGTGTGCTCCATATTCCTGGCCGCAGCGCTGCTCGTCCCGGTCATGCTGGCCGGGCGCGCGCCGCGCCATAAAGGGCCCGCCGCCATGCCAGCGTGGACCGGCCCGGTACAGGGCGGCATTGACCAGGGCGATGGGCGCAGTGTGGCCGCGCACCGTGATGCGCCCGCCGAAGTTTACGACCAGGAAAAGGTGGCGCAGGTCACCCGGGAACGAGAGCCCGGCGCCGACGAGGAGTAACGGGGAGACAAGGGGTAACGGGGAGACAAGGGGTAACGGGGAGACAAAGGGTAACGGGAGAGGAACCGCCGATGGCTGCCGCACCCGGCGCGCTGAAAGCCACCCTGCTGGACCGGCCGGCGCAGCCCGGGCGGCCGGGCGCGATCAGGTGACGACCCAGCCGGGCATCGGGAACCCGGCCAGCAGGTCGCGGACCTCGCCGGCGATCCGGTCCAGTGTCGCCTCGTCGTCCTTGGCCGCGGCGGCGATCGCGTCGTCCAGCCACGCCGCGATCAGCGGCATGTGCTCCACGCCCAGGCCGCGGGTGGTGATCGCTGGGGTGCCGAGCCGGATGCCGGACGGGTCGAACGGCTTGCGCGGGTCGTAGGGCACGGTGTTGTAGTTCAGTTCGAGGCCGGCCCGGTCCAGGGCGCGCGCCGCGGGCTTGCCGCCGATCCCCTGGCGGGTCAGGTCGACCAGGATCAGATGGTTGTCCGTGCCACCGGACACCAGGTCGTAGCCCCGCGCGGTGAGCGCTTCGGCCAGGACCCGCGCATTGGCCACCACCTGGTAGGCATAGGTGCGGAAATCGGGCTGCGCGGCCTCGTGCAGGGCCACCGCGATGGCGGCCGTGGTGTGATCGTGCGGGCCGCCCTGCAGGCCGGGGAACACCGCCTTGTCCAGTGCGGACGCGTGCTCTGCGGTCGACATGATCATCGCACCGCGTGGACCGCGGAGCGTCTTGTGCGTCGTCGTGGTGATCACGTCGGCCTGCCCGGCCGGGGACGGGTGGGCCCCGCCGGCGATCAGCCCGGCGATGTGCGCGATGTCGGCCGCCAGCACGGCGCCCGCTTCGGCGGCGATCTGCGCGAAAGCGGGGAAGTCGATGGTACGCGGGATCGCCGTCCCGCCGCAGAAGAGGATCTTCGGCCGTTCGCGCAGCGCCAGGTCGCGGACCTCGTCCATGTCGACCCGGCCGGTGTCGGCCCGGACGGTGTACTGCACGGCGTGGAACCACTTGCCGGTGACCGACACCGGCCAGCCGTGGGTCAGGTGGCCGCCCATCGGCAGCGACATCCCCATGATCGTGTCGCCGGGGCTGGCGAAGGCCAGGTAGACGGCCAGGTTGGCGGGCGAGCCCGAGTAGGGCTGGACGTTGGCGTGGTCGACCCCGAACAGGGCCTGCGCCCGCTCCGCGGCCAGGGTCTCGATGGCGTCTACGTACTGCTGGCCCTCGTAGTAGCGGCGGCCCGGGTAGCCCTCGGAGTACTTGTTGGTCAGCACCGAACCGGAGGCCTCCAGGACGGCGACCGATGCGTAGTTCTCCGACGGGATCAGCCGGATCTTCTCGAACTCCCGGCGCGCTTCCCTTTCGATCAGGCTGGCGATCTCCGGGTCGGTCCGGGCGACGTGCGGGATGGGCGGCTGGTGCATGGTGACCTCCTCGGCACGAGGCTACAAGCGGCCGGCCGGGGTCCGGTAGCGTCGGGGGCTGGACGGGCCCGATGGACCCGACGGAGCGGCGGGAACGCAGGAAGGGGCTGCGGGTGACTGAGAAGATCATCCTGGACTGCGATCCGGGCATCGATGACGCGCTGGCCATCGCCTTCGCGGTGGGCAGCCCGGATATTGACCTGCGCGGCATCACCACTGTGGCCGGGAACGTCGGCCTGGATCTGACCACCTCCAACGCCCAGCGGGTCAGCGAGTTCGTCGGCGCGCTGGGCGTTCCGGTCACCCCGGGAAGCCCCGCGCCGCTGCTGCGGCCGCCGATGGACGCCCGGCACGTGCACGGCGACACCGGTCTCGGCGGCGCACTGCTGCCGCCACCGCGGTCCCGGCCCGCCGGCGGGCACGCCATCGACTACATAATCGAGACGATCGGCGCGGATCGGGGTCAGATCACGCTGGTCGCTACCGGGCCGCTGACGAACATCGCGCTGGCCGTGCACCGCCAGCCGAAGCTGGTCAGCCAGGTCAAGGACTTCGTCATCATGGGTGGCTCGTCCGGCCGCGGGAACGTCACGCCCGCGGCCGAGTTCAACATCGCCGCCGACCCCGAAGCCGCCGCCATCGTGTTCCGCGCCGGCTGGACGGTCACCATGGTGGGGCTGGACGTGACGCTGCAGGCCCGGGCCACCCCGGCGGTCCGGGACCGGATGCGCCCGCTGGGCCTGCTGGCCAGCCAGCTGCTACTGCCGGGTCTGGAAAAATACGGGCAGGTGTGCGCGCCGGACGTGGCCGAGCCCGGCCGTGCACGACGTGTGCGCGGTGGCCTACGTCGCCGACCACGGGCTGCTCGGCTGCCTGCCTGCCCGGGTGGAGGTCGAGACCATGGGCTGCTGGACCTCGGGCATGACGGTCACGGACTTCCGCGCTCCTGCGGCCAGGCAGAACGCTCTCGTGGCCACGGCCATCGACGTCCGGGGATTCTGGGACAGCGTGCTCGCCGCCTACACCAACGTGGCGGCCGGGATGACCACGGGCGCCGACCGCTGACGCAGCCGCACAGAGCCGTCGCAAGGGCCGTTGCGACAGGGCCGGGCTAAGGTGAATCCCCCGGGGATGCAGCCCGGGGGATTCACCTTCCCCCCACTGTTACGGCACCTAGATGTCGTAACGCCCCTCTTTGACGTCCGCCAGGAAGCTGGCGAACGCGTCCCGGCCGACGACGTGCGCGCCGCCTTCCGGGCGCTTGCTGTCCCTGACGGCGGTCACGTCAGGGAGGTTGGCCGCAATCTCGACGCAGCCGCCGTTGTGGGAACTCCGGCGGGCCTTGCGCCAGACAGCCTGAGACAGATCAGTCATTGCTCACTCCAGTCGATCAGCGAGGCGCTCGAGATAAGCCACCGTGTCACGCGGGTCGAGCGCCCCATCGCACGCACGGTCGAACGACTGCACGTAGCCGTGCACCGAATCCCGCTTGCTCACCTCCTCAATCACATAGTCGGTTTCCACAAAGACGAGGCTCGGGTCCTCGCTGCCGAAGCCAAAGATGTTGACCATGGAATGCGCGCCGCTCGGCGGCCCGTCCTCGAAGCGCTGGACGCGCAGTTCGACGTTGCGCCGGCCCGCTATGTCGACAAGGTGGAGGATCTGCTCCTGGCGGTCGCCGTGGGTACCCCACCGGTACAGCAGGGACGCCTCGGTGATCACGGCGCTCAGCACCGGGGCGGTCCCGTCGGAGCGGTCGAGGATCTCCTGCCGCCGCAGCCGTGCGGCCAGCGCATCACGCCGCCATTTGGGCGGCCGGGGACCGGTCCGCAGCAGCGACTCGATGTAGGCCGGCGTCTGCAGCAGCCCAGGCAGGATCAGCGGCATGAACGCTCGTATGGTCGTGGCGTCGTTCTCATAGCCGGGGAATTCGCTGTCGAAGATCTCCGGGAAGTCGCGCCACCAGGGCCGGGCCCGGGCCCGGATGGCCAGCTCCTCGACCTCCTCCGCCGCGCCGTCCGTAACGCCGTAGATGCGGAGCAGGTCCCGCACGTCGCTCATCTCGGGGCGCTTCCACTGGTTGGCCTCGAAGCGGCCCACCTTGCCCCGGCCCCAGTTCAGGATGTCGCAGACATGGTTCGCGGTATAGCCGCTGGCCTCGCGCAGCTCGGCGAGGCGGTCAGACAGGCGGCGCTTGGCGATCGTCGCGCCGTAGGCATCGTCGGTCACACCGCCCCGCCTTCCTGACGAGTTCTGAACTTCATCCTCAGGTTACCCAACTTGCGATTCGCAAATCTAGACTTTTTCATGAATTCCGGTCGAGCGGCCTGATTGCGGCGCCCCCGACGCGTGCCAACTGATGGTTTGCGACTTGGCCGAGATCAGCTGCCCGCGTAGCGCCGGCGCCCGGACAGTCTAGGACGCGGCATGACCAGCCTGGGACGTAACGTTGTCAGCCTGGCACGTAGCGTTGCCAGCCTCGGACACGGCATTATCCGCCGCGTCATCGAATTCCCCGTTGCGGGCGCCGTCAAGAAAGCACTCCCACTCGTTCCGGTCGAACACGAGCACCCGGCGAGCTGGATCATCGGCGACGCGCATCAGAATCCAGTCACTGTCGCGCGGCATGGCCAGCTCATGCGAATCATTGTTCCCGCAAGTCACGGTGGCACCAAACCCCCCGGAAACAAGGGGTTTTCCTGGAAAAAAAGCTATCTCAATGGCACCGGCTGACCCGCCCGAGCGCTGCCATTCCTGAGCGTCCGGGTCGATGCCGAGCTCCTCGACCGTGGGCTTGGCGATCACGGCCGCCTGGCCACCCCGCAGTAGAGCCAGCGCTGGCCCTCGCTGTCCGCGAGGACCGGATCCTCCGCGCCCCAGATGCCGGTGAAGGTGAGGCCCGGCTCGGCGCCCTCGTGCGGCGACACCAGTTCCAGGCCGTCGAAGAACCGCGCGATATCGGCGTGCGACCGGAAGTGCATGCTCTCGCTGGCCTTGTCGAAGACGGCACGGAACCGCTCCACCGTGAGCGGCGGCTTGCGCTCGTCGGTGAGATGCGACAGCGACAGGTAGCTGCCCGGCGGCATCGCGTCCATGTAGCGCGACACCAGGCCCCACGGATCGGCGGAGTCGGAAACGAACATCAGGACGGCCGTCATCAGCACCCCGACCGGCTGGCTGAAGTCGATGAGCTGGCGAAGCTGGGGGTTCCCGAGGATCGTGTCCGGCTCGCGCAGGTCACCGCGGATCACCGCGGTCGTTCCGGTGCCGGCGAGCAGGGTACGGCTCTGCGTTTCCACCATCGGGTCGTTGTCGATGTAGACCACCCGGGTGCCCGGGGCGACCCGCTGAACGACATCGTGCGTGTTCCCGACGGTCGGCAGCCCGGAACCGATGTCAATGAACTGCCGGACACCGTGCTCGGCGATCCACTTGGCCGCCCGCTGGTGAAACCCGCGGTTGGACCAGGCGCAGTCCTGAATCTCCGGTACGACGCTCAGTATCTGCTGGGCGGCGCGCACATCGACGTCCAGGTAATGCTCGCCGCGCAGCATGTAGTCATAGATCCGAGCTGGCGTGGGGACATTGGGATCCACCCCCGTGGGGACCTGCGCCTGGGCCATCGCCGCCTCCATTGACTCTCGGTTCCTAGTCTGTCACCGGGCTGTGGAATCACAAGCGTTCGTTCGCAAGTGCGCGAGCCGCAATTTCGCTCAGCCGTCGGCCTCCAGGTCGCCCTCCAGATCGAGGAAGACCTGACGGAGCTGATCCAGGGTCTTGGGATCCGGCTCCGCCCACATGCCACGCTGAGCCGCCTCCAGGAGGCGTTCCGTGATGCCGCGCAGCGCCCAGGGATTGGATTTTTCCATAAAGGCCCGGCTCTCTGGGTCGAATACGTAGGCGGCGGCGAGCCGCTCGTACATCCAGTCCGCCACCACGTGTGCGGTCGCGTCGTAACCGAACAGGTAGTCCACCGTCGCGGCCAGCTCGAACGCGCCCTTGTAACCGTGCCGGCGCATGGCCGCGATCCACCGCGGGTTCACCACCCGGGATCGGAACACCCGGCGCGTCTCCTCGGCCAGCGTGCGCGTCTTCACCGCGTCGGGCGTGGCCGAGTCGCCGATGTAGGCGGCCGGGCTGCGCCCGGTGAGGGACCGGACCATGGCCACCATGCCGCCGTGGTACTGGAAGTAGTCGTCGGAGTCGGCGATGTCGTGCTCGCGGGTATCGGCGTTCTTGGCCGCCACCGCGATCCGCGCGAACGCGGTCTCCATGTCAGGGCGGGCGGGGGCGCCGTCCAGGTCCCGGCCGTAGGCGTAACCGCCCCAGACCGCATAGACCTCGGCCAGGTCAGCGTCGTCGCGCCAGTTCCGCGCGTCGATCAGCGGGAGCAGGCCCGCGCCGTACGCACCAGGCTTGGAGCCGAAGATCCGGGTCGTGGCCCGGCGCCAGTCCCCGTGTGCGGCGTGGTCCACGGCGGCGTGCGCCCGCAGGTAATTGAGCTCGGGCGGCTCGTCAAGTCCCGCGACCGCGGCCATCGCATCGTCCAGCAGCGCGATGACGTGCGGGAACGCGTCCCGGAAGAATCCGGAGATGCGCACCGTGACATCGATGCGGGGGCGCCCGAGCTCTTCGGCCGGGACGACCGCGAAGCCGGTGACCCGACGCGAGCCCTCGTCCCAGACCGGGCGGCAGCCGATCAGGGCGAGCACTTCGGCGATGTCGTCGCCCTGCGTGCGCATCGCGGAGGTGCCCCAGATGGTCAGCCCGACACAGCGCGGGTAGCTGCCCTCGTCGGCCAGGTGGCGGGCCAGCAGCGACTCAGCCAGCGCGGCCCCGGTGTCCCAGGAGTTGGCCGACGGGATGGCCTTCGGGTCGACCGAGTAGAAGTTCCGCCCGGTCGGCAGCACGTTGACCAGCCCCCGGGTGGGTGACCCGGACGGCCCGGCGGGCACATAACCGCCGGACAGCGCGCGCAGCACCGCGCCGATCTCCCCGCTGGTGGCCGCCAGCCGCGGCACGACTTCGGTGCAGGCGAACCGCAGAACCCGCGCCACCGCCGCCGGGTCGGGCCCAGGGACAACGGAGGGCGGCGGGGCGTTGAGCACCGCAGCCACGACCGTGGCGGCGCGGGCGGGCTCCCAATCAGCGGCGGCCATCGCCTCGACCAGGGCGCGCCCGGTCTGCTCGTAGCGATCGGTCTCGGTACGGGAGGCGTTCCCGGTCTCCTCGGCCAGGCCCAGCGCGGCCCGCAGGCCGGGCAGCGCCCCCCAGCGGGCGCTCCACAGCTGCGCCGAGCGCAGGATGACCAGGACCAGGTTGACCAGCGCATCGCCCGCCGGGGCCGCGCCGAGGATGTGCAGGCCGTCGCGGATCGCGGCGTCCTTGACCTCGCACAGGTAGCCGTCGATGTGCAGCACGAAGTCGTCGAACTCCGCGGCGCCCGGCTCCGCGCTGACCTCGAGGTCGTGGTGCAGCTGGGCGGCGCGGGTCAGCGACCAGATCTGGGCCCGGACGGCAGGCAGTTTCTCCGGGTCCAGCGCCGCGACCGTCGCGTACTCGTCCAGCAGTTGTTCCAGTTTGGCCAGCTCGCCGTAGCTGTCGGCGCGCGCCATCGGCGGGACCAGGTGGTCGACGATGACCGCGTGCGCGCGCCGCTTGGCCTGGGTCCCCTCCCCCGGGTCGTTCACGATGAACGGGTAGATCAGCGGGAGGTCGCGCAGCACCGCGTCCGGGGCGCACTCGGCCGACAGGCCCAGCCCCTTGCCCGGCAGCCACTCCAGGGTGCCGTGCTTGCCCAGGTGGATGACCGCGTCCGCGCCGAACTCCTCGTCCAGCCACCGGTAGGCCGCCAGGTAATGATGGGACGGCGGCAGCTCGGGATCGTGGTAGATGGCGACCGGGTTCTCGCCGAAACCGCGCGGCGGCTGGATCATCACCACCACGTTGCCGAACCGCAGCGAGGCCAGCACGATGTCATCGCCGTCGGTGTACAGCTCACCCGGCGGCTCACCCCAGTGGCTGGCGAGCTTCCGCTGAGTCCCGTTAGGAAGAGCAGAAAACCAGCGGCGGTAGCTGGCCAGCGGGACGCGCGCCGGCGCGGCGCTGAGCTGCCGCTCGGTCAGCCATTCGGTGTCGTAGCCGCCCGCCGCGATGAGCGTGTGGATGAGGGTGTCGCCGTCGTCGGGGAAACCGTCGCCGAGGTCGTAGCCGGCCTCGCGCAGGGCCTGCAGCAGGCGGATCGCGGACGCGGGCGTGTCCAGGCCGACGGCGTTGCCGACCCGGGAATGCTTCGTCGGGTAGCAGGACAGCATGATCGCGACGCGCTTGGCGGGGTTCGGGGTGGCGGCCAGCCGCGCGTGCCGGACGGCGATGCCCGCCAGGCGCCCAGCCCGCTCCGGGTCGGCCCGGTAGACCGGGATGCCGTCCGGCCCTTCCTCCTTGAACGAGAAGGGAACCGCGATCAGGCGCCCGTCGAACTCGGGAATGGCCACCTGCATGGCCGCGTCAATCGGGCTGAGTCCCCCGGCCGCGTCCTGCCACTGCCCGCGCGAGGAGGTCAGGCACAGGCCCTGAATGAGCGGGACGCCCAGTCCGGCGAGCGCGCCCGCGTCCCAGTCACCTTCGGCGCCCTGGTCGGCGGCGGCGGAGCCCCCGGCCGCGAGGACGGTGGTGATGATGGCGCCCGCCGGGCGGAGCAGGTCCGCCAGGCCAGGGTCGGCCGACCGCAGTGAGGAGCAGTACACCGGCAGCGGGGTCCCGCCACGCTCGGTGATCGCCGCGCAGAGCGTGTCGATGAACCCCGTGTTGCCGGATAGCTCGTGCGCCCGGTAGAAGATCACCGCGACCGTCGGCCGCTCGTGAGCGGGTGCGTCCGCGGGGGGCCGGCGGGCTCGCGGCCGGGCGCGGTTCCGTCAGCGGTCGGAGACGGGCCCTGGGACCCGGGCTGCCCGGCGGAGATGGGCAGGGCGTGCACGCCGTAGCCGGGCGCGGGCTCGGGCGGGGCGAAGCCCTCCCCGGTGAGCAGGACGGTGTTGGACAGGAACGCCGCCAGCTCCCTCAGGTTGGCGGAACCGCCTTCGCGCAGGTAGCCGAGCGCCTCGGCGACCACGCCCGCCGGCACCGTGGACTGCGCCATCATCTCGGCGTCGGGCACGGATTCACCGCCGAGGGCGACCAGCGGCAGCCGGGTGGCGCGTAGCGCGGCGATCCCCTCAGGCCAGGCCTGGCGCCCGCCGAGCAGGCGGAGGACTACGATGTCCGCCCCGCCGGTCAGCCTGGCGAGTGCCTCCGGCTCGTCCAGCGGGACCCGGGTGGGGTTCGCGGTCCGGTAACCCGCCCCCGCCGCGCGCGCGGCGAGCAGCTCGGTGTCAGCGGTCGAGAGCAGCAGGATCGTGGCCACCCCCCGATCCTGCCACGGCCGTTCCCCGGTCCGGCCAGGGTCAGCCAGGCCGGTAAGGCGCGGGCGGCCAGCCAGGCATCCAGCTCGGCGCCGGCCGGGGACGTCGCGGGACCGGGACGCGTGGTGGACAGGGCCGCGGCGGCGTTGGCCCGGCGGGCTGCGTCCACCGGGCCCAGCCCGCCAGCGAGCCCGGCCAGGAACACGCCGGAGTGGGCGTCACCCGCGCCGGTGGTGTCGACCGCGACGACCGGCGGGGCCGGGATATGGGTGATCTGGTCGCCGCGCGCCAGCACGCAGCCCGCCGCCCCGGTCCGGACGATGACCCCCGGTGGGCTGTCCGGCCGGCCATGATCGGCTCCGCCCGCCTGGCTGAGCAGCCGGCGGGCGGCTTCGGCCGGGTCGGCCACGCCGGTGCTGGCCCAGGCCTCCCGCTCGTTGCAGCTCCACCAGTCGCAGCGCGCCCGCACCGGGCCCAGCACAGCCGCCGGGATCTCGGCGATCAGCGGGCCAGGGTCTGCGAACAGCAGCACGCCGCGCGGCAGGCTGGCAGCCCACTCCCCCAGGACCGGGCCCGAGGCGGCCGAGGCCAGCCCGTAGCCGGAAATGTAGACGGCGTTACCGGCCCCGACCGGGACGGCGTCCCAGCTGCCCGGCTCGCGCAGGGTTTCCGCGCCGAGGCTGGTGACGAACGTGCGCTCGCCGCCGCGCTCCACCAGGGCGACGTCGAAGCCGGTGTCGGATCGCCGGTCCGGCGGCCGCAGCACGGCGATGCCTTCGGCGGCCAACGCGGACCGGACCAGATCGCCCCACGGCCCGCTGCCGTGGCCGCCGGCGTACAGCACCGGCAGGCCGTGCCGGGCGGCGGCCGCCATGATGTTGAATCCGCCGCCCACGGCCGGGCCCGCAGACGTGGCGATCATGTCGCCGCCCCGTTCGGGCAGCGCCGGGATCCGCATAACCAGGTCGACGAGGGCCTCGCCGGCGAAGACCAGCCGTCGGATAGGCCGGATCGGGAGGTCTGGGTCGCTCACCGGGTCACCGTCCGGGTGGGCGGCGGACGGGTCTGCCGGAGGGCGAGCAGGCCGGCGGCCAGGCCCGGGAGGTCCAGGCCGTGCGTGTCGATCATGGCGATGGCCCCGGCCGGAAACGCGTCCTCGCCGTGGCACGCCCCGCCGATCGCACCCGCCATCGCGGCAATCGTGTCGGTGTCGCCGCCCACCGACGCCGCCAGGTGGCACATCCGCCAGGGATCGTCGGGAAGCACGCTGAGCACCGCGAAGGCGGCCGGGACGGACTCCTGGGTGGCCAGGCTGGTGCCGACCAGCCGGTAGATCAGGTCCGCCGCCGCGCCGGCCGGGCGGCCGGCCACCAACCCGGTGGCCCACTCGATCCGCGCCGCGACGTCGGCCCCGGCGACCCAGTGACCCCGGCCAGCGGCGAGCCGGGCCGCCGCCACGCCGGCCTCGGTGGCGCCCGCGACCGGGGCCCCGGAGATGCCCGCGCTCACCGCGGCCGCGACGGCCGCGGCCCCGGCCAGCGCCAGCCCGGTGCCGTGGCTGACATAGCTGGCCGCGACCACCCGGTCCACCAGCGGGCCGAGACCGTCCTCGATGGCGGTGGCGATCCCGACCGGAGCGATACGCATGGCCGCGCCGTTCGTGTCACCGCTGGCGCCGGCCACGTCGGGCGGGGTGCCGGCCCGGACGGCGGCCACGGCGCGCCGGGTCGACGGGCCGAGCAGGTCCGCGGAGCCGCGCGCGGCCATGTCCGCTTCCCACGCCACCAGCGCGCCGGCCAGCGCCTCGGCCTCGACGGTCCCGCCTCCAGCGACGAGCAGCCGCCCCAGCAGCACGGCCTGCTCCGTGTCGTCGGTGACCGCACCGGCCGGCTGGCCCGCGGCGATCGGGTGCCCGGGCGGGGCCGCTCGAACCCGGCGAGCACTGGTCCCCAGCGGCGGACGATCTCCGGCCGCGGCATCAGCTGGGTCGGCATGCCGAGCGCATCCCCAATGGCCAGCCCGTACAGCGCGCCCCGGGCCCGCCGGCCAGGCCGCCGGTCTGACCGCCCGTGGTCTGACCGCCCGTGGTCTCACCGCCCGTGGTCTCACCGCCCGTGGTCTGACCGCCCGCGGCATCACCGCCCGCGGCATCACCGCCCGCGGCATCACCGGCTGCGGAACCGGGAAGATGGAACATGATCCGCGATGTTTCAGCGGGCAGGCGGCGGCTGTCAAGTGCGGCCGGGCCGGTCGGACGGCACGTCCGGAAGGAGCGTGACGGTGAGCGCCACTACGCAGGAGCACGCCGGGAGCGTCGAGCTCAACGGCATCAACGTCATCCGTGAGGACGAGCGCGGGGGCAGGCCGCGGCAGCTGTTCTGGCCATGGTTCGCGGCGAACATCTCAGTGCTAGGGCTCAGCTACGGATCGTTCGTCCTCGGCTTCGGTATTTCGTTCTGGCAGGCCTCTGTGGCCGGCCTGATCCGGAATCGTCCTGTCCTTCCTGCTGTGCGGCTTCATCGCGGTGGCCGGGAAGCGCGGCTCCGCACCGACCCTGATCCTGTCCCGGGCGGCGTTCGGCGTGCGCGGTAACAAGCTGCCGTCGGTGATCTCGTGGGTGCTGTGCGTCGGCTGGGAGATCGTGCTCACCGCGCTGGCCACGCTGGCTACCGCGACCGTGTTCCAGCGGCTGGGCTGGGGCGGCGGAGACGCCACCAAGATCATCGCGTTCCTGATCATCACGGCGCTGATTGTCGGCGGCGGGGTGCTCGGCTTCGCCACCATCATGCGCCTGCAGACCATCATCACCGTGATCACCGCTGTGCTGACGGTGATCTACTTCATCCTGGTGGCCGGGAAGATCCACTGGGGCACGGTCTCGCACATCCACTCCGGGTCGGCCGAGGCCTTCATCGGCGCGACCATCTTCGTTATCACCGGCTTCGGCCTGGGCTGGGTCAACACCGCCGCCGATTACTCCCGCTACCTGCCCCGGCGGACCTCGGGCGGCGGCGTCATCGGGTGGACCACGTTCGGATCGGCGATCGCTCCGATCTTCCTGCTCGGCTTCGGCCTGCTGCTGGCCGGCTCGTCCGCCAAGCTGAGCAGCGCTATCTCCGCCGACCCGATCGGCGCGCTAACCACCATCCTGCCGACCTGGTACCTCTTCCCGTTCGCCATCGTGGCCGTGCTGGGCCTGGTGGGCGGGGCGGTGCTGGACATCTACTCGTCGGGGCTGACCTTGCTGGCCGCCGGGCTGCCCACCCCCCGGTACGTCGCAGCCATGATCGACGGCATCCTGATGATCGCCGGCACCATCTACGTGGTGTTCTTCTCGCACAACTTCATCGGGCCCTTCCAGGGCTTCCTCATCACGCTCGGCGTGCCCATCGCGGCCTGGTGCGGGATCATGCTGGCCGACATCGCGCTGCGCAGCCGGAACTATACCGACGCGGACCTCTACGACATCCACGGCCGGTACGGCGATGTGCGCTGGGTTTCGGTCGCGCTCATGGTGGCCGGGACCATCATCGGCTGGGGCCTGGTGACCAATACGTCGGCAAGCTGGCTGAAGTGGCAGGGCTACCTGCTAGGGCCGTTCGGCCTGGGCGGCAAGACCGGCACCTGGGCGTTCGCCAACCTGGGCGTGGTGGTGGCCCTGGTCCTTACGTTCGCCGGTTGGCTCATCGCCGGCCGTCGGCCGGTCCGGGCCCAGGAGAGCATCGCTGCGCCCGAGGTGCCGACCGGAGTGGCCGGGCCGTAGCGGATCGCGAGCCTTACCTGATGCCACTCAGCCCGCTGGGCGCGAGGAAGGGCCAGCTGGAGTTCCCGGCTTCCCGGCTTCCCGGCTCCCCGGCTCCCGGCTCCCCGGCCCGCGGTTACGGGCTCACGGTCTAGTGCAGCGCACCGTAAGTTCCTGACTGCTTCTTGGTTACCGAGCGTGGGGTTCATGCGGCTTCCGTCAGGGCGGCGGGCAGGGGTCCGGGCTCGGGGTGCCGTTCGAGATAGCGGGCGTGTTCGGCGTCGGCGTCGTAGTTCCACCGGTACGGGCGGGCGTTCTTGTTGTGCCGGATGGTGAACGAGGTGATCTTGGCTTCAAGGTCGTCGCGGGAGGCGAAGTCGCCGCGGCGCAGCAGCCGGCGGGTCAGGACCCCGAACCACTGCTCGATGATGTTGAGCCAGGACGCGTGCTTGGGCGTGTATGTCACGGCGAATCTGGGGTGCGCGGCGAGCCATGCCCGGGTGGCGCGGGAGGTATGGGACGAGCCGTTGTCCATGATCAGGTGAATGCGCAGGCAGGGCGGGGTCATCTGGTTCAGCATCGTCAGGAACCGGGTGAACGTCGCGGAGTCGTTGCGGTCAATCCGCTCCGCGATGACCTCGCCAGTGGCCACGTTCATCGCGGCGAGGACCGAGACGGTGCCGTGCCGGATGTACTCGAACTCCCGCCGGGTGTCCCGGCCGGGCCGGCCGGGGATCTCGGGGTGCTTGCGGGACTTGGCCTGGATGCCGGTCTTCTCATCGACGCTGATCAGCACGGTGCCACGCGGCGGGTTCAGGTACAGGCGGCACACCTGCCCGGCCCGGAGCCAGAATGAGGGATCGTCGGTGCGGTTGAGCCAGCCGCGGACCTTGTGCGGGCGCAGGTCCGCCTCGCCTAGCACCCGGCCCACGGCCGATGCCGAGATCGGCAGGCCCCGCTCCCGCAGGTGGCCGGCGATCAGCGAGCGGGACCACTGCGACTCGCCGCCGGGCGGGACGGAGGTGGCGACGGCGATGACCGCCAGCCTCGCGCTGGGCCCGTGCACTTCCGGCCGCCCGCAGCGCGGCCTGTCAAACAAGCCCGGTATGCCCCGGACGGCGAACCGGCCCCGCCAGGTCCGCACGACCGCCGCGCTGCAGCCCAGGTCGCGGGCGATGGCCGCATTCGCCGTCCCGCCCGCGGCCGCCAGCACGATCTTTGCCCGCAGCACCAGCCGCTGCGGGCTGGTGCCCGCCCGCACGATCTGCTCCAGTTTGCGCCGCCGCTTGATAGTCAGCCTGACGGGGACAGCGCGGGAGCGCCCGGCCATAGGCGAATCTCCTTCCGTGCCACAGTGATCACGGAAGAATGCCGCCACAACCGGGCGGACCGGCGGATGACTGCCCGCCCGCGTGTCGCGCCGGGCCCGGCGCCGCCACCCGGGCAGGCAGGAAACACTGGAGAACATGCCGGTACCGTCCAAGCGCCTCAAGGACCTAATCGAGGGCACCGTCGACCATCACGCCTCGCTCACCTGCCCGGACCTGCAGGAAGTCACCATCCGCTGGCGCGGCTCGTTCGGCTACCTAACCGCCTGGGCCGGCGAGGGCGACGACAACGACGAGCAGATCCCGCTGTGCCGTATCCAGTACCTCGGCGACGACGACCACTGGGGGTTTGGAGCACCCCGGGTTTGGTGGAGACTCGATTCTCCCCAGATGCTCTGGTCTGGGTGGCCGTTGTCTTCCACGGTACCGCCGCCTGGCGGAACCACGGTCTGATCATTTTCCGCTTTTGTTTTGTCGAACATCTGTCCAGCTGCGCTGTCCAGCTGCCCCGCCTGGTGGCGGGCTCTGCCGCCAGGCCCCCGCCGGGGGAACTCGGGCATCTCCTCGTCGGGCACCCGCTTTGCGCCGCGGGTTCCCCGGGCAGGGCAAGGGTGACGCGCAGCGTCATCGCTTGCGACGCCGGAGGCGCCCTTGACCTGGGCGGGGGTTCCGTGGCACCCGTCCCGCGGCCGGCGAGGAGATGCCCGCCCGCCGCCGCACCCGTCCTGACCTGCCAGGCCATCTCTGAGGAGGGCCGGGGTCCGGGGCGGAGCCCCGGCGGGTGCGGGCGCAGCCCGCCTGGGTAATGAGCGGCGGCCATGGCCGCCTCCTTCTGGTGGCCGGCGGGGCCTGCTGCCCGGCCCGCGGGCGGGGACCCGGCCGAGCGTCCCGTCCCGCCAGGCCTGCTCGTATTCGGCCGGCGGGCGGCCGCCGGTGCGCCGCATCACCCGCGCGGTGTTGTACCAGCTGGCCCATTCGCTGGTGGCCGCCTCCACCTGGGCGGGGGTTTCCCACGGCCCCAGGTGATCGATGACCTCGGCCTTGTACAGCCCGATGATGCTCTCCGCCAGCGCGTTATCGTAAGAGTCCCCGACGGACCCGACCGACGGCGCGATGCCCGCGGCCACCAGCTCGGCGCCGTAGCGGATGGACAGGTACTCGCTGCCGGCGTTGCTGTGGTGGGTCAGCCCGGCCACCTTCACCCCCTGCCGGGCCCGGTAGGTGACTGCCATCACCAGCGCGTCCAGCACCAGGTCCGTGCTGTGGCTGGCGGCGGTGCGCCACCCGGTGATCAGCCGGGCGAACGCGTCGATCACGAACGCGGTGTACGCGGTGCCCGCCCAGGTGGATACGAAGGTGAAGTCGACCACCCACAGCCGGTCCGGGGCATCCGGCGCGAAGTCCCTGTTGACCAGGTCTCCGGCCGGTCCTGCGCCGGATCGGAACGTGTGGTGCGCACCTTGTAGCCGCCGCGGCGCACCCCGCGCAGCCCGAGTTTCCGCATCAGCCGCTCCACGGTGCACCGGGCCGCCGCGATGCCCTCGCGGTTGAGCTGGTCCCATACCTTCCAGGCGCCGTACCGTTCCTTGCTGTCCTTGTAGACGCGCAGGATCTGTTTCTCCAGCGCGGCATCACCGAGCGCCCGGGCCGGTAGCGGCCGCGCCCGGGCCGCGTAGTATCCCGACGGCGAGATCGCCACGCCGGCCTGCCGCAGCGCCCGGCACATAGGCTCGACCCCGAACTGGTCCCGGAAAGCCTCGATGAAGGCCACCACCAGGGCTACCGGTGGTCGAGCTCGGCCGCGAAAAAAGCGCTCGCCGTGCGCAAGATCGCATTCACCCGGCGAAGCTCGGCGTTCTCCCGCTCCAGCGCCCGGATCCGCGCCGCATCCGCCGACGCGGTCCCCGGCCGCATCCCCCGGTCGACCTGCGCCTGCTTGGCCCAGCCGCGCAGCGTGTCCGGCTTGATCCCCAGCTCGCCGCCCACCTTCCGGCAGGCCGCCGTCACGCTGGCGTCCTGGTCCTTGACCAGGTCCAGCACCAGCCGGACCGCCCGGTCACGCAGCTCGTCCGGATACTTCCGTGCTGCTCCCATCGTCCCACTCTCCCGTGGATTGGGAGCCTCCACAAAACCCGGGGCGATTCAGTTCGCGATCTACGACCCCGCCACCGAAACCTACGCCGACGCGATCTTGCGCACCGGCGAACGTGCCGGGCACCCCAGCGACGCATTCGACACCGCCGCCATCATCCACCTCGCCGACTACCAAAAGTAACCATCACCACGCCGCCAACCAGTAAGGAACTTACGAGCGGCTGCACTAGATGGGGTACTGGGTGGGGCCGCTGGTGTAGCTGCGCCCGGCGGGGGTGGTCCAGGTGTGATAGCCAGGCTGGTTTTGCTCAAGTTTCCAGCCTGCAGCCTGCTTTTGATGGTGGTGATGGCGGCAGCGGGGACCACCGTTACAGGCGCAGGTCAGGCCACCGTTTTCGAACGCGGTGGTGTGCTCGTAGTCGCAGCGGGCGGCGTCGCGCTGGCAGGGCGGCCACGTGCAGGTGCCGTCCCGGATTTCGACGAGGTGGCGGAGTTTATCGCTGGGGTCGTGGGCGGCGGCCTGGTGCCGGTGATCGCAGGTGCTGACCGGGATGGGTGCCAGGTCAACCGCCAGTTCCGGCAAGCCTGCCTGGCCGGTCCCGCTGGGCCTTCCCAGCCGGCCGGGCTGCAGCCGCCAGGTCCGGTATCCGCCGGGGGGACCAGTGCCGCCGGATGGCTGGTTGCCGGGCGCGGGCTGGCCTGGTGCGCCGGGCAGTTTTGCGTTTGCGGCCTTTTCGGGCGCAGCCGTGGGCGAGGGGGTGGCCGGCCGGGTCGGTGACGGTGAGGCACCAGGTGGTGGCGGGGTGGCCGGCGGCCTGGGCGGCCAGGGTGCGGGCCAGGTCAGCGTCGATGGGCCCAAATCCGGTCGCTTCGCCGGGGCGCCCGGCCAGGCCCAGCAGGGTGGCCAGCGGAATGGTCAGGTTGATTTTCGCGGCCGGGCGGATCGGCGCGGGCGCAGGGCCGCCCGGCCCGGTCCCGCCGGGCGGTCCCGGTGCCGCGCTGCCGGGGGAGCTGTCCCCCGCCGGTGCGCCGGGTTCGCCGTGCGGTCCGCGGCCGCGGGCGCCTCCCTCTCCGCGGCCTGGTTCACCTGGGTCCGGGCCGTGGCCCGGATGCGGGCCAGGATCGCGGTGCGAGCCGGCGTCGTACTGGGGGTCCGCACCGGCGGGACTGCCGTCCCTGTCGCCGCGGGCCGTGCCCGCGGTCGACGTTCCCGCTTCGCGTCCCAGCAGGGGCGCTGTCGGAACCGCCGTTACCGGCCGTGCTGGTGGCGCTGTGACTGCCGCCGGGAGTGCTGCTTCCGGAGCTGTTGCTGGCGGGCCGGCTGGAGGTGGTCCGGTACCGGGCAGCGGTGTCCTGGCCGAGAAGGGCGTCCAGGTAGGCGCGGACCCGCAGAGCGTCCATGCTGCCGGGGACCCCGGCCGCCTTGAGGTCCAGGGCGCGGCTGGTGATCTGCTGGTCCGCGGCCAGCGCCTCGTCCGGCGGCAGCCCGAAACTGACGATCGCCGCGGTCCCGGCATCCTCGCGCCACAACTCCACCCGGGCATCCTGCTGGGCCTGCTCCCGCCGCTGCCTGGCTGCGGCAGGGTCGGCTTTCAGCACCGCACGGGCGATCAGGGCCCGGATCTGGCCGGGTGTCTTGCCGGCTAGCGCGTCGATGACGGCGGCCTCCGCCACAGCTGCGGCCGCATCATCCAGACAGCGGGTGGCCTCGGCGATCACTTGGGCTTTGTACGCGTCGATGCCCCCTTCGCGCAGGGCCTTACAGGTCAGTGGCAGGCGGGTGGCCAGGTCATGGGCCAGGCCGGTCATTTTTTCTGCCGCCCACCGCGAGATGTTCATGGCCACAGCGACCTCGTCAGCGCAGAATTTCCCCCAGGAGACGGGGTTCCCGCCGTGAGTGGCGCGGTCGCGGCAGGCATCAGCAGGGCGGCGCCGGATCAGTTCCGCCACGGCCGAGAGGCCTGGCGGCGACCCATGATTCGGTGCGCTGCCACGCGCCGAGGACACCTATCAGCTCATCATCACTGATCTGGTCGTAGGCCCAACCCGTCCCGGCGGCCGCATTCGCGGATGCGGCCAGAGACGGGCCCGGCAGCGCCCTGTCGAGCACGTCACCGGAGGCGAAACCCGCTCCGGGCCTGCCGAGAGCGGGCCCCGTCCCGGCAGGCCCGGCCTGCGGGAAGGCAGGCGCCCCGGCCCGCGGGGAGAGCGGCGCGCCGCCACCCGGCGGCGTGTTGTCCTCGCGCTGGCCGTCCCCAGCAGGCCGGTTTTCAGCCATGACCCGTCGCACTCCCAAACGATTCTCTGGATTCCTTTACATAGCAGTCTATCGAAAAAAATATCGAACGGCAAGACCCGTTAGTGGGGTCCGGGCTATCCATTTGACCGGAGTGCCCAACCACTGCGGCCGACGTTCGCGCTGGTCACGGACTGAAAGAGCCCCGTCTCCCGGCTGCCCCTGGCGCACCGCTGACCTGCGTTACTCCGGTTAAGTGGATACCCCGGAGTGGGGTTATGCGGAAATTGCGCGTCTTGAGACAGGCTCGTGCCAGCCTGACGTTCGACCATGGGCCCGAAGACAGCAATCTAGATCACCGGCCCTAGAACGAAGACAGCAATCTAGATCACCGGCCCTAGAACGAAGACAGCAATCTAGATCACCGGCCTTAGAGCACGGTGTCGCCGTACATCTCGCCGAGTGGCTCGGCGAGAAGTTCGATGCGGGCACCGTCCGGGTCCCGGAAGTAGATGGAGGTCCCGCTCTCCACCTGGAACGGCACCGCGGCCGCGTCGAGCTTGTCCCGCAAATGGCGCCACGACTCCGGGGTCACCGAGATGGCCAGGTGGTGCAGGCCGCCGAGTACCTCGGCGTATGGGTCCAGGTCCAGGCCGGGAAAGTCGAAGAACGCCAGCAGGTTCCCATGGCCCACGTCGAAGAAGAAGTGGGTGGAGCCCTTGTAGTCCCGGTTCTCGACGATCTCGGTCAGCGGGAACTCCAGAATCTCCTGGTAGAAGCGGATGGTGCGCTCGACGTCCGAGCTGATCAGGGCGACGTGGTGAATGCCGCGAGCACTGCTGACCGGCCGCCGGTCAATCAGGTACGCGTCGCGGAGCCGGGATCGCCGCGCCTCCAGCGCGTCCAGGTCCAGCGCGTTATCCGTCATGTCGGTCTCTCCCGTTCCCGGTATCCCGGCGGGCGTGCTGATGAGCGGCAGGCCGCTGCGCGGGTGGCTCGCGTACTGAATTCCCCCGGCTAGTGCGATCCCAAGCACCGGAGACCGCCGCCTCGCCACGCAGGGCACGGTGCCGGGCGGCGGAGGGAGTAGGTGACGCGCTGGCCTAATGGCCCGGCTGACCGGGCCATCAGGCCAGCGCCACGCGGGCGTCGTCAGGAGACGAGGTGGTCGAACTCCCCGTCCCGCAGCCGACCTACGAGGGCCACGATCGCGGCGCGAGGGCAGATGAGCGCCGGACCGTGCGGGTCCCTGGAATTACGTATCGCAACTATGTCAGCGTCGATCCTGGCCATCTCCACGCAGGCACCCTGGGAGTTGCTGCGCTGGCTCTTACGCCACGCCGCTCCCTCGAGGTCCCCGGCAGACATCCCGTTGTAGATGCCACGCATCGTCATATCTCCTGACTTGCATCACCAGCGTAGCCAGACCTGGCCACCTCGTTCCCCGGGCGCGTCCAGGCAGAGCTACTCCGGCCGCGTCCTGCGGGTCCGGACACCTTGATAGTATGCGGATGCACGTGCATTCGCATGAGATTTCGCATAGTCATCCGCACATTCATCCGCAAGTGCCGCCGCGCTGCGTGCACACGGGTCCCGGGTGTGACAGGAGCGGAAGACGCAGGCGGGAGAATTAGCGCGGGCTGGCAGATAGCCGTCAAGGAATCACATGCGCTCCCTTCCGCGGCATGCCCGCACTTGCCGGACAGCGGCCGATAGCCGCCTTATTAACAATTGCGTAATTTGCGTACCACCCGGGCCAGAGCGGGTCAACGTCTTTCTCGTAACGAAAACGTCTTTCGAGCATAGTGAAACTGTCGCGGCAAAAAGCCCCGCATGCGGACGGTTCTGAGGTACTTAATCCACAAGTATTTCGAAAAAAATGCCTGGGCCGGACCGCAGGGTATGCGTCACGCGCATGGTGCTGGTCCGACCCCGCCCGGAAGGGTGAGCGGGTTCGGCCCGGAAGGCGCGCGGCTCGGCCGCGGAAGGGTGCACTGGCCCCCGGCCCGGAAGAGGTGCGGGCGCCGCGCAGGCCCCGCCCGGAAGGCGTACAGGCCCGGCCCGGTAGGGCGTACACGCCCGGCCCGGTAGGGCGCTGCAGGCCCCGGCCCGGTAAGGCAAACAGGCCCGGCCCGGTAGGGCGTACAGGCGCCGCGCAGCCTAGCCTGGAAAGATGCGCGGGCCCGGCGCTGAGAGGTGCGCGCGGGCTGACCCGGAAAGGTATGCGGGGCCCGACCCGGAAAGGTATGCGGGCCGACCCGGAAAGGTGCGTGGGCCGGACGGCCTGGCGGAACGGCGAAGCCGTATGTTGTTGAGGTCTGCACGGATTAGCGCGTTGGTGCACTAATTGCGGTGGAATGAGAGCCTGGGCGAAACGCAACTAACGCACCACCTATGGTGTTACTGCATCATGCAACGTAAGCGCATCGTTTGGCCGGCTCCGGGCGCAGCCGTACGGTCGCGAAATAGGATAGCCTTGGGTTAAATTCGGGCTATTTCCGTGATCCGCAAACCGGTTTAGGGCCAGTCTGCGGACCACATCACGCGGGGTACCGCGTCCGGCGATGACTCACTCTCCGTCAGCGCTGGCGGGCAGGACGGATGGGCGGGCAAGCGGGCAGGCCGGAGTCGCCGACACCCGGAGTGCGGCTCAGACGTGGGCGGGCGGGGCGGAACTGTCCGACCGGGTTGGCGGGCTCCTACCGGGAGTCCGGCTCGGTACGCCCAGATCAGATGCGGGCGCGGGGCGGAACTGTCCGACCGGGCTGGCGCGCTCCTACCGGCAGTCCGGCTCGGTACGCCCAGATCAGACGCGGGCGCGGGGCGGAACTGTCCGACCGGGCCGGCGCGCTCCCACCGGCAGCCCGGCTAGGTACGCCCAGATCAGACCCCGGCGGCGGCGCGGAGCTGCTCGACCCGGTTGGCACGCTCCCACGAGAAGTCCGGCTCGGTACGCCCGAAGTGGCCAAAGGTCGCAGTCTGCGAGTAGATCGGCCGCTGCAGGTCCAGCGCGGAGATGATGGCGCGCGGCCGCAGGTCGAAGACCTCCAGCACGGCATCCTGGATCTGCTCGACCGGCACCTTCTCCGTGCCGAAGCACTCGACGAACAGGCCGACCGGCTTGGCCTTGCCGATCGCGTAGGCGACCTGCGTCTCGCACCGGTCGGCGAGCCCCGCGGCGACCACGTTCTTCGCCACCCACCGCATCGCGTACGCGGCGCTGCGGTCGACCTTGGACGGGTCCTTGCCGGAGAACGCGCCTCCGCCGTGCCGGGCCATGCCGCCGTACGTGTCGATTATGATCTTGCGGCCGGTCAGGCCCGCGTCACCCATGGGACCACCGACCTCGAAACGGCCCGTGGGGTTGACGAGCAGCCGATAGTTGGAGGTGTCCAGCTCGAGCGCTCCCACCACGGGGTCGACCACGTAGTCCTTGATGTCGGGGGCGAGCAATTCCTTCAGGTTGATGTCCGGCGCGTGCTGGGTCGAGACCACCACCGTGTCGAGACGCACCGGGGTGATCCCCGAGTACTCGACCGTTACCTGGGTCTTGCCGTCCGGCCGGAGGTAGGGCACCGTGCCACTGCGGCGGACGCCGGACAACTGCCGGGACAGTTGGTGCGCCACCATGATCGGCAGCGGCATCAGCTCGGGCGTCTCGCGGCAGGCGTAGCCGAACATCAGGCCCTGGTCGCCGGCACCCTGGCGGTCGAGCTCCTCGGTGCCCTCACCCTCGCGGTACTCGTAGGCGTCGTCGACGCCCAGCGCGATGTCCGGCGACTGGGACCCGATGGACACGGAAACCCCGCAGGACGCGCCGTCGAAGCCCTTGGCCGAGGAATCGTAGCCGATTTCGAGGATCTTCTCCCGGATGATGCCCGGGATGTCGACGTAGGTACGGGTGGTGACCTCGCCCGCGACGTGGACCTGACCGGTGGTGATCAGCGTCTCGACCGCCACCCGGCTCTCAGTGTCGTCCTTGATCATGGCGTCGAGGATGGCGTCACTGATCTGGTCGGCCATCTTGTCTGGATGGCCCTCGGTGACCGACTCGGAGGTAAACAGGCGACGTGCCACAAGACTCCCTTTTCTTCCAGTGCGGGCCGCAACTTTCATTGCGCGCTCGGCCGAAGTGTATCCATGATCACCACAATGGTGGTGTAGCGTGCTCAAGTTGCCATCAAAACGTACCGGGCATACCGCTAGCAGCCGGCCGACAGCCGGGCCGCCACCAGGTCCCATACAGTGTCGGCCAGGACCTCCTTGGCAGCTCGCGGGATGTCCGTCTGTGATCCGTCGGCGCCGACGCACCACGGCCTCATTGTCACTGGTCCCGAAGGCCAGGCCGTTTCCGACCCGGTTGACGACGAGCAGGTCGCAGCCCTTACGGGCGAGCTTAGCCCGGCTGCTGGCCAGGTCCAGTTCGGTCTCCGCGGCGAAGCCGACGATGACCTGGCCCGGCCGTGATGCCCCCGGGAGGGCACCGGCTTCGTGCGGCGCAGGGGGCGCACCGGCCCCGTGCGGCGCAGGGGCCGCACCGGCTTCGTGCGGCGCAGGGGGCGCACCGGCTTCGTGCGGCGGGTAAGGCAACCCGGCCGCGGCGCTGCGGCGAGCGGACAGCTCGGCGAGGATGTCGGGGTTCTGGATCAGAATGATAGGCGCGGGCTGGGACCCGTCCTTCTTTATCTTGGCTTCGCTGCGTACCTCGGGCCGGAAGTCGGCCACCGCGGCGGCCATCACCACCGCGTCGGCGTCGGCCGCCTCGGCCAGCATCGCGTCGCGCATCTCCCGGGCGGAGGTCACCGTAATGACGCGCGTGCCGGCCGGGTCGGGCAGCGCGACGTTAGCGGCGACCAGCGTGACCTTGGCCCCCCGGGCGACGGCCGTCGCCGCGAAAGCGTAACCCTGACGCCCGGACGACCAGTTCCCCAGGAACCGCACGGGATCCAGCTCTTCGCGGGTTCCCCCGGCGGATACGACGACCTTGCGGCCGGCCAGGTCCTGGCGGAGCCCGCCCGCGCCCCGGGCGAGGACCCGGACCGCGGCCGCGAAGATTTCGGCTGGCTCCGGGCAGCCGGCCGACCCCCGAGTCTGCACCGGTCAGCCGGCCGCTGGCGGGCTCGAGCACGATCGCGCCCCGGTCCCGCAGCGTGGCCACGTTGGCCCGGGTGGCGGCTGCGGTCCACATCTCGGTGTGCATCGCGGGCGCGTACAGCACTGGGCACCGGGCGGTCAGCAGGGTGGCGGTGAGCAGGTCGCCCGCCATACCCGCGGCGGCCCGCGCCATGAGGTCTGCGGTCGCCGGGGCGACGACGACAAGATCGGCGGACTGCCCGAGCCGGACGTGCGGGACCTCGTCGGTTCCCGTCCAGGCGTCCGTCTGACGGGCTGACCCGATAGTGCCGCCCAGGTCGCCTCGCCGACGAAACGCAGCGCGTCCGGGGTGGGTATCACACGGACGTCGTGGCCCGTTTCGGTGAGGTGCCGGAGCAGCTCGCACGCCTTGTAAGCGGATATACCCGCGCTTACGCCGAGAATGATCCGCGGTGCCACCTGCGGCCCCTGCCGGAGAAAGCCGACGGTCAGCCCTCAGTGGTGGGCTCGACCGAGAGAAGCCCGTCCCGCACCTCACGCAGCGCGATCGACAGCGGCTTCTCCTGGACCCGGGTCTCCACCAGCGGGCCCACGTACTCGAGCAGGCCTTCGCCCAGCTGCGAGTAGTACGCGTTGATCTGTCGCGCCCGCTTCGCGGCCATGATCACAAGCTGGTACTTGCTGTCGACGACCTGAAGAAGGTCGTCGATCGGCGGGTTGATGATGCCATCTGCGGCGGGAGTCCCTGCCACGTCACGTCCTTCGTCTAACTTGCACTTAATACTCATCCGGTGAGCCGAAAACCAAGGCTACCACCTGGCGGCATACTTCCTGGACCGACGTATTGACCAGCGTAAGGTCGAACTCGCTCTCCGCGGCGAGCTCACGGCGGGCGGCGTCGAGGCGGCGCTGCACCACCTCGGGCGGCTCCGTACCGCGCGCGGTCAGGCGGCGTATCAGTTCCGCCCACGAGGGCGGGGCCAGGAAGACCAGGCGCGCGTCGGGCATGCTCCGCCGCACCTGACGCGCCCCCTCGAGGTCGATCTCCAGGAGGCACGGAATCCCGGCCGCCAGTCTCTCCGCGAGCGGCTTGCGCGGCGTTCCGTACTTATGGCCGGCGAACTCCGCCCATTCCAGTAGCTCGCCCTCGGCGACCATCCGGTCGAATTCCCTGTCATCGACAAAGAAGTATTCGCGGCCGTCCATCTCCCCCGCCCGCGGCGAGCGCGTGGTGACCGAGACCGAGATCCACAATTCCGGGCAGAACCGGCGCAGCTCCGCGATGACCGTGCTCTTCCCGACCCCGGAGGGCCCGGAGAGCACGGTCAGCTGGGAGAACTTCCGCATGGATAGGCAGTATCCCGTGCCCACCGCCGCGGCTCCGCCGGGGGTGGCGGAGCCGCGCATGGAATCTCCGGGCGGTACGACCATGCCCCCGTAGCCGCTCCCGGATTCCGCTGGCTGCCTCAGATGTCCGACCCGAACTCGTGCTCCAGGGCCGAGCGCTGGTTCGCGCCGAGCCCGCGGACGCGGCGGGACTCCGCGATGCCAAGCCGCTCCATGATCTGCTTCGCCCGGACCTTGCCGACGCCGGGCATCGACTCAAGCAAGGCCGAGACCTTCATCTTGCCAATGACGTCATCGGTCGAGCCTTCCTTGATGACGTCGGACAGCGTGGTGGCTCCGCGCTTGAGCCGATTCTTCACCTCTGCGCGTTCTTTACGCGCTCTGGCGGCCTTCTCCAAGGCTGCTGCGCGCTGGTCGGGAGTGAGGGGAGGAAGAGCCACTCGAGGTCACCTCGGGTTTCGTCGGTAAAAACGTTGGTGGGGGGGAAACTAGCGAGTAAGCGTACCTTTCGGCAACGCGAATCCCCGTTTATATCATAATAAATTTAGGGATATTACTCTCAGTGATCGGACTATCACTATTCGTAAGCCAGCAACGGTCACAAGCACTCCGCCCACCTTGCCGGCAGCGAGCCAATGCGCGCCGCGACGTATCACTTAGCCCGTCACGATGGGCCATCCACCGCCAGAGTAAGCCAACGTAGGCCGTTCCTGAACGGGGGCGGTGAGACTAGTTTGCCGTAGCCGCGGTGAATCCTGGCGCGGGCAGCCATGGGCACGGGGGCCGCGCCGGTTCATGGATTTGGCCACCGCCGGGATCACTGATATGGGCGGCACCCTCGGATCGCTGAAGCCGTTACTCGATACGCCCGTGTCGGCGCCGCGCGGGAACCACACAGACCCGGCGCGGCAAGGCGCTGCAATCTCATGGAAACGAGGCTGCTGCGGAAGTAACGTGACGTGCAAATATTTTACCTTTCAACGCAACGTGCATCCTATGGCGAAGCCAAACAGCCAATGATGTGCATACGAATCGGCACGATCACACTTACCGCTCCGTTACCGCACTCATACGCCGCCGCGAAGCGCGCATACGCGGGGCATACAACGCGATCGCATTTTCACGGTGGCTCACCGGCGAACGCTAAGCCGCGTGCTGGGGGGAGCCGCCGCAGGGATGCCGCCACGGCGGCCGCGGCCGCCCCGGGGTCGGGCGCGCCGGTGATCGGACGCCCGATGACCAGCAAGTCAGATCCGGCCATGACCGCCTCCTCCGGCGTGGCCACCCGGGCCTGATCGTGGGCGGCCGAGCCTGCGGGCCGTACTCCGGGGGTGATCAGCATGATGCCGGGCCCGACCTCGGCCCGGACGGCACTGACCTCGCGCGGCGAGCACACGATAGCCCGGGCACCGGCGTCGACGGCGAGGGCGGAAAGCCGCAGCACGGCGTCGTGCACGCTGCTCGTTACGCCGGTCTGGACCAGTTGGTCCTCGCTCAGGGAGGTAAGCACAGTCACCGCGGCGATCTTCGTGCCCGGGGCATTCTCGGCGGCCGCCCGGATGACGTCGGCGCCGCCGCTCGCGTGCACGGTCAGCAGGTCCGGGTGCAGCCGCGCCACGGTCCGCGCCGCCGCGGCCACCGTCGCGGGGATGTCATACAGCTTCAGGTCCAGAAAAACCCGCACGCCGCTGGCCCCCTTGATCGAGGCCACCACGTTCGGGCCGTACCGCAGGTACAGCTCCAGCCCGATCTTCACCGTGCTGACGTGCGGCGTCACCAGGCTAGCCCAGCGCGCGGCGGTTTCGAGATCAGGTGCGTCCAGCGCGACGGCGACTGGCGCGGGGTTGCTCAAGGCCACTCCTTCAATCGTGCCCGACCGGCCCGGTGTCCATATGTGCCGCTTGGCATCCCAGGCGCCCGGGCCGTGGCGTGCCGGATCACGCGCCCAGGGCTGGGGCTGTCCCGGCGCGCCGCCCGCGGCATCGTGTTAACGCTCACACTGCTCACATCGCCGTGCCCGGGTAAACGGGCGCTGTCGGCCGCGGCCCCGCCAGGGCGGGGCCAACGGGTCGTGATCGCCGATGCATCGGGACGAGCCGCGGGAGATGCATCGGTCACCTGGCCTGCGCGGAAAGGATCCGCAGCCGACCCCGAGAGTAATGCACGCTGGCGTCGTTTGCGCCGCGCATTACCGACCTGTGCCGCCGTGGCGTGCGCTTTAGGCCGTTTCGGCGGCGTTTGCCCGGGACCCAGATCGGCGGTCAGGCCAGGCGGCGGCGCAGCGGCGGCGGGTAGCCGCCGGTCTGGTGGGCCAGTCCGGTCACGTCGGCGAAGCGCTCGGCACCGAGCCAGGTGAGCTCCTCCGCCAACTCGCGCAGAATGCGAGTGCATGCGGCCGGGTCGTTGAAGATGGCCGTGCCCACCGCGACCAGGGACGCGCCGGCCATGATGAGCTCCAGCGCGTCACGGCCGGTCCGGATGCCGCCGACCCCGATGATGGGAACGTCGGGCAGGGCCCCGCGCACCAGCCAGATGCACCGCACGGCGACCGGCCGGATCGCGGGGCCGGACAGGCCGCCCATGACGCCGGCGACCGCCGGGCGCATCGCGGCCGGGTCGATAACCATCCCGGGCAGTGAATTGATCATGGACAGGCCGTCGGCGCCCGCGGCCACGCAGGACCGGGCGATGGTAACGATGTCGGTGACGTCCGCCGACAGCTTGGCGAACACCGGGATGTCGTACCGGGCGGCGGCACGGGCCGCCTCCACCACCCGGGCCGCCGCGTCGGGCTGGGCGGCGAAGTCCTGCCCACGGCCGCCCGCGTTCGGCCAGGACAGGTTGAGCTCGATCGCCGTCACGCCGGCCGCGTCGGACAGCCGGGCAGCGAGCTCGGCGTACTCCGGCGCGCTGCTACCGGCGATCGAGACCACCGTGCGGGCGCCACGGGACAGCAGCCAGGGCAGGTCACGCTGGAGGAACGCGTCGATCCCGGGGCCCTGCAGGCCGATCGAGCTGAGCATGCCGCTGGGGGTCTCGGCGGTGCGCGGGGTCGGCCTGCCCGCCTGCGGCTCGATCATGATCGACTTGGTGATGACCGCGCCGATCCGGGCCACGTCGATGAACTGCGCGAGCTCGCGGCCGGTTCCGGCGCACCCGGCGGCGGTGAGGACCGGATTCGGCAGTTCGACGTGGCCGAGCCGGGCCCGCAAATCAGCCGGCATGGCCGGAGCTCCGCGGCGCCTCTCCCAGGGGCGGCTTCCAGCCGTGGGCACCCAGCGCGTCGAACGGGATGGTGCCCACGTCGTCCCAGCGGACCATGTCACCACGGAACACCGGGCCGTCGACGCAGGAGCGCACGATCCGGGTGATGCCGTCCGACCCCACCACGGGCAGCACGCAGCTCATGCACACCCCGGTCCCGCAGCCCGCCGGCTCCTGCACGCAGGCCTGCACCGGCAGGTCGTACCGGCCGGCCAGCGCGGTCACGTCGCGCAGCACAGGCAGCGGCGCGGACGCGTAGATGACGTCGGTGCGGGCCTCGTGGATGACCTGGCTGAGCAGGTCGGTCACCACGCCGCGGGTGCCGAGCGAGCCGTCCTCGGTGGTGATCGTGGCGCTGCGGGCGATGCGGCGGGCGCGCAGCGCGCCGAATACATGGTCCGCGCTCTC
The DNA here is from genome assembly GCA_963775825.1 of uncultured Actinomycetes bacterium. Taxonomy (GTDB): domain Bacteria; phylum Actinomycetota; class Actinomycetes; order Streptosporangiales; family Streptosporangiaceae; genus Bog-532. The sequence continues at coordinate 246,656 of CAVZKY010000037.1, forward strand.
GGCTCCGAGCAGGAAATCGACCTGGCAGCCCCGCTCGCGCAGCCGGTCCGTCAGCGGGAACAGCCCCGTACTGCCTGCTCCCACGCCCACCAGCAGGCAGTTCGCCGATTCGCGCGGGACGGGGAACGGCCGCCCCAGCGGCCCGACCGCGTCCAGCATGTCCCGGCTGCGGAGCTGGGCCAGCCACCGGGTGCCTGGCTCGCCGGCCGCGAACACGAACTCGACCGTGCCGCCGTGATCGGTTCGCACGTCGTGGATGGCGAACGCCCGCCGCAGCAGCATCGAGCTGTCCGGGCCGCCGACGGCGACGGTGATGAACTGGCCAGGCCGGAACCGGGCGGCGATGGGCGGGGCCACCATGGTCAGGGCGTGGTAGGCGTCGATCCGGCGCACGGTGAGCACCGGCCCGCGTACCTGAACCGGCGCCACGCCCTGCTCACCATCCCTCGACGTTCTGGACGTCGTGCTCATCCGTCCCCGCCTGCCGGTCAGGGACAGTCCCGGCTGCCGCCGCCCGGCCGCGTACTATCCGGCCGCGTACTATCCGGCACCGTACCGTGTATCAGCCGGCCCCGCGGATGCGCTCGGCGTGCTCCTGCAGGGACCGCACACCGACCTCGCCGCGGATGATGGCCTCGATGCCCTGCACCGCGGCGCCGAGCCCCGGCACGGTCGTCACGCACGGGACACCCCGGCGGACGGCGGCCGAGCGGATCTCGTACCCGTCGAGCCGGGGACCCGTATGCCCGGGGCTGCCGAACGGCGTGTTGACGATGAGGTCCACCTCACCGTCCAGGATCCGGGTGACGACCGTCGGCTCGCCGTCGGGCCCCGGGGCGTCGCTGTGCTTACGGACAATCCTGGCACGGACGCCGTTGCGGCGCAGCACCTCGGCCGTGCCCTCCGTCGCCCAGATCTCGAATCCGAGGTCGGCCAGCCGCTTGACCGGGAACACCATCGATCGCTTGTCCCGATTGGCGACCGACACGAACACCCGTCCTTTGACCGGCAGCGACCCGTAGACGGCGGCCTGCGATTTGGCGTACGCGGTGCCGAACATCTCGTCGATCCCCATAACCTCGCCGGTCGAGCGCATCTCCGGGCCGAGCACGGTATCCACGCCCTCGCCCTGGGTGTTCCGGAAGCGGCCGAACGGCAGCACCGCCTCCTTGACCGCCACCGGGGACTCCAGCGGCAGCGTGCCGCCGTCCCCGGTGGCCGGCAGCAGGCCCTCAGTACGCAGCTCCGCGATCGTCGCGCCGAGCATGACCCGGGCGGCCGCCTTGGCCAGCGGCACCGCGGTGGCCTTGGACACGAACGGGACGGTCCGGGAGGCGCGGGGGTTGGCCTCCAGCACGTACAGCACGCCGGCGGCCAGCGCGTACTGCACGTTGAGCAGGCCGCGCACCCCCACGCCGGCCGCGATCCGGGTGGTCGCGTCACGGATCGCCCCGATGTCGGCGCGGCCGAGCGTGATCGGCGGCAGCGCGCAAGCCGAGTCGCCGGAGTGGATGCCGGCCTCCTCGATGTGCTCCATCACGCCGCCGAGGTATAGCTCCTCGCCGTCGTAGAGGGCGTCCACGTCGATCTCAATCGCGTCGTCCAGGAAGCGGTCGATCAGTACGGGATGCTCGGGGCTGGCCTGGGTCGCCCGGCGCACGTAGGCGGCCAGGGTGTCGTCGTCGTAGACGATCTCCATGCCGCGGCCGCCGAGCACGTAGGAGGGCCGGACCAGCACCGGGTAGCCGATTTCCCCGGCCACCTGCTGGGCCTGCTCCACCGAGGTCGCCATCCCGTACCGCGGCGCCGGCAGGTCCGCCGCGGCGAGCACATCGGCAAACGCGCCGCGGTCCTCGGCCAGGTGGATCGCTTCCGGGCTGGTCCCGACGATGGGCACACCGGCCCGCTCCAGCTCCCGGGCCAGGCCCAGCGGGGTCTGGCCGCCCAGCTGCACGATCACCCCGGCCAGCGGGCCGCTGGCCTGCTCCGCGTGCACGACCTCCAGCACGTCCTCCAGCGTCAGCGGCTCGAAGTACAGCCGCCCGGACGTGTCGTAGTCGGTGGAGACGGTCTCCGGGTTGCAGTTCACCATGACCGTCTCGTAGCCAGCCTCGGCCAGCGCGAACGACGCGTGCACGCAGGCGTAGTCGAACTCAATGCCCTGGCCGATCCGGTTCGGCCCGCTGCCCAAGATGATCACCTTGGGCCGGTCGCCGGGCGGCACCTCGGTCTCGTCGTCGTAGGTGGAGTACAGGTAGGGGGTACGGGCGGCGAACTCGGCGGCGCAGGTGTCCACCGCATGGAACACGGGCCGGACACCGAGGCCCCAGCGGATCTCCCGGACGCCGGCCTCGGTCATCCCGCGCAGCTGGCCGATCTGCGCGTCGGCGAACCCCGCGCCCTTGGCCAGCTGGAGCGTCGCCTCGTCCAGCCGGCGTGCTGGCCCGGGGGGGCGACCCCCCGGAACCCCCCGCTGCGCTGTGCTGGCCTGGGGGGGCGACCCCCCTGGAACCCCCCGCTGCGCTTCGCGCCCGCGCGGTGGTACATCGCCGACACACCGGCCACTCACCGGGCCGGAGGCCCGGTTCGCTGGGCCGGTAACGACCGCCTCGCCGTAACCCGCGCCGGGTCCCGCCGTAGCACCGCCGCTCACCGGGCCTGAAGGCCCGGTTCGCTGGGCGGTCGGAGCTTCGCTCCGCGGCTCGCCGTAGCCCGCGTCACCGCGGATGTAGCGCGCGATCTCCTCGATGTGGGCGATCTGGTCGACGAACCAGGGGTCGATCGAGCTGGCCGCGACCACGTCGGCCACGGTGGCGCCGGACCGGAGCGCTTCGTGCACGGTGGCCAGGCGGCCGTCGTGCGGGACGGCGCAGCGGCGCAGCAGTTCGGCCGTATCCCCGGGCGGCTCCGCCCAGCTGAACGAGGCACCGCGGGACTCCATCGAGCGCAGGGCCTTCTGCAGCGCCTCGGGGAACGAGCGGCCGATGGCCATGGCCTCGCCCACCGACTTCATGTGCGTGGTGAGCTCGGTGTCGGCGCTGGGGAACTTCTCGAACGCGAACCGGGGGGTCTTGACCACCACGTAGTCCAGCGCCGGCTCGAAGCAGGCGGGCGTCTGGCCGGTAATGTCGTTCGGGATCTCATCCAGCGAGTAGCCGATAGCCAGCTTGGCCGCGATCTTGGCGATCGGGAACCCGGTCGCCTTGGAGGCCAGCGCGGACGAGCGGGACACCCGGGGGTTCATCTCGATGACGACCATCCGGCCGTCGGTCGGGTTGACCGCGAACTGGATGTTGCAGCCGCCGGTGTCCACCCCGACGGCCCGGACGATCGCGATCGCGGTGTCACGCATCCGCTGGTACTCCCGGTCGGTGAGCGTCATCGCGGGGGCGACGGTCACCGAGTCGCCGGTGTGCACTCCCATCGGGTCGATGTTCTCGATCGAGCAGACCACGACGACGTTGTCGTTGCGGTCCCGCATGAGCTCGAGCTCGAATTCCTTCCAGCCGAGGATCGACTCCTCCAGCAGAACCTCGCTGGTGGGACTGGCGTCAAGCCCGGCCCCGGCGATGCGGCGCAGCTCTTCCTCGCTGCGGGCGATGCCCGAGCCGGAGCCGCCCAAGGTATAGGAGGGGCGAACCACGACCGGGTAGCCGAGCTGCCCGGCGGCGGCGAAGGCCCCCTCCAGCGAATGGCAGATCCGGCTGTCCGGTACCTGGGGCACGTCGCCGGGGTCGCCCGCGGCCCCGCCCAGCGGGGGCAGGCTCGTGACGATCTCCTTGAACCGCTCGCGGTCCTCCCCGGCCTTGATCGCCTCGATCCGGGCCCCGATCAGCTCGGTGCCGTACCGGGCCAGGGCCCCCGCTTCGTGCAGCTCCACCGCGGCGTTGAGCGCCGTCTGGCCGCCCAGGGTGGGCAGCACCGCGTCCGGGCGCTCCTTCGCGATGACCTTTTCCAGCACGTCGAGGGTGATCGGCTCGACGTAGGTCGCGTCGGCGAACTCCGGGTCCGTCATGATCGTCGCCGGGTTTGAGTTGACCAGGCTGACCCGGATGCCCTCGGCCTTGAGGACGCGGCAGGCCTGCGTCCCGGAGTAGTCGAACTCACAGCCCTGCCCGATCACGATCGGGCCGGACCCGATCACAAGCACCGACTTGAGGTCACTGCGACGCGGCATCACGCGCTCCCGTTTCGTTCACGCTGTTGTTCCCGCACCCGGCACGCCCCCCGCAAGCACCGCCTGCCCCACAGGCACCGCCTGCCCGGCGTACGGGGAGCGTTTTCAGTGAATAGCGCTGAAAATGCTCCCCAGGGCGGGCCGGCGGTCACCGGGGGCCTTCCATGGCGGCGCAGAACTCCGTGAAGAGTGGGGCCGCGTCGTGCGGGCCGGGGGCGGCCTCGGGGTGATACTGGACGCTGAAGACCGGCCGGTCCAGCATCCGCAGGCCCTCGACCACACCGTCGTTGAGGTTGACGTGGCTGACCTGGGCGGGGCCGAAGGGGGTGTCGAACGGCCGGCGGGCCGCGTCCGGGACGTGCGCCCAGGTCGTGCCGCCGTTGCCGTGGCTCTCCCGGGCACGAGCCCCCACGCCGGCCCCCGCGCCGGACCCGGATTCGGCCGCCGCAGCCCCGCCGTCGCCGTCCGTCCCCGGGAGCGCGGCGGCGAAGCCGTGATTATGGCTGGTCACCTGGACCCGGCCGGTGGCCAGGTCCATGACCGGCTGGTTCACGCCGCGGTGGCCGTAGCGGAGCTTGTAGGTGTCCAGGCCCAGCGCCCGGCCGAGGATCTGGCTGCCCAGGCAGATCCCGAACACCGGCAGGCCGCTGGTCAGCACCCCGCGCATCGCCGCGACCGCGTAGCCCGCCGCGGCCGGGTCTCCCGGGCCGTTGCTGAAGAACACGCCGTCCGGGCTGGTCTGCAGGATCGCGGCGGCATCCGCGGCGGCGGGCAGCACCCGGACCTCGCAGCCGAGCTGGGCCAGGTAGCGCGGGGTGGAGGCCTTGATGCCCAGATCCAGCGCGGCGATCCGGTAGCGGACCGGTGTCCCGGGCGGGGGGCTCACCGTGTACGGCTCCCCGGTGCTGACGGTCCGGGCCAGGTCGGCTCCGATCATCCCCGGGCTGGCCAGTACCCGCTCCAGCAGCCGGGCCGGGTCGGACTCGGTGGTGCTGATCGCCGCGCGCATCGTGCCGCGCTCCCGCAGCCGCCGGGTCAGCGCCCGGGTGCCGCGGACCGCGATACCGGTGATCCCCTGACGGCGCAGCTCGGTGTCCAGGTCGCGGGCCGCCCGCCAGCTGGAGGTCAGCCGGGCGGGCTCGCGCACCACGTAGCCGCCGACCCAGATCCGCCGGGACTCGGGGTCCTCGTCGTTGACGCCGGTGTTGCCGATGTGCGGGGCGGTCATGGCCACGATCTGCTGGGCGTAGGAGGGATCGGTCAGCGTTTCCTGGTAGCCCGTCATGCCGGTGTTGAACACCATCTCCCCGAAGGTCTCACCTTCGGCGCCGAACGAGCTCCCGCGCAGGATCGTTCCGTCTTCGAGAACCAGCAGGGCGGGCGGGGTAGCGTTGTCGGCCCGGCGACCGGCTACGGTCTGGGCGGTCATGAGGCCAGCTTTCCGTCGAGCACGGTCGCGGTGCCGCGCAGGAACGTGGCCACTACCTGGCCCGGCAGCGCGACGCCCCGGAACGGCGTGTTGCGGCTGCGGGACGCGTGCGTGGCCGGGTCCACCGGTTCCGGCGCGGCCGCCGGGTCATACAGCGTGAGGTTCGCGGCCGCCCCGGTCGCGGGCAGGACACCGTGCCCGCTCAGCCGGCCGATCGTGGCGGGGCGCACTGACATCCGGTCGGCGACGGCGGTCCAGTCCAGCAGTCCCGTCTCCACCATGGCCTGCTGGACCGCGCGCAGCGCGACCTCCAGGCCGGTCATGCCGAACGCGGCGTCGGCCCACTCGGTGTCCTTGGCTTCGGCGGGGTGCGGGGCATGGTCGGTGGCCACGCAGTCGATCGTGCCGTCGGCCAGGCCCTGGCGGAGCCCGGCCACGTCGGCGGCGGTGCGCAGCGGCGGGTTGACCTTGTAGACCGGGTCGTAGCCTTCGGCGAGTTCATCGGTGAGCAGCAGGTGGTGCGGGGTGACTTCGGCGGTGACCCGCCAGCCCTTGGCTTTGGCCCAGCGGATGATCTCCACCGAGCCCGCCGTCGACACGTGGCAGACGTGCAGCGCCGAGCCGACGTGGGCCGCGAGCAGGCAGTCCCGGGCGATGATCGCCTCCTCGGCCACGGCCGGCCAGCCGGCCAGCCCGAGCCGCCCGGACACTTCGCCCTCGTTCATCTGGGCGCCCTCGGTGAGCCGGGGCTCCTGGGCGTGCTGCGCGATCACCCCGTCGAACGCCTTGACGTACTCCAGCGCCCGGCGCATCAGCAGCGGGTCGGACACGCACCGGCCGTCGTCGGAGAACACCCGGACCCGGGCGGCCGAATCGGCCATCGCGCCCAGCTCGGCCAGCCTTTGCCCGCCCAGCCCAAGGGTCACGGCGCCGACGGGCTGGACGTCGCAGTGCCCAGCCTCCCGGCCGAGCCGCCAGACCTGCTCGACCACTCCCGCCGTGTCGGCCACCGGCTCGGTGTTGGCCATGGCGTGCACGGCGGTGTAGCCGCCCAGCGCCGCGGCCCGGGTGCCGGTCTCGATGGTCTCCGCGTCCTCCCGGCCTGGCTCGCGCAGGTGGGTGTGCAGGTCGACCAGCCCGGGCAGCGCGATCAAACCGTCCGCGTCCAGCACCTGGGCGCCGGCCGCCGCGAGCCTGGCCCCCGCCTCGGCGATCACCCCGTCGCGAAGCCGCAGGTCGGCGCGCTGGCCGCCGGACAGAGCAGCACCCCGGATCAGCCAGCTGCCCGCCACGCCCGTCACCGATTCACCATGCTTTCCCTAACCTCCATGCTTGCCTTCGCATTCTGGGCGGTCCCGCGCAGATCCGCGCCGCCCAGCAGATCCGCGCCGCCCAGGAGCAGGTACAGCACAGCCATCCGGACGCTGACCCCGTTGGCCACCTGCTCGACGATCGTGGACCGGGGCGAGTCCGCCACCTCGGCGGCGATCTCCACACCGCGGTTCATCGGCCCCGGGTGCATCACGATCGCGTGCTCGGGCAGCATGCCCATCCGCCCGGTGTCCAGCCCGTACCGGCGGCTGTACTCACGGACGCTGGGGAAGTACGCGGCGGTCATCCGCTCCTGCTGCACCCGCAACATCATGATCACATCACTCTTGGGCAGCACAGCGTCCAGGTCGTAGCTGATCTCGCACGGCCAGCTGCCCACCGCGACGGGCACCAGTGTGGGCGGTGCGACCAGGGTGACCTCGGCCCCGAGAATGTTCAGCAGGGCGACGTTCGACCGGGCGACCCGGCTGTGCAGGACGTCGCCGACGATCGTCACCCGCACGCCGTCCAGGCCGGCGGCCCGGCCGAGGCGGCGCCGGATGGTGAAGGCGTCGAGCAGCGCCTGGGTGGGGTGCTCATGCGTACCGTCCCCGGCGTTCACGACGTGGCCGCGGATCCAGCCGGCCAGCCGGTGCGGCGCGCCCGACGCGTCGTGCCGGATGACCACGGCGTCGGCTCCCATCGCCTCCAGCGTCAGCGCGGTGTCCTTGAGGCTCTCCCCCTTGGCCACGCTGGATCCCTTGACCGAGAAGTTGATCACATCGGCGGACAGCCGCTTGGCGGCCGCCTCGAACGAGATCCTGGTCCGGGTCGAGTCCTCGAAGAAGAGGTTGACGACGGTACGCCCGCGCAACGTCGGCAGCTTCTTGATCGGCCGGTCCGACATGCGGGCCAGCTCATCGGCGGTGTCCAGGATCAGCAGCGCGTCATCCCGGCTGAGGTCGGCGGCCGAGAGCAGGTGCCGGTTCATACGTGCGCCTCCTTCCGCTCACCCAGCAGTACCGCGTCCTCGCCGTCGGTCTCGGACAGCAGGACCCGCACCATCTCGCGCTGGGAGGTGGGCAGGTTCTTGCCCACGTAGTCGGCCCGGATCGGCAGCTCGCGGTGACCCCGGTCGACGAGGACCGCCAGCTGCACGGCCCGGGGCCTGCCCAGGTCGTTCAGCGCGTCCAGGGCGGCCCGGACGGTGCGCCCGGAGTAGAGCACATCGTCGACGATAACGACGGTCTTGCCGTCGATGCCGGCCGGGGGAAGTTCGGTGCGGCCCAGCGCCCGGGCCGGGCGCAGCCGCAGGTCGTCCCGGTACATGGTGACGTCGAGCGATCCCCAGGGCACGGTCCGGTCCTCGAACTCGGCGGCCCGGTCCGCGAGCCGCCGGGCGAGCGGGACGCCCCGGGTCGGAATGCCGAGCAGGAGCACATCGTCGGCACCATTGGTCCGCTCGAGGATCTCGTGCGCGATCCGGGTCAGCGCCCGGCGGATTTCGGCGGGCTCCAGGACCCGCTTCTGGCTGCCGGCGGCCGCCCGATCGGTGGGGGGCGGATCGCTGGGGGGCGGGGCGCCGCCCGAGCCCTCGTCATGGCCGACGTTAGTGTCACGGCCGGGCGCAGAGCCGCCCGGCTGCCTGTCGCCTGAGCGGCCGGCGCTGCGGGCATCGGGGCCAGATCGGCCATCCCCCGCGCTGCGCGCACGCATCATTAGCGACCTCCTTCACCGTCTCACGGAACGGTCCTTAAAGGACGTCTGTCGTCATCACGCTATCAGGGCCTAGGAGCGCAACGGCGTGACGCGACGCGGACGGTCGTCGCGCCGGGGGTACTCACCGCACCTCATCCGTAGTGTGATTTGGCTCACACTACGGACCCGTTCGCAGACCACCGCAAGCCACCGCCGATTGGGCCAAAACAGGTGCTTATCTGCGATAAAGCCCAGCCAGGCCGAGGTTCCTGCACGGTCCGCGCGGGGTAGATAACGCTCCGGGAGGGCAGGCCGGTTACCGGCTGGGTTCAACCAGTTTTTGCCATTCGGCTTGACCTTGTCGTGCTCGCGGCTTACCGTCACTGTCCGTAACCGTTACCGTAAGCTACGACTGGCCGGGGGGCCAAAAACATGCCATCTGAATACGCAAAGACCCTCGGCGCGCGGCTCCGCGCGATCCGGACGCAGCAGGGCCTGTCCCTGCACGGGGTTGAAGAGAAGTCCCGGGGCCGGTGGAAGGCGGTCGTCGTCGGTTCCTATGAGCGCGGCGACCGGTCCGTAACCGTCCAGAAGCTGGCCGAGCTGGCCGAGTTCTACGGCGTTCCGGTGTCGGAACTGCTCCCCGGTGACTCGACTCCGGCACCGCTCGCGCCGACACCCAAGCTGGTGATCGACCTGGAGCGGATGAACGAGCTGCCCAAGGAAAAGTCCGGCCCGCTGGCCCGGTACATCGCCACCATTCAGAGCCAGCGCGGCGACTACAACGGCCGGGTGCTGTCGGTCCGCCAGGAGGATCTCCGCTCGCTGGCCGTGATCTATGACAAGTCCCCGGCTGACCTGACCGAGGAACTGATCAGCTGGGGCGTGCTGGACTCTGAGGCCCGCGGGGCCATCGACACGCTCTGACGGCTGAGGCCTCCCCGCTCACGCCCTGCCCCGGTCGGTGCCCGTGACAGCGTTCACGCGCACGCCGGGGAGGGGAAGGAACGGTTGCTTGCCTGGTTCGGAGGCCAGGGCGGAAACGGTTACCCGTCCTGGCAGTGGTTAGCAAGGGCCCGGCTCAGATATGCGGGACCCGTGATCGCAATCATCAGCAGCGCAAACGGCGCGGCCTGACCATAGGCCAGGCCGCCCTGGGCCGGCGAAGGCCCAGGGCGGCCGCCCAGCCGCCGCACGGAAGGCCGCTAGCCCCAGCGGGCTGGCAGGCCGCCCGGCCTTCCCACGGACGGCAACTCGGCCGCCGCGTGAAGACCCGCTAGCCCGCCGTGCGGAGCGGCAGCGGGGACTGGCTCGGCACGCCGAGCGCGGTCTCCACGACTGACAGGAATATCTCCGCGTCCCGCAGCAGGTCGTCGGCCTCCCGCGCGGTAGCCGCGCGGGACAGGCCCGCCTCGGCCGCGGCACGCTTGCTCGCCCCGGCCGCAAAGAACGCGGCCCATTCCGCGAGCGCCGGCTCGACCTGCGGCAGCAGCTCCCACACGCTGCGCGGCCGTCGGCGGCGGGACCCGCTGGACGGCTCACCCCGCACGGCCACCACCGCCGCAGCCGCGCGCAGCGCGGCCAAATGGGCCGCGACGTAGCGTCCGGCGGGCGAGGTCTCTTCAACGGCGTCGGCCAGCCCGCGCCGCGCAGAGTCGAGCAGCGCCAGGGCCGACGGCGCCATCCGGTGCCGCGGCAGGCCAGTCGGCGACGGCCTGCCGCTCCCGGGGCCGCGCTCCGCTGGGGTCCGCTCCGCGGGGGCGCGGTCCGTCCGGGTGCGCATCGGGGGACGTCCCTGCGCTGACGTGACTGCGTTCACCATCGCGTCCTCTCTTCCGTGCGGGACCGTGCCAGGCGAGGCTCTTCCCGTCACCCCGCCTGGCACGGGGCCCGGCCGCCCGAGGGGGGTCGGGCGGCCGGTGCATCGCACTACCATTCGAACACAGGTTCGGCTGTGTGTCTAGTCCGTTTGTATCTGCGTTCGAATCTAGCGAGAGGGTCCGACATTCTGGGCCGCACCCGGGGAGCAGGCGGGACAGCGCGCGAGCAGTGGCGGCCTTGACTGCGGTTACCAGGGACGTAAGTCCATAACAAAACGCGAGCTTGTCATGACATAGTTGCAGAGTGTTTCCTCTCACTGTCGTTGCGTTAGCTATCGTTGGGGGCCCGGGCGGGATAATGCGGTCCGGCGGGCCTCAACTTATTGAGGGCCCGGGCGGGACGAATGCGGCCCGGGGCGGGCCTGCAACTAATTGAGCCGCTATGTCGTCATCTATAGCGGAAGCTCAGCAGCGGCTCGGAAGCCGCCCGCCACACGTTCAGCCAGGGGCCAGTAGACAAGGATCACCAGAAGGGACAGAACGGGGTTGTCCGGCATGGGATCGCCGACGCGGAAGGGGACCGCGAGGTCGCGCGGGCCGTCACGCCGCACCATGCTGCTCGGCGGGCTGGCCGGGGCTGCCGGAGCGGCGGCTATCCCGCTGGCCACGGGCGGCGCGGCCCAACCGGACGGCGACTCCGACGACGGCCCCGCCTGGGAGCACCCGGCGGCGCGGACCTACCCGGTCACCTCGCGTACCTTCCCGTTCAACACGGGCTGGCTGTTCGGCGAGTACACGCCCGGGTCCGAGCGGCCCGGCTTTGACAGCGAGCACCTGGATTCGGTCACCCTGCCGCATTGTGTCACCCGACTGTCCTGGCAGAAATGGGATCCAGCGGCCTGGGAGCGGGTCTGGGTCTACCGCAAGACGCTGGACGGCACCCCGCTGCGGAACGGCCGCGTGCTGCTCGACTTCGACGGCGTGATGGTCAACGCGACGGTGCTCGTCAACGGCCAGACCGCGGCCAGCCACATGGGCGGTTACCTGCCGTTTTCAGCCGAGCTGACCAGCTTCCTGCAGCCTGGCGACAACGTGGTCGCGGTGCTGGTCGACGCTCGCTGCGTGCCGGTCCCCCCGCAGGCCATCATGGATGACCCGCACTCCGTCGACTTCCTGCAGCCGGGCGGAATCTACCGCGACGTCCAGCTGCGGCTGGTGCCGGACACTTACCTGTCCGACATGTACGCCCAGCCGGTCAACGTGCTGTCGGCCAGCCCCAGCGTCGACATCCAGTACACGCTGGACGCAGCCGGGGCACCGATCGCGCCGGTGCAGATCACGGCCGAACTGGCCGACCGGGACGAGACGGTCGCCACCGCCACCCGGACGCTCAGTGAGGTGCCGGCCGGCGAGACAGCCGGCACGCTTTCCCTGGGCGGCTTGGGCGACATCGAGCTGTGGTCGCCGACCAGCCCGAAACTGTACAGCCTGACCACGACCATGACGGCGCCCGGCATCGGCACGCATTCGGTGCACCACCGGATCGGGTTCCGCGAGGCCCAGTTCCGGGACGACGGTTTCTTCCTGAATGGCAAGCGGCTAAAGATATTCGGCCTGGACCGGCACCAGCTATTTCCCTACACCGGAATGGCCATGCCGGCCCGTGTCCAGCAGCGGGACGCCGAGATCATCAAGAACGACTTCAACTGCAACATGGTGCGGTGCTCGCATTATCCGCAGTCACCGCACTTCCTCGACGCCTGTGACGAACTGGGCGTAATGGTGTGGGAGGAAGTGCCCGGCTGGCACCATGTCGGCGACGCGGCCTGGCAGGACATCGTGCTGCAGAACGTGCACGACATGGTGGTCCGGGACCGGAGCAGGCCGTCGGTGATCATCTGGGGCACCCGGCTGAACGAGACCCGCGACTACCCGGGGCTGTACCGGCGGACCCGGCAGCTCGCCCGGGACCTGGACGGCACCCGTCCCTCGACCGGCGCGATGGACCGGTACAGCACCGAATTCTGGGATGAGGACGTCTTTTCCTTCAACGACTACCACCTCACCCGCAGCGGGCACTACCGGCTGGAACCGCCGCTGCCCGGCGTCCCGTACCTGGTCAGTGAGTCGGTCGGGGTCGAATTGCCCCGGCCCCGGCATTACCGCTGGACCGACCCCCCCGCGCTGCTGGCCCGGCAGGCGTTCTACCACGCCCAGGCGCATGACATCGCCCAGTCCGACCCGCGGTACGCGGGCCTGCTGGCCTGGTGCGCATTCGATTACGCGTCGCAGATGGGGCAGCCGTGGGGCCAGAACGTCAAGTGGGCGGGCGTCGCGGACGGCTTCCGGGTGGCCAAGCCCGCCGCCGCCATCTACTTGTCCCAGGTGGACCCCCGGGTCCGGCCGGTCCTCGTGCCGGTGTTCTTCTGGGATCTGGCCGAAGCGGACTCCCCGGACGGCCCGGGACCCGACGCGATGCTGGCCAGCAACTGCGAGCAGGTCGAGGTCTTCATCGGCGGCGATCACGCCGGCCGGGCCCGGCCCGTCCTGGACGCGGAACTGTACGGTCACCTGACCTATCCGCCGACGCTGGTTGATCTCGTCATCAACCGCGACGATCATCCCGACCTGCGGATCGAGGGCTACGTCGACGGCAGGCAGGTGGCCGTGGTCCAGATGTCGTCGGATCCAGCCGGTGACCGACTGGCGATGACGGCGGACGACGCGCAGATCGCCGGCGATGGCGCGGACGCGACCCGGGTGGTCTTCCGGGCGGTCGACGCCTACGGTAATCAGCGCCGATACGCCTCCGGCGAGGTCAGGCTGCAGGTGACCGGGCCGGGCGAGCTCATCGGGGACAACCCGTTCGCGTTCGGCGAGTACGGCGGGCTCGGGGCGGTCTGGCTCCGGTCACTGCCGGGGCGGTCGGCCCGGTGACGGTCATCGCCGAGCACCCCCGGCTGGGCCGGGCCCGGGTGACGGTCAGCGTCGCAACGGCTGGCCGCCAGAGCCTGGACTGACCGGCCAGCTGCGCATTCATTCTCCTAGGTTTACGCCCGTAACAGGCCTGATGCGCGGACCCGCCTGGCCGTGCCGACAGAGCGGTCTGGCCAGCGGCCGCGCAGGACCAAATTGTGACCATGCGCAGTGAGATGATTACGGATTGCTAGACGCGGTGTCATCGAAGAGGCCGACCTGGATGGCAGGATCGACCCGCGAGCGGATAACCGGAACGGGGAAATGCGTTGATGGATGACGTTTTGCGAACTATTTACCTAACTCTGGTGCGGGAATCGTTGTTGCATTACGGTCGGTTTAGTTGGATGCGGGCATGACGCGCCGGGGGACGCCATCGCGCCGGCGACCGACCGCTCGTTCCGTGAGCGAACCGCCGAACAGGCCCCCAAGCGGCACACGGTGCGGGCCACGGAGCGGGCGGCAGCTCCTGTCCTGCGCGCCGGCGAGCTCGCCGGCCTGAGACGGCAGCGGGAAATGGCTCTGAAAACAGCGGGAAATGGCCCTGGAACCTGTGAGGTTCCGGGGGATCTCTGGTGGGTACGGGAAGAACTTGACCGCCGAGCGCAGCGTCACGAGGAGGCAGACCGATGGCCGTCACGACCGCACGGCCGCAGCGGGTGAGCCCGGTCCCGAGCTACGTGTTCGGGGCGCTGGGAGGGCTGCTGTTCGGTTACGACCCGGGCGTGGTCGCGGGCGCGCTGCTCTGCATCAAGCCCGAGTTCGGCCGCGGCTCGGTCCAGGAAGCTTCGTGACCAGTTCGCTGCCGCTGGGTGCCATGATCGGGGCGCTCGGCTGCGGGCGCTGGCGGGCCAGCGCCCGGCTGCGGGCGCTGACGGGCCCGCTGCGGCCGACGGCGGCCGCTGGTCCTGGGCGCGCTCGGCAGCGCGGTCGGCATGGTCCTGGTGGTGCTGACGTTCCTGCCGGGGCGTGCTCAACATCTTCGCCGGGTATGCATCCTGGCCTGCGGGTTCGCGATCCGCTTGATACCGGAGACTGGATACCGGAGACCCGGGCCAGGACACTGGAGCAGATCGAAGGCGAGCTCGTCTTGCCCGGTAACTAGGCGGGACCCGCACGGGCGCAGTGCCCGCTGCCAGTCTCGTTAGAAATGAAAGATACGGGTCCGGCCCCCGCCGGCACCCGCGCGACCATCAGCCGGTTCCCGCTGCGGCGCCGGACCGGGAGCGAAGGGAGAACCGCCATCATGGGATGTGAGGTTTCCTGGTTCGCCGCCCTGTGCGACGACGATTACGAATTCCTCGGCGTGCCCGAGCCGGCGCTCCGGTCGAGCTGGGAGCACTGCCGTACGATCGCGCTCGCGGCCGAGGCGGGCGGCTATGACAACCTGCTGCTGCCGTCGGGTTACGCGATGGGCATAGATTCGGTCAGCTTCGCGGCGGGCATCGCCCCGGTGCTGCGGCGCATGCAGCTGCTGGTGGCGGTGCGGATGGGCGAGATGTGGGTCCCGCAGCTGGCCCGGCAGCTCGCCACCCTGGACCAGATGCTCGGCGGGCGGCTGACCGTCAACATCATCTCCTCCGATTTGCCGGGCCAGAAGCTGGACTCGGGATCCCGGTACCGGCGGACGCTGGAGATCATGAGGGTGCTGCGTGACCTGCTGGACGGCAAGCCCGTGGACTTCCACGGGGAGTTCGTCGACCTGACCCTCGATCCGCCGCGGCTGCGGCCGAAGGGCGGCTGCCCGCCGTTCTACTTCGGCGGCCTGTCCGAGCCTGCGCGGGAGGTGGCCGCGCAGGCCGCCGACGTCTTCCTGATGTGGCCGGACACGCTGCCGGGGGTCAAGGCGGCGATCGGGGACATGCGGGCCCGGGCGGCCCGGTACGGACGCGAGCTGCGGTTCGGCTACCGGGCGCACGTGATCGTCCGGTCCACCGAGGCGGAAGCGCGGGCCGCGGCGCGCCTGCTGCTGTCCCGGCTGGACGCCGAGACCGGAGAGCAGATCCGGCGGCGATCGCTGGACACATCCTCGGCGGGTAACGCCCGGCAGCGGGAATTGCGGGAGGAAGCCAACCACGAGGGCTACGCGGAACCGCAGCTGTGGACGGGGATCGGGCGGGCCCGTTCCGGCGCGGGGGCGGCCATCGTGGGCGACCCGGACCAGGTGCTGGCCAAACTGCGGGAGTACCAGCGGCTCGGCATGGATTCGTTCATCCTGTCCGGCTACCCGCACGTCGCCGAGGGTGACCTGTTCGCGCGGCACATCCTGCCCAAGCTCGACCACGCCCCCCTGTTCCCCCGTTTAGCCCGGCAGGGCGGTGTCCTACGGTTCCGGGGAGCGTTCCCAGTAAATGCGCCTGAGTTCGCTCCCCGTAGCGGCAAGGGGCGGCCTGGCCCGTGCGGCCGGGTCAGGCGGTGGCGTAGGAGGCAGATTCGCCGCGCAGGACGGTGCTGCGGCGACCATCGACGCCGACCGGGATTTCGCCGGCGACCGTGATGCGGTGCATGCGGCGCGGCAGGTCGCCGTAGTCATCGATGGCGTAATGCTGGGTCGCGCGGTTGTCCCAGATGGCGAGGTCGCCGGGGGCCCAGCGCCAGCGGACGGCGTTCTCCAGCCGCGTGACGTGCCGCTGGAACAGCTCGAACAGGTAACGCGAGTCCGATGTGGACACGCCCAGGATGCGCTTGACGAACTCGGTGTGCCAGGCGTTGGCCTTGCCCCCGCCGGCCTGGGCGTCCAGTTCCAGGACGTGGGGCTCCC
This sequence comes from uncultured Actinomycetes bacterium, assembly GCA_963775825.1. Taxonomy (GTDB): domain Bacteria; phylum Actinomycetota; class Actinomycetes; order Streptosporangiales; family Streptosporangiaceae; genus Bog-532. Next base: position 262,828 of record CAVZKY010000037.1, read on the forward strand.
CCGCGGCCCCCGGGACGGTCGGGTGCGCCGCGGTCAGCTCGCCGAACAGGCGGCCGAAGCCAGCCTGCTCCGCGTCGGTCAGGTGATGCTGACCGCGGAAGAAAATCACCTTGTGCTCGCCCAGGGCGTGCTGAATGCGGCTGAACACATCGCCCGGCAGGTCTGCGGCGATGCGAACACCGGTGACCTCCGCACCGATGAAACCCGCGATGCGCCGGATGTCGATGGCCGGTGCACTGGTGGACATGAGTCTCCCTTCTGCGCGGTCGCGCGCCCGGTTCCGCAGCCGCGCATGGCCGTCACCGCGAGCAAACACTGAGGCAGACACAATGTCAATAATTTAGATGGGTTTTAGAGACTTTAGGTGCGGGTCGGGGTGACGGGCGCGTCCCGTATCCTCATCAGAATGGGTCCGGCGACGACGTTGACGGAACTGGGGGCCGCACGCTTTGTCGTGGCCGTCGACAAGATGCTGGCCGTTTACACGGCGGCCATGAAGCCGACGGCCTCGCAGCTGGCAGGGCGTCGCGCGATCATGGCCCGGCACGCCACCAATCCCGGCTTCCGCGCGCTCGCCGTGCTGGATGCTGACGGGCAACCGGTCGCCTTCACCTACGGCTTCCACGGTGAGCCCGGGCAGTGGTGGCACGACGTGGTGAACTTTGCCCTGTCCGCCTCGGCCGGCACCGCCGAGGCCCAGCACTGGCTGACCGACTCGTTCGAGGTCGCCGAGCTGCACGTGACCCCGGCCTATCAGCACCAGGGGCTCGGCCGGAGCCTGCTGTACCGGCTGACCGCCGACCTGGAGGAGCCCTGCGCGCTGCTGTCTACGCATGACTCCGACTCGCCAGCCCGGCACCTCTACCGCAGCGCAGGCTTCGTCGACCTGCTGACGACGTTCCGGTTCTCCGGCGGGGACCCGCCGTACGCAGTGATGGGCGCCGAGCTACCGCTGCGGCCGGGCCCGCGCTTAGTCGGACAGGGCAGGGCGGCCGGAGGCTCCGGGTTCTGCACGGGCGGGCCGGGCGCCTGGCCGGCTTCCCGCATGGCCGGCGCGGGCCTTCCGCAGTATGTGCGGGCGGGCCGGCGCGCCGATCGGCCGGCGCCGGCGGCACGGCGTGGGCGGACGGCGCCGGGCCGGGCTCCTAGCCGGGCTGACGCGCGTGGGGCGGCGCGCGATCCTGGCCGCCCGCTCAGCGAGGCCGAGTCGCTGGTAGATCTCCCGCGTGGCCCGCGACCAGTTCAGAGTGTAGAAGTGCAGGCCGGGCACGCCCTCGGCGAGCAGCCGCTCGCACATCCACGCCGCGTAGCCCACGCCGATCTCGCGGACGGCGGCGCGGTTGTCGGCGACGGCGTGCAGCCGCTCGGACAGCTCCGGCGGGATCCGGGTGCCGCCCAGCTCCACCGCGCGGTCGACGACCCGCACGCTGGTGATCGGCATGATGCCGGGGATGATCGGCACGGCACAGCCGTACGCGGCCACCCGGTCACGGAGCCGCAGGTAGTCCTCGGGGTAGAAGAACATCTGGGTGATGGCGAAGTCCGCCCCGGCCCGGCACTTGCGGACGAAGTACTCGACGTCGGAGTCCAGGTCGGCCGAGCGCGGGTGCTTCTCCGGGAAGGCAGCGACGCCGACGCAGAAGTCACCGGCCGACCGGATGAGCCGGACCAGGTCGTCGGCGTGCGCCAGGCCCTCCGGGTGCGCCGTCCACTCCGCGTTCGCGTCGCCCGGCGGATCCCCGCGCAGGGCCAGCATGTTCCGCACGCCGACGGCCGCGTAGGAGCCGATGACGTTCCGGAGCTCGGCGACCGAATGGTTCACCGCGGTGAGGTGCCCCACCGGGGTCAGCGTGGTCTCCTCGGCGATCCGTCCAGTCACCCGGACCGTGCGGTCGCGGGTCGAGCCGCCCGCGCCGTAGGTGACCGAAACGAACGTCGGGCGCAGCGGCTCGAGCTGCCGGATCGCCCGCCAGAGCTGCTGCTCCTCGGCGTCGGTCTTCGGCGGCATGAACTCGAACGAGAAGGACTCACCGCCGGCCGCGATCAGGTCCCGGATGGCGGCGGCGTGCCGGGCCGGACGGGACGGAGTACCGGCGGGCGCAATGGGGCGTCGCGGGCGCGGAGGCATGCCTCAGGGTAACCGCTGATCCCCGCGGCGGCCAGGGATGCGGCGCAGCGGGCCGGTCACGGGACGCAGGACAGGACAGCCGGCCGGTCACGGGACGCAGGACAGGACAGCCGGCCGGTCACGGGACGCGGGGCAGGCGGGCGGCGAACGCCGCCGTGGCCGCGGCCGGGTCGGGCGCGTCGGTGAGCGCGCGGACCACCACCACGCGCCGGGCCCCGGCCTCCAGCACCTGGTCCAGGTTGCCCAGCGTGATGCCGCCGATCGCGAACCAGGGACGCCGGGTGTCCAGTGCGGCCGCGTACCGTACCAGCGGCAGGCCGGGCGCGGGACGGCCCGGCTTGGTCGGAGTCGGCCAGACCGGGCCGGTGCAGAAGTAGTCCACGCCCGGCGCGGCGGCCTCGGCCGCTGTCTCCGGCTCGGCGTGGGAGGACCGCCCGATCAGCGGGCCCGGGCCGACGATGGCCCGGGCCACCGCGACCGGGAGATCGTCCTGGCCGAGGTGCAGGATGTCCGCGCCCGCGGCGCAGGCCAGATCCGCCCGGTCGTTGACGGCGAACAGCGCTCCGTGCCGGGCAGCCTTCTCCCGGAACACCTCCAGGAACGCGAGCTCCCGCGCGGCCTCCAGGCCCTTCTGCCGCAACTGGACGACGTCCACCCCGGCACCGAGCACAGCGTCCAGGAAGGCCGGGAGATCACCCTGCCGCTCCCGGGCGTCCGTACACAGGTAGAGCCGGGCCGCCGCAAGCCGGTCCCGGAGCTGGTCCGGCGCGCCGGGCACGTTGGCCGGGCGGGTCACGGTCAGGCAGGCTGCTCGGTGGTAGCGGCCGGGCCGGTGAGCCGCAGCTCCACGCTGATGTTGCCGCGCGTCGCCCGCGAGTACGGGCAGACCTGGTGGGCCGCGTCGGCGGCCTCGCGGGCCTGCTCGGGGCTGGCGTTCGGCAGGTAGATCTCCAGCGTGGCCACGAGGTCGAAGGCGTCACCTTCGGGGCCGATGCCGATGTATGCCTTAACGGTGGAGCCGTCCACGTCGACGCCCGAACGGCGGGCGATCGCGCGCAGCGCGCCGTGGTAGCAGGCAGCGTACCCGGCGGCGAACAGCTCCTCGGGGTTGGCTCCGTCGCCCGAGCCGCCCATCTCCGGCGGCAGGGCGAGGTCGAGGTCGATCAGGCCGTCGGCCGAGGTGACGTGGCCGTTCCGGCCGTCGCCGGTCGAGATGGCTTCGGCGGTGTAGAGGACTTTCTCAGGCATGATCAAACCCACCTCAAGGCTCCGGAATGGGTAGAACGAAGGCGCGCGCGGCCACCGTGACCTGTGCGGCCCGGCAGCGCTGCCGACCATGGTAGGGGAGAGCCGATCCCGCCGTCGGCCGCACCCTGCGGCACCGCCGCGTCAGAAGCGGCGCTGGCGCCATCAGCCCACGGCGCAATCAGCGGGCCGGCTCGGCGGCCGACAGCAGCTCCCGGAGCGCAGCGGCCGAGGTGAACTGGACGGCGGCGATCCCCGCTGCCTTCGCGCCCGCCACGTTCGCCGCAACGTCGTCGATGAACAGGCAGTCCTCCGCCGCGACACCGAACCGCCGCAGCGCCAGCTCAAAGATCCGCGGATCGGGCTTGCATACGCCGACAAAGCTGGAGATGACGACGTCCTTGAAGCGGCGCAGCAAGGGATAGGCCGCCAGCGTGGCCGGCCATACCTCGCCGTTGAAATTGGAGATCGCATATAGCTCACGGCCCGCGTCGGACAGCTCGGTGACGAGCTCACTCATACCGGGGACGGCGCCGCCGAGCATTTCCGGCCACCGGTCCCAGTAGGCGCTAATCAGCGCGGCCTGCTCCGGGTAGCGCGCGGACAGCTCCGCGACCGCGGCGGCGGACGGCTGGCCCGAGTCCATCTGCAGGTTCCAGGCCGGGCTGCACACTTCGGTCAGGAACCATTCGCGCGCCTCGTCGTCGGGGATGAGCTGGCGGAACAGGTACCGCGGGTTCCAGTCCAGGACGACCCCGCCCAGATCGAAGATAAGCACCGGGCGGGACGCAAGCCAGCCCGGGTCCTCAGCCGCTCCCGCCATCTCGCGCTTGCCCGGTTCGTCCAAACGTCTGCTCCCTTTGTTCGGCTTATTGTGGCAGACCGGCCCGGGCAGGACCGGCAGGTCACGTGGGCCGGACTGCGGCAGACCGGCCGGGGGCCGGACGGGGAGGTCACGTGGGCCGGTATGCGGCAGACCGGCCGGGGGCCGGACGGGGAGGTCACGCGGGCCGGCTTACTGCGGCAGACCGGCCGGGGGCCGGACGGGGAGATCACGCGGCCCGGCTTACTGCGGCAGACCGGCCGGGGGCAGGACGGGGAGGTCACGCGGCGCTCCGCCGGTGATCAGCCGGGCGAGCGCGGCCGTGTCAAGGTGGTCCGCGACCAGGTCGCCGAGCACGTCGAGCCGTGCCTCACGCAGCTGCGCGAAATCGGTGCCCGGCGCGGGCGTGAAGTCCCGACCCGCCAGCCGGGCCACCTCGGTCAGGAACGCCCGGCGGAAGCCGTCGTTCTCCAGCGTGCCGTGCCAGCTCGTGCCCCACACCGCGCCGCCCGGCCCGGCCCGGCAACCGTCCAGGAAGCGCTCGGCAGCCGGGGCGGTGAGCCGGACGAGGCCGTGATGAATCTCGTACCCGGCGACCGGCTGGCCGAGCGCCGTGCCCACGGGACGGCCCAGGCGCTTTTCCGGGCCGAACTCCACCTGGGCCGGGACCAGCCCCAGCCCGGCGACCTGGCCCGCGCGGGACTCGACCCGGTCCTCGATCTGCCCGGCCAGCATCTGGTACCCGCCGCAGATGCCGAGCACCGGCCGGCCCGCCTGCGCCCGCTCGGCGATGGCGGCGGCGAGCCCGCACTCCCGCAGCCAGGCGAGGTCCGTTACGGTCGCCCGGGTGCCGGGCAGCACGACCAGGTCGGCGTCGGCCAACTCGGTGGGCTCGCGGGCCAGCCGGACCAGCACGCCCGGCTCGGCGGCGAGCGCGTCGACGTCGGTGAAGTTGCTGATGCGCGGGAACCGGACCACGCTGACCCGCAGCACGTCTCGGCCGAACGGGGCCCCGCCCGAGCTGGCCCGGCGGTCGAGGGCCAGTGAATCCTCGGCGTCGAGCCAGAGGTTGTCCGCCCACGGGAGCACGCCGAGCAGCGGGCGGCCGGTCAGCCGCTGCAGCATGGTGATCCCGCTGTCCAGCAGTTCAGGGGCGCCGCGGAACTTGTTGATGAGGAAGCCGGACACGAGTTCCTGGTCCCCGGGAGGCATCAGCGCGAGCGTCCCGTACAGCGCGGCGAACACGCCACCACGGTCGATGTCGCCCACCACGATCACCGGCAGCCCGGCCGCGCGGGCCAGGCCCATGTTCGCGACGTCGGTGTCCCGCAGGTTGATCTCCGCCGGGCTGCCGGCCCCCTCGCAGATCACCACGTCGAACTCGGCACGCAGCCGGTCCAGGCTGGCCAGGGCGACCTCGCGGAGGTCCTTCGCCATGGACCGGTAGGAGACGGCGTCCGCCTCGGCGGCAGGATGGCCGAGGACGACGACCTGGCTGCGCCGGTCGCTGCCCGGCTTGAGCAGCACCGGGTTCATGTCCGCGGTCGGCTCGACGCCGGCCGCGGCGGCCTGCATGACCTGAGCCCGGCCGATCTCCGCGCCACCGGGGGTGACGAAGGAGTTCAGCGACATGTTCTGCGCCTTGAACGGCGCCACCTTCAGCCCCTGGCGGGCCAGCCAGCGGCACAGCCCGGCCGTGATCACGCTCTTGCCAGCGTCGGAATTGGTCCCGGCGACCAGCAGCGCCCCCTTCACCGGGACGGCTCCCGGCGCCGCGGGCCCGGCCGTTCCCGGGTGCCCAGCAGGGCGAGCCCGGCGGCCAGCGCGGCGGCGGCGATCGTGACGGCGCGGGACAGCCGCTGCGCCCGGCGGATGTCACCGGGCTCCGGGGGACGGCCATTGCCGAGCTCCGGGCGGCTCTCGGTCACGCCCAGGTAGGTGCTGGCCCCGCCCAGTCGCAGGCCGAGCGCTCCGGCGAAGGCGGCCTCCGGGCACCCGGCGTTCGGGCTGGGGTGGCGGCCGCCGTCGCGGCGGGCCGCGCGCAGGGCCCCGCTGGGGCTGCCGCCGGCCACCGGGGCGCAGGCCGCGGCGAGGACCGCACTGAGCCGGGCCGGCGCCCAGTTGGCCACGTCATCCAGGCGGGCCGCGGCCCAGCCAAACTGCCGGTAGCGCGCTGACCGGTAGCCGACCATCGCATCCAGGGTGTTCACCGCGCGGTAGGCAGCCAGCCCGGGCAGCCCGGCGGCCGCGGCCCAGAGCAGCGGGGCGACCGCGGCGTCGCTGGTGTTCTCGGCCACGGACTCCACCACGGCCCGGGCGAGCTCCTTCGGCCCGAGCTGGCTGGGATCCCGGCTGCAGAGCCCCGGCAGGACGGCACGGGCGGCGGCCAGGTCGTTGGCGTCCAGGTGCAGCGCGGCTCGGTCAGCAGTCTGCCGCAGCGAACGGGCCCCGGTGACCGCCCACACTCCGGCCGCGAGCGCGGCGGCGCGCGGCAGCGGACGGTCACGGGTGAGCCGGTGCGCGGCCACGGCGGGGCCGGTGGCAGCGGCCAGGCAGGCGCCGGTGTGCAGCGCGCCGCGGAGCCGGCTGTCCGCGTACATCCGGGTCTCCAGCCCGGCAGCCAAGCGCCCGAAGGCGGCCACCGGGTGGCCACGCCGGGGGTCGCCGATCAACGCGTCCAGCGCCACCCCCGCGGCCAGGCCCGCCGCGAGCGGCCAGTCACGGCCGGTGCCCCGCGGCTGACGGCCTGGGCCGACGCCCTTTCGCCTCAGCCGGGCGCCCAGGCGCGCGCCGTTGACCCGCGGCCGGGGGCCCGGGCCGGCGCTGCTGGGCGTCACCAGGCCTCGCCTGGTGCAACCTGCCCCGTCCACGTCACATAGCATCTGACCCTAGGCGAAACCGCCGGGGCCGGCTGGGCTCCCCTGCTTTGCGCCCGGGTTAGCGGTCAGCTCCGGCTAGTGGGCGGTCAGCCCTGGTTACCCGGCGGTCGGCTCCGGGCCGGGCCGCGCAGGCGAGCCTCAATCTCCCGCCTGTTGCGCTCCAGCCAGATCGCGGAGCGTAGCAACCGCTCCCCTACCCCAGCCTCCTGCATGCGCGTCCAGGCCCCACCACGCATACTGGCCCGCTGGGCGATACGTCGCCCGCGACCGCCTCAGCCACCGGCTGGCCACTGGCACCAGACGGGACCGGGCGCCGTAGGAGAGTCCGTACGCCTCGCAGAAAAGGGCGATGCGAGCTGGCGCGTGGGCGTCTGAGAAACGCCGGATCCCGGTCGGCCGGATCGGCGATCGGCGCCCAGTAGCGCAACGTCTGGATGACGTCGACCAGCCGCGTCCCGGGCCGCGCGAGATCGAAGTCAATGAACGCGTACGGCCGGGCACCATCCGGCCCGGTGCGGAAGATGACGTTCTCCAGGTTCACGTCGCAGTGGCAAATGATGTCCGCGGGGCCGTCGACGAACCGGGTCAGCTCGCCGTCCCACTGCGCCCCCGGCGGCGGTTTGAAGCCGATCACCGCCTGGTGATAGCGCAGCAGCAGTTCGGCCAGGTGCGCGAGAGTGGAATCAGCGACGGTGCAGTCCGGCAGCGAGCACTTCCCGGTGAAGCCGGGCAGGTAGGTCAGGACCTCCCGGTTCCTGCCGTCGATGCCGAGCACGCGCGGGGCGCCATCGAACCCGACAGCCTCCAGGTGCCGCAGCAGTGCGTGCACCGCGGGGGTGTGCGGCCGGACGGGGCGCCGGACGGTCCGGCCGACGCGGACGACACCCTCGGTCATGTCGCCGCCGAGGAGGGGGACTTCGGTTTCCCCCGGGTCGGCGCCGAGGTAACGGGGGAGAATGCTGGTGTTCTCCGGGCATCCTGGCTGCCCGCGGCTCGCCAGGGTGCGGAGCTGCGTCACGGCGACCGGGTCCGGGACTGGGACCGGTCTGCTCCTCGGCCGGACGACCCGGGCCAGGAAACGGCTGGGCCAACCCATCGGCCAGGCGTCCGGCGCGCAGGCCGACCTGCCGCTTGTTGAGCGCGCTGACACGATCCTGCAGTTCCCGGGAGCGGGCCTGCAGAGCGAGAGCTACGATCCGCCAGTTCATCCGAGCACTCCCGTAGCACATGGGCAAGGGACTGAATCACCCCGGGGAGATCGCTCAGCGAGCACGACTCCCGCGATGGCTGTTTCGGTCTCTGCGGCCGATGGCCCCGAGCCGAAATTAGCCAGGCGGCTGGTCGGGCCGGGCGGGAGCGGCTCGATAGCGTCGGCCCCAGTCGCTTCGGCAGGCTGATGATCCGGGTGCCGGCGGGCCCCGACAGGCGGCAACGCAGGCAGCGCCTCGGTGATCGTCGCGACAGCTTGTCCAGTTAAAACCTCGTGAGACACCTCAGCGTCACCCTTCACACAGGTCAGGAATCCGTAATCGGCGGTTTCTAACCAGACGTCATGAAAAGTGACGATAAACGGTTACTGCCCGGAGTCGCTAGTCTGCCCTCTGGATAACTCCATGCCTTTATCCGCCATTGGCGAAAGTCGTGTCAACGCTGAATGACCGGAGTCACGCCGGTAACTTCTGTTTCATGGATGGCGAAGGCAATGTGCGGCGGATCTCATTCGGCGGCGGCGAGGCTTTACGGATGGTCAGGAATGCACGACATTGCTGACCGGAATGGTAGTTGGCCGCTATTTCGTGGTTCTGATCTGGCCCGGACCGGCCTGATGCGGCGGCACCCTGGGCGACCTGAGCCGGGCCAGGCCGGCGTGGCGGCGGGCCCAGGCAGGCGGGACCTCCGGATGGTCCGGCGGCCTGATTTTGGACGGACGCAAGGCCATGGCATGCTGGACGCTGGCTGCCGTGGGTGGGGCGAGCGGATCTCACGGGATTGTTCGGCCGCCGTCGGGGCCTGGTCAATCGGATCTGCCGTCGCGATGCACAGCGGACCCGCTTGTGGCCGACACGTGACCTTTGGCATGCACAATGTTGTGCCGGGCGCCCGTAGCTCAGTCGGATAGAGCAGCTGCCTTCTAAGCAGTAGGTCGCAGGTTCGAGTCCTGCCGGGCGCGCCTGTCGTAGACCCAGGTCAGAGCCATATTGGCCCGGTCATTGTGGGTGGTCACGATGCCGTTGCCCGTCGCCGTGCCCGTTGCGTGCCCGATGACCGCTGCCGTGTCCCTTCCAGCTCGGCCGCTGCCCTATTGCTTAGCGCGGCAGCGATGGCCTGCTGGCGCTCGTCGCTGCCGTGCAGGTAGAGCAGGGCCGCGCGTGCCGAGGCGTGGCCCATCCGGTCCATCAGCTCGCGCAGGTTGGCGCCCGCGTTCGCCGCGAGGACGTTTCCGGCGTGCCGCAGGTCGTGGAAGTGGATAGGCGGGAGTCCGGCTGCCTGGAGCGTGGGCAGCCAGACCCGCCGGCGGAAGTTGGTGTGGCGCAGCGGGCCGCCGGCGGGGCTGGTGAACAGGAGGCCGTCGTCGCCGGGGACGGCGTGCGTCATGATGTGCCGCGCCAGGTCCGGCATGATCACTTCGGGGATGGCGACGGCGCGTACGCCCGCCTCGGACTTGGGCGGCCCGAAGGCGAAGCCGCCGCCGGGCTGCTCGCTCAGCTGCCGGGTGACGCGGATCGTCCGGGCCTGCATGTCGATGTCGCAGCGGCGCAGTGCGGCCAGCTCGCCCCAGCGCAGGCTGCCGAACACGGCGAGGAGGACCAGGGCGCGGTAGCGGGGACCGGCTGCGTCGGCCAGCGCGCCGACCTGGGCGATGGTCAGCACCGGCCGTTCGGGTGACTTCTCTTGGCCGCCGCCCTTGATCCGGCACGGGTTGCGGCGGATCAGCCCGTCGTCCACGGCTGTGTTCATGATCGCCTTGAGCAGTCGGTACGCCTTGGCCGCGGTGACGGTGCTCGTGCCGCCGTCGAGGAGGTCCTTGCGCCAGCGCCGCACGTTGGGCTCCTTGATGTCAGCGAGGGCGCGGGTCTCGAAGGCCGGGCCGAGATGGCGGCGCAGCAGGTAGCGGTACAGGCGGATCGTCTTGGGCCGCAGGGCGGGCCGTTCGGCGATCCAGTCCCGGGCGTAGTGGCCGAACAGCACGCGGCCCGCGTCCGGGTCGGTCCAGTCGCCCCGGAGCACCTCGGCTTCAGTGAGCGTCAGCCACCGCTCCGCGCTGGTCTTCGAGTCGAACGTTTGCGGAGCGGGCCGGTCGATGCCGTCCGGCCCCTTGTACCGGGCCTGCCAGCGGCCGGACGGCAGCTCGCGGACCCGGCCGAAACGCCGCTTGCTCTTTGCCGGCATCAGGCCGCCCTCCTTCCCGGCCGCTGAACTGGAGCGACGCGGCCCGCTTCGATGAACGCGGCCAAGGCGGATTCGCTGATCCGCACGTGACGGCCGACCTGGACGAACTCGATGCGGCGCTCAGCGATCAGCCGCCGCGGGAAACGCTCGCTGGTACCGAGGATCGCGGCCACCTCCGACAGAGTGAGAAGTCGTTCCGCGGCCGGGCTCGTGGCCTGCGCCGTCATGCCGCCCTCCCGGTTGCCGAAAGATCGGCGGGTGGCTGGATGCCTGCTTGGCGTCTGGCTTCGGCGAGGGCAGCTTGCCAGCGCTGACGGTCGGCGACAACGTAGAGCAGGCGCCTCGCGTGTTCCATGTGGTCAGGGTCGCCGGGCACGACCGGTTCCCAGTCGTAGCGGGCCGGGTCGGTGGCGGTCTGGCCGAGGGTGGTCAGGAGCCAGTTCTTGCGGTCGGCGCGGTGGTCGGCCAGTGTCTTGCCCGACCACTTGCGCGAAACCAGGACCCGGCGTCCGGCGTAGCCGAGGTGTTCGCGCCGGTGGGCCTTGCCCCTGCACGCTCCGGGCACGAGGCCCGGCCGGGCGTTCTTCGGCTGGATGCCGTAGCGGAGCCAGTTGGCGCACCGCGGTGAACACGGCTCGTACCGCAGCGCGTCGGCCAGCCTTTCGGCGTGAGCGTGCTGGGCGTCAGTCTGGGCTGGTGGCAGTCGCCGACTTGCTTGGTGAGGTATTTGGTCAGGTAGCCGATGCACCGGGCCGCGTCCTTGGACCCGGCCAGGACGCCCTGGGCGTCGAACCGCTCGCCGAATCGGGCCACGTGCAGCGGCTCGTCCTGATCGCCGATGGCGTCGAGGGCCTGGTCCCAGGTGGGCAGCACTTCGCCGGTGGCCGGGTCGAGGTAGGTGGCCGCGTGCTCGTCCCACACGGGCTGCTGCGTCGTCGTCGAAGCGGACGACGGAGGTATCGGGCCACCACACCTGGTGATAGGTCGCGGCCAGCACCCGGCGCAGCTCGGCGCGGGAGACCGTGCCCCGCATCGCCAGATGGATATGAGGGGCCAGCCGCCGTTGCGGCTCGACCGCGGCGAAGTACTGCACGTCGTAGCCGAGGAACCGGCGCAGGTTCTGAATGAACCGGTCGAACAGCGCCGCGAAGTGCAGCGCGTCGCGGGCTGCCTGCTGGTAGTCGTAGCTGGCCGGGTCGGCCGGGGTGCCGTCCTCGCGCACCCGCCCGTAACTGGGGCAGGTCAGGGTGAGGAACATCGACGGGCGGAACGTCTTGCCGTCCGGTGCCGTGTAGGTCTTGCCGATGGTCCGGGCGGCGATCTTCCGGCGGGGCAGCGGCGCGGCATCCTGGCGGCGCCGGGTGGTTCGGTGCCGCCGGTACTGGCCGGGCCGGGAGCACGTTGCCGCGCATGCCCGCAGCGGTGATCTCCTGGTCTAGTTCGCCGGTCAGCTCGTCCAGGTCGGTGACGTCCTCGCCGTCTGCGTCGGCCTGGTCGCGCATGGCCTGGGCCTCGGCGCGCTTTTCGACCCACCACTCGCTGGTCTTCGGTGGCCGGGTCGGGGTCGATGACCGGCTCGGCTTCGAGGTGCCAGCCTTCCCGGCACTGCGCCGCCCGTAGCGTCCTGGCTCGTTCGGCGCAGGCCGGGCACACGCTGGCCAGGGTGTGGCCGCAGGGAACGAGCACCGGTTCGATCTGGCCGGTGTCGAGGTTGGTGCGGCGAAGCTGAAGCGGCCGGATGCAGGCGCCGTGCTCGACGGCCAGGTCCTGGACCACCTCCCGGGCCAGCGGCATGGTCAGCCGCTCGGCTCGGGTCTTCCGCGATACGTCCAACTCGGTCTCCTTGGCTGGGAGGGATGAGGGAGCAGCGCGATAGGTCACCCAATGGCTCAGCGCGTAAGGAAAGAAAGAAGGCCCGGCGGGTGATAGCCGGGAGTGGAAGGGCAGCACCAGCGGCCCCGGGAAACGCCGTGGCTCGTGTCAGCTCGCGGCCTCGGCCGTGCGAGCTGCTAGCGCTCAGGCGGGTGTATCGGTATGGAAGTCCTCGGCCCGGCCGGAGGGCGGAGAGCAGTTGCGAGCAGTGTCCTTGACGGCCTTGAGTCGCCAGTGGCAGCGGACTACCTTGCCGCCGCCGCTGTTGGGCTGCCAGGTGAGGCGGTCGCACAGGGCATCCACCAAAGCGAGCCCGCGGCCTGCTTCGGCCAGTTGCATGATCTGCCAGTCGTCGGCGTCGGTGTCGATTAACGCGAAGGGCAGCACCCCGAGTTCGGCGGTCCTGCGGCGGCGCGGCATCCGTGAGTCCTGGTCCCTGACTTCCACGGTCAGCGAGTGGCCCGGTATCCAGGAGACGAGCAGTTCGGCGGTCGCTGACTTGGCGGCGTGCTCGTAGACGTTGGCCACCAGCTCGGAGACGCAGCTCACGACGTCATCGGCCAGGCCACCGAGCGGCCAGCCGTCCAGCACCGACCCGACCACCTGCCGGGCCCGCCGAGCGGCGCGCGGCTCCATGACCAGCCGATACTGGATGAGTTCGCCGCCGCCATCCTTCATGACGCCCGCCCATCAGCGCGCTGGGCTTCACGCGGCCTGATGCCCTGGTCGGATGCGACCGCCTCGATCATCCGCAGCCTCCGTGATTACGAGGCTTGAGCCACCTGTACAAATGGCTCAAGCCAGTACGGCTTGTTCCAGTAGACCACATCGAGGCATACTGGCTCAAGCCTTACAGGTAAGTGGCTTGAGCCAGTTGGGCTGAGCCACGTAAGCCAGCAGGCGAGGAGGATCAGATGACCGAGAGCATCCGGCGAAGATCGCCGTCCCGCCAGCCGCCGCATAGCCGACGAGCTACGCCGCTCGATCGAATCCGGCGAACTCGCACCCGGAGCCCAGCTCCCGTCCGAACGCCAGCTCGCCGCCACCTACGGCACCGCCAGGAACACCGCCCGCGAAGCGATCCGTCTCCTGGCCGACTCCGGCCTCGTCATCGCCGAGCAGGGCCGCGGCGCGTTCGTCCGCCGCAGCGCCCCACTGATCCGCCTGGGCAATGACCGCTACTCCCCCAAGTACCGCGACTCAGGGATGTCGCCGTTCCTGCTGGAGTGCGCCAAGCAGGGCAAGACCGGCCGCTTCGACGTCCTCCGCATCGAGCGCATCGAACCGTCCGAGGACGTGGCGGCGCGGCTGGGAGTACCAGCCGATAGCGAATCGGTGCTCCGCCGCGAGAACGTCTTCTACGCCGACGCCGACCCGGTGCACCACGTCACCACCTACATCCCCTGGCCGATCGCCGAAGGCACCGGCCTCCTCGACCCCGAAGTCGGCCACCCGTACGGCATCCACGGCATCCTTGAAGAACGCGGCCACACCATGGCCCGGCTCCGCGAGGAAGTCAGCGCCCGCATGCCCACCGCCGACGAGGCCGAACTCCTGCACCTCGCCTCCGGTGTGCCGGTCCTCGACGTCCTGCACACCAGCATCGACCAGGACGGCCAGCCGTACGAGCTGACCCGGTTCGTCATGCGCACCGACCTGACCGGCCTGCTCTATGACGCCCCCATCGAGTAAGCCGCCGTGGCCATCGGACGCGGCAGCCTCGGCCGCCTGACCCTGCTCGCCCTGCTCTGGGGCTCCAGCTTCCTGTGGATCGCGATCGCGCTCCGCGGCTTCTCCCCCGTGCAGATCGTCCTCATCCGCCTGGCCCTCGGCGCCCTCGTCCTGCTCGCCATCGTCTACTCGCGCGGCCTCCGCCTGCCGACCAGCGGCACTCGTGTGGCTGCACCTGACGGTGGCGGCCCTGTTCGCCAACGCCATCCCCTACACGCTGTTCGCGATCGGCGAGCAGCACGTCAGTCCTCCAGCGTCGCCGGTGTCCTCAACGCCACCACCCCGCTGTGGACCCTGGTTATCGCCTTCGCCACCGGCCACGAACGGCGGATCTCCGCCCCGAAGCTGATCGGCTTCATCCTCGGCCTGGCCGGAACCCTGGTGATCTTCTCCCCCTGGGAAACCGGCTCACAGATCGCCAGCCTCGGCGGCCTGGCCTGCCTCGGCGCAGCCGCCAGCTACGGCGTCAGCTACGTCTACATGGACCGCTACCTGGCCCGCCGCGGCATCCCGCCCCTGGTCCTGTCCGCCAGGCCAGCTCACCGCCGCCACCGTCCTCCTGGCGATCGTGCTCCCCTTCGCCGGGCTCCAGCCGGTCCACCTGCGCTGGGACGCGATCGCCGCGCTGGCCGTCCTCGGCTGTCTTCGGCACCGGCATCGCCTACATCCTGAACTACCGCCTCATCACCGACGAAGGCACCACCGCCTCGGTCGTCACCTATCTGCTGCCCATCGTCGCCGTCATCCTCGGCGCCGCCATCCTGGGTGACCAGATCACCGCCCAGATCATCGGCGGCATGCTCATCGTCCTCATCGGCGTCGCCATCACCCGCCGCAACCGCAACGCTGAAATCGTTGAGCCGGACTTACGTCGCGCGTTGCCGAAACTGGCCATATTGAGATCAAGCGGCGCCGCTGCGCGGCGCCGGGTCCGGCGCTCCCCGCGCCGGGCTCTGGCCTTGGGAGGCCCCGCCCGGCGCGCCCGCGCCGTCCCCGGCCCGCACCATGGCCACCGATCACAAAGCGCCTGTCGGCACACAAGCACGGCGTGACAGGCCCACTTCCTGGCATCCGATCGTCCCGTCGCGACCGCCGCGCCAGGCCGATGGGGCGGCCCGTGGTGCGTCGTCGTGCTGCTGCCCGGGCCGCACCACGGTCCGCATCATCTTCTCGGGCATAATCCGGTTCCCGGGCATATCCGGATTCTCCTGGCCATCTCCGGTAGGCCCGTCAGACCGTGAGGGGCTCTTTCTCCAGGGCGGCCCTCGTCTGGTCATATCCCGCGCTGATCCGGCGCAAGATCGACTGACGGGAGAAATCCCCTGCGCTGTCATCGGCTGGTTTCTTCATGTCGATCAGGTGGATGTGCCGGAAATGGTGGTAGCCCATCACTTCATCCCATTCCTGCTCTTTCCGGAGCGGCGCGTCGGACGGCAGCTGCTCATCCACCTGCTTCAGGACGCTGATGAACTTCGTGTAGCTGGTGGCGGTATCCAGGTCGGACCGCAGCCGGTTGCTGACCAGCAGTTCCAGCATTCGCTGTGAGACCCCGTACAGGTTGCCGGGCCGCGGCGCGGCGGCCACGTTGACGTCGATCATGTAGATCGGCATCGAGGCCGCCTCGTCCTCGGTCAGGTTGTCGAGGATCGGCTTGAGCGGGGTGTTGTCGGTGAGGCCGCCGTCCCAGTAGGCCCGGTTCTGGATCGTGGTCCACGGGAAGCCGCCGGGGAAGCTGCCGCTGGCCAGCACGTGCTCGGTGCCGAACTGTACCGGCTGGTACTCCGGCTCCGGCGGGAGCTTGTCGGCGGGGATGTTGGTGAAGTAGGCGACCGTGCCGTCCTCGACGCCGCTGGCCGAGACGGTCAGCCGCATGTGCCCTGGGTCGCGTACCTGATCCCAGTCCACGAGAGCGTCCAGCGTCTTGCCCATCGTGGGCTTCGCGATGGAGGTCCAATCAGGCAGATTCCAGACATCCAGCCGCGGCCGGTACATGCCCGGCACCACGAGCGACGGCATGTAGGAAAACCATAGCCGGGTCAGCCACTGGGGCAACGGGACCGGAATCTCGGGCAGGAACGGGATCGGCGAATCGACGGCGATCTTCTCCCACAGTTTCCTGAGGACCCGCGGCGGGTACTGCGTGGCCCCGGCCAGCGCCGTCGCGTTCATCGCCCCCGCCGACGCCCCGGTCACGATCGCGCACTCCATGCCGCGTTCGTAGAGATATTCGACCGCGCCGACTTCGTAAGCGCCAAGGGCACCGCCGCCCTGCAGCACCAGCCCGAACTTCTGTTTCGCGGGCTTGTCCCCGCTCCACCTCTCTGGCCCGCCGTTCGCCTCGCTCGTGACCTGTGTGCTCCTAGTCGCGTCCTTTTCTAAGGAACTCATTACCGCCAGCCTCCTTCGCTGATTTCCGGGCTCCGATGTCATTTGTATTCCGGTCTACTTACAAAATGGCTAACCAGCAGGGCCATAGGTCACCCGGGAGACGTTCCTTCGCCCTGCCTGCGGGTGACCTAGGCCGGCTTGACGCACCATACGGCCGCTTCCGAGCCGTGATCCCGGCGCCAAAACAGTCGGCTGGCTGGGCTCAGGTCCGGGGATGGCCCCTGAATTGTGACGTGCTTCCCCTCAATATCAAGGGCGCTTCGCGTTTTCTTCGGAAATGGCCTTCGGCCACCCTTGACATTGAGCCTCCGGAAGCACTCTGGCCAGAAACCAAGGGCCAGGCAGCGAGCCTGGCCAGGGTACGGGGCCATCCCCTTCACGGTGCGGGCGGTCACGGGGCCAATTCCAGGGGCAGTTGGGCATAGGCGTCGTGTGAGGCCCCCACGGACGCTCCCACGTCCCGCCCCAACCCGGGATATGCCACACCTGAAAAGCGGACGGTCGTCCGACGGCGCCACCCTACCGAGAACGTGGCCTGCGCATTACGGACCCGTGTCCCCGAGATGTCCCCGAACCGCCATCAATAGCCAACGACCGTCACCAGCAGCAACCTGCGAACATGAAGCTAAGGCGGGCTTTGAAGCCGCGAGCAACGCACGAGAACACCCTGTAATACGTCGCCCCGAACGTGCCCGCTGCGTGCCCGATCGGGCAGTCATCCGGGGTATCCCACGGCTATTAAAGACAAGCCCTCATACCCGCTGACCTGCGTTCCGGCTGGTCTGCGGCCTGGTACTCGAAGCCTTCCAAGCTGGTCATGCGAGTTCGATTCCGTCACCTGCTCCCCAGGGTTCCGCCGCAGGAAGATGGCATTGTGCTCTATGCAGCAGTATGGGCCAGAACCCTGGGCCGGAAGACGTTGGCCGGGCGTGGGGAACAAGGTCCTTCCCTCAGCAGCCATCCGACCCTGACGCGATAAACGGGAGCCGTCGAGCCTGAGATTGTGGCGTTATCGCCAACACGGAGGGTCAACCTCCACGGTGCTGTCGCGGCTCCGCGCCGGGAGGTGGCAGTTCCACTCCATCTGCACGCAGAGGAGAGGAGGAAGGGACAGTGCCGATAAGCAACAACGGCCCATTTCAGATCCTCGCTTCTAACCGCGTGGAATATAGGATGTTCGTTTGCGAAGACGGAATCGTTGTGGTAACTAGTTAGGTACCTCTGGAGTTGATTGCCGGAGGTGAATTCCTGGTTCTGGCCGCCGGCCCGGAGTGCCGCATTGCTTACGGAGGGCCGGCTCTGGCAGTGTGCGGCTTGTGCCCGATAGGTCCCGTGTGCCCGGTGAGGCTGCCTCGCCTGATGAGGTGATCGCCGGGTTGCGCATGGCCAACACGCGGTTGCGGGAGCTGCTGGCCGAGCGGGATGCGCACATCGCGCACCTGCTGGCGCAGGCCGCGCAGGTCGATGAGCTGCAGGCGCTGGTGGCCGAGCTACAGGCGCAGGTCACGGACCTGGCGGCGCGAGTGAAGCAGACCTCGAAGAACTCCAGCAAGCCGCCATCCTCAGACGGGCTGGGCAAGCCCGCGCCGAAGTCGCTGCGGAAGAAGACCGGCCGCAAGCCGGGCCGGCCGAAAGGCCAGCCGGGCGCGACCATGGAGCTGACCGGTCATCCTGATCACGTGATCCGGCACGAGCCGCCGGCCTGCCGCACGTGCGGCACCGGGCTGGCGGGCGCCCGGCAGACGGGGGCGGAGCGGCGGCAGGTGACTGAGATCCCGCCGGTGAAGGCGGAGGTCACTGAGCACCAGATGATCGAGCGGGAGTGCCCGTGCTGCGGGGAGCGCACCAGGGCGGACGCTCCGGACGGGGTGACCGCGCCGGTGCAGTACGGGCCGCGGGCCGCGGCGCTGGGCACCTACTTGTGGCATGGGCAGTTCCTGTCGAGGGACCGGGCCTGCGCCGCGCTGGGTGAGATGTTCGGCTGCGCCCCGTCCCCGGGCGCGCTGGCCGCGCAGGCCTGCAAGATCGCCGGGCTCATCTCCCCGGCGATCGCCGCCATCACCGCGGCCGTGGCCGGGGCGGGCGTGGCGCACTTCGACGAGACCGGGTTCCGGGTCGCCGGGAAGCTCGCCTGGGTCCACTCGGCGTCGGCGGGGAAGTATGTGCTGGTCACCGTGCACCCCAGGCGCGGCAAGGAGGGCATGGACGCCGCCGGGGTGCTGCCCGCCTTCACCGGCATCGCCTGCCACGACGCCTGGAAACCCTACGACGGCTACAACGGCGTCGCCGGGCACGCTCTGTGCGGCGCCCACCTGCTCCGGGAACTCATCGCGGTGACCGAGACCGGCACCGAAGACGACGTGATCTGGGCGCAGCAGGCCATCGACGCCCTGCTGGAACTGAAGGAAGCCGTGGGCGCCGCCCGCGACGCCGGGCGCGGCGTTATCGACCCGGAGATCCTGGAAAAGCACTGCCGGTGGTTCCGTGAGGCGGCTGATGCCGGGATCGTCCTGAACGCCGCCCGCCGCAGCAAGTTGCAAACGAAACGGAACGCCCTCGCGACCCGGATGCGCGACCGCGTCGATGACTACCTCCGGTTCGCCCATGACCTGCAGGTCCCGTTCGACAACAACCGGGCCGAGGTGCGACACGAGGTCGCGGTGCGCCGTGAGGCGCTGGAAATCGAGGGAGGTGCAAGACCTCCTCGCTGGGCTGTCGCAGCAGTCCGGTGGGAGCTGGGCGCAGCCTGATCCGGGAGACGCCGGGGAGGGCGGGAAGCAGCGCCGACAAAGCCGGGACGGTTTGGTACTGCCAGACGGGCCGGGTCCGGCGAGCGAGATCGGACGGTATACGAGAGGAACCAGTGGTAAAGCTCCGTAAGCGTGTCACCGGCTCAAATCTGGTGGATATGGGCCGGGGTGCAGCGCACGGCCGCTTGATGGCGGCCGACTTCGTAGCCGGTTTGCGATGCCGGTGGGAAGGTCACGGTGAAGGTCTGCGGCGTAGCCGTGGCGATGCTGCCGGGGCAGAGCTGGATGCCAAGCCGGTCGATCGATTTGCAGTGAACACGGGAACCGTCCCGTGCCGTTCCCGCTGTCCGGGATCCACCCGGGGTCGTGGGATAGGCCCGTCGTCGGCCGAAAGCGCGGGAGGGGCGGAGGCCCCGTAGTAGTCCGGGCACGCGAGAGGCGTGCACATGGCGAAGGGGGCCAGCAAGTCAGCAGCAGAGGTCAGGAAATGCCAGGAGGCCGCCGGTGAATACCGGCGAACCGGAGCTCACGGGCTGTATTCAGCGGAGCGCCGGGTACTGGAGATTCAGGCCAAGCTGCACCGCTGGGCCGGTGATGATCCTCATCGCCGGTTCGATGATCTGTTCAATCTCGTCGCCGATCCCGCGTTCTTGCTGGTCGCGTGGGATCGGGTGCGGGGAAACAAGGGAGCGCGCACAGCCGGGGTGGACGGCGAGACCGCCCATTACATCGAGGCCGAGCGCGGGGTGGAGGGGTTCCTGGCGGAGATGCGGGCGGATTTGAAGGCCCGTGACCTTCCGGCCGTTGCCGGTCCGGCAGCGAGCGATCCCCAAGGCGGGCGGCAAGGTCCGCTATCTGGGGATCGCGACCATCCGGGACCGGGTTGCCCAGGCTTCCCTGAAGCTGGTGCTGGAGCCGATCTTCGAGGCGGATTTTCTCCCGTGCTCGTACGGGTTCCGCCCGAATCGCCGGGCTCATGACGCGGTGGCCGAGGTGCACCACTTCACCTCCCGCTCCTATGAGTGGGTCGTGGAAGGGGACATCAAAGCCTGTTTGGATCCATGGTCATACTGCTCCTTTGCTGATTGCGCGGCTTAGAACAGGCCTTCTTGCGGGGTTGGCACCTCGATACGCAGGCCTTTCCTGCGTCCGGTGCGGGTCAGGACAGCGCGCAGCTCGCCGCGCTTGACCTTCTGCAATACGGTCTGGCGGGAGACATCCAGGGCGCGGCTAGCGTGGTGCAGGGCGAGCCAGGCGTCGGGTGCGTTGTCGGTGAGCATGCCGCGCAGTTCTTCGGTGAGGCGGATGCGCCAGGGCGCGCCGGGGGTGACCTGCTCGCCGGCGATGAAGCCGTCATTCAGCCAGCGCAGCAGGGTCGACGGTGCGATCTGCAGCTGGCGGGCGGCCTGGGTCACGTTGAGCAGTTCTCCTTCCCGGGGTGCGGCAGGGCTGGGCTGGTGGCGGGGGATGCCCCAGTGGGTGCGTAGTGAGCCGACTCTATTGGCGGTGTATGACATTCCGCGGGCGGTGGTGCGGTGCTGCCGGTTGAGGATCCCGGCGATGACGGCGTCGGGGTAGTGCACGGCCAGCCGGCGGATCAGGTCGATGGTGTCCTCATCGGTGCGGATTTTCGGCTGCGGGCGGCGCAGCGGGACGGTCAGCTCGCTGATCGCGCCGCCTTTCCACCGCAAGACCAGGCGGGCGTGCGGGTCCGGGTCGTCGCGGCGGGCGGTGATGTTCACCTCCTCCAGCAGGGTGCGCAGAAGCTGCTTGCGGTCCTTATCGGTGGTGGTCGGCGCGTCCCACACCTGGCCGAGGTCGTCGCCGAGGGCCAGGATCGCGCCCCGCTCGGCCGGGGTGAGGGTCTTCGGACGTGCGGTCTCGCGGCGGGCGAGCTCGGCTTCAGCATCCGCGACCTGCTGCAACGCGGTGTTCCATTCGGTTTCCAGGCCGCGGGCGACCAGCCGGTTGTCGGGGTCGACAGCGCGGTAGCGGCGTTCGGCCCTGGTGGCGTTATAGCGGGCCTGCTCGACCTGGCGCTGGTGCTGGTCCAGCGCGGCGTCGTGGCCTTGCTCGATCTGCTCGGCGGCCTGCAGGCAGGCCTGCAGCGCGGCCGGCTGGAGGGCGGCCAGGAACGCCTCTGCGACGGCGGCGTCGATGGCCTGCCCGCCGACGTTCATGTGCCGGGATCCCCGGCCGTTAACCAGGTCAGCAGACCCCTGGCAGTAGTAGTTCGGGACCGTCTTGGCCGGGCCGCGGTAGAAGATGGCCAGCTTGCGGCCGCAGGACCCGCAGGTGGCCAGGCCCTGCAGCAGCGCGGAGCCTTCCCGGACCGCGCCGGTGCCCGGCTGGCTGGCCTGCGGGCGGGTATTCGACCCGATGCGGGCCTGGTTGGCCAGGTAAGTGTCCCAGTCGGTGAACCCGGGGTGGTGATCGGGGATGAGGACCTCCCACTGGTCGCGGGGCAGCGTGCGGCGTCGTTTGCGCAGGGCGCCGTCCGGGCCGAGGCAGTGTTCGTCGCGGGTGCGGCCGTAGACGTACGCGCCAGCGTAAGCCGGGTGGGTCAGCGTGGTGTGCACGGCATGGTAAGTGGGCTCGACCCAGGTGATTTCACCGGGCTTGCCGTGCAGGTAGACGGCTTGCTGCAGCGGCCAGCGCAAGCCCTGGGCACGCAGCCACAGCCAGGTAGCGCGCACCGACCCGGACACGGCGAACTGCCCGAACACGGCGGCGAGCACGCCGGTGACCGCTTCATCGGGGTGGAAGCGGATCTCGCCGTCGGCCTCGCCCCAGATCAGCCCCACCGGCAGGCCGCGGCGCAGCTCGCCACGGGCGGCCTTGTTCTTGATGCCGCCTTCCAGCCGGGCCCGCAGGACATGCAGCTCAGACTCGGCCATGATGCCCTTCATGCCCAAGATGAGCCTGTCGTTGAACAACGCCGGGTGGTAGACGCCGTCGGCGTCGGCGACCAGGGTGTCGCATACCCCGGCCAGGTCAAGGAGCCGGTACCAGGCGCTGTTGTCCCGCGCCAGCCGCGAGACCTCCAGCGCCAGGATGATCCCGACCTGGCCGAGGGCCACCTCGGCGACCAGGCCCTCGAACCCGTCCCGCTGCCCGGTCACCGACCCGGAGATGCCCAGGTCACCATCGACGACCCGGATCGCCTCCCGCGGCCAGCCCAGCTGACCGGCGCGGTTGACCAGGTCATACTGGCGGGCGGTCGACTCGGTGTTCCGCGCCACCTGGGCCAGGGTGGACTGCCGGACGTATATTACGGCCGCTCTGGAGAGGTGGGAGCTGGTTATCTTGCCGGACTCACTCATCGCTGTCCCCCGTTCCTCCGGCCGTCCCGGCGGCTTTCGCGATCAGGCGGGCCAGCAGCACCAACGCCGCTTCCACCTGCACGGCGGGGAAATGCCCGATCAGGGCGGGGGGTGGCGCCGGAACCTGGTCCGGCAGCAGACTGAGCTGAACAGGCTGCACGGTCGTCCTCCTTGCACGGTGACTTCCGTGCAGCCTGCTCCCCGCTGCCCGCGCTGCGGGCGCAAAGGCCCGAAACCAGCACAGACAGGCCCAGCAGGTCCGCCACCGACCCCAGCGTCCCCGGCGCGTCGCCGCTGTCCGCGCCGGCTGGGACTCCAGGTCAGTCCAGGCCGCCGGGATCAGCCGCCTGGACCCGTCCGGCAGCACCACCAGCAACTCCGCCGCGCCATGCCGCCGCATGCTGCCCAGCACCGGCAACTGCCGGCCGTCGAACGGGTGCCGTAGCCGGGTAAGCCTCACCGTGCCCGGCTGCACGGCGGTCACCGGCCGGCCTCGGTGACTACCTGCACACGGCGGCCAGCCGCATGGCACACTGCCTGAGCGGCCCGTGCGGCGCTGGCCGCATCCATGCACAGGGCCGCCTCGCGCAGGTCAACCGGGATACCCTCGGCGAGGCTGGCCGCGACCAGCAGTACCTGCCGTTCGCCGTCCGAGCACGGCAGCATCCCCTGCACCGCGTCCGCCGCCGCGGCGAAGTCGATAGCCGCGACCTCCCGGCCCCGGAACGGCTCCCATCCGACCTCGACCGCGACCTGCAGGAAATCCTCCCGCAGCAGCCACGTTCGGTGCGAGATCAGCAGCTCAGCAGCCGCCTCCGTGGGCAACCAGCCCTTCGCCCACGCGCGGATCGCCGCGGCGAGGTCATCGAAGCAGGTAGTAAGGCGGGGAGTCCTTCGACGAAATTTCGCATTCGGCTCTCATGGACCGGGTGCGGGTTCGTATTGGAGACAAACGTGTCCTGGCCCTGGTGAAGGCGTTTCTGAAAGCCGGCGTTCTCACCGAGGACGGCACGCTGACCGACACCAGCGCCGGTTCCCCGCAGGGTTCGATTCTTTCCCCGTTGCTCAGCAACGTGGCCCTGTCGGTCCTGGACGAGCACATCGCCCAGGGGCCGGGAGGACCCAGGGCCAGCCCGTATGAACGGGCCAAACGGCGCCGCCATGGTCTGCCCAACTACCGGCTCTGCCGGTTTGCGGACGACTGGTGCCTGGCCGTGTCGGGCACCAAGGCGGACGCCGAAGCCCTGAAGGAGGAGATCGCCGGGGTTCTGGCCACGATGGGCCTGCGCCTGTCGCCGGAAAAGACCCTGGTCACCCACATCGACGACGGTCTCGCCTTTCTCGGCTGGCGCATCCAGCGGCACCGTAAGCGGGGCTCCGGCAAGTACTACGTCTACGTCTACCCGGCCAAGAGGGCACTAGCGGCCATCAAGGCCAAGATCAAGGCGTGGTGCCGGCAGAACATCAACCTGCCGCTCAGCGTCCTGCTCATCCAGCTCAACCGGATGCTGCGGGGCTGGACCGCGTACTTTAAGTACGGATGCTCGAACGCGACCTTCAGCTACCTGAGGTCCTACCTGTGGAAACAGGTGGTCAGGTGGCAGGAACGCAAGCATCGGCGTACCCCATGGAAACAACTACGCCGACGCTACGGCATATGGCCCAGCGACGGTGGCGTGGAACTGTTCGACCCGGCCAGAGTCAGCGCACGGCGCTACTACTACCGGGGAACAAAGATCGCGACACCGTGGCCGAGCACAGCATGAGGTGAACGCCAGGACCCTCCGGGGCTTGTGGAGCGCCCGGTGCGCTGAGAGGCGCACGCCGGGTGCGGGAGGCGACTCGGGGAAACCCACCGATGGCAACACCGGCAGGGCGCCCCGGGTCGACCTCACTACGTCGAGTGGGTTACCAGGAAGGAGGGCCGTCTGATGATGGCGGCAGGGTAGCCCCGGGCCCGTGCTCAAGGCCCGTCCCCGCCCGGGCGTGCGTCGCTGGCAACGGCGGGGTGCGGAGCTCCGGGGAGAAGCCCAAGGGCCCTTGTTCCATCCGGGGGCCACAGGCAAGGGGAAGACCGGACGGGTGAACGTGAGTGAACCCTCGATGATGCCTCGTTACGTTGACCCCCTGCGATGGGTTGAGGACAGGGGTGCAGGGCTGGCCGCTGAGAAGCGGCGGGTGCCGGCCGGTGACTCGGTACCGGCCGGGCGGGCACCGCCGCCCCGGGGTCGAGAGGGCACCCTCCCCGGTCGCGCCTCACGCGCGCGGAACGTGGAAACCCCGTCGGGGTCCAGGCTGCGGCCTGGTCGGCTGACCGTGAGGGAGGCTCAACTCCCCGGCGGGACAGGATGACCCGAGAAGCCAATGACGGCGGGCCGAAAGGCCACGGGAAACCGGGACAGCATGGCTGGCTCCTCCGCTGGCCGTCCCGGGTAACCGGCCGTATACCGGGCCTGGTGCCCGGACCCGAAAGGGTGCCCACGCGGGTCAGGTGAGTCTGCGGGGAAATGATACGGCAAGCACCGGAACCGGAGGGCAAGTTGGACGCCATGACCGCCGTGACCGCTGACGCGGACACCGGCACCGTGGTGAACGGACCGAAGGACGCCCTGGACTGGTACGGCACTGACTGGGACCAGGCTGAGAAGGACGTACGGCGGCTGCGGCAGCGTATCTTCGCGGCATCGCAGGCAGGGGACCTGAAGAAGGTCCGCAATCTCCAGCGGCTGATGCTCCGGTCCCGCGCGAACGCCCTGGTAAGCGTACGCCGGGTCACGGAGGTCAATGCCGGGCGCGAGACCCCGGGCATCGACGGCAAGGTCGTGCTGACGGCGTGCCAGAAGGCCGACCTGGCCGACTGGTGCCAGCGGCGCTCCCGGCTGTGGACGGCCCGGCCGGTCAGGCGCGTGCTCATCCCGAAGCCGGGATCAGCGAAGAAGAGAGCCGCTCGGGATTCCCACGGAGGCGGCATAGTGCCGCATCGTCCAATGATCTTTTGGGTTTCGTCGTTGTCACGCATCCGTTCCACGCGCTGAACGGGCAGCGGCTGGAGATCTTGTTCGCCAAGCGCCGGGCCGGTGCCATGGTGTTCGTCTGCTCGGGCGGGTTCAGCGGGCAGATCACGCTGCCGGAGTCGTGGACCGACCGGGGTGAGCCGGCGCAGGCGCACCGGCTGTCGGCTGATGGGCTCGCGGCGCTCGGCGCCGTGACACGCGCATTGCGGGGTCGTTGATTGTGATGCCTGGCAGTGGCATGTTCTTGTGTGATGAGAAACCACAAGAACGATCTTGCTTCGATGTCGGTGCGCCAGCTGATAGCCCGGCGCCGGGCGCTGGCGGCCCGGCTCGGCGACGTGCAGGAGGTGCTGTCCGGGTCACTGGCGGAGCAGGCGCGCCGGTGCGGCAAGGCCGGCTGCCGGTGCGCCACCGGCGAAGGACACGGCCCGTACTCCTACTTCACCCCGCGGGCTGGCGGCCGTGGCCGGTCGAGGTACGTGCCGTCCGGCCTGGTGGAGGTCGTGCGCCGCTACCTGCAGCACGGCGAGGCGGCCGAGGCGGTGCTGGCGGAGATCTCGGCGGTCAACGCCGAGCTGCTGGCCCGGCGAGAGCTGAGGTAGACGGTGGCCGCCGCCGGGCTGGATGGCTCCGCGCGGGCCGAAGCGGTGGCGGTGCTGGCCAACATGACCATCTCGGTGCTGGGAGGCACGGGTGAACGGCGAGGACAAGATCACGAGTTCTCACCGGGAGCGGACGGCGCTGATCTACCTGCGGCAGTCCTCGATGGCCCAGGTCCGCGAGCACACCGAGTCGACCAGGAGCCAGTACGGCCTGGCGGAGACGGCAGCCGGGCTGGGCTGGGCGCGCACGTCGATCGAGGTGATCGACACCGACCTGGGGATCTCCGGCAAATGGGGGGTGGCCAGGGCGGGGTTCACCGAGCTGGTGAGCAGGGTCTGCAGCGGTGGTGTCGGGGCGATCTTCGGGATCGAGATCACCCGGCTGGCCCGGTCCAACGCCGATGTGGCCCGGCTGGCGGAGTTCGCCCGGATCACCGGCACGCTGCTGATCGACCCGGACGGCGTCTACGATCCCGCCGACGTGAACGACCGCGTCCTGCTGGGCTTCAAGGGCACCATGGGCGAGATGGAACTGCACGTGATGGCGCAGCGGCTGCAGGCCAACAAGCGGGCCGCGGCCGGGCGCGGCGAGCTGCGCACCCCGCTGCCGGTCGGCTATGTCCACGACGATGCCGGCGACATCGTGACCGACCCCGATGCCGAGGTCCAGGCCGCGGTCCGTGACGTGTTCGCCGCGTTCGCCGCGTGCGGGTCGGCTTATGGCGTGGTCGCCGCGTTCGCCGGGCGGCGGTTCCCGCTGCGTGCCTACGGCGGGGCCTGGGCCGGGCAGCTGCGCTGGGGGCGGCTCACCCACGCCCGGGTCCTGGGAGTCCTGAAAAACCCTGGCTATGCCGGGGCGTACGTGTTCGGCCGGTATGCCTCACGCCGCACCGTCGACCCGTCCGGCACGGTGCACACCACGATCACCGAACGGCCCCGCGCCGAATGGCCGGTCCTGATCAAAGACCACCACGAGGGATACATCACCTGGGCGGACTACCTGGCCAGCGAGGCGAAGCTGGCGGCCAACCACACCGCCGCCGGTGCCCGCCCGCCGCGGGAAGGCATCGCGCTGTGCCAGGGGATCATCGCCTGCGGCAGCTGCGGCAAGCCGATGATGACCAACTACCACACCGATCAGCGGCCGGCCTATGAGTGCAGCTCCCGCCGGGACCGGCTGACCACGCCGTCGTGCCGGTCGGTCGCCGCGGCCTGCGTCGATGCCGCCGTCGCGGCCGCGCTGCTGGACGCGCTCACCCCCCGGCAGGTCGCCCTTGCCCTGTCCGCCGCCGATGAGGTCACCGGCCGGCACCAGCGGGCCAGCCGGGCCGCCGAACTCGCCGTCGAGCGCGCCCGCTACGACGCCGACCGGGCCGAGCGGGCCTTCTGCGCCGTCGAGCCGGAAAACCGGCTGGTCGCACGGAGCCTGGAGGCACGGTGGGAGGCGAAACTCACCGCCCTCACCGAGGCTGAGCAGGCACTCCAGGCCGCCCGCGACACGCTGCCACCCCTGCCTGGCCGCGCGGAGCTGGAGAAACTCGCCGCTGACCTGCCCGCCCTCTGGAACGCCCCAGCTACCAGCCCCAAAGACCGCAAACGGCTGCTGCGCACCCTGATCGCCGACATCACCCTGCTCCCCGAGCAGCGGCCCGACCAGGTGCGCATCGGGATCCGCTGGCACACCGGCGCCACCGACGAGCTCACCGCCGCACGGCCCATCCATCCTGGCACGGCCAAACGCTCCCCGGACGCCGCGGTCGAACTGATCACCCGGCTCGGCCCGTCCACCAGCAACGACGACCTGATCCGGCAGCTGGACGCCGCCGGGCTGACCACCGGCCACGGCCGGCCATTCGACGTCGCCGCCGTCCAGTGGATCCGCCACGCGCACAAGATTCCCGTGCCAGACCCCTACCGCCCCGGCGAGATCTCCGTGACCGAGGCCGCCCGGCGGCTGGGCTGCAGCACCACGGTCCTCTACCACTGGATCCACACCCAGCAGCTGACCGCCCGCCGCGGCCTGGGCAACCGGTTCTGCATCCCATGGAACGACCAGATCCAGGCCAGCTGCCGGACCCGGATCGCGCAGTCCGCCCACCTGGACCGGACCGCCCGCCCCCGCACGCTCCCCGCCCCGCCCTCTCCCGCCGCCAGCAGGCGAGATCAGCGTCACCGAAGCCGCCTACCGCCTCGGCTGCAGCATCGGCGTCATCTACTACTGGATCGAGACCGCCCAGCTCGCCGTCCGCCGTGGCCCCGGTAACCGGCTGAACATCCCCTGGGACAGCCAGACCGAGGCCAGCTGCCGCAACCGGATCAGCCAATCCGGGCACCTCAACCCGGCCGCCCGGCGCACCAAGCCACGGAAACGACGCTGAACGGCACAGCACCGCCGCCGGAACTGTCAGTACCAGCTGGCATCCTCAAAACAACGGGCCCGCGAAATCGGGTCTGACCAGCACACACCCAGGTCCACCGGAAACATCCCAACACACGGTTGCAGGAGGGGCAGTATGAATCGTCCGTCCCGACCGTGGCTGACCGGATCGCCCAGACGGTAGCCAGGCTGTATCTGGAGCCGGAGGTGGAGCCGATTGTTCCATCCGGACTCCTACGGCTACCGGCCGCGGAAGGTCCGCGCATGGATGCGGTGCGCGCGTGCCGGCAGCGGTGCTGGGGGCGGGCTGGGTGATCGATATGGACATCCGGGCGTTCTTCGACACGCTGGCTGATCTCGTGGTCAAAACGGTTAGGCGCATCACCGGACCAGAAATGGATCCTGCTGTATGTGCAGCGGTGGCTGAAAGCCCGATGCAGAGGCCGGACGGCACCCTGCGTCACCGGGATCGCGGGACCCGCAAGGGTCAGCGATCTCACCGTTGATCGCCAACCTGTTCATGCATTACGCGTTCGACACCTGGCTGGCCCGGGAATGCCCGGGGGTCCGGTTCGAGCGGTATGCGATGACGCGGTGGTGCATTGCGCCAGCGAGCAGCAGGCCCGGCACGTGCGGGACGCGATCGCTGGGCGCCTGGCGCAGGTGGGCCTGGAATTGCATCCGGATAAGACCCGGATCGTTTACTGCAAGGACGATGACCGGCGCGGCGATCATGAGGCCACGTCGTTCACGTTCCTGGGGTATGAGTTCCGGCCCCGGCTGGCTAAGAACAGGAATGGGCAGCTGTTCACCACGTTCTCGCCTGCGATCAGCCCTGACGCCCTCAAAGCGAAGAGTCAGGAGGTCCGCGGCTGGCGGATCCATAAGCGCATCGGTCCGGCCTCGCAGAACTCGCCGAGTGGATCAATCCGGTCGTGCGCGGCTGGATGAACTACTATGGCCAGTTCGGCAGGTCGCGATTGTATCGCCTCCTGCAACGCATTAACACCTACATAGTGCGGTGGGCACGCAACAAGTATCGGCGGCTGGGTAGTTTTAAGAAGGCGAAACGGTGGTGGACCGGGCTCGTCGATCGAGAGCCCGGCCTGTTTGCCCACTGGGCCTGGATATCCACGTTCTGAAAGATCAGATGAGAAGAGCCGTGTAACGGGAGACTGTTAAGCACGGTTCTGTGAGAGCCGGGGGGTGAAACTCCCCCCGGCTACTCGACCGCCATAGGGCCTCGGCGGTGCGCCTGGGGAGGGAGCAGGTGATGTCCATCTGGTAAGGAGTTCCAGGAAGATGACATCGGCTCGCAGGGTGTGGCCGTCGAGCCAGCCCCGGAGGCGGCCACCCGGATCGCCGTCCTGCTTGGGGATGTAAAGACCGGCCCGCCGATCGGGCGTTTCCCCTGGGTGGTGCGACTTGCCGGACGCACGGTTTCAAAGGCTCGTTGGCCGAAGAGCCCGGGGCCGATCCGCTGAGGTCGCTGCGTCTTACTGTGCACCATGCTCTCCGAACACGTGCCCGATCTGTCGACGTTCAGCGAGTCTGGTCTTTTCACCTTGTACCGGGCCATTCTGAGTGAGCTGAAGAGCCGGGGCGTGATCCGGACGGAGAACGCTCCGGTCGGCGACTACGCCGAGTACCTGGTGGCGACCGCGCTTGGCGGCCAGCTGGCGCCCAACTCAGAGAAGTCGTGGGACGTGCTTGGCAATGATGGCGAGAAGCTGCAGGTGAAAGCCCGTGTCGTGTCCGATCCGGCCGAGCCGGGCCAATTGCAGCTGTCTCCGTTCCGGTCGTTCGGCTTCGACTCCGCGGTCATCGTTCTGCTGTCGCCTACCGACTACGCCGTGTCGCGGGCGTCGAAAGTGCCTCGCTACGTGGTCGAAACGTCAGCGGTCTATCGGGACCACGTGAACGGCAAGGTCTTGTTGCTCGCCCGGAAATCATGGGCCACCCCGACGCAACGGACCTAACCGCAATTCTGCGCGCGGCACAAACTGGCCGCAAAACGCCTGACAACACTATAGCCAATAGCCGGTAACGTCAGAGCGAGCGCGTCCTCCATGAAAGCCAGCATGTCTCAGCCCTGGCTCGTCAGGGAGTCCCTGATCTCGCAGCTACGCCGTACTGCATCATTTCCCGCTGTTGTGGTATTAGGGCGACCGTCTATGCCGTGACGGCATGGATTGGCAGAACGTGGGGACCGGGTGAGGAAAGATGTGCACGTGAGCGGAGAGGAAACCGGGTTCGTGTGGTCGCTGACCTCAGGGTCTGCGGGTGTTGATCTCCTCTGGAACGAACTAGGGTCAGTCACTTGGCTTGATGGCGTTGCCCGTTTCCCTCGCGGTCCCGACGAACCGGGTATCTACCTGGTAAAGCCTACCGCCCGCGGCAGGTACCGCATCTACATAGGTGAGGCCGCGAATCTCCGTAAGCGGCTGAGGAGTTATGGCGGAAAAGGAGCCGAACGTGACATTGAGCGAGGTAAGACAACGACCAATATGAGAGGTCGCGTTAGGCGCGCTCTACGCGAGTATGACGGCAGTGTTAAGGTGTACCTCCTCCAGCTCCCGATCGACTCAGGATACGCGATGTGCGAATGCTATCCTGCATGTAAAGACTGCCGGATAATGCTGGAGAGGGTAGCCTTGGCGACTGGTTATCTCCACCATGAACCCCTGATCAATGAACACGGTTTTCCGAAGGTTTCATCAGAAGATCCTCTCCTATAAATCGCACCACTACGGCAGTGCCGTACTGCGAACTGGTCGACACACAGGCTCCTGGATACATGCCGCGGCCGACACACCCCTCGCGCTCATCTGCCGCATTGGGGTTTCAATTGGTGGAGCGACTCGTCTGTGCCGGTGGGCATCAGGTCCGGGGGCGGAGCCGGAAGGCGAGGAAACCGGTGGGCTCGCGGCACAGGCGTTCATAGTCGCGGGGATCGATTGCGGCCGCCTCTGGCAGCGGACGTGGTTCCACCAGGCGCTCGATCCAGAACCCGGCGGCGGCGATCTCCTCGCAGGTGACCTGAAGGGGAGCCAGCCAGTACCGCACGTTCCAGCCCTTGCTCCAGGTCTCGGTGATGACCCGGACGTCGAAGTAGTCCCCGCCGTGACGCAGCCAGTCACCGGTGGGATGCTGGCGGGACAGCACCAGCGCGCCGCCGGGCCGCAGGACCCGGCGCAGCTCCTGCAGCGCCTCAACGCGGTCATCGACGTATTCGATGGCCAGCGCGCACAGCGCCAGGTCGACAGATGCGTCGGGCAGCCAGGTGATTGGGTCACCAAGGTCGTGTACACGGAAGTCGCCCTGGCCGGCCCGTTCCCGGCAGATTTCGATCATTCGGGGGCTGTGATCGAAGCCGACGACGCTGGCGCCGCGGCGCAGGAGTTCCGCCGCGTATAGGCCGGGGCCGCAGGCCGCGTCGAGGACTCGCTTGCCGGTGACGTCGCCGAGGAGGTCAAGGCATGCGGGCCGGTCGTAGTAGGCGTTGAAGAGGCTGTGCTCGGCATGGTCGAGAAACTCATCAGCAAATGCCTCATACTGCGGCTGGCGCCCAACCTGGTCCTCCACACCACCCATCCTCCCGCCTGTCGTCTGCCACCGCACCCGGCGGAGGTCGGGTGCGAACCGGCCTGCTGACCGGACATCCCAGGTCCCGTTCCGGCCGGGGCACGCGTCCTGCTGGCCTGCATGAGAAGCTGATCAATGCTTACCGTTCGGTCGCCTCCCCGGCGTCCTCCACCGGGACGATCGCCCACGCGACGAGATACAGCACCACACCGCTGCCGCCGAACACCGCCAACAGGACCATCACCAGCCGCACGATGTTCGCATCGATGCCGCTGTACGCGGCGAAGCCGCCGCACACGCCGGCGATCATGCGGTCGGTCCTGGATCGGGTCAGCCGGCGGGAGCCCGGTCGTTCAGGCTGGCCTGCAGGACGATCGGTCATACCCATGACGTCAGCCTCCTCGCGGTCGTTTACTGACATCATTGGGCCGATCGCGCGCATGCGATAGAGGCACTCCCTCTCGCGGTACCGGCCGGTCCTGGTACCCGATGTTCCGGGCACTAGGCGCCCACGCTGGGGTACTTCGGCCGAAGCTGGCCGCTGCCGGACGTGGTGGAGGCGAACTGATCGCCCCAGCCGCATCAAGGCGCCCGGCGATCCTCGTCCAGCGGGACGCAACGAGCCGGCAATCTGAGCGACCCATGCCGGGCAACAGAGTGCATCGACTGGACCGTACGCAAGCTCGTTGCTGTCCGAACGTCCTGTCGTAGCCGCATCGGGCGCGCGCCGGATGTTGACGGCCATAACGATTCCAGTGACCGTCAGCAGCCGGGTCAGGCCGAATCTAGCCAGCGGCGGCCGGGCCGTTCGTTCGCAGCATCGACGGGCACCTCTCCCGATGGCGACGTCCAGGCCAGTCACGCTGCACCGAGCCGATGGCCAGCCGGCATCGGGCTACGTCGACAAATGGCATCACGCTGAGTAAGGAAGAAAGTCGGAGAGAACGCACGCGGAGCCGCCGATATGCACGCTAATCCACGTGGACTGCCTGGTCACGGCGGACGCGCCGAACGGGCTGATCTGTATTGGTCAGCAGCTGGGCGCCGTAATCCCGGGCGTGATGGCCCGGCGGGAGCTGCCGTGATGACGGTGAGGTCAGTGTCCCGATGCCGTGCCGGGCTGGCCTGGTGGCGAACGGCGACAGCGCACAGCCGGCACCGGTCGCCTTCGCACTTGGCTACAAGCCGCGGTCTTCGCGCTGTTATGCGTGGCGGCTCAGGGCGCCGGGCTGCCGCGCTGGTCCCGGACGATGGCGACCGCCTCCCGCTGGGTGAGCCCGGAGCCGGCGGAGAACGCCTGATCGAACCGGCTGCCGCCTAGCCTGTGGCGGACCCGGGCCACCAGCTCGCCCTCCACCCGCCGCAGGTGCGGCCACGCCAGCAGGCCGACCCGCCGGCGCAGGCCCTCAGCCGCGCCTTCCAGCAGCGCCGCCCGGTCCGGGTCGCCGTCCGCGAAGGCCAGCTGGGCGTACCCGGCCAGGCAGAGGGTCACGAACGGGGTGCTGCGGGCCGCCATGCTCAGGTCCAGCGCCTCATCCAGCAGCGGCCGGGCCTCATCGAGCCTGCCCCGCAGGACAGCCAGGATGCCCAGCTGCACCCGGGGGCCCGCGGCGAGCCAGTCACCGCCGATTCGCTCAGCCAGGTCACGCGCCTCACGCAGGTGTGGCAGCGCATCGTCGTAGCGGCTCAGCGCCATCTCCAGGGAGCCGGTGGTGAACGCGGCCAGCCCCATGAAGACGGGCTCATCCTGGCCTCGGAGCTCCTCCAGCGAGATCGCCGCCTCCCGCAGAGCCCCATCAAAGTCACCGGCGATCGGCAAGGTCCACGCCATCGCCAGCTGGGCCACCGCGTGCAGGAAGGGGTCGGAGATCCCGGCCAGCAGCGGCGCCAGGCGCTGGCGGGCCGCCAGCGCCGCCGCGTCGTCCGCGACGTCGACGGCGAGCACCGCCGCCGCCCAGGCCAGCTCGGCCCGGGCTTGCGGGTCCAGCGTGCCGGCCGGGGGAAGCAGCTGCTTCACCCAGGACCAGGCCTCGCGCTCAAGGTCCTCCTGCGTCCAGAACAGCCACAGGACCCGGAACAGGTGGGGCAGCGGCCCAGGGGCATGGGCCAGGTACCAGCGCACCGCGGCGGCCAGGTTGCCCGTCTCGGCCTGCAGCCGCTCCAGCCACTCGCTCTCGCCGGGGCTGCGCAGCGGCCGGTCCGCCTGCTCGGCTAGCGCCCGGTAGTACCCGGCGTGCCGCCGCCCGACCTCGGCGGCGTCGGGCCGGGCCGCGAGCCGCTCGGCCACGAACTCGCGGACGGTCTCCAGCATCCGCGTCCGGGACCCGAGCCCGGTACTGTCGAGGTAGACCAGGCTGTGCCGGGCCAGCGCCTCCGACAGCTCCAGCGCCCGGTCCTCATCCAGGCCCGCCACCTGGGCCACGGCCTGGATGGTCCAGCCGTCGATGAACACCGCCGCGATCTCCAGCAGCGACCGCTCGGGATCATCCAGCAGGCCTACGCTCCATTGCACCGTGGCACGAAGGGTGCGCTGCCGCTCAGGAAGGTCCACGGCGCCGGTCCCGAGCGCATCCAGCGAGGACACGGGCCGGTCCAGCAGCGCGGGCGGGTCCAGCAGCCGGGTGCGGGCGGCGGCCAGCTCGATGGCCAGCGGCAGGCCCTCCAGGCGCCGGCAGATCTCAGCCACCGCCCCCGCGTTGCCCTCGGTCAGGGCAAAGCCGGGCCGCACCGCGCCAGGGCCCGGTCCACGAACAGCGCAACCGCCGGCGAGGCCGCCACCTCCGCGACCGAGGCAGCACCCGAACCGGCAGGGGCAGCGGCAGCGGCGGCACCGGGTACTCCCGCTCGGCCCGCAATCCTAGCGCCGTGCGGCTGGTGGCCAAGATCGCCAGCCCGGGGCAGCACCGGCCAGCAGCTCGCCCAGGCCGGGGGCGACCTGGACCACCTGCTCCAGGTTGTCCAGGA
>CAVZKY010000038.1:0-359264 GCA_963775825.1 uncultured Actinomycetes bacterium
CGGTTCCGTTGTAATACGGAACGGAATAGCTGATGCTCCCCCCCTCGCAGGGCTCGATGGTGACTTCGACCAGCTTGGCGGTCGGGTGCCCCCGCCGCTTCTCGTCGATCGCCTCGAAGGTGCAGACGATACGGTGGATGACGCCACGCAGTTTCTCGGCCAGCAGCCTATACTCTCGCTCGCCCCCCTCCTTCTTGAGCGTCGTCCTGGCCGCATCGATGTCCTGTTGCAGCGTGACCATCCTACGGTAGTGGTCCTCGATGGTCTCGGCCGTCTCATCTTGCTGCCGTTCCAGGTCGGCTATCTTGGCCTCCAGAGCGACGAGTTCGGCCTTGGCCTTCTCCTTGGCCCGCGGCGTCGGCAGGTCGGCCCACCTCTTCGTCATGTCCGTGTGCTGGGCCTCCAGCCGCTCGATTTCGTCGCCGATCTTGTCGGGGTCGTAGCTGGCCCGGTAAGCGTCGATGAGGGCACGGAAGTAGGGATGTGATGGTGCGTAATCGATGGGGCTATTCTTCGCCTTCTCGGCGAGTTCATTCAGCGAGGCGCCGAATCGGTCGAGGACGCGGGGGTTGGCGGGCTGTCCGGCATCGGCTAGACTCTCCGTCCGTTCCGCCGCAATCCTCGCCTCTTCGTCGGCCAGGATCGCCCCGAACTGCTCAGGGCAATGCTCGGCGAGGTAGGAGACCAGCCGCTCGACGCCCTCCCCGAACTTCTGCCAGTAGTCGTTTGCCTGCTCCTCCCGCCGGTCAGGCATGGAGCCCGACTTCAGCGCCGCCTTGACGCCTTGCATAAGCAGTTCCCAGCTTGTCCCCGCCTCATCCAGCCAACGCTTGACGTAGACCTCGATCTCGTCTTGCCAGACCGGGTTGCGTCGGCACGAGGACTCTTCCGCCCGTCCGGTGCGACAGGACGTGTGGTAGGTCGAGCAGTAGTATTCGTAGCGGACCTCCTCCCCCTTCTTGATGGCCCGAGGACGCATCTGCTCCCCACAGTTGCCGCAGTAGAGCAGTCCGTTGAGGTACTCGTAGGCCAGGCGAGGCGTGCGGGGACGCTCCTGCCGGTGTTTTAGCTTCTCTTGCACCTTCTCCCAGACTTCGGCATCAATCAGTGGGTCGAACAGAAGCCGGTCGCTGACTACCCAATCCTGCCGGGCATTCTTGGACTCCTTCTCTCCGTAGTTGAGATCGGGAGTCACCTGACCGCCCGTGTGGCGGTGGAATTTGCCCGAGTGTCGTCGGCCGTAGGCATAGCGACCCATGTAGGCGGGGTTCTCCAGCATCCGAGCGATGTGGACGGGCTGGAACTTGTCGCCGTAGGCGGTGCGGAAGCCCCCTTGGTTCAGGAGACGGGCCAGGTCGGCGAAGCTGACCGCCTGCTCGGCGTAGGTGCGGAATACTTCCCTAACCGCATCCAGCTTCGCCTGATCCCTGCTGGGGGTCAGGCGTCGTTCCTCGGTCTTGTTGTTGTGCGGGGGATGGTTGTTGGGGCCGTCCCAACGCTCCTCCCGGCCATCGGGGTAGACCTTGACCCTGAAGAGCGAGTAGACGTTCTTCATCTTGCCCCGCTTGTCCGGCTTCCTGTCGATGACTTCGCCGCCCTGGTAGATGACCCGCCACAGTTCCTTGTCCGGGTCCGCGGCTGTAGCAGGCTTTGTCCAGACCGAAGGGTGAGGGTCCGCCTTGACATTCCCCGTCCTCGGCGTGCTTGACGTGACCGCTCAGCGTCCGGTGGGACTTGTCCCGCTGCTCCCTCGCGGATTGCTTACCGCTGACCCAGGCTTGCAGTTCCGTGGCGTCGTCCTCGCCCGTCCATTCCTTGCCCGTGGAGTCGTAGAGTCGGCACCCGGCCTCTTCAAGACGGTAGAGGTAGGCGATCAGCTGCTTGGAACTCTTCGTGCCGAAGCGGTCCCGCTCGCTGACGACGATCCACCGCACCTGACCCGACTCGGCCATCTTCATCAGCCGTTGGAACTCGGGCCGGTCGTCGGCGGTGTCGCGTGCCCAACCGTGGTCCTTGAACCAGAGATGTTCCGAGATCGTGACCCCGTGCCGCTCCTCGAAGCCGTGGATGTCCTTGTACTGCCGTAGCGTGTCCTGCTGGTCCGCGGACACGCGGATGTAGGCCGCCCCGTCGCCCGTCAGGTCCAGCCGGCTGCCGTTATCCCTTGACATGCGCTACTCCTCTTGTAGCCCTCAAGAGTGAAGTGCGGCAGGCCGGTGAGGTGCCGGCTCTTCGGGTGTACAGCCCTAGCCGCACTATTCATCCTATCAATTTTGTGGCCAATTGTCCAGCCGGCCGGGCGGGAAAACGGTACTGCTGAGCTTGAGCTTCGTCCGTTCCCGTCCCCCGGTTCCCGACGGAACCCCCGTTCCCGTTGCAAGGCTGGGGCGCCAAGCCGTCCGGGTTCCCCCGCGGGGAATTTACCCCGACCCGCCAGCCGACCCGGCTGAACGAATCCTGGCGGGTCTACGGGGGTGGGCAGGTGCCCATGTAGGCGCGGGGACTGTTGGAGCCCACAAGGAAATCATGAGCCCTGGACTTGCCACATTAGCGAGGGCATATACAATGAAGATCAGATAGCGGGCAGATGCAAGCCGGATGGTCCAGCAAGCCTCTTCCCGCCACCTTGAGGAGTCAGAAGATGGACGAGCAAGCGACCGAACAAGTCACCGAGCAGGTCAGCGAGAACGGGCAGGAGCGTCCCGCTCACAAGGCCACCTTCGC
Organism: uncultured Actinomycetes bacterium; assembly: GCA_963775825.1. Lineage (GTDB taxonomy): Bacteria > Actinomycetota > Actinomycetes > Streptosporangiales > Streptosporangiaceae > Bog-532. Next base: position 2,725 of record CAVZKY010000038.1, read on the forward strand.
CTCGCCCAGCTTGGCGAAGGCCGTCACCCCGCCCAGCCAGCGGTTCAAGGTCTACGAGGTCACGGCCCCCGACGGCAGCAAGGTCTTCGTGTCGGCGCAAAACACCGAGTTGGCGATCAGCCTGGCAGCCCGCGAGGCCGGCTGGAAGGCCGAAGTCGCTGAGCCGAAGGGACCGGGAGCTATCACCAAGGAGCGGGTCGCCGCGAAGCTGGCCGAGCTGACCGACGAGGAGCTGGCCGAGATGGGACTGACCCGGAAGAAGGGCAAGAAGTAACCGGCGTCGAGAGTTGGGGCCGGGGTGCTGCTAACACCCCGGCCCCTGGATCAACCCTGGCTGAGAGGATCGACCGATGACAAGCTTACCAAGGTGTCCCCGCTGCGGGCAACCGCTAGAGGTCTTCGAGTCCGAGCGGTACTGCCAACACTGCGACAGCTACAGGCTGACCCGCCCGATCTTCGAGAAGTGGATGGCCGAGGTCGATGATGCCCTCGTCAAGAAGGTGGGCGTGGCGTCGAGTGACCTGCCGGACGTGTGCTACCGCGACATGTACAGCCAGGGCGTGACGGCCGAGGAGGCGGCCGACGGGGCGATCACGAACAGCATGAACTGACCGCCCTCGACAACCCGCTACCATGCGGCCCCCGGTCGGCTTCGGCTGGCCGGGGGCTTTTTCGTTGGACTCGGGCCGCGGCCGGGTAGAGTCATCCTCGACAATCCCCCTGCGAGGTCACGGCCCGACAATGGACGGGCACGGCCGCGAGCGAGTCAACTTCTACGAAGGGGGATGCCATGCGCACACGCAGGCGGTTCGGGGCGGTTGTGCTGGGGTTGGCGGCGTTGGTTCTGTTGGTCGGGGGTGTCCGGCCGGTCAGGGCGGACGTGATGACCCCGCCGGGGCTTACGCCGGGGCAGCAGTTCCGCATCGTCTTCGTCACGACCACCACCACACAAGCCACCTCCAGCAGCATATCGACCTACGACAACATCGTAGCGACCGACGCGGTGAGCGGGGGGCTCGGGACTTACGCGGGGCAACCAGTCATGTGGGAGGCCATCGCAACCACCTACGACCCAACCACCAACCCAACCGGTGTCACGGCGGTGTCCCGTCTCCCTACCGACGGCGTCCCGATCTATCTTCCCACCGGGTTGGAAGTAGCCACGGGGGGAGCGGCGTTGTGGAACACGACAAACCATGATTTACAGAACCCCATTGACGAGACCGCCAACGGCACCACTCCAATAGACCTACCAACCTGGACGGGCACCGGCCCGACAGGACTGACCTCCCCAACGGGCCCGCTCGGTTCGACCGGCATGCCGGCGACCGGGTTCTTCGAGGACAAAACCACAGGGTGGGTCGATAGCTCGCCCGCCGATCCCATCGACCCTTTTCCGCTCTATGGTTTTTCTTCCGTCCTCACAGTCCCAGCAGCGGCGCCCCCGGCCGTGCCGGAGCCGGGGTCGCTCACGCTCGTGCTGGTGGGCCTCGGCGGGTTGGTGGGGGCTCGTCGTTGGCGGCGGTGGCGTGAAGCCTCCGCGCGGCCCGCGTCCTCCCCCAGCCCACTCGTGACCCACCGGCAGGACAGCCCTGGCCGGCTGGCGGCGGTGGCGGAAGCGGTCAGCAACGGCGTAGGCACCCCGACACGAGAGAGCCTGTGATCCGGCCCCGCGGCGGCGACGTGCTGCCACGGGGCGTTTTCGTTGGCGTTCGGCGGTGCGGGCGGGTAGGCTTGTCCGGAGGTCGGGGCGGCAAGGTTCCTGTAGCGGCCAGGGCCGGTGTTCACGGGGTCAAGCAATTGAAGGCGGATCGACATGAAGCGGGTACTCTGCCTCCTGTGCTCGGCCGCCCTGCTCTGCGGGTGTGGCAAGGGCAAGAGTCGTGAGGAACTACAGGTCGAAGCGAAGGAGAATCTGCAAGCCGCGGGGTGGGAGGAAGTGAAATTCATTTACGAAAACGGTCACGGCGCGGATTTCTACGCAGTGACCGCATGGCATTCCGTCAGCGGAAAGCGGTACTGCTTCCTCGCCCAAGGCCAGTACAAGAGCGTCCCGCCGATGGCGTTCGTGCGGACCGACGAGCACTTCACCCGTCCGGACACCAACATCCTGACGTTCTTCACCGAGGGGCCCAACAACGGCAGCACCATCGAGGGCAGTGGCTACACGCCCGAGTTGGCCAAGCACAAGGATGGGTTCGTGTCTTTCGGTATGGAACTTTGGAAGATGACAAAACCAGTACTGAATTGAGTCGGCGATCTCCCCGGTTTCGGCATCTGCCTCGGGACGGCCGACACCGCTTGAAATCCGTGCCCGCGACCACCCGCCGGCATGGCCCACCTCCGCAGCCGGTTGCCGCGAGCGACCGGCACAGGGCCCACGGCCGTCAACCCGTGGGCTTCCTTCTTGCGCAGCAGCCAGCCTCGCGCATCACGACGCCAGGCACTGCGGCCCCTCGTTGCGGGGGTTGCTGACGTAGCTGCCCACCGGCACGGCCTTCATCGCCTCGGCCGGGTACGGACGTAGCAGCGCGTGCAGCTGCTCGGGCGGGGTCCGCGGGTCGAGCCACGTCCCGTAGTCCTGCGGCGCGAGGATGACCGGCATCCGGTCGTGGATCGGCCGCACCAACTCGTTCGCTTCCGTCGTGATGATCGTGCAGCTTTCCACCGTCGCGCCGCCTTCGTCCCGCCAGCGCCTCCATAGCCTTGCGAGGGCGAACGGTCCCCCGCCCTTCATGCGGATGTGAAACGGCTGCTTCTTCTTCCCGCCCGTCGCCACCCACTCGTAGAACCCGGTGGTCGGGATGAGGCAGCGCCTCGACTTGAACGCCGAGCGGAAGGCCGGCTTGGTGGCGACCGTCTCAGCCCGGGCGTTGATGAGCGAGTTACCGACCCGGGCATCCTGAGCCCAGGAAGGAATCAAACCCCACCGCATGGCCCGGAAGGTCCGCTGCCCGTCGTCGAGGCGGCACCACGACGACGACTTGCGTGGGCGAGATGTTGTAGCGGGCGGGAGGTCCGGCACGTCGGCCGGGTCGAGGTCGAACAGCCGGGCCAGCTCGGCGTGCGAGGAGAATTGCGTGTATCGGCCGCACATGGCAAGGGCCTCCGATGGGGTGTCCCACGTCCTTGTCGGCCCGACTGTAGGTCAGGGTTGAGTCGAAACGATCACCGCCTTGGGCTGGACACCGCCCCGGCGTGGGGCTATAGCCCTGCCCCACGCTGCCGATCGTCCGGAGGTGCCCGAAGGAGGACTGTCATGTGGGAACTGACCCGCGATTACTGGGTTTTCCTCTCCTATTTTGCGCTCATTTCCTTCCTGGCGGTGATGTCCCTCCGCGAGATGCCGGTGAAGTAGGCCGGGGCGAATTCGCAAGGTCTACCCCGGGTGCCCGACCGCCCGCATTCCTCTTGATCGGCGCCTGTTCCTGCTTGCACTCGTCCCCGGGTGCCTGGCCCTGTCGCCGTCCCGGCCCGTCGCCGTACTGGCCCTCGACGTGGAGACGAACAAACCCATCCCGGGGGCGGCCGTCCACCTCTCCTATCCCCTCAGCCAGTCCCCCCTCGCGCCGGCGGAGTGTTCCGCGACGACCGGGCCGGACGGCATCGCCCGGCTCGAGCGCCACGGCCTACGGAGAAGAGGGGGTCCGGGTGGACGCCAGTCGCCAGGGTATCTGGGCGAGGGGAAGGCTCGACGGTCGAGTTCGTCCAGTCCATCGAGCGGGCGCACTTCTTCGAGGCAGTCGAACGGCGGCCCGCCAACGTTACCGTGACGCTGTACGCCGGGCCTACCCCCACGGTCGAGCTGGTCCTGCCGACCGGCTACCGTGGCGTGGTCAAAGCGGACGTCCTCGCGCCGAGGACGTCCCTTGCCCGCCGGGTCGGCGCCTGTTCAGCGCCGCCGTCCCGGCCTCGGGGGTGGTGCAGGTCGTGGGGCCGCTCCTGCTGCGGCGCGTCGGCGAGGCCGACTTCCGGGCTTGCTTTGCCGACGGCACGCCGCTGCGCATCTCCGAGGATGAGAAGGACGTCGGCCTTTGGCTACTTAGCGCCGAGGGCTTGTCGCGCTACTCGTTCTACGTCGGCACGGCGCGGGAACACGACGACTTCCTGCGCTTGACCCCGACCCAGGCCAAGGCGGCGCCGCCGCGAGCAGGATCAGCCGCCGGACCTCGGTTGGCAGCTCACCCAGGCGCACTGCGTACTGACCTTCGATGCGCCTGGGCAGATCTCCCGCGCCCGGAAGACCGAACCCGCCGGCGAGGTCGGCGCTCCGGCCTCGGTAGAGCTCGAGCAGGGCCAGCGGATGGCCGTGTGTCTCCTCGAGAATCCGGGCACGGACGCTCTCGTCCAGCGGACCTGAGGTGACCGTCGCCAGCAGCGCCCGAGCCGACCGTTCATCCAGTCCGCCCAGCCGGAGTTCGGGCAGACCCGCCAGGTGATTCGGCGAGGGAGCTCCTGGGGCCGGCGTCCGGACCGCGAACACCAGCGCTACCGGCTCCGCCAGCATGCGGCGCCCGACGAATCCGAGGACCTGGGCCGAGGCCTGGTCGAGCCACTGCGCGTCGTCCACGACGCACAGCATCGGCTGCTCCTCGGAGGTCTCCGCCATGAGGCTGAGCGCCGCGAGGGCGACCAGGAACCGGTCGGGGCTATTTCCGGAGGCAAGCCCGAACGCGACGCTGAGCCCGCGCCGCTGAGGCTCGGCCAGCGACCCGAGCCGGCCGAGCATCGGCGCGCACAGCTGGTGCAGCCCGGCGAAGGGCAGCTCCATCTCCGACTCGACTCCGGCCACGCGGGCCACCCAGAAACCGGACGCCTCGGCGGTCAGATGTCGCAGCAGTTCCGTCTTGCCGATCCCCGGCTCTCCCCGCACGACCAGGACGGCGCTCCGACCGTTTCGCACGTTTCCGATGAGCCGTCCCAGGATCTCCAGCTCGCCCGTCCTGCCGAACAACCCGGGCGGGGGATGCACTGTCACACCGACCATCCCGGAGTGAGGGCTAGCGGAGACGCTTCACCTGAACGCTACCCGCCACCTCAGACGCGCCGCAACGGGCCAGATGAGCAGTCGGATACCGGCACCGCCTCGGGAATCTAACGCTGGTTCTGGCGGGCCTGGCTTTGAAAGCGGGCGATCTGAGCCAAGGATCAGCTTTATCGGCGGCGCGAGAAGGCCCGTCGGCCTAGTGACCCGCGATCTGGCCGCCGTCGATGTGCAGGATCTCGCCGGTGATGTACGGCGATGACTCCAGGAACAGGATGCCGTCGACGATGTCGCTGACCTGGCCGGCGCACCCGAGCGGGGGAAGCCGGTCACCAAGTCCCTCGCAGCTGTCCGCCAGGTGCACCGGGGTCTCGATGATGCCGGGCGAGACGGCGTTGACCCGGATGCCCTGGGAGGCGTACTCGACGGCCAGCGACCGGGTGGCCGCAGCCAGACCGCCCTTGGTCAGCGCAGCGAGCACTGAGGGCGCATGCGAGTTCGCGACCTCGGCGAGGGTGGCCGAGATGGTCACCACGTGGCCGCCGTACCGCGCCGCCATCTCGGCGATGACCCGCTGGGTCAGCCAGAAGAACCCGGTGAGGTTCACCCCGACGACGAGGGCGTAGTCCTCGGCGGTGCAGTCGGTGAACGGCTTGGAAACGAACACGCCGGCGTTGTTGACCAGGGTGTCGATGCGCCCGAACCGCCCCAGTGCTCCCTCGATGATCCGGTCGGCGGTTGCGGGCTTCGCGATGTCGCCCTCGACGGTGAGCACATCCGGGTCCTCCGACGGCTTGATCGTGCGGCCGCTGGCCACCACCGCCCAGCCCCGCCCGCGGTACCCGGCCACCAGGCCGGCGCCGATGCCCTGAGAGCCTCCGGTGATGATGGCGACCCCCCGGTCGTCCCCGGTCATGGGATGATCATCGCCGGGTCGCTCGGGTGCCGGCTGAGCGTCACCTCGTCGGTGCGCCACACCCGCAGCGGCATCGAGGCCAGGACCTCCTCGAGCTGGCCGCCGTCCGCGGCGGCGAACAGCCCGAGCGAGCGCCATTCACCCGGCCGCAGCGGCGGACGCCACAGGCGCAGCAGGTGCCCCGCCGCTGCCAGTTCGCCTGCTAGCGATCAGGGTGCCGCCGAACGCTCTCTCGCCACTCACCCAGTCTCCTCGCGGCTTGTGCTCGAATCCCGTTCGGCGCCGATCTGGACAATAATCATCGTGGCGGCTCTGTCGCCCCGGTTGTGCCATGCGTGACGGGTGCCGCGCTGAACAACGCAGCTGCCAGGCGTAAGATGCACTTCCTGGCCGTCATCTAGTTCCAGCCAAATCTCGCCATCGGCGCAGAAAGCGTAGTCAACAGTGTCTGTCGTGTGCATGCCGGAATTATCCGACTCAATAACTCCAAGGAGGCCAGGAAGCAATCGTTCTGCCTCTGCCGAGATCTCGGCTGGATCACCGGCTGGCTCTGGCACCTGACGGCCTGGGGCCCAGCGGACGACCAGAAACCGCGTGCCACCCAAAGCCGGGAAGTATGGCTTGACCACCGCATCGTCACGGGCACCGAGAATGGGGTGGCCGCCCTCGGTGCCCCAGAGCAGAAAGAACTCCAGGCCCGGCAGTGCCCGGACCGAAATCCCGTCGGGCCGATCATCAGACGTAAATACAGACTTACCTTCCGGGGTAACGCCGGTAACGACACGACGAGCTTCCACGGACACCCCCTGTGCATTGACTCTGATGGACGCTTGGATCGAGGCGCCTTTTTCACTCTTGACGTTTAATAGTCAGCAGGCAGGGAACTGCGGCAGCACGCCGATCGACCTCATCGTGGTCGACAACATCGTCCCGATAAGAGATCCGGACACAGGCGAGGTCACGAGCGCGACTGGCGGACGGCCAAGGATCTGGACCGACTGGACGGCGCTCCAGTCGGACCTTAAGGCCTCTACATATGACTACACGCTTCCCGCTCTTCTAGCACGAGACCTGCCGAGTTGAACGGCTGGATCATGATCGCTGTGCCATTAGATCTTTTGCCTGAAAAGCGAACGATCCACGCTGGCCATTGGCCCATTTCGAAGATGATCGCCGCCTCATTGTCCGCTCACGGTAGGCCCCGGAATGATTTTGTAGACTGGCCCAACCATGGGTCGGCCGAGATCGAGGCCAATTTGCTGGAGAATGGGCATTGTCGTCTCGATGGACTTGCCGAAATCCTGCTGCGATTCCCAGATCTCAAACAGCTGCAGCTTGTCACCGGAGCCGAAGCAGGCGTGGTAAAGGCGCCCAGCGGGTGTGCCTGCCCCGGCCGCGTCGAGACGACTCATGATCTCGTCGTATTGCGCAGCACTCATGGATGACGGGGTCAAGTAGATGGCGATCGCCACGATATCCTCCCTAACTGACTCACTGGTCAAACATCGAGTGGTATAGGTCCCGGTCGTCATCGCAAGTTCGGTTCTGCGCAACACCACTCTTAGGCGCCGACCCTAAAGGACTAGAATCAGAGCACTAGTGCCGAACGTCCCGCCAGTACAGGCCGCGAGTACAAGCCGGTGGCCCCTGGATTCGCAGAGTAACCAAGGGGGTACCTTACGACTGTCGCCAGCGGCGGACGTCAGCGAACGAGGACCGGACGGGTGCTCCGCAGGCCAGGAACCCCGCTTCGTCGGCTGCTGCAGCAGGCCGCCCGCAACTTGGCTTCGGGACGAAGAGCTGCGGAGCAACCTTGGGGACCACTTGGGGACCACACGGCATGCAACCGACTACACAAGCTGCACGTCGAGCACGGAGCACGCGAACGCCGTGCTCGTGTGGCCGACCACGCGGGCGATGTGCTCGATCGGCATACTGTCATCCGACAGCAGCAGAGCTGACACCCCATTCGTCGGGATTGACCACGAACAGCGCGGACGGTCGCCATGCCGGTCCTGGTATGTCAGCGGCACGCCCAGCTGGCAGGGACCGGCCGCATGACGCGCTCACTTTGTTAACGCGGCCGGGGTTCAGTCGCGGCGTAGTTCGTGCCAGATCTCGCGGGCATCGGAGCTGATCAGGCAGTAAGGATTGCCGCCGTTCCGGCTGACGGCCTCGAACCGCGGTTTGTCCCCGTAGCGCACGATCACGCTGATCGTGTAGCTGGGGAACGCCGTACGCAGTGCTCCGGGTCAGCCGCGATGACCCCGGGACAGCTCGATCAGCGCCATCGGGTTGCCGGCCGCCTGGGCCAGTACCTGCTCCCGGCCCTGGCCGCGTGGCGGGCACGGCTGCTCGTCGAGTAGCCGGCTAGCGTCCGGCGCGCTCAGCGGCGGCAGCAGCAACTCCGGGAAGCCGCGCTCGAAACATGCGGGCGGCATGTTCCCGCGCATGCCAAGCATCAGCACGAGCTGCTCTGATTCAAGGCGCCGTGCGGCGAAGGCGAGCGTGTCGAGTGAGCCGCGGTCCAGCCACTGTGCGTTGTCGGCGACCACCAGCAGCGGATGGTCTTCGGCCAGTTCAGACAGCACCGTGAGCACGGCGATCCCGGTCAGCAGGGCATCAGGCTGGACCGTGGCGGTCGAGAGCGCCAACGCTTCCAGCAGCGTCTGACGGTCGGGCAGGTCTGCCACGCGGTCAAGCACCGGCAGCAGCAACTGGCGGAGCCCGGCGAACGCCAGGTACTGCTCGGGCTCCCGGCCGATGACCGAGAGCACCCTCATCCCGGTCGATCTGGCCTGCCGCGCGGCGTCGGCCAGCAGGGCGGTCTTGCCCACGCCCGCATCACCCAGTAGGACCAGGACACGGCTTTCTCCCGAGCGCTGGTCCACAAGTCCGCGGACCAGCGACACCTCGCTGTCCCGACCGATCAACCCCGTGTCCCTGACGGCCAACCCGGAAACCCCCAAGCGACGTCCCAACGCCAGAATACGGCCCGGTTTCCGGGAGGCGAAGGGCAGTCGGCTTGCTACTGACGCGGTATCCGCAACCTGACTGCACGGTCCTGCCGGGCGACCCGGATCTTTCCGTCAAGGACGTGACTGGCGCCATCGCCATGCTAACCGCGCAGTAGGGATTCTCCATGTGCAGTCAGGTAGCGGATACCCGCGCGCCCCTGCTGCTGTCCAAGATCCTTAGTACACCTCAACTGACGCTTAATACTGCAACGGCATTTGACTTGAGCGTGCGGACCCGGACGGATCAACCCTGCCCGTCGGGAGCCAGCCACTTCCCTACGTCAGCAGCCGCGACCGCCCGGCAGAGATTAACGTCCGGGTATTGTCAGCTGGTCGGGAGGAGCTTGCCGTGGGGCGCGAGGTTGCGGAGCTGTACCAGGGCCAGCCGATGCTGGCCTTCCCGGACCCGGCCGCGTGGGAGAAATGGCTGGCGGCCGAGCAGGCCGGCTTCTCAGGGCTGTGGCTGAAGCTCGCGAAGAAGGGCTGCCCCGACACCACCGTCAGCTATGCCGAGGCACTCGACGTCGCCTTGTGCTTCGGCTGGATCGACGGCCAGAAGCGGCCGCTGGACGACGATTACTGGCTGCAGCGATTCACGCCGCGCAAGCCGGGCAGCAAGTGGTCGAAGATCAACCGCGGCAAGGCGGAAGCTCTGATCGCGGCCGGCCGGATGCGTCCGCCGGCCTCCGCGAGGTGGAAGCGGCCAAGGCTGACGGCCGCTGGGCCGCCGCCTACGACGGGCAAAGCACCGCGACGGTCCCCGACGACCTGCGCCAGGCCCTGGACCCGATGAGGACGCCGCGGCCTTCTTCGCCACGCTCGACCGCGGGAACCGCTATGCCATCTTGCACCGGATCCACGAGGCCAAGAAGCCGGAGACCCGAGCGGCCCGCATCGCTAAGTTCGTCGCGATGCTGCACGATCACCAGACCGTGCATCCCGTTCCGGCCCGCGACCGCGCGGGCGCCGCCCGGGACTGAACGCCGACGCCGCCGATCCCTGCCAGCCGCCCGGCCCGTTACTGGTCAGCTGACCGGCCCACCGGTCCAGGGCGGCAGTGACGTCGGTGATAGGACGAGGCTGCGCGCGTCGTTGATCTCGGCGCTGCCGCCGTCCACGCTGGCCGGGCCACTTGACGGCATGATCGCCGCGAACGTTCCCGCTTCGGCCCGGAAGACCCCGGCCGCCTGCCGCAGGCCGGGATCATCTCCCCGTCTGGAGGAACACTGACCACTCCAGACAGGCAGACCGCCAGCCAGCCCCGCAGGATTATGCCGACAACGGAAAGACGCTCACCGCCCTGACCAGGAGATCCGGGACCAGGATCGGCATAACCCGGGACTCGGCATAATCCGACGACCTCGCGGTGCTCTGCCACAGCCAGAAGCAGGCACGACAAGTCAAGGCGCAGCTCACGGAATGGCTGGCGCCCCGGGGCCTGTCTTCAAGAAGACTCGTTTGGTGATCGAAAGGATCAGTAGCGGCACGATAGATCCGCCGGGGGGGAAGTCCCGACGTATTGTCGCCATTCCGCGCGCGTCAGGATGCGGCCCGCCCAGGCGCACGCGGACTTGACCCAGATCGGAGGGGACAGCTTCCATCGGGTGGGATACGCGGATGGCGCGGCGAGCCAGAGGTTGTCCGCGGCGTCGAGGGCCATCGACGTCCGGTGGCCGTACTCGTCGCCGCCTGCGAGAGGGTCCCCGTTGGCATTGATCAGCGGCAGTGCTTGCAGTGACCCGATCGCGGTCCGCTGCGCCGTGTCCCATATATGGAGATCATCCTGGGTGTCGAGCGCGAAAAGCAGTTGGCCGTCGTGACTGAACGCCAGATCCTGCGCCGAGCCGGAGCCTCCAAAACTGCCGACCTGGCCGTGGCGCGGGTCCCAGAGCAGAACCGCGGTGGGGGTCGCTTGGGCCACGACCTGGCTGCCCGGCACGAATGCGATCGTAGAGTATCGATCGGTTTCCAGCCCGTTTGTACCGGTGACCGCCCCGGAGCTGATGTCAAACCACACGATCTGCCCCGTGGTGATGCTGACCGCCATACTGCGGGCGTCTGAGGGAATGGCGACGTCACTCAGGTCAGCGCCGCCGTGAGGCAGCGAGTACGAGCGCACGATCTTTCCCCGGCGCAAGTCGAGCAGCCCTATGCGGTTGGAAGGAAACGCGGTGATGACAACGTGGTCACTATCCACTGGCCGCAGTTCTCCAGCGGAGAAGTCACCCGTTTGTATCCAGCGGACAGCGGAGGGGCATCCCGCTGACGTGGGCCAGACGCCTACGTAACCCGTCCCGTCGATGGTGGAGTCGTAGGACAGGAGCGTGGACCCATCCGGCGTGAAGGCGACCTTGCCCTGGCCGAACGGATTGGCATTCGGGTACCTGATTCGCCCGGCGCGGCGCACGTCATAGCAGACGATATCGGCGCCATCCGTCCAGACCACGAGGCGGCCGCGTGGATCGGCAGCAAGGCTGGTGAAGCACGCCTCGCAGGCCAACGGCGCTACCTCGGCGGGAAGCTCCGTGGCCAGGCGCGAGCGCTGCTGGAGATCAAAGATGACGGCGGTGCCGCCGCCAGCGGCGATCAGCCACCGACCGTCGGCGGAGAACGCGATCTGCTGCGCGTTCGTGAAGCCCGGCAGTTGCACGCTGGTGAGCCCGGCCCGAGAAGCTACGGCGGATCGATCCTGCACGGCCAGCACGCCGTCGGAGATGTAGGCGAGCCGGTTCGCGCTGTCATCGATCGCGATGACGGACGTCGTTACGGGCAGTGAACCGAAGCTGCCGCGCGCTTGCCCGGTTGCGGCGTCGCTGACGGGCGCGCTGCCGCTGACGGCATAGACGTATGTCCGGCCGTCACCGGACCAGGCGTCTGGAACCGTGCGGTCGCCGGGCGCCTGCTGCTCATGCTCGCTGATCAGGCGCGGCTGAGATGCCATCCGCCACACCTGAGTCGCCCCGGTGTCCAAGCCGACCAGCACGGTGTCCTCTTGCAGAAAGCCCACGTGATCCTCGTACTGGCCGAGGTCCGCATTTCCCAGTGCGACGTGATAACGCACCGTCCCGCTGGCCGCGTCGAGGTCGACCAGTGTGTTATCCGACAGCACCACGGCGATGGTGGCGGCATCAGGCGAGACGGCGATGGCCTGGACCTGGCTGCCCAGAGCCCGTCGCCAGCGCAGCGATCCAGACGACAGCGACCATAGGCGAACCGTGCCCGCGGCATCCCCGCCGGCGACCATTGTGCCCGGACCGGATTCGGCGAGGGCCGTTACCGGTGCGTCACCCGCCGCTGGCAGCGACTGCTGGCGGGCCTGCGCGGTGCCGAGCAGCGACACGCTCCCCTGAGCGCCGCCGACCACCATTCCGCCACCCGGGCGGGCGATGAGCGCCGTCACCTGGAACCGCTGCGGCACGAACTGAACCAGTTGCGGGCTGGCTGAAACCGCAGAGAACAGGGACGCGAGAGTATCCGGGCCCGGTTTCAGCTGATTAGCTTTCTGAGCTAGGAGCAGCCCCAGATCCAGCTGGGTGGGCGCCGTGCTGCCTGCGGCCGACGTGAGCGCCCGCGACTCGGCGAGCACCGTCTGCTGTTGCGCGGTGTTGCGTTGCTGAACCGCGACCCAGGCCCCGGTGCCGGCGGCGACCGCCAGCACAACCAGGACGGTTATCGTGGCTGCCGTTAGGCGAACCACCCTGCGGTGCAGGGTGAGGTCACGCCCTATCAGGTCATCCTTGGACATGCCGCGGAGGGGAGCGGCGAGAGTGGCGAGATCTTCCTGCAGGCGCGGGTCGCGGTGCGAGAGGGTCGACTTGCCGGTCGTCCACCGCAGATCCACCCATAGCGGTTCGCCCGGAAACCACCGTGACAGGCACCGCGGCAGCGCATCGGTCGTGCGCCAGTCGAAGTCCCCGGCGGCGGAGTCCCACGCGATTCCGCCGTGCGTGAGGCCGATGAGAAGGCGGTCCGGCGCACGGTGACGCTGCCACCACTCGATTTCCTGCCGTACCCACGGTGAGCTGGCGGCAGCGGGCGAGGCGAAGAGGATAAAGAAGCGCGATGCCGCAAGGGCCCGCTCGATCGTGGGCCACAGTTCCGGGGTGGCAGCCAGATTGGTTTGGTCACGGAAGACCCGCAGTGCTTTACGCTGAAATAATGGTTTGGCCAGCGTCTGCACCCCATTTTGCAGGGCAGGAGCGAGGTTGCCGTCGGCAGCATGGCTGTAGGAAATAAACGCATCGTAGTGCTGCTCCGTAATTGGGGCGGCAGGCACGTCTCCTGCGCTTCGTGTTGGTATGCCGTCAGGCATCGTCGCCCCCTGGACTAGCCGTTACTCGGATTGACGGACGGGTCGGCGGGAGCCGTCACAGGCACCGGGTCGGTGGCTCCCACGGACTGAACGCGGTTCGCAGCCTCGGCTTGCCGGCTTTTGAGGTCTTCCAGCGTGTCGCTCATCTGCTGGACCCAGCCGACCATTTCCGTGGTCAGCACGGCTTCGCCGCGAGTTACGAGATCCCTAAGGGCGGCGGCGTTCCGCTGAGCCGGGCTGCGCGTACGCCATTCGCGTTCCAGGCCAGCGAGCTTTGCGGCGGCCTGGTTGTAGGTGACGACGGTGTTGTCGATTTGCAGATAGCCCAGGTAGGCCAGGGCGGCGGCCGATGCCCCACTGGTGAGCCCTATCCAGACCTCCCGCCCGGCGGCCGCAAGGATCGCTCCGGTGGCTCCGGTGGCGATAGCGAGCAGCTGCAAGGCGTTCCGACCGCGATCGAGGCTGCGGACGCGGCCGTGATAGTAGGCGAGCTGGTCCGCGACCCGGATTTGGAGGTATCGCTCAGCGTCCAGCGGACTGAGCCCGTCATCGTCACATCCTGCGCCGTACATTTCAGGCGGGAGCGGCCCGTTATAGGGAGTTAATGGACCGCTGCTTGCCTGGGTCTGCATCAGCCGGGTGTCTATAGCGCTGAGATGCGCCGCTAGCTCTTGCTGGCGGGAAGCATGCTCTCGTCCGGCCCCCAGGTCAGCATCGACCGTCGCGAATACGCGGTAACGGTAGATCTCTGCCTTGATCGCCTCGGCGGCGGCACGCAGCATCACCCAGCGCTGCCCGACCGCACGGCGGCCAGCGACGGCGATCAGGACGGCGGCCAGGATGGGAATGGCAACAACTGCCCAGTGCAGTGCCTGGCCGCCGACCTGGTTGTAGATCAGGGCGAGAAGTGTAGCCACGACCCCGAGCAGGAGAATCGACGCCTGGAGGCGGGTAAAGGTTGCCCGCAGCCGGGCGGCGAGATGGTCGTAGGTCGCGAACTGCTGCCAAGCAGACTTGAGGGCGGCCTCGTCCTGCAGCTCCCAGGCAATCTGGCGGCTGACTTGTCCCGGCTCAGTGGCAGTGACCGGCCGGATGTCGCCGTCGCTGACGATCTCCCGGAGACCAGCGTCAGCAATGGCGGACAGAGAAAGCTTGGGGTCCCTAAGCACGCCCGGAAGCAAACGGGCGGCCAGGCGCCGACGTGGCATGCGGTGGGTTCGCCGGAGCTCGAGGATGGAGTCGGCCAGCCCACCGGTTCCCTGGATGACGAAAACCGGCCAGCCGTGGCGCACCGACTGAACAACCTCAGTCTTAGCTACCTCGCCGCCACCGGCCAGCACGACGGCCACCCGGCCGCTCCTGGCGCGCGCCGCCGCCACCGCCATCAGCAAGCCGGTCTCGCCGCCCCATTCGTCACTGTCGGCCAGAACGAAATGGGAATGATTCTGCTCGAGTGGCACCCGATCGCCTTCGGGGCCGCCCGCATAGGTGACCAACCCCGCGGGTGCCACGCCCAGCAGCACCGGCATGGCCTCCGGCCGCTTCGCACGCGCGGCGCCGGTGATCTGCATGACTCCTGACGAAGTGCCGCCGTCCAGCACAGCCGCGCCGGTCACTTCCGCCGCCGAGGAAACGGCAGGCCCGAGCATCGCCACCGCGCGGCCTAGCGAAGCCCCTTTTAGGTCGTCGGCACCTCCGCAGACAAGGATCACGGCAGAACCGCGTCCCCGGGCTTCCAGATCAAGCTCGGCCAGCAGCTCACGAGGGTCCGCGCCATGCTGTGCACGCAGTACGGCCCGATTGCCGTTGCTGAACCGGACTTCGATCGGCTCGCCAGGGTCCGGGTCTGCCATGGCATCCACGAAAGGATCATCCCACTTAACCGTCGCTAAAGCTCGCATTCAGATGCCGAGCAGCGGGGGCGGCCCACGCCCACAGATCGGGCGCTGGGGGCCCGCGGGAACAGCTGGTGATGGGCAATGCGGCCTTAACCTAGCCGCCGGGATCTCCGCCTCCGTAATCTCATGGCCACTGGGCTGGCGTGAGGAGGGCAAGTGGCTGGGGCAACGGCGGGTTCACGGGGCCGGTCGGCGGTGACGGTGATGCTGTCCGACCGGACGCTGGTGCGGTGGCTCCTCGTCCTGCTGGCCGCGCTCGTCGCCCTTGTCCTCGGCTATATCGGTCTATCCGGCTATCTGGCCCATCAACCGTCGCCACCGCAGTTCGGCCAGAGCTGGGCCGACATCCTGTTCTACGATGTACAGCTTTTCGTATTCAACGCCGCGCCGACGCAGGGCGCCGGGCCATTTCCGGTCGCGCTCGGCGTCGCCCGCTTCCTGGCTCCGGCGACCACGGTGGTGGCCACCGTGGAGACTGTGCGCCTGCTGCTGCGCGAACAGCTCCGGCGCTGGTCTACCGTGTCGGCCGCCCACCATGCCGTGGTGACCGGTGATGGGCCCATCGCCGTCGAGCTCGCCCGCAACCTGCGCGCGGAATACCGCAAGGTAGTCCTGGTCAGCGCCAATCCGGTCACGGCGGAGCAGGCGCGGCGCCACCACCTGCTCGATGTACTCGGTGACCCGGCCGACCCCGGCACCCTGCGTGCGGCCGGACTCGGCCGCGCCAGCGTGCTCTACGCATGCGGAGAGCACAGTGCCGCGAATGCCGCTACCGCCCTGCGGGCCCGCGATATCGCACAGTCCAACGACCGGAAGCTGACCACCTACGCCCAGGTCCGCGACGCCGAAATCTGCATGGCCCTGCGGGCACGCCGTATCGGGGCCGACGGTGACCTGCGGTTCCGCCTCGAGTTCTTCGCCGTCGAAGACACGGCCGCCCGCGTACTACTGGACCGGTACCCCCTCGCCAGCGAGGGCACCCAGCCCACGCAGGCCGCGATTATCGGTTTCGGTCGGCTGGGCCGAGCCGTGCTCCGCGAGATCGCCCGGCGGCGGGCACCGGGCAGCCCGCCGTTCAACGTCAGGATCCGCGGGGCGGAAATGGGAGTCGTCTCGGATTTCCTGGCTGTGTTCCCGGTCGTGCGCCACAACTGTTCCGTGATCTGTGAAGGCGACACGGCCGCGCAGTCGGCCAGCGACACACCGGGCCTGACCATCGTCTGCCTGCCCAGCAACGAGGATGCGCTGACCGCTGGCCTGGCCGCTGCCCAGTCGGTGGCGGCCCGCGCTGGCCGGGTCGTGATCTGCATGAGCGAACCCTCACCGTTCGGGGCCGTCCTTGGCGGCGACAGGGCCCTGCTGGATGATGTGGAAGGTCGGCTGACCGTATTCGAGGTGATCGAGGAGGCGTGCGTGCCCGGACGGATCAGGGAAGACCTGGACGACCAGCTCGCCCGGGCCATCCATCGCACCTACGTGCAGAACTGCGCGGCCCGCGGCGATTCACCGCACATCAACAAGTCCATGCGGCCCTGGGAGCAGCTGCCCGACGATCTCAAGCGCTCAAACCTGGCCCAGGCGGCGGACATCGGCACCAAGCTCAGCGTGATCGGCTGCGCGGTGATTCCGGAGTCCGCCAACGCACCGTCTTTCTCGTTCAGGGACGGCGAGATCGAACTGCTGGCCAAACTGGAGCACCAGCGCTGGCTGCAAGAGCGGCAGGCACAGGGATACGTGCTGGGTCCGACCCGTGCCGGCCAGCAGCATCCGGACCTCGTGGACTGGCAATACCTCAGCGAAAACGCGCAGGAGAAAGACCGGGACGCCGTTCGGGAGCTTCCGTCGATCTTGAGTGAGGCAGGATTCCAGATCCTCCGCCTGCCGGCCAAGCCTGCCTGATCTCCGTCCGGCTCAGCCGTAGGGGTTCGAGTTAGGCGGATGATCGGAAACCGCGGACAGCGGCTCGGCCCATGCGATCCGGGAGGTGGCCGCAGCTTGCAGCTCGGCGAGGGACCCGCAGGCAGCACAGGGATAAATGCTGTTCCCGGCGAGGAGCCGCGCCCCATCCGGCGACCACGGCTGCGCGGGAAGCTCTGAATATGCGGTCGTGGGAGGCTCCGCAGCCGTCTGCAGATCCGCCATCAATTGGCCGCCCGAGATCTGGTAGGTGGCCTGCATCCCGCCGGGCGCAGAGGGCGTCAGGCCCAGAGCTCCCGAGAACAGGAAATTACCGTCCGCGCTGAGCGCCGCCGCGGGATCAACCGGCGCTGCGAGCGGCGGCGGTGAGCGGTACGCGGCCACCACCTGACCCGTCGCCGAGTTCAGCACGCTGGCCGAACCCGCCGGATTTACGCCCGACCCCGCCTGAGGCCAGTCCACGGCGAGCAGTCGCGGTGCGCCCATCGCCTCGCTGAGCTCGGTGATCGGCCATGTGGACACCTGCTGGATGGCGATACGCTTCCCCGTGCCGACGTTCCACAGGAATACCGTGCCGTCGGCGTTGCCGGACGCGACGACGTCACCGGCCGCGCTGATCGCGACGCGCAGCGGCGTAGGGCCGAAATAACTCTGCGAGGGGGTTTTTACCGTCCGGAGCGTCCGGATGGGCCGGCCGTCGGCGGCGCTCCACACCCCGACCGTTCCGGCCGCCCCGGCTGCGGCCAGCACGGTGCCCGATTGGCTCACCGCGGCGTCGATGGGCGCGCTGGGCTGCGGGATCACGAGCGGGCGGTGCCCGGACAGCGGCTGCCACAGGTAGATGTCCCGGTCGGTCAGGACGAGCAGGTCGTCATTGCTGGCGCCAAACGACAGGCCGGTAGGCGTACCACTCACCGGCAGGGCCGCCACCTGGTGACCCGCCGCGGACAGCAACGCCACGGAGCCGGCCCGGGCGTAAGCGATGTACCGGCCGTCCTGGCTCGCGGCCACGGCCATGAGCTCGATGAAAGCTTCGGTAAAGTTCCCCGCGATGAGCCTGGTCACCGGTATGGCCAGGACGAGATCGGATGGCGGAGGTATATGGCACGAGCTACCTGAAATCATGGCCAGCCCGGAGTCCTCGCTCACGTCGTGCAGTCCGGCGGAGCAGGGCACCGTGGACGCGGCGATGCCCGGGAGACCGACATGGTGGACCAGCTGGCCGTTCCGGGCATTCCAGGTGAGCGCGGAGGCCGAGGTGATCGTGGCGGTGGCTCCGGCCGACGTGACAAAGTTGACCCCGGACACCTGCTGTCCCCCGCTGGTGAAATGGAGGGCGACCGTCTGCCCCTGGGCGGGACTCTGCAGTCCCGTCGAGGGCAGGCCAAGGCCGGTGTCCCAGATGCGGACCAGCCCGCCGGCGTCTACGGTCAGCGCGAGGCCGTCGGTGGGCCCGAACTGGATGTTCGTCAGGTCGGCGCCGCCGTTGAGGACGGTGAGCACCCGGCCGTTGCTGGCGTCCCAGATCCGCGCGGTGCCGTCGTCGCTCGAGGTGGCCAGGTAACGCCCATCGGGACTGGAGGCGATGGCGGTAATGACATTACTGTGCCCGGGGAGGGGCAGAACTGTCCCGCTGGCCAGGCGCAGCACAACGTTCCCGCCCGCGTCCCCGGACGCCACCCATTGGTCCGCGGAGTTGGCACTGCACGCCACGGCGTTGGTCGGGCCGACCTGCGTCTGCATGCTGGCGAACTGGGCACCGGTCGCGGCCTTATAGAACTGCTGCGGACCTCCCGCATCCACCTCCGTCGAGGTGACGACGGCCGAGCCGTCCGGGAACCAGCAGTACGGGCCGGGGACCGATGGCGGCGGCGGGGATAGCACGGTCCGCTGACCGGTCGCAAAGGTGATGATCTCGCCGCCGACAAGCAGTTTGGTGCCATCCGGGCTCGGGACGACATCGTTGGGACCGCCAAGCTGGAACGACCCGCGGAAGAACTGCCCGGCCGTCCCCGTAGCGACGTCGAGAACGGGCACGTTGGTCAGGATCGAGCCAAAGGCGTAGAAGACGGGGCCGCCTCTGTCCAGCCAGACCCCGTTCAGGAGTGATCCCACTGTGCTGAACGAATCCCCAGACATCAGATCGTCCTGGATGAGGGCGTTCAGCTGGCCGGTAGGTATCGGCGACGCGGTCCCCGTGGCGGGCACGTTCCACATGGATACGTAGCCCGCCGCCGAAACGGCGGCCAGCCGGGAGCCGGCCGCGTCCCAGAGAAGCTGGTTCACGGCGCCGGGGTGAACCAGGGGGAGAACCCGCAAGAGGCGTCCCGTAGCCGCGTCCCACAGCGCCACTGAATTATGCGGGGCGGTCACGGCGATCTGCGCCCGGGCCGGGTTCCAGGCCGCCACGGTGGCCGACCCGGTGCCCGACTGGATCACCATGCGCAGCCGGTCCTGCGCCAGCGCCAGCCGCAGTGCCTGGTCGGCCGAGGCGTTCTGGTTGATCTTTGTCGCGCTCAGCCCCAGGCTCACGCTCTGCGTGGGGTTGCTGGACAGATCGGCGGTCGCCTCCGCGGCGTCGGCGTGGCTCTGCGCGATCCGGGCTTCGGCCTGGGCGTTGTTGCGCTGCACGAAGGCCACGGCGGCCAGGACCAGCGCCACGACCAGGCCCGCACTCAGCGCCAGGCGCCAGGTGCGCTGGGTCCGCACCGCCGCCTTGCGGCTGGCCAGGATGTATTCGGTCTGCAGCGGCGTAGGCGGTGTCTTCTGATGCTGAGCGGCCCGCCCCAGCCATTCCTCGGCCGCACGCAGGTCGCTACCCCGGAGCAGGAAGCTCCGGTCCCGCTGCGCGCCTGACCATTCCTGGGTCCGGACGGTCAGGCGAGTGTGCGCATCACGCCAGGGGAGATCTTCGTCGAGCGCCTGGATGACCTCGTCCAGGGCCCGTTCACTGTCCTGGCTCGGGCTGGATCCCGCTTCGAGGCCAGCGGGGAAAAAGATCCAGTTCGGCCTGGCCAGATCTTCCGGCAAGGCCTGATCATGGTCGACGTCATGCAACACCACCGGGATGATCAGCTTGCGCTGCGCGGCGGCGATCTCCAGCTCGCGCAGGCACTGCCGGGAAACCACTGATTCCGGGGTGATCACGAAGATGAAGGCCTTCGCGCCCTC
The DNA here is from genome assembly GCA_963775825.1 of uncultured Actinomycetes bacterium. Classification (GTDB taxonomy): domain Bacteria; phylum Actinomycetota; class Actinomycetes; order Streptosporangiales; family Streptosporangiaceae; genus Bog-532. Next base: position 22,940 of record CAVZKY010000038.1, read on the forward strand.
GATTCCGCGGTTTATCCGCGCCGCCCAGTCGGACGCCGGCTCGATTTCGGCGCGGTCCACCCAGACGTGCTTGCCGCGCGCGGTTAATGCCTGCTGCAGACGATCGACAAACGCTGTGTCCGCGGGCAGACGGCGGTACGAGACGAAGGCGTCAACGCGGCCCGGCAGCGTCCCGGCGGCCGGATCGCCGCTCATTTCCTTCCCGCCCGTAACAGCCATCCCCACCACTCCCCCACAGCCAGGACAAACGTTCCAGACTGCGTATAGCCGGTACTTCAACCCGGAACACGTATATGACGTCAGCGTGGCCGATCGGGTTGTCCCAGGCAAGAAATGCGGCGGAGAAATGGACTCGCCGGAGCATGCCGCCCTTCTTGTACGCCCAACCGGGCGTGGTCTTACGGCGGACCGTCCAGATCCACCAGCCCCTGGCAACGTCGCCTTTACGCACGCCAGATACCTCACCGATGCGGGCGGGGCCGCGAAAATCACCACCTCACCCCCCGGTACTTGCCGGCCAACTGCTCGACCACGGCGGCGGCCAGCCGGGTCAGTGCCTCCCAATTGGGCAGCGCCAGCAATCGGGGATCATCAAGTTCATCTTCGGCTCGCTGATATCCGCGTGCCAGCCAGTCATCTTTGCGGGGCTGCGGTCGATAATGCCATTCACCGACCACCATACGACTACGCCAAGAACATCCCGATTACCTCCGGTCACCTCGCTCAGCACCGCAGCGGGTAACCGGGGGGTTGGGGGCGTCCCCTCGCAGTAACGTCTGGAGCAACACTGCGTAACACAATCATGTGCGCGTAGATGACGATGTTGTCCAGGTAGTGCCCGGTGGTCAGGTCGAAGGGGCCACCGCAGGTGATCAGGCGCAGGCCGGGGTAGTCGCCCTCGGCGTAGACGGCGGCGGTGGGGAAGGCATCCTTGGCGGCCTTCTGCACCCCGTCCACGGCGAAGGCCGTCACCCTGTCGTCGGCCAGCGTCACGTAGATCCGGTCGCCGCGGCGCAGATCCTTAAGGTGGTAAAACACCGAGATCCCGGTAGCCGAGTCCACGTGGCCGAGGATGACCGCCGGACCGGGCTGGCCCGGCGCCGGGCCGTATTGGTACCAGCCGGTCAGGTTGTGATCGGCGAGCGGCGGCACCTGGACAGTGCCGTCGGGGTTCTTACCGAGCTTCATGACCGGCGCGCTGACTCCGATGGCGGGGATCCGGACGCTGACCGGCACGGAGCGCGCCAGCGCCCGGATCCCGTGGACGTGACTCAGCCTGGGCAGGGCGGTAGCCACCGAGGCCGGAATCACGGTGGCGCCGACATCGGTCCGGGTCCCGCTCGCCAGCCCGAACACGGCCATGCTGACGCCGCCCGCGCACAGCACGGCGGCCGCGACAAATCCCGCGAGCGCCACCCGGCCCCCGGTCCTGCGTCGGCCCTTCGGCTGGGCGGGGAGGGGCGTGGCATCGGCGGTGTCTGGGGCCGCATTCCAGAGCCACCACGGCGCGGCGCCCGGATGGCCTGGCGGGTTCGCGGCACGGGCCGTGCGTACCGCGGTCACCTGGAACCCGTTGCCGTAATCCGCCGCCCGGGACCGGGGTGTACCAGGGAAGTCACTCATGGGGCTCGAACGTACCTCCGCCCGCCTATGGCGGGAAAGGACCGAAATACCCAGTCCTGCGGCGGGCCGGTGATCGCCCGCGCGCTCGGGACGATCCTCATTATCTCCGCCGTAGTCGTTACCCTGGCCGTCGCTGGCGGGATCGCCTGCCGGGTAATCCCGGTGCGCCGAGGCCGCCGTGCACTGCACGCATCGCCCGCCACGGTGCGGCAGCGCACGTCGCGGTGACGGGCGCCCACGAGTTTCAATGCCCGGGGACTGGCTGCATGAGCGCGGCGGCGTGTCACGCACCCGCCGGACGACAAGGCTCACCACCACGGCCAGTAGCGTGATACAGCCAGCCCATGTCCGCCAGGTGGCAGTGATCGGGCTTGGCCTGATGGGCTCGGGCATCGCCGAATTGCTCGCCCGCAGCGGCCGCCGCGTCGTCGCGATCGAGATCAACCAGACTTTCCTGGATCAGGGCATGGCCCACTGCGCGCCTCGCTGGACAAGGCGGCCAGCCGGGGCGAGCTCACCGACACCGAACGGCGTGACGGCCGCGGGCGCGGCCACCAAGGCGACCGCGCTCGCGGCAGGCTCGGCCTGAACGCGGTCACCTCCCGGGACCGGCCCGGATTCCTCGTTGAGCTGGGCACGGACACCGCGGTCAGGCGGCGCGGTCTCGCCGCCAGCGCCGGAACACGAACAGGGCGAGCCCGGCCCCCGCGACCGCGGTCGCGGCACCGGCCGCGACCAGCGGCGTGTCGCTACCGCCGCCGGCGCCGCCTCCGGTATTGGGCGCGCCCGACGGGACCGACGTGGCCGTGGCGGTGGCCGACGGAGTCGGCGTGGCGGTCGTCGGCGGAGCCGTCGGAGACGGCCCGACGGTCGTCGGCGGAGCCGTCGGAGACGGCCCGACGGTCGTCGGCGGAGCCGTCGGAGACGGCGCGGCGGTCGTGTAAATCGATGCCGTCGGTGATGGGCTCGTGTACGCCGAGACTCCGCCGCCCAGGCGGGCAGCGGATACGGTGTCGTGGCCTCCGGACAGCGCTATCGCCTGCGCGGCCGTACCGGTCAGCGGGATCGCTGCCGCCGCCCCAATGGCCAGGCAGCCTAATGCCAGCCTTATGCGTATCGCCATTTCCCGCTCCTGTTCGCCGGACCGCTCGTCACGGTCATGCCGGGTAACGGATCAGATCGCAAACGTAGCGTGCCATGAACGGATGAGCAAGCCCCGCATGTCATTCTTCAACCGGTTCAGCTCGCTTTTGCCCCCAGGCTAGGCCTCTTCCTCGGGAGCCAACTCGGGAGCCAATGGAGTTGCGGTTTCCCCCGGGCCACGGCTAGGCGCGTTGCGTTGCCTTGGCGAAATGGGCGAGCTGCACGGCAGCTTGATGACCGAAATCGAACTCGCCCTGCCGCCCCGGCCGTACGGGGCCACGGCACGGCCGCCGACCGCTCACATCCGGCCCCGGAACGATATATCGATCCCCAGGGGCCAGGCCGCAGCGGCCGCGACGCGATCGCGCCGGGAACGGGCCTGGACCGTACCTGGACCCGGGCCGCCTGAACCGCCTCTCCGCCGCGAGCGCGTCGCAAGCGTATACAAGCTTTACTAACAATACCAACAACTGCTCATGGCAGCATACCAACAATGTGGGCACTACCTCCCAGTTTAATGTCGTGCCTGATAGCAACGCGCCAGACCCAGCTTCAGCACAGGTAGTGCACGCATTGCACCGGGCCGTACTTCTTGTAAACGGCAGGTCTGCGGTTCGAATTCGCTCACCGGGCGTGGCCGACTCGATGCGCCGCGGCGGTGCGCCTGCGACGCTCCTCCCTCATGAGCCTTCGGCGGCGCATCATGCCCGGAGGACCCGGTTGCCCCACATACTGGTGGGGGTTACCCGGATGAAGTGCGCGGGCACCCCCTCGATCCACGGCTCAAGCCCGGCGCCGATGATCGGCGCGCGCTCGGCCTCGGTATCCAGATGATGCGCCGCTCCCCGCACCAGGACGATCCACCCCTCGCGCGCCTCCAGATCAATCTGGTCGGCCTCCACGGCGACCTGGTACTCGGCGTGCGCAATACCAGTACGCAGGTCTTCGTCAAAGAGGGCCGGGTCCCACGTGCCCAAGACAATCGACTCGCCGTCGATCCTGTACACGGTCGGCAGCGCCGTGGGCCCATACCGGCTGTTGTAGACCAGACGCCCCAGACCGCCGTTGGCGAGCAGCCGCATGCATTCGGCCTCACTCAAGGGCTCCAGCACACGCCGGGCACTCATTCCGGGGCCGGACGAAGCAGAACCGCTGGGAGAACTGAGATCGGCTTCATCGTCTGGCATAGCTCCAAACCCTAGTCGCCCTGCCCGCCGAGAGCACGGGCTCGGCGCGTCGGTCCCGGCTAGCCGAGACACGACTGCACCTCGCCCGGCCACCATGCACCGCCCCCTGGGGGGTGTCACGCTCTGGGCACAGGGGTGTACTGCCCGGCGACCTAGCCGGGCGCGCAGGTGATCCCCGGACTGACCATTATCAAGTCGTTACATGGGCTGACGCATCTCGCGGCGCGGGACTCGCTCCGTACGTATTCTTCGGCATCCGCCCCATTTTGGGCTGGACGTTCAAAGCCCACCGGACTCAGGATGAGGTGCATCGCACATGCGGGAGCCGAACATCAAGTGGTTCTTCCAGCCTCCTGGCGGTGACGGGGAAGGGCAAGGCGGCCGTGACGGAACAGGGCGGGGTGACGAGGGGGACTCCGCGCCTGGCCTGATCGACCTTCCGGCGGCTCTGCTGGAACGGCACGGTGCCCGGGTGCTCGACCCTGGGGAAGCCGCAGCGGTAGCAGGCTTCCCGGTACCACGGCCGACGGTGTACCGGGCCAGGACGCTGCTGGTACCTGGCCGCCTGGCGCCGGGGCCAGGCTGCGGCGGCCGAGCCACAAGCCGGGCCGCCGGTCCTGGTCGCCGGACCTGACCTGGAACATGCGGCCTGGGAGGTCAGCGAGATAGCGAAGGCCTACCCGGGCTGCCGCCCGCTGCTCGCGGACACGGCCACCGTGAGCACCACGCTGCGCGCCCTCGACGGCGCGGCGCTCGCCCACCTGGCCGCGCACGGGCACCATGATCGCGAGAACTTCCTGTTCTCCCGGCTCGACCTGGCCGACGGCCCGCTCACGGCCTGCGACATCCAGCAGCTCGCGGCCGCTCCCAGGCACGTGGTCCTGTCCTCCTGCGATGTCGGGCGGACGGTCGTGCGTCCGGGCGAGGAGATGCTCGGCTTCACCGCGGCCCTGCTCTACATCGGCACCGCGACCGTGATCTCGAGCGTCACCCGAGTGGCTGACGCCGCCGCAGTAGGCATGATGACCGCCTACCACCGACTGCTCGGGGCCGGGGCCGGACCCGCGGAGGCGCTCGCCGAAGCCTCCCTCACCGAGGAGTTCAGCCCGTTCGTGTGCTTCGGAGGCGGCTTGCCGCTGCGCTGAACCCCGCCGACACGTGTAGCTGTGCCCATGGCCGGGTAACGCTGGATGGCGATGCTCTCACGCCCGCTCGGCCTGATCCCCGGAACTCCAGAGCCCACGCTGCTCGAGAATTTCAATGAGGTGGTCAGCGCCGCCGAGAATGTGCTTCTCCATCAGGCTTCTCGCCTTCCGTGAGTCGCCCTTGCCCAGAGCGGCCAGAAGCTCTGGGTGCTCGTTACGGCTCTCCGCCGCCCGCCCCTCGATCGTGGCGTAGAACCGGTTCGGGAGCTGGCTCGCCACGGAGCCGAGCAGCAGGGCGAGACGGTGCGAGTCCGCGGCCATGTTTATCTCGCGATGGAAGGCGTAGCCCATGTCGGCAATAGAGGCATCGTCGCCGACGGCAAGCGCGCTCTCGTACTTTTCCTGATACCCCGTCAGCCTGGCCACGATCTCGGGTGTCATCTTTTTCGCGGCGCGGGCGGCCAGCTCACTCGCCAGCTGCGCCTGCGCCCAGAAGAGGTCTCGTACGTCTTGCGGCGTGAAGGGCGCGACGACGAAGCCGCGGCGTGGCACGAGGCGGACAAAGCCCTCACTTCGAAGCGCGAGCAGACCCTCGCGGACCGGGGTGTTGCTCACCCCGATAGCCTCGGCGATACGCTCCATCCGCAGATACTCACCCGGACGCACGGCGCCCGAGATGATCAGCTCGCGAACGTAGCTAGCCACCTCTTCAGGAAGCTGCTGCCGTGAGCCGCGCTGCTGGATGGGCAACGCGTCACTGGCCATCGCTCGACCTCCGTTTCCAGACATAAAACATGATACATACAGCGGGTCTCACGGTTTCGCTTTGCTATCCGACGCGCCGCAGGCTTCGGCCCGACGGAGGGTTTCCCCAGCGTGGGCGAGGACCGGGTCATCGATCATCTGGCCGTCGAAACTCCTTCGCGCCGTCGAAACTCCTTCGCTTGGAGGTAACCGGTCATCCCCGGTCCAGGCCGCCGCGCTTGACCAGCTGGGCGGCGATGACGTTGCGCTGGATCTCGTTGGTTCCCTCACCGACGATCAGCAGCGGCGCATCCCGGAAGTAGCGCTCCACGTCGTACTCGGTGGAGTACCCGTAGCCGCCGTGGATGCGAGCGGGTGGTGGTGACGGTGACCTCTGGGAAGTTGAGGCTTATGGCATCACGGCAGGCGCATCCGGCTGAGCTGCGGGAACGTGCGGTGAAGCGGTCCTGAGCTTGCGTGCGAAGACTAGCAAGACGCGGGGATCGCTGGCCTGGGTAGCCAAGCGGCTGGGCATCCATACCAAACTCTCGGTGCGGAAGGCGGAGTTTTATGCGCCCCTGCAGGAGGTGGGATGCGGGCATAGGTGCGACGTGAGATTCTGCTAGCTGTGGCGAGTAACTGGCATCAGGGCTGCCTGGGCCCATTGCGGCTGGCCGAGGCGGCTGGGGTGCTGGCGCTGGCCACAGACCTGGCGATGGGGCAGCCTCTGGAACACGGGCTGCGCACCGCTCTGCTGGCGGTCCGGGTAGCCGAGGCGATGGGCCTGAGCGAGGATGATCAGGCGGCCGTGTTCTATACCGGCTTACTGCACTTCGCGGGATGTACCGCAGAGAGCCAGATCGATGCGGAGTTCTTCGGGGACGAGATGTCCGCGCGACCGCAGATGATGGCGGCAGCCCTGGGCCCGCGGCTCGGTCTTATGACCAGGGCGATGCGGGTCGCGCACCCGGACCGCGCTCTGCTGGCCCGGGCGGCGGCGATGGCCCGATCCATGCCCGGCGGAGTTGCCGAGTGGCGAAGATGGGCTCGCACGCACTGCGACGTGGCCCGGCTGCTCGGAGCGCGGATGGGCCTGGCTGAGCCAGTCCAGCAAGCGCTGCGGCATCTGTATGAGCGGTGGGACGGCAAGGGCATGCCCGGCGATCTGCGCGGCGAGCAGATCCCATTGCCGGTGCGGATCATGCAGGTCGCGCAGGACGCGGACATGGTCTGGCAGCAGGGGGGCCCAGCCCTGGCCGGGCAGGTGATCTCACGGCGGTCTGGGTCGGGTCTGGATCCCGCCCCGGTCAAGGCGTTTCTTGGCCTGGCAGAGAAGGCTTTCGCGGGCATGGCCGCCCCATCGGTCTGGGATGCGGCGATGGCCGCCGAGCCCGGTCCCCGGCCGGAGATCAGCCACGACCGCATCGACGCGTGCCTGTCGGCGGTGGCCGATTTCGCCGATCTGAAGAGCATCTGGACGGTCGGGCATTCGCGTGGAGTGGCCGGGCTGGCCGGCCATGCTGGCACGCTGGCCGGCCTGCCGGCTGGTGAGGTGGATCTGCTGCGGCGGGCCGCGCTGGTGCACGACATCGGCCGGGTAACCGTGCCGTTCCGGGTGTGGGCGAAGCCGGGCCCGCTGTCCCGGGACGAGAGCGAACAGGTGCGGCTGCACACCTACCACAGCGAGCGGGTGCTAGCTGCCGCTGAGGGGCTGCGGCCGCTGGCCCGGCTGGCCGGTTCGCATGGCGAACGCTATGACGGATCGGGATATCACCGAGGCAGCCGGGGCGCCGACCTGCCGCTGGCGGCGTGGCTGCTGGCAGCAGCCGACTGCTATCACGCGATGCTTGAGCCCCGGCCGCACCGCCCCGCCCTGTCGCAGGATGCGGCCATTCGGGAATTGCAGCGGGAAGCCGAGGCCGGCGGCCTCCCGCCCGAGGCCATAAGCGCCGTGCTCACCGCGGCCGGGCAGCCGCAGCCGACCACGCCCCGGCCTAGCGGGCTGTCCGAACGGGAATACGAGGTGCTGGCTCTGCTGGCCCGCGGCCTGGCCACCAAGCAGATCGCGCGTCAGCTGGGGATTTCCCCGAAAACCTGCGACCACCACATTCAGAGCCTGTATGCCAAGGCCGGAGTGTCCACCAGGGCTGCTGCGACGTTGTTCGCGCTGGAGCACGGGCTGGTAAGCGCTGACCGGGAACTCCGGCCGAACATGCTCTGATAGCACGCGAGCGGGGCTGGCGCGAGCTGTGGGCCAGGTTCGGTATAGGGAGTTCTCCCCATACCGGCCACTAACGTAATTGCGTAACGTCATTGCGTAGAGCATTCGGAGGCCGTGTTACCGCGGCCACTTACCCGGCAAGGTGATGGCCATGATCCGAGGCCCGGTGTGGAAGAGCCGGTCTTGACATCCCCCAAGCGCCCGGCCGCCTATGTCCGCCACGCCACAGCTCCTGCCCGCCAGGAAATGACTCTCGCCGCCCGGCAGCGTAGCTGGCCAGCCCCCGTGATCTACGCCGAAGGTGATCCGGCGTCCGCCGACGGCTACAGCCCCGCGCTGGACAGGCTCACGGCCGCGATCATCTCCGGCCGCCACGATGCGGTGCTCATGACGGCGCCGGGCACGCTCGGTGACCCGGGGCCGCTGTCACGGCTGCTATCACGCTGCACCCGGCACGGTGTCATCGTCAGTTTCATCCCTCCTTCGGTCCCGCCAAACCAGGCCATGACGGAACCGGCCGTTCGCAGCTACTCGCCCTGTGGCTGCTGTGGCGGCCCAGCCAGCACGCAGACGAAGGTGAGGTGGTAATCAAGATCGGCCCTCGGGGCAGCCAGGACCCGTACACCGCATGAGCCATCGCATTTCAGCTGCTCGTCCTCACATCGGTCCTTTGGCGCTGCTGGGACGCGGGGCTCTGGAGGTGCCGCAGGCCCAGGAAGCCCACGACCCCAGCCGCGGCGAGGATCGCGCCGGCCAGGAGCAGGGCGAGCTCGAAACCCCCGAGAAAGGAGGCCACCGCCAGGTCGAGCGCGTGCTGGCCTGCGGACGCGGCGGCGATGTGGACCTGACCGCCCGCGACGTCGGCCCCGGCCTGGGCTGCCCGCTGCTGCTCGGCCCGGGGGAGAGATCCGGCCTGGTGGTGCCAGTCGGCCAGGGTCACGCCGGCGCCGATGGACCCCAGGATGGCCAGCCCGGTCGCGGTGCCGATCTGCCGGCAGGCGTTGAACAGGCCTGACCCGATCCCCGACGATCCCTCCGGAACCTCGGCCATCGCCGCGGACGAACCCGCCGGGACCATCAGGGCAAAGCCCACCCCCACCAGGATGTAGCAGGCGGCCGGCCAGGCAAACGGCGTCGCCGTCGTCAGCTGGCTCATGCCAAGCACGCCCGCCGCGGCGATGAGGCACCCCCACCCGACGGCCGATGCCACCGGCAGCCACCGCTCGACCCACTTGCCGAGCCGGGCCACGGCAAAGTACGGAATGCAGAAGAAAAGCCAGGACAGGCCGGTGCGCAGTGCCGACCACCCGTCAACGTTCTGGAAGAAGAGGGTGACGTAGTAGATGAATCCCGAGAACGCGAGGTAGGCCAGCAGGTACACGGCACAGGCCCAGCCGAAGCTCGGGGTGCGCAGCAACGCCGGCGGGACCATGGGGAATGCCGCCCTGCGCTCCCAGACAAAGAAGACCACCAGAACCGCCACGCCCGCGGCGACGCTCGCGGCCACGACCGGCGCATGCCAGGTCGCGTCGGAGGAGTCGACGAACCCGAAGGTCAGGAGAAGGAGGCCGGAAGCGCTCAGCGCGACGCCGCCGATGTCGAAGGGGCGCGGTACGGGTTCGCCGGATTCCGCAACCGCGAACCAGGAGATGACCAGGGTCACCACCGCGATCGGGATGTTGACCCAGAAGATTGACGACCACGGGAACACGCTGAGCAGCAAGCCGCCAACCACGCTGCCGCCCGCGACAGCCAGGCCACTGACCGCGGCCCACAGCCCGATCGGGCCGGTCCTCGCCTCCGGCGGATAGGCCTCAGTGATCAGTGCCAGGGTCAGGGACGACATGACGGCGCCGCCGATCCCCTGGATCACCCGGAAACCGATCAGCATTCCCCCCGAAACCGAAAGGGCACAGCCGACCGACGCGAGCATGAAGAGGGCGACCCCGCTCATGAAGACGCGCTTACGCCCGAAATGATCACCCAGCGCCCCGCCCGTCGGGATCAGGCCCGCCAGGGCCAGAGCGTAGGCACTCACCACCCATTCCAGGCCCGCGGGCGAGAGGTGAAGCTCGCGCTGCAAGGACGGAAGGGCGACGCTTACGATCATGACATCCAGCACCATCATGACCTGAGCCGTGCACGCCACCGCGAGGGTGAGCCGCTGCCCGGGCTGTGTACCCAGCCTCATGACTCAACCCTGCCCTGACCGGCCACCACGAACCTGTGCCGCTCGAAAATAGGATCCTGGGCCGTGAACTGCGCGATCTCGGCTGTCAAGCGGCTCGATCGCCGGGGTCAATGTCACGCGTCGGGACACCTGACCCACTCCCTGACCACCAAGTCGGCTCAGATGTTTCCCTTGCCGATGCAGAGGGCGTCCTGACTGCTGTTCCAGCCTCCGTAATAAGTCTGGCTTTGTCACGCCGTCACCGGTGTTTACGCTCAATTGTGTGAGCACGACCCAGACGCCGCTGCCAGGACCCGAGGCTGCACTCATCGGACTGGTAGCGCTCGTAGTAGTCACAGCTCAAGGCCTCTGGCCGCTCGCGGAGCACTTCAACGTGATGGCCCATGAGGGAATGCACGCCATAACTGCGGCCATCGTGGGCTTTACCGTCCTAGGCATCGAGTTGAACTCGAGTGCCGAGGGTGAAACCCGCTATCCCCCGAATGCCGTCGGCCCCAGGAGGGTCGTCACCTCATTCGTCGGCTACCTGGGCCCAAGCGCCTTCGGACTCGGCGCGGCGAAGCTCATCACCCTCGGGCACATCATCGCCGTCTTGTGGGTGGCTGTGATATTTCTTGTGCTCCTACTGTTGAATCTCGCCTTTCCTTCCTTCGGCTGCCTCTCGGTCCCCGTTGTCATCGCGGTGCTCTACCTCCTCATCCGTTACAGTCCGTCGGCCTTGAGGTCGTAATGACTTACGGCATGACCTGGCTGCTCCTGCTGTCCGGCGTCCGCGTCGCACTACAACACGGTGCCAGCGCGGTGGACGCTGGCAATCTCAGCAGGCGCACTCACCTCCCCCGTGTACTCTGGGCGCTTCTGTGGCTGGCGGGCACTTTCGGAGCTGTCTTCATCAGCGTGCGACTGCTGGTTGTGCGAGCCTGAGCCCGGCCCAATCGCCGATCGGGGCCGCTCGCGCCGCCGACTCGGCGCGCACGCCGCAGATCCCGCTGGCGCTCCCGCCACAGCCGCACTAACGCCGATCGGCTGGGCGCGAACAGCAGGGCAGGTTTTGCGGGGCCGCTGAAACCCAGGTAGTCGCCAGGGCCGCGGCGGAAAAGTCCTCCGACCTGCGTCAATGACCTCGACAGACTGCTTTGCCCTGAGATGATAAGAAGCTCGATGGCAACAGCGTTGCTTGCTTAATCCGTTGCTGACTCGAGCCGAGCTTAATTAAGGCGGCGGCGCTCCGGGTGCGGGGATGACGCCGAGCTGCTGCATCATCCCGAGTGTGTCCATGATGATCCGGCTCTCAGCTATCTTGCCGTCTGTGAACCGGTCAATGGTCCACGCGGCCACGGTGACGTTCTTCCCTGTGGGAGGAATGCCGAGAAACGGACCTTGGTGGGTACCTTGCCAGATGGATCGGCTCCAAACTCTGTCTTCGTCTGCGATCTGTTCCTCGACTGTCCATCGCACGTCGGGGAACGCCGCAATCCAGTCGGCCAGCCACTGTCGGAGTCCGTCGCGGCCTGGACCCATCCCGGGTGGTGGTTCGTCCTCAACGTAGTCAGCGTGGAAGATCTCGTCCAGAGCGGCCAGGTCGTGCCCGGTCAAAACCTCATCAGTGAGCCGCTGCAGCTGCGCCGTGTTCGCTCCTGTGGACATTATCGGACTCCTTCACAAGGCGCGTTCACCGAAGCGTGATCCCTGCCTCGCCCCCATAATGCTTGATCACATGGCAAGGGGTCACGCCTAAGCGACTAATTGAGTAACGCCCGGGCCGAACGTTCAACGGACTCCACCGTACGCGCCCATACCCCCGACCGCACGTCAGCGCAAAGTTTTCGCAGGTAATTTCGCCTGGAAAGATGCCTGAGGTCAGGGGGCCGCGGGTTCAAATCCTGCCGTCCCGACTGTTTTTCGAACGCTTCTTCGCCATGTACAACAGCAGTACGGCAGTACCCGAGGAAGAATCTTAAGATCCGGCCGCTGAGTGGCCGCCATGCGGTCGGCGGATTCAAGATCACGACGTTGGGCCGGGGTGGATTTGCATCCCGGGTGTTACGCGTCGTTCGCCACGCCTGAACCGCCTCGCCGCGCCCACCGCCTGCGCACCGGCAGCCTGGCCCGGCCAGGGCCTGGATCCACCCGGTCACCTAACCGGCAATCACAGGCTGACGTAATAGCGCGGGGCGCCGAAAGGGTACACAATCAGCGCTGTACAGGTGCTTAGGAGGGCTAGATGCGCATTTCCGATGTACTTCGCGGCAAGGGCACGCAGGTTGTCACCGTTACCCCGGATACGACGGTGCGGCGCCTGCTGGCGGTGCTCAGCGAGCACCGGATCGGTGCCGTCGTCGTCTCTCACGACGGCACCACGGTCGACGGGATCGCCAGTGAGCGGGATATCGTCCGGGCGTTCGGCGAGCGAGGCGCCGCGGTGCTGTCCGAGCTGGTCACGGCAATCTGCACAACCGAGGTGCACACGGTCACGCCGACGACCTCGCTCGAGGACGTCATGCGCATGATGACCGAGCGCCGGGTGCGGCACGCGCCGGTCGTGGTGGAGGGCGGCCTGCGCGGGATCGTAAGCATTGGCGACGTGGTCAAGAACCGTATCGACGAGCTCGAAACGGAGCGAACCCACTTGACCAACTACATCACAGGTACCCCTTAGCGCTGGCTCTGCTGGACCGAAACCCAAATCCGCCGATCTGGACGCCCGGCGACTCCTCGGCGAGCACCGTTTGGGCCTCTTTGGCTTGTCGTCGTGGCCGCGCCGCTGGCTGTCGCATGCATGGCAGCTTTTGCGTGTCAGCCCTAGATACCGCTCGCGCGGCGCCGTACCGGCGTGAAAATAGCGGGTGGTACCGCCCGTGACGTCGTTTTCCCTCTGGTGCGGTTGAGGCCGCGTGTCAGCCTGACGCCGGGAACCGGTCACCCAAGGGGCCGTTCAATGTTGCGCTCGAGCACGCGGGTCAGTTTCTTCCGCTCGCCCCCGGTTCCCCGGGCGGTACCACCTCGCAGGCTAACAGCCCAGTCCAGGAGAGGTGGGAAGCGTGGAAGAGGTGACCGACGAGCCGCTGTACCGAGACCGGGTGTGCGGCATCGACATTGGCAAGGCCGGGCTGGCCGCCACCATCCGGGTGCCCTCGGATAAGGACCCGGCGCGGCGGGCGGCCGAGACCCGCAGCTTCGGCACCACCAGGCGGGAGGTGCTGGCGCTGGCGGACTGGCTGCGCGCCTGGCAGGTGCCCGCAGTGGTGATGGAGGCGAGCGGCGACTACTGGAAAGGGCCGTTCTACCGGCTGGAGGCCGAGGGGCTCGAGTGCGTCCTGGCCGATGCCAAGCAAGTCAAAAACCTGCCCGGCCGCCCCAAGCACGACCCAGGCGACTCGCGGTGGCTGGCGGCGTGCTTCGAGCGCGGCGCAGTCACCTCCTGTTTTGTGGCCACCCCCGAGTTCCGGATCATCCGGCTGCACACCCGCTACCGGCGCGACCTGACCGAAGAACGCACCCGGGAGAAACAGCGGGCGGAAAAGCTGCTCGAATCAGCGGCGATCAAGCTCTCCTCCGTGGTCACCGACCTGCACGGGGTGACCGGCCGGGACATCATGGACCACCTCATCGCCGGGGAACGCAGTCCCAAGGTACTGGCCCAGCTGGCCCGGGCCCGCGCCCGCCGCAAGCTCGCCGAGCTGGAAGCCGCCCTCGAAGGCGCGGAGTTCTTCACCGCAGAGCACGCCGCGCTGCTGGCCGCCATGCTGGCGCGCATCGACCGGGTGAACGCCGAGATCGCCCGGCTATCGGAGGTGATCGAGCGGCTGCTGGCCCCGTATGAGGAGCAGCTGCAGCAGGCAGAATCGATGCCCGGCTGGGGCCGCCGCGCCGCCGAGGACGCGCTCGCCGAGACTGGCACCGACATGACCCGGTTCCGGACCGGCGCGCACCTGGCCTCCTGGGCCGGGCGCACCCCGCTGGACAACTCCTCCGGCAAGCGCAAGGGGAAGGCCAAGTCCAAGAAGGGCAACCGGTACCTCGGCGGCCTGCTCGGCGAGACCGCCATCGCCGCCGGCAAAACCCAGACCCGCGAAGGCGCCCGGTACCGGCGGCTGTCCCGCCGCCGCGGCAAAGCCAAAGCCCTGGTCGCCGTCGGCAACACCCAGCTGAAGGTCTACCACACGCTGCTGTCCAGCCCCGGCATGCGGTATCAGGACCTCGGCCCGGACTACTACGAGCGCCGCGCTGAGGTCAGCCGGCAGGTCCGCCACCACGTCGGCAAGCTCGGCGCCCTCGGCTTCGACGTCACCCTCTGCCGCATCCCCGGACCCGGACCCGAGCCAGGCGGAACCGGGAACAGCCAAACCGCCTGACCCATAACGCCCCTGCAGACCCTGGCCGGCCCGTGACGGTGGGGTTTCGCTGCCGCGCGCCCAGCTGAGGTCCATTTTTCGGGTCAGAGTCGGCGTTGCGGAGCGCCCAGGCGTCGACGCTCCGACCGCCGACACCGCGGCCGAGGCGCTGCGTGTCATGCACCGGCACCCCGAACCGCTGCTGCCCGCGTGCCCGGCAGGAGAGTTGCTTACTGGCTTTTCTGTGCACAAATTGTGGATAACTTGTGCAAAAGAGCCCGGGACCTGAGTGCACACGCCGAAATGCTTGGAATTCCGGCGGCTTGCCCCACCCATAAGAGGGCGTTCAGCTGCAAGAACACTATCCACACCCTGTGCAAGGGAAGAAATTGAGATTGTCCACATGCCACGCCGCAACAGCTCATAAATGAACTGAATGTCTACCGTACGTTTATCGGGCTGTGATCCAGATTCAGGACCGTAAGAAATTCAAACCTAGACGGTGAGCCCGGACCCTTCGAAAGGGGAGGACAGGAGTAACGGAGCACATGCGCACCGGGGCAGGCCAGCGGTCGCCGACGGCGGGCCGCGTTCCGGTGTCGGCTGATGACAGCGGCCCGGCAGGGCCGTGGGCTCCGCAACGCTGGCGCCTGCCGGAGCCCGGCAGGCCCGGGACGCGCAGCGGCCGCCTGCGGCGTCATCCCGGCCGTGTGCACCCCCGTGGGGGCCCACCGCAGCTGTACGGCGCTCACCGCTGGCTGAATTGGGAAGGCAGACATGAGAATCAAGACCCGGCCAGACAAGGCCCGTGTGCTTACAACGGACGAATGGCCCCGGATGAGCGACTGGCCCGGCGGGCCGCGGGACGACGGCCACGCCGAGCCGCCTGGCGACGGCCACGCCGAGCCGACCGACGAGAGCGATCTTCGGCCGCAAGCTCCCGCTGCCGCGCCGCACAGCCGCACTGCCTGGGCGGAGGCCAGGGCCCGCGCGGAGGCCAGGGCCCACGCGGAGGCCAGGGCCCACGCGGAGGCCAGGGCCCACGCGGAGGCCAGGGCCCACGCGGAGGCCAGGGCCCACGCGGAGGCCAGGGCCCACGCGGAGGCCAGGGCCCACGCGGAGGCCAGGGCCCACGCGGAGGCCAGGGCCCACGCTGGGGCTACCGTACGGGCGGTGATCGGCGACCAGCTGCGGATACCTATCACCTGGTGCGAAATGGGGTCCTGCATCTCCTGGCATGCCGATCCCGCAGCGCTCGGCGAGGTGGACAACCGCGCCCGGGCGATCCGCGCCGGCTGGCGTATCGACGCCCTCGCCCGGATGGCATGCCCCCGATGCCAGCAAACTGCCGTCGGCTTCCGGGCCTCCCGCCCGCTCGTGCTGTGGAATCGGTACACGGCCAGCACCATGGCCGCCCGGACCACCGCCGCACGCGGGCCATTTGGCCGCGCTGTCGATTCTCGGAATTGAGCCGACACGCCGATAGGCGGAATGCGGTAATAACCGACCTTGGCCCATAAGGTCCAGGTGTGCCCGTTAATCAAGGCCCGTCACCGTATGAGCCGCCGACCGCGCCGGCCGGTTCGCTGCGCCAGCATGAAAGCCGGTCATTCCAACGCCGGCGCGTGAAAAATGCGCCCAGGGAACTCCCGGCTAGCGACATGCTTGCCACCTTGCCCGGGACATCCAGCGAAGAGGACACTCCGGTGTACTGGCAGACTCTTCAAGCAATGGTTTCCCGTAGTTGGCGGCCGGACCGGTGACACGCCCAGACACCAGTCCGGCCCTGCACATCGCCGACTCCATCCCCCCATCCCCACCGGGCGGCTTGCTGTCACCAGCGGTAGCTGAGTCAAGGGACATCGGGACTTTCTCATGGCCACGGATACCGCCGTGACTGCGTCGCGGCCTCCCATAGCAAGGGACAAGAGGGCCTCGCAGGCGCCTGTGGATACTGCGTATCGCCCTGTGGATCGCGGACGGCCTGCGACCTGGCAAGATCCTGTGCCGCACCGGTTATCCACTTTTCCACAGCAACACTCGTCCACAGCTGTGGAGAGGTTGACCAGCGTGTTTACGTAAATCATCCACAGGCCTGTCCACAGGACGTTACCCTGGCAGGCCCCGGGGCTGGCGTGATAGGAGCAAGCTCTCACGCTGGCCCTGGGTCCCTTTGCGTACATTCTGGGCAGCGTCGCCCTTGCCCTGACCGCACGTTGATCATCGGCCCGGAGGTGGCAGGGTACTGGCCGGGCGCTGGTCCGGAGCCTGAAGCGAATCGCGCGCCCGCGGAGCCGATCGGGTGTGGGCTATCGATGCATATTGTCTAAATGCGTCCGGGGCTGCAAGGATGGGTTCCACCTACAGCCTGACATCGCGGGTGGTCAACGGCATCCGGTTCTACCAGGCGCAGGACCTATCGATCAGCGCGGCGCAGCGTAAGAAGAACCTGGCCCTCATGGACATGCAGCCGGACATCACCGCGTTCGAGAGCCGGTTCAACGGGGCCTTCCCGTTCGCTTCCGACGGGATCGTCATCGGCACCCCGGACGCCAGCTTCGACGAGGAGATGGAGGGCATGATCGCCTTCGCCGGCGGGGTGATCGACACCGACACTCTGTACCACGAGAACATGCACCAGTGGTGGGGAGATAACGTCTCCGAGGGCGGCTACCGCATGACCTTCTTCAAGGAAGGCCTGGCCACGCTAGCCGAGTTCTTCTACCACGCGCGGCTGGCCCAGGACGCCGCCGGGGGGCCGTCCAGAGGGCCGGGCCGCCTTCCAGGCCAGCCTGGTGACGCAGTTCAACCAGATCTACGGCAGCGGCAAGGGTTTCTGGACGACCGCGCCCTCGAACCCGATCCCGTACAGCCTGTTCGACACGTCAAACACCTACGACCGGCCCGGAGCCGCCTACATCGCGCTGCGCCAGATCCTCGGCCCGGCCAGATTTGACGCGACGCTGCAGCAGCTCCAGCATACTTACGGCGGGTCCAGCATCAGCGAGTCCGAGCTCGAGGCCGTCTTCCACCAGTGGCTGCCCGTGCACAGCAGCGCCTGCCAGCAGCGGCTGAGTCAGTTCTTCAGCCAGTGGTTCGACACCCCCTACCCGGCGGGCGGCGAAGCGAACCGGCCCATGATCACCGGTCCGGGCCTCGCCGGTCCCGGCTTCTACGGGGCTGACCGGACGTGCGCGTAGTCGCGGCTTCGCGTGGGCCGTGCTGGCGATGGGCGGTTGGCCCGCCGGGTCGGCGCGCACCTGGATCCCCGCGCCGGAAGTGCTGCCGAGGCCGGTCCGCCCGTGTGTGACCAGCGGGCGGGCGAAGTCCAGGAGCACGCAGGTGCCCCGGTCCAGGTTCCCGCAGCGGGCGCTGGTCCACCAGTTGGGAGACCTGACTGCGATGAGATCGCGGCCGATCGCCAGCGGCGTGAGCCTGGGACTTGCTGCGCTGGCCATCGTGGGGACCGGCCGCTGCGGTGCTGACGGGGGTCCGCGCCCGTCGCTGGACGGGCAGGGGCGCCGGGACGGCGGCATCTGCCCGCTGGGTCGGGTTGAGCTCATGCTGGGCCGTCGGCTGATCCCGGGCCCGCGGAGCGACGGTTGCCGCATGACGCGAACCGGACAGCGGGCCGTATGCCGCGAACCCGAGCGCCAGCAGGAATGCCGCCAGGACCCCCACCGCCAGCGCCTGCGTCTTGTTCGGCCGGTGCCACCCGCGCGTTGTGGCCGCTGTGCCCGGCATGATGGGTGTGGCCGGGGTGTCGCGGAAGATGTCGGCGAGTGTCAGCGCCTCCGGTATCTGGCGGGTGGCGTCGAACTCCCGGATCAGCGACTCCGGGGCGGCCCCGGTCGCCTTGGCTATGGCGCGGATGTGGCCCCGCGCGTAAAAGTCGCCGCCGCATGCGGAATAGTCGTTGTTCTCGATGTCGCGGATGAGTGCTTCCCTGATGCGGGTCCGCTGGCTGACCTCGGCAACAGTAAGGCCAGCCTGGTGGCGTGCTTGTGCCAGTGCCTCGCCGATACCCACGCCGCGCCTCCACACATGTGTATCGCACCGCGCGCCGCCCGGATCACCGGGTGCCGATGGTGCGGACACCATCGCCAGGTCCCCACATGCTACACCGGCGCGTTCTGCCACCCGGCGAGCCAGACTCAGGCCGACGGCGTTCGCCAATATGGCCGCTCTCAGCCTCGGTTATGGATCAGCCGCTCACCGCACCCGTAGGCTCCGCGCCGATGGCCGCCGCGGAGACGGCCGCGCCTGCGAGGTCATCGTTCCTGCTTATTGCTCCTTCAATGCGGACAGCCGATCTCTGCCATGGGTCGGCTTCCGGTCCTGGCCCTAAAGGGCGCTAGAGTGCAGGTCTTGTGAGGGGCTTGCGGCGCTCGGTGGTGCGGCTGCCCACCGGGAAAGCCGGCGCGGCACTCGTGATGGTGCTGATCGCCAGCGCCGCGGTCGCGTGCTCGTCGCCGCCGGGGCCCCGGCCGCGGGCAACGGCCGCAACGGCGCGCCCGGCCACCTCGGCCGCGATGCCCCGGCCAGCGCGGCCGCCCGCGCCGGTCAACGTCTACGCGCACATCCGCCCTGGCATGATCAACCCGAAATGGCGCGGTAACCCGGTCCGGGTCTACGTGCCGGACAGCTTGAGCAATACCGTCACCGTGATCAACCCGCAGACGTACAAGGTCATCGGGAAATTCCCGGTCGGCGCGGAGCCGAACCACGTGACACCGTCGTGGGACGGTTCGGTGCTGTTCGTCAACGACACCGTCGGCAACTCCCTCGTCCCGATCAACCCGGCGACCGGCAGGCCCGGCACGCCGATACCCGTCGCCGACCCCTACAACCTGTACTTCACCCCGGACGGCAAATCCGCCCTGGTGATGGCCGAGGCGTTCAACCGCATCGACTTCCGCGATCCGCGCACGATGCGGCTCCGGTCCTCGATGAAGGTGCCCTGCGCGGGTGTCAACCACATGGATTTCACCGCGGACGGCCGCTTCGCCGTGGCCAGCTGCGAGTTCAGCGCGCAACTGGTGTACATCAATATGCGTACGCACACGGTGGCCGCCTCGATCAGGACCGGGGCACCCACCGACATGATGCGTATTCCCGGCGGGAGCATGCCCCAGGACGTACGGCTCTCCCCGGACGGCAAGATCTTCTACGTCGCTGACATGATCGCGAACGGAGTGTGGCTGATCGACGCCACGCACTTCCGCAAGATCGGCTTCATCCATACCGGACTCGGCGCGCACGGCCTGCTGATCAGCCGCGACGCCAGGTACGTGTTCGTGTCGAACCGGGACGAAGGCTCGGTCTCGGAGATCAGCACGGCCGCCGACACCGTGGTGCACACGTGGCGGATCCCCGGCGGCGGGTCCCCCGACATGGGCGGCATCACCCCCGACGGGAAGGTCATGTGGTGGGGTGGCCGGTACAACGGAGTGGTCTACGCCATGTCCACCACGGACGGCCGCCTCATCGCCAAGATCCCGGTCGGGGCCGGGCCGCACGGGCTGTGCGTCTTCCCGCAGCCGGGCCGGTATTCGCTCGGCCATACCGGCAACTTCCGCTGATCTTGAGCCCGGGTGGAACCGGTCAGCGGAGGTGGCAAGATTCAGCGGAGGTGGCAAGATAGTGCTCCCCAGCGGCTGCGCCGCGCCAGCCGGGACCGGAGGGCGAGTGTCCCGGCTGGCGCGGTCGCCTCGCACCAGCGGCGGGGCGCAGCCGACCTGGCTGCGGCTCAGCGGTCAAGTGCCGTCAGGTGGACAGCAGCTCGGTCAGGGTGACCGGGCGCAGCCTCCGCCCGGCCAAGCCGTGCAAGATCGCGGGCAGGGCGGTCACGGTGCCGGGATGCCCGAGATGCAGGCTGATGATCGACCCCGGCCGCACCGAGCCGAGTACGGTGGCCACAACCGCGTCCGGTCCGGGATCGGTGTAGTCGAGCGAGTCCACGTCGTAGGACACGCAGGTCTGGTATCCGGCCTTGCTGGCTGCCTGCTCGATCAGCGCTGTCGCGTACCGCGTTTGCGATGGCCGGAACCAGCGGCCGATCAACCCGGTCAAGGCACGCAGCCGCAGCGCGCAGCCCGCGATCTCCGCATAGGCGCCTGAGGCGTCCATGGCCGCGATGTCCAGGTGATGCAGCGTGTGATTGCCGAGGTCGTGGCCGCCGCGCAGGACGCGCCGCGCCATCTGCGGGTACTGCTCGAGCCAGGTCCCGACGGCCAGCACCGTGACCCGCGCTGCTGACCGCTCTGCCTCGGCGAGCAGCGCGTCGGCCATCGATGCGGGCCCCTGCCCATGAAAGGTGAGCGCCACCCGGGCCCGGCTACGTGACCCATGCACAACCTGCGCGCCGCGCTGCACCTCGGCGCCGCCGGGCGGGCTCACCGCCGGCGACGGTCCGGCAGGTGGTGATGCCGAACGGCTGCCGCGGGGAGGCGCGCTTCCCCGGCCCGTGCTCGTGCACCCCGCCAGGCCGCCCGCGGCCGCGACCGCACCGCCAAGGAGCAAGAACTCTCGCCGCTCGATAGGCACGCCCAGAAGACTACCCACCCGCTGCCGTGCCGCCCGACCCATGCTGCCGACCAGCGCCAAGGCTGGCCATGTCACAGCCTTCTTCCCCGCGTTCCGCGAGATCTCCAGCCTCCGGGCGATCGCCCGGATCGGCATCCCCTCAGCCCGGCACAACCTGCAGATCTCCGCCCAGTCCTCCACTTTCAGCACCCCTCGATCGTTCAGGGGCGGGTCAAAATTCAGCGGGAACCACAGGACCCAGTTTTCAGCCAGCACCGAAATCGAAAAAAGTCCTGACGAAACACGCCCTTCGGTAATTGAGTCACGTACGTTCCGATCTGTACTTTTTGGGGCAGCCGAGGAATCTGGAGAGGAATTGACGGCACGGGGAACTCGCGTATCCGCCGCGGTGCGACGCCGCTGCTTCTCGCTCAGCGCCGCTTCAGGAATGGGATTGGTGTTTGCTCTCGCCGTCGCCGTAGGTCCGGGATCGTCTGGGCATTCCGTCGCGCACGGCATGGCCTCGCCGGGCGCGACCGCAGCGGCATCGCCGACCCCACCGGCCACGGCCGGGACCGTCCCGGCGCAAGACAGCGCGTCGGCGAAACTGGCCGCGGAAACCACCGCGGCGGCGAATCCGGTCGCCGATGCCCTGGGCTCGGCGCAGCAGCCGTCCTGGAGCGCGAAGCCCCGGGTCGTGCGTTATCTCGGCTACCAGTTCCAGGTGCCGAGCTCCTGGCCGGTCTACAACCTGGCCACCGATCCCTCGAAGTGCGTCCTGTTCAGCACCCATGCGGTCTACCTGGGCACGCCGGGCAGCAGCCAGAACTGCCCGGCGTCCGCCGTTGGCCGCACCGAGGCACTGCTCATCCAGCCGGCCAGCTCAGCCAGCACGTCGGCCTCGGCCATCGTCGTGGGCGGTGGGTGGGCCGCCCTGTCCGAAGACGCTCCGCTGCCCGCCTCCACGACGGCCACCACCCACTTGTTCCAGGTCGAAATACCGAAAGCCGGCGTGCTCGTCACGGCCACTTACGGCACGAACGAGGCAGGGCTGCGCTCCATACTGGCTGGTGCGACGATCACCGGCCAGACCCCTGCATCCGGCACCAGCTCCCATGTGTCCGGCTCCGGCTCGTCCGGCTCCGGCTCGTCCGGCTCCGGCTCGTCCGGCTCCGGCTCGTCCGGCTCCGGCTCGTCCGGCTCGTCCGGCTCCGGCTCGTCCGGCTCCGATTCGTCCGGCTCCGGCTCGTCCGGCTCCGCCGCGCTGGGCGGGTCAGCAGCGCCGACAGCGTCTTCTGCTGCGAGCCAGTCGCTGATGACGGTCGGCCCGACGTCCAGCGCGGCAACGTCGTCAGCGCAAACCTCCCAGTTGACGTCCATGGTCGGCAGCGGCCTCGGGTTGGACACCTGCACGGTCCCGTCGACGTCGACCATGACCAAATGGCTGGCGTCGCCGTACCGGGTGATCGGCACCTACCTGGGCGGGATGAACTGGGCGTGCAGCTACGGGAATTTTTCCGCTTCCTGGGCGAGTCAGGCGGCCGCCCAGGGCTGGCGGTTCGCGCCGCTCTGGGTCGGCAGGCAAGCCCCCTGCTCGACCATCCCGGGAGTCACCGTCATCAATCCGTCGCAGGCCGCCGCCGAGGGAGAGTCAGAAGCCAGGGCGGCGGTCGGCTCGGCCAAGAAGTTCGGGTTCGGTAAAGGTGCCCCGATCTACTTCGACATGGAGGGTTACGACCCCAGCGGCAGCTGCAGCAGCGCGGTGGTGAACTTCATCGGCGGGTGGACCCGGGAGCTGCACGTGTACGGCTACGTCTCGGGGGTCTACTCCAGCGCGGCTTCCGGGATCAAGAACCTGGTGACCGCGTACATGAGCAGTGGATCTTCGCGGCCGGACGACATCTGGACCGCCGACTGGACCGGCACGCCGGTGCTTACCGACTCGTACGTGCCGAGCACCTACTGGTCAAACCATCAGCGGCTGCACCAGTACTCCGGGGCACACGACGAGAAGTGGGGCGGCGCCACGCTGAACATCGACTCGGACGCTGCCGACGGACTGGTCGTCGGTCAGTCGTCCGTGCCGGACTCCGCCGGGCCCGCCGATAGCGCTACGCCGTCCGAGCTGACCGCTGCGCCGGGCAGCACGGCGAAGGTGACCCTGACCTTGCACGGCCTGCCAGAAACGTCGATCGATGTGCAGTGGCAGGTGGACGTGCCGCGGGGCATGTCGGCGGCGCCCAGTTCCGGAGCCGTCGACCTGACGGCGGGGGGCGTCTACTCGGCGACGGTATCCCTGACGCCTGCCACGTCGCTCGCTTCGGGGCGGTACCTCGTACCGATCACCGTCGCCTCCGGTTCCCAAACCATTGCCGAAGCGTACGTCCTGGCGACCGTGGTGCGCTCCAGCGGGTCACTGCCGACTCACTCTCCGCTCGTGTTGTACGCGGCGGACAAAGGTGACATGACGATCGCGGCCCAGATCGCCCGGAGCCTGGCGCTGCCGGCCAGCAATGTGACCGGCAAATTCAAACAGGCATGGCAGGACACGGCCGGTAACAAGGACCTGGTGATCGCCGTCGGGGAGCCCGCTGCCAACGCGCTCTACTTCAACGCCTGCGGGTGGACGGATCCGGCGGGCTGGCCCGCTGGTTCCACCCCCTTCTACTATCCGGGCTATCCGCTGCGGAGCCCGCCAGGCCGGAACTACTTCGAACTGGCGAGCACGCCTACGACGGCGGGGACCACGCAGCTGACGACTCAGCTCACCCAGTACGCGCTGACCGGGACGCTGCCGGGCTACGGGAGCCAACTGGTCGCGCCCACCCCGCCCGCACTCAGCTGCGAAGGGTCAGCCAACGTCCCGGTGCCGTGACGGACGCGGATCAATCGACGATGGGATCGGCGTGGGGTGCGCCGAAATAGGGGAACTCACCGAGGATGTTGGTCCTGGCGACAGCCGCGCCCTGGTCGATAGGAGTGTTGGCCTGCAGCGAGAGCATCACGTTCTGCACGTTGTCCGTCATAGCGCGACCGTTGAAGCCTGCGAAACCGAACGAGGCCGCCGAATCGAGGACACAAGGCAAAGTGGTACCCGGCTGGCCGCGGAAAAGATAGAAGTCAAGGATGTTGAGCCGCGGGTCTTCCCTGGCGATGGCGGTGTCGAAATGATGAGACATTAGTAAAGGATGACCTTTCACCTATTTTGCCTCGGGTGTGTCGCCCCCGCCGTCCACGACAGAACTCTGACCAGTCTGCGGACTATCGGCTCGCCGACCCGTCGGACGGGCGCCCTCACTCGCAAGAGGGGATATTCGCGGTGCCGAGCGCCGCGCGCTGCGGGGCGGCGTCGACGGTCAATTACGAGCCAGGCGACACCACCTCGATCTTCCTGAACTTGCGGGTCGCTGACATCCAGGCCTGCTACGAGGAATGGAAGTCGAAGGGCGCGGAGTTCGTCACGCCGCCAATCGACCGCGAGGCGGAGATCCGCTGCTACAGGCGAGACCCGGACGGCTACATGATCGAAGTCGGCCAGGCCACGGGCGCGCTGCACGGCCATCTCGCCAAAAAGCGCCCGGAGGACCTCCCGGGCTGAGCCCCCCGGCTGAGCCCCCCGGCTGAGCCCCCGGCTGTGATCTGACACCCATTACAGTCGTTAACAAATTGGCATAGAGATGAAATCTGCCGTTATGCCAATATGTGTCGCCGGTTTTCCGGGCGCCCGGTTTTGGCTGCGGAATTATCTGACCTTCGCGCTATCAATTTCGGCGGCACCGGGGAATGCCGCGGCCCGATTGCTGTACGGTCTCCTTTGCGCTGGCTCACCCAGATGATCGCATTGCTGGTACGGGGGGATGACGATGGCTCCGACGCGTGGTGTCGCCTGGATGGCCGCGGCGGTCCTGGCCGGCGCGGGGGTGGTCTCGTTCCGGGGCCAGCAGGCCGAGGCCGCGGCGGCCTCGGCCGTCACGTGCCGGTCGGCCGACCATCCCGCGCTCGCGGCCCAGCTCAGCCGGAACATCCAGGCCGCGCACCGGGGCCGGGTCTCGACCGTCGCGGCCGGACTCTACGATCCAGGCCTGGGGCTCGGGTGCTGGCTCAACGCCAACGCGCGTTTCGACTCGGCCAGCGTGGTCAAGGCCACCATTCTCGGTGCTCTCCTCCGCAAGGCGGAAGATCAGCACAGGTACCTGACCCAGGCCGAGGCCTCCCTGGCCACCGCGATGATCACCCAGTCGGACAACAACGCCGCCTCGGCGCTGTGGGCGGACGTGGGCCGGACCTGGCTGCAGCACTTCCTGAACCTGGCCCAGATGACGCGTACGGTGCTGGGTCCCGGGGGCTACTGGGGGCTGACCCAGATCACCGCCCACGACGAAATACTGCTCCTGCAGCTCCTGATCAACCCGAACGGGGTGCTCGACAGCGCCTCCCGCGGCTACGAGCTGGGCCTGATGGCCAGGGTCATCCCCTCGCAGCGGTGGGGTGTCCCGGCCGGCGCGCCCGCCAGCCTGACCGTGCACGTCAAGGACGGCTGGCTGCCCCGGTCGACGCACGGGTGGCGCATCCACAGCATCGGCTGTTTCACCGGCCGTAACGGCGCTTACAGCATCGCCGTGCTGACCCAGGACAACCCGACGATGAACTACGGGATCACGACCGTCCAGGACATTGCCTGGGTGATCAACCGTGACCTGAACCCCGGGACGAAGCCGGCCGCCTCCCCCGCGGCGCCCGCTCCCGCCCGTAACACGCCGGATGAGAAGCTGCCCGCCCTGCCCGGTATCCCTTAGGAGCTCAGGCCCGGCTCAAGTGGAACGGTGACCCGCCAGCGACGGCGACCCGATCACCGGCGATCCCCCGGAACCGGCGGCCGTCAGGTGGCGGGGGCGAGGGCGATGATGCCGAAGGTTTCGCCCTGGTTGCCGGTGACAACGGCCATGCGGCCGATGGGGCTGTCGCTGGGGGCCATGATGACCCGTCCGCCGAGGCTGGTGACCGTGGCGGCGGCCGTGTCGGTGTCTTCCACGGCGAACCAGGTCAGCCAGTGGGGTGGGACGTCCTCGGGGACGCCCATGCGGGTGTCGTCGGCGATGCCTCCTGCGAAGTCGGTCCTGCCGGGAGTGGCGAAGGTGACGTACCCCTCGTCCTGGCCTGTGGGGGACATGGGGGTATAGGTGTAGCCGAACACGTCCGCGAAGAAGGTCTTGGCCGCCTCGTAGTCACGGGTGTGCAGCTCGTTCCAGCAGTACGTGCCGGGCTGGTTGAACACGCCGGCTCCGGTGTGGTCTTTGGCCTGCCACAGCCCGGCTGCTGCGCCGGCCGGGTCGGTGAAGACGGTCATCCGCCCGACGGTCATCACATCAAACGGGGGCATGAGCAGCTGGCCCCCGGCCGCGGTGACCTTCACGGCGGTCGCGTCAACGTCGTCGGTTGCGATGTAGGTGGTCCACACGCTCGGCATCGGCTGACCGCCGGGTTTGGGCCCGATCCCGGCGGCAGGCTTGCCATCGAGCAGTGCCATCAGGTAACCGCGGGCCTCGGGCGGGCTGTCCTGGACGTCCCAGCCCAGCAACTGGGAGTAGAAGGCACGGGCAGCCTGCGGATCATCGACCTGACAGTCGACCCAGCACGGAATACCTGCCGGCCAAGGAGTGTCGCGCGTAGGCATGAGTCTCCCCTCGAGGTGAGCTCCCGGAGGGGAGCGGTCTGCCTAGCACATCACACCGCACCGACACCACGGCACCGGACGCGGACGTAACCCCAGGATGCGGTTCCGCCGGGCGAGCGTGGTGAGACAGCGCCGGGTCGGCTGGGCGAGCACGAGAAGGCAGCGGCAGATCCGCCAGGCCAGGCGGCAGGAACGTGCTCAGCTGGCCGGTGGCGGAGACGTAGAGGTGGTCCCGGGCCCGGGTGCAGGCCACGAACAGCACGCAGCGTTCCCGCTGCAGGTCCTGGGCGTGCGCCAGGGGGTCCTCATCAGCCGCGGTGATGGCCGCCGGGTCCGGGACCGCGCCTTCCTCGACGCCGATCACCGCGACGGCCTGGAACTCCAGGCCCTTCATGGCGTGCATGGTGCCGGCCCGGATGCCCGCCGCACCGCCCGGGGCGCTGATCGAGGTGGTGTCGAGGCCATCCGCTTTGAGTGCCCCGCGGGCCTCCCGCACCAGGCCGGCGGATCTGGCCGTAACCCCGATGGCGCCCGGCTCGAAGCCGGCCGCCAGCCACGAACGGATCCGTTCGGAAAGGAGTCTGAATTCCTCGCCGCGGGTGGCGGCGAGGCGGACCTGCGGTCGCTGGCCGTGCATCGGGGAGCGGTAGCCGAGCAGGGAGTCGGCCTCGCCGTCCAGGCCGGTGACCGGATCGGAGCCGAGCAGGGGCATCGCCCAGGCCAGGATCTCCTGGGTGGTGCGGTAGTTCAGGGATAGCCTCCGGCTGCGCCCCCGCACGCTGACCCGCAGGCTGGCCAGGGAGGCCCGGCTGCGGTAGACACGCTGGTGCGGGTCAGCCGCAATGAACAGGTCATCCGGGCCTCCGGCTACGGCCGCGCGGAGCAGCCGCCACTGCGCGGAATGCAGGTCTTGGGCCTCGTCCACCAGGATGTGCCGGTAGCGCGGCGCTCCGGCCTCCCGGAGCAGGTGCGCGGCCTCGTTGGCCAGCTGCAGGTGGGTGGTCCGGCGGGCGGTGGCCAGCTCGGCCATGACCTGCTGGGCGGCCTGCCATACCTGGCTCCGCTGGGCCTTGGTGAGCGGACGTCCACGGCCAGTGCGCAGGCACGTTAGGTAGGCGTGCTCGCTGCGCAGGTCCTGGGCCAGGATGACCTCCTCCCACTCGTTCTTGAGGAAGGCCGGGGTGAATTCCAGGCCGAAGGCCGCCGCTGCCTCGGCGCAGCGGGCGCGCAGCACCCGCTCGTCCGCGATGACCGGAGTGCCGCCGGCCTTCGTGACGATGCTGTACGCCAGCCGGTCCACGTTGTGGACCTGGATCTGGCGGCGCACCGCGGGGTCGCGGATCAGCAGGTCAAGCTGGGCCTGCATAGCGTTGGCCAGGTTGCCGTTGAAGGTCGTCAGCAGGATCGGCGCCGCATCAGGTCCGGGGGCCGACGCCTCGGCGGCGCCCGGCGCGGCTGGCCCGGAGGCGGCGCGTGCGGCCAGGAACGCCGCACGGTGCAGCACGGTGACCGTCTTGCCGGTCCCGGGACCGCCGGTCACCTGGGCGGGACCGCTGTAGCTCGGCCGGTAGGCGATCTCGCGCTGGCTGGGGTGCAGGAACGTCCGCCAGGCAGTGAACGGGTGGGCCAGGATGAGCCGCAGTTCCTCGTGGCCCGAGACGAACGCAACCTGGTCTGGGGTCCGTTCCATGGCAGCGACCAGGCCCGTGGCCTGGTTGACGCCGGCGCGATGGCTGGCGGCGTAGCCGACGGCCTCGTCCAGGGGCAGGATCGTGAGCAGGCAGTAGGTGTCACCGCTGTCCGGGACCAGCACGGCGCCGTACCACGCGCCGTCTACCCGCAGCAGGCGGATCCGGTCGTCCAGGCTGCCGGGCACCTTCTCCAGGTACGCCGCACCGTGACGGCCGTTGGCGAAGTCAGCGATCGCCGATTGGACGGCACCTTGGACCCTCTTGTCCAGCTTGGCGAAGGCCGACAGGACGTCCTTCGTGATTGCCAGGCGAGCCACTGGCTGTGTCCTCCCCTTGCCGGCTGTCCCCCGAAGCTGGCGGATCAGCTAGATCGGCATGCTAGACCGCGGTGGCCACCCGGGCATAGTGAACCAAACAACGCATCACCATGACCGTCCCTCATGACGCGGGATCAGCCGCCGCTCGGCTCTCCTATGATGCTTGATGTGCCTGATTTAACGGTCTGGTTCCACCCGCCACGCGGATGGGCCGAGAGCATCCATGTTCACGTCTGGGACACCCACCCGCCGAAGGTCACCACGGGCTGGCCGGGAGTCCCGATGCACGCGCACGGGGACGGCTGGTACGTCTACCGCATCGAGGGTGTGGACACCGCAAGCCTGGTGTTCCACGACCAGCACGGGCGGCAGACGGCCGACCTGCGCCGGGAGCGGGACGGCTGGATGGATCGCGATGGCCAGTGGCAGGACGCCGACCCCCGGACCGCTGGTAGCGCCGCGGTGTCCGGCACGGCACCCGCGGCGGCAGGGGCACCCGCGGCGACGGGTGCACCCGCCCCGCAGGCCCCGCCGTCCGGGATGGACTTCCGTGCGGAGACCATCTACTTCCTGATCACCACCCGGTTCTACGACGGTGATCCGGCGAACAACTTCTACTGCCGGGACCGGATCGCCTTCGACCCCAGCGGCCGCCCGACGGACCCGCACTGGCGGGGCGACTTCAAAGGGCTGATCGAGCAACTGGACTACCTCAAGGACCTGGGCTTCACCGCTATCTGGATCACCCCGCCGATCGAGAACCGCAGCGGGCTGGACTATCACGGTTACCACGGCTACGACTGGACCCGGATCGATCCCCGGCTGGAGTCGCCGGACGCGACCTACCAGCACCTCATCGACGCGGCGCACGAGCGGGGCATCAAGATCATTCAGGACATCGTCGTCAACCATTCCTGCCAGTACGGGATCCGGGGCAAGGTCTGGATCGACCACCTGCCCATCAAGTACTACGTCCCGCAGGGGTCCCGGCAGGGTGAGGTGAACCACGGGCCCTATCAGGGCAACCTCGGCAACTACGGCTGGCCCAACCGGGACGACCTGGACAACCCGGTGGCGCCGCAGTGGTACCGGGAAAGGCACGAACGTGACCCGGAGGGCCGTGAACCCCTGACCGATCCGCGGACCGGCCAGACCGTCCCGGAACCCGGGTACGACCCCGGCCGGTTCTTCGGGGTGGACCCGGGCCGACTCGACCCGCAGTGGTACCACCAGGACGGTTTCATCGCAGGCGGCGACTGGGAAAGCGCATATCCGCTGCAGCACAAGCACATCGCAGGCGACTGCATCGACCTGGCGACCGAACGCAACAACGTCAAGGACTACCTGATCACCGCGATCAGCCGTCACCTCGACATGGGCGTCGACGCGCTGCGGATCGACACCGTCAAGCACGTGGAGCGGGGGAACCTGCTCGAGTACGTCAACGCCTGGAAGGCCCACAAACCGGGCCTCTTCGTCTTCGGGGAGAACCTGGTCAAGGGCTACGGATGGGGAGACATGGGCGGCGGCGACAACGGCCCGTCCCCGATCCGGCCCTGGTGGTACACCCGGCTCGGCGACGACCCGCGCAATCCCCGTTCCGGCGGCGACTCCGGCTTCGCGGTGCTCGACTTCGGGTTGTTCTCCTCCTTCAGGGACAACCTGAGCCGGGGCACCTTCAGCGGTCTCGCGCAGGCGATGTCGATGGACTGGATCTACGGTGACCCGACCACGCTCATCACGTTTCTGCAGAACCACGACGTCGGCCCGGACAACGACTTCAAGTACCGATTCAAGGGCGAGCAGTGGATGGCCGCGGCCGCCTACAACGTGCTCTGGACGGTCCGCGGCATCCCCTGCCTCTACTACGGCGAGGAAATCGAGTTCATGAAGGGCGCTCCGCAGGACGTCGAGGGCGAGCGGGACACCCTGGCCCAGACCGGGCGGGCCTACTTCGGAGACCACCTGACCCCTGAACGGATCGGCGAGACCCGGGCGCACCCCCTCTACGGGCACATCAAGCGCCTCAACCAGATCCGCCGGGCGCTCCCCGCCCTGCAAGAAGGCACCCATGAGCCAGTTGGACGAGTGGGGCAGCGGGCTCAGCTTCGTGCGCGACCACGACGGCGGGCGCAGCTACGTCGTCGTCGGCCTCGCGATCGGCAGCGACCAGGCCATTACTGTGCGGGGCGTGCTCAACGGCACCTACCGCGATGCCGTCACCGGCCGGGAGATCGTGGTCCACGACGGAACGCTGACGTTCGACGTCCGGGGCAGTTCGGCCGGCATCTACGTGCTGGACGGGCCGGGCCGGATCGGCGTGGATGGCGCCTATCTGCGCTGAGGCGACCTCTTGTTGACGGTGAAACGAGTGCGGTATCAGCACGCACGGACCCCGTTCCGGAACACCGCGGTTACCCGGAGGAGGGCACTGACATCCGTGAGCGGGTCACCGTCGACGGCGACTAGGTCCGCGTCATAGCCAGCGGCGAGCCTGCCCTTACGGTCACCCACCCCGCAAGCGGCTGCCGCCAGCGAGGTGACCGAACCAAGCGCTTCGGCGGCGGGCACTCCGATCAGTGAAAGCAGCCCGACACCGTACGGCAGGGCGTCGTGCGGCCGGGATGGGATGCCGCCCGCATCGGAGGACAACACCAGCCGCACCCCGGCAGGCATTGACTCGTGTGGCACGGTCATGACCACCCTGTCGCCTGCAGCGTGATGGCCTGCTGGCAGGCGGCACAAATATTAGTGCTACGTTA
The DNA here is from genome assembly GCA_963775825.1 of uncultured Actinomycetes bacterium. Lineage (GTDB taxonomy): Bacteria > Actinomycetota > Actinomycetes > Streptosporangiales > Streptosporangiaceae > Bog-532. The sequence continues at coordinate 54,497 of CAVZKY010000038.1, forward strand.
AGTTACGAATTTCAGCGAAAGTCCAGTTTTGAGAGGGTCCGGAGGCGTGTACCAAAGCGTTGGGAAAGGTCGGCCGCTGAGAGCTAGGACTCTCAGAGGCCGGAGGTAACGGGGTTTCTGTGCCGGGCGCTCAGTCGGGGGCATCGTCTACGGTTCTGCTGGGCCATCTGGTCCGTGCCTTGTCTCAGGCTGAAACCGCCGATGAGGTAGCGCGGGTGATGGTGGAGGAGGGTGCCGTCGCGGCCGGTGCCGAATTCGCGAATATCGCGGTTCTGGACGCTGGGGCGACGACAGCCCATCTTTACAACGCATCAAGCCGGAACGATGACGTCGCGCGGCGTTACCCGGCGGTCGCGGTCGACGGCTCCACCCCGCTGGGCGCCGTCTTGAGCTCGGGAGGCGAAATCTGGCTGGCGTCCTTGTCTGACGTGGGGATCCGTTACCCGCCCCTCCTCGAGGACGCCATCGAGGCAGGGCTGGCATCGGCAGCCTCCCTCGCGCTGCGCGATCAGCATCAGAGCCTGATCGGTGCGATGGGCGTAGCCTGGGCACGGGCCCAGGCATTCACCGACGCGCAGCGGGACGAGGTCCGGGTGGTCGCCCAGCTGGCCGGGGACGCTCTCGGGCGGGCTCATCGGCTGGAGGCTGAGCGGGCGGCACGGCAGCGCACCGAGCGTCTGCAGCAGATGATGAGCGCCCTGGTGGCCTCGGCTTCCCTGGCCGAGGTAACGGCTTCCGTCTTCGAGCACGGCTTGCTGCCCTTCGGGGCATCGGCAGCCCGACTCGTCCTGGTCGATCAGCAACAGCCGGAGCGCCTGGTGACCGTGAACGCGGTCGGCCTGCCTGAGCCGCTTCTCGCACAATGGCAGGCACACCCGCTTTCGGACGCCTCCCCGTCCCGGAGAGCGCTCGAGACGTCAGCGATCGTCTACGTGCCGACCGCCGCGGACCTGGCGGCAGAATATCCCGACGCGAGCATCGGGCAACGCATCTCCGGGCAGCAGGCATGGGTGGCCGTGCCCCTGCGCAGCAGCGGGCGCACACTGGGCGTCCTGACCCTCGTCTTCAGCAGGGCGCATCCGCTGGACGACGGTCCCGACCAGATCGCCCTCACCGCCCTAGGCTCGACCATCGCCGACGCACTCAGCCGCGCGATCCAGCACGACAGCGACCGCGAACTGGTCATATCGGTACAGCGCAGCCTGCTGGCCGGCTCCCTGCCTGAACGTCCGGGGGTGCGCCTGGGCGGCTACTACCTGCCTGCGGAGACCCGCTACGGCATCGGCGGTGACTGGTTTGACGCCGTGCTGCTGCCCGATGGCCAGATGACGCTCATCGTTGGCGATGTCGTCGGCCACGGGCTGGAGGCCGCGGTCGCGATGGGGCAGATGCGAAGCGCCGCCCGCGCGCTGGCCCCCGACCACGGACCCGCGGCCCTGCTGGAGGCCCTGGACCAGTTCCTGTGCAGCACGGTAAAAGAACCGCTGGCAACCGCTGCGGTCGTCGTCATCGACCTCGCCGAAAGGACACTCCGCTATTGCCTGGCCGGACATCCGCCTCCCCTGCTGCGCGGACCCGACGGCACGGTGAGACTGCTCGATGAGGCAACGGGAGTGCTACTCGGCCTGGAAACACACAACCGTCCCGAGGAGGTGGTTACCTTTGCCCCAGGCAGCTCCGTGGTGTTGTTCACCGACGGGCTCGTGGAGCGACGCGACGAGACGTTCGACACCGGGATCGCCCGGCTCGCCGTGGCCCTCAAGGCCGCTCTCCCACCTGACCCGGCCAGCCTGTGTGACGCCCTTGTCGAGCAATCCGTCCCGTACAACGACCGCGACGACGACATAGCCATCCTCAGCGCGTATCTCGCCTAGTTCGACCTGCCGCGCACCGCCAGCGATCTCACCGCGTCGCCGTAGTCAGACAAGGCAAGCGCCGCCTTGACCGCCTGATAGCCGTCGTGCTGGGCGTTACCGCCGGCCGCGCTGGCTGACAGCGTGACGTCGCTGCCAGAATGGCATGCTGGTCCAGCGTTCCTCCATGCCGTAGTAGAGCGCGTGATGGCCGAGGTAAGCGCGCCAGATGTGCCGCATGCGATGGGCGTGCTCCTCGGCGGCGGTGCGGTCGCCGTCGAGCAGCATCCGGGCCGCCTGGCCCGCCTCGAGGCCGGTGACGAGCGCGTTGAACAAGCCCTGCGAGGACAGCGGGTCGAGTGCGATGGCGCTTTCGCCCGCGACCAGCCAGTCTCGTCCGGCGGCACTGCGTGCCATGCTGCTTGCCGAGCAGACCTGCGGTGGCCCCGCCGTTTCGAGGTCGGCCGGCCCGGTGGCCGCCGCGAGGCCAGGCACGGTGACGGCCACGGCAGCCGGTCCGCGGCGCAGGACCTGTCGTACAGCGGGCAGGTCACTGTCGCTGTGGAAGGCGACGAGCCGTGATCCGTTGGGCAGCGCCGCCGTGTACCACCAGCCCTCGGGCACTGACTGGACATAGGTCGCGGGGTCCGGCTCGCCTCGTGACGGAACACGCTGGTAGACGCACACCAGCCGGTCCATGACCAGGCGGCGCTGCCCGTGGGGCCGCAGCAGCCGCGAGCGCCGCCCGGCGCAGTCGATGACGACGCGGGCCTCGATGGAGCAGCCGCCGCCGAGGCGGACAAGCCAGCCTGCGCCCGAACGGTCGACCGCGGTCGCGTTGGCCGGCGCGACCAGCCGCACGCCCAGGTCCACCGCGTGGGCGCGCAGGTCCGCCTCGAAGCGCCCGCGGTCGATCCGCCACCCCGGTCCGTCGGGGTCGCGGAACGTGTCGAGAACTTCGGGGACATCCGATCCCCAGCGGCTGACCTTCACCGGGGCCTGCGCGTGCCCAGCCGCGGCGAACCTTTCCCATGCGCCGATCACGGCCAGCGGGCGCCTGGCGGCACCTGGCAGTGATTCACCTACGCGCCAGCCAGGCTCGCGAACCCGGTCGATCAGGGCCACGGTCGCGTGCGGTGCCAGGCCTGCCGCGGCGGCGGCACCCGCGGAGCCCGCACCGACCACGGCTACCTCGACCTTCACGCGGCGTGCGGTGGCAGCCCGTTGGGGAACCGCCGCACGAGGTCGATGTTCGACAGGTCGACATCGGCCGCCGACCGTCGGCCGCGCCGGGCCGCGCCGACGCCGGGCCCGATGGGCGGGCCACTGTGCGGCGTCGCTCCGTCGAGAGTCCCTTCCCAGGGGGCGACGGCCCGCGAGTAATCCGCCACTTCGATCTCGGCCGGGAACTCGCCGTCATCGGGACCCCTGCGAACCTCGACCACGCTGAGGAAGTCGAAGTGGTGGACCATGTTGTTGATCTGCTGCGGGTAGCTCTCGCTGCCGAGCGGCTCGTACCACACTTCCCGGCTCGCGAACGCTTTGCGCCGCTCGTCCAGGGCACGGCTCGTGTCCATCACAATCTCGTAGTTGTTCTCGGTCAGGACCTGGTTAGGAACACGCGCGGGCCAGAAGGCCGGTGCGTACGGGTCGAAGGAGCGCGTGTAGCCCGAACGGCAGCTTGCCGTGTCGGTCTGCCAGGGCACGGCCATCCAGCGGGTGATCCCGCCGGGCAGCTGACCGTGCAGTGGTCCGTTCGGTATCGTCACGGCATCGGGCGTCAGCACCGTGGGCGGAATCGGCTCGATCCAGCCCTGGGGGGCGTGCCGGAAGCGGAAGGGCGCCATGTACATCGTCCGCGCCCGTACCGGCCAGGTCATCTCGCAGCCAGGATGGAACGCGTCCGCGACGCAGAACTCCAGTGCCGCCCGCGTGAGCATCTCGCCCTGCTTCGCCACCGGCACCTCCTCGATGGTGCGAGGGGGCTGGTGACCGGGGCTCCAGTCCTCCTCGAAGTTGCCATCGGCCCAGGACTCCAGCATCGCGAGCTGGCATTCGCTGAGCGAGGCATGCTGTCGCGGTGTGGGTGCCGGCGGGATCGACATCGCGTCCCCGTAAAGCCAGGGCCAGGGGATCGGCGAATTACCGTCACGCGAGAAATTCCGGAAATTGTTGGCGATGATGCGACGGTGCTCGCGAGACGCGGGGTCGGCGCTGCTGAGCTGGCGCAGGGTTTCCTCGCTGGTCAGGTCGAACGCGCCTTGCCAGCCGTAGCCGGCCGCAAAGGCCGCGTTCACCCACTGCAGCCCGGCTAGCCGCTGAAAGAGCGGCAGGATGTCATCGGTGAAGGACGGCCGGTCCGGTGCGGGAAGCATGTTCGCGTTGATCGCCACATCGCGCATCACGTCCCACATGGTGCGCACGGACTTGCGCTGCGGCCCGTAATTGGGCGGCGCGATCACGACCCAGGCGGGAACGACCTCGAGCGGTTCGCCGTCCAGTCGCACCGTGGCGGTCACGGGCCCGTCGGACACGTCGTCGTGCCAGCCCTCGTTGTTGGCGAAAGTGATCGCCGCGCTGTCGTCGTAGCTGCTGGCCCGCCCGCGGCCGCCGAGCACGGTAAGGCGCTGGTCCGCGTCGGTCCTCATCTCCCCGAGGTACACGGGACGGCCCATGAACGCGCCGTCATCGAAGGCGACCGGCCCGGTGTTGCCTCCGTGCAGGCTCTTTGCCGACGGAGTGATGGCCAGCCTGGAGCGATCGGTGATCCCCGGATTGCGCAGGGTTGTCGGTACGGCATGACTGGCCTCGGGGATGTCGAGCGCCAGCTGGAATCCGTACCAGGCCGATTTCTTGTTGGCCAGCTGGACATGCCATTCGATCTCCGCGCCTGATCCTTCCGTGGTCAGTTCGCGGATAATGTCGCCCCGCGCGTTGCAGCCGTAGACCCTGAACCGCGCCGCCTGCCTTTTGAGCCGCTTGTCCCTATCCCGGTAGCCGCCTTCGCGCAGCGGCTCCGGATCGGTGACCTCTGGGCCGTGGAAATACTCGTCGCTCGAACCGACCCGGGCGATGCCGATCGCGGGATAGATGATGGCCTGGACGATCTGCCTGTCCGGCCGGGCGAATGCCGCCTCGGCGGTGCGCGGGACGGGCGCGGCATCCGGTTCCGGTGACAGCGTTGCGAGGATTGGATTTGCTGCCGCCAGCGAAAGCCCGGCGCTCAGTTTGCGGAGAACGGACCGGCGCGTTTCATTGGGTATAATTTCGGCGCGATAGGTATCGTCATTGGGCCGGAAGTCGCCGCAGTCCGTAAGAAGATCGGGAACGGTGCACTGATAAAGCTCTACCAGCCGTCCCAGAACCTCAAGGGAAGGCTCATAGCCGCCCTCGCTCTTGATCATTTTGGTGTCCATGACATCATCATGCCCGACAGCAGTCACGGCGACAGAGAAACTACTCGGTGCGCCCGTCATGCCGAGAAGGTCAACAAATGAGGAAACATTGACGCTTAAGCGCGAGCAGGCCGCCCGAATGACATAACAAGGATCAGTAGCCGAAGGGCCAACGGAGTGACAATCGCCGCGAATACCCCTGTACTTCTCCGCACCGCTAGCGCAGGCAGAGCGCTGAGCGCTCAGCACCCGGCCAGGCCGTGGCCGGGCCGTGGCCGTGGCCGGCGGTCGATGTCCGGGAGCGGATGGCGCTCGGCGACCTTGGTCACCACGTGCAGGGACCTCCGGCTCTGCCCCAGGTCGAGCACCGGACGAGGGTTGATGATACGGAGGTTTCACCGTAGCCGTCGCGAGGTTTGACTGCGGGCGCGACGGAGCGGCGAACGTCAGGCCTCTGCAGGAGTGATGACAAATGTTCAGCGCAGAACTAATCGAAGACCAGGCCGCAACAAGCCTCCCCACGCTGGCTAAGTGGGTCCGTGAAATCGCGGAGATGACTAAACCCAACAAGGTCGTCTGGTGTGACGGCTCGCAGGCCGAATGGGAGGCGCTGACCAGCCTGCTCGTCGAGAACGGAACCTTCACGCGGCTGAACCCCAAGCTGCGTCCCAACAGTTTCCACTGTGCTTCCGACCCAAGTGACGTGGCACGCGTCGAGGACCGTACGTTCATCTGCTCAGAACGCGAAGCAGATGCGGGCCCGACCAACAACTGGATCGCGCCCGACGAGATGCGCGAGACCTTCACCGAGGTCTTCGACGGCTGCATGGCCGGCCGCACCATGTACGTAGTCCCGTTCTGCATGGGCCCGCTCGGCAGCAACATCTCCCAGCTCGGAGTGCAGGTCACCGACTCGCCCTATGTGGTCGTGTCGATGCGGATCATGACCAGGATGGGAACGCCCGCGCTGCGGGCCATCGAGGAGACCGGGGCATTCGTCCGGGCCGTCCACTCCGTCGGCGCCCCACTGCAGCCGGGCCAGGCGGACGTGCCGTGGCCCTGCAACAAAACCAAGTACATCTCCCACTTCCCCGAGACCAGGGAGATCTGGTCCTACGGCTCGGGATACGGCGGGAACGCGTTGCTCGGCAAGAAGTGCTTCGCGCTGCGGATCGCCTCGGTGATGGCGCGGGACGAGGGCTGGCTGGCCGAGCACATGCTCATCCTCAAGCTCACCCCGCCCGGCAGCGAGGCGAAGTACATCGCGGCGGCCTTCCCGTCCGCGTGCGGCAAGACCAACCTGGCCATGCTGCAGCCGACCATCCCCGGCTGGAAGATCGAGGCCGTCGGCGACGACATCGCCTGGATGCGGTTCGGCGAGGACGGCAGGCTGTACGCGATCAACCCCGAGGCCGGCTTCTTCGGCGTCGCGCCCGGCACCGGCATGAAGACCAACGCCAACGCGGTCAAGACCATGTGGGGCAACAGCATCTTCACCAACGTCGCGCTGACCGACGACGGCGACGTGTGGTGGGAGGGCCTGACCGACGAGCCGCCCGCGCACCTGATCGACTGGAAGGGCCGGGACTGGACACCCGGCTCGGCCGAGCCCGCCGCGCACCCCAACGCCCGGTTCACCACCCCGGCCAGTCAGTGCCCGATCATCGCGCCGGAGTGGGACGATCCCGCGGGCGTGCCGATCTCGGCGATCCTGTTCGGCGGCAGGCGCGCCAGCACCGTGCCGCTGGTGATCGAGTCCTTCGACTGGGACCACGGCGTGTTCCTCGGCGCCAACATCGCCTCGGAGAAGACCGCGGCCGCCGAGGGCAAGGTCGGCGAACTGCGGCACGACCCGTTCGCGATGCTGCCGTTCTGCGGCTACAACATGGGCGACTACTTCGCCTACTGGCTGAAGGTTGGCCAGCGGGCCGACCCGGAGAAGCTACCGCGGCTGTTCTACGTCAACTGGTTCCGCAAGGACGCGAAGGGCAGGTTCGTCTGGCCGGGCTTCGGCGAGAACAGCCGGGTGCTGAAGTGGATCATTCAGCGGCTGTCCGGCGAGGCCAAGGCCACCCGGACCCCGATCGGCTACCTGCCCGCGCCGGGCTCGCTGGATCTCGACGGCCTGGACATCAGCTGGGCCGATCTGGGCCTGCTGCTAACCGTGGACAAGGAGGCCTGGAAGCTGGAGGCGGAGCACATCCCCGAGTTCTTCCGTTCCTTCCACCGGCACCTGCCCGCCCAGCTCTGGGAGCTGCACCAGGACCTGGTTGGCCGCCTGGAGTAAGGGAGTGGGAGCGGGTGCTGATAGGAAACAGGCGCTGAGCCGCCCCAGAGGGTCAGGCCAGGACATCCGGGCCTGACCCTGGCGGGCGTCCTGAACGGTGTCAGGCCGCTCGGTCGAGGATGCGCTCGGCCGTACGCGACCGTGAACGGCAGCAGCCGCGGGGCCGGGGCCCTGGGGTCTTGGGGGCCCTGGGGTTTTTCAGCAGCGCCGTCGGCAATGCCGGAGGCTCCCGGCTGCTCAGTGCGTGTGCATGGTGCCGTGCATCCCGACGGACAGGGCCAAGCCGACGATGAGGACGATGACCAGGATCACCGCCGCCCAGCCGAGCATCAAGCCCGCGAGTGCCAGGTCAGCCCCCTGTTCTCCGGTGCGCTTGATCTGCTGCCGGGCCATATGGCCGAACACGATCGCCGGGATGGCCAGCACCGGCCCGAACATGATTTGCGCGAGCCCGCAGCCGAGGCTCGCCATCGCGAGCTCGTTGATCTTGGCTGCCGGGGTCACCGCGGTCGTCCGCGCGGTAGGCAGGTCGGTCACGAGCTGGTCCAGGTCGGCGTAGGTGCGCGCGGACAAGGCGTTCCCCAGGCGGCCGTCGTACTCGTCCTTGGACAGCCGACCTTCGCTGTAGGCCTCGTTGAGGCGCTCCACCACGCCGTCGCGGTCGGCGTCGGCGGCCCGCATCTTCGCCCGGTCGCCACCGGCGGTGAACGCCTGGGTGCGCCCGACGGCCTGGATCACGCGAGGCGCGGTCGTTCGTCGCCCGCGCTCCTGGTCCGCGATCCGCTGCAACTCGTCGGCCAGCGACGGAGGGTCGTTGTCCGGGATGAGCGTGGTGTCGTTGTCGCGCATCTGCACCACCCCTTACTTTGACGCTCCGGCCGGGGCGCTAGCGTGGCAAGTGCCGTAAGTCCCGGCGATGGTCATGAGCAGATAACGGCTCACACTGTCGAAAGTTTGAGCTCTACGGGAGCGACGACGTGCCAGCGGTCGTCGCTGCTGCCTTGCGTCCCGGCCATGGGTGTGCCCGGGTCCAGCGCATGGGGAGTGCCGGCCTCTCGTCCCCGCGCCTGCACCATGCTCGTGCACGCAGACGGTCGCCGGGTACATCCCTCGCTGGGGCGATGATGCCCCCCTTGACGGATTGTCACATACCGGGCACTGTGGCATGCGTACTGCTGCCGCTCAGACCCCGCGGGAGAAATAATGAGCCCCCTGACACGTGCCACTGCCTGTACCGTCCGGATAACCGCCGTAGCCGCCGCAACACCCTTGCTGGTCGGCGCTGCCGCTTCAGCCGCCACCGCAAAGCTGGTCGGCTGGGAGCTCCGACAGCTCGCCAACTCACCGCTGTCCGCCGAGGCCAGGCGGCTATGGGAGCTCCGGCAGCTCGCCAGCTCACCGCTGTCCGCCGAGACCAGGCGGCTCAAGGCCGAACTGCGCACGCTGGCCGCCGCCAGCCGCGCCGATGCAAACGCCGATGCAAACACGGTAGGGCGGCAGGAGGAGCACGCAGGGAACGACCGTGACAGACGCCATCGCGACAGGACGCTCGTTGCCCTTCAGTAGGTAAGGCCCATACTCAGCCGAGTGCCTCGGTCTCGTGCGCCAGGCCCGGGACGTACCGCGTGCTGACGAAGATCATCCCGTTGACTCAGCCGCGGGGGCCTTGGCCAATCTGCCCGGGGATCGCTCAGGCGGCTCCCGGCCCGGCGTGAACTCCCGGCGGTGCAGGTGTCGGCTGCCTGCGTCTGGGTATGCAGTTTCGCGCCCAGGGCGAGCATGAGCCGGCTTTAACTCAACGTTCACGTGCTGGTGACATGGATAACCGCCGGTCATGGACATTTTGGAATCCGCACACCATGGCGCCGGAACGCGTCAGGAGGTGCCTCTATCGAGAGGCGGCGAAGGATCATGAATCAATCAGGTAATTCCGCGTCGGCGACGCATCGGCCGACCCGGCAGGTCACGCGGCTGTCGGCCTACAGCGAGCATGCCCGCGCTTACGAGCAGCGGACGGGGGCGTTCCAGTCCTACCGCCGGACGGTCGTCGAGGCGCTTCCGGTCCGGCCGGGACAGGTAGTCCTGGACGTCGGGTCCGGGACGGGGCTGTGCAGCGGTCTACTCCAGGAGAAGGTGGGCCCGCAAGGGGGGGTTGTCGGTATCGAGGAGTCACCCGAGATGGCGGCGGTGGCGCGCGAACGCATCGCCAGCGAAGGCTGGCGTAACGTGTCGGTCGTGCAGGCGCCGGCCGAGGATGCGCAGATCGGCGTGACCGCGGACGCCGCTCTCTTCTGCGCCGTTCACGACATCTTGCAGTCCCCGGGCGCGCTGCGTAATGTCATCGCCCGGCTCCGGCCGGGGGCATGGGTGGCCGCAGGCGGCGGCAAGTGGGCCAAACCGTGGCTGGTGGGGGTGAACCTGCAAGCCAGGGTGCTGCACGCTCCCTATGTACGCAGCTTCGATGGCTTCGACCGGCCGTGGAGACATCTGGAGCGGCTGATCGAGAACGTCCAGATCCGAGAGCTGGGGCTCGGCAGCGGCTATATCGTGACCGGCCATGCGCCGCCGCGGACCCTGTCCTAGCGGGAAACCTGGTCTGGGGCGGCCGGCTCCCCGGCGGATCACGGTGCCCGTCGTGACCCGGGCCGGCCACCTCAGGCTGGCGTGCGCAGGGCGCCGCCGTGGCCAGGCGCTGCCGAGCAGGCCTCCAGCAGCGCGGGCGTGAACAAGCGCGGCGCGTTGACGCAAGCTCCGTGATCGGCCATCACATGGTAGACCGACGCGCCCGGGATCGCCCGGGCCAGCTCCAGCTGGCGGCTGGCCGGCACTACGCGGTCCTGGTCCGTGATGACCACTGCGGTGGGCACATCGACCTGGCCGATCCAGCTGTTGGAGCTGAACTCGCTGACGGCTTGCATGGCCGAGACGACGGTCGCCAAACTGGTCCGGTGCAGCTGGGCCCGGACCCACCGGCCCGTGGCCGGGTCGTCAGAGGGGCCCAGCAGCGCCATCCCGAAGTACTCGGCGCCCATCAGCTGCAGCATTGGGTTCCATCGCAGGGCGGCGGCCACCGTCGGCGCCGTCAGCGCCGCCAGCTGCTCCGCCCCCGACCCGCGCACATTGCGGGCGGTAGAGCACAGCACCAGGCCCGACAACAGCGCGGGGTGCCGCCGGTACAGCAGCTGGGCCACCATGCCGCCCATGGAATAACCCACGGCGGTGCACTTGGCGATACCAAGGACCCCGGCCAGCGCGGCGAAATCATCAGCGCAATCCTCCAGCCGGAACCGCGAACGCAGGGCGATCCCGTCGCCATGGCCGCGCAGGTCGGCCGCGACGACCCGGAAATGACGCGCGAGCGGCGCGAAAACCTTCCCCCAGTTCAGCTCGGCCGTGCACGCCACCCCGTGGATCAGCACGACCGTCTCCGCGCCGCGCGGACCGGGGCACTCCCACACCCGCGTTGTCCCGCGGCCGGGTAGCTTTACCAGCCGCGTCACCGGCGTCGCTGCTTCCGTCAGCATCCCGCGTTTCTCCTATCGGCTGCGCCCGGGCTCAGCCCACGCCGGGCCTGGGCCGCAGACAGGCTGACATCCAGCGGCGCCTCGTCGCTGAGTAACATGTCCGCATTAGACCGCACAGATCACCCGCCTAGCCATGGGACCTAGGTCCCCGCCCCCTGGCCAGAGGTCCGTCGGACGCAAGAATTCGCCTCATTGAGGAATCGGTACTGACGTTATGGCTGTGTTACATAACAGGGCGGACGGGGTAGGGCTTGGCTTTGCTGGCAGCCGTTGCCTATTGGGACAGCGCCGGCGCGTTCCGACGAGAAGACCGGGAAATTCGGACGAGAGGACCGGGAAATGGAGCCAGCGAGCACACCGGTGGTCTTCGTTCATGGCCTCTGGCTGCACGCGACGTCGTGGGGCCCGTGGGTGGATCTGTTCAAGGAGGCGGGTTACGCCCCGGTGGCGCCGGGCTGGCCGGGCGCCGCCGGCACCGTCGAGGAGACCCGCCGGCAGCCCGGCCGGGTCGCCGGGAAAGGCATCGAGGACGTCGTCCAGCACTACGCCGGGATCATCGGCGGCCTGCCCGCCAAGCCGGTCGTCATCGGCCATTCCTTCGGCGGCCTCATCGTGCAGCGACTGCTCGGACAGGACCTGGCCGCCGCGGGAGTCGCGATCGACCCGGCGCCCATCAAGGGGGTGCTCTACCTCCCACCATCCGCGCTGCGGGTCGCCTCGATCGCGCTCCGCAAGCCCGCCAACCGGGACAAGGCCGTGTCACTCACCGCTGAGCAGTTCCGCTACGGCTTCGGGAACGCGCTGCCCGCGGCGGAATCCGCTGAGCTATTCGAACGCTGGACAGTCCCCTCACCGGGCAAGCCACTATTCGAAGGTGCGCTGGCCAACTTCACCCCCCGCTCGCCCGCCAAGGTCGGCACCAGCAACAAGACCCGCGGCCCGCTGCTGCTGATCTCCGGCGGCCAGGACCACACCGTCCCGCCGCCCGTGGTCACAGCGACCCGGCGGCTCTACCACAAGTCACCCGCGATCACCGACTTCCGGGAGTTCGCTGACCGGGGGCACTCCCTCACGATCGACCACGGCTGGCAGGAAATCGCCCAGGAAGCGCTCGACTGGCTCAGGCACCGCTTCCGGTAGTCCGCCAAGCAGCCATGACCGCCGCTGACGCGCACAAACTGAAGGAGCAACAGTGACCAGCAGGCAGCGGCGGCTCACCGGCCGCATCCTGGTTGACCTTCCGCCCAGCGAAGCGTTCGGCCTTTTCACCCCGCGCGGCGAACAGGACTGGGCGCACGGGTGGCAGCCCCAATTCCCGGCCCCGGCCCCCGACGACACCGAGCCAGGTACCGTCTTCGAAACCGACGCCCACGGCCAGCACACCATCTGGCTTGTGACAGGGCGACTACCTGGCGAGCGCATTTCGTATGCCCGCGTAACCCCCGGCGGCCAAGCCGGCACCGTAACCATCGTCATCAATGACGCCGGCCGCCACAGCGAGGTCGAGGTCACCTACCAACTGACCGCACTCACCGATGCCGGCCGCCACAGGCTCGACGATTTCGCCGACGGGTACCCCGCGTACCTCCGGTCCTGGCAAGACGCCATCGCCGCCTGGCTGCACCACCGGGCCCCGGCCTCAAACCACCATGGCCGCTGACCGCCCAGCGTTCCGCGTCAGCAGCGACGGGGGCATCGAGCAGAGCTGATTTCCCGGCGCGGCGCGGGTGATCCTGGCCCGGCCCGGGCGGGCCCTGATCCGCACCGTCATTCAGGCTGACCGTGTATTTCGGACCGACCATGCGACTGTCCGCAGGCCGGATGTCGGGCTCGGCACCGCTGTGGGGGCCGGGGCCGGGGTCCCGGCCGGAACGGTGGTCCCGGTCGGGGTGGAGACCCCCGTCGAAGTGGGAACCCCCGTCGAAGTGGGAACCCCCGTCGAAGTGGGAACCCCCGTCGAAGTGGGAACCCCCGTCGAAGTGGGAACCCCCGTCGAAGTGGCGAAGTCCCCCGTCGAAGTGGGGACCCCCGTCGAAGTGGGAACCCCCGTCGAAGTGGGAACCCCCGTCGAAGTGGGAACCCCCGTCGAAGTGGGAACCCCCGTCGAAGTGGGAACCCCGATCGGCGTGGCAGTCCCGGTCGAGGCCGGGGTCCCGCTCGGGGCGGCCACCCCACTCTGGGTCGCACTCGGCCCACCCAGGGACACGCTTGGTGCGGGTGACTCCTGGGTGGCTGCGGACGGGTGGCCCGGGATGGGCGCGCCGACCTCGTTGGCATTGGCGTTGCCGGTTCCGCGGGCGGGCACGACTGAGGAGGCCGGGTGGCTTCCACGAGGGCTGGGTTGCTGAGTCGCGGCGGGTAGGTCGGACTGCGGGCGCACTGATGTCGGCCCCAGCCCACCCGCCATCACCCAGCCGCCGGTACCGATCACGGCGATGGCGGCGAGGGCCACGGAGGCACGAGCGGGGAGCCCGGCGACGATCCGCTGGTCTTGTTTTCTGCGCTGGCGGGTGGCTGTCGCGGCCAGGGTAGCCCGCAGGTGCTCAGCCCACCCGGCGACCTCTCCGGCGCCGGCCGGCCGGGCCAGGGGGTCCTTGGCGGTCAGACTGGCAACCAGCGCCGCGACTTCCGCAGGCACCGACGACGGCAACCGTGGCAGTGGCTGCTCCTGGTGCGCCACGGCAACCGCCAACGGCGCGCCGTCGAACGGGAGCTTGCCGGTGAGGCACTGAAAGGCCACGATACCCAGCGCGTAAAGATCGGCCGCGGGCGTAGCGGGCGCACCCGCAACCCGTTCGGGCGCCAGGTAGGCGGGTGTCCCGATCAATATCCCCGGGCGGGTGAGTGGCGCGCAGCCTGTCGCCTGGGCGATCCCGAAGTCGGTGATCTTCACTTGCCCCCGCTGGCTGACCAGCAGGTTTCCCGGCTTGATATCGCGGTGCACCAGGCCAGCGGCATGCGCGGCCTGCAAGGCGGCGGCGGCCTGAGCGATCAGGCCCATCGTTCGCGCCGGATCAAGCGGTCCCGCGTCCAGCAGCCGGGCCAGCGATGGCCCGCCGACCAGTTCCATCACCAGGTAGGGAGGATACGGTGCAGCGACCTCGCGGTAGTCGTAAACCGTCGCGATGCCCGGATGGGACAGCAACCCGGCATTCCGGGCCTCGGCACGGAACCGGGCCAGGCCTTCCTCATGTCCGGCATATCCGGGCCGCAGCAGCTTCACCGCCACCGGCCGATCCAGCACGAGGTCTGTGGCCCGCCAGACCTCGCCCATCGCGCCTGCGGCGATACGGTCGTCCAGCCGGTACCGCCCCTCGAGCAGCAATCCGGGCGATACCGGAACACCGGCCCCTGCCCCCATGGGCAGTTAATGCCCCGACTGGGGTGAACTTACCCACCGCACGCGGCGGATATAGAAATTTATCGTCACGCACGTGCCATTTCTTATTACTCTTCCTCTTATCCTGCGACTGAGTTTTACCCTGCGACCGAGTTGTTGGGCGGTGCGGTCTGCAGGGGCGCGGTCGCGGTCGCGGCCGGCAGCGCTGCGGGGTTAACGAACGTGCTGCCGCCCGGCCCCGCTTCAACCGCCTCGTGCAGCGCACTGCCCTGGAGGTACTGGGGCCAGCTGAGGAACCACTCGGTCCAGCCGTCGTCCCACGTTCCGCCCCGGGGACTGCCCACGATCGTGATGGGATCACCGGGTACGGCGAGGTTGTAGTACGCCTCCGCGTCCGCTGGCGCCAGGTTGACGCAGCCATGGCTGACGTTTTCGAAGCCCTGCTCGCCTACTGACCAGTAGGCGTCGTGATAGTAGTCGCCGCTGAAGGTGAAGCGCACCGACCATGGAACCATCAGGTCGTACCCGGGGCCCTTCATCTCCACCGGGTTTTCCTTCTCGATGGTGAGATAGCTGCCGTCCGGAGTATCGTCGCCGGGCCTGCCGGAGCTGATCGGCCAGTCGTAGCGAAGCTTGCCGTTGTAGTAGATCTGCGTGCGGTGTGTCGCCGTGTCTCCTATCGCCACCAGTGCGGCGCCGATCATGAACGTCTGAGTGAGGGTGTGTGCGCCGTAGAGGCCTGGCGCGCCCTGGACGCCGTTCAGGTGTCCGGTGAAGCTCACGGTGGTGCCGACCGGCCAGTAGTCCCTGGGGCGGAAGGTGAGGTTCTGATTACCGTCCCAGTACCACGCGCCGATCACAGGCTGTGACGTCGACAGCCGCAGCGCACGCTCGACGGCGGCTTTGTCGGTGATCGGCTGGCTGAACGAGAGGATGATCGGTATGCCGACGCCATAGGTCTGGTGGTAACCCTCGAAGATCTTGGTCCGAAACGTCCGGCCCGGCGTCAGCGTGCGGAATGTGCTCGTCGTGGTGACGGTGCCGCGGCCGTCTCCGGTGGCCGTGGCCGTCACCGTGTAGGTCTGCGCCACGTCAAGCGCCCACTGGCTGTGCCACACCTCGTTGCGCGGGCCAAAGGTTCCGGATACGGCGTCGCCTGAGGTGTGCACGGTGACGTTCGTCAGCGTGCCGCGAGCTGCCGTGACGGTGATGCCCTCGGACGGGTTAACATCCGCAACTCCGTTCGCGGGCGTTATCTTCACCTCCGAGGCAGCTGCGGCTCTGGCCTTAGCGTTGCCTGCCGGCTTGACCTGGAGGGTAGTGTGCCCGCCGCCCGTACACCCCGCTGCGAGCAGCGCCAGCACCACCACGGAGAAAACACTCGCCAGCTGCCTGAGCCGCCGAACCCGTATACCATCCCCGTCCCGGCGCGTAATATCCCTGTGTCGGATTGTGATCCTCCCCATGGCTCGCATGTCAGCACTCGCTTCCCTGACATGTCTGTCATCCGCTGACGACGCCCGCGTCCGCGGCGTTATCCCCGTCCAGCTTTACCATTTCCCGATATGCACCACAATGGGCAGGTCGGCCAGTCACAGAGGGTGACGTCCGCTTGATCGGCGCTGGCCACCATAGGCTGACCACTATGGAGAAGTCCTCCGGCCGCTCACCGCCCGGGCGCACATACCGGGTCATCGAGCTGCGGCTGACGCGGCCCAACGACATGTTCGAGATGCCGCAGACCGACGTGTTCTCCGAGTACCGCAACTTTCTCACCGGTGTCGACTTCTGCCTGAGCGCGCTGCGCGGCAGCATGTCCAGGCGCCCGGTCCGGCTGCAGATCCAGCTGCCGGCCGAGGAAATCAGCGCTGGGCTGGACGACCGGATGGCCCGGACACTGCGGCGGTATTGCCAGCACCGGCTCCGGTACAACCGCTGGGAGAGCCGGGCCCTGCGGCTAGGCGGCATCAGCGCGCTGCGGATCGGCGTGCCCGTGACCGCTCTGGGGCTGATACTCACAGTGCTGGCGACCGGGATGCGGCCCGCCGGAGGTGCCGCCAATGTCATCACCGATCACGTCGGCTGGGTACTGGCCTGGATCGGGCTATGGTTCCCGCTCGACGAGTTCCTGTTCTACCCGCTGAGCTATGGCCGCGAGAGCAGGGTACTGCGCCTGCTTTCTGACGCCACGGTTACCTTGTCTCCCCACCAGCCCCAGACCCTGGCGGGACCGGAAGTGGGTCAGAGCCCGGCCGGCACGCCCTGGCCCGGGGAATCCGACCTGACGCCCAGACCCCCGAGATCCGGCCGCCGCACGCCCAGGCCCGGCAGAGGATGAACGGCCGGAGTTCCCCCGCCGGCCGGAACTCAGCCGTACGGGTGCCGAACGGCGACGGCGAACGGGACCGGGATCGGGAACGGGGCCGGGGCCGGGGCCGGGAGCGATGAGCATGTGGTTTCAGCACTCGGTCGTGGCCGCCGGGAAACTGCGGCTTTTCTCCTTCTTCGTCGCTTTCATTGCCACGTTCCTTTTTATCCGGTTCAGCGTCCGGATGATTCGCGCCCAGGTGAGGTGGTGGCCCGGTAACGTCACGCCGGGCGGGGTGCACGTCCACCACGCGACCTTTGGCTTGATTTTCATGTGCGTCGGCGGGGTCGGTGGCCTCGTGGTACAGGAAACCCGGTCGGGCTGGGCGGTCGGCGCCGCTGCGCTGCTGGGCATCGGCATGGCCCTGGTGCTGGACGAATTCGCCCTCGTCCTGTTCCTGAAGGACGTGTACTGGAAAGAGCAGGGACGGCTGTCGGTGGAGGTCGTCTTCATCGCCGTGGCCCTGTGCGGCCTGGCCCTGCTCGGCTGGCTCCCGATGGGCATCACCCCGTCCTCGGGACGGGACACGCGCCTGGAAACTCTGCTGGGAATCGCTCTCGTCCTGGCCGTCAACCTGGCCCTCACGGTGATCTGCCTGCTGAAGGGAAAGATCTGGTCGGGCATCTTCGGTATTTACATCAGCCTATTTGCGCTGATCGGTGCCATCCGGCTGGCCCGGCCCGGTTCTCCGTGGGCCCGATCGCGATACCCCCGCGACTCCCGGAAGCTGGCCAGGGCGATCGCCCGGGAGGAACGCTACAGACGACCGGTGACCCGCTTTATGACCTGGTTCCAGGACTTTGTCGCGGGAGGTCCGGACCACGGCGGGGACTGACCGACGGGAACGGGACGCCGGGCGGCCGCTCGCCGCTGGGATGACCGGGACGAGGAGCCGGGAGCGGCTATGTTTGCAATCTGAAACTAGCAATCTTTTTCAAGAAACAGTGATATCCTAGCAGCGTGGCGGAGTGGGGCTTCCTGACCAACCACGCCCGGGTCCTGCTGCACATCGCCCACGACCCGGGCGCGAGATTGCGCGACATCGCGGCTAGCCTGGGCATCACTGAGCGCCGTGCCCACGGCATCATCACCGACCTCGCCGGGGCCGGCTACGTGATCACGCAGAAGGACGGCCGTCGCAACCGCTACCAGATCCAGGCTCACCTGCCAGTACCCGAGCCCGGCACCCGGGAGCCGGCCGTGGGCGAGGTCGTCGCCCTGTTCGCGACCCGGCACCGGACCGGCTCGGAGTCAGCGAGGGCCAGTTCCTGAGCGACGGTGCTGCGGGCGCTGGCGGAGACCTCCTGCCAGTTCGACGAGCCGGATTAGCCGATGCGGCCCGGGACGGAGGATCCCGTGACCGTCGGCCCCCGGCTGGTCGCCTCCTGGTCAGTGAGCGGGACGCTGGCCAGCAGGGCGATCCCGAGCGGCAGAGCCAGCGGCAGTGCGTTGGCCGGCACGGCGACGCCTGAGTCGTCGGCGAACCAGCCGAGCACGCAGACCAGCCACATCATGGCCAGGGTCATCGCGAGCAGTGGCTCGGCCGCATAGCCGCGGGGAACTGCCTTGACCGCGAACCAGGAGGGCCTCAGCAGGATCAGCCCCGCCAGGATGATGATGGGCAGTACAGCCGGGCTCAGCGAGATGGAGCCGAGCATGGAGGTCAGCTTGCGCAGCAGCAGCCCGCCGGAGTGGCCATGGACCAGGTTCCCGGCAAACGACCCGATGTCAGACTGCCCCGTGGCCGGGATGAGAAAATTGATCACGGCGAACACCGCGAACAGGGCCACCCCACTGCCCAGCACCACCGCGACCCGCCGGACCGTGAACCTGACTCCGGCCATCGCCATGAGCAGGAGCAGTGCGCAGGGCACGATGGCGATCGTGCCGCCTACCTTCGCGCCGAACTGCGGCCAGCCGCACGCGATCACCGCGAAGAGCGCGACCGCGGACGCGGCAAGAAGCGCCCGGCCCCGGCCGCCGGCCGACAGCGTGTTGCCCACCCAGGCGATCGCGATCACGGCGCAGACGGCGTACAGCCCGATCCCGGCCCCGCCGATCCCGTAGAACCGGCCGCCCTCCAGGACGGACAGGCCGAACGGCGAACCCAGCTGCAGCCGGGAGCCGGTGATCACGTCCAGCCCGACGATCAGGACGGTCATCGCGGCGACGGCGCCTGGTGGGCCGAACGGATCCCGCCGCCAGGGGCCGGCCAGGGCGATCGCGCTCACCGCCGCCGTGCACACCGCGGTGAGCCCGTACTGCCAGATCGCCGGGTGCGACATCAGCCACCAGGGCACCAGATTGGCCAGGAACGAGCCGGCTGGTACCGCACCGGCGATGGTGCCCGTGAGCCGCCACAGCGCCGCCCGGCGGCGCTGCCGGTCCGGCTGACCGCCCCAGAAGAGCAGCCCGATGCCGATGAACACGACCAGGTCAACCGCGACGTAGATCCAGAAGAAGATTTCGTGCGTGCTCATCCACACCTGGGCGGTGGTGTCCTGGCCGATGAGCCCGCGCAGGGTGGGAGCGAGCGCGCCGCGGTCGGCGCGGGTGATCTGCGCACCAGGCAAGCCCACCGGGCGGGGCCGGCCGCGCCAGCCGAGCACCGTGGGCGTCAGGTCGGTGAGCACCACCATCCCGGGCTGCCGTGTCGAGGGGGCATCGAGCCGACCTGACCGGTACGCCGGGCCGCTGATCACGATGGCCTGCAGGTGCGGAGGGAGCGTGCTGGCCCCCAGCCCCGCCACCATCAGCGTCGTTCCGGCGGGCAGTCCGGCGGTGATGGCGGCGATCTCGGCGTCGGCGTCCCGCAACGCGGCGGCGCGGGCGCTGCCGCGGCCGGACGCGCTGGGCAGCGAACCGAGATCGACCACGGTCAGCGGGCACCGGGCCAGGACCGCCCGGCTGATGTCGGAGACGGCGGGGAGGTAGGAGCCGACCTGGCCAGCGGGGCCGGCCAGCGCCAGGGCGGCACCAGGGCCGACCGCCGTCGCGCAGTTACCCGGGCCAGCGGCCGAGGCCAGCAGTCCCCACTGGGGGCTGTAGTTCAGCGTATGGTTGTAGGAGACCAGAGAAGGCATGGCCGCGACCCGCGCCGGGCCGGGCACGCCCGCCTGACCGGGCCGAACGGTCACGGCCTGGAGCGCCGGGCACGGGCCCGTACTGGTGTGCGGTGCCTGCGCCCGGTCCCCGCCGTTGAGCGTCAGCCACGCGTCGGCGGGGCACGTGTGCGGGCCCACGGCGAAGGTGACCAGCGACCCCGGCGAGCCCGCCCGGGCCATCGCCCAGAGCGCGGGCGTCGCCGATGCGGATACGTCAGTCCAGCGCAGCCCGGAAAGCCCGACGATGACGACGTGCGGCGAGGCGGCCGGCACGGGTTTGCCCGCCGCCTGGGCCGGGCCGGAGCCCATCCCGCTCAGGGCGGCCACCAGGGCCGCGGCCACGGCCAGGGCGCCGAGCAGCATCCGGCGGGCCCACGTCGCTTTCACGGGGCCACGCTATCTGGCCCCGCACTGTTGCGGCGCGGCCACAGCAGGCCCAGAGGCTGAATTGACGCGACCACCCGCATGGCGGGCATCTCAGGTCTGGTGCGCGGTGAGGGCGGCCGCGGCGTTCAGCGCGTCCAGGGCCGAACTCTGCCGGCTGGCATCGGCCTGGTCGAAGGGGCCGCCCCAGCGGAACCCGAACTGATTATCCGCATTCCTGGCGTTGTCCCAGATCGAGCGGGCATTGGCGAGGATGAACGAGCGGTAGGCGGGGCGAGGGCTTGGCCGGCAGAAGTCGCAGAGGTAGCGGACGAAGATGCCCTTGAACTGCGTATGGTCCCCCTTGGGAGCTGCCGTGGCTTCGCCGGGCTCAGCGAGGATGCCGGGCCCGCCGGCCGACGCCGGGCTGGCCAGCCGGGCCAGCGTGGCGTCGGCGATCGATTCTCCCTGCTCCAGGTAGCCGCGGTCACCGCTGATCTCGTGCAGTGCGGCCAGTCCGCCGAGAATCACGCCCTGGTTGTAGGTCCAGGTCGTGCCGCCGTTGTTCGCGCAGGCCGCGGTGAGCCCATCGTTGACCAGACCGCTGGTGCCGATCATGCCGCTGGCGCGCAGCCACTCCCACTCGCGCAGCGCCCACGAACGGTAGTGGTCCCCGGCGCCGGGGACACGCTGATGCAAGCGGGCCGCCAGGGTGAGGAACAGCTCGTTGGTGATCGCGTTCTTGTATTTCCGGTCCTCGTTCCACCACAGGCCGCCGCCGCACGTGTCATCCCAGCCGGCCGTGTTGCGGTCGAAGATGGATCGGGCGGCCTCCAGATAGCGTCGGTCGCGGGTCAGGTCGTAAGCCGCCACCCAGGCCAGTGCCCACCAGGCGTTGTCGTCGTAGTAGCGGTTGGCGAAACCCCGGTGCCATCGCCGGGCGGCCCGGAACGTCGTCTCGATGACCCCGGCGTAGCTGCGGTCCCCGGTCCACCGCGTGTACCCGGTGACCGCCGTGAGCGCGTTGGCGCTGTTCCACCACCCGGCAGTCGCCCACAAGCCCCGCCACGGCCGGTACCACCGCTGCAGCGCTGCGGTGCCGGCGGCGGCGTAGCCACGGTAGTTGGGCTCCGCCATCTCATCATCATGCCCCGGCGGCCGCCGATCCGGCTGGGCCTGCGCCCCGGGCGGCCGGGAAAGCGTGAAATGAACGGACGGTGGCGGCACGGATAACCAGCCATCGGCATGACGAGCTTTCCGGTTGCCACCCTAGACTGGACCAAGATCTGCATGGCGGCAGGGCCGGTCGCAGGGCGACGAAGGCATCTGGTGCCTAAAACGGGGTGGCGCGGGGAGACCAGTGCCGAAAGTAATTGCTCAGGTCGCCGATGGAGGAATGGCCCACGTGACACAGGCGTCCGTCAATTCGGCCGAACTGACCGGAACTGATGGTCCCGTCGACGAATATGGATCGGCGGGCCCAGTCGAGCGGCTCATGAGTGCGGTCATTCGCACGCTGGCCTGGAGCCGACTCTCCAGGCCGAAGGTCGCCGTCACCGTGTCCCTGGCCGGTCTGCTGCTGGGCATCGCCGTCGGGGCCATGGCGCCGAACGCCGAGACGGTACCCGTCAGGCTGCCGCTGTCGTCCCTCCTGCCCTCGCTGAACCACACCGTCATCATCCCCACGGCGATGCTCTACACGGGGGTCATCCTCTCCGGCCTGGGGCTCGCCGGGATGCTATGGGCCCACAGCCAGGGGTGGCGTCCCAATCCGCGCTACCTGCTCATGGCGAGTACGGCCGTCGTCGCGGTCATGGTCAATATCAGCCCGGTCGGCTCATCGGATGCCGGGAGCTACGCGGCGTACGGCCGCATAGCTGCGCGCGGCGGCAATCCGTACACGACCAACCCGCAAGCGTGGGGGGACAGCGCGTACACGCGGGTTGTCGGCGCGCTGTGGAAGAAGCAGCCGTCCGTGTACGGCCCGGTCGCCACCGCAATCCAGAGGTTCGCAGCGTCAATCGGCGGCACGAACGTCGCCACCACCATCTGGATCCTGATGATCCTCAACGGCGCTGTGTTCCTCGGGGTCGGCCTGCTGCTCCTGAGGACCTCTGACGACCCGGTGCGGGCCACGCTGTTCTGGACCGCGAACCCGGTGCTCATTCAGCAGCTGGTCGGCGGCGGTCATCTGGATACGTTCGTGGCGGCGGGGGCCATCTGCTCGATCCAGCTGGCGCGTCGCGTCTCGAGCTGGCGCGGGGACGTACTGGTCGGCATATTGATCGGGCTGGCCTGCGGGATAAAGATCTACGCGGTGCTTATCGGGGTCGGGCTGGCGTGGCCACTGCTTCGGCGGCACGAATGGGTGCGCGTCGCCCGGATCACGGTGGTGTCACTGGGGACGCTCGCACTGGAATACAGCTTCTACGGGATCGATGCGCTGAAGCCGGTGGTGGGCGGGCTGAAGCTGGTCACACTGCCATCGCCGTGGTGGTCCATCCAGAAGATCGGGCTCGCGCTCGATGTCCGCCAGACCACCATGGCCATAGTCATCAGCTGCCTCTGGCCGATCGCCTTGATCGTGGTCGCCTGGCTGATCCACCGGCGGATCTCGTCAGATCAGCCACGGGAAGTCGTGTGGCCATTTGCGCTGACATTCGCCTGGGTCCTCGTCGCGCCCTGGGTATTCGCCTGGTACACGGCGGTCGCATGGGCCGCGCTCACCCAGGTTCCGCGCAACCGGATGACCCGGTGGCTGGTCATTGTCACGATTCTGCTCGCCCTCATTCTTTCCAGCGGCGGCCAGGCTGCGCTGGGGCAATGATGAGAACGGGCCGGGGGCGCCGCGCGGTCTCCGGTCGTGCGGTCAGTCCCAGCAGTTCACAGATCGTCTTCCCGGCTGCCGGGCCCATACGGGTCGAAGTACTCGTCATCGGATTCGATCCGGGCATCGTCCGCTTCCGCGGCCCTCTTGATCTCGTCCACCCGGGAACTGTCGTGTCCACCGGGCCGGTACCACGGGCTCAGCGCCTGGACCCGGGGGCCCGCCACTGGCAGCAGCAGGCCAACGATGCCGATCACCAGCAGGATGATGCCCACGATGTTCACGTTCACGTCAGGTATGGCGCTCCCTGAGACGGCAAGCCACAAGATCGCGCCCACCGCGATGAGGCACAGCGCCGTGCCGGTACTCAGCGCCCGCCGCCCACCGGCCCGGCCCGGCGGGCCAACCGCGCTCATCGGATCGCCCAGGCAATGAGGCCCATGACCGACTCCTTGTCATCCGCCTGACGGTACCGGCCCGCGCACGAGAAGCGTCGCAGCCCGGGGACGCGGCATCTGGCCGGGCAACTGCCGGGGTCTGGGCAGCTTTTCCAGCCTACGCTCCGCCGCGGCGTCGGCGCAGACGGCCGTGGCCACGGTTACCGGGAGCGTTCTCGGCGAATACGATCGAAAACGCTCCCTGCAATGGCGGCCAGCGGGAGACTGGATGCGCCGACCCGGCCGCTTCCAGAAAGCTGGAACTAAATGACGGATCTGGGTGTCGGGCCCCGAGTGGTCCCTGATCTGGCCTAAGGTGATCGCGACCGCACGAGGTAGTGGTACGTGAGGGTGCCGAACCATGAACGATTGGCCCGACGGCTGGTACAGGGATGAACCCCGGCAGCGGGGGTCAGGCCAGGTACCGCCCACCGCAGCAGGCAGCGGGCGCGCCGCATGGCCCGAGCAGCCGCCGGTGCACCATGCCCCCGCCCGGCCAGCACCAGGCCGGGCCACGCCAGGCCGGCCAGCACCGGGCCGGGCCACACCGGGCCGGCGAGAGCAGCCGGGACTGGGAACCGGCCGTCGGCGGCGATTCTGGGGCCAGCCGGGCCACCACGGGCGGCGAATCGCCCTGATCGCTGGCGCGGTCGTGGTGATCCTGATCCTCGCCGTGGTCACCTCGTACTTCTATCTGGACTCCAAGCTGAACCGGTCGGTCGCGCTTCCGGCCTATTCTGGCCAGTCCGCGGGGCAGAACTGGCTCATCGCCGGTTCGGACACCCGGCAGGGCCTTTCCCGGACGGAGCAAGACCTCCTGCACGTCGGGAGCGACGTGGGGACCACGAACTCGGACTCCCTCATGCTGCTGCACACCGGCGGTGGCAAGCCGGTGCTGATCAGCATCCCGCGCGACTCCTATGTGCCCATCCCCGGTCACGGCACGAACAAGATCAACGCGGCCCTCGGATTTGGCGGGCCGACGCTGCTCATCCAGACCGTGGAGCAGGCCACCGGGCTGCGGATCGACCATTTCATGGGGATCGGGTTCGGCGGGCTGGACAGCGTGGTGAACCAGGTGGGCGGGGTGCGGATGTGCCTTCCGACCGCGCTGCACGACTACAACTCCGGCGCCAACCTTCCCGCGGGCTGCCAGAACCTCAACGGCGCGCAGGCGCTGGCTTTCGTCCGGGACCGTCATTCGTTCGCCAACGAGGACCTGCAGCGGGAGCAGGATCAGCGGGCGTTCCTGAAGGCCCTGCTCAGCAAGGCCACGAGCCCGAGCGTGTACCTCAACCCGTTCGTCGCCCTGCCGTTCGGCTCCGCCGCGGCCAGCTCGCTCTCCATCGATCAGGGCACGCACCTGTACAACCTGATCTCGGTGGCGCTGGCGCTGCGTAACCCGCAGACCGGGACGGTCCCGATCGCCAACGCCAACTACCCGACGGCCAACGCAGGCGACGCGGTGCTGTGGAACCAGAGCGAGGCCCAGCAGCTCTTCACCGCCCTCAAGAACAACCAGCAGGTACCGGCGAACCTGCTGAGCGGGACGCAGGTAGGCTAACGGGCCTGGCCGCGGGGAATCTGAGGAGCAAACGTGCCACGGTCAGGCATGGACATTCCGGCCAACCACAGCGAGGTGGTCGTGCACATCGCCCCGGGAACCGGATTGGCAGTGATTCCGCGCTGACAGTGATTCCGCGCTGACAGTGATTCCGCGCTGACAGTGCCTCCGGGCTGACAGTGCCTCCGGGCTGACAGTGCCTCCGGGCTGACAGTGCCTCCGGGCTGACGGTGATTCCGGAATGGCAGCGATTATTGCCGCAGCCCGTGCACCGATAAGAATGGCATCCCGCCGGATATACAACATGCATTTCTGCAGAACCGGAAACAACAGGAGCCCGCCGCCGGCGGATTCCTTTAACCTTTGCTGGCCGCAGTTCCTACGCGTCCTGGTCAGCGGGAACCACGACCACGGGGCAGTAGGCATGGTGGGTGACCTGGCTGCTCACCGAGCCCCGCATCAGCCGGGTGAAGCTAGCCACCCCCCGGGAGCCGACCACCAGGAGGTCAGCGTCCTTGGACGCCTCGATCAGGGCTGCAGCGGGCATCCCGAAGATGGCCCGCACGGTCACCGACGGCGGCACCCGGCCGCCGAGTTGAGCCGCCGCCTTCGCTATCGCTTCCCGCGCGCTGACGCGCGCCTCGATGAGGAACGTGTCGTCGGCCGGAAATACGAGCACGCCCTGCAGGCCCGTTGCGGCAATCTGCTCGACAGCGAGGACGGTAAGTGGCTCGTCATGGATCGATGCCTCTCGCATGGCCCATTCCAGGGTCACCTGCGCATGGCTGGATCCGTCGAATCCAACGATAATCCCGGACATTTCCTGCTCCCATTCCGGCAATTCCCATTCGCCGATGACGCTAGAGCTTCTACCGGCCCGGGGGCGCAGAGGCGTAATCCTCCATAGCTGCGGACCTTTTCGCCCAGGCAGAGGACCTTGGTCCCTCTCGCCCGCTATGGTGTTTGGGTACATTTGGACGGAAACACCAGGTGGTTCAGCGAAAGGTGCTGGGCCAGACAGGAAAGCGCGGCTAGCTGATGACAGAGACCGGCTCCCATGAGCACGTGATCAAGGTGTTCCTGCTCGACGACCACGAGCTTGTCCGCGTCGGCGTGAAGGACATGCTCGAGAGCCAGCCCGATATCCGGGTGATCGGTGAGGCCGGCACGGCCGAGTCCGCGCTGGCCCGGATCCCGGCGCTGCGGCCCGACGTGGCCATCCTGGACGTACGGCTGCCGGACGGCGACGGCGTCAGCGTGTGCCGCGAGATCCGGTCGAGGATGCCCGAGGTGGCATGCCTGATGCTGACCTCCTTCGAGGAGGACCAGTCCCTGTTCGACGCGGTGATGGCCGGGGCGGCGGGCTACGTGCTGAAGCAGATCCACGGTACGGACCTGGTTGGCGCGGTGCGGACGGTGGCCTCCGGCCAGTCGATGCTCGACCCGCAGGCGGCCAGCAAGCTGATGGCCCGGATGCGCGACGCGTCGCAGAAGAAGGACCCGCTGGCCGGGCTGACCGGCCAGGAGCGGCGCATCCTGGAGCTGATCGGGGAGGGACTGACCAACCGGCAGATCGGCGAGCAGATGTTCCTGGCCGAGAAGACCGTGAAGAACTACGTGTCCGCGCTGTTCCAGAAGCTGGGCATGGAGCGCCGCACCCAGGCCGCCGCCTACGCCGCGCACATCTTCGGTGAGCATGACGAGCCCCGCACGTACGCCTGACCCGCACGGGTCCCTGCTGTAACGTTCAGGCCTGCGTTCTGAGGTTCAGGCCTGCGGCTGGACGGTCCGCTTCTCGGCGTCCACGTTCGTGCTCAGCACGTCTGCAACACGCTGTACGTCATCACCGCATCTTCTTCCGCTGCGCTCAGGCCGCTGACTCCAGCCTGGGGCGCCACCAGGACACCACGGACCGGTGCCCCGACCGTGCGGGCCACCGGCCTTGACCAAGGTCCCCTCGGCAGCGGGCCGGAGGGCTGCTGGCGCTCGGTCCTTCGCCGGTACCGGCGCAGGCCAGGTTCTTGTGGACTGACGGCACCTGAGAGGTGAGGAGAGCGCGATGAGTGCCAAGGTCGCGGACGTGATGACCCGGAGCGTGATCGCGGTGCGCAAGAACGCGTCGTTCAAGGAGCTGGCGGTCAAGCTCCGGGACGAGCGGATCAGCGCATTCCCCGTCATCGACGACGACAACAGGGTGATCGGCGTGGTATCCGAGGCGGACCTGATCGCCAAGGAAGCCACCGCGGGCGGCTACGAGGACTTCACCGGGCCGCTGGTGGGTCTGCTGCACCGCCACGAGCTGGAAAAGGCCAGGGCGCTCACCGCAGGTGAGCTGATGAGCAAGCCGCCCATCATCGTCCGGCCGGACGACACGGTGAGCTACGCCGCTCAGCTGATGTACGACCACCGGGTAAAGCGGCTTCCGGTCGTGGACGGCGCAGGCCGGCTGGCTGGCATCGTCAGCCGGACCGACGTACTCAGCGTCTTCAGCCGGCCGGACGGAGAGATCCGGCGCCAGATCACCCATGACGTCATGCTCAGCCGGTTCCTTACCGACCCGCAGTCCTACCGGATCACCGTCAAGGACGGTGTTGTCACGCTCGCGGGCGAGCCGGAATCTGACTCCATCGGTCATGAAATCGTCCGTACGGTGCGGCACATCGAAGGGGTCGTGGCCGTCCGTGACCGGCTCGACTACCGGTCGGATGAGCCGGCCCGCACGTTCAGGCCACTGGTCTGACGGAGCTTGGCGACCTCGCACTGGAGGCGGCAGATGGATACAACGGCAGAAGGCGCCGCGCACGGGCGCCTGGCGGATGGGCTGCTTCAGGTCACCTGTGAGCTGCCGCACGATGATGCCGATCTGCGCTGGGATCCGTACCTGGACGCGGCTGCGCTGCGCGAGCGCAGCGCGGACGTGGTGAGCCTGCGTCATGTGTTCCAGCCGGACTCGGTGGCTGTGGTCGGGGCCAGCCGCCGGATGGGAACCGCGGGCCGGGCCATCTTGCACAACATCGTCACCGCCGGCTACCAGGGCCGGGTGTACGCGGTCAACCCGCACGCCGCGCACATGGAGGCGGTGCCCTGCGTGCGGTCGGTAACCGCGCTGCCCGAGCCCGTGGACCTGGCGGTGGTGGCCGTGCCACCCGCCGCCGTGTGCGCGGTGGCCGACAAATGCGGCCGCCGCGGGGTCAAGGCCCTCGTCGTGATCACCGCGGGGCTGGACATTCCGCAAGGCGCCGACCTGCTGGCCATCTGCCGCCGCTACGGCATGCGCCTGGTCGGCCCCGGCTGCTTCGGCGTCGCGGTACCGGGCACCGGGCTGGACGCGACCTTCGCCGCCCGGCATCCCGCACCGGGCACCGCGGGCCTGGTCATGCAGTCCGGCGGGCTCGGCTTCGCGCTGGCCGACCGGCTGTCCCGGCTGGGCGTGGGCGTCTCCTCCTTCGCCTCCGTCGGCCGCAAGTACGACGTCTCCAGCAACGACATGCTGATGTGGTGGGAACAGGACCAGGCGACCAAACTCGCCGTGCTGTACACCGAATCGTTCGGCAACCCCCGCAAGTTCGCCCGCACCGCCCGCCAGGTCGGCCGGACCATGCCCGTGCTGACCGTGCCCGCCGGGCGATCAGCAGCAGGCCAGCGCGCCGCATCGCAGACCGCCGCGGCGGCGGCCACCCCGCCGATCACCCGGGAGGCGCTGTTCCGGCAGGCCGGCATCATCGCCACCAGCAGCCCCGGTGAACTCCTCGACGCGGCCGCCCTGCTGGCCACCCAGCCCCTTCCGGCCGGCCCGCGGATCGCGGTGGTCTCCAACATCGGCGGCGCCGGGCTGCTGGCCGCCGGCGCCTGCTCCGGCTACGGCCTGACCGTGCACAAGCTGACCGGCGAGACCCGGCGGCGGCTGCACGCCCTGGTCCCCCCCACCGGCACCGTGACCAACCCGGTCGACACGACCGCCACCGTCAGCGAAAACTCATTCCGGCGCTGCCTGGAACTGGCCGCCGCCGACGAAGGCGTCGACGCGGTCCTCGCGCTGGCCCTGCCGACCGCCGCCACCGGCGACCTGATCACCGCCATCCGCACCGCCGACATCCAGGTGCCACTCGCCGCGGTAATACTCGACCAGCCCGAACCCGTCCGGCTGCTGCCCCCCGCCACCCCAGCCGAACAGGACCGGCCCGGCCAGGCCCAGCCAGCGGCCCCCGCCGCCGCCATCCCCTCCTACGCCTACCCAGAAGCAGCCGCGCACGCCCTGGCCCACGCCGTCACCTACGGAACCTGGCGGGCCCGGCCCACCGGTCACCTCCGCGAATTCACCGACCTGGCGACCGACGACGCCCGCGCCCTGGTCCGGAACTATCTGAGCCGCGCTCCCCGGGGGGGCTGGCTGCCGCCCGGTCAGGTGTCGGCCCTGCTGGCCAGCTACGGCATTCAGCTGGTCAGCCTGCAGCCGGTGTCCAGTGCCGACGCCGCCGTCCGCGCGGCCGCTGCGCTCGGCGGCCCAGTGGTCCTGAAAGCCGACGTGGCCGGTGTGCTGCACCAGAGCGACGCGGGAGCCGTTCAGCTGGACCTGCGGACGGAGACCGACATACGGCGCGCTTACCGCCTGCTGACCGGCAAGTTCGGGCTCCGGCTGCGGCACGTGCTGATCCAGCCGATGATCACCGGTGGTACGGAGGTGATCGTCGGCGTGGTTCAGGAACCGGTGTTCGGGCCGCTCATCGTGTTCGGGCCCGGCGGGGTGGCCACGGATGTGCTGGACGACCGCACCGCCCGGCTGGCCCCGCTCACCGACACGGACGCCGACGAGCTCATCCGGTCCATCCGGTCCGCACCGCTGCTGCTCGGCCAGCGCGGACAGCCGGCCGCCGACCTCCCAGCACTCCAGAATCTCCTGCTGCGTGTCTCCAGGCTGGCCGACGACCTCCCAGAAGTAGCCGAACTCGATCTGAACCCGGTCATCGCGCGTCCAGACGGGGCACCCGCCGTGGACGCCCGGATCCGGCTCGCGCCGACCGAGCCGCAGGACCCATTTCTGCGCAAACTCAGCTGATCCCGTGGCCATAAGGACCAACCGGCTCAGGCAGCCGGACCTTGGTCCCTTTCCGTCCTGGCCGGTGTGGTTGAACCTGCCGACATGAAGGCAGTCGCCGCAGCCCGGCCGCTTCCGGTGCTGGAATGCCTGCGTCTGCTGAAGTCGGTGCCGGTGGGCCGGGTCGCCTTCAGCAGGAACGCCATGCCGGCCGTGGAGCCGGTCAGGTTCGCGGTCGACCGCGGCCACATCTTCATCGCGGTCAGTCTGGTCAGTGCGCTCTGCCCGGTCCTGCACCATTGCGTCGTGGCGTTGCAAGCCGATTCCCTGGGCGACGCGAGCCAGAGCGGCTGGACGGTGACGGTGGTCGGTAACGCCGGTGAAGTGAACGATCCCGAGCTTACCGCCAGGCTACGGGGCATGGGGCTGACCTCATGGGCCGCCGCCGAGACCGACCGGTTCATGCACATCTCGCAGGGCATCGTGACCGGCCAGCGACTGCTGGCTGCTAGCTGAGCTTGCCAGTGCCTCGGCTCGGGACGCGCCAGACCAGTTCGGTTCCGGTCCCGTCGGCCGAGGCCGGCCCCAGCCGCATTTCGCCGCCCAGGTTCTCCGCCCGTGAACTGAGGTTCCGCAGGCCGCTACGGCGGCCGCCGGCCGTGATGCCGACGCCATCGTCGGTGACCCGTACGGTGAGGCAGCCTTCAGCGTCGACGTCGACGCTCGCGTCGATCCGGCTGGCCCGGGCATGCCGGGCGGCGTTGGACAGGGCCTCCCGCAGCGCACTGATCATGTCCTCGGCGATCTGCGGCTGGACCCGGTCGTTGAGACTGGCGCCCAGGCGCAGCGAAGGCGCGAAACCCGCTACGGGCGTCATCTCCTCCACGACCGCGACGATCGCCTCACGCAAGTTCAACTGCCCTTCCTGCGGCCGGGACTGCAGCGCGAAGATCGTCGCCCGGATGTCCTTGATCGTCGCGTCCATCGCGTCCACCGACCGCTTGACCCGGGCGACAGCCTCGGGCCTGTCGATCATCGGTACCGTACCTTCCAGCGCCATCCCGGTCGCGTAAAGCCGCTGGATGACCTGGTCGTGCAGGTCCCGGGCGATCCGGTCCCGGTCCTCGTACAGCGACAGGCGCTCCGCGTCGCTGCGCCGCGCGGCCAGTTCCAGCGCGATCCCCGCCTGCGCGGCGAACGAGCCGACCACGTCGGTGATCGCCTCCGGGAAGGGCATACGTCCCCCGCCGGCGGCCGACCGTCAGCACACCGCGCACGTCCCCCGCCACGCCCAGCGGGAAGAGCATCGCGGGGCCGACATGGCCCATCGGGCCGCGCACAGAGTCGGCCGTACGCGCATCCTGGCCGAAGTCATCGACCGCCACCGGCAGACCTGTGCTCAGCACCTGCCCGGACAGCGAGCGCCCCTCCCGAAGCACCAGGCCACGCACGGAGTCTTCACCGTCGCCGGCCGCGAACCGGATGACCAGGATGTCGTCCTGTTCGGGCAGCGCGAGCGCGACGAGATCCGCCCCGGCCAGATCACGCACCTGCCGGGTCACCGAGGCGAGCACCTCATCCGGGTCGGTTCCCGACAGCAGGCTGGTGGCCACTTCGGCGTTGGCCTCCATCCAGCGCTGCTGGCTGCGGGCCGCGTCGTACAGCCGGGCGTTGTCGATCGCCACCGCCGCGGCGGCCCCCAGCGCGATCAGCACCGCCTCGTCGTCCTCGGTGAACTCGCCGCCGCCCTTTTTGCCGGTGAGGTACAGGTTTCCGAATACCTCGTTCCGGACACGGACCGGGACGCCGAGGAAGCTTTTCATGGGCGGATGCCCGGCCGGAAAGCCCGAGGACTCCGGATGAGCCGCGATGTCGGCCAGGCGCAGCGGCCGTGGATCCTGGATAAGGAGCCCGAGCAGACCGCGCCCCTCGGGCCAGTGGTCGATCTTGCTGATGGCGGCCTGGTCCAGGCCAACCGGCACGAACTCGGTCAGTCGCTGGCCCTCCCCGATCACCCCGAGCGCACCGTACTGGGCGTCCACCAGCCCAACGGCTGCCTCGACGATCCGCTGCAGTGTCGTCTCCAGGTCCAGCCCGGAACCGACCGCGACAACCGCCTCGAGCAAGCTGCGTATCCGGTCCCGGGTGGCCAAGATCACTTGCATGCGCGACTGCAGCTCCGCAAGCAGCTCGTCCAGTTGAAGGTGCGGAAACACCGCTGGATGGCTGCTGGCCGACGCGACCACCGACTGGTCGCGGTCGGTCCCTGGTTCCATTTGGCTAGCTCTTCTCGAGTCGGCAGTGCACTGAACAGTGCATTGGCTCAGATTAACCAGCCACGGGGCCGAGGGCCAGCCATCACATCATGCCCGGCATCTCGGAGCATGAGGCCATACGCCCCGGACGGCCCGGCCGGCGGCCCCGCCGCCGCCCGGACCATCCGAATCACCAGGAGCCTGTGCGCCATTGCGCAGGCTCCTGGTGCCGCCGGACGGCTGACCTCGAGATGGTCAGCCCGCCGGGCGAATTCTCCGGCCGGTGATGCGGGTGGGCACGATGCGGACGTAGTGCTCCTTCTGGCCACCGGCCCAGGGCTCAACACCGGACTGACGTGCAGTGGTGCGCTCGGTTTCGGAGTCCACGTGATGCGCCGAGCCCTGGATCAGGACGCTCCATCCGTCCCGGCCCGCCTTGTCGATCTCGTCGATCTCGAAGGCGACCTTGTATTCGGCGCGCGCGATGCCGGTACGCAGGTCCTCGTCCAGCGGGCTGTCCTGCCCCGTGCGGAAGACGATGGTGCCGTCGAACAGCTCGTAGTTGACGGGCAGCACGGTCTGGCCGAAACGGCCGTGATACGCGATCCGGCCGATACCGCCCGGCGCGATCAGGGCCAGGCACTCGGCCTCATCGAGCGCCTCGATGCGGGACTCCGGAACGGCCGTCCTGCGTGGGTCCTCAGACATGTGCATCATCCTGTTCGCTAAGTCTCGAGCCGATGACCGATGTGCCGTTCAGCACGGTGTCGAACACCGGGATGCTCAGCGTCCCTTCGCGCGCGTGTGCTTGCTCCCCCAGGCTGGGCCCGGCGGCTCAGGCCCAGCAGTGCTGCAGGTCATCACCCAGGTAGACCAAAGGCCCGGGTAACCGCCAGCGCGCAGACCTAGGTCCCGGCAACGATGGCCGATTTGCCTCTTCAGGGAGAGAGCGGCCCCGCGGCACGCTGGCGGCAGCCCGCGGTCCGGACCCCGCTGCGGTACGCCGCTCTCGCTGCCGGAGGTGACCATCATGAGCGACGCCACCATTCGCGCCGCAGGCACCCGCTGGGTACGGTGCGTCCGCTGGCTTGGACTGGACCGAAATCCACTGCGCCGCCCGGCTGACCGGATCGAGGCCGCCGTACGGCTGGCCACGGCGATGCTGATCCTCGTCGCGGTCCCGATCGCCGCCCTCGCGGCCGGCCAGCGGGCCGATCACATGTTCCTGCGCGATGCGCAGGCCCGGGAGGCAGCTGACCACCAAGTCAGCGCCGTCCTTACGCAGGATGTACCGGCGAGCAGCACGGCCACCGATCCGTACGTGATCGTTCAGACCACATGGGCACCGGCACGCTGGACGGCACCGGACGGGTCCGCCCGTTCCGGCCAGGTCCTCGTCTCCACGGGAGTGAGCAAGGGCACCAAGACGCCCATCTGGATCAATGCCTCCGGTGCGATCACCGACCCGCCCGCAGGACACTTGGACGTCGTGGCCGAGGTCAGCATCGCCGTCATGATCATCAGCCTGGGGCTGCTCATCGTGCTGCTGAGCGGCTTGGGGCTGACCCGTCGCGCTCTGGACCACAGACGGCTGAGCGCCTGGGAGGCCGAATGGCGGGCTACCGGACCGCTATGGACCGGTCGCCGTACCTGAGCAGCGAACCCTGAGCAGGGAACCGTTGAGGAGTGCACGTCGGCGAGCCGCGCACATCGGCCGGTTTCAGACCGCGTTGCGGCCACGCTCCCCCGTCCGTACCCGCAGCGCGCTCACCACCGGGGTCACCCAGACTTTCCCGTCGCCGACGATCCCGGTGTGCGCGCTCTTGTGGATGACCTCGACGATGGCTTCGGCGTCGTCGTCGAGGACGAGGATCTCCAGCCGGATCTTGCCGAGCAGCACCGGCGCGGGCCGGGCCGCGGCGGATGTCCCGCCGGTCCGGGAAAGGCCCGTGGCGATCTGGCCGTACTGACGGCCGAAGCCCCGGGTCTCGGTCACCGTCAGTCCCTGGGCGCCGCTGGCGGTCAGCGCCCCCACCAGATCGTCGAGCTTGTCCGGCCGCACGATCGCCGTCACCAGCTTCATGGCTACCGCCTCCTGTTCAGCGTCCGACGGCGGCCGCCGTCGGATCGGCGCCCATAGCCTGCAGCGTCGGTACCGTCCGGGACCGCGCACAGGGCCGAAGGTCAGCTGCCTGGACCCGTCCTTCTGCCCAGGCGGCAGGCTCCGGACCATTGGCCCTGCGCTTAGGGACAAATCGCCCCTACCCGGCGCGGCCGTTCCTGATGGGATGGCCTAATCCCGTCGGCTGACCGGGACAGGAAAATAAGGCGGACCGCTCCTGGCCGCTTCCTGCCCGGTGCCGCGCCGGGAAGGAGAGGTGCGGGCGATGAGCTTCGCGGACGGCATCACCGAGATGGACGAGACCCTGGCCGAGCGGCCGCCGAGCGTGTGGTCCCTGAGCTACGACGGCTTTGAGCCCGAGCAACAGGGACTGCGCGAGGCGTTGTGCGCGCTGGGCAATGGATACATTGTGACCCGCGGCGCGCTGCCCGAGGCGCAGGCCGACGGGATCAACTATCCGGGCACCTACGTGGCAGGCCTGTACAACCGGCTGCCCACGGAGATCGCCGGCCGGACGATCGAGAACGAGGATCTGGTCAACGTGCCGAACTGGCTGGCGCTGTCGTTCCGGGTGGACGAAGAGCCCTGGTTCGATATGCGGACGGCCGGTGTCCTCGATCATCACCTGGAACTCGACCTCCAGCGGGGGGTGCTGACCAGGCAGCTCAGGTGGCAGGAGGCGG
Organism: uncultured Actinomycetes bacterium; assembly: GCA_963775825.1. GTDB lineage: Bacteria > Actinomycetota > Actinomycetes > Streptosporangiales > Streptosporangiaceae > Bog-532. The sequence goes on from CAVZKY010000038.1 coordinate 89,654, forward strand.
ATGGCCGCCGGACCCGTATGGTGCAGCGCCGGTTCGTCAGCATGAAGGATCCGCACCTGGCCGGCTTGGAGACCACCTTCACGGCCGAGAACTGGTCGGGGACGCTGAACGTCCGGTCCGGCGTGGACGGGCGGATCACCAACTCCGGGGTGAAGCGCTACCGCGGGCTCGCCAGCCGTCATCTCACGATCCTGTCCGCCACGGAGACCGACGGCGAGACCGTCGAATTGCAGGCGGAGACCACTCAGTCCCACGTCCGGATCGCGGTTGCGGCCCGGACCAGGCTCCTGGCCGACGGCGCCCCGGTAGCCGCCGCCCGGCACCTGGTCGCTGAGCCAGGGGCAGGGGCCGTATGGCACGCCCTGGCGCTTCCCCTTGCTCAGGGCCGTCCGATGACGGTGGAGAAGATCGCCGCGCTGTACACCTCGCGGGACCGCGCGGTCTCCGAGTGCCTGCTGCAGGCCCGACAGGCCGCACAGGACGCGGCCGGATTCGACGACCTCAAGCACCGGCACGCGGCCGCCTGGCAGGCATTGTGGGACCGGTTTGACATCTGGTTGGACGCGGCCAACGAGCGGGCCGCGATGATCCTGCACCTGCACATCTTTCATCTGCTGCAGACCGTCTCGCCGAACTCGATCCCGCTGGACGTCGGCGTGCCGGCCCGCGGCTGGACTGGCGAGGCGTACCGCGGCCACGTCTTCTGGGACGAGCTGTTCGTCTTCCCGCTGCTCAACTTCCAGCTGTCGGTGCTGGCCGGCGCGCTGCTCGACTACCGCCATGAACGTCTCGGTGCGGCCCGCGCGGCAGCCAGGGCGGAAGGTTACCAGGGCGCGATGTTCCCCTGGCAGAGCGGCAGCGACGGCCGCGAGGAAACGCAGCGCATGCACCTCAACCCGCAGTCGGGCCGCTGGCTGCCCGACAATTCCCAGTTGCAGCGGCACGTCAACATCGCGCTGGCCCACAACGTGTGGCAGCACTACCTGGTGACCGGCAGCGTCCCGTTCCTTCGGTTCACGGGCGCCGAGATGCTGATCGAGATCGCCCGGTTCTGGGCCAGCCTCGCGACGTACAACCAGGAACTGGACCGCTACGAGATCCTGGGCGTGATGGGCCCGGACGAGTACCACGACGCGTACCCGGACTCAGACCGGCCGGGAGTCGACAACAACACGTACACGAACGTCATGGCGGTCTGGGTAATGCTGCGGGCGAGGCAGGCGCTCGATGAGCTGCCGCCGCACTACCGGCAGGAGGTGATGGACCAGCTCAGCCTGGACGCTGAGGAATTCGGCCGCTGGGCTGACATCACCAGGAAGATGCGGGTGGTCTTCCACGACGACGGCGTGCTCGCCCAGTTCGAGGGTTACGACCGGCTACGACCGTTCGACTGGGATGGCTACCGGGCCAAGTACGGCAATATCCAGCGACTGGACCGGCTGCTCGAGGCGGAGGGCGACAGCGCGAACGGGTACCAGGTCTCTAAGCAGGCCGACGTGCTGATGCTGCTGTTCCTGCTCTCCCCCGGCGAGCTGCGCGACCTGCTGCGCGGCCTGGGGTATGAGTTTACCGAGGAGCAGCTGACGCGGACGGTTGAGTACTACCTTGAGCGGACCTCCCTGGGCTCGACCCTCGGTGCTGTGGTGCACGCCCGGGTGCTGGCGCGGCAGGACCCGGGGCAAGGGTGGCGCTTCCTGCTCCAGGCGCTGGAGAGCGACGTCGCGGACGTCCAGGGCGGGACAACCGCGGAGGGCATCCACCTCGGGGCGATGGCCGGCACCGTCGACATCGTGCTGCGCTGCCTCACCGGCATGCAGGCTCGCGGGGACGTGCTGTGGTTCGACCCATTGCTGCCGCCCGAGCTCGGCAGCCTCGGCTTCAGCGTCCATTACCGGGGACACCGGGTGGACATCATGCTGACCGGCGATCACATGTCGGTCAGCTGCCGCCCGGACGGCCCGGCACCGATCAAGATCGGGGTCGGAACCGAGCAGCGCGAGCTGGCCAGCGGTGAGAAGGCGGAGTTCCGGCTCGATCGCGGCCCGCGCGAGCCACAAGCGAATCAGGGGTGAGGAAAACGCCATGGGTCCGCATGAGGACACGTTCCGCCGGAGCACCGGGTCAAGGCGCTGTTCACCGCGCCCACGGCGTTCCGGGTGATCAAAGAAGGAGGACCCAAAGCGGCCGGCTGGCCCGCGCGCACGACCTGTCCAGCCTCCGCTACCTGTTCCCGGCCGGGGAGCGGCTCGACCCCGAAACATACCGCTGGGCACGCGAACTGCTGGGCATCATCCTGCGCGCGAGCGGCTGAGCCGCCCGCATCATGCGGATCGACCCGGCGATCGTGTCGGCGGGCATGCCGGACGGACGACCCCGGCGGTGACCTCCGTCAGCAGCCGAGCCGATGCGATGCTGACGGCCCGGCGTACTTCGGGCGACAGGCCGGCGCCTGGGCCGAACGACCGTCCCTCGATGCCGTAGCCGCTCAACCGGAGTGGGAGGCGGCCGAGGGCCCGCGACAGCTCGATGGTTTCGGCGACGCCGAACGCGTGGGTGCCGCGGCGGCTGAACTGAGCCCCCAGGGGCTGTGCGGTGGCGTCGAACCGGTAGATGCTTCCCGGCTCGCCGCCTGATGACACGGCATCCACCAGGTACACGGCGCGGGCCCGGTCCCACGTGTCGATCAGCGCGATCGGCTCACCCTCGTGCCGCAGCACCTCGATGCCCGGCGGGGCCGCGACGCGGATGCGGTCCGCGACGGCGAGGCCGGCGGCGTCGTCACCGCGGTACGCGTTGCCGATGCCGATCACGAGCACCCGCCCCACCTGCGGGCTCTGGCCGGCCGGGGTCACGCGCGCTGGACCCGCAGGTCGAGAAAGTGGGTCGCGCACGAGATGCACGGGTCGTAGCTGCGCACGGCCTGCTCGCATTCCCAGGTGAGGCGGTCGTGCGGCAGGTCCAGCCGGTCTTCGACGAACGCGCGCATGTCGGACTCGATGACGCGCTGGTTCTGCGACGTGGGCGGGATGATGGTCGCGGCCGCGACGGTGCCGTCCGCGTTGATCTGGTAGCGGTGGTAGAGCGTCCCGCGGGGCGCCTCGGTGGCCCCGTACCCGATCCCGTCGCGCGGCGTGACCTCGACCCAGGCGGGCTCGGGCGGCTTGTACCCGTCGATGAGCCGGATCGCCTCCTCGCACGCGTACAGGGTCTCGAGGGCGCGGACGATGATACTGCGGAACGGGTTGGTGCAGGTGTCGCCCAGCCCCGCCGCGCCCGCCGCGGCCAGCACCGTGGCCGGCAACTGGCCGGAGTTCAGGCTGTACCGGGCCATGGGCCCGACCAGGTAGGTGCCGTCGCCGTGCAGCAGCGAGTGCAGCGCCGTCGAGTGCGGGACGTGCACCTCGGTGAAGTGCTGGTCGTATTCGCGGACGTCGATGTCGAGGCCCCGGTTGGACACCACGCGGCCGGCCGTGATCGGGTAGTCGGTCGGGTGGCGCAGCGAGACGAACTGGTAGTCGTGATCGAAGTCCGGGAACGGGAAGCCTGCCACCCAGACGACGGTCTCCAGTGCGAGTTGGCGGGCCTGGTCCAGCCCAGCGCGCAGGCCGTCGAGGTCGCGCCGGTCCGGCGCGCGGTAGAAGCCGCCGACGCGGACGTTGACGGGGTGCACGGCGCGGCCCCCGACGACTTCCATCAGCCGGTTCCCGGCCTTCTTCAGCTGCAGCCCCCGCTGTAGCAGGTCCGGGCGGTCCTGGGCCATGTGCAGGCCGCTTTCGTAGCCGAGGAAGTCCGGCGCGTGCAGCAGGTAGATGTGCAGGGCGTGGCTTTCGATCCACTCGCCGCAGTAGATGAGCCGGCGCAGGTCCAGGATCGGCCCGGGGATAACGGTGCCGCAGGCGTCCTCGATGGCCTGGCACGCGCTCATCTGGTAGGCGATCGGGCAGATCCCGCAGATCCGCGACGTGATGTCCGGCACCTCGGTGTGCCGCCGCCCGCGCAGCAGCGCCTCGAAGAACCGCGGCGGCTCGTAGATGTCGAGCCGGGCGTCGGTGACCTTGCCGTCGCGGACGACGACCTCCAGGCCGCCCTCGCCCTCCACCCGGGCCAGCGCCCCGACGTGGATCGAACCGCCCCGGTCGCCGTTATGGTCCCTCATTGGCCTCCGCCTCCTTGCGGAACGGACCCGAGTTCGCGTTGAACGTGCGGAACGCGCGGGTCACATCGGGGCGGGAAACACCGAGCTCGCGCCACCAGGCGGACAGGGCCGCGGTGTTCGGGGTCTCCGTGGGGCCGAAGCAGCCGTAGCAGCCGCGCGTGCACGACGGGCAGACTGCCCCGCACCCGGCCTGCGTCACCGGGCCGAGGCACGGCGTGCCGTGCGCCACCATCACGCAGGTGATCCCGGCCCGCTTGCATTCGAGGCAGACGCTGTAGCCGGGGATGCCCGGCTTGCGGCCGTGCAGGAACGCGTTGATCACCTCCAGCAGCTGGCGGCGGTCGATCGGGCAGCCCCGCAGCTCGAAGTCGACCAGGACGTGGTCCGAGATCGGGGTCGAGGTCCGCAGGGTGTCGATGTAGTCCGGGCGCGCATACACGATGGAGAGGAAATCGTCGACGTCGCGGAAGTTCCGCAGCGCCTGGATGCCGCCGGAGGTGGCGCAGGCGCCGATGGTGACCAGGAACCGCGAGGCTTCGCGGACGTGGCGGATCCGCTCGGCGTCGCCGGGGGTGGTGATGGACCCCTCGACCAGCGACAGGTCGTAGGGCCCGGCGATCACCTCCCGCGAGGCCTCCGGGAAGTTCGCGACCTGTACCGACGCGGCGACCCCGGCCAGCTCGTCCTCGCAGTTCAGCAGGGTGAGCTGGCAGCCGTCGCAGGAGGCGAACTTCCACACCGCCAGCGTGGGGCGCGCCGGGCCCCCCCCTGCGCTATCAGTGGCTGGCATCATGCCTCCCGTCGCCGGAGCCAGGGGCCCAGCGCCCGGTAGCTGAACACGGGCCCGTCGCGGCACACGAAGAACGGGCCGATCTGGCAGTGCCCGCACATGGCCGCCGCGCAATGCATGTTCCGTTCGGCCGACAGGAAGATCCGTTCATCCGGCACGCCGGTCCGCATCAGCGCCCGGATCGTGAACCTCATCATGACCTCGGGCCCGACCATGAACGCGGTCGTGGCCGCCGGGTCGAACGGCGCCGAGCCGATGAGGTCGGGCACCACCCCGACGCCGCCGTGCCAGTCAGCGGCGGCCGTGTCCACGGTGACCTGGACGTCCAGATCGAACCGGCCGCGCCAGGAGGACAGCTCTTCCGGGTACAGCAGGTCGGCCGGGGTGCGCGCGCCGTAGAGCAGCACGATCCGCCGGTAGCGGTCCCGGTGCGCGATCAGGTGGTAGAAGGCGGACCGCATCGGCGGCATCCCGACGCCGCCGGCCACGACCACCACGTCGCCGCCCTCGGCCTCGGCCACCGGCCAGTGCGTCCCATAGGGCCCGCGCACGCCGACCTCCTGGCCCGGCTGCCGCGCGCACAGCGCGTGCGTAACCGCGCCCATGTCGCGGATCGTGTGCCGGACCGGGCCGGGCACCTCGGGATCACCGCTGACCGAGATCGGCACCTCGCCGACCCCGAAGGCGTACAGCATGTTGAACTGGCCCGGCTGAAAGGCGAATGTGCGGCCGGCCGGCGGCTCAAGCTCCAGCGTAACCGTGTCGTGCGATTCGCGCCGCCTGGCGGTCACCCGCCACGGCTCCCGGTCAAGCCACGGTTGCTGGGCCGGAACGGCCTCAGTGCGGGGTTGCATGAGCGGTCCCGTAAACGTCGAGGAGCCGGAGCCTAGTGGACTGGAGCCGGGCGGTCGCCAGGTGGGCGAAGCGGCGCATGAGCTCGAACCCGAGCCGCGGGTCGTCCTCGCATTTGGCGCGCAGGGCGTCGCCGTCCAAGGCGATGGCCCGGACCGGCTCGATGGCCCGCGCGTCGAACTGCCACTCGTGCGGTTCCAGCAGCCAGGAGAAGCCGGCCACCTCCCCGGCGCGCAGGGTCTGGACGATAATGTGCCCCCGGGCCATCGTCGCGATCTCCAGCGCCACCCTGCCCTCGCGCAGCAGGTAGCACCGGTCGGCACGCCCTCCCTCGCGGAACAGGAACGCGCCCGCCGCGAACTCCACGTTCCTGGCGAGGCCGGCCAGCAGGGTCAGGTATGCGGGCTCCAGGTCGCCGACGAACGGGTGGCTGCGCAGCTCGTGCTCAAGGGTTTCCACCGGTGCCTCCGCCCGTGTCACCGTCGCTGGCCCGGATGGCGGCGGCCTCCTCGGTGATGTCGATGCCGACCGGGCACCAGGTGATGCACCGGCCGCAGCCGACGCAGCCCGAGGTGCCGAACTGGTCGATCCAGGTGGCCAGCTTGTGCGTCATCCACTGCCGGTACCGGGAGCGGCCGGACACCCGCACCGGGCCGCCGTGCAGGTTGGAGTGGTCCACGGTGAAGCAGGAATCCCAGGACCGCTGCTGCTCCGCCTGCATCCCGGCCAGGTCGGTGACCTCCGTGATGCTGAAGCAGAAGCATGTCGGGCAGACCATGGTGCAGTTCCCGCAGGTCAGGCACCGTGACGCCACGTCGTCCCAGCGCGGGTGCTCGAAGTTGTCGTACAGCAGGTCCTTGATCCCGCCGGTGTCCAGCTGCCGCCCCATGGACGCGGCGGTCCGCTCGGTGACCAGGTTGGCGGCCTGCGTGTCCGGCCGGCCGCGGGCCGGCTGGTGACCTCGCTCAGCACGTCCGCGCCGCGGCCGCTGCCGGGTTCCACCAGGAACTCGTGCCGGCCGCCGTCCATCAGTTCGGTCAGGGCCAGGTCGAAACCGGATTCCGCCTTGGGGCCGGCGTTCATCGACACGCAGAAGCACGTGCCGCCGGCCGTACCGCAGTTGACGGCGACCAGGAACGCGCCCGCACGCCGTCCCGCGTAGACCGGATCGACGTGCTGGCCGCCCAGGAACACCCGATCCTGGATCGCGATCGCGCGCAGCTCGCACGAGCGCACACCGATGAACGCCATCGGCGGCCCGGCTTCGGCTTCGGCTTCGGCCGCGGCGCGGTCCTGGCCGCTCCGCCACACCACGCTGGTGGGCGGGAACAGATACCGTTTCCACGACTGCGGGCCGACGGCGTACCCGAACAGCGCGTCGTCGTCCCGGCGCCGCAGCCGGTAGGTGCCGCCGTCCTGCTCGTCCGTCCACCCGGCCGGCAGGTCGGCCGATGTCCATATGTCGTCGTAGACGATGGCACCGTCGCGCACGGTCGGCCCGATTAACCGGAATCCACGCCGCGCGATCGCCGCCAGTAGGTGGTCAAGGTCCGCGCGGGCGATCACCCGCTGGCTCCCGTGATGCATGGCTGGCTCCATTGCCTCGCCTCTTCCTCAGCCTGACGGCCCCGGTCTCATGCGGCGTCTCGCAATTATGCACGCGGCCCGCCGGATGCGCTAGGGGAGGAAAGTCCCGCGCGCCCGGGGCTCGGTCACAAAGCAGACGGAGGCCGTGCGGCGGCCCGGTGTGGATCATGCTCGCCGCCCGGCGGTGAGCCTGCCGGTCATCGCCAGCGCTTCCCGGCCGGTGTGCCCCAGGACCTTGGCCCGCGCTCGAGCGGACCAAGGTCCTGGTGAGCGGGCCTGCATGACCCTGCGCGGGCATAGCCGGCGGGCGGCAGGCTGAAGACAGGCCGCCGCGGACGGTTCTGCCGCGGCGGCCTGACCGCTCCGCTGGAGGTGACCGCGATCAGCAGCATCAGGGCCCGCACGCCGGGAAGTCGCTGGGCGCGGTGCACCCGATGGCCAGGGCTGGACCACAACCCGCTGCGCCTGCCGCTGACCGGATTGAGGCGGTGCTCCGGTTCGCGGTACTGTGCCTGCTGCTGACCGCGGTCCCGATTGCCACGACCGTGGTCGGCTACGCGGTAGATCACCTGGAGCTGAGCCACATGCACGCTCAGCAGGCCGCGGACCACCTGGTCGGCGCCGTGCTGACTCAGAAGGCAGTCTCGACCGGTGCTCCGGACCCCTATTCCAGCGTGCCAAAGGTGTGGGTAGACGCACGCTGGACAGCACCAGACGGGTCCGTCCACGCCGGGCAGGTCCTGGCCCCGGTCGGCGTACGCAAAGGCAGCACCGTGCCAACATGGGTGAGCGCCTCCGGTGCGGCGACCGACCCGCCGCAAACCCACCGCGTCGTCCTGATCGATGTCTTCATTGCGGTCATGTCCACTGGCCTGCTGCTCGTTCTTTCGCTGATCGGCTTCCAGTTGCTGGCCTGTTACGGTCTTGACCGCCGGCGGATCAGCACGTGGGACGCCGAGTGGGGCGTCATCGGGCCGCGCTGGACCGGGCACCGCGGCTGAAATATGCCCGCAGGCCTGCTGGCCGGGGCGCTGAGGGCGAGAGGCTGTAGCAGACGCCTCCGACCGCTGGCGTGGGCTCCGTTCGGGTGTCGCTGGTCTATGCGTGCCGGTCGCCGGGGAGGATGACGACGGGACAATGCGCGTGCTGGCTGACCTGGCTGCTGACGGAACCCATCGTCAGCCTGGTAAAGCCGCCCGTGCCGCGGGAGCCGAGGACGAGTAGATCGGCGTCCTGCGAAGCGTCGATCAGAACCTCGGCCGGCTGGCCGACGACTGCCTGCACCCTGGTCGACGGCGCCGCTTCGCCGAGCGCCGCCGCGGCCTTGGCGGCAGCTTCCTTGGCCGCCTCCCGCGCTTCGGCCACAACTTCCTGACCGGAAGGGTAGACGACCATGCCGTGCCAGCCGGCGGCGGAAAGGTGCACAACGGTGAGGACGGAGAGCGGTTCCCGGCGCAGCTTGGCCTCCCGCATGGCCCAGTCCAGCGCGGCCTGCGAGTGACTCGAGCCGTCAATCCCCACGATGATCCCGGGCATTTTTCCTCCTGTGTGGGAAGCGCTTTTGCGAGCTGGGCGGGTCTCAGCTAAGGGACGGGACGATCACGATCGCACCGTGGGCGTGGCTGAGCAGCGAGTGCTGGATCGAGCCGAGGCGGGCCCGGCGGGGGTCACCGGGCCGACCGGTCACCACCAGGTCGGCGCGGGTGGACCAGCGGGCCAGTACACGGCCGGGATGGCCGCGGATGGCCTTGCGGCCCGGTCCGTCAGGCACCAGCGCCTTCATCATTTCTCCCGCTCGCCATTAAGCTTCATCCCAGGATCTGCCGTCGTCGTGATGTGTCGCAGGGCCCTACGTCCCTGGCCCGCACGCCCAAGGTCACGCCAGGGCCAAAGGCACGCTCGATGCCGACCTCTGGCCCTGCGGAATCCGGCCGGGTGCGGTCAGCCTGACTGAAAGCGTGGCCGTATTCACGGCAGGCAAGCAGGCTCTGGGCCGATTGGGTACCAGCAGAGCCGATTGGGTACCAGCAGAAAGGAAGGGCCGGGAAATGAAGCTCATCGTAGGGACAACGCTCGCTGTGGTCGTCATTGCGGCCCTGGTGGCAGGAAAGGACGACATCCGAAAGTTTTTCTGGATGCGGAACATGTAGCACCCGGCGAACCCGCGGAGCCCGCGGCTCAATGCGGGCTCCGTATTTCTTGGCTACGTGACGTCCCTGCTGGCATCTCCGGGGCGGCATGCCCGCTGGCTACCGGCTCCTTTTCTTGGCTACGTGACGTCCCCGCCGGCATCTCCGGGGGCGGCATGCCCGCTGGCTACCGGCCCCGATAGCTTGTTGATCACGTCGACTACCCCGAGCACGTCTTTGGCCAGGTCGACGGCGGCCCGCCCGGTAGCCTCGGCGTCTACGTGCCCGGCCAGCGTCACCACCCCATCCCGCACCGAGACCGTCACCGAGCGGTCATCGATGAGCAGAACATTGCGCAGCATCGCGCGGACTTCGCTCACCATCTCCTTGTCGGTGCGCAGGAAGACGCTCAGCAGATTCCGGCGGGTGACCACCCCGAGCAGGCCTCCGTCGGCGTCCGTTACGGGGAGCATCCGGATATGGTGCTGGTCCATCTGCCTGGCCACCGCCGCGAGTGCGGCGTCCGGGCCGATGGTGCTGGCTGGCGCGGTCATCAATTGCGCCGCCGTGTCACCCGGCTGTCCGGCTCTGCCCGGCACGTGCCCCGTCTGATGCCTGCGCGCGCGGAGCAGATCGGCCTCGGAGACCACGCCGGCTACCCGTCCGTCCTCGGCCAGCACCGGCATCGCGCTGACCCGGTGGTCACTCATCAGCCGGGCGATGTCCGTGACAGAGGCGCGCTTCTCGACGGTCACCGCATCGGCCCGCATCACGTCCCTGACTCGCCATCGCCCGACGGGGCGGCCCTGATCGCGATCCTCGAAAACCGGGTACTGGCCAGGACGGCGGGCCATCTCCTCCCGTACCGAGGAGACCGCTTCGGCCACATCAGAGGACGTGGCCTCACCCTGCAAGGTCTGGTAGTACGTCGTGCCCAGGTGCTTCAGCATGGCATCCAGGTAGCTATCCCGGCGGGACATGGTTCTCTCCGCTCGTTTCGGGTTCCGGGCACATTGCCGCTGGATCCCATCGCACTCGGCCGGACCCGTTCCGGACAGGGCCAGTGGTGTCCCAGTGCCGGGACGTTGGTCCTCCCGGCACCGCACAACTGAACCCAGCACGCTAGGCAGCACCTCGTCAGAGATCGGCGCGGCGGTCCGCAAAACGCCACGATAACCGCCCTATCACCCTCAGTAGCGGGTATCCAAGATCTTGATACCGACGTAGACTGCTTCAAGGAACCATCGTTCTCACCTCCTCTCCCGCGCTGACGCAGGGACGTGGGTAGCCGCAGCTCGGCGGGGCACGCCCAGGGGACCCCGTTACTATGCGCCTGAATGCACAGAAGACGGGCTGAACGGCCGTATCTGTCCAGTCTGGTGCCCGATTCGATCTGGTTCTGATCTGCCCGCCGGGCAACGGCCGAGACCCCGCCCAAGCTCCCCGCGCTTGCCAGCTCCGGGAAAGGAGCGAGGTGGCCGCACCCGAAGATAATGAGCTTGATCCGGTGCTGCCGGCGCGGTCACGGCCCGATCCAGGCCGTGACTGCGCAGCAGACGCCGCTGGGAGATTGAGTTTCCTTGACGTGCCCCGGCTCGAATTGGATCAGCTGCTCGTGCAGCTCGTGGACCGCGCTGATGACGTGCTGGCCAGTCAGGGACGGCTGCGCGGGCTGCTGCGCGCCAATGCTCTGGTGGCCAGCGAGCTGAGCCTCCCAGTCGTGTTGCGCCAGATCGTGGGGGCGGCCCGGGACCTTCTGGGTGCCCGGTACGCAGCGCTCGGCGTGCTCGGCCGGGATGGGAAACTCGAAGAGTTCGTGCACGTCGGCCTGGACGATGAGCTCGTCAGACGCATCGGTGCGCTGCCCCGGGGTGAGGGAATCCTCGGCCTGCTGATCAGCGAGCCGGTCCCGATCCGCATTGCGGACCTTGCTGCCCATTCCGTGTCCGCGGGGTTTCCGCCCGGCCATCCGCCGATGACCGGCTTTGTCGGCGTCCCGATCCGCATCGGCCAGGAGGTCTTCGGCAACCTTTACCTCACCGAGCGGTCCGGAGGCGGCGAATTTACCGCAGAAGATGAGGAGCTGGCCATCGCACTCGCCGCGGCCGCCGGTGCGGCCATCGCGAACGCACGCCGGTTCACCGAATCTGAGCAGCGCCGCCGGTGGCTGACCGCGGCCAGCGAACTGACGCCGCTTCTGCTGTCCGGCGACGCGGAAAAGGCCCACACCCTGATCGCCGAGCATGCCGCAGCCGCCGCGGAAGCAGACTTCGCTGTCGTGGCGGTGCCGTACGGCTTGGATCAAATGATCGTGACCGGAGCAAGCGGAGCAGTCGCCATGGATCTGCTGGACACGACTGCGCCGGTCGTCGGCTCGCTGGCCGGGCAGGCGATTCTCACGGGCCAGGGCAGCCTCGTCACCGGCGAGCAGTGCGAAGCGGCCGCCGCTGTGCTGGGCGCTGACCTCGGCCCGCTGATCGTGGTCCCGCTGACCGCTGGGGAACAGGTCCGTGGCGCACTGATCCTGGGCCGCCGCCGCGCCAGCCCCGGATTGACCGAGACGCACCTCCTGATGGCATTTTCGTTCGCGACCCAGGCCGCCGTGGCGATGGAGCTCGCCCTGGCCCGCGCCGACCAGCTCGTCATGGCCCGGGCAGCAGACCACGACCGCATCGCCTCCGACCTGCATGACCATGTCATTCAGGAACTCTTCGCGCTCGGCATGAGTTTGCAGAGCCAGGCCAGCCGGAGCGACCCAGCCACCGCCCAGCGGGTCAACGGCTACGTCGACACGCTCGACCGGATCATCGTTAAGATCCGCTCCAGCATCTTCGGGCTTCAGCAGCCCGCGCCCAGTCCCGGCGGTCTGCGCGGCCGGCTCCGGGACCTCATCGACGAACACGGGCCGCAGCTCGGCTTTTCCGCCGACCTCCAGTTCACCGGCGCACTGGAGCCTAGCCCGGACGCGGTGCTGACCAACGACATCCTCGCCGTGGCCCGCGAGGCACTTTCCAACTGCGCGCGCCACGCACACGCCAGCACGATCAGCATCTCGGTAGAGTCCGGTGACGACGGCCTGATCACCCTGGACATCATCGACAACGGCCGTGGTCTCGGTACTGCTACCCGTTCCAGCGGCCTGGCCAACATGCGGCACCGCGCCGAACGCAATGGCGGGACTTTCCAGGTCAGCACCCCAGCGAGCGGCGGAACCCAGCTGATCTGGACCGCCCGCCTGCACTACTAGGCCCAGTCGTGGAGCGGGAGGTACCGATGCCCGACACGAACGTGCCGCCCGGGGCCCGCGCGGTCGCACGCGGTGCCGGGAGCGCTCCCGGATGGATGACCGGGCCGGCGAGTGAGCCTGGCCAGCGGAGCATGGGCCAGAACGCATGCGATGACGCGTTCGGCTGGGCCGCGCGGGAGCCGGACCGCATCCTGTTCCGGGTTAAAGACGGCGGCGCGTGGCGGCCGGTAACCGCGGAACAGTTCGCCGCCCGGGTCACGTCCGTCGCGGCCGGCCTGATCGCCGCCGGGATCAGGCCCGGTGACCGGATCGGCCTGATGGCCGCGCCCAGCCTGGACTGGGTGGTCTGTGATTTCGCGATCTGGGCGGCAGGGGCCGTGACCGTGCCCGTCTATGAGACCTCGTCGGTGCAGCAGATCGGCTGGGAACTGAGCGACTCAGGCGCGGTCGCGGTGTTCGCCGGGAACGCGCAGTTCGCCGGCGCCATCGAGGACACTCAGCCGGCGAAGGTGGAGATCGTCTGGCAGCTGGACGCCGGCGGCCTGGACGCGCTGGCCAGAGCTGGGCAGCGTATTGCCCCGGCGGAGCTGGCCCGCAGGCGCGGCGCGGTGACCTCCGCGACCCTCGCGACCATCGTGTACACCTCAGGCACAACGGGCCAGCCGAAAGGCTGCATGATCAGCCACGGCAACCTGACCGCGGTGGTGCGCGCCATCATGAGCGTGCCCGGGGTCCAGGATCGCGTCCTGGCCGGGAATGCCTCCAGCCTGTTCTTCCTGCCGCTGTCCCACATCCTGGCCCGGGTCGTTGCCCTGTGCCTGGTGCACGCCGGCCAACAGGCCGCCTATCTCGCCGACCCCGGTGAGCTGCCCGCGGAGCTGCCCGCCTTCCAGCCAACGATCCTGCTCGCGGTGCCCCGCGTACTGGAGAAGATCGCCACCGCGGCCCGCCAGCGGGCCGAGGCGGAAGGGCACCAGCGGCTGTTCACGGCGGCGGAGGCCACCGCGGTCGCCTACAGCCGGGCCGGGCGGCGGCCCGGTATCCGGCTGCGGTTGCGGCACGCAGCATACGGGCGGCTGGTCTACACGCGGCTACGGCGGGGGCTCGGCGGGCAGGCAGCCTGGGTGATCAGCGGTGGCGCACCGCTGACCGAAGATCTCGCGCACTTTCTGCACGGTGCCGGAATCACCGTGCTGGAAGGCTGGGGACTGACCGAGACCGTCGGCCCCGTCACCATGAACCCCCCGCGCGTTCAGCGGATCGGCTCAGTGGGCCTGCCGCTGCCTGGCTGCTCGGCGCGGATCGCAGCCGACGGCGAGGTCGAGATCGAGGGGCCGGTGGTGTTCCAGGGATACTGGCAGGACCCGCAGGCCACCAGCGAGGCATTCGATGGCCGGTGGCTGCGCACCGGGGACCTCGGACGGGTCGATGATGACGGGTTCGTCTACATCACCGGCAGGAAGAAGGAACTGATCATCACGGCCAGCGGCAAGAATGTGATGCCCTCGGCCCTGGAGGACCGGGTGCGCGAGCACTGGATGATCGCGGAGTGCGTCGTCATCGGTGACCGGCGCCCGTATATCGGCGCGCTCGTCACCCTGGACAGCGAGGCGTTCGACCGGTGGAAACAGCGGCAGGGAAAACCAGCCGCGGCGACGGTCGGTGAGCTGAGCGAAGATCCGGATCTGCGCGCCGTCGTCCAGGCGACGGTGGACCGGGCGAACACGGCCGTGTCCCGGGCTGAAGGCATCAAACGGTTCCGCATTCTGCCCGGCCGGTTCGCGACCGGCGCCGAGCTGACCCCCACGCAAAAGATCCGCAGGAACTACGTCCTGGCCAAGTACGCCGCCGACGCCGAGGCCCTGTACGCCTGACCATGGCCCGTGTCCGCGGCCCCGTGTCCGCGGCCCATGTCCGCGGCCCATGTCCGCGGCCCATGTCCGCGGCCCATGTCCGCGGCCCGTGTCCGCCCAGCAGAGCGAGCTCGCCCAGACCGCGGGCACGCTCAGCACGCCCTTAGCCGCTGCACCCGCCCGACCGGACGCAGCTGCGCATCCAGCTCGTACAGCAGCGGAACAGCGTTGGGCACGTTCAGTTCCGAGCTGGCCTCGTCGCTGACGGACTCCAGGTGCTTGATGAGCGCCCGCAGCGTGTTGCCGTGCGATACGACGAGAACCACCGATCTGTCGTGCAGGTCGGGCACGATCACGTCGTGCCAGTAGGGCAGCAGCCGTGCGGTCACGTCCTTCAGGGACTCGCCGCGGGGTCGCGCCTCCGGCGGCAGCGCGGCATAGCGGGGATCGGAGAACTGTGAGTGGGGCGCGCTGGGTTCGAGCAGGGGCGGCCGGACGTCGTAACCACGCCGCCAGGCCATGACCTGCTCCGCTCCGTAGACCGAGCGCACCTCGGCCTTGTTCGTGCCCTGCAGCGCGCCGTAGTGATTGGAATTGAGCCGCCACGACCGGCGCACCGGAATCCAGTCCCTCCTGCAGCAGGCCAGGGCCAGCTCCGCCGTCCTGATCGCGCGCCGCTGCACCGAGGTGTGCACGACGTCCGGCAGCAGGGCATGGGCCGCGAGCAGCATCCCGGCGCACGACGCCGCACGTTCACCATCAGCCGACAGGGCGACGTCCACCCAGCCGGTGAACAGGTCACGGGCGTTCCACTCGCTCTCGCCGTGGCGCAGCAGGACGAGGCGGTAGCGGGCAGACCCGTCCCTCATTGTCATGCTCCCTGCCTGCCCTGGTTCGTGCTGCCTGCCTTCGTTCGTGCTGCCCGCCCTCGTTCGTGCTGCCCGCCTTCGTTCGTGCTGGCCAGCGGTCGCGTTTCGCGCCGGACCAGCCCGCCGTGACCACAGGGTCCGCCGGGCCGGCGTCATCGCGGCAGAGGACACCGCCCTTGGAGCCCGGGACCAGTGTCCTGGCCCAGGACGGCGCACGCGGGACCTTCCGCCCGAAGTCAAGGGCCGGACGCCCTGCCGTCAAGCTGCCATTTACCGGTACCAGTCCCGGTTCCGGTTCCGGTGAACTGGACCCAAGCATGGCGGACGAAAGAGGCGTGCCTGATGAATGCCACTAAAGCACCATCGACAGCTTTGACCCGCAGCGCGTACGCCCTGCTGGCCGACGGCACGACAGCGGAGATCCGCCCCGCCACCCCGGGCGACACAACTGCGGTTACGGCCATGCACGAGGCCATGTCGCCGGAAAATTCCTACCTGCGTTTCTTCAGTTTCAGCCGGTTTTCCGCGGAGCAGGAAGCACGCCGGGTCTGCCGGGCACCGGCCGCCGACCACGCCGCTCTGCTGGCCACGGTAGGTGGCCAGCTCGCCGGCGTGGCCAGCTACGAGATCACGGGCAACGGGCACGAGGCGGAAATCGCGTTCGCGGTGGCCGACCACATGCATGGCCGGGGCATCGGCACGCTGCTGCTGGAGCACCTGATCTCCGACGCCGGCCGCCGGGGCGTCACCACCCTGACGGCGTCCGTACTGGCGCAGAACGCCGAAATGCAGAAGGTCTTCGCCGATGCCGGGCTCAGCATCCGGCGCGAACTGGAAGACGGCGTGATCGAGCTGACCTGTGAGCTGCCGCACGATGATGCCGATCTGCGCTGGGATCCGTACCTGGACGCGGCTGCGCTGCGCGAGCGCAGCGCGGACGTGGTGAGCCTGCGTCATGTGTTCCAGCCGGACTCGGTGGCTGTGGTCGGGGCCAGCCGCCGGATGGGAACCGCGGGCCGGGCCATCTTGCACAACATCGTCACCGCCGGCTACCAGGGCCGGGTGTACGCGGTCAACCCGCACGCCGCGCACATGGAGGCGGTGCCCTGCGTGCGGTCGGTAACCGCGCTGCCCGAGCCCGTGGACCTGGCGGTGGTGGCCGTGCCACCCGCCGCCGTGTGCGCGGTGGCCGACAAATGCGGCCGCCGCGGGGTCAAGGCCCTCGTCGTGATCACCGCGGGGCTGGACATTCCGCAAGGCGCCGACCTGCTGGCCATCTGCCGCCGCTACGGCATGCGCCTGGTCGGCCCCGGCTGCTTCGGCGTCGCGGTACCGGGCACCGGGCTGGACGCGACCTTCGCCGCCCGGCATCCCGCACCGGGCACCGCGGGCCTGGTCATGCAGTCCGGCGGGCTCGGCTTCGCGCTGGCCGACCGGCTGTCCCGGCTGGGCGTGGGCGTCTCCTCCTTCGCCTCCGTCGGCCGCAAGTACGACGTCTCCAGCAACGACATGCTGATGTGGTGGGAACAGGACCAGGCGACCAAACTCGCCGTGCTGTACACCGAATCGTTCGGCAACCCCCGCAAGTTCGCCCGCACCGCCCGCCAGGTCGGCCGGACCATGCCCGTGCTGACCGTGCCCGCCGGGCGATCAGCAGCAGGCCAGCGCGCCGCATCGCAGACCGCCGCGGCGGCGGCCACCCCGCCGATCACCCGGGAGGCGCTGTTCCGGCAGGCCGGCATCATCGCCACCAGCAGCCCCGGTGAACTCCTCGACGCGGCCGCCCTGCTGGCCACCCAGCCCCTTCCGGCCGGCCCGCGGATCGCGGTGGTCTCCAACATCGGCGGCGCCGGGCTGCTGGCCGCCGGCGCCTGCTCCGGCTACGGCCTGACCGTGCACAAGCTGACCGGCGAGACCCGGCGGCGGCTGCACGCCCTGGTCCCCCCCACCGGCACCGTGACCAACCCGGTCGACACGACCGCCACCGTCAGCGAAAACTCATTCCGGCGCTGCCTGGAACTGGCCGCCGCCGACGAAGGCGTCGACGCGGTCCTCGCGCTGGCCCTGCCGACCGCCGCCACCGGCGACCTGATCACCGCCATCCGCACCGCCGACATCCAGGTGCCACTCGCCGCGGTAATACTCGACCAGCCCGAACCCGTCCGGCTGCTGCCCCCCGCCACCCCAGCCGAACAGGACCGGCCCGGCCAGGCCCAGCCAGCGGCCCCCGCCGCCGCCATCCCCTCCTACGCCTACCCAGAAGCAGCCGCGCACGCCCTGGCCCACGCCGTCACCTACGGAACCTGGCGGGCCCGGCCCACCGGTCACCTCCGCGAATTCACCGACCTGGCGACCGACGACGCCCGCGCCCTGGTCCAGAAGTACCTGATGCGCCACCCGAAGGGCGGCTGGCTGCCGCCAGAGACGGTCGCGGCGCTACTCGCGCACTACGGTGTGCAGCTGATCAGCCTCACCCCGGTGGCCAGCGCCGACGCCGCCGTCCGGGCCGCCGCCGACCTCGGCGGCCCTATCGTGCTGAAGGCCGACGTGCCTGGCCTGCTGCACAAGGCCGATGCCGGAGCGGTCCAGCCGGATCTGCGCACCGTCGCCGACATCCGGCGGGCCTACCGCGTGCTGTCCGCCAAGTTCGGGCGGCTGCGCCAGATACTGATGCAGCCGATGATCACCGGCGGCACCGAGGTCGTCATCGGCGTCACGCAGGAACCCATGTTCGGCCCGCTGGTGGTCTTCGGGCTCGGCGGCGTGGCCACCGACGTGCTGGCCGACCACACGGCCCGGCTCGCCCCCCTCACCGACGCTGACGCCGACGAACTCATCCGCTCCGCCCCCTCAGCGCCGCTGCTGCTCGGCCACCGGGGCAGCCCGGCCGCCGACCTGCCGGCGCTCCGGGACACCTTGCTGCGCATCTCCCGCCTGGCCGATGACCTTCCGGAGGTCGCCGAGCTTGACCTCAACCCCGTGATCGCCTGCCCTGGCGGGGTGTCCGTCGTGGACGCCAGGATCCGTATCAGCCCGGCGCAGCCGTATGACCCGTTCCTCCGGCAACCGCGATGACCGCCTCCGGCAACCGCGCTGGCCGCCAGCGCTCCGTGGCGGCAGGACCTTCCGGCCCGGAGCCTGGACCTTCGGCCCTGTGCCTGCCGTTACGAGGCGCAATATCCCTGCTGGTATGGACGCAGATGATTCCGGGCCCACGATGATTCCGGCTGACGAGTGCCTCCGGCTGCTGACGTCAGTCTCAATCGGCCGGATCGCCTACACGAAGAGGGCGCTGCCCGCGGTGGAGCCGGTGAGGTTCGCCGTCGACGGCAACGAGATCGTCATCCGGCTCGACACCGGCAGCACGCTCTCCACCACCATCCCGGATACCATCGTGGCGTTCCAGGCCGAGCACCTGGACGACGAAACCCACACCGGCTGGACGGTCAACGTGGTCGGCAGCGCTCACGAAGTAACCGACCCCGGCGACGCTGCCAGGCTGCACGGCACCGGGCCCCCTTCCTGGGCCCGCACGCGGGGCGAGCAGTTCATCCGTATCGCGCCGGGCATCGTGACCGGCCGCGAGCTGATGGTTGCCGCCGAGTTCCTGCCGCCCTTTCGCGCCGCACTCGCCACCCCAGGACCGCCCTAAGTCCCGCCCGGATGTTGCGGACGGCTCTCTGCCGCGGTGTTGCGGTGCAGTGATTCTGCGCTACAGAGGCGCCGCCCTCGCAGGCGGCGCGCCCATTGATCCGAGGTGGATGGCATGACCACCAGTCCCGAAGCTGAGCACCGCCCAGCAGATCAGCACGACCCGGAAACCTGGCCGAGCGCAGCGTCCCCCGGCGACCTGAGCCGGAGGCTGGCGCAGCGGCGCAGCGAGCTCAAGCTCAGCCGGGAGCAGGTCGCGGCCCGGGCCCGGGTGAGCGCTCGGTACGTGGAATACCTGGAGAAGTATCCCGGATTGCCTACCGGCGCAGTCCTGCGCCAGTTGTCCGTGGCGCTGCAGACCACGCCGTCGACCTTGCTCGGGGCGGCACTGGAGATGCCGCCCGGACGCGAGCCGTTGGCTGGCCTGAACAAGCTGGCGCAGATCCCGCGAGCCAAATGCTTTCGCCTCATCGCAGCCGGTGGCGTCGGCCGGATCGGGTTCAGCACCGCCTCGGGGATCGTCATCCTGCCGGTCAACTTCGCGGTGAGCGCGAACACCGTGGTGGTGCGGACCGACGGGGGCTCGGTCATCGCCGCTCATGCCGACGGCGAGGTGTCCTTCGAGGTCGACCACGTCGACGAAGCCCTCGAGCAGGGGTGGAGCGTGCTGATCCAGGGCCAGGCGCACCGGGTGCTGCAGAAAACGGAACTGGCTCATCTGCAGCGCTGCGCCGAGGTGCTGCCGTGGGCAGGCGGTGACCGCACGGCGTACGTGCGCATCACCCCCCGCCGGATCAGCGGGCGGCGCATCGTCCGTCCGTGAGGGCCGCCCGGCCGCGCCCGGCAGCGTCGCCGCGAGGACCTTCGGCCTGCGGAGGCGGGGAGTTTTGGCTCTGCAAGCCGGGCCCGCGGCAGTCCATCCTCGTACCATGAAGCCGAACTTCCCCCGCAAGGGTGACCCTGGTACCGGATCTGCGCCGGCCGCCGTCGGCGCGCACGAAACGATCGAGCCGGCCGATCCTGGCCGCCCCGAGTACCGGGCCTGCTGCTGCCCGGGCCGCCCCGTCGTCCGGGTGGTCATGCCCGCGTCGGCGGCCCGCCCCGCCTCGGCCGACCTGCTGCTGTGCGGTCATCACTACCGGATGTCCCAGGCGGCTCTCGGGGTGGCCGGTGCCAGGGTCCAGGAACTGCCCGGCCGGGCGGCTGACGTGGCCGCCGCATTGTTCCGCCAGCCGCAGCCCTCCGCCGCCCCGGTGAGCTGACCATAACCGCTCACCGCGGGACCTTGGTCCCCGTTGCTCGGGCCGCGCGGCCCTGCGTGGCCTGAGGGCAAAACCAAGATCATCGCCGGGACGTCGGCACATCCACCCTGGTACGTGGATCTGCCGGGCTGAGCGATTGGCCGAGCTGGGAGGCTACGGGCGGACGTGCTCGACATTTCACGGTGGCAGTTTGGCATCACGACCGCGTACCACTTCCTGTGCACGCCGATCACGATCGGCCTGGCCTTCGTGGTGGCCCGTCACGGCCGGCTGCCATAACGGGTGTTCGGCGCGGGTCCGCGGGAGCAGGCCACCGGGGCGGAACGCCTCACTGGCTAGCACAGCACGGCCTGTTCGGGACGTCACAGGAAGAACGGCCGAAATCTTCCGGGCCCTAAGTCCCCGTTCGACCTCAGAGCGCCCCACGTTGCCCCGGGGTTGAACATGGGGGACGAAGGTCCCGGATGGCTAGTGACTCACATCCCTGGATCAGCCCTAGCACCTCGGAGGAAGTTGGAGCCCACACTGTTTCGCGCGGGGCCCGTCCCGCCTTCCAGCCGGAGCATCTGATGGCAGCCGTAGCGTTTGCGGGCTCCACGCCCGCCGCGATCGATTTGAATCAGCCCGGGACATACCTGCACTGGTCGATCTTTGATGTGTCAGTGGCGAACCTCGTCCTGATCGCCGTCATGGTCGTCATCTTCGGCGCGGCCCTGCTGATCCCCTTCCCACATGGGAAAAAGGACACGGAGGAGGCCCCGGCCAGCCCCGGAGCCGGCGGCGCGTACGACGCGGACCTCGCCGATGACACTGGAGACGGGGCCGCAGCCGCCGAGCCCGCACGGACACCGGGGCCAGACGACGACCTGTGGACGGCCAAGGTGCGCAACTGGGCGCTGCGGGTCCTGCCGCCGGGCAAATTGCTGCCGGACCGCCAGCCCGCCTACGTGCGGTCCTGGATATACATCTTCGGCGTGGCCTCGCTGGCCGCGCTGGGCGTCGTGATCGCCAGCGGGTGCGCGATCGCGCTGGGCGGGCCGGACTGGTGGCACTACAACCCGGTCGGCCATTTCCTCAACAGCCTGCACCTGTGGAGCGTCGAGCTGTTCATGGCGTTCCTGGTCATCCACCTGTGGGGCAAGTTCTGGATGGCCGCCTGGCGGGGGCGGCGCGCGATGACCTGGATCACCGGCGTGGTGGCGTTCGTGGCCTCGGTGGTGGAGTGCTTCACCGGCTACCTGTCGCAGCAGAACTTCGACTCCCAGTGGATCGCCACGAACGGCAAGGACGCCTTCAACGCGGTCGGCGTCGGGTCGTTCTTCAACCTGATGAACTTCGGCCAGATGCTGATGTGGCACATCGTCCTTCTCCCCATCATCCTGGTCGCCATCATCGGCGCGCATGTGCTGCTGGTCCGGGTGCGCGGCGTGAGCCATCCGCTCCCGGCCAGCCGGCCGCACGGGCTGGCCGCCCGCCGCGCCGCCCGGGCCGCCGACCAGGCCGCATGGCGCGGGCCGACCCGGCGGTACGACATTCTGAAGGAGGGCACGATCGCCTCCGTCGTGGTGCTCGCCCTGACCTTCGGCCTGGCCGGGCTGCTGTCCTCGCCCAACGTGCCCCCGGTCACAGTCCGCAGCTGGGTCCAGGTCGCCCCGGACGACTTCCTGGCCACCGCCGCGACCGAACTGGACGGCACCAGCCTGACCGCGACCTACGGGCCGCCCTACAACAACAACGGCACGCCGCAGTCACTCCTGTTCGCCCCGGCGAACATACTCGGGGTGCGGCAGCCCATCGACGCCGCCCAGACCTTCGTGCTCAGCCCGCTGGCGAAGAACGCACCGACCGACCCGGCCCTGGCGGCCGCGCTCAGGATCTACAACGCGGCTTCCCCTGCCCAGCAGGTGAAATGGGCGACCGCCTACGGCACCGCAGTGACCAAGGTCAAGTTCGTGAACGGCAACCCGGTGGTGCCCAGGGCCAATGACGGCCCCGTGCCGCTCATGCTGGCCACCGAGCTCACGCTGGCGCGCAGCGGGGCCATCGACGCCGACCTGTCCGGCACGCAGCCGTTCTACGGGACCAACTTCACCGAGCCGCTGCTGTTCCTGAATGACGGGGCCTACTACGCCAATCAGGCCACTGCCGAGCACCTGACCGGTGACCAGTGGGGGGTGATGAACGAGACCGGCAGTTATCCCGGCCAGCCGTGGCTGTGGCTGTTCCAGCTCTGGTACCACGTGCCCGGCTTCGACAACTCGGCCAACGTGGACCTGATCGCGATCTACCTGACCGGAGCCGCGACGATCCTGCTGCTGCTGGTCCCGTTCATCCCGGGCCTGCGCGACATCCCGCGCTGGATACCCCTGCACCGGCTGGTCTGGCGGTCGTGGAACAACTCCCCGGCGAATCCCGAGGTGCAGGCGCCGCCCGCACCGACGCAGCCGCCGGAGCAGCCCCGGCACCCGGCCGGGTCCGGTCCGACCTAGCCACCCACGCAGCCAGCCGCCCGGGACGCTCAGCGTCCCGGGCGGCTGTGTTCTCAGTGGGCTGTGTCCTCAGTGGGCTGTGTTCTCAGTTCGTCGACGTGGGCTGTGTTCTCAGTTCGTCGACGGGATGATGGCGACGGCACAGTGGGCGTGGCCGAGCACCGGATGCAGGATGGACCCGATGCTGGCGGCCCCCTCCGGGACACCGTGCCTGCCGATGACCAGGAGATCGACGTGCGCGGAGTAGCCGGCCAGTACCTGGCCGGGGTGACCCCACACGACGTCCGGCTGGACGCGTACCTCCGGGTACTTGTCCTGCCATTCGGCCAGGGCGTTGCCCAGCTCCGCGGCGGCAGCCGCCTCGCCGGGCCCCGGGACCACCGGGCTCTGACGGGTGGCGGCCAGCCGGAAGTGGTGGACGGCGTGGACGGCGGTCAGCTGGGCCCCGCGCAGGGACGCTTCCTCGAAGGCGAACCCGAGGCTGTCGCCGGCCTCGGCCGGGTCGGCCACCCCGACTGCCACCTTGCGGTGGACCGCCATGGTGTCCTCGCGGGCGACCACGACCGGGCAGGGCGCGTGCATGGCCGCGTACCGGCTCACGGAGCCGAGCGCCATGGCCCCGAACCCGCCCCCACCGCGGGCCCCGACGACCAGCATGGCCGCCCCCGCCGCGCTGGCGATCAGCGCCGTAGCGGGGGCGCCGGTCAGCAGCTCGGTTTCAGCGGGCAGCCGCGGGGCCACTTCACCGGCCCGCTTGGCCGCGGCGGACAGCGCCGCGACGGAATACTCCCGCAGGAAATGGGCCACCGTGGCCGGGGACGAGTCGTAGGCCCGCATCCGGGACGGCATAGCCGGCACGGCTACGATCCGCAGCGCAGCCCCTCGCCGTACCGCTTCGCAGGCCGCCCACTCGACGGCGCGGCCGGCCTGCTCCGAGCCGTCCGTACCGACCACGATCGGCATGCTGACCATGGCCTGCTCTCCTTTCGCTCAGAGCTTCCCGCCTACGAGGGCGGCCAGGTCGACCAGGCGGGACGTGTAGCCCCACTCGTTGTCGTACCAGCCGAAGATCTTGACCAGGGTGCCCGCGGCCTGGGTCAGGCCGGAATCGAACACGCACGAGGACGGGTCACCGATGATGTCGCGGGAGACGAGCGGGTCGGTGCTGTAGCGCAGCCGCCCGGCCAGCGGGCCGGTGGCCGCCGCGTCCTGGAACGCCTGGTTGACGCCCTCTTTGGTCACCTCGGTCGCCAGCACCGCGGCGAGATCGGTCAGCGATCCGTCCTCGACCGGGACGCGTACCGCCACCCCGTCGAGCCGGCCGGCCAGCGCCGGGATGACCTCGCCGGTCGCCCGGGCGGCCCCGGTGGTGGTCGGCACGATGTTGACCGCCGCCGTCCGGGCCCGGCGCAGGTCCTTGTGCGGGCCGTCGAGCAGCATCTGGTCACCGGTGTAGGCGTGGATGGTCGTCATGAAACCCTGGGTGAGGCCGAAGGCGTCGTGCAGGACCTTGGCCATCGGGGCCACGCAGTTCGTCGTGCAGGACGCATTGGAGATCACGTCGTGCCGTTGCGGGTCGTAGGCGCCCTCGTTGACCCCGAGGACGATGGTGATGTCTGCGTTCTTACCCGGCGCGGAGAGCAGCACCTTGCGGGCCCCGCCCTTCAGGTGCAGCGCGGCCTTGTCACGGGCCAGGAACAGGCCACTGGCCTCGATCACCACCTCCGCGCCCAGCCCGGCCCAGTCGATATCCGCCGGATCCCGCTGGCTCAGCACCGCGATCGGGCGCCCGTCCACGGTGATGGTGTCACCGCTGTAGCCGACCTCATGGCCGAAACGGCCGTAGGTGGAGTCGAACTCGAGCAGGTGCGCCAGCGTCCGGGTGTCCATGATGTCGTTGATCGCGACGACCTCGAGATCCGGCCGCTCGGCCGAGACGCGCAGGAACGAGCGCCCTATCCGGCCGAAACCGTTGATACCTATGCGTGTTGTCATCTGTGTACTCCTTATTTGGGCGGTCAGGGATCTGGGCGGTCAGGTCTGGGCGGTCAGGGATCTGGGCGGTCAGGGCCACGGCTTTTCTTGCCGGTCAGGGCCACGGCCGGGCGGGCACGTAGCGGTCCAGCAGCCGGGCCTTGCTGGCCCGCAACCGGTCCGACGCCACGCAGAGAAACCGGCGGGTGAGCTCGTAACCCAGCTGCGGGTCGGCCTGGCACAGGGCCCGCACCGGCCGCGCGTCGAAGTGGAAGGCCTCGGTCGGCTGCACGGTCACCGCACCGAACATCGACACGTAGGGCGGCACCAGCCACGACCAGCCGAGCACGTCACCCATCCCGATCGTCTCGACGATGACCTGGCCTTCACCCGGCACGTGCAGGTCCATGGCGACCGAGCCGGAGCGGATCAGCCAGAAACCGTCCGCCCGGCCGCCGTCTTCGAACAGCCGGCGGCCCGCCGGGATCTCGGCGCAGCGCGCGGCCGGAACCAGCTCCGCGAGCTGCTCCCGGGTCAGGCCGTGCAGGAAGCGGTGGCCGGCCAGCGCCGTCACCGTGACCTGCGAATTCCGCTGCACTGAATCCATGCCGGCCTCCCTCCGTGGTCGTCTGGCCCCGCTCTTATCACCGTGCCGCAGCGGCGTCCGCCGCCCAATGGGCGTTGGGCACGCCCGCGCGGGTCCTTCGTCCCTGCCGCTGCCGCGCCACTGGGCGTGGAATTAACACGGCGACGGAGAACCGTCGCCGGAAGGGCAGGGCCAATGTTCCAGGTACGCGGGCACGGCCGCGGCGGCCAGGGAGTCGTCACCACGGCCGGGCTGCGTCGGTGGCTGCCGGTCATCGGGCTGGCGCACAGAAGGGATAGGGCCATGCTCAGGCAGATGGAGGGGGCGCGGGCGGTCGCCGAGGCGGTGGCGCTGAGCCGTCCCGAGGTGATCTGCGCGTACCCGAACACGCCGCAGACGCACATCGTCGAAGCCCTCGGGGCCAAGGTGAAGGCCGGAACGCTGCGGCGGTGCGAGTTCCTCAACGTGGAGTCGGAGTTCGCCGCGATGTCCGTGGCCATCGGCGCCTCCGCCGCCGGCGCCCGCGCCTACACCGCGACCGCCAGCCAGGGCCTGCTGTACATGTCCGAGGCCGTTTACAACGCGGCCGGGCTTGGGCTGCCGATCGTGATGACCGTCGCGAACCGCGCCATCGGCGCCCCCATCAACATCTGGAACGACCACAGCGACGCCATGTCACAGCGGGACGCGGGCTGGATCCAGCTCTACGCCGAGACGAATCAGGAAGCGCTCGACCTGCATATCCAGGCGTTCCGGATCGCCGAGGAACTGTCGGTCCCTGTGATGGTGTGCATGGACGGCTTCCTGCTCACCCACGCCTTCGAGCGGGCCGACGTGCCCACCCAGGAACAGGTTGACGCGTTCCTGCCCGGCTACGAACCACGCCAGATCCTCGACGCGGCTGAGCGGGTCTCGATCGGCGCGATAGTCGGGCCCGAGGCGTTCACCGAGGTACGGTACCTGACGCACGCCCGCAGTCGCAGGCCCTCGAGCTCATCCCGCAGGTGGCGGCCGAATTCGGGAAGACGTTCGGCCGTGACTCCGGTGGCCTGGTCCGCGGCCACCGTCTGGACGGACGCCGAGACGGTGGTGGTGGCGCTCGGTTCGGTGGTCGGCACACTCAAGGACACCGTGGACGAACTGCGGGCCGACGACATGCGCGTCGGCATTCTCGGTATCAGCACATTCCGGCCGTTCCCCACCCAGGCCGTCCGCGAGGCGCTGGGCGCTGACCGGCGGGTACGCCAGATCGTGGTCCTGGAGCGGGCATTTGCGACCGGTATGGGCGGCATCGTGTCCGCCGATCTGCGGATGGCCCTGGCCGGCCACCTGGCTCCCGGGCGGCCGGCGAGCCGGTCATATCCACCGTGATCGCGGGTCTCGGCGGCCGGGCCATCACCCAGGCGTCCGTGCGGAACATGCTCACGGACGCCGCGGCCGGGACGCTCGAACCGCTGTCGTTCCTGGATCTGAAAAAGGACCTGATCAGGCGGGAGTTCCTGCGCATGCAGCGGTCCCGCGGGGCCGGGCCGAGGGCGAAGAACATGCCGCGCGATCACGGTACGGCGCACGCCGGCTGACGGCACGGCTGAGGCCGCCGGGAGGTGACCGCGATGAGCAACGCCAGGAACCCCACAGCAGGCATCCGCCGGGCGCGGTACGCCCGCAGGCTCGGACTGGACGACAACCCGCTGCGGCGACCCGCCGACAGGGTCGACGCGTGGCTGCGGCTTGCCATGGTGATCCTGATCCTGACCGCGGTCCCGGTCACCGCCATCATCGCAGGCCAAACCGCCGACCATCTGTTCAGCCGCCAGGCCCAGGCTCAGCAAGCCGCCGATCACCTGGTCGACGCCGTGCTCACCCAGAACGCACCGGCCGCCATCGGTCGACCCCTACGCAGCTGTCCCGGACACCTGGGCGACGGCGCGATGGACGGCACCGGACGGCACGGCCCGCTCCGGCCAGGTCCTCGCCCCGATCGGCTCTTTCGCCGGCGATGTCGTTCCCGTCTGGGTGAGCGCATCCGGCGCGATCGCCGACCCTCCGGCCAGGCACGCGGATGTCGTCGCCGAGGTGGCCGTCACCGTGATGCTCACCAGCATGGCCCTGACCGGGTTGCTGCTGGGCGTCCGGGCCGTCGCCCACCATTTCCTCGACCGTAGGCGGTTCCGGTCCTGGGATGCTGAATGGCGCAGTATCGGCCCGCTGTGGACGGGGCATCGCAGCTGAGACAGATCAGGGGCCCGGGATCCCGGGACCCGGCTCCGGGCCTGGCCCGGGGCAAAGCTGGCCCGGTACACAGCCTTCAGGCGCTGGCCCGCACGGCCGGCGCCTGGGGGTTGCCCGGTGCCCGGATGCCCGGCGCGAGGTGGCACCTGGAGCGTGAGGCACCTCGGAGCGTGAGGCACCTCAGAGCGTGAGGCACCTCAGAGCGTGAGGCACCTCAGAGCGTGAGGTAACTCAGAGCGTGAGGTAACTCAGAGCGTGAGGTAACTCAGAGCGTGAGGTAACTCAGAGCGTGAGGCACCTCAGAGCGTGAGGCACCTCGGGAGCGTGAGGCACCTCGGAGCGTCCGGGACCTGAGTATCGGCGCCTGAGTATCGGCGGCGGGGACGATCACCGAACAATGACGACCGGGCAGTGCGCGTGCTGAGAAACCTGGGCGCTGGTCGAACCCACGATCAGCCTGGTGAACCCTCCTGCGCCGCGCGAACCGATCACGAGGAGGTCGGCATCCTTGGACAGGCTCGATTAACTGCGCAGGCCGGCAGCCCGATGCTGGCCTGCACGGTAACGGACGAGGGTGCCGCGCCACCCAGCTGGGCGGCCGCCTTGTCCACGACCTCCTGGGCCGCCTTCCGGGATTCTTCCTGCAGCTCGCTGTCTTGCGGGTACACGATCATCCCGCCCCAGCCGCTGGTCGGCACTTCGTGGACGGCGATCACGGTCAGCGGCTCGCGGCGGATAACGGCTTCCCGCATGGCCCATTCCAGGGCGAGCTGAGAATGACTGGAGCCATCGATTCCCACATAGATTCCGGACATTTGTCCTCCCGAAGGGCGAAGGGCCTTTTCTGGCGTGACCAACGCTAGGGACTGTTCAGAAACTGGTTGAGGGCCAGACTTCCCCCGGTGCATCGGACGTTGGCAGCCACGGCGCGGGACCTTGGCCTACGTTCGTCGCTGGAAAGATCACGCCGGCAATTGATGTGCCAATAGCGTAAATGTTGACCCCGCGGGAAGCGCGCCGCTGCTTCCCGCGGGGCGCTTGAGGAGGCTGACTGACCCGGCTACCCCCCGGCTGGCCCTTTCAGGGTGCAGCCCCGGGTGCGGCCTACGCTACGGCTCAATGTCCTGATAGATGCGGACCTTAGTCTGCCGGAGCGGACGTGGCCGGTTGCCCGGCCGCGGGCACATCGCCGGCGCCCACGGCGTTACCCGCCGCGAAAGCGCAATGAGCGGAAGTCCCTTCCGGTATGTCCATTGATCCCGCCTGCCGGTGACGTTACGCCATGATGCCGAATGCGGCCGGCGAGCGATGCTTGTCGTGTCAATTAAAAAAGGGCCGGATCGCAGACCGATCCAGGCATGACACCGGGTCGCAGACCGATCCAGCATGACAAGGGAGGCATTTTCAAATGCGCCGCAAGAGTTTTGGTGCTCTGGCCGGTGTGGCCGGGCTCGTACTCGCCGTCACCCTGGGCATCGCGGGCGGACTGCTGACATGGGGCTCCGCCTACATCCACAACACCGTGCACAACCAGCTTGCCGCCCAGCAAATCTACTTCCCGGCCGCGGCCGCCTTCGCGCACGCCAAGGCCGGCACCGAGATCACCCCGGGCATGATCCCATCGATCTCCCAGTACGCCGGCCGAGCAGATGCTCACCGGCCAGCAGGCCGAGGCCTACGCCGACCACTTCATCGCCGTCCACATCGCCGAACTGGGCGCCGGGAAGACCTACGCCCAGCTGTCCGCCGAAGCGATCGCCCAGCCGAACAACACCAAACTCGCCGCCACCGTGGCCACCGTGTTCAAGGGGACGACGCTGCGCTCCATGCTGCTGAACGCCTACGGCTGGTGGAAGGTATCCCAGATCATGTGGATCGCCGCCATCATCACCTACGTGCGGCCTGCGTCGATCGGCTCCGGAATCGGATTCTGGCTCCGCCGCACCAGCCACGAACAGCACACCACCCCGCCCCTGACTCCCCCGGTCCCCGCCACCGTCGCCTAACCACCCCCACCCCCACAGCCCGCCTGGCGCCCAACCCGGCGCCTGGCCGGATACATCTTTCCGGGACGCCGTAACCGGCGCCGCCACCCCGGCCTACGACGGCGAGCATTCTCAGTCATGTTCACTGAGACTGCTCCCCGATAGGCACCGGCGCCCCGGCCGGGGCACCTCCCGCGTCACAGCAGACCCAACGCGGCTCAGCCCCCCGATCCAGCCCGGCGTTAAAAACTGCGGTCCGCAGCATGCCGGGCCATCTCAGTGACGATGGCCGGGCCGGGCCCGGGAGCCGGGTTCAGCGAACGGGATGACGGCGACCGGGCCCGTGGCGTGGTTGAGCACCTTGTGCAGGACGAAATTACCGCCCTCTGGCTCGCCGTCAGCTCTGTCGTGCCTGCCGATCACCGTAAGGTCGGCCTGCCCGGAGAAGTCGGCCAGGACGCGGCCCGGTGGCCCTTCCACGCCCGAATAGCTGACCTCGACATCCGGGTATTTTCCGTGCCACTCGTCCACTCCCTGGGCCAGCCGTGAGGCGGCCTCGGCCGAGTTCTCCGCCTCGGCACCGAACCACCGGTCGAGCGGGAACCAGGCATGGACCACCCGTAGCCGGGCGCCGCGCAAGGCAGCTTCTTCGAAGGCGAACGGGATCGCGCCGGCACCATGGTCTATGTCCCGGACACCGACAACGATCTCGCCGTGAACGGTGCCGCCCTGATCCCTGGCCACGACAACGGGGCAGTGAGCATGCGTCGCCAGGTACCTGGCCTCCCGGCCGAGGCCCGGCTGCCGGTAGCCGCCCACGCCGTATGCACCGACCACAAGCAGCTGCGCGGTGGAACTGTCATGGGCCAGCATCCGCCCCGGGGGGCCGTCCAGGAGCTCGGTTTCCACGATGAGACCGGGGACCGTCCGGGCGAGTTCCCTGGCGGCCGTGCGGAGCGATTGCGCGTAGACGGTATGCATCAGCTCGTCCAGCATCGCCGCCGGGTCCTCCTCGTCCGCCGGGCACGACGGGGCCGCCACCGTTACGATCCGGAGCGGCGCCGAATGCCGGACCGCCTCCGCAGCCGCCCATTCCACCGCCTGAAGGGACTCTTGCGAACCGTCGCTGCCTGCGACAACCGGTCTCGCCATCGCCCGGACTCCTTGTCTGACCGTCCTTGTGGGGACGCAGCCTCAGTTGCAGTACGTCGCGAGAATGTGCTTGAGCTGCGTGATCAGAGGCCCATTGCGGAGCCCGCTCTGGTGCAGGATGCGGCGCAGTCGCCCCTTCTTGCCCATGCTGAGCCCAAGGTCGGTGATGTCTGGTCTGCTCATGGTCCCAGCGTCCGCCCGCGCGTGCTGTGCGCGGCAGGGCCTTTCCGCTCCCGCGGAAAGGGCCGAAAGACCTCATATCGGAGGCGGCCGGGAACCGCTGACCAGGAGCGTGGCCATCCCGGGCCGAAAGTCCGGCCCGTACGGGACCGCCGTCTCTGGCCAGCCGGGCCACGGCCGGCCAGCCTCGGCATCATACCCAGGCTCAGGGAGGTTGCCGTGGCCAGCACCGATCACGGGATTCTCGTCGGATACGACGGATCTTTGAGTAGCCAGGAAGCCGTGCACTGGGCCGCGCATGAGGCCAGGGAACGCGGAGTCATGCTGACGGTGTGCCACGCCTGGGCACCCGGGGACGCGGGACCACCGCTCGGCCCCGGGGAAGATCCAGCGCGGGAAAGCGCCCAGTGGATTCTCTCGGCCGCGGTGCCGAACCCCGACCCGGCCCGGGTGCGGCACGTACTGGTCGAAGGACCGGTAGCTCGCGCCCTATGCGAGCAGAGCGCCGACGCCGACATGCTGGTCGTCGGTTCCCGTAGCCTCGAAGGCCTGTCCGGGCTCCTGCTGGGATCGGTCAGCCAGCAGGTGGCGGCGCGCGCATCCGCCCCCGTGGTCGTCGTGCGCGGGCACTGGCGCCCGGCCGGCGGCTATGTTCCCGGGCATGTCGTCGTGGGAATCGATGGCTCTCCGGCGGCAGAAGCCGCGCTGCGCTTCGCCGGCACCGAGGCTGCGCTGCACCGGGTGCCGCTGACGGCCGTGTGCGCGCTGGCCGACGCTCCAGGGGATCTGGCCGCAGCACCCCTCATCGCGGAGGACTTCGAGCGAACGGTCATCACCTGGGAGAAGGACCACCCGGACGTCGAGCTGCACCGGCAGGTCACCGGCGCCTCGGCGCGGCACGCCCTGCTGATCGCCGCCCAGGACGCCCAGTTGCTCGTGGTGGGCGACCGCGGCCGGGGCGGCCTCCCCCGGATGGCCCTCGGTTCGATATCTACCGCGCTGCTGTCGCACGCTCCCTGCCCGGTCGCCGTGGTCCACGCGCCCTGAATCAGCCTGCGCCAGCCCGATCCCGCCCTCCGGCTGATCGCAGTGTGCCGAGCACCGGGCACCACGCGGCAGGTCAGCTACCGGGCGGCAGCCCACGTGGCCGGCACGTCGGCACCGCCCTCCTCCGTGACCCGGGCGCCGAAGCGGAGCAGTGCGGGCTGAGGTGAGATCGTCCCGCGATCAGGGCCTCGCCCTGGCGGAAGGTCACCGCGCGCTCGATCAGGCTCGGCGGGACGAAGGAGAACGCCGCCTGGGTGAAAGCCGCGTCCGCGAGCGAGTTGAGCCGCATGAGCACGAGGTTGTCGGCCTGGGAGAGGACGTTCCCGGCGATCTTTTGCGGGCGCTGCGTCGATACCAGGAGGTAGAGCCCGAACTTGCGGCCCTCCGCGGCGATCCGTATGGCGTGCTCGGTGGCGACCGCGACAAGCTGGTCTGGCGGCTCGGCGGGGCAGACGTTGTGCGCCTCGTCGATCACGATGAGGACCGGCCTGCGCTCTTGCCGCCGTCGCCACAGGTCGCCCAGCACCGCCGCGGCCACCAGCGACTGTTCCTCACGAGTGGGCAGCGAGCCCAGGTCGATGACGACGCAGCGGACATCCTGATCATGGACCGCATCGAGAACCGAACCCGCCTCGCCGCGGGCCCACACGGTGTAGCGGTCGATGCCGAGATTGCGGAGCCGCAGGCCCAGGCGGCGCGCCTCGGGGCGGTCGCTATCCGGCCAGTGTCTCCGGCCTGAGCTGGCCCCCGTCGGCGAGGAACTCGGCGAGTGCGGCGTACTCCTCGCGGTCTTCTATCGGGTCCAGGCGGAGCGCCGCGGCCTGCGTCGCTGGATCGATCTCGGCCGCGTGCAGCCGCAGCCTTCGCTCCCCCGGGGCGCCGGCGGAATAGACGGTGACTCCGCCCGCCGCCTTCCTGAAGCGCTCAGCCAGTGCCGGATCGGCGTCGCCGCGCACCTGGCCGAGGCGCACGAAATCGGAGTTGGGATCGAGCACGACCAGGCGCAGGTCCGTCTCGATCAGCAACTGCTCCAGGATCACCCCGAGCGAGTAGGTCTTGCCCGACCCGGATTGGCCGCAGAGGAACGTGTGCCGGTTGAAGCCGCCGGCGTCCGCCCGGCAGGGCACCTCAGCGGCCTGCGCCAGCTGGCCCAGCCGCAGCTGGGCGTCGTGCCGCGCGCTGCGCTGGAGCCAGGCCTGCACCTCCGGCCCGGTGGCGACGCGGACCAGCACATCGTGAAACGGCGCCGGGTCGCCTTCGAGAATCGTGCCTTCACCGCCCGCGTACCGGAGCTGGACCTGGGTCCGGGTCTGCTCGGCACCGCCCGCGAGCGCGGGCAGGGTCAGCTCCGTATCCAGGCCGGCCGAGCTCGAGGGTGATGACCTGGCCAAGCCGCGGCGGGCCGTCACCCTCCAGCATCACGTAGCCGCCAACCTGCAGCTGCAGATCGTACAGCGAGGCCTGGAAAGAGAACCGGCGCCCGTCGACCGAGGTAGCGAGGGGAAGGACTGATGCTTCGAGCTCCCGGCGCGCCTTGCGGAAGGTTTCCAGTTGAGGGCTAAGCCCGGACTCCATGCTCATTAGACGACTGTCGCGCCACCGGCCTGCGGCGTAATCACCTACCGCGGGTGATATGGGCCCGGGATGGCGATCTCCGTCCGGCGCCCGGGTGTCCGTGGTCATCGTTCGCGCCGCGGCGGCGGCGAGCATCATCCCCGGCGGGTGATGCCGGCGGCGGGCGGAGGCCGGAGAGTCGGCGGTGGAAGGGCCAGCGAGGGGAAGGGCCGGCCAGCCCGTCTGCCGTGCGGCCCGTGTTCCGGGTGGACGCACGTTCCGGGAGGACGCATGAAGGCCGTGACAGTGGTGCCCGGGACCGCAGGGCCGGCGCGGCTGGAGGAGGTACCCGAACCAGACCCCGCGCTCGGGTCGGTGGTGGTCCAGGCGCTCGCAGCCGGGATCTGCGGCACCGACGCCGAGATCGCCAGCGGCAGCTACGGGTGGGCGCCGCCGGGACGGGACCGGCTGATCCTGGGCCACGAGTCACTCGGCCGGGTGGTCGACCCTGGCCCGAGCGGCTTTGCGGTCGGTGAGCACGTGGTGGGGATCGTCCGCAGGCCCGACCCGGTGCCCTGCCCGAACTGCGCGGTCGGCGAGTGGGACATGTGCTCCAACGGCCGCTACACCGAACGCGGCATCAAGCAGGTCGACGGGTTCATGGCGGAGCGCTGGCGGATCGAGCCGGACTACGCGGTGCGGGTGGATAAGAGCCTGGGCACGCTGGGGGTGCTGCTGGAGCCCACCACCGTGGCGGCCAAGGCGTGGGAGCATATCGCCGCCATCGGCCGGCGGACCTTCTGGGATCCGTCCGCGGTCCTGGTGGTGGGAGCCGGGCCCATCGGGCTGCTGGCCGCCCTGATCGGGGTGCAGCACGGAGCCGACGTCCACGTCCTGGACCGGGTGACATCCGGCCCGAAACCGGCCCTGGTCAAGCAGCTGGGCGCGACGTATCACACGGGGGCGATCGCTGACCTGGGCCTGGATCTGGACATCGTGGTGGAATGCACCGGCGTGGCCAGCCTGATCCGGCAGGCACTGGAGACGATCTCGCCGGGCGGCATCATCTGCCTGCTCGGTGTCGGCGCGCCGGTGACGCCCGACCGCGTCTCGGCGACTGCGCTGGCGACGGGCGTGGTGCTGAAGAACATCGCCGCGTTCGGCTCGGTGAATGCCAACCGGCGGCATTACTACTATGCGGCGAAGGCGCTCGCCACGGCGGACCCTTCATGGCTCGAGCAGCTGATCACCCGGCGGGTCAGCCCCGCCGAGGCCCAGCAGGCGCTGCAGCGGGCACCGGACGACATCAAGGTCATTATGGAGTTCGCGCCGGGCTGAGCCCTAGCTGCCATGTGCCATCCCAGCTGTTCCCGGATCGGGTCTCGCGCATCACAGGATGCCGGTCTCGCGGCCCTGTTCGACGGCGTCATGCCTGGTGGACACGCCCAGCTTGCGGTAAATCGCCTGCACGTGGGTCTTGATCGTATTCGCCGACAGATGCAGCTCCTGCCCGATCTCGCGCAACGAGAGCGGCCCCTGGAGCTGGCGCAGTACCGCCACCTCGCGCTCGGTAAGCGGGTCATCAAGCGACGCGATCCGGCGGCCCGCGGCCTGCCGTTCCAGCCGCTCCAGCCGGGCCTTCAGGGCCTCCGGGGGGTCCGCCAGCGACATCACTATCAGGCGCTGCTGGTCGAGCAGCACCGCAGCCCCTGAACGGTCCCCCATAGCCAGCAGCACCTGCGCCAGGCTGATGATGGCCTCCACCGTGGCCCACGGGCTGATCCCCGGCACTGTCTCGCGGAACTCGACCGCATGCTCGAGCTCGCTGCGGGCCTCCGCGAGCTGGCCCCGCGCCGCGTACACCGCGCCGGCGGCCAGGTAGGCCAGGGCACTGGCTTGCGTCTCGATGACACCGCCGCGGGCGCCGAGGCTGAGAGCCGCCCGGGCGAGCTCCCGGGCTCGCGCTAGTTGGCCCGTATCGACGGCCACCAGCGATAGCACGGACAGGCCGAGCATGCGCACCAGCGGGATCGCTGGCTCGCTGGAGATGGCCTGCTCCAGCGGGCCCTCCGCCACCCCCGGCTCACCGGACAGGTAGCGGCTGAAGCCAAACGCCACCCGGGCGAGGGCATACCAGGGCGTCGCCGGGTCACCCTCCAGCTCGACCGCCAGGGCCGCCGAGTCACGCATCACCCGGTAGCCCTCGAACCCATAGAGCCCGCGGAGCATCGCGACCGAGGATTTCAGCGACCGCATGCCGTCAGGCAGCGGCTCCTCCCGCTCGGCTGCTTCCATGACCGGGATACAGTGCCGGACGAGTTCCCGGTCGCCGGCCAGGGCGGCGGCCCACGCCGCGCAGTGCGCGGCGACCGGATCGGCGTCGAGCGCGCTGTAATCGAGCGATCCGACCCAGCTGCGCAGCGTCACCAGCCGCCCCGAATCGACGTAGGCATACCAGTGGCTGGCCACAAGGCCAATGGCCCCTGCGTGATCACCGGCGGCGAGCGCGTGCTCGATCGCTCCATCCACCGACCCGCACTGCCGGTGCCAG
Source organism: uncultured Actinomycetes bacterium (assembly GCA_963775825.1). Taxonomy (GTDB): domain Bacteria; phylum Actinomycetota; class Actinomycetes; order Streptosporangiales; family Streptosporangiaceae; genus Bog-532. The sequence goes on from CAVZKY010000038.1 coordinate 125,800, forward strand.
GCGCTCGCGCGCTCGTGCAGGACGGGAACGACCTCGGGGTCGGTCCGCCGCAGATAGCCGCCGAGCACCTGCGCGAAGAGACTGTGATAGCGGAACCACTGCCGGCGTTCGTCCAGCGGCACGATGAACAGGTTCTCCCGGTCCAGGATGTCAATGATCTCCGCCGTATTCGGCGTCCCGATCACGGCAGCGCAGAGTGGTGCGCAGAACCGGCTGAGGATGGACGTGCGCGCGAGGAACTGCCGGATCTCGGTCGGCTGGCGGCTGAGTACCTCCTCGACGAGGAAGTCAGTGATGAACCGGTTGTCACCGGTGAACTGGCGGACGAAGGCGCTTGGTGACGGATGGCCGCGTAGCGAGAGCGCCGCGAGGTACAGCCCGGCCGGCCATCCCTCCGTCCGCTCGACGAGTACGGCAACGTCGGGTTCACTGAGATGGACGCCGGAGATCGCCTCGACCAGGAGCACCGCCTCGGCGGCCGAGAAGCGCAGCGTGGGGCCCCGGAACTCAATCAGGTCACCGGCGGCACGCAGCGCCGCCAGCGGCAGTGGCGGAGCCGTCCGCGTGATGAGCACGATCTGAACCGTGGACGGGAGATGCTGCAGCAGGAACGCGACCTGCTCGTGGCAGCTGGGCTCGATGATGTCCTGGTAGTCGTCAAGCACGAGAACTACCGGTGCCGCGAGCGCGTCGAGGTCGTTGATCAGGCCCGGGAGCAAGATTCCGGTGATTTCGCGTACCTGGACGGGACCCTCGGGTGGCATCGGCTCACTGCCGAGCTCCGGGCACGCCCGCCGCAGCGCGTGGCTGATGTACCACCACAGTGTGGCCGGGTCATTGTCACCCCGGTCGAGCGAGATCCAGGCGAACGGCCGGCTCTCCAAAGTGCCCGCCCGCCACTGCGCGACGAGCGTCGTCTTGCCGAACCCCGCGGGCGCTTCCACCAGCACCAGCTTGGCGGCGGTGGCACCGGCCAGGGATTGGATGAGCCCGGCCCGCTCGACCCATTTCTCGCGCCGGGCCGGGGCGTGGAACTTTGTCTCGATGGGCACGCCGGGACCGGCGCGGCCCGACTCGGGGATTTGCATCACCCGTAGCGAACGCTCCGATCGCGCTGCCCCTGGCACTCCGCCAGGGCTGCGCCTTTCAGCCACGGCACCGCCAGCGATCATTGGTTCAGGTCCAGGAATATGCCGAAAGCGGCCTTAGTGCCCACTAAGGCGTCATCCGCCCCGGTAGCCGTCCGGCCATCTTCCGTTAACCATGATTTTTGCCTGCCACCGCCTGCTGAACTTCACCCTTCGCGGGTGGGGCGCAGAGCGCGCTGGGCTGATCAACTGGTCTTTACCTTCGTTGCCGTCTGAAAAAAGGAAGACCATGTCTGATCTGATCGCGATTGGATACCCGGACGAGACCACCGCCGAGGCCGCGGCCGACGAGGCACGGCGGCTGGCCAAGGACCTGATCATCGAGCCCGACGCGATCGCGGTGATCACGCGGGACGCTAAGGGCGACTACCACGTGCACACGCAGCACCATATGGTCGGCCGCGGGGCGACCTGGGGCATGTTCTGGGGCTTGCTGTTCGGCGTGCTGTTCTTCGTCCCGGTCTTCGGCATCGCCATCGGCGCCGGGATGGGCGCGCTGATGGGCAAGATCACCAAGTCCGGCATCGACAAGGAGTTCCAGGATCAGGTCCGCGGCATGATCAAGCCGGGCACCTCAGCGCTGTTCCTCATGGTGGAGAAGGTCACGCCGGACAAGGCCGTCGAGGCGATGAGTAAGTACGGCGGCACCGTGCTGAAGACCTCGCTGAGCAAGGAGGGCGAGCAGGAACTTCAGGAGTCCCTGCACGGCGGAAGCGCCACGTAACGCACGCCCAGCGCCACGGTAACGCCACGCAGCGCCACGTAACGCACGCAGCGCCAGTGCCGCAGGCCGTAACGCACGCAGCGCCGCCCAGCGCGCCCATCGATCGCCGGTCCGGCCCGGGCAGGAGCGTGGAGGGTCATGACGCAGGCATCGCCTGGCCGGCCGCGGTCAGGTGCGGTGGTCGCGACCGTACTGGCCCGCCGGAATCCGGAGGGCCGGTACGGTGTGCTGCTGGTCGTGCTGATCGCGAGCTATGTGCTGACGGCGATCGATCGCGGACCGCTGGTCACCGACCTTCAAATTGCATTCTTCCTGGCGGTGCTGCTGCTCGCGCTGCATGCATCGCGGCTGACGGGCGGGCACACCAGGCTGGCCATCGCCGTCGCGCTCGCAGGCTCCGCCGCGGCCCTCGGGGTCGCGCTGACGGACACCGCGGCCGGTCTCGGCACGGCCCAGCTATGGAAAGGCCTGATGCTGCTGGTCACCGTGATCCTCATCGTGCGCCGCATCCTGGCCAAGCCCACGGTCACCATCCAGAGCATCTACGGCGCCCTGAGCGCGTACATCATCATCGGCTTGATGTTCGCGGCCTTCTATTCGGCGATCGCCCACCTGGGCACGGCGCCGTTCTTCGCCGATAGCCAGCCCGTCGACACCCAGACCATCCAGTACTTCAGTTTCACCACGCTGACAACTCTGGGCTACGGGGACTTCACGGCGGCCGGTAACAGCGGACGGGCCATCGCCGTGATGGAGGCGCTGACCGGCCAGATATTCCTGGCCACGCTGGTGGCCCGGCTGGTCTCCGCGTTCCGGGTATCCCCCGAGCCACCAGACGAGTGATCACTGCATGGTGCGCAGCGCACGCCGGAGCATGAACCCCCCGGCGATCTCGAAGAGGCCCATGATGATGAACCAGATGCCGAGCAGGACGGCCAGGACGTTGAGGGAGGAGGTCGGGGTGGCCACGACCACGATCCCGGCGACGATGCTGACCAGCCCGAAAGCGATCCACCAGCCCCTGCCCCCACGGGCGCCGCCGGCCGCTCCGCCGATGATCGCCCCGAGGCCCTGGACGATCCAGGTAATGCCGATGAACAGGCCGATCAGCGCCCTGGTCAGGTGCAGGTGACGGATCAGGATGACGCCGATGACGATGAACAGCAGCCCGCTGATGCCGGCCCAGACCCGGTTCAGCTCCTCCGGGTCGAACACCCGGATCAGGTGGAAGATCCCGGAAAGGATCATCAGAACGCCGAACAGGACCGCGATCACGTTCAGCGATCCCGTGGGGTGGAAGCTGACGATGATCCCGAGGATCAGCGTCAGCACGCCGACAACCAGCGTCGACTGCCATGAGCTCGCCAGCATCCAGGAGGAAGGCGATGGCGCTGCCTCATGCTCGGACGATGGTGTTGCTGTAGAGCCAGGTGGCGGCTTTGTCCCATGCTCGCCGGATGCCATTGGTACTCCTACTTCCATCAGCGCTGACTGCGCCTTTGGCCACACAATGGCAGTTCTGGGTGAGTGCTGGGTCACCCGCAGCGGGTGATGCACCTGTCCGGGGCCGCCGCCCGGGGATCGGAGCCGCGATGTGCCGCCAATTGACGCGCGAGGGTGCGCGGGGTTGCCGTGCTTGATCGGGATGAGCGGGGCCGCGTCAGGGTCGAGCAGCGGGGCCCGGTCAGCTGGATCACCGTTGACAACGTGGCCAAGCACAACGCGGTCTCGCTGGCGATGTGGCGCGAGCTCGACGCCACGATCCAGTCGATCGATGCCGGCACCCGGTGCGTGGTCCTGCGGGGCGCCGGTGAGAAGGCCTTCGTCGCGGGCGCCGACATATCCGAGTTCTCGCAGAACCGGCGCACCCCGGCCGACGCGGCCGCATACGAGGCCGCGGCCGGTACGGCGTTTCGGCGACTTCAGGAGCTACCGCAGCCGACGGTCGCCCTGATCCGGGGGTACTGCATCGGCGGCGGCGTCGCGCTCGCACTGAGTTGCGACATCCGGCTCGCCTCTCACGACAGCCGTTTCGCGATACCGGCGGCGCGTCTCGGACTGGGGTACAGCGTCGACGGGGTCAAGAAGCTCCTGGACGCGGTCAGCGTCCCGGTCGCGATGGACATGCTGGTGAGCGCGCGACCATATTCGGCTCCTGAGGCGCTTGCGGTCGGCTTGGTGAACCGGATCTATCCGGCCGATCAGCTCGCCAGCGAGGTCGACGACTACGTCGCCGCAGTTGCGGCGAACGCACCGCTGACGATCCGGGCGGCCAAGCGCACGATCAGCGAGCTGTCCAAGCAGAGCCCGGGGCCTGACCGGGAACTCTGCGAACGGCTGATCGCGGAGTGCAATGCGAGTGCGGACTATCTGGAGGGGACAAGGTCCTTCGTGGAAAAGCGACGTCCAGAGTTCTTGGGACAGTGAGCGTCAACCGCCTGCGCCTGCCCCGAGACAAGATGCGGGGTGGCTGTCGATACTAGGTGTTGTAAGGCCACGGCCGCAGCGGCCGCGAACGCCGAGCGAGGGGGCAATGGTGCTGGTCGTGATCGGCGGTGGCCCGTACGGGATCGCCACGTCGGCGAAGGCGATCGAAGCAGGGATCGAGACCGTGGTGGTCGGGCGCCCGCTCGGTTTCTGGACGGACAACATGCCGACAGGCATGTATCTGCGCTCGGGTCCCGACTGGCATCTCGATGCCTCGGGGGTGCATACTTTCGAGGCGTTTCTCGAGGAACGCGGGATGGTGGCCGCAGACATCGACCCGGTACCGATTGCCGTTTTCCTGGACTACGCCGCCTGGTTCCAGCGGCACAAGCACGTCAACGTGCGGGAAAGCCTCGTTACCGCGCTCCGCACCGATGGTGACGGCTCTTTCCTCGTCACCCTGGACAACGGGGAAACGCTAGCCGCCGAGTCGGTGGTCGCCGCGCCTGGCGTGCGGTATTTCCAGCACCAGCCCGAGTGGAGCGCGCCGCTGCCCCAGGGGCTGTGTTCGCATACCTGCGAACTGGTCCGCTTCGAGGACTTCGAGGGCACCCGGGTGCTCATCGTCGGCGGCCGACAGAGCGCCTACGAGTGGGCCGCTCTGATCGGCGAACACGGAGCCGAACGGGTCGACATCGTGCACCGCCATGACGTGCCGCGCTTCGAGCGGGTCAGCTGGAAGTTCGTCGATGCCTACGTCGAGCGGACACTCGCCACGCCGGGCTGGTGGCGGCACCTCTCTTCTGCCGAGCAGCAGGCAATCGCCCGCGAGTTCTGGGAGGTGGGCCGCCTCACCCTCGAGTGGTGGCTGACGCCCCGGCTGCGGGGGGACCAATTCCATCGCCGACCGGGGGTGTCGGTCGTTGCCGTCGCGGCCGAGGATCCGGCTGCGGCCAGGGTGCGGCTGAGCGACGGTACTGAACTCAGCGTCGACCGGATCGTGTGCGCCACGGGCTACCAGGCGGATGTCGGCCGGGTGCCGTATCTCGCCGGGGTGCTCGACCGCATCCAGGTGGCCGACGGGTTCCCGGTACTCGACGAGACCTTCCAGACGACCCTCCCCGGCCTGTACTTGCCGGGTTTTGCGGCCACGCGGGACTTCGGCCCGTTCTTTGGCTTCACGAAGGGCTGCCCCGCAGCGGCCGAACTTGTCACTCGCGGACTGACGCAGCGCGGGGTCTGATCACCGTCCACACGGCCAGCGCCTGGGGGTGAAAGGACTCCACCGCCGGGCAGTCGCAGCGCCAGCCGCGTCACCCAATGCCCGGCCCGGCTCCCGCGAGACAGCCCGCCCCTAGGCGCGGCGGGGGAACCGGCCGAAATCGGGGGCGCGCTTGGCCTTGAACGCCTCGCGGCCTTCCTTGGCCTCCTCGGAGCCGTAGAACAGCAGGTTCGCGTCGTGGGCGAGCTGCTGTATGCCGGCGTAGCCGTCTTCGGCCGCGTGGAAGCTCGCCTTCATCAGGCGCAAGGCGAACGGCGAGAGGGCCAGCATCTCACGGCACCACTGCACGGTCTCCTGCTCCAGGTCGGCCAGCGGGACCACCGTGTTGACGAGGCCCATTTCCAGGGCCTGCTGCGCGTCGTACTGGCGGCACAGGAACCAGATCTCCTTGGCCTTGCGGGAGCCCACCAGCTGGGTGAGCAGCGAGGCGCCGAAACCGCCGTCGAACGAACCAACGCGGGGCCCGACCTGCCCGAACCTCGCGTTGTCGGCGGCGATAGCCAGGTCACACATCACTTGCAGCACCTGCCCGCCGCCGATGGCCCAGCCGGCCACCATGGCGACGATCGGCTTGGGGGTGCGCCGCATCTGCACGTGCAGGTCGGTGACGTGGAAGCGGCCAGTGCTGTTCGCGTCCGCCTGGTAGCCGCTGTCGCCGCGCACCCGCTGGTCACCGCCGGAGCAGAAGGCCCGGCCACCTTCGCCGGTCAGGATGATGACGCCCACAGCCTCGTCCTCACGCGCCTCGTTCAGGGTGTGCGATATCTCAATGAGGGTCTGCGGCCGGAACGCGTTATGCACCTCGGGACGGCAGATTGTGATCTTCGCGATGCCGTCGTCGGTGGTCTCGTACCGGATGTCCTCGTACTTGCCGGACTCGTGCCAGGCCATGTTGTCCGCGGGGCTCGTGGGCTCAGTCATATTCCCCATTCTGCACGCGGGCTCCCGGCGGCAGGCTCCGGCCCGGCGGGACCCCGATGGCCCGCAGCCGTAACGCTCTCCGATGGCCGGAGTCCCACGGATTGCCGGGAGCGCTCTCAGTGAATAGCGCTGAGAGCGCTCCCCATAAACCGGGCTGAAAACCGGGCTGACCGCCTCCGAGCACCGGGCGAGGTACGGTGGGCGCGGGTACAGGCCTACTCGTCGTCGATGCGAGCACGCATGGTCCGGATGGCGTGCGCGTCCGATCCCGCCTCGCGCCACGGGGATGCAGCGCCGGCATCAGGAACATCTGAGCGACCGCTCAGCGATTCCGTAGACCAGGCCCTTAGGTTGGGCTCGGCAGAAATACGCCACCCGGCGGCGCCGCTTCGCTGGGTGAAAGAACAGAGCAAGGAAGCCGGAACAGTGCCTGACAACGAGACCATCTTGTATCGCGGAGCCAGCTTCGAGCTCGGGCACGGGCCGGGCTATTACGGGATCTGGCCCGCCGGGACGCCGCGACCGCCGTCGATCGAGTGGTGGCCGGACACCCCCGAGGGCTGGCAGAGCGCCTGGGCCCGGTACAACGCGCTCGAGACCCCGGGCACGATCGTGATGACCGGCCAGCGGCGGGGCCCGGGCGAGCACCCCGGGCTGACGGGCCCCGGGCTGACAGACAGCGGACTGACGGGCAGCGGGCGGCCGGACCGGCTCGGGCTCCTCGCGGCGGCGCTGCTCGCGGCGGGGGTCGTATCCGGCCTCGCCGGGCTCTTTCCGGCGTACCTTTCCGGGGCGAGCCTCGCACAGCAGTCGGCTGAGCTGATTCCTCACGTGCTCTACCTCGCCGCCTGGGCCGCCAGCGCGGCGCTCATCCTGTCCGGGGGTACCCGCCGGGCGGCCGGGGCGCTGCTCGGGGCCGGGACGAGCATTGTCACCTTCGGCCTGTTCTTCGCCGACGCCGGCCAGGTGATCGCGGGCGGCGCGCACGTGCTGGGCGCCGGTCTCGTGCTGAGCCTCATCGGCTGGCTCGCCTGCACGGCGGGCTCGGTCACGGCGCTGGCGCTCCGGCCAGTCGCGCAGGACCTGCGGGCCTGGCGGGACCGTCGGGCCTGGCGGGACCGCAGGACCGTGCTCGGCCTGGCCCTGGCGGTAACTGCCGCGCTGGGCACGGCGATCACGTTCGCGCCGTCCTGGGACAGCTACATCTTCCGGACCCCGGCCGGGGTGGTGCACTCGCTGACCGCCGGGAACGCCTTCGCCAACCCGGGCCCGGTGATCGCCGGGAACGTGGCCGTCATGGTGGCGCTCGTCCTGGTGGCGGCGGCAGCCGCGCTGTGGCGCCCGGCCCGTCTCGGCGCGGTGCTGCTCGCCGGGGCCGTCATCCCGATGGCGGCGCAGGCGATATCGGCGCTGGTCCAGGCCGGCGAGACGGTCTCGCCCGCCCAGTTCGGGATCTCCAGCGCACAGGCGTCCGCGTCCGGGCTGACCATCAGCCCGGGTCTGACGGCGGTGTTCTGGGTCTACTGCGTCTTCGTCGTGGCCCTGGCCCTCACGTGCGGATGGCTGTACCTCTCGTCCCGGCGGACCGCCGTAGCCTCTCCCCCGCCACCCCCGGCCGCACGTACCGCCGCCGAGGTCAGCACCTACGGCTGAGCCCAGCTTCGGCAGGAACTGGGACCGGGCATCATGACGGAAATTACGCGGCCGTGCTGGTCACGGAGCCTGGTGCACCAGGCGGGACTGGGCTGATCCTGTTCGGGTGCCTCGGGCCCGGCGACCCGCCGGGGCCGAGCAGCGGGCTTGGGGCGGCGGCGTTGCTATCCTCGCCAGGTGGGCGGACGACCACGCGGTACGGCGGCTGATGACGGGGGGGACATGCCGGAGGAGCCGGAGTCCGTAGCGGGAGACACCGAGCCGCCGCGGTACCCCCGGCGTTCCAGCGTGCGAGTGGAGCACACTCTGGTCGGCTCCCTGTGGCTCGCCTACATTCCTGTCGCGTTCCTGCTGCTCGCGGCGCTCGGCGCGTTCGTCTACGGCATCGCCGTGTTCATCAACGCGTTTTCCAGCATCGTCGATCACCCTTTCCCGGTCGGCCACCACATCGGCTTGTTCCTGCTGGACTTCGACCTGTTCCTCATCGGGGCCACCGCGCTCATCTCGGCCATCGGGTTCTACGAGCTGTTCATCGCCGACATCGACCGCCGCCAGGCCGGGCTGCTGCCCGCGTGGCTGGCCATGAATGATCTGAACGACCTCAAGGCCAGGGTCGTCTCGATGGTGGTACTCGTCCTGGCCGTGGTGTTCACCGAGGAGGCCGTTGATTCTCCCGATGGCCTGTACCTCCTGGAATTCGGCGGCGGCATCACCCTGGTCATCGTCGCGCTCACGGTGTTCGTCCGGCTGAGCGGTCATAGGGACAACTGGAACTTAAACCGCACCGGCGGGCCGGCGGACCGGTCAGCGCCTGGCCAGTCAGCCGGGGATCGGGGTGGGCTGGTAGGCGACGAGCCGCCAGTGGCCATCCTCGCGCGCCCATACGGCGCAGGCGGTGTTGCGCAGCTCACGAAGCTCCCCGGCCCGGTGCACCCGGGCGATCATCATGCCGATAACCACGGCGGCCCCGTCCGCCACGATGATCTCGTACTCCGGGTGCTCGATGGACTCGTAGACGAACGTGCCGTTGCGGACCCGCTCCAGGTAGCGGCCTTGGAGTCGTGGCCGCCGGTGGAGTGGCTGTAGACCAGCCGGTCGGACAGCAGGCGGCCGAGGGCCTCGACGTCACTCGCGATCATGGCCGCGTAGCGCTCGTCCTCCAGGGCGTGGATCTGGTCGGCGACACTGCCGGTGTCGTTCGTCATGGCTGATCCGTTCGGTGGACGACGGCGATGACCCCGATCATCTCTCATCGGCTGGCCACGTGGGGGCGGTCGCTGGGGCAGGATGGGGCGATGAGCAGCGCCCGCGAGACAGCCCTCGACCTGATCCGGTTTCTCGACGCGGCACCGTCGCCGTATCACGCCGCAGCCGAAGCTCTCCGGCGGCTGACCGCGGCCGGGTTCACCGAGGTGGCCCAGGCGGCGGGCTGGCCGTCCGGTCCCGGCCGGTACGTAGTGATCGACGGCGGGTCGGTGTTCGCGTGGGCCGTCCCCGAGGGCGCGGCGCCCGCCACCCCGTTCCGGCTGCTCGGCGCGCACACCGACAGCCCCACGCTCAAGGTCAAGCCCCGGCCCGATACCGGCCGGGCTGGGGTCCGGCAGCTCGGCGTGGAGGTCTACGGCGGCCCGCTGCTCAACTCCTGGCTCGACCGGGACCTGGGCCTGGCCGGGCGGGTCGTGGTGCGGGCCGGCGACGGCCTCCGGATACGGCTGCTGCGGGTGCACCGGCCCGTGCTGCGGGTGCCCCAGCTCGCGATCCACCTGGATCCCCGGCTGAGCGCGGACGGGCTGAAGCTCGACGCCCAGCAGCATGTCGTGCCCATCTGGTCGCTGGGTGAGCCGGACCCGGGCGGCTTCGCTCGCTTCCTGGCCGCCGAGCTGGACGTGCCGCCCGCGGACGTACTCAGCCACGACGTGGTGACCTACGACCTCACCGGGGGCACCCTGGCCGGGGCGGGTGAGGAGTTCGTCAGCTCGGGCCGCCAGGACGACCTCACCCTGTCGCACGCCTCGGTGACCGCGCTGGCCGGGGTGGCCGGACAGCCCGCGGCGGAGCACATCAGCGCCATCGTGCTGTTCGACAACGAGGAGATCGGCAGCCAGTCGGCCACCGGCGCTCGCGGGGCCTGGCTGGGCCGCCAGATGGAGCGCAGCGTGCTGGCCCGCGGCGGCGGGCGGGACGATTTTCTGCGGGCCGTCACCGGCTCCCTGCACGTCTCGGCGGACATGACCCACGCCACGCACCCCAACTACGCCGAGCGGCACGAGCCCGGGCACTGGGTCGCGTTCGGCGGCGGCCCGGTGATCAAGGTGAGCGCCAACGTCAACTACGGCACGACGGCACCGACGCACGCCGCCTTCCTGCTCGCGGCCGAGCAGGCGAAGGTGCCCGTGCAGTACTTCGTCAACCGGAGCGGTGTGCGCAGCGGATCGACGATCGGCCCGATCGTGGCGGCGGGCCTGGCCATCCCGACCCTGGACGTTGGCAGCCCGACGCTGGCCATGCACTCAGCGCGGGAGCTGTCCGGGACGGCCGACGCCGAGACGATGATCGCGGCGCTGCGGGCCTTCCTCGCCCCGGCCTGACCCAGAGGCCGACTGCGCCCTGGCTGGGGGCTGTTCGAGCCAGCCGGCCACGACGGCGGCCACCAATGAGGGCGTGCATACCAACAACATCGTGACCGCCGACAAGTGGGGCGACATCGTCACCTACACCAACACGATCAACTTCTTCGGCGGCAGCGGCCAGACCGTGCCCGGCTACGGCTTCCTGCTCAACAACGAGATGACCGACTTCGACTTCGCACCGTCCACTCCCGGCGCCTACGACCCCAACCTGCCCGCGGGAGGCAAGCAGCCGCGGTCCAGCATGGGCCCGGTCATCGCGCTGCAGCACGGTGAGCCGGTGTTCAGCATCGGCGCGGCCGGCGGTGCCACGATCATCACGACGATCCTGCAGATCCTGATCAACCACGTGGACTTTGGCATGTCGCTGCCGGCCGCCCTGGCCGCGCCCCGGGTCAGCCAGACCAACTCGGCCACCTCGAGCGCCGAGCCGCTGTTCTACAACAGTGCCCTCGCCAAGCAGCTGACCAGTCAGTTCGGGGAAAAGTTCACCGAAACGGGCGGCTCGATCCTGCCGCTGGACTACTACCCGGGCGACGCGACCGCGCTGCAGAACCTCGGCGGCGGGCGTTACGAGGCCGTGGCCGAGCCCGTCCGGCTGGGCGGCGGCAGCGCGCTGGCGGTGAACCCCGCGCCCTAGCGGGGGCCGGATACGCGCTGGCGGTGAACCCCGCGCCCTAGCTGGGCCCGGATAGCTGCTCATGCCAGTTGTCTACCGGGATCACGGTATCGGCTCCCGGGGGAGACCGTGCGTCCATTTGCGGAGCCGTTAAGAATTCATAGGTCTTGACATTCTCCCCGGCTCTGGATGTTCGGCTGGCTGAGCCGCAGGATGGCCACTAGGTGTCTCCCAATGATAGGAGTACACATGGCTTCTGTAGCTCCCGAAATGTCCCCCACCCGGGCCCTGGGGCTGCTGCCGGGTGACGCGCCGCTGACCCTGGTGGACGCGAACGGCCGGGCCGTGCCGGGCGATCTGGAGATGCCCGCCGACGTAACACTCCTGGAACTCTATCGCGGGATGGTGCTGGCCCGGCGCTTCGACACCCAGGCGACCGCTCTGACCAGGCAGGGGCGGCTGGCGGTGTACCCGTCGGCGCACGGCCAGGAGGCGGCGGAGATCGGCGCGGTCCTGGCGCTGCGCGAGCAGGACTGGCTCTTTCCAACCTACCGGGACTCGGTGGCCGTGGTCTCCCGGGGCGTCGATCCGGTCGAGGTGCTGACGCTGCTGCGCGGCGACTGGCACTGCGGTTACGACCCGTACTCCCGTCGGGTCGCGCCGCAGTGCACGCCGCTCGCGACCAGTGCCCTGCACGCGGTGGGGGTGGCACACGCGGCCCGGCTCAAGCATGAGGACACGGTTGCCTTGGCCATGCTCGGCGACGGGGCGACCAGCGAAGGGGACACCCACGTCGCGCTCAACTTCGCGGCGGTGTGGAAGGCCCCGGTCGTGTTCTTCGTGCAGAACAACGGCTACGCGATCAGCGTCCCGCTGGCCAAGCAGACCGCGGCCCCGACGCTGGCGCACAAGGGCATCGGCTACGGCATCCACGGCGTCCGGATCGACGGCAACGACGCGGCCGCCGTGTACGCCACGGTCCGGCGGGCGGTGGTTTCCGCCGCGGCGGGTGGCGGCCCGGTGCTGATCGAGGCCCTCACCTACCGGGTCGAAGCCCACACCAACGCCGACGACGCGACGCGGTACCGCGGCCAGGAAGAGGTGGACAGCTGGGTGCCGCGCGATCCGCTGATCCGGCTCCGGCGGTACCTGACCGGCCGCGGCCTGCTCGGTGACCAGGCCGCGGCCGGGCTGGAGGCCGAAGCCGAGGCCGGTGCAGCGGCGCTGCGGGAACGGATGAACGCCGATTCCGCGCTTGAGCCGGCGGACCTGTTCGAGCACGTCTACGCCGCGCCCACCGCAGCGCTGCGTGGCCAGCAGCGGGAGCTGGCCGCCGAACTTGCGGCCGAAGCCGGCGACGGGGAGGAGACCCGATGACCGCAATCGCCGAAGGCCCGGCCCGCACGCAGCGAGCCCCGGGGGGACAGGCCAGGACGGGCCAGGCCGCGCCAGAGCAGGCGGCGCCAGAGCAGGCCTCGGAGACCGTGACCATGGCGGGCGCGCTCAACCGGGCCCTGGCCGACGCGCTAGCCGACGACGAGACGGTGCTCGTCTTCGGCGAGGACGTGGGGGCGCTGGGCGGCGTCTTCCGGGTGACGGACGGGCTGGCGGCCAGGTTCGGCGAGACCCGCGTGTTCGACACCCCGCTGGCGGAGTCCGGCATCGTCGGGACGGCGATCGGCATGGCGATGAACGGTCTGCGGCCCGTGGTCGAGATGCAGTTCGACGCGTTCGCCTACCCGGCGTTTGAGCAGATCGTCAGCCATCTGGCCAAGCTGCGCAACCGGACCCGGGGCCGGGTCGCGCTGCCCGTGGTGGTCCGGATCCCGTACGGCGGCGGGGTCGGCGGGGTGGAGCACCACAGCGACTCATCGGAGGCCTACTACGCGCACACGGCGGGCCTGCGGGTGGTGACGCCGGGCACCCCGGGCGACGCCTATACGCTGCTGCGGCTGGCGATCGAGTCCCCGGATCCGGTTGTTTTCCTGGAGCCGAAGCGCCGCTACTGGGCCCGGGAGGCGACGGTCCTGGACCACACGGGACCGGCCCTGGATCGCGCTGTCATCCGGCGGCCGGGCTCGGACGTGACGCTGATCGCTTACGGCGCGATGGCCGGCACCGCACTGGAGGCGGCCGAAGCGGCCGGGGCGGGAGGGCTGCAGCGTCGAGGTCATCGACCTGCGCAGCCTGTCCCCCTTCGACGATGACACGGTCACCGCCTCGGTCCGGCGGACCGGCCGGGCCGTCGTGGTGCACGAGGCGAGCCGGTTCTGCGGCTACGGCGCCGAGGTAGCCGCGCGGCTGTCCGAGCAGTGCTTCCACTACCTCGAAGCCCCGGTCCGGCGGGTCGCGGGTTTCGACATCCCGTACCCGCCACCGCACCTGGAGGACTATCACCTGCCCAGCGTGGACCGGATCCTCGATGCGATCGACAGCCTGCAGTGGCAGGAAACCCGCAGCGACGCGGAAGGGGGCCGTTAGATGCCCGCGTTCCTGCTGCCCGACCTGGGCGAGGGGCTGACCGAGGCCGAGATCGTGGCCTGGCACGTGCAGGCCGGCGACACCGTGACCGTTGACCAGAGCGTGGCCGAGGTCGAGACGGCCAAGGCACTGGTCGAGGTACCGGTGCCCTTTGCGGGCCGGGTGACCGAACTGCACGGCCATGTGGGGGACGTGGTCGCCGTCGGTGCCCCGCTGATTACGGTCGACGCGGACGGGAGCGGGAACGTCCTGATCGGCTACGGGACGTCCGGCGGGCGGGCCCGCCGGAGGGGGCGGGTCCGGCCACCGGCCGGCCCGGCACGATGGGCCGGGCGCCGCAGGCCCCGGCCCTTGCTCCCGGTCCCGCCCCGGCATGGACCCCGGAGCCCGCTCCAGCCCGGGCCCCGGGGCCGGACGCCCCGCGCCGGGTCGCCGTCGCGTCGCCGCTGATCAGGCAGCTCGCCCGGAACGCCGGGCTGGACCTGGCGGCCGTGCCCGGCTCCGGCCCGGATGGCCTGATCACCCGGCACGACGTTGACGCGGCAATCCAGGCCAGCCGGTCAGCGCGGCCGGACGGCCGTACCCGGATTCCGCTCCGGGGGCCGCGCAAGGCCGCGGCGGACAGGCTGAGCCGGTCGCGGCGGGAGATACCGGAGGCGACCATCTGGGTCGATGTGGACGCGACCGGGCTGGCCGAGCTGCGCGGGACACTGAACGCCAGCCCCGCCGCGCCGCCCATCAGCGTGCTGGCCCTACTGTCCCGGTTCGCGATCCTGGGCCTGCGCCGCTATCCAGAACTGAACGCCCGGGTCGAAGGCGACGAGATCGTGCTGAACCCGTCCGTGCAGCTCGGCTTCGCCGCCCAGACCGGCCGCGGGCTGCTGGTGCCGGTCGTACCCGGGGCCCAGGCCCTGACGCTGGGCCAGCTGTCGGCGGAACTGGCCGAGCGTACCCGGCGCGCCCGGGCAGGCCAGCTCGGGCCCGGGGAGCTGACCGGCGGGACGTTCACCGTGAACAACTACGGCATGTTCGGCGTGGACGGCTCGGCCGCCATCATCAACCATCCCGAGGTCGCGATCCTGGGCATCGGCCGGATCATCGAGCGTCCCTGGGTGGTCGACGGCGCGGTCGTACCCCGCAAGATGACGGAGCTCACGCTGGCCTTCGACCACCGGGTCTGCGACGGGGGTATCGCGGGCGGCTTCCTCCGGTTCGTCGCCGACTGCGTTGAGTCCCCGGCGAGCACGCTCAGGTACCTGTAGGGCCCTCCTCGGTACTTGTAGGGCCTGCGGCGGTAGCTGTAGGGCCTGCGGCGGTAGCTGTAGGGCCTGCGGCGGTAGCTGTAGGGCCTGCGGCGGTAGCTGTAGGGCCTGCGGCGGTAGCCTGTAGGGCCTGCGGCGGTCGGCGCGTGCCCAGGCGCCCCCGCAGGCACGGCCCCCGGCGGTATGGCCCTCGGGAGCGCGCCGCCAGACGGTGCGGGCGCGGCCGGCCCCAGCGGCGGCGGCACGTGCCCCAGCTCGTCGAAGATCAGCACGGTCTGCGTCGACTGCACCTCCGGCATGCTCTGGAAGCGGTTGAGGACCAGCTCCCGCAGGGTCGCGACGTCGCGGGTCCGGACCAGCAGCACGATGTCGGTGTCGCCGGACACCAGCGAGGCGTGCTCGACCTCCTGGATGGCGATGAGCCTGGTCAGCAGCCCCCGCCAGGCCGGCTGGGCGATGTTGAGGTACACGTACGCCGACAGCCCGAGCCCGTAGCGCTGCGGATCCACCCGGGCGGTGTAGCCGGTGATCACTCCGGCCTGCTCCAGCCGCTGGACCCGCACGTAAGCGCCGGCCCGGGAAATGTGCAGCCGGGCGGCCAGCGCCCGCATGGAAAGACGGCCGTCTTCGCACAGCGCCGTCACGATGGCCCGGTCGACGTCATCCAGGGACGGCGGCGGCGGCACACTGCCACCCCCCTCGGTTCCAGATGTCATGCCTGACTTTCCCATCCGCCATGCCATGGCCGGCTCGTCGGCCCGGCTTTATCGCCGGCCCTACCCCCCGGCCCCATCCGCCGGAGCAAGACGGCTGAGCTTGAGATTTGTCCAGGATCCAGCAAACATCAGGAGATGGCGAGCACCCGGGCCCGCCCAGAGGAGGACCGCCGTGACGAACCCCGCCGCCGACGCGGATTTCTACGGGCTCGAGCAGCTGCTCGACGATGCAGGCCGGGAGACCATCCGGCGCACCCGGGAGTTCATGACCAAGGAGATCGAGCCGGTCATCAACCACTACTGGACCCGGGAGGAGTTCCCGCACGAGCTGATCGCGGGGTTCGCCGGGCTCGGCATCGTCGGCACGGCCTACGAGGGCTACGGCTGCCCGGGCGGCGGGCCGCTGCTGGACGGCATGATCGCGCTGGAGCTGGCCCGGGCCGACCCGTCGATCTCCACCTTCATGGGCGTGCACAGCGGTCTGGCCATGGGGTCGATCTACCTGTGCGGGTCGGAGGAGCAAAGGCAGCGCTGGCTGCCGGCGATGGCCCGGATGGAGAAGATCGGCGCGTTCGGGCTGACCGAGCCGGACGTCGGCTCCGGCGTGGCCGGGGGGCTGACCACCACCGCGCAGCGCGACGGCGACGAATGGGTGCTCAACGGCCAGAAGAAGTGGATCGGCAACGCCACCTTTGCCGACTACATCATCATCTGGGCCCGCGACGTGGGCGACGGGAAGGTCAAGGGCTTCGTGGTGCAGAAGGGCACACCCGGATTGTCCACCACGAAGATGAAGGACAAGATCGCCCTGCGGGTGGTGCAGAACGCCCACATCACCCTGGACGAGGTACGGGTCCCCGAATCGGACCGGCTGCAGGAGGCGCACTCGTTCAAGGACACCGCCAAGGTGCTGCGGATCACCCGCGCCGGGGTGGCCTGGATGGCGGTGGGTTGCGCCCGGGGTGCCTACGAGCTCGCGCTGGCCTACGCCGGGCAGCGGGAACAGTTCGGCAGGCCGATCGGCGGGTTCCAGCTGGTCCAGGACCTGCTGGTGCGCATGCTGTCCAACGTCACCGCTTCCGCGTGCCTGTGCGCCCGGCTGGCCCAGATGCAGGCCGACGGGGCGGCGCGGGACGAGCATTCGGCGCTGGCCAAGGCGTTCTGCACGGTCCGGATGCGGGAGACCGTCGGGTACGCCCGCGAACTGCTCGGCGGGAACGGCATCCTGCTGGAGAATCAGGTCGGCCGGTTTGTCGCCGACGCCGAGGCCATCTACTCCTACGAAGGCACCCGCGAGATCAACACCCTGGTCGTCGGGCGGGCCATCACCGGCCTCAGCGCTTTCGTCTGAACGCAGCCCGGCGGGAGCCAGGGACCCGTCGGGCCGGGGCGTTCGAGATCGACGACGTGATCGACCCCGGCGACACCCGCGCCGTAATGCTCAGCGGCGTTGGGTGCCTCAGTGATGGCGCCTTTACCCCGGTAAGAGCCCGGGTAAAGGCGCCATCACTGGGGTTAGAGCCGCGGAACGCCGCGGAACGCCGCGGAACGCTCGTGGACCCAGCCTCTATATATGACCAGCCGTCATCGAATGCTCTCGTTTTAGTTGTTGGACGCATGGACGGATCTTTCGCACACTGGGTGGCGGACCGCGGGCCGCCTCTGGCTGCGGCCCGGAAAGGACAACTATGACACCGAAAACCTCATCTGGCCCCACCCGCCGGATTGCACTCGTCGCGCACGACAACTGCAAGCGGGACATGCTCGAATGGGCCGCCTACAACCGCACGATCCTGGCGGGGCACGAGCTCATCGCGACCGCCACCACTGGCCGGCTGCTGGCCGAGGAGCTCGGCCTGCCCGTCACCCGGCTGCACAGCGGGCCGATGGGCGGCGACCAGCAGGTCGGCGCGCGCATCGTCGACGGCCTCATCGACCTGCTGGTCTTCCTCTGGGACCCGATGGCACCGCACCCGCACGACCCCGACGTGAAGGCCCTGCTCCGGGTGGCGGTGGTGTGGAACGTCCCCGTGGCCTGCAACCGGGCCACCGCCGACTACATGATCTCCTCGCCGCTGCTCGGCCAGCGGCCGGGCGATCCCCGCGTCACGCCCGCCCCGGTCGCGGCGCCATCGGTCAGCGCCGCCTGACCGCGGCCCGGTAACGGGCCAGGAACGTCGGGCCGAGCCACCCGCTGGTGGTGGCGGTGAGACCGTTCCCAGCAAGCGCTTCCTTCATGATCGGCGACGGCCCTGAGGACGGCAGCCTGATAGAGACTAGAGGCCATGCTCGAGCTCCTGGCGTTCGGTCTCGCCGCAGTCGCTGTGATCGTCGTGCTGCAGGCCCTGGCGGACAGGACCGGCCTGCCGGCCGCGGCCCTGCTCACCATCGCTGGCCTGATCTACGCGGTTCTGCCCGGGCCGAACGTCACGCTGCATCCGGACGTCATCCTCACGTTCGTCATACCGCCGCTGATCTACAGCGCCGCGCTCAACTCTTCCCTGCTGGCCATCCGGAAAAACCTGCGCGTCGTGATCAGCCTGTCCATCGGGCTGGTCCTGGCGACCTCCCTGGCCGTGGGGGCCGGTATCGACCTGTTCGTGCCGGGCGTGGGCCTGGCCGCCGGGGTCGCCCTGGGCGCCGCCGTCGCCCCCACCGATCCGGTCGCGGCGCTCGCCGTCGGCGGCCGGGCCGGGCTGCCCGGCCGGCTGATCACGATCATCGAGGGTGAGGGCCTGCTCAACGACGCCACCGCGCTCACCATCCTGACCGTGGCCGTGACCGCCGCGACCAGCGGCGGGTTCTCACTGGGTGACGCGGTGCTGCGTTTCCTGGCCGAGGCGGCCGGTGGCCTGCTGGCCGGGGTAGCCGTCGCGCTGGTGGTGCGCGGGCTGCGGTCCGTCCTCCGCGACCCGCTGCTGGTCAACTGCATCTCGCTGGCCACGCCCTTTGCCGCCTACCTGCTCGGCGAAGAGACCCACGTGTCCGGCGTGCTGGCCGTGGCGGTGGCCGGGCTGATGGTCGGGCACGACACGCCCCGATTCACCACCGGCGCCAGCCGGCTGCAGGCCAGCGCGGTCTGGCGGCTGGTCGACTTCCTGCTGCAGGGGTTCGTGTTCCTGCTGATCGGCCAGCAGCTCCTGCCCGTCGTGCGCGGCCTGAAGGCCTATCCCGCCAGCACAATCACCGGGGCGGTAATCCTTACCCTGGGCGTGGTCCTGCTGCTGCGGCCGCTGTGGCTGCTGCTGACGCAGTCGCTGCCGGGCGCGCTGCATACCCGCCTCGGCGGGGCCGCCAAGACCGGCTCGCCCCGGGACAGCCGGCGCCTGCGCGGCCGCGAGATCGTCGTGCTCAGCTGGGCGGGCACCCGGGGTGTGATCAGCCTGGCGGCCATCTTCACGCTGCCGCTCACCGCCTCCGCCGGGCGCCCCTTCCCCGACCGGGATCTGCTGCTGTTCTGCACCTACGTCGTCGTCGTGGTAACCCTGGCCGGCCAGGGGGTGACGTTCGGGTCGATCGTCCGGGCGCTGGGCGTGCGTGCCGACCCGGCGGATGCCGCGGCGCTGCGTAACGAGGCCCGCGCCGCGGCCGCGCAGGCGGGACTGTCCCGGCTGGACCAGATCACCACGGAGCTCGAAGTCCCCGGCGCCGCCCTGGCCGGGCTGCGGGCCAGCCTCGAGGGCCAGCTACGGAGGTACCAGCAGGCCGGGGCACCGGACAGCGCCACGGACGGGACGGACGCAGCGGACGGGACGAACGGGACGAACGGGAGGGATCCGGCGTCGCCCGCCGGGCCGGATCAGGAGGCGGTCCTGGACACCCGCCGGGCCGTCATCGACGCCGAGCGCGAGGAACTGCTGCGCTGGCGTGACGCCGGCCGGCTGCCTGACGCGAGCCTGCGCATCCTGAACCGGGAGCTCGATCACGAGGAACGCACCGTGACCAGCCGGGAAGGGCTCTGACGCCCGGATCCTTTCACCGCGACGGGGGTGTGATCCGCGTCACCGCGACGGGGCTGTGATCCGCGCCCGCCCCGGCCTGCCGGGCGACCTCACCGATGGAGTCGAAGGCCTCGGTCGCCAGGGACGGATCAGTCGCGGTCAGCCGCTGGCCGGCGCTCGCCTGGATCACCATCACGCTGACGCAGTGCGCCACGATGTCATGCGGCTCGCGCGCGATCCGGGCCCGCTCATAGCGAACCGCCTCCGCCGCGAACAGCGGGGCACCGGGCCATTGCAGAACTCCATCGCCACCGGCCAACGCCAGCACGGCAAAGATCACCCACTACTACCAGGACCACCATGCCGCGATCCTGGTGGTGGTAAGTGATCGTTGCTGGGTTCACAGCGCGATCCGGTTCGTGCCCCGGCCCGACTTACGGTCACGTACTCCATTCTCGCCTTCTCCGCCTGGCAGACCAGTACCCGGGCGAGCTGCAATCGCCCGGCCCCGGGAGTTCCACGGGTGCGATCAGACAGGCCGAGCGCGACCGTGGACGGCAGGACCAGCCCAGTTGGCAGCGACACAGGCTACTGACACTGGAAACTGAGGAGCGCGGTGGTAGACATGAGATCCGAGGGCGTGGTGGTGCCCGTCGCCGAGGTCGACCGGGCCAACGACTTGTACCGGGTTACCCGGGAGCAATCGCCGCCGACGGCGGCGTTCTGGCTGGTGGCAGGGGTTTTGTTCCTGTCTTTGGTCGCGGCCAGCGCTCCGGCGCCGCTCTATGGTGTCTACCAGGCTCAGTTCCGGTTCTCGGCGGCCACGCTGACCGCGGTCTTCGCCGTCTATGCGCTCGTCGTTCTCATCACGTTGCTGGTGTTCGGGTCATTGTCGGACTACCTGGGTCGCCGGCCCGTGATCATAGCTACCCTGGCCGTCAACATCGGCGCGTGCGCGTTGTTCCTGACGGCCCAAGGCGTCGGTCTGCTGTTCGCCGCTCGTGTGCTGCAAGGCATCGCCGTCGGCGCAGCGACGGGGGCGCTCGGCGCGGCGCTGATCGACCTGCAACCCAGCGGCAGCGGGCTCGCGCCTGTCGTCAACACCGCGGCCACCATCTTCGGCCTGGCCGCGGGCGCGCTCGGCGCCAGTGCGCTGGTCCAGTACGGGCCGGCGCCGACTCATCTGGTGTGGTGGCTGCTGCTCGGCGCCTTCTTCGTGGCCATCGCCGGAACACTCGTGATGCCCGAGCCCGCGGCACGGCGTCCCGGCGTGCTGGCCTCGCTACGGCCGCGGGTGAACGTGCCACCCCGAGCGCGCGGGACCTTCGCGGTGGCCGTGCCGTGCCTGGTTGCGGCGTGGGCCCTGGCTGGCTTGTACCTGTCGCTAGGGCCGTCGCTGGCCGCGCAGGTGCTTGCCTCGCCGAACCGGCTGTGGGGCGGCCTGGTGGTCTTCCTGCTCACCGGGATCGGGGCGGCGGCCACTGTCATGTTCCGCCGCCTCGCCCCGCCCACGGCGATGCTGGCCGGATGCCTGGTCCTGCTCACCGGCGTCGCGGTGACCTTCGCCGCCATCGCCGCGATGTCGGCTGCCGCCTTCCTGTCTGGCACCGCTGTGGCGGGCGCCGGCTTCGGGGTGGCGTTCCTTGGCGCCTTTCGCACGCTCAGTGCGCTGGCCGATCCCGATGAGCGCGCTGACCTGATCGCCGGGATCTTCACCGTCAACTACCTTGCGTTCGGCATCCCCGCACTGATCGCCGGGGTAGCCGTCACGCGCTACGGCCTGCACCACACCGCCCTTGTGTATCTGGGCGTGATCGCCGCGCTCGCCACGGCGGCGGCGAGCAGCATGACGGTCCGCAAGCACTCCGCTGGCCATCAGCTCCGCGCCCTTGCTGGCAGCATCGATCATCCTTGACGCACTAAACGTCGAACTCAGCCAGGCGGCAGCACACTCTTAAGCTCTCTGCGTGAGTTGATGCCGATCTTTTCGAACACCTTGTGCAGATGCCATTCGACTGTGCGCGGACTGATGAACAGTCGCGCTCCGATCTCCGGATTCGACAGCCCCTCACAGGCGAGCCGCGCGATCTGCGTCTCATGGGGCGTTAGATCGTTGGCCGTCTCAACCGTCCGCTTGCGGACCGTTTCGCCTGTCGCCACCAGTTCGCGACGGGCACGGTCCTCAAATGCCTCCATGCCTATCGCACCGAACATCTCATGGGAAGTGCGAAGCTGCGCGCGGGCGTCCACGCGCCGGCGCTCCCGACGCAGCCATTCCCCGTACAGCAGGTGTGCACGGGCGAGCTCCGGGCGCAACCTCGTGCGTCCTAGCCGCTCGATCGCCTCGCGGTAGAGGCGCTCGGCCTCTCGGCCCTCGCAGAGCAGCGCCCGCGACCGGGCCGCGACTCCTGACCCCCAATCGGTGCCTGCTGCGCTCGTGTCCTCCGAGAGGCGCTCCAGGGCATCGGCGCCGAGTTCGCGTTCACCGCTCCGGCTGGCCGCCTCGATCAGCTCGGCCAGCGCCCAACTGGATATGAACAGCTGAGGTGTCTCGTCGCTCGCCCGCTGAGCGGCGGCCAGCGCCTGCTCGTAACGTCCAAGTCCGTTGAACAGGATCGCCGTTACGAACTCCCCCCATTGCACGCCGAACCCTTGGCCCACCGCGGCGGCGTCGTTGATCGCGGACTCGAGCAGATGCGAGCCGCCGGCTTCCCGACCCCGGAGAGCGGCAAGCAGCATCGCTCCGTAGGGGGCGATACGGATCCCGGTCGCCTCGGTGATCGCTTCAGCCTCCGCAGTTGCTGCCGCAGCGCTTGTGAACTCGCCCGACCATGCGTCGATTACAGCCTGCGTGATCAGCCCCATTGGCACCCGGGCGAGCGCTCCCGCATCGCGGGCGAGCTGCAGCTGACGGCCGTTGATCGCGTACCAGCCCTCGTCATCCCACAACACATAGGATGGAACAGGCGGCAACCAGGTCCATCGAAACCGGTTCTCGGCCGGATCGTCTGTCGCGGCGAAGGCCTCCGAGGCGCGCCTCAGTGCTGGTGCCGCTGCGGTGCGCCCTTCGGTGATCAGCAGCGCGAGCGCGTCCAGGAGCAGATCCGACGGATGGGGAGTATGCGCCGACGCAGGAGCCGCTCTGGCGGCACGGGAGACCTCGAGCAGACCGCCCGCCGCGGCCAGACGTCCGGCGAACATCGCCGCTCCCCAAGCATCCAGGTAGGTCTCTCGCGCCAGCTCCGGATCGAGCCTCTCCAGCCGTCTGGCGGCGCCCACCAGTAGTGGCGGCGCGTCGCTTCCGATATTCGACGAGAACGCGATCTGCGCACGCAGCAGCTCCGTCCGGGCCCGCTGGAGCTCGTCCGGCGATCCCGCCTCCGCGATCAACAGCATCCTCAGCGCCGTGTCGAACGTGCCGGCATAGAGATTCGCGCGGGCGGCGGCAAGCGCGCGGTCCACCCTGCGCGCGGGATCACCCGTCAAGGCGACGGACCGCTGCAGGAATGCCGCCGCCGCGGCCAGCCCACCGCGCGCCTGCGCCCGCCCTGCGGAGTGCTCGAGCTCCGACGCGATCTCCTCATCGGGTCCAGTCGCCGCCGCGGCAAGGTGCCAGGCACGGCGGTCCGGATCGATCTGGCGATCGGTCACATCCGCGAGCGCCAAATGCACCGCCCGGCGTTCCTCCGCCGCCGCCAACCGGTACACCGCCGAGCGAACCAGCGGATGGCGGAACGTGACCTGCTCTCCGAGGGTCAGCAGTCCGTCCGTCTCGGCGTCGATCGTCGCCGCGGCGGAGATCCCGAGCCGCTCGGCCGCGCGCCACACCAGCAGCGGATCGCCCGCCGGCTCTGCGGCCGCGAGCAACAACAATCGCTGCGACTCTTCGGGCAGGGCCTCGAGCCGCCGAGCGAAGCTCGCCTCGATCCGCCCCGGCAGCGCCCCCGACTGGGCCTGTGCGCCCAGCAACCCGAAACCGCTCGCCAACTGCGCTGCCGTCAACCCCCGCGGCAGCTCCAACAAGGCCAGCGGATTCCCTCCCGTCTCGGCCACGATCCGATCTCGGACTTGCTCACCGAGCGGAAAACGAACCGCCGATTTCAGCAGAGCGCGGGCGTCTTCGACACCCAACCCGCGCATCTCCAACTCCGGAAGCCCCCGCAGCGCCTCACCTACTACGCGCGCGCCGAACACGAGCCCGACACGTTCAGCAAGCAACCGCCGCGCCGCAAACGCGAGCGTCAGCGCCGACGCCCGATCCAGCCACTGCGCGTCATCCACAACACACAAAAGGGGGCGTTCTCCCGCGGTCTCCGAGACCAGGCTCAATACCGCCAACCCGACCAGGAATCGATCGGGCGCGGGACCCTGAGTGAGCCCGAACACGATCTTGAGGGCCTCGCGCTGCGGAGCCGGAAGTCGCTCCAGACGATCGAGCATCGGCGCGCAGAACTGATGAAGACTTGCGAACGCCAACTCCATCTCGGACTCGACGCCGATCGCCTGCACCACGGTCAGGTCCGACGCCGCCCCGACCAGATACGCCAGCAGCGCTGACTTCCCGATGCCCGCCTCACCGCGAACCACCAGCACGCGACTCTCACCCTGGCGCACGGCAGCGACCAGAGCGTCACACGCAGCGCACTCGCTTCGACGCCCGCGCAGGCTCGTCGAATCGGGCCCCCCGAGATGACCGGCACCCATGATGTCCCACACCCTAAACCACCCAATACCTACCGGGCCCGGGGCACTTCGCTGGGACAGGGCTGGGATCTGCGCGCGCCCGGCCGGGTCGGGCCGGGCACCCGCACGGCGGCCCGCGACCTGCCGCGGGTCGATGGCCGTCGCCGAAAGCGATCCGCTCGCGCCCCTGCGTACGGCGCAGACGGTTTATTTGCCGTCTCCAGGGCAGCCCGATAACTATTCATCACAAGGACGGCGCTAAGGAAGGGTAAAGCCGTCGGCCGTAATGAAACGTTTCATATTCGACCGCCGGCAGCCGGAATGAACGAGCCCATGATGAAACCGAGCACCTCGCCGATCAGCCCTCTGCTCAGTAGGCACCCGGCCGGCGCGGCCGACCGCCGAGTCGCGGGGCCCGGACGCCGCGACGTGGCGTCCCATGCGTCACGGAACGGCAGGGCGTACACCTTCACGGGCGAGGAAGTTGCCATCCTGCGGCTGATGGCCAACGGCCTGCCGCTGAACTCGATCGCCACGCACACGGGACTGAGCTCCCGTACGATACGCCGACGGCTCCGCGACCTCTGCGACCGGCTGGGCGTCACGTGCCCGATTCAGGCGATCGTGTGGGCCGCCCGGCGCGGCCTCGTCTGACCGTTTCGCCTGCCCCTGCTCCCGTCGGGTTCTCCTGCTCCCGTCGGGTTCTCCTGCTCCCGTCGGGTTCTCCTGCTCCCGTCGGGTTCTCCTGCTCCCGTCGGGCCGAACCGGCACCGCTTCTCCCGGTCCTGGTTCGCCGGCTTCGTCAGGCCTGCTCCGGGCCGGGATCGGCTCGGGTCAGGACGATGCGGTGGTGCCCGGACGCCAGGTCGAGCCCAGGCTGGCCGGGCGCGCTGGTGGCGGGCAGCCCGGCGCTCTCCCCGGCGCTCCCGTCGCGGTGGGCGCGCCAGGAGCCGGGCGGCATGATGAACCGCCCCCGGGCGCCAGGGGCGATGTCACAGTCGACGATCAGCGACCGGCCGGCCAGGCGCCACGACACCGCGGCCGGCCCGTACGGGGTCTGGATCTCGGCGGCCGCGGCGGTGAGCGTCCCTCCGGGCACAGGCGCCACGATGACGGTCCCGTAGCCCGGGTCGTCGGGATCCGGGGCGAGGCCGGCCACCGACCGATAGAGCCAGTCGGCGACGGCGCCGTACGCGTAGTGGTTGAACGAGAGCATTCCACCCGAGCCGGTGGCCATCTCCCCGGTGTGGATGCTGCCGTCCGGGCGGATGGCGTCCCACCGTTCCCACATCGTCGTCGCTCCCTGCCGCACCTGATATAGCCAGCCGGGGCTTTCCGTGTTCAGCAGGAGCTGGTAGGCCTCCTCGATATGGCCGCCGGCGGCGAGCGCGGGAAGCACCAGGGGGGTACCGAGGAAACCGGTGGCGATCCGGCCGCCACTGCCCCGGACCAGCGCGGCGAGCGCGCTGGCGACACGCGGGCGCTGCGCGGCCGGGGCAATGCCGAGCTGCAGGGCGACCGCGCAGCCGGCCTGGGTGGTCAGTGCGTGATCTCCCCAGGTGCGCCAGGCGGCGGCGGCCGTCTGATCCCGCAGCGCCGCGTAGGAGGCGGCCTGCTCGTCATCGCCGAGCAGGGCGGCGGCGCGGGCCACGAGGCCGGCGCTGTGGGCCAGATACGCGGTGGCGAGGTAGTCGCTGCTCGTGGTGGCCTGCTGCGGCTCCTCCGGCGGCGCTCCGGGATCCAGCCAGTCACCGAAGTGCCAGTCGCCGCTCCAGGTACCGTCCGCACCGCGGCGCGCGGCGCACCAGTCCACCCACGCCCGCATGCTCGGATACTGGCGCCGCAGAACCTCCAGGTCGCCGTACGCCTCGTACAGCGTCCAGGGGACGACGGTGGCCGCGTCCCCCCAGCCCGTCGAGCCGAACTCAAAAGCCTCCTGGCCGGTGCCGCGCACCGCGGCGAGCACATTGGGGACCACGCTGGGCACCGCGCCGTCGGCTCGCTGGTCGTGGCCAAGGTCGGTGAGCCAGTTGGCCAGGAAGGCCCGGCTGTCGGCGTTGGCGCACGCGGTCGGGGCGAAAACCATGATGTCGCCGGTCCAGCCCAGCCGTTCGTCACGCTGCGGGCAGTCGGTGGGCACGGCCAGGAAGTTGCCGCGCTGGGACCAGCTGACGTTGCGGAACAGCTGGTTGACCTGCTCGTCGGAGCACTCGAACCGGCCCGTCCAGGCCAGGTCGGAGCTGACGACGGCTACCTCTGCCTCCTCGACCGAGACATCGGGGGATGCGTCGATCTCGGCGTACCGGAAACCGTGGAAGGTGAACGCGGGCTCCAGCCACACTGTCCCGTTCCCGGCCAGCACATAGGTGTCAGCGGCCCGCGCCGTGCGCAGCGGCTGGGTATGCAGCCGGCCTTCGGCGTCGAGCACCTCGGCGTGACGCACGCGAACCCGCGCCCCGGCCGGCCCCTGCACCCGCAGCCGCAGGTAACCGGTCAGGTTCTGCCCGGCGTCGACGAGCAGACGGCCATCCGGGCGCGGCTGTGGCGCCGGCAGGCGGGTGCTCACCACCCGGACCGGTGGCATGGTGCGTTGCTCGAGCCGGACCTCAAGATCGCGTTCGGCGGCCGGCGGCCAGCCGCTGTCGTCGAAGCCGGGCCGCTGCCACCCCGCCGGTTCCAGCCGGAGGTCCACGTCGGTGCCGTCGTAGATGTCCGCTGCCCGGAGCGCGCCGGTGGACGCACGCCACCGCCTGTCGGTGACGACCGTGACGGTGCCGCCGCCGGCGAGCCGGATCTCCAGCTGAGCGAGCAGGCAGCTCGTGTCGCCGTAGACGTTGTGCAGATCGCGCCAGGTGAGCGTGCCACGGTACCAGCCGTCACCGACGGCGGCGCAGATCGCGTTACGTCCCTCGGCGAGCAGGCCGGTGACGTCATAGGTGGCGTACAGGAGCCGGTGACGGTAGCTCTGCCAGCCGGGCTGCAGCAGCTCATCGCTGACCGGGCGTCCGTTGATAGCGACCTGGTGCAGGCCGAGCGCGGTAACGTACAGCCGTGCGCTGGCCACGGCGGCGCTCAGGCTGAACTCGCGGCGCAGCAGCGGTACCGGCCCGGGTTTGGCCCGGCCGATGTCGTCGGCCAGCGTGATCGGGCGGGCCAGCCAGTCCGCCTGGTCCAGCAGCGCCGCTTCCACCCGGGCCGGTTCGCTCCAGGCCGTCATCCCCCGGTCCGTACGGGCCCGGACCCGCCACCAGCGCACCTCCCGGCTGCGCAGCGGAGCGGCCGGCCAGGGAACGTGCAGCGGCCGCGATGACCGGACCAGTCCGGAGGTGACCGCCTCGCCGCCGAAGTCGGCGCTGGCCGCCACCTGCACCTCGTAACCCGCCTGCCGGACGCCGGGACGGTCACTGGCCAGCCGCCAGGATAGCCGCGGCGCTGCCGTGCCGGTGGCCGGCAGCCCGGACTCGTCGGCCGTGCGAAGGCCTGCCACCACGACAGCCGGATCAATGCCGTCCGTGGCCGTGGCTTTCTCGGTGGTCATCGGGATCGCGGCGTGGATGCTCCGGCCTGCAGGCGGGGGAGGGCACGTCGCTTCACCTCCCCGGAATTGTCGGCGGTAGTCGATAGTGTGTTCGCATGTCCCGGTACCGGCTGCTCCCCGCCCCCGCCCAGGAAGCGGTGCTGCGGGACCACTGCGGCCACGCCCGGTACGTGTGGAACCTGGCCGTCGAGCAGCACCGGCACTGGCGTCCGGGCCGGGCGGGCGCGCCGGGCTACCTGGAGCAAGCCCGGCAGCTCACTGCCGCGCGGGCGGAGCACCCGTGGCTGGCCGCCGGGTCCCAGACGGTCCAGCAGCAGGCGCTGCGTGACTTCGCCCGGGCGATGGGCGGGTTCTTCGATCCGGGAAACCCGGCCGGGCGGCCGTCGTGGCGCAAGGCCGGGCGGGATGAGGGGTTCCGGATCACCGGGCGGCGCGGGCGGCAGTGGGACGTACGCCGGCTCAGCCGCAAAACCGGCCAGGTCTGGGTGCCCAAGGCCGGGTGGGTGCGGTTCCGCTGGTCCCGTGCGGTGCCGCCGGGCGTGAAGTCCTACCGGGTGACCTCGGACCGGGCCGGCCGCTGGCATGTCGCCTTCGCGGTGATCCCGGGGCCGGTTCCCGGCCCCGGTAACGGCCAGACGGTGGGCATCGACCGGGGGGTGGCGGTCTCGGCGGCCCTGTCCACCGGGGACCTGCTGCACTGCCCCGCCCTGACCGGGCGGGAGCGGGCCAGGCTGCGGCGACTGCAGCGCACGCTGGCCCAAGCCACGCGGGGATCGAACCGCCGCGGCCGGGTGAAGCACGCGATCGCCCGGCTGCGGGCCCGTGAGAGGGACCGGCGTAAGGACTGGGCCGACAAGACCAGCACGGACATCGCGCGGCGGTTCGATGTGATCCGGGTCGAGGACCTGACGATCGGCAGCATGATCCGGTCCGGGAAAGGGACGCGGGAGGGCCCGGGCCGCAACGTCCGTGCCAAGGCCGGGCTGAACCGGGCGATCCTGGGTGCGGGGTGGGGCCTGCTGGTGCGCCGGCTGCAGGACAAGGCCCCGGGCCGGGTGGAGAAGATCAGTCCCGCGTTCACGAGCCAGCGGTGCTCGGCGTGCGGGCAGGTGGACCGGGACTCGCGTCAGAGCCAAGCCGTGTTCCGGTGCACTGCCTGCGGTTTCGCCTGCCACGCGGACGTAAACGCGGCCATCAACATCGCGGCGGGGCACGCCGTGACTGCGCGGGGAGGCTTCCGGGATGCCGGGCCGGTGAACCGCGAACCTCACCTGCTGCTCCAATCGGCGTAGTAGCTGGAATCCCCGGCCTTCAGTCCTTCAGGCGGGGGAGGATGTCAACCTGGTCTCCCTGCTGGATCGATCGTCACTAAGCGCGTGCAGCGCCCGCCGTCTTGGCCTGCCCGGCACGGGCCAGGGCGACGCGGTGCCGCTCGGACTGAATCTCATCCAGCGATTTGCCCGCGTTGCGCGGAGCGCCAGCGACGCCGATGACGCCGGCGATGCCCAGGAAGCCGGTGAGGATCCAGGCGAGGGGGGTGAAGCCGATCTTCACGAGGGTGGGCACGAACAGGCTCCAGATGCCCAGTCCGATCCGGACGATCGCGAACATGAACCCCTGCGCGGTGCTGCGCAGCAGCGTGGGGAACAGTTCTCCGCTCCACAGCTGGAAGAACGACTGGGCGCCCCACCCGCCGCCGAAACCGGTCAGGATCACGTAGGCCAGCGCGACCGGCAGATTCAGCGGGAAGATCGCCAGCAGCGCCATGCCGACGATCTGGATCGCGAAGGCCGAGGCCAGCATCTTCCGCTGATCCAGCCGGTCGGAGTACCGCATGAAGACGAAGTAGATCGAGACCACGCCGAGGAAGAAGCTGGCCGCCTGCAGCCCGTCGCTGACCGCCAGGCTCTGCGAGCCGACGGTGCGCAGGATGAAGGGGAAGAAGAACCCGTTGGTGCCGGCCCACAGGTTCCAGATGCCGTACATGCCGATCAGGAACGCCATCGCCTTGAGGCTGCTGCGGTCGCGGAAGAGCTCACGGACGCGCCCGTGCGTCATGGTGACGTCGATTTCGGCCTCTTCGGCCTGCGGCGCATTCCGGTCATGCTTGCTGACGATCGCCTTCGCGGCGGTCCATACCGTCGACTCCCTCATCCCGAACCGGAACGCCCACAGCAAAAGGGCCAGCACGACCAGGTGGCCGAAGATGATGCGAGCGCCGAGGATGCCGAGCGGCGACAGCACCACGCCGGCGAGCAGCACGACGACCGGGCCCAGGTACCACAGCACCTGCGCGACGCCGCTGTGCTTGCCGCGCTGCCCGTTCGG
This sequence comes from uncultured Actinomycetes bacterium, assembly GCA_963775825.1. Lineage (GTDB taxonomy): Bacteria > Actinomycetota > Actinomycetes > Streptosporangiales > Streptosporangiaceae > Bog-532. Next base: position 156,150 of record CAVZKY010000038.1, read on the forward strand.
CGCCATCTCGGCAATGAGGGTCCAGGAGGCCGGGATGTCGGCACCGACGGCCAGGCCCGCGAGCACGAAGCCCACCACGATCATCCACGGCTTGACCGCGAAGACGAGCACCAGCATGCCCACCGCGTAGACCAGCATGTCCCACTGGTAGATCTTCTTACGGCCCACCCGGTCGCACAGGCGGCCGCCGATCAGGGCCCCGATGCCAGCGGAGATGGCGTTGGAGCTGAACGCCCCGATGAGACCGAGGAAGTTGCTGGTGAGATGGAACTGCTTGGCCCAGATGGCCAGCGCGACCGACCCGGCGACGATCGATCCGGCGTCGATGTAGTTGGCCAGCCCGGCCAGGACGGTGTTCTTCCAGTCGTTGCGCGTGCTTGCGGCCGGCGTCCGGGCCGGTCGCGCATGCTCTGGGATACTGGTCACGGCGGCCTCCACCTCGCTGTGGACACGACATGCTCATGGGCTGTCATCGCTGCTTGGCAGTGCTACGGCGTATTCCCAGTGGACGAAAGACGATGCGCCAGGGGCAAGTTATGACCACATGTGGCCACACGCGGGGCCTAAGGCTTCGCCGATAGGCCAGGCGCCTTCACGGCCAGAACGCCGATAGGCCGGGCGGCCTTCACGGCCAGAACGCGGTAGAGGAAGATCTGAGATACGCCCGCACGCGCGGGAACGCGCAGCGAAATGATCACTCCTTGCCCGGAGCCTTCCCAGAGGCGTACGAATTGCTCAACGGGACCGGGCGAGCGGGTGAACGTTCAAGGCTGCCGGGCACGGGTGATGGAGGAGGGGCAGATGGCGAGCGACCTGGATCCGGCCGAGACCCGCGAATGGCTCGATTCCCTCGATGCGGTGCTGGAGTTCGACGGCCCAGGCCGGGCGTCCTTCCTGCTGGACGAGCTGATGGCGGAGGCGCGCCGCAACGGCGCCCCGGTGCCGTACTCGGCGAACACCCCGTACCTGAACACGATCCCGCCGCAGCGGGAGCGGCCCTACCCGGGCGACCAGGTGATCGAGCACGCCATCCGGTCGATGATCCGGTGGGACGCGGTGGCCGTCGTACTGCGGGCCAACAAGGAATCCTCCGAGCTGGGCGGGCACATCGCGAGCTTCCAGTCCGCCGCGACCCTGTACGACGTGGGCTTCAACCACTTCTGGCACGCCCCGTCCGAGGGCCATGGCGGGGACCTGGTCTACCTGCAGGGCCACTCCGCGCCCGGCATCTACGCCCGGGCGTTCGTGGAAGGACGCCTGACCGAGCAACAGCTGGACAAGTTCCGGCAGGAGACCGGCGGCGGCGGGCTGTCGTCTTACCCGCACCCGTGGCTCATGCCGGAGTTCTGGCAGTTCCCGACGGTCTCGATGGGGCTCGGGCCGCTGATGTCCATCTACCAGGCCCGGTTCCTGAAGTACCTGTCCAACCGCGGCCTGGCCGACACCGCCAACCGGCATGTCTGGGCGTTCCTCGGGGACGGCGAGATGGACGAGCCGGAGTCGTTGGGCGCCATCTCGCTGGCCGGGCGCGAGCGGCTGGACAATCTGATCTTCGTGATCAACTGCAACCTGCAGCGCCTCGACGGGCCGGTCCGCGGCAACGGCAAGATCATCCAGGAGCTGGAGGCGCTGTTCCGCGGGGCCGGCTGGAACGTGCTCAAGGTGATCTGGGGCAGCGGCTGGGACCCGCTCATCGCGGCGGACACCACCGGAATTCTGCTCAAGCGGATGGAAGAGGCCGTCGACGGCGAGTACCAGGACTTCAAGTCCAAGAACGGCGCCTACGTGCGGCAGCACTTCTTCGGCCGCTACCCTGAGCTGCTGGACATGGTGGCCGCCATGTCGGACGACGAAGTGTGGGCGCTGGCCCGCGGCGGCCACAACCCGGTCAAGGTGCATGCGGCCTACGCGGAGGCCGTCGCGCACACCGGGCAGCCCACAGTCATCCTGGCCAAGACGGTCAAGGGATACGGGATGGGTGCGGCCGGCGAGGGCCAGAACATCACCCACCAGCAGAAGAAAATGGCCGATGACACGCTGCGCGTCTTCCGGGACCGGTTCGCCGTCAACCTTACCGACGACCAGATCGCCACGCTGCCGTTCCTGAAGCCGGCCGAGGACTCACCGGAGATGCGTTACCTGCGGCAGCGGCGGGAAGCCCTGGGCGGCTACCTGCCAGCCGCCGGCCGAAATCCCAGCCGCTGGAGGTGCCGCCGCTGTCGGCGTTCGACAGCCAGCTCAAGGGCAGCGGAGAGCGGGAGATCTCCACCACGATGGGGTTCGTGCGGGTGCTGAACACCCTGCTGCGGGACAAGGCGATCGGCAAGCGGGTGGTGCCGATCGTGGCGGACGAGTCACGCACCTTCGGGATGGAAGGGATGTTCCGGCAGTTCGGCATCTTCTCCCAGAACGGCCAGCTGTACCAGCCCGAGGACGCCAACCAGCTGATGTTCTACCGGGAGGACAAGACCGGCCAGATGCTGCAGGAAGGCATCACCGAGCCGGGCGCGATCTCGTCCTGGATCGCCGCGGCGACCTCCTACAGCACGTCGGACACGCCGATGATCCCGTTCTACATCTACTACTCGATGTTCGGCTTCCAGCGCGTCGGCGACCTGGCCTGGGCCGCCGGGGACAGCCGGGCCCGCGGGTTCCTGATCGGCGGGACCGCCGGCCGCACCACGCTCAACGGCGAGGGGCTCCAGCACGAGGATGGGCACAGCCATGTCCTCTCGGCGACGATCCCCAACTGCGTCTCCTACGATCCGACGTTCGGTTACGAGGTCGCCGTCATCGTGCACGACGGGCTGCGGCGGATGTACGCCGAACAGGAGGACGTGTTCTACTACCTGACCGTGATGAACGAGAACTACCGGCATCCGCCCATGCCGGACGGCGCCGAAGAAGGCATCCTGCGCGGCATGTACCTGCTCCAGGAGGGGCAAAAGGGCACGGGCAGGCCCCGGGTCCAGTTGCTGGGCAGCGGGACCATCCTGCGCGAAGTGATCGCCGCGGCCGGGCTGCTGGAAGCCGATTTCGGCGTGGCCGCAGATATCTGGAGCGTGCCCAGCTTCACCGAGCTGCGCCGCGACGGGCTGGCCGCCGAGCGCTGGAACATGCTGCACCCGACCGAGCCGCCGCGGCCCAGCTACGTCGAGACCTGCCTGGCGGCGCGGCCCGACGGGCCCGTCATCGCCTCCACCGACTACATCAGGGCCTTCGCCGACCAGATCCGGCCGTTCGTGCCACGCCGCTACCGGGTGCTGGGCACCGACGGCTTCGGCCGGTCGGACTACCGGCGCAAGCTGCGCTCGTTCTTCGAGGTCGACCGGCACTACGTCGCCCTCGCGGCGCTGCACAGCCTGGCCGTCGACGGCGCCGTGCCCGCCGCCACCGTCGCGGACGCCATCGCGCGGTACGGTATCGACGCCGGCAAGCCGAACCCGCCCGAGGTCTAGCGAAGGGGTCATAAATGACGACAGCCGCGACCGAGGTCCGGGTACCCGACATTGGCGCCTTCGAGGACGTGCCGATCATCGAGGTGCACGTCAAGCCAGGCGATCACGTCAACGAGGAAGACCCGCTGATCACCCTGGAGTCCGACAAGGCCACGATGGACATCCCGGCTCCGCAGTCCGGTCAGGTGGTCGACGTGGGTGTCAAGGTCGGCGACGAGGTCAGCGCCGGCTCGCTGGTCTTGACCCTCGGTCCCGGTGACGGCACGGTCGCGACGCCGCCGACGCTGCTGGAACAGCAGGAACCTGACGTCACGGCGCCCGCGCCGCCGGCGCAGGCCCCGGCGGCGGCGGTGACACCGCGGCCCGACGTGCAGGCGGCGGTCCCCGTCCACGCCGGGGAGGCTCAGGGCGAGCCGGAGCCGGCTCGGGACTTCACCGGGGTGCACGCCAGCCCCAGTGTCCGCCGGACCGCACGTGAGCTCGACGTAGACCTGACCGCGGTGACCGGCACCGGGCCCAAGGGCCGGATCACCAAGGACGACCTGCTCGGCTACCTGCGCGGGCCTGCCCCGGTATCCCCCGCCGCAGCGGCAGCCGCCACCGGGACGGGCATCCCGGAGATCCCGGCCCAGGACTTCGCGCAGTTCGGGCCGGTGGAGATCCAGCCGCTGTCGCGCATCAAGAAGCGGTCCGGGCCGCATCTGCACCGGTCCTGGCTGAACGTGCCGCACGTAACGCACCACGACGAGGTGGACATCACCGCGCTCGACGCCTACCGGCGGGAACTCGACGCGTCGGCCCGGGCCGACGGCTACCGGGTCACCCTGCTGGCCTTCCTGCTGAAGGCGTGTGTCTCGGGGCTGAAGCAGTTCCCGGACGTGAACAGCTCGCTGTCGGCGGAGAAGGACAGCCTCATCGTCAAGGGCTACTACAACCTCGGGGTGGCGGTGGACACCCCCGACGGCCTGGTCGTGCCGGTGATCCTGGACGTCGACCGCAAGGGCGTCACCGAGCTGAGCAAGGAACTCGGCGCGGCCTCGGCGCGGGCGCGCGACGGGAAGCTGACCGTCGCCGACCTGCAGGGCGGCACGTTCACGATCTCCAGCCTGGGCGGTATCGGCGGCACCGCGTTCACCCCGATCGTGAACGCCCCCGAGGTGGCGATCCTCGGGGTGGTCCGTTCGGCCATGAAACCGGTCTGGGACGGCGAGGAATTCATCCCGCGGCTGATGCTGCCGCTGTCCCTCTCCTATGACCACCGGGTCATCGACGGGGCCCTCGCAGCCAGGTTCGTCCGGCACCTTGGCTACGTACTCGAAGACCCGCGCCGTCTCATCCTTTAGGAGCGCCATGGCTGGAGATCATCGCGAGCGCCTCCACGAGGACGCCCGTCCGGCGGTGGGCGAGCAGGCCGGCTACGGCTCGCCCAGCGGCGTGTACGAGCGGATCGAGGTCACCGTCCCCGATATCGGCGACTTCGCGGACGTGCCCGTCATCGAGGTGCACATCGCCGCGGGCAACACCGTCGCCGCCGAGGACCCGCTGATCACGCTGGAGTCGGACAAGGCCACGATGGACATCCCGGCGCCCGACGCTGGCACGATCATCGCGGTCCGGGTGGCCGTGGGCAACACCGTCTCCGCGGGCCACGTCATCGCCGACCTGGACACCGGCCAGCGGCTGTCGCCGCCAGCCGCTCCGGCACCGGAGGCCCGGGCCGAGCAGCCCACAGCCGCCCAGCCCCCCGCCGCCCAGTCTCCGGCCGCCCAGTCTCCGGTCGGCCCGTCGCCCCGCGGCCGCGGCGACGTGCACGCCGGGGTGCTCGTCCTCGGCGCCGGGCCAGGCGGCTACACGGCGGCGTTCCGCGCCGCCGATCTGGGCCAGCAGGTGGTCCTGGTCGATCAGCGTCCCACCCTGGGCGGGGTGTGCCTGAACGTGGGCTGCATCCCGTCCAAGGCGCTGCTGCACGCGGCCCGGGTGATCGCCGAAACCCGGGAGATGGCCGCGCACGGCCTGCGGTTCGGTGACCCGGACATCGACCTGGACGCGCTGCGGGGCTGGAAGGACGGCGTGGTCTCCCGGCTGACCGGTGGGCTGGCCGGGCTGGCCCGGCAGCGCAAGGTCCGCATCGTGCCCGGCACCGGCCGGTTTACCGCGCCGGACCAGGTGGCGGTGACCGGGGACGACGGCGCGGTGACCACCGTGAGCTTTGATCAGGCCATCATCGCGGCCGGGTCGGAGCCGGTGCGGCTGCCCTTCCTGCCCGAGGGCGACCCGCGGGTGATCGACTCCACCGGCGCGCTGGACCTGGCGTCTGTTCCGGGCCGGCTGCTGGTCATCGGGGGCGGGATCATCGGCCTGGAAATGGCCACCGTGTACCACGAACTGGGTGCCCGCGTCACCGTGGTCGAACTGATGGACCAGCTCATCCCCGGCGCCGACCGGGACATCGTCGCCCCGCTAGCCAAGTGGATCGGCCGCCGGTACGAGAACGTCTACCTCACCACCAAGGTGACCGGGGCCGAAGCCGGGCCGGACGGGGTGCGGATCAGCTTCGAGGGCCAGAAAGCCCCGGCCAGCGACGTATTCGACCAGGTCCTGGTGGCCGTGGGACGGGCCCCGAACGGCCGGCTGATCGGCGCCGAGAACGCCGGCGTGCTGGTCGACGAGCGCGGTTACATCCCGGTCGACAAGCAGCAGCACACCAACGTCCCGCACATCTTCGCGATTGGCGATGTCGTCGGGCCGCCGATGCTCGCGCACAAGGCCACGCACGAGGGCCGGGTCGCCGCGCAGGTCGCCGCCGGGCAGCCTAGCTATTTCGACGCCAAAGTCATCCCGTCCGTGGCGTACACCGATCCGGAGGTCGCCTGGGCGGGGATAACCGAGACCGAGGCCAAGGCGGCCGACGTGACGTACGGCAAGGGAGTCTTCCCGTGGGCCGCCAGCGGACGGTCCCTGTCACTGGCCCGGGAGGAGGGCCTGACCAAGCTGCTGTTCGACGCCACCAGCGAGCGGCTGATCGGCGCGGGCCTGGTCGGGCCGAACGCCGGTGAGCTCATCGCCGAGATCGCGCTCGCGATCGAGATGGGTGCGGACGCCGCCGACATCGCGCTGACCATCCACCCGCACCCGACGCTTTCTGAGACGGTCGGCCTGTCGGCCGAGGCGTTCGAGGGCACGATCACGGACCTCTACCTGCCCAAGAAGCCGCAGCAGAAGTAGTGCGCAGCGCGCCACCGAGCTGGCCGGACCTGGGCGCTGACCGAGGCCCGCCGTCGCGACTGCTGTGCATCAGGCCGACGACGCACCGGGTGCACCTCTCGCTGAGGTCGCTTAGGCGCGTTCGGCAGACTAGGGGGATGCCAGACCTTCCTGTTCAGTACTTCGACGGCCGCGACGGTACCCGGCTCGCCTACCGCGAGACCGGGCAGGGATGGCCGGTGGTGCTGATCCACGGCTACTTCTCGAACGGGTTCGTGAACTGGGTGCGGTACGGCCACGCGGCCGCGATCGCCGCCCGTGGTTTCCGCGTCATCCTGCCTGACCTGCGCGGTCACGGTGACAGCGGCAAACCGCACGACCCGGCTGCCTACCCGCCCGACGTCCTGGCCGACGACGGGTTCGCGCTGATCGAGGCGCTCGGCCTGACCGATTATTCGCTGGGCGGTTATTCACTCGGCGGCCGGACCACGATAAGGATGCTGGTCCGCGGCGCGCGGCCCAACCGGGCGATCGTGGCCGGGATGGGCCTGGACGGGGTGCTGCACGCGTCCAACCGCAACGACCATTTCCGCCGCCTCCTAGGGAACCTCGGGACCTGGGACCGGCGCTCCCCAGAGGGGAAGGCGGAGGCCTTCCTGAAGAGCACCGGCGCCGACCCGGTGGCGGGGCTGTACCTGCTGGACAGCAACGTTGACACCCCGCCCGAGGCACTCGCGAAGATCGACGTGCCGGTCCTGGCGCTGGCCGGCACGGAAGACGACGACAACGGCACCGCCGAGGACCTGGCCGCGGCCCTGCCGTACGGGCTGGCCCTCCGGATCCCCGGCCAGCACATGAGCGCCGTCGCCCAGCCCGACCTCGGCCAGGCGATCGCCGCCTTCCTCGCCGCTGCGGCACCTTAACGAAACAGCCCCGCGCCCCGATCACCCACGCGGGCATCAGCCTGGGATCCCGGGAGCGCATTGCCTACCTGCGTTTGTCCCTCCTTGCTGCCTGTTTTCGTAGACGGCGCGGGCGGTCATGTGCTCAGCGTCTTTTCTGCGTCGCCCCCTCGATGACCAGTTGGCGAGTCGGCCGGCACCGACGACAGTATGTCGGCGTACGGCCAATCTGGACTCCTCCCTGCCCGCCTTCTCCTCCAGCTGACGGAAGGTGACCGGTGGATTCGTCGCGGGACCCACCTCGTACGCGCCGCATGGAGCCGTAGCCCCGGAGAAGCCACACGGGGCGGCAGCCCGGGAGGAGCCGTTCGGCACGGCCGGGTCTTCAGCCGGAGACCGGTTACCCCCGATGATGGGCTTGAGGAATCGCCTCGCGGGCGTGGCTGAGGGGAGGGCAAGCGGGTGTCCACGGAAGCTCTGCCTGCTCCGCTGCCTCCGGGCTGGGCTGACCGAATGTCCGCGCTCGTAGGCGTGCTCATCCGGAGACGCTGGCCGCTGCTGGCCACCCTCGGTCTCGTCGTCATCGGGATGCTCGCCTCGACGTGGGGAGCCATGCTGGCCGGACGACTGGACTGGGCGCTCCCTGACGACTTGTGGCGAACGCTGGCAGCGGCCCAGCGACTACTGCACCTCGACATCGGGGGCCTGTACACCGCGCCTACGGACCTGATCAGCTTCCCGGGCGCGGCAGTGATCCTCATCCCGGCCGCGGCCATCGCCGACGCCGCCGGCCTCTCGCTGCAGCTGGCCGGCCCGCAGAACCCGCATCCCGCCGTGTGGCTGCTGGCGGGGCCGTACGAGATCGTCATCGCGTCGGTGGCCCTGCTGGCCGCGGACGCGCTCGCTGAATACCTCGGCGCTACCCAGCTCAAGCGGTTGCTCCTGGCCGCGGCGGGCGCAGCCGCCCTCTGGGGTCTCACGCTGCGGTTCGGGCATCCCGAGGACGCCGTGGCGACCGGGCTGTTCCTGTTCGGCATTCTGGCGCTGGCCCAGTCCCGGGTCCGCCGGTCCGGCTGGCTGATCGGGGCGGCGGTGGCGGTGCAGCCGCTGGTCCTGCTCGCGCTGCCGTTCGTGCTCGTGACCGTCGAGCCGCGGCGGTGGCCCACTTTCCTGGTCCGGGCCGCTATCCCGGGCGCGCTGCTGCTGGGCATCGCGGCGGCGGCGAACTGGTCCGCCACCATCACCGCGGTGACCAGCCAGCCGAACTCGCCGGCCGTCAACCGGCCCACCCCGTGGACCTCGCTCATCGCCCACGGGAGCGGTGGCATGGTGGCGGCCGGCCCGGCCCGGGCCCTGGCCATCCTCGTCGCGTGCGGATGCGCCATGCTCGCCGGGCGCCGCCGGAGGGCGACGGCGCAGACCGGCGAGTGGAGCACGGGCAGGCTGACTGAACTGCTGTGGTGGGTGGCCGTGGCGCTCGCTCTCCGGTGCGTCTTCGAGCCCGTGATGGTCGCCTACTATGTCTGGCCCGCGCTGGCGGTGGCGCTCATCGCGGCGTCGCGGAGCTGGCCGCGCCTGCTGGCGGTATCCGCGGCCTCGGCCGCGCTGACGTTCGGCGCGCAGGCCCCGTGGCGGGACCCGTGGACCTGGTGGCTGCCGGTCACCGCCGGGCTCGCCCTGACCCTCTGGCTGGCCTACATCCCGCGGACCGGCGATGCCGGATACGCGGTGGCGGGGACCGTCCGCAACCTGCCTCCCGGGTCGGCCGGGCCCTAACTGGCGGCCGGGGCGCTGTCCACTACTGGCTCGGCGATCGGCGCGGTGCGTTCCAGCAGGATGATGCCGGCGACCAGCAGAACCGCCAGGACGGTCAGCGACGGGCCGAGGACCGACAGCCCCCAGACGCCGATCAGCAGGCCGATGAGCGCGGAAAGGCCCGAGCCGCCGCCGGCCGCCGCGCCCACCTGCCAGGCGATCGCGTGCTGGGCCCGGCCCCGGCCGATCCGGAGCGGCGTCAGCGCGATCAGGGCGGGGAAGACCCCGCCCAGCGCGCCACCAAGCAGCACGAAAGCGGCGAGCGTCGCAGGCGTACCCGGCTGCCACCAGATCAAGGCCGCGGCGGCGACGGCGATGCCGCTCCCCCACCAGACGACCCGGGACGGCGGAACAGGCCGGGGCAGCCCGGCCAGGATCAGCCGGCCTGCGGTCAGGGCGCCCCAGAAGCCAAACGTGGCCAGGCCGGCCGCCGACGCGGACAGGCCAAGGTGCCCGCGGCAGAAGCTCGCCTCCCACTGCCCGGCGGCCACTTCGAGGCCTGTGTAGACGAAGAAGATCATCATTCCCGCCGCGACCACGAACCCGGACCGGCGCCGGGACCACGCATCGCTCGGGTGCCCGGCCACTGTCTCCCCCGTCGCCGCCTGTCCCCCGGCCGGCCGGGCCGGCTCCGTGGCGGCGGCCCGGGCCGCGTCCTGCGCCGCCCGCTCCTGCCGCCGCTGCCGCAGCCACAAGGCCGTTACGATCAGGTCCAGCCCGGCCAGGACCAGATAGGCCGACCGCCAGGAGGACAGCAGAATGGCCGCCGTGACCAGCAGCGGCCCGATGGCGGTCCCCACCCCGTAGGCGGCATGCAGCAGGTTCAGCAGCCGTGACCGGCCGGACAGGCCCACCACGGTGTTCAGCCCGCCGTCCATCATCCCGGCCGCCAGGCCCCACAGTACGGCGACGGCGAACAGCACCCATAGGTGCGGGGCCAGCGCGTAGCCCGTGCCGGCCAGCGCCGCGCACGCGGCGGAGCAGGCGAGCAGGACGGCCACACCGAACCGGCGGATCAGCGTGCCGACGAAGGCGCTGACCGAGATGGAGCCGATCGTGGAGATCAGCAGGATGAGCCCCAGATCGGCGATCGGCGCGCCGAACGTCTGACGCGCGGACGGCCAGGCGGTGCCGAGCATGCCATCGGGCAGCCCCAGGGCGACGAAGCTGCCCAGGCTGAGGGCGTCCAGGGCCCATCCGGCCCGGCGGCTGTCCCGCTCCGCCGGCGCCTTTCCGCTACCCAGGGCAGGAACGGGCGATAAGCCCGGCAGGCTCAGGAGCGCATGACTCCTGGGTGAGCGCCGGGGGCAGGGGCGCACGGCACAGGGCCCAGCGTTCGGCGGCGTCGGGCAGAGCGGGCATCTAACCTCCGTTAGCAGTCAGGTAGTGAGCGGCGGAGCCGTCAGGTCGCGGCGCAGGCCCCAGCGGGGCGTCCCGGCCCTGGGTGGATGTTACTTTTATCGAAGGATCTGGACGGGGTACCAGGTCTATCGATTATGTGTTTGAATGGACCTGAGTGCGTCACAGAACTTCGGCGATGACCATTTGATCAGGAGACAACATGCTCGCAGCCGGCCACCCCGCGGTCGCGGTCCTGCTTGGGCTGGGGGCGGCGGGGCTCGGGGCCCTGGTGGTGGCCATGGCCTGGAACATTCACGTGCGCCAGTTCCGGCTGGCCGAGCTGCTGGCCCGCCGCCAGTTCACCGGGCCTGCGGATCCGCGCCCGGCCGGGTACGCGGCGAACGGGAACGGCGACGTGGAGGCCGGCCCCCAGGAGGCGGCCGAGGCCGCGGCCGGCGGAATCCGGCGGCAGGGAGACGGCCTCGCCGGTCGCCATCGAGGGGCCGGATACGGTGGTCACCGGCCAGCAAGCGCGTTACCGGGCGAAGCTGTCCGGGGGCGGCACCGTGGTGTCGTGGGCGGTCGGCGGCGGCGCGGTGTCCCAGTCCCCTGACCCGGACCACCCAGACGAGCTCTTGCTGATCGCGGACCAGCCCGGCAGCCTGACCGTCATCGTGCGGGTGCGGAAGGGCCTGGCGGAGCGCCGGGCCACGAAAACCGTCATCGCGGCGGCCGAGGTGCCCCCGCCCGCGCCGCCCTTCACGCTGCGGCTGTTCCTGCAGGGCTGGTCCCTGGCCGTGATCGCGATCCTGGTGATCGGGTTCGCCGGCGCTCTCGTGGCCCTGGGCAGCTTCACGTCCGCAGACTTCATCGCGCTGGCTGTGCCGCTGACCGCGCTGCTGGTGGTGGCCGCGGTACTGCGGGGCCCCGGCGAGGCGCCCGAGCGCCGCAGCACTGCCCGAGGGCACACCCGGACTGGCCGCCACGCCGAAGACCCGTGGTACTGGCCTTCGGGCCGGGGAGCGCCGGTCCCAGTGGACGCCCACGCCGCGCAGGTCGCGCCGGACTCGCCGGACCGTCAGGCGAATACGGGCCCCGCGGGATACCCGTATCCCTCGGCGCAGGCAGGGGAGAACGCGAACCACAACTGATGCCGCGGCTGGCAACGTTTGCGAGGATTCGTCGACACCGCGCCGGCACCTCGCGTGTGCGGTGGAAAAGATGGCGTGCGCGGGGAACGGCTACCCGGCTGGCGACAGCACAGGCACGTAGGTACGACGAGCGGGCCGCAGTGGCAGCGGGGGGTGGGGGGTGTTTTCGCCTCAGGGCCCGTCGCTGCGCGAGCTGGCGATGCAGGCGCTGTCTAGGTCTAGGGCGGCTACGACCGCTGCCCCGAAGTTCGACAACGCCTTTTCGCACCCCCGAAGGCGTGCTTGACGCAACGCGGGCGCTGCGCCGCTGGCCCGTTCGGCCGGGGACTGGATGTGTGCTGCGGCACCGGCGCGGGCATGCGGGTCCTCAGATCCCTGTGCCAGGGACCGGTCACGGGCGTCGACTTCAGCACGGGCATGCTCGGCGCAGGCGCGCAGTGCGCACCCGGGCGCCGAGTGGGTACGGGCCGACGCCCGGGCGCTGCCCTTCGCCGGGACCTTCGACCTGGCGGTCAGCTTCGGAGCGCTCGGGCACTTCCTGCCAGCCGAACGGCTCGCGCTGTTCGCCGGCGTGTACCGCGCGCTGCGGCCCGGCGGGATTTTCGCCTTCCCGGTCGGCGCGCCGCAGCTCGTCACCTCTGGCTGGTACTGGGCACTGCTCCAGGTTCAACCCTGACCATGAAGGGCTGCCCGCGTTGGCATCAGGACGTGTCGCCAGGTGATGGCCGCGGTGCCGCCAGATCGACAGGTAACCCGGCGGACTGCTGGAACCGCAGGCTGATCGCGGCGGCGACCGCATCCGGGCGCTCGCGCGAGAGGAAATGCCCCGCACCGGGCAGTTCCGAACGGTCGTAGGCCTGGGTGAACATGTCTGCGTTGCCCCGGCCCGCGGCGGCGATCTCGCAGCCGTCATCCACTCCGTACAGAAAGCTGGCTGGCGCGTCGATGCGCGGCCACTCATCAAGCCGGGCCTGGGCCTCGGCGTACCGGGGGCGGCCCGGGGCGGCACCGGTCCCGTGCCGGTAGTAGTGCACCACCGCCTCGGTGAACTGCTCGTTCCGGGCGGCGCGGATGATGGCCTGCGTCTGATCTTCGGGCAGATAGAACGCCGGTGACCATTCGGCCCAGCAGCGGCGGATGAACGCGGCTGGGTGCAGCGCGAATGTCTGGGCGCCGGTGTCGGTGCAGAGCCAGTAGCGGTACCAGGCCCGCTCGGCCTCGGTGAACCGCTCGGCGGCGTTGAGATGGCGCATCGGGCCGTAGGCCGTCGCCATTGCGACCAGGCCGGTCACCCGCTCCGGGGCCAGCACGGCGGCCGCGTAGGCGGCGCGGGCGCCCCAGTCGTGCCCTACCAGCAGCACCTCCCCGAGCCCCAGCACGTCCAGCAGGTCGAGGACATCGGTGCCGAGCGCAGCCACCTGGGCCCCGCCGGCGTCCTCCCAGGACGCCGGGCGGACGCGGCTGCCGCCGTAGCCGCGCAGGTACGGGCGCACGATACGTAGCCCCGGCGGCAGGCCGCTGATCACCTCATCCCAGGTGGCCGGGATGTCGGGGAACCCGTGCAGCAGCACCACCGGCCGCCCGCCGGGATCGCCGTTTTCCAGGTACTCAATCTCAGCGACCGGGGTTTGGATGAGCGGCATGAACGCACCGTACTGCCCGGCCCGCGAGCCTGCTCCCGTGCAGCGGCCGGCGCGGAAGCCTAACGGCAGGAAGTGGCACAGTCGGCGCGTGGCCGCGAAGGCTGATCGCCGGGGCCGGGTTCCTCGGCCGGGAAGGCCCACAAGGCTATGTTCCACGCGGTTGGAACGCTGGCCCCGGCCAGGAACTGCCGGGCCAGCGGCCCCACCCGAGGCGAGTGCGGCAGGTGCGGCCGGTGAGACACCGGCTCAGGGCGCGCCGCCAGCACCGGCTCAGGGCGCGCCGCCAGCACCGGCTCAGGGCGCGCCGCCAGCACCGGCTCAGGGCGCGCCGCCAGCTCAGGGCGGGCCGGAACCGGGCGGGCCACGAGCTCGGGACTGGCCGACGGCTCCAGGTGGACCGCCAGCCGGGCCAGGACGGTGAGACCGGCCACGGTGACCAGCACCGCGGCGCAGATCGCGGCGGCGTTCACCGTGCTCAGCCGGGTCGTCTCGCCCAGCAGACCGGCCCCTGCCGCCAGGCTCGCGACCGGGGTGACCACGGTGATGACCGGCAAGGTAATCATGGGCCGGCCCGCCTGGTATGCCGTCTGGGTCAGCAGGACCGAGCAGGGCCCGACGAATACCAGCGCGTACGTCGGCCAGGCGGTGAAGATCCCGTCCACCCCGTGACCTAGCGAGTGGGTGAAGGCCATGGTCACGACCGCCATGCCGGTATCGGCCAGGCCAGCCGCCAGGGCCAGCAGGATGGCCCGGCGACGGCCGGCCGCGGCGAGCCCGGCGGCGGCGAACGGAGCCGCGCTGGCCCCGAGGCAGAGGGCCGCGAGCCCAGCGTGGCGGGGCAGCGCGTGGCCTACGGACAGGCCCGGCGACGCCAGGGCGACGAAGGCGCCGATCCCCGCGACGACCGCCAGGCAGGCGGCCCAGGTGACCCAGCCGAGCCGGCGGCCCGACCACACCCGCACGGTGGCCACGCTGAAGATGAGCGAGGATGCCGTCAGCATCTGGACGACGGTGAGCGGCCCGGCGTGCAGCGCGACCGCGTGGATGGCGAATCCGCCGAACTCGCCGACGAAGCCGAGCAGCCACCAGGGCCGGCGCAGAAGCAGGAGAAGCAGGGACGGCCGGCCCGCCGACGTGTCCGGCGCCGCTGCGGCCTGATGCTGCTGCAGCGCGGCACCGGTGCCGTAGAGCATCGCGGCGATCAGGGCCGCGAAGATGGCTGTCACTGAGCTCCCCCGTTCAGTTATTCGCGGAACACCCCGCCCGGGAATGGGTATTCCGCGCAACACGGGCGGACACAAAATTCCCTCGCGGGGTCCAGGGACGGACCGCTGGGATGACGGTAACCCTGGCCTACGACAATCGACGCTACGAAGTGGCGGGCGGCTGGGCCATGGGAGTGGCACCCGTCCTATGGAGGGGGTTAACCCCCGTTTTCGGACAGGAGCGCGGGAAAGAAATCGCCCTGCCGGACGGCGTCGCTTATCGTCGGATCTGTGAGCGTCGGCACGCGCGCCGCCAGCGGCTGGCCGTGGTGGGCCAGCTGGCAGGGCATCTTCCGGTTCGAGGCATTCGTCTCGGCCGCGATTGGGCTTGCGGCGGGCCTGGCCTGGGCGACGACCGGCGGGCATTTCTGGCCCGCGTGGGTCTGGTTCGGCCTGGGAGTGCCGCTCGCATTGCAAGGCGCGGTCCGCTGGGGCCTTCGGGCGCCGAAGGGCGAGCGGCCCCTGTTCGTGCACGCGGCGGTCTCGTTCACGGTCGCGGCGATGCTGCTGACCATCTGGCTGCTGGCCGGGCTGGGCTACTTCTGGCCGGTGTGGCCGATTTTGGGCCTGGGGCTCGTACTGTCCGTGCACTTCTGGATCGTCCGGCACCGCCCCAACGTTCGGGAGCAGGCGCTGGCGAACCGGGTCGACGTGCTGACCCGCACCCGCCGCGGCGCGCTCGACATTCAGGCCGCCGAGCTGCAGCGGGTCGAGCGTGACCTGCACGACGGGGCGCAGGCGCGGCTGGTGTCGGTGGCGATGAGCCTGGGGCTGGCCGAGACGCTGCTGTCCAGCGACCCCGATCTGCTCGCCGAGCTGCTGAGCGAGGCCCGGTCCACGACGCTGGCCGCGCTGGACGACCTGCGCACGGTGATGCAGGGTATCCAGCCGCCGGTGCTCGCCGATCGCGGACTGGAAGGCGCGGTCCGGGCGCTGGCCCTGGACCTGGCCATCCCGGTGACCGTCAGCGGCGGCCTGGCCGGGCGCGCACCGGCGCCGGTGGAGTCGGCCGCTTACTTCACCGCCGCCGAGTGTCTGGCCAACGTGGTCAAGCACAGTAGCGCGGCCTCGGCCTGGTTGGACCTGCGGCACCAGGGGGGCCTGCTGTCGATCACCGTGGGCGACAACGGCCAGGGCGGCGCCTGCCTGGACGGCGGCACGGGGCTGCGCGGGGTGATCCGGCGGCTGGAGCCGTTCGACGGGACGCTGACGATCAGCAGTCCGGCCGGCGGCCCCACCACCGTGACGATGGAGGTGCCGTGCGCGTTGTCATCGCCGAAGACCTAGCGCTGCTGCGGGACGGGCTGAGCCGGCTGCTGCGGGCCCACGACTGCGACGTCGTGGCGGAGGTGGGCGACCCGGAGGCGCTCTCGGCGGTGCTGGCCGGGACGCCAGTCGACGTGGCCATCATGGATGTCCGGATGCCGCCGACCTTCACCAACGAGGGCCTGGTGGCCGCGATCGAGGCCCGGGCCCGGCGCCCCGGGATGCCGGTGGTGGTGCTCAGCCAGTATGTCCAGCAGCTTTACGCCCGCGAGCTGATGCGGTCGGGTGCGGAAGGCATCGGTTACCTGCTCAAGGACCGGGTCGCCGACGTGCGCACCTTCGTGGACGCGGTGCGGCAGGTGGCGGCAGGCGGCACCGTTCTCGATCCCAAGGTGGTGGCCGTGCTGATGTCCCAGCACGCACGGCGCGAGCCGATGGGGCGGCTCACCGCGCGGGAACGCGAAGTGCTGGGGCTGATGGCCGAGGGCCGCTCCAATGCCGCCATCGCGGCCAAGCTCTTCGTCACCGGCAAGGCCATCGACAAGCACATCAATAGCATCTTCATGAAGCTGGACCTGCCGCTGGCGCACGACGACAACCGCCGCGTGCTCGCCGTGCTCCGCTACCTTCAGGGCGGCAGTCCGCCCGGGGAGGGTGACCGGCAGTGGTCGCTTCCAGCTACCTGACGCCGAAGGCGGTCAAGGGCCGGCCCGCGGGCGCCGGGGAGCCGGCAGCGGGCGTCAGGCGCTGGCTGACCTGGTACCGGGGGGCTGAGCCGGGCGGATGATCCTGGCGGCGAACAGGTTGCGAAGGCTGACTACGCCGCACACGTTACGCCCCTCCACGATCGGGAGGTGACGGAACCCGTGCAGGAACATGAGCTGGCCGGCGTCCTCGACAGAGGTATCCGGAGTCGCCGATTGCGGGTCCGGTGTCATCCATGCGGAAACCGGCGCCTTGGTGAGATCCGTCCCGGACGCCGCCGCCCTGACCACATCACGCTCCGTCAGGATCCCGGCCAGGAAACGCCCCTGCATCACAAGGGCAGAGCCGACCTTCTCGCGCACCATCGCGGCGGCCGCCTCCGCCACCGGGCTGTCCGGGGCGACAGACACCACACTCGTGTGCATCAGATCGCCTACCGTGACGGCCCGGCGACCGCCCTCACCCACTTTCGCCGACCTCATCAAGGTCGGGGTCACCCTGCGGAGCACCGGGCCCCGAAAGCTCTTCGGACAGCATCCGCCACAGCGAACCCGACCACGCCGAGATGTGCGGCCACCGCATCCAGAACAGCTGGAGCGTGGTCTCGTCAAACTCAGCGTGAGCCCGCTCCGGGCTAATCGCATCGGTGAAATCCTCAAGCTGGTGCATGAGATCGAGGAAACGGTCAGCACTGACTTCCATTCGATCGATCACCTCCAGGTGAGCGGGGACGCGCCTCAGCCGGGCACCCAGAGGCCCAAAAGACTAGATGACGCCAAGTGGCTCGGTTTATACCCCGAAGCCGCGCCCTGAAGCGGCCCCCGGCATCCTCAGGCCGGGAGACGGATCAGGGAGGCCGGGACACGGATCAGGCCGGGACACGGATCAGGCCGGGACACGGATCAGGCCGGGAAGCGGTAACGGGTCTGGGTGTAGGGGTCCTTGCCGAAGGCAATGACCTTGGCCGGGGCTACGGCGAAGACCAGGCCGGTGCGGCCGGCGCCGTCGCGGAACGTCTCGTCCCCGACCTCGAAGTCCCAGTCCAGCTTGGATTTCCACAACTGCGCCAGCCGCCGCAGCTCGGCCTGGCCGGTGACCCGGACGGCGGTTCCCTCCACCACCACGTCGAGGCCGGAACGGTACTGGTTGGCGCCGGTGGTGAGCACGCAGCGGGGATCGGTCAGCAGGTTCCTCGCCTTCTGCTCGGCGTCGCCGGTGCAGAAATGCAGCGCTCCGTCCGCCCAGATGGCCGGGAGCGGGGTGACGTGGGGCCGCCCGTCCCGGCGGGTGGTCGACAGCCAGAACATCTCCGACGCCGACAGCACGTCAGCGACTTCGGCCCACGGCCGCGCGGTGGCGCCCGGCTCGCTGAAGGCCTCGTTCAGTTCCACGGCGATGCTGGTCATTTGGGGCGTTCCTCTCCCGGCTCGGTCAGTACTTCCGCCAGTGCCGACTCCGCGCCGCACGGGAACTCATCGCACGCTGCCCGCCAAGCGGCTGCCCCGATGAGTTTCGGCGCTGGGCCTTCGTCCGCGGCCACAGTGGTGAATCCCCGCTAAGCGCCATCGGGAGGGAAGCGTACGCTTCCCTCCCGATGGCGTGGCTCGGGTGGTATACCCGGTGGCCGGCTGGCGCCAGCGCCGGATAGCGGGCCGGTCAGAACTCCTTTACCAGCGTCGCCACCGACACGTGCGGCCAGCTCAGGTTGACCAGGCCGGTCGGGTTGGCCGGGCTCTTGGGCACGTCGATCGGGAAGTTGAGCAGCACGGTCTGGGTGTACTGGAGCTGCATGAAGTAGCGGTCCGAGTAGTCCGGGTCCTGCACCTTCTCGATCCAGAACGTGGCAAACACCTTCTGGGCCGTGGCGTTGGTCAGCAGGAACGGAATGTTCTCGGTGCCGCCCCCGCCGTCAGGGATCTGCTGCGTGGTAACGGGCGGCGGGGTGGCCGAGGCCGGCGGCGCTGATCCATTGGCCGCCGCAGCCGCTGCGCCGAGGACGCTCAGGGACGGCACGGAGGCGATCTGCAGCACCGTCGTCTCGACGATGTTCTGGCCCTGGATGTCGGCCAGCAGGATCGAGTTCGGATCGTTGATGATCTGCTGGGTCAGGCCCGGCACCTGGTCGCCCGGGGTCCGGAACGTCGGGGCCGGCGCGGGCGCCGTCAGGCTGTACTCGGGGAAGTGGTTGGCGGTACCGGGGGAAGGCTGAGGGCCGTTCACCGCGAAGGGAACTGTGTTGGCGGGCTGGATCCGGGGACCGCCCGGGATCGTGAACCCGGTCCCCTCGGCCAGCAGGACGGTCCCGTGCGGGATCGACGCCATCCGGGCGACGCTCGCCGTCTCAAGCGGCTCGGTTGTCGTCGGGATGTTGATCCAGATGCCAGGCTCGAGGTGCAGGGCGCCGCCGGTGTTCAGGTCGGCGATCTGCTGTAGATAGTGCACGCCGTGCAGCTCGATGTCGTTCTGGTCGAACCCGCGGTTCGGGATGGGCGAGCCGATCGAGTCGAACTTCAGCGTTTCGGTGGTGAAGTTCAGCTCCAGGAACAGGGCGCTCTTGTCCCCCGGTCCCGGCGGGACGGACCGGGCCGCAAAGTCCGGGCGGGCGATCAGATTGAAGCCCCGGCCGACCCAGCGCCCGGGAAGCTCCTGGAGCGGTCCCTGCGCGGACCGCATGCTCTGGTAGTCCGCGCCGCGGCGGACGGAGGGAACGGGCGGCACCGCCGGGCTGGACGCGGGCGGAGCGGAGTTCGGCGGAGCGGAAGTAGTCGGATTAGCTACAGTCTCGGTCATGTCGATGTCCTTTCGGCGGACTATGCGCTCGGTTCAGGACAGCCCCGGTCAGGCCAGGCCGTTGCGGCCGGCCGACTTGGCCCCTGGTTGATAGAGCAGCGACCGCCCACCGTGATACATCTATGCGGCGTTTTCTGGGAAATATCGGCCCAGAATGCGGCCTGGCCGTTCCGGAATGCGTAAGAGAGCTATCCAGCCGGTGACAACGTTTTCGCCCCGCGCCGTGCGACAGCTCAGCCGGAAAGGCGTGGCCGGAATGGGGCTGATCGGGAAACAGCCGATTTCGTCCACCACAATGGTGGCGACCACGCCCGCGCGGGTCTGCACCTCGATCGTGCCCTCGCCGGTCGGCACCAGCTGGCAGAGCAGCGAGTCCTCGTTGACCTCCATCTCGATGGTGAGATGGTCCGAGGTGAAGGTGAGCGCGCGGATCGATGCGGTCTCGGACCGCACGGTCGCCACGCTGGCCGGGTCGAGGGAGTCATAGGTGAGCTCAGCCAGCTCGGCGTCAATGTTGTGCCAGGCGTAGGCGCTGCGGCCGGCCGCAGCGAATTCCGGCGGGACCGCCCGCTCGGCCTGCAGGGCCTCCTTGAGCACGGCCAGCAGTCCCTCGTCGTCCCAGATGTCAGGCACGCCGCCCGCCTCCCGTCTCATCGTTCACCAAGGCCTCGGGGTCGCCCGGCACCGCGTCGCGGAAGACGGCCAGGAAGGGGGAACGGCGCAGCCGGTCCAGGCAGCGCGCCCGTTGCGGGCCGATGCTCCCGATGCGGATCGACAAGGCTTCGCTGATCTGCGCATACGACAGCGGAGGGTCTCCAAGCAGCATCGACAGCAGCTGGCGGCATCGCTCGGGCAGTTCGCCGAACGCGGCGCGCACCGCCGCGTGCAGTTCTGCCGCGATGATCTCCTGCTCGATCGTCTCGGCGGGCTGATCTGGGAACATCTGACTGACTTCCGGCAACTCGGAGTGATCGTATTTGCTTGCTGCCCGCAAAACGCGCAGGCATTCACGCTGCGTGGTGGTAGACAGCCAGCCCGGCAGCGCCGCGGGCTGCCTGAGGTGCCCGAGCCGCTCGACCAGCAGGAGCCAGACCGTCTGCCCCACGTCGTCGGCGTCGGAGCGGCTCAGCTGGTAGCGCTGGCAGATAAACCAGACCAGCGGTGCGTAGCGGTCGACGATCTCGTCCCAGGCATGCTGGTCACCAGCGCGCGCGCGGGCCACGAGCGCGATGACGGACGGATCGTCACGCATAGCTGTCCTTCGCGGGCCCGCGGGCGCGGGCCATGTCCGCATCATTCAGCTCACGGCAGCGGGGAGCAAGACGCACGGATGGTCACTTTTCCTCCTCCGGCTTGTGCTGGGCTACGGCAACCCTTGCACTACAGAGCGAAATCCGGGCCAGTTGATACACGCGGGCCAGAAAATTTGTCAACTCCGGCCGGTAGGCCACGGAAACTGTTGGCCAGGGTGTATCAGGCCGCGACAGAAAATCTCCGATCAGCAGGGGCAGGAGCCGGTCGCGGGGGCGGCTCCTGCCCCTTCCGCTGCGCGGAAGCCAAGCTGTACATCCAGCCGCAACCGGACGAGGGCGGCCCCGGCACCGTAGACCAGCCGGTGAGCTGGGCTAGCGGCCCTTCGTCCGTTCGGGGCAGGACCTTGGTCCCTGAGCGGCCGCGCCGCGCAACGGGCACAGTAGGCAGGTGTTCGCGGTTAGTGAGGTCACGGTGCGGGCGCCATTCGGGGCGGCCGGCCGCCGGCTGGCGATCTTCGTCAGCGACGGTGCCCTGCGCGTGGCATCAGAGGCCGCCTACCAGGACGGCCTGGATGCCGGGCACCTAACGGAGCCGGTAGAGGACGCCAAGCTGGCCCGGGTGCAGTGCGCGAAGCCCGTCCAGCGTGGCAGCACGCTGCGGGTGCCGCTGCGCTGGGAGGTGACCGGCCCGGCTGGTGAGCTGTTCTCGGTGCTGGACGCGGACCTGACCCTGAGCCGTGACGGGGACGGCCGGACACATGTGCGGCTGGACGGCTCCTACCGGCCGCTGTTCGGCCCGGACGAGCGGGTGCCGGACCAGGCCGCGCTGAGCCGGATCACCACGGCGAGCCTCTGCTACCTGCTGGACAACGTGGCCGACGCCATCGCGGACCCCGCACCGGAACCGCAGCCGGGCGCGGCGCCAGTTATCCGCTGGTGGCCAGGTACCGGCGAGCCCTGAGCGAGCCCTGAGCGAGCCCAGCCCGCACGTTGCTCAGCGGGCGGCGGCGTCAATCTGGACGGGATAGCCGGCGCGGAGCGCAGCGACCGAGGACGGCGGCGTGATAAGGCACGCCTCGCCGCGGCGCGGCCGTGGCCGCCGCAGGCCGTAGCCCGCCAGCGTCCAGGTGACGAGCGTGTCCCCCAACACCAGGGCTGGCGGGCCCGGCGGGCCCAGCTGGACGAACGCGCCATCGGGCAGCTCCGGCCAGGACGCGGTGTGCAAGCGGCGGCGGTGCGTGCCGGGCACGATCCGCTCGGCGTGCAGCTGCCGGTTCATCCGGGCCGCAGACGGCAGGCCGCCACCGAGACCGCCGGCCCAGGCGGCCTGGTACGCGCGGTAGGCGCCCCGGCGGCATTCGGCGCACGGGCGGTGCCCGGCGGCGAGCGAGACGGCCTCGTCATGGAAGAACAGGTGCGTCCAGCGGTGCGGCAGCCACTGCTCGCGCCAGCGGCAGCGGAACTCCAGGGCGCAGGTGATCCACAGGTCGCCGGCGTGGAAGCGGACGATCTCGCGGCCGCGGTGGATGATCCCGCGGTTGCCGGTCCACGCCCCGCGCAGGGGGATGGCCATGATGTCGCCCATCGGGGTGACCCGGTTCCGTTCGGGCATCCTCGCCTCCCGCCCGCAGGGTCCTAGCGGAACGGCGCCGGTTTTCCGCCCTTTGAGTTTTGAGGTTGCTATGCAAACGCCGGGTCCCACCCGGCGCCAGCGGCACCCCGGCCGACCGGGTGCATTCTCAGGGCTATCCACTGAAATCGCTCCCCGTAAGCACCGGCGCCCCGGCCCGGGGGCACCTCCAGCGGCACAGGAGACCCAACGCGGCTCAGCCGCCACCGATCCAGCCCGACGTTAAAACTCAAGCCCGCAGCATATGCCGAAAACCGACGTCGATCAGGGACGGGGCTCCGGGGCAGGGGCGTGTTATCTTTTAATTGTGATTAGAAGATCGCCGCGGCGAAGGCTTGCCGATGGCTGACATCGTGCCGATTTCACTCGAGCAGGCGGACTTGCGCCGCGCGGTGCGGCAGATCGCGGACAAGTACGGGCACAGGTACTTCGTGGAGTGCGCCACCTCACACAAGGAGCCCACCGAGCTGTACGGGGAACTCGGCGCGGGCGGGTTCCTCGGCGTGCACCTGCCCGAGGGGTACGGCGGCGGCGGGGCGGGCCTGGGTGAGCTGACCGCGGTCATCGAGGAGGTCTCGGCGGCCGGGTGCCCGCTGCTGATGATGGTCATCGCCCCGGCCATCTGCGGGTCCATCATCGCCGCGCACGGGTCGCCGGAGCTGAAGCGGGCCTGGCTACCGGGCCTGGCCGACGGGACGCGGACCATGTCGTTCGCGATCACCGAGCCGGAGGCGGGCTCCAACACCCACGCGCTGGCTACGACCGCGCGCCGGTCCGGCGATGTGTACGTGATCAGCGGGACCAAGTACTGGATCTCCTGCGCGGTGCTGCTCGACGGCCAGGTTCCACACGTACCAGGCGTGCCCGCAATGGTCCCGCAGCACCGCTTCCTGGGCGGGGGCGGGCAGCAGCCGGTACCGGCACATGCGAACACACTATCGAATACCGCCGACAATTCCGGGGAGGTGAAGCGGCGTTCCCTCCCCCGCCCGAAGGCCGGAGCACCCACGCCGCGATCCTCATGACCGGCCTGTCGCAGGACGAGCAGGACATCGTCGACGTCGTGCGGGAGTTCGTCGACCGTGAGGTGCGCCCGGTGGCGCGCGACCTCGAGCACGGGAACACCTACCCGGAGAAGCTCATCGACCAGATGAAGCAGCTGGGCATCTTCGGCCTGGCCATCCCGGAGCCGTATGGGGACGTCCAGGTCTCGATGCCCTGCTACGCGATGATCACCGAGGAGCTGGCCCGCGGCTGGATGAGCCTCGCGGGGGCCATGGGCGGCCACACGGTGGTGGCCAAGCTGCTGGTCACGTTCGGCACCGAGGAACAGAAACAGCGTTACCTGCCACGCATGGCCACCGGTGAGCTGCGCGCGACCATGGCTCTCACCGAGCCGGGCGGCGGCTCGGACCTGCAGGCCATGCAGACGACCGCGACGCGGGCCGGTGACAAGGACGCGGGCCGGTACACGGTCAGCGGGTCCAAAATGTGGATCACCAACGCGCGGCGGTCCGGCTTGATCGCGCTGCTGTGCAAAACCGATCCCGGCGCGCGGCCCCGGCACAAGGGGATCAGCATCCTGCTCGCCGAGCCGGGCGAAGGTCTCACCGTCTCCCGGGATCTCGGCAAGCTCGGCTACAAGGGCGTAGAAACGTGCGAGCTGGTGTTCGACGGCTACCACGCGCCCCGCGACGCGATCCTCGGCGGCACCGAGGGGCCGGCTTCGCGCAGATGATGAAGGGCCTGGAGACCGGGCGCATCCAGGTCGCGTCCCGGGCGGTGGGCGTCGCCGCGGCCGCGTTCGAGGATTCGCTGCGGTATGCGACCGAACGGGAGGCGTTCGGTCAGCCGATCTGGAAGCACCAGTCGATCGGCAACTACCTGGCCGACATGGCCACCCAGCTGACGGCGGCACGGCAGCTGGTCCGGTTCGCCGCGGAACGGTTCGACGCGGGCGAGCGGTGCGATCTGGAAGCCGGGATGGCCAAGCTGTTCGCATCCGAGGCCGCGATGCAGATCACGCTGAGCGCGGTCCGGATCCACGGCGGGTACGGCTACTCGACCGAGTTCGACGTCGAACGCTACTTCCGGGACGCGCCGCTGATGATCGTGGGCGAGGGCACCAACGAGATCCAGCGCAATGTCATCGTCGCGCAGCTGATCAGCCGGGGCGGCCTGGGCAGCAGCTCAGGGCCGGCCCAGCCGTCCCGGTAGGGTGATCGGGTGCCAGCACCCAGCAGCTCCCCCAGCCGGGGCCGCACGCCGGCCCCGGGCCCGAACGGCGCCGCCGAGGCGCCGTCGCGGACCGAGCGGACCAAATCGGAACGGACCCGGGAACGGCTGCTGCTCGCCGCGGCGACCACGCTGAGCCGGCTTGGCTACGCCGGGATGCGGCTGGCGGACGTGGGCGAGGAAGCGGGAGTCCAGGCCCCGGCTATCTATTACTACTGGCCGTCCCGGGAACAGCTCATCGAGGAAGTCGTCACGGTCGGGACCATCCGGCTACGGGAGTACGTGGCGGCGGCGCTGGCCGCCGCGCCGCCGGAGGCGACGGCGCTGGACCGGCTGGACATCGCCGTCGACGCGCACCTGCGCCAGCTGATGTCGGAGTCGGCGTTCGCGCACGCGGTAATCCGTAACATCGGGCAGCTGCCCGCCGCGATCCGGTCCCGGCAGATCGTCGAGGAACGTCAGTACGCGGCCATCTGGCGCGAGCTGTTCGCCGATGCGGTGGCCTCGGGCGAGCTGCGCTCCAGCCTGGACCCGGACCTGGCCCAGCCGCTGATCATCGGCATCCTGAACTGGGCCGCCGAGTGGTGGTCACCCAAGCGCAGCTCCATCGGCGCGGTAGTCGCGACCGCGCAGTCCATCATCCGGCACGGTATCGCGCAGTGTTAGCCGCACCGGCCATTCACCCGGGCCTTCGGCCCGGGATCGTTAGGCCGGTAAGGATCGCCTCGGCGCAGGTCCCGCTGTGGTGCTGCTTTGCCTCGGCCGCCTGCTTTACCGTTTCGCCTGGGCGGAGGGCTTGCGGGCGGCCGCGGTGATCTGGCCGTGCAGGGTCTTGAGGGTGGCGACGTAGATCTCGGAGAAGGTGGGGAAGGGCTGGATGACGTCGCGGAGCACGGTGAGGGGTATGCGGGCACGGATGGCGGCCGTGGCCTGCTGCAGCCATTCACCGGCCTCTGGGCCAAGCGCGTGGGCGCCGGTAAGCCGCTCGCCGTCGGACAGCAGGGTCAGGAAGCCGTTGGACTGGGCGTAGGCGTGCGTGTAGGTGGCCGTCTTGGCCACCTCCGAGATCGGGGTGGTCGCGGTGAATGGGGCCTCGGTGGCGCCGACGGAGGCGGCCTGCGGGTCGGTGTAAACGACGTCGGGTATCGCCTCGTAGTGGGCCTCGCGGGGCTCGCCCAGGATGTTGGCGGCCACGACCTCGCCCTGGTATTTGCCGACATGGGTGAGCAGCCGTACCCCGGTGACGTCGCCGACGCCCCACAGCCCCGCCGCGGCGCGCAGGTGCGTGTCGACCCGCATGCCGTGCTCGTCGACCGTGGCGCCGGCTGTCTCCAGGCCGATCCCGCTGGTGCGCGGGCGGCGGCCGGTGGCCACCAGCAGGTGATCGCCGCGCAGCTCGCGGCCGTTATCCAGCGCCAGCACGAAGTCCGTGCCGTCGCGCCGGGCGGCCGTCACGTGCACGCCGAGGTGCAGCTCGGCGCCGTCCGCGCGCAGGACCTCCCCCAGTGCGTCGCCCAGCGGCGCGGGCTCGCGGGCCAGCACATGCGGCGCGGCCTCGGCCAGCGCTACCTCGCCGCCCAGGCGCCGTACCGCCTGGGCCATCTCGGCGCCGACGGGCCCGCCGCCCAGGATGAGCAGGCGGCGCGGGACCGCCTTCATGCCGGTCACCTCGCGGTTGGTCCACACGTCGTCCAGTTCGCGCAGGCCCGGGACGGGCGGGATGACCGCTTCCGAGCCGGTCGCCACGACCACATGCCGGGCGGTGTAGCGCACGCCGCCGACCTCGACCGCGCCCGGCCCGGCGAGCTGACCGTGGCCGCGGATCAGGTCGATGCCCTTGCTCGCCAGCCAGCGCTCCTGCCCGGCGTCGGAGTAGTCCGAGACCATGAAGTCGCGGTAAGCCAGCGCGGCCTTGACGTCGACCTCAGCGTGGCCCGCGGCCTCCTGCGCCCCGTGCACCGCCTCACCGGGGCGCAGCAGTGTCTTGGACGGGATGCAGGCCCAGTAGGAGCACTCCCCGCCGACCAGCTCACGCTCGACCAGGGCGACGCGCAGGCCGCCGTCGGCCAGCTCGCCGGCGCAGTGCTCGCCCGGTGAGCCGCCGCCCATAACGATGACGTCGTAGCCGTCATTCATGTGGCCAGATCCTCTCCCGCAATCCCGAGCCTCATGTCCACGGCCCGGCTCCTCTCGTTGGCGTGACCATGATCCCGCACGAAACCAGTAGTTGACATCCTCCCCCGCCTGAGGGTGGGGGATTCCAGCTACTACGCCGATGGGAGCAGCAGGTGAGGTTCGCGGTTCACGGGCCGGGTGACCCCGTCGCCTCCCCGCGAGTGAAGGGGGATGGGGAGGTGGGTGGGGTGCCCCGCCGCGATGTTGATCGCCGCGTTCACGTCCGCGTGGCCGGCGAAACCGCAGGCAGTGCACCGGAACGGAACACGGCTTGGCTCTGACGCGAGTCCCGGTCCACCTGCCCGCACGCCGAGCACCGCTGGCTCGTGAACACGGGGCTGACCTTCTCCACCCGGCCCGGGGCCTTGTCCGCCAGCCGGCGCACCAGCAGGCCCCACCCCGAACCCAGGATCGCCCGGTTCAGCCCGGCCTTGGCGCGGACGTTCCGGCCCGGGTTCGCCCGCGTGCCCCGTCGGCGGCGGCCTACCGCGCCGGGGTACGGGCGCTCTCATCGGCCGCCGGTGAGCCGCGCACGGTGAATTCCACGCGGAGGCCGGTTTGGCCCGGCTGTTGATGGATCAGGCGGTGCTTGGCCAGCTTGCCGGTGGCGGTCCGCGGCAGCCGCGGCACGAACGCGAACCGGCGCGGCACCTTGAACCGGGCGATCCGCGTCCGCAGGTCCGCGGCCAGCTCGTCGGCGACCGCCTGGCTGGGCGGGCCCCGCCGGCGAGCTCGACGAACGCCTGGACCTGCTGGCCCATCTCGGGGTCCGCCTCGGCCGCGCTGCGCTCCACCGCCTCGGCCCGCACCTTGGCCGCCTGGGCCTCGTCCACGTCGGCGATTACGATCCGGCGCTGTTCGCCTCGGCGGACTTCGCCGAGGGCGTGGCCGCGTTCCGCGAGCGCCGCCCGCCAGTGTTCCGGGGCGCCTGAGCGGATGTGGGCGGTTTTCCGCAGATAATCCGCAGATAATCCGCAGATAAGGAGACCAGGCAATCCCGATGGTCACGGTGATTCACCCTTGATGGGCGAGACGTGCGCCCGGGTCTGTGCGGAAGAATGCGGAAGAATGAGGCCCACAGCAGCCTCAGCCCGCCGTCATCCGGAGCCGGGAAGCCCGGCTGCTCATGTCCACGGCTGTCTGCCCGGGCAGCAGCGGAGCGATGGGAGGTCACCGGTCTGGACACATATCTGCCTGGGAGCGGATCAGCCGTGCCGCGTGAACAGCAGCGGCCGCACCAGCTGCCCGAACCGGTCCATCAGCCGTGGCCCGGCGGGCAGGCGGCCCAACGGCGGGCGGAACTGCACAAATACGTAGCCCAGTCGCCGCGCCAGAATCCCGTCTGTGGCGATCTGGTCTCCGATCACCATCCCCGGCCGCGGAAAGCTACGGTAAGACGCGATCCGCAGCGGTTTACCCGCCGAGGCCAAGTAGACCACTCGCACGCCGTCATCTCGGGACAAGCCCGACGGGCGACGCACCGAATTCGTGGCAAAGCACACAACCTGCACGCTCGAACACCGTCTCGACCTGGCTGACTACCTGCGCAACCCCCCGGTCAAGGGCCGCCTGGCCGCTATCCCAGTACGCGACCAGGGGCTCGATATCAAAGATGAGTGTCCGTGCCGACAGCTCCCGCGCACGGTCGAGCACCTCATCCAGCCCAGCGAGACGCTCATACCCGACTCTCATGCAGCTACCTCAGCATTCATGCCACGATCGTCGCCAGGCCCGCAGTGGGTCCTGTTCGTGCGCCAGCCTGTCCGACCTAGTTCTTTGCGGGGTGGAACCTGATGAATATGAGGACCCGGCGCTGGCTCGCCCGCGCCTCGTTCGCCCTGATGCTAGCGGCCGTGGCGCTCGTGCTCGCCGTCGCGGGGTGGCGCAGCCTGACGCTCGTGGCGTTCACCGTCATTGGGGCGTGCGCCGTCCTGGCGGGCGCGTACTGGTTCCTGGCCCACCGGGGTGCGCTCCGATGGATCGCGCTCGTTCTGGTCGTCGCGGCGCCCGTGCTCATCCTGCTGGCATTTGCGCATGCCCGCCTACTGTGGGTCGCCGTTGCGGCGGTGGCGCTGATGGTGCTCGCAGCCGGGATCGGTAGGACCGCGCTAAGCGCCGGCGGCCAGGACACTGCCATGCCTGCCAGTCCGGCGGCACGCCCGCAGCGGCCGTTCCTGATCATGAACCCGAGGTCGGGCGGGGGAAAGGTCGTCAAGTTCGGGCTGAAGGACAAGGCGGAGAAGCTGGGCGCCCAGGTGGCACTGCTGGACGGCCCGGGGATCGTGGACGTGGCCGCCCTGGCCCGCCAGGCGGTGGCCGATGGCGCCGACTTGCTTGGGGTGGCCGGGGGCGACGGAACCCAGGCGCTGGTGGCCGGTATCGCGGCCGAGCACGGCCTCCCCTTCCTGGTGATCAGCGCCGGGACCCGCAATCACTTTGCCCTGGACCTGGGACTGGACCGGGAAGATCCCGCCGCCGGCCTCAATGCCCTCACCGACGGCGAAGAACTGCGCGTCGACCTGGGCATCATCGGCGGGCGCACGTTCGTCAACAACGCCTCGTTCGGCGCCTACGCCGAGGTGGTGCGCAGCCCCGCGTACCGGGACGACAAACGGGGCACTACCTTGCAGATGCTGCCTGACCTGCTCAACGGCCACCGCGGCGCCCGGCTGTCCGCTCAGGCTGGCGACATCAGAATCGATGGCCCGCAGGCGCTGCTGGTCAGCAACGGCCCGTACGAGATGAGCGACATCGCCGGCCTGGGCAGGCGCGCCCGGCTCGACACGGGCAGCCTCGGTGTGGTGGGCATCCGGGTGGACAGCGCCCGCCAAGCGATCGAACTTGTCCGCCACGCGCACGATCAGGGGCTGACCGTGCTCAGCGCCGGTGAGGTCGTCGTCGACGCCGACGCCGCCGAGATCCCCGTCGGCATCGACGGCGAGACGGTCATGCTCCCGACACCAGTCCGCTGCACCATCCAGCCACGGGCGCTTTCTGTCGTCGTGCCGAGGGAACGTCCCGGAGTTCCCGCCCCCAAGGCAGCCCTCAAATGGCCGCGGCTCCGGCAACTCGCCTCCTTCCGCCCCCAGCCGGACGGCGAACCCGTTCCCGCGCAGCCAGGCAGGAGCTAAGCCCCGCAAGGCCGGAGCATCCACGCCGCGATCCTAATGAACGGAGCACTCAGATGACCCGGGCTGCCATCGTCGCCCCCGTCCGCACCGCGGTGGGCCGGTTCGGCGGTACCCTGCGCCCGGTGCCGGCCGAGGACCTGGCCGCGACGGTGGTCCGCGCCGTCAAGGACCGGTCGGGCGTCGACCCCGCGCGGATCGAGGACGTCGTGATGGCGCAGTCCTACGCCAACTCCGAGGCACCCTGCATCGGGCGGTGGGCCGCGCTGCACGCCGACCTGCCGATCGCGGTGCCCGGGCTGCAGATCGACCGGCGCTGCGGCGGCGGGCTGCAGGCGGTGGCCACCGCCGCGATGATGGTGCAGACCGGGGCCGCCGGCGCGGTCCTGGCCGGCGGGGTCGAATCAATGAGCAACATCGAGTACTACTCGACCACCACCCGCTGGGGCAGCCGGTCCGGCAACACGACGCTGTACGACCGGCTCGACCGAGGCCGCGAGCGGTCCCAGCCGGAATGGCGGTTCGGCCCGATCAGCGGGATGATCGAGACCGCCGAGAACCTGGCCAAGCAGTCCGGCATCGGCCGGGACGCCGCCGACGCGTACGCGGTGCGTAGCCACGCCCGTGCCGCGGCCGCCTGGGCGGACGGGAAGTTCGCCGACGAGGTAGTGCCGGTCGAGGTGCCGCAGCGGCGCGGCGACCCGGAGACCTTCGACCGGGACGAGGGGATCCGCGCCGACTCGACCGCGGAGTCGCTGGCCAAGCTGCGGCCGATCATGAAGGACGGCACCGTGACCGCGGGCAACTCGGCCCAGCAGAACGACGCCGCGGCCGCCTGCCTGGTGGTGGCGGAGGACCTGCTGGACGAGCTCGGCCTGGAACCGATGGCGTACCTGGTCGGGTGGACCGCGGTCGGCTGCGAGCCCGCCACCATGGGCATCGGGCCGGTCCCCGCGGTGGCCAAGCTCTTCGGGCGGCTGGGGCTCGGCTTCGACGACATGGACCTGATCGAGCTGAACGAGGCGTTCGCCGTGCAGGTGCTGGCGGTGCTGCAGGGCTGGGGCAGCAAGCTCGACGAGGTGGACTCGCGGCTGAACGTGAACGGTTCCGGGATCTCGCTCGGCCACCCGATCGGGGCGACCGGCGCCCGGATCCTGACCACGCTGCTGCACGAGCTGAAGCGGCGCGGCGGCCGGTACGCGCTGGAAACCATGTGCGTCGGCGGCGGCCAGGGCGTCGCAGCCGTATTCGAGGCGCCATGACCGGTCCCGCCGGCCCCGTGGGCGTGCTGCTGAGCTACGGGGCCTACCTGCCCCGGGGCCGCCTGGACCGGGCCGTGCTGTGCACCGTGGTGACCCGGGACGACTGGCCGCCGCAGCGGGCCGTGGCCGGCTTCGACCTTCCGTTCCGCACGCCAGTCGCCAACCTGTGGAACGTCGGGGACGGCGTGAAGGAGTACGCCAATGGCGGGACCACCGCGTGCGCCGAGACCGCCAAGCTCGTCACCGACCAGATCGCCGCGCGCTTCCCGTTGCCCGCCCAGCCCGAGGAGGACAGATGAAGGCCGAGGGCCCGTACTTTGATGAGCTCACCGCCGGGCAGGCGTTCCCGGCGGTGCCCCGGGTCACGCTGACCGGGGGCCTGGCCGCCGTGCACCAGAGCATCACCGGCGACCGGCTGGCGCTCAGCCTGGACACCGCCCTGGCCGGGGAGGTCACCGGCGCCCGCGCGGGGGCGGGAGCGGGGACCGGCCCTGGGACCGGCCCCGAGGCGGGGCGGCCGGCGAATCCCGCGCTGGTCTGGGACGTCGCCATCGGCCAGTCGACAGTGGCGACCCAGCACGTCAAGGCGAACCTGTTCTACCGGGGCCTGTGGTTCCGCCGTTTCCCGGTCATCGGGGACACGCTGCGCACGACCACCCGGGTCGACGGCCTGCGGCAGAACCGGCCGCGGGAGGGCCGTGCACCCACCGGGCTGGCCGCGCTCCGGATCACGACCGTTGATCAGCACGAGCGTCCCGTGCTGGACTTCTGGCGATGCGCGATGCTGCCGCTGCGGGACCCGAGCGGGCAGACGGGCCACGCCGACGACCTGGATGCGGCCGGCGCATCGGCCAAGCCGGCCTCCCCGGCCGCGCTGCTGGACGGCTGGCGGCTGGATCGCTTCGCCGCGCAGGGCTTCTGGCCGCAGTACGGCGACCTCGTACCCGGCGACGTCGTCGAGGTGGCCGGGGGCGACGTGGTGTCCGGCGCCCCCGAACTGGCCCGGCTCACGCTCAACATCGCGGCCGTGCACCACGATGAGCAGGCGGCCGGCGGCACCCGGCTCGTCTACGGCGGCCACACGATCGGCCTCGCGCTCAGTCAGGCCGCCCGCGCCCTGCCCGGCTTGGTGACCGTGGTCGGCTGGTTCAGCTGCGACCACCTGGCCCCGGTGCACGAGGGAGACACCCTGTCCAGCAGCATCGAGATCGAATCCGCCGAGGCGCTGGGCGCCGGCGGGCTGGTGGGCCTGCGCTCCCGGGTCTACTCCGCACCGGGGCAGCAGGTGCTGGACTGGCGTTTCCTGGCCGTCCTGGCCTGACGCCGGGCAGGCCTGACCTGGGCGCCCGGCCCGCTGGTCCTGCTGGTCAGCGGGCCCCGGCCCGGTAGAGGTCGCGCAGCAGGGCGATCTCAGCGCCGTGGTGCAGGACCTCCTGATTCACCCACCACACGATGTCGATGAACGGATCATCCGGGTCGCTGCCATGCGGGTAGGTGCTGAGCCCCGCCGTGTCGAGCGCGGCGTCGTCTGCGCTGAGCAGCGCTTCCCGCCACGCCGCGGCGCCGGATTCGAAGGCCGCGATCGCCCCGGCGGCGTCGCCGCTGCTGCGGTAGTCGTCGCGGCTCAGCGTGTGGCTCCCGACGGTGTGGTCGGCGCGCAGGGTGAGCAGTTCGCTGAGGTGGCTCAGCCGCCACGCCATGGTCGTGACGGGCGGCGAAAGGGGCGGGGACGGCGTGGCGTCCCGTCCCCAGTCACCGGCGCCGGTCAGCAGAGTCGCGCCCGGTCCCGGCCCGTCCGAACGCCGCCGGACCGACCAGCAGCCGGGCACCGGCTCCCAGCGGTACTCCCCGTCGGTCATGGGGCTGACCTGGACACTCGTTCCGTTGCCGCTGTCCATGACCGGTCCGGCGATCCGGCCGGTAAGCCGCTGGCACCCGAAATCGAACTGCTGCAGCAACGGGACCAGGCGAGATGGTGTCGTCATGCGGCGCTCCTGGAGTCGGGACTGACCTGCTCGCCCGTTACCCTGCCACAGCGGCCCCTTCGCCGGCCATGACTGCGGGCTGAGGCTGGTCAAACCGGACGGCACGAACGGCATGAGCCGTTCGGTGTCCCGGGCGACGTTCCGTTCGGCACATATGATTTTTTCGTGCCTGAAGAATCCGCCGCGCCAGCCGCCGTGGAGACCGGCGGGTCCAAGTCGGCACGGACCCGGATGAGGATCCTGAACGCGGCCGCGCACGTGCTCAGCCGGAAAGGCTACGCGGGCACCAGGCTCAGTGATGTCGCCGACCAGGCGCAGCTGCAGGCGCCCGCTATCTACTACTACTTCCCCTCCCGGGAAGCCCTGGTCGAAGAGGTCATGTGGACCGGGATCTGGCTCATGCGCGAGCATGTCGGGCGGGTTCTGGTAGAGCTGCCGCCCGGCACCGGGCCGATGGAGCGCATCGACGCGGCCGTCGCGGCGCACCTGCGCTACGCGCTCGATATCTCCGACTACACGACTGCCGCCATCCGCAACGCCGGGCAGGTCCCGGACGACATCCGGATCCGGTACTCGGCCGAGGCGGCAAAGTATGGCGAGATCTGGCACGCGCTCCTGCAGGACGCCGCGCAGGCGGGCCTGCTGCGCCCGGAGCTGGAGCCACTGGCCGCTCGGATGCTGGTCCTCGGCGCGCTCAACTGGGCGGCCGAGTGGTGGGACCCGGGGCGACGTACCTCCCTGGACACCGTGGTGCAGACGGCGCAATCGCTGGTGCGCAACGGGCTCTCGGCCAGCACCGGGAACTCTCGGCCAGCACCGGGAGCCTTCAGCCAGCACGGGGAAACTGAAGCGGGGGGTGGCCCCAGTTACGCGTAGGGTGGGCACGCAGGTGCTGCCCATGGTGCGCGGCACTCTAGGCTGATGCGCTGGCCCTCACGCTGGCCCTGGCGCGCTGGCTGTTCCAGAGCTCAAGCGATCTGTTCCAGCCCGGCGCGGAGGGCGGCCATGCCCCGCGCGGTGTGGCTCTTGACCGCCCCGTGGCTGATTCCCATCGTCTTGGCGATCTGCGCCTCCGACAGGTCGGCGTAGTACCGGAGCACGAGCGCCTGGCGCTGCCGGTTCGGGAGGGCTTTGAGCGCCGCGATGACCGCGCTCCGCTCCAGCAGGGACATCGCGTCCTGCTCGGCACTCGGCACGTCCGGCGCGGGCTTGGGCGCGTTCCGCCGCACGATGCTGCGATGCCGCAGCACAGATCGGCATCGGTTGGCGACCGCCTGCTTGAGGTAGCTGAGGGCCTTGTCGTGGTCCCGGAGGCGGTGCCAGCCGTCGTGCATGGCGATGAAGCACTCCTGCACCACTTCTTCCGCCGTCGGCTCGTCCCGGACGAGCAGGGCTGCCAGCCGGACCAGCGAACGATAGTGGCTGGTGTACAGCTGCGTGACCGCCTCATCGGCCGTCAGTTGTCTCCCAGCCAACTGGGCTGACCGGCCCTGCTGGGGCTGTCCCCCAGCTGGCCTGGCTGACCGGGACTGCTGCGCCCGGCGCGCTGGCCGGGCCTCCTGCGGCCGGCACGCTGGCCGGGCCTGCCGCGGCCGGCCCGGGAGGCCCTTCAGAACGCTGCTTCCCGATGCCATGGCGAGCGCGCCGGCCGTCGGAGCAGGAGAAGGCCCCGGCGCGGACGAGGGCGCGGCTGCGGACGTGGTCTCAAGCATTCGGCCGGCTCATCTGCCTGGTCCTCCGGGATCTTGTCATCGCTCACCCATGCCTCTGGCGGCCGGTCGCGGCTGCTGGTCGCCCCAGCGTGGGCCACGGCACGAGGGTGTCCGCGTGCGTCGTGTTCGGATCGTTCGGGTCGTACGAGAGCGCGAAACTGTTCAGTCCACTTAGTTACCTGGAGTTGCCGAGCGCCGCGAATGATGCAGTCGGCTGGATTTTTCTTTTCTCCACAGTCGGTCCGGGGCCGGTCGTTTGCCGGACCCGCCAGCCAAACCATCCGCTCCCACCGGCACCCACCCGAGCCAAGCCGCCCGACGGGGGGCGAAGGCCCCGGACCCTGCGTTCGGGAACGCCGATCGGCACGCGAGTGGCGTTCGGGTTTATGCCGGCGGCGGTGCGACATAACTGGGCGCTATGTGAGACTCTGGAGTGCCGAGCGATGTTGCTCAGGAATCCTTCTGGTGTCTGATTCCGCCTGGCCCGGAACAGGATGGACAACCGCGGCGGGTGGGTAGTGGCAACCGAGCCCGAGCGTCAGGAGAAGACTCGCCGTGAGCGTGACCGCCGACTCTGCCGCGGTGCTGCGCGGCCACGCAGCCGAGGTCCTGCAGGGGAATGACGCAGGCGGCTGGACGAAGGCGTCACCGCATCTGTACCCGCACCAGTGGAACTGGGACAGCGCCTTCAGCGCGATCGGATGGGCGCACCTGGACGTCCGGCGGGCCATGACGGAGCTTGAGCATCTGTTCGCGGCGCAATGGCTGACAGGCATGGTGCCGCACATCGTGTTCCGGGCGGGCCCGGGCGAGCCGTACTTTCCCGGGCCGGAGCGGTGGGAGTGCGCCATCGCGCCGGGGGCGCCAGCGCACCCGGTTCAGACGACCGGGATCTGCCAGCCGCCGGTTCATGCCATAGCCGTGCAGCGGATCTGGCAGCTGACGCCGCAGGCGCTGCGGCCGCAGATCCGCGGGCGCATACGGGCGCTCTACCCGCGGCTGGTCATGTGGCACCGCTATCTCGCCACGCACCGCGATCCCGAAGCATCGGGGCTGGTCACCAGCTACCACCCGTGGGAGAGCACGGACAACTCCCCGCGCTGGGACCAGACGCTGACTCGCATCGACGTAGCCAAGCTCGGCCCGTACACCCGCGTGGACACCCGCCGGGTAGGAGACCCGTCGCAGCGGCCCACCGACTGGGACTACGACCGGTACCTATGGCTGGTCAGCCTGCTGAGGAAATACCGGTACGACGACGCGCAGATATACCGTCACTACCCGTTCCTGATCAAGGACGTGTTCTTCAGCGCCGTTCTCGTCGCCGCGAACGCCGCGCTCCTCGACCTGGCCGATGTGGCCGGGGCCAGTGACGGCGACCGCGGGCAGCTCACCCGCTGGCTGGAGCGCGGCCGCGAGGGGCTGGCGCTCAGCTTCGACCCGGCGTCCGGCCTGTGCGCCGACTATGACGTCCGCGCCGGGGAGCCGATCCGGCTGCAGACGTTCTCGGGTTTCGCGCTGCTGTTCGCGCAGATCGCGGACCCTGGCCTGCGCGCCGCCCAGCTGCGGCTGCTCGACTCCGCGGACTTCTGCGGCAACCCGCGGTTCCGCTGGCGCCTGCTGCCGAGCACGAGTCCCGCCGAACCGTCGTTCGAGCCGCACAACTACTGGCGTGGCCCGACCTGGCCGATCATCGACTGGCTGCTGTGGCACTCGCTGAGCCAGCTCGGCTACTCCGGCCGCGCGGACGAAATCCGCCGCGAGTCGCTCGGCCAGATCGCCGCGGCCGGGAAGTTCGCCGAGTACTTCGAGCCCTTCACGGGCAAGCCGCTCGGCTCGCTGCACCAGTCCTGGACGGCCGCCGTCGCGCTGGACTGGACGGCCTGAGATCACGGCGGCCAACCAAGCTGGCCGCAGTGCTGAGCGGGGAATAGCTATCCCGCCGTCCGCGCGGCGGCCGGCGGTGCGGCTCCCGGAAGCGGGAGCCGCACCGTACCGGGTCAGAGCTGGGTGGTGACCGCCTTGACCTCGGTGTAGGCCTCGAGGACCTCGTGGCCCATCTCGCGGCCCCAGCCGGACTGCTTGTACCCGCCGAACGGCAGGGCGGCGTCGAAGACGTTGTAGCAGTTGATCCAGACGGTGCCGGCCCGGAGCTTCTTGGCCAGCGCGTGCGCCTTGGAGATGTCCTTGGTCCAGATGCCGGCGCCCAGGCCGTATTCACTGTCGTTGGCCTGGGCGGCGATGTCGTCCAGGTCGCTGAACGGCGCCGCGACCAGGACCGGGCCGAAGATCTCCTCGCGGACCACCTTCATGTTGCCGTGCCCCACACCTAAAGCCGCAGCAATGCCCAGCAGTCTCAATGAGACTACGAAGTAGGGGCTGACACAAGCTTCGGGGCCGCCGCGACCACACGGGCCTTCTGCCGGCGCCGGATGAGTCCGAAGGCCACCGGGATGGCGACCAGTCCGGTCAGCCCGCACACCCACAGGGCCAACTGGAAGCCGCCGGTGAGCGCCGCAGATGTCGCGTAGCCATGGTGGATCAGGGTGCGGAAGTGCGAGGCCGCGATGGACGAGGCGACGGCCACGCCGATCACACCGCCGAGGTTCTGCGAGGTGCTGAGCAGACCCGAAGCGACGCCCGCGTCGCGCTCGGTCACGCCGGTGAGCCCGCCGATGGAGATTGGGATGAACGCGAAGGCGGTGCCGATGCCGGCTACGAAAAACGGCCCGGCCAGGTCTGCCCAGAAGCTCCCATGCGGCGGGGCCTGAGCGGCCCACAGCATCCCGGCTCCGATGAGGGCCATGCCGATGGCCATGACGGCCCTGGCCGAGGTGCGGGTCACGATCTTCTGGGAGAGGCCGGCGAAGGCCAGGGAGGTGACCGATGCCGTCATCCAGGCCGCCCCGGTCGCCAGGGCGGAGAACCCGAGCACCTGCTGCATGTAGAGGGTGCCCACGAAGACGAAGGTGAGAAAGCTCGTGCCCAGCAGGAAGCCGACAGCGTTCGATCCCGCCACGCCACTCAGCCGGAGTAGCGGCAGCGGCAGGAGCGGCGCCTCAGTTTTTGTTTCGATGACGAAGAACACCACGAGCAACGCAGCCCCGGCGCAGAGCATGGCGACAGTCTGAGCGGCCGCCCAGCCAGCCTGCGGCGCCTGGGAGATGGCGTACACGAAAACCAGCAGCGCGGCGGTGATCGAGATGGCGCCGAAGGGGTCGTAGCGCCGGCGCGGGCTGCCCACACGGCTCTCGGGCACCAGTTTCGGGGCCAGAACCAGCGCGGCGACGCCGATCGGGACGTTGAAGAAGAAGATGTACTGCCACCCGACGTAGCTGGTGAGGACGCCCCCGGCGAGGAGCCCAACCGTCCCGCCCAGCGCGCCCACCCCGCCCCAGATGCCCAGCGCCTTGTTGCGTTCGGCCCCCTCGGAAAACATGTTCATCACGATCGACAGCGCGGCGGGGAGCACGAGCGCCGCCCCGAGTCCCTGCATCCCCCGCATCACGATCAGGAACGTGTCCGAGGTGGCGAGACCGCCACCGAGCGAGGCGCAGGTGAAGACGACCAGGCCGGCCATGAGGAGGCGGCGCCGGCCGAGCAGGTCAGCAGCGCGGCCACCAAGGAGCAGGAAGCCGGCGAAGGTCAGCCCGTAGGCGGTGACCACCCACTGCAGGCCAGACTCGGGGAAGTGGAGCTTACGGCCGATGGTCGGCAGGGCGACGTTGACGATCGTGAAATCCACGATGGTGATGACGTAGGCCACGACCAGCAGGGCAAAGGCCCGCCAGCGCTGGCCTGACGTCTGGCCAGGCTGGCCCGTACCGAAACGGGCGGTGCGGCCGGGCAGGCCCAGTGAGTGGGGTACCGGCTGCTCCAGTGCGTAGAGCGTTCTGCATGTCTTCCTCCCTTTCGATGTGCAACCAATGGTTACACATGTCCGCCAGAAATGCAACAATGAGTTGCACGTCGAGCGTCGGGTGCGGCAAAGGAGCTGCAAGTGCTGGTTGCACGTCTATCGGCCGACGTGCTACCGTCGGTTGCAGTTCGAGAGTGGGAACGAAGAGGAAGGATCGAAGGCTGATGGCAGACCTGATGATTGAGCGGGAGGTCCTGATCGAGGCACCGGCGGAGGTGGTGTGGCGCACCATCACCGAGCCCGATCAGATGAGCCAGTGGTTCGCCGACCGGGTGGAACTGGTGGTGGAACCGGGCGCTCATGGCTTCATGGGGTTCGGGGACCAGGGCGGCCCGGTCGTCGTGGAGACGGTCGATCCGCCGGTTTGCTTCTCGTTCCGCTGGAACCATCCCCGCGGGGAGGAACCGGTGACCGGCAACTCGATGCTGGTGGAGTTCACGCTGACCCCGGAAGGCGACGAGCAGACCCGTCTTCGCGTGTCAGAACGCGGCCACGAGCTGCTCGCCTGGCCCGACGCGGAGAAGCAGCGTTATGCCGACGAGCACCGGGGCGGCTGGGCCGAGTACCTGGACCGCCTCGCCCAGATACTCGCGAAGCGCCAATCGGGATGACTGCGCAGGCCGATGACGAGCTGTGGTCGGCCATCGGCGACCCGTCCCGCCGCCGGGTCCTCGACCTCCTCGTCAGCCACGGTGCCGTCAGCGCCAGCTGGCTGGCCGGCCACGTGACCTTCTCCCGCCAGGCGGTCTCCAAGCATCTGGCCGTGCTGGAGCAGGCCGGGCTGGTCAGCCGGCGCAAGCAGGGCCGGGAGGTTCTCTACCAGGTGGAAGCCGACCGCCTCGACCAGGCCACCCGGGCCATGGCTGACCTCGCCACGCAATGGGACCGGCGACTCGGCGCGATCAAACGGCTCGCCGAAGCGGCGCACGCACAAGCAAAGAAAAACGAAGGCGCTCACACTACCCTCGAAGGAGACCGCCATGACGGATGAATCAGCAAACCTCGGCGGGCCCGCCACCGGCGCCGACAACGCACCGGGCCTGCCCGCGCCGGGCATGCCTGAGGTGGCCGACCGGGCCACCTTCCAGGCCGAGCTGGACGCGCTGCGGGTCCGGGAGAAGGCGCACACCCGCGAAGGCGACGCGATCGCCGCGGCCCGGCGGCGGCTACCCGTGGTCGAGGTAGCCGCCAGCCTCGCCCTGACCGGGCCGGACGGGCCGCTTACTCTGCTGGATGCGTTCGACGGGCGCCGGCAGCTCATCGCCTACTACTTCATGTGGTGGCCCGGCCATCCCGCGGCCGAGCAATGCGAAGGCTGCACGTGGGTCACCACCCAGGTCACCGACCTGTCCTACCTGCACTCCCGCGACATCACCTACGCAGTCTTCTGCCAGGGCCGCAACGTCTCCTCCGGCTGGGCCGACGCCCAGGCGTCGTACGACGAGAGCGTCCGCTACCGCGACTTCATGGGCTGGGAGATGCCGTGGTACTCAGCACAGCCCTCTCTCGACGCGCTCCTGGTCGGCCGCGAAATCGGCCTGTTCCACCTCGTGTGCTATCTGCGGGATGGCGACCGCGTCTTCGAAACCTACTGGACCAGACGCCGCGGCGCAGAGGCCATGGATTACAGCTACGCGCTCATGGACCTCACCGTGTACGGCCGCCAGGAACCGTGGGAGGACTCGCCCCCCGGCTGGCCGCAACGTTGCTCCAACACGCGGACCGACGGCGGGCCGCCCGATTGGCCACCAGTGGCGGCGTGGCCGGGCGGGCGCCCCATCGCCCAGTGGCCGCGCCTGGCCGCCGGACGCACTAACGACCTCGCCACCCCGTCCTGACCGTCAGGGCGCCGGCGTCATGGCGGCCGGCGCGCTGCGCACGGCATCCAGAAACCGGAGCGTGGCCGATACCGTTTCCCAGCGCCACGCGGCGATCGTGCGATCGAATCCGGTCGCGCTGGCCAGACGTTCCCGCAGCGCAGTGACCACGGGAAGGAGCTGCTCGCGCTGCGCGTCCAGCAGCGGGCGGGGGTCCGCGCCGGCCCGGTCCAGCAGGGCCAGCTTGGCCAGCAGTTCGGAGCGTACATCGCGGTTGTGGCTGGCCGGCCGGGCCAGCCAGGCCGACGCCGCCTCCCGGCCGGCCGGGAGCACGTCGATCAGCGACCGGACCGGGCCCTCGGTCGAGGACTCCACGCCGGTCGTTCGCACGTACCCGAGCTGTTCCAGCCGCTGCAGCGCCCGGTAGACCACCGGCTTGGGCACCCGCCACACCTGCCCCAGGCTGCCGCCCGCCCCCAGCAGCCGGGCGACGGCGAACCCGTGCCGGGGCTCCTCCCCCACCAGGCACAGCACCAGCCACTCCGACAGCGACAGCGAGGGCCCAGCGGATGGCGGCATAGCCCTAAGGCTACGACGGGCCAGCGGGCGGCCGGCTGAACGGTAGTGACGAGCCGCCCTCGTGCTAGTAGTCTCATTGATACTAGCGACCCACGGGAGGACGGCGATGACGGCGGAGATCGCGTCGCCGACCTTGGCGGCTCCGTCCGCCCCGGCCCCGGCCACGGCCGCGGGCGGCGCCGCGGCGGGCGGCGGCGCCCGCACGGGGACGCCTATGCGGGCCGTAGCCGGTGTGCTGGACGACGGCACACCGTTCTACGCACCGATCGGTGAGATCATCTCCGACGGGCGGGCGGGTGACGTGCCACCTCTGCGGTCGCGCGTTCCGGTCGGTCGCAGCGCATCTGGCGTCGCACGGCTGGACCAAGGAACGGTACTGCGAGACGTTCGGCCTGGAACGAAGCCAGCCGCTGGAGGGCCCGGAAACCCGGAAACTCCGGGCCGCGTCCCTGTCGGCGCGCCTCGTCTTCGATCCGGCGATCCGCGATGGCAGCGCCGCCGGCCGCGAACGGGCCCGCCGCGGGGAGCTGACCCGCGCCGCCGCGGCCGCCGCACGGGGACGGCCCTTCCCGGAGCAGCGCCGCCGCAGGGCGGCCCAGGCCGCCACGCCGGCCTCGCGCGCCCGTTCCGCCGAAGCGAACCGGCAGCGTGCCAGCGAGCACATGGCCGCGGTCGCGGCCAGCGGCCAGGTGGCCCACCGGCATGGTTATCCCGACATCCAGGCTTTCGTCGGGGCCCAGCTGGCGGCGGGCGCCAGCCTGGCGGCAATCAGCCGCGCCGCCGGACTGCACAAGGACTGGCTGTCCCGGCACCTCAGCCAGCTCGACCCGGCGCTGGCCCAGTCTCGCCCGGCAGCGAAGCACCGGCCGGCCTGACGTCGCGTGGCCCGCTGCCGTGCGCCGCCTCGGCTTCGACGACGTGGCCAGCTATCTGCGCGAACGGCACCACATCGGGCACCAGACCGTCAACGCGATCGCGACCGAAACCGGCTTTTCCCCCCACCGGGTCGAATCCGCGCTGCGCCGGCATGGGCTGGAGATCGTCGCGCACGCGGCCAAACGGCACGCGGCCCAGCAGCGGGCCGCGGACGTCGCGGCCGCTCTGGGCTACGCCACCGTGGCCGGTTACATCCGGCGGCGCCGGGCCGACGGCTGGACCTGGAAGGCTATCGCCGCGGAATCAGGCCAGCCGCAGGCCTGGCTGCGCCGCCAGGCCTGATCCGGCCACCTCAGAGCGAATTCATAGCGAAGGCTCATTCGCGAGCGCCGTCGGCAAGATAGCCTTCTTCCAGGACATGCGGGTTGATGGGCGGTTGCCTGTTTGGCCTGCTGGTCACGGCCCGATCCTTGGGGGGCAAGACCGTGCGCACCAGGGCCGCACGCAGATCCCGGGTGCTGATGGCAGGGATCGGCGTCACCATCGCTGCGACGGTTATGGGATGCTCAGCCGCCACGCCCGCGCCCTCGGTCCGGACCATGCCCACCGCCCCGGCCAAGCCGTGGGTCAAGGTCTGGTCGGACAGCTTCAACGGGCCCGCGGGCCAGAGCCCCAGCAGCAGCGCGTGGAAGTTCGACACCGGTCAGGGCACGTTCGGCACCGGTGAGATCGAGCGGAACACCGCCTCACCCTCGAACGTGCGGCTCGACGGCCACGGCGATCTGGAGATCATCCCGCTGCGGAACGGCTCCTCCTGGACCTCGGCCCGGATCCAGACCAGGAATACCAACTTCGGCGCCCCGGCGGGGGGCGAGATGATGGTCACCGCATCCATCAAGCAGCCCGACGCCGCGGACCTGACCGGTTACTGGCCGGCTTTCTGGCTGCTGGGAGCGGGAGAATGGCCGGAGCCCGGGGAGATCGACATCCTGGAGGATGTGGACTCCGCCACCCAGGACTCGGGCACGCTGCACTGCGGCAACCTCACCCAGAAGAATCCGGACGGGACGACCGGCCCGTGTCACGAGGGCTCCGGTTTGGGGAGCGGGCTGCGGCCCTGTCCCAGCTGTGCCACCGGTTATCAGAGCTACGCGGTGGTCGTCGACCGCCGTAATGCCGCCGACCAGCAGATCCGCTGGTACCACAACGGCCAGGAGTACTTCAGCGTCCACGAGAGCCAGGTCGGGACCACCGGATGGACCCAGGGCGTGGACCACGGGTACCACATCATCTTTGACCTCGCGATCGGCGGCGTCTTCCCCAACGCCGACTGCCACTGCCAGAGCCCGACCGGCCAGACCACGCCCGGCGCCGCGATGA
The DNA here is from genome assembly GCA_963775825.1 of uncultured Actinomycetes bacterium. Lineage (GTDB taxonomy): Bacteria > Actinomycetota > Actinomycetes > Streptosporangiales > Streptosporangiaceae > Bog-532. The sequence goes on from CAVZKY010000038.1 coordinate 199,641, forward strand.
GCATCGCCAACGTGGCGGTCTACTACCTCAAGCCCAGCTAGCCACCCGGCGGCCCCGGCGCGCAGCGCGGCCGCGGCGGCGGTCAGCGCGGACAGCTTGCCGAAGGCCGACGCGCGCGGCAGGTATTTCATCCCGCAGTCCGGGGCCAGCACGAGACGCTCAGCCGGCACGTACTCCAGAGCCCGGCGGACCCGGGCGATGACCGCATCGGGGCTCTCCACGGTCTCGTCACCCAGGTTGAGCACGCCGAGAATGATCGTCTTGCCGTCCAGCCGGGACAGGACCTCGCAGTCCAGGCCGGACTGGGCGGTCTCGACCGAGATCTGGTCGCACTCGCACGCGGCCAGCTCCGGCAGGAACGAGTACCCCTCCGGCCGGTCGTGGATGATCGCGGCGTAGCCGAAGCACAGGTGAACGGCCGTGGTGCCGGTGATGCCATCCAGCGCCCGGTTGATCGCCTTGACGCCGTACTTGCGGGCCTCCTCCGGCCGGGCCTGCAGGTAGGGCTCGTCCAGCTGCACGATGTCGGCGCCCGCCGCGAGCAGGTCCGCCACCTCGTCGTGCACCGCTTCGGCGTAGCCGAGAGCCAGGTCCTCTGGGCTGGTGTAGTAGTCATTCTGCGCCTGCTGGGCCATGGTGAACGGGCCGGGCACCGTTATCTTGACCGTCCGGCCGGTATTGGCCCGAAGGAACTCAGCATCCGCCGCCTCGACCGGATGCCGGCGCCGGATCGGGCCGGTCACCCGGGGCACTGGGTTCGGCGAGCCGCTGCGGTCCAGCGCCGTGCCCGGATTGTCGATGTCCACGCCGTCCAGCGCGGTCGCGAACCGATTGGAGTAGCTCTCCCGGCACTGCTCGCCGTCGGTCAGGATGTCCAGGCCGGCCTGCTCCTGGTCCCGGATGGCGAGCAGGGTCGCGTCCCGCTGGGCCTGCTCCAGGTAGGCGGGCTGCACGCGCCACAGTTCGGTGGCCCGCACCCGGGGCGGGAACCGGTGCCGGAGGCGGCCCCGGTCGATCAGCCAGTCCGGCTGAGGGTAACTGCCGACCAGCGAGGTGGGGAAAAGCATGACCGCCACACTGCCACACTCAGGTTGGCCTGGGCCGGAGATCAACGTCTGGCGCCGCGGTCCACTGAACGGTCTGCAGATCGCTAGGGTGAACAGGTGAAACCGTTCCTGCTGCTCGGGGTCCGTGCCGAGGACGCCGCATCGGACAACGAGTACGCGTCGTTTCTGGGCCACGCTGGGCTGAACGAGGGCGAGCTGTGCCGGATACGGCTGGAGCAGCGCCCGCTGGGTCCCATTGACCTGCAGGACTGGTCCGGCATCCTGCTCGGCGGCGGGCCGTTCAACTACACCGATCCGGAGGACCAGAAGTCCGCGGTCCAGCGGCGGATCGAGGCCGACCTGAGCGCGCTGCTGGACCGGGTGGTCAGCGCGGACTTCCCCTTCCTCGGGGCCTGCTACGGGATCGGGGCGCTCGGCCGGCACGCGGGCGCGACCGTGGACCGGCAGTACACCGAGCCGGTCAGCGCCGTCACGATCAGCCTCACCCCCGAAGGCCGCGCCGATCCCCTGCTGCACGACCTGCCGGACACGTTCGACGTCTTCACCGGCCACAAGGAAGCGATCAGCCGGCTGCCGGGCCACGCCACGCTGCTGGCCAGCTCGGCCAGCTGCCCCATCCAGGCGTTCCGGGTCGGTTCCAACGGATACGCCACCCAGTTCCACCCCGAATTGGACGTCACCGGCCTGTGCACCCGGATCGACGCCTACAAGTACGCGGGGTACTTCCGGCCCGAAGAGGCCGAGGACCTCAAGGCCATGGCCGCCCGGAGCAACGTCACGCACCCGTCCGCCATCCTGCGCCGGTTCGCCGCGCGCTACGGGCGCAGCGGCAGCAGCGTCGCGATGTGCTCACCGCAGGGCGCCGGGTCGTAACCGGGCAAGGTGGCCAGCTGGTCCAGCAGCCAGCGCGACGACAGCACCTTGAGCAGGCCCGGCACTTCCCGGGAGCTGGCCTGGCCGGCCGGGATCACCAGGTCGAACTGCTCCGCGGCCAGCGGGACGAAGTCCAGGCCGTAAGCCAGCGCGGCCGGCTCGCTGGCCACCCCCACGTCGGCCAGCCCGGCGGCGATGGCCGACGCGACGTCCAGATGGCCAGTGGCCTGGCTCTGGTACCCGGCCAGATCGCCCGGGCTGGCCCCGATCGCAGCCAGTTCCTGGTCGAGCAGCAGCCGCGCCTCCGAGCCAGGCTCCCGGTTGACCAGCCGCAGCCCGGCCTTCACCACGTCGACCAGGCCGGACACGCGGGCGGCCAGCCCGGCCTGGAGCACGAGCCCCTCGCGCCACCCGCAGAACCCATACACCTCGGCGCCCTGCGGCAGAGCCGTTCGCGCGGAAGCGACGTTGTCGTCGGCGGACCGGCCGTGCACGCCCGCAGCGTGCACCAGCCCCGCCGCAGCCAGCTCCAGCGCCGCACCGCTCGCGCACGGCCGCCAGGCGAACGACACCGGCGGATCGAGCAGCGCCAGCGGCGCCTCCAGCAGCGGGAACGCCGGGTCGCAGCCGGCTACGACCAGCGTCGGGCGGGGCGGGCTGAGCGGACGGACGGGACGGGCCGCACCGGCCGGCCCGGAACCGCTGGCCAGCCCGTCGGCGGGCACGAAACCACGCTGGCTCACCGCAGCGCCGGCCAGCGGCAGCGCCACGAGCGTGTCGCCCATCTCGGCCAGCCTGACCCGGGTGGCTGGGCCGGCCAGCGGCGCCAGCGGCCGGGCCGCCATCTCCGGGGCGGGCGTGCCGGGCCCGAACACCTCTTCCACCGTCATCCCGAGCACGCGGGCCAGGGCCAGCGCCACCCGCAGCGACGGGTCGGACAGCCCGGACTCCACCGCGGAGACGGCCTGCCGGGACACCCCGGCCATCCCGGCCAGCTGCTGCTGGGAGAACCCGCGGGCCTGGCGGGCGACCCGGAGCCGGGAACCGCTCGTGCCGGGGCCCATCAGCCGCGCACCGGCCCGGGTACTGGCCCGCGTCCTGGCCCGCGCATTTGTTCCGGGCGGCGATCCGGGGCGGGCACCGCCGTGCCATCCGGGCCGAAATAGGGCGGGTCGAGCGCGGTCAGCACGAACTCCCCGTCCGGGGGCCGATCCGGCAGACGGCAGGTGATCACCGTGCCGGCCACGCGCACGTCGGCCTCCCAGCCCGCGCCGGCCGGGCGCCGGGTGCTGACGGTCCCGGTGAGGACCACACCGTGGTCGGGGTGGGCTCCCGGCAGGGTGCGTTCAGGATGAATTCCGGCCAGACCGGCGCCCTCCGGCAGCCCTTGCACAGGCACAAAGCCAAGGTAGCCGACCAGTTCCGCTGCCCGGTGCGACGCCGGGCGCAGCACCACCTCGTCCGGCGGGCCGTCCTGCAGCAGCTCACCGCGGTCCAGTACCGCGAGCCGGTCGGCGAAGGCCTGCGCGTCCGCGAGCTCGTGCGCGACCAGGACAGCGGGCACCCCACGCGCGGTCACCAGCCCGGCGACCAGGTCCGTCAGCCCGCGGCGCAGGCTGGCGTCCAGGCCGGTGAACGGCTCGTCGAGCAGCAGGGCGTCGCAGGGCGCGAGCAGCAGGCGGCCGAGCGCCACTCGGTGCCCCTGTCCGCCCGACAGCCGGGCCGGCATAGCGCTCAACAGCCCGCCCAGGCCCAGCACGCCGGCCATCTCGGCCAGCTCCGGCTCACTGGCCGTGCCTCCGTAAGCCAGGTTGGCCCGCACGGACAAGTGCGGGAACAGGGCCGGGTCCTGGCGCAGCAGGCCGACCCGCCGTTTCCACGGGGGCACCGCGCGCACCGGCGGCGACGTGGCGGTGAGGACCCGCTCGCCGAGCACGACCCGGCCCCGGCGCGGCGCGACCAGACCGGCGATGACCTCCAGGATCGTCGTCTTGCCCGCGCCGGACGGCCCGAACAGGGCGAGCCGGCCGCCGGGCGGGACGGCGATGGACGCGCGCACGGTGAAGTCCCGGCGGTCAACCTCGACGTCGGCGTTCAGCACGCGCGCTCCAGATGTAAGCGGCCAGCGGCAGCGGCAGCGCGACCACCAGCAGGACCAGGGCGAAGGGCAGCGCCGAGGCTAGCCCCGTTTCCTGCAGCGTCGTATAGATCTGCAACGGTATGCCGAATGGGTGGTAGGCGATGATAATCACGGCGCCGAACGCACCCATCGCCCGCGCCCACGCTACGGACAGGCCCATGGCCAGCCCCGGCGTAGCCAGCGGCAGGGTGACCCGGCGGAAGACGCGGGCCGGCCGGTCCCCCAGCAGCTGGGCCTGCTGTTCCAGCCGCGGGTCCACGCCGCTGAACGCAGCCTGCGCACTCAGCACGTAGTAGGGCGCGGATTCGTACACCTCGGCGATGCAGAGGGCGAGGAAGGTGTTGGTCGCCGACAGGTTCAGGTGACCCAGCAGCTCGCCGATCGGCGTGTACGGGCCGATCATGAAGATCAGCAGCAGCCCCATGACCAGCGGCGGCAGCAGCAGGCTGCACAGCACGCCCGCCTCCCAGACCCGCGGGAACGGCAGCCGTCCGTGGGCCATCAGCCAGGCGAGCGGCGTGCCGAGCACGACCAGCACGCCAAGGGTGACCGCGCCGGACTCGAGCGAGACCACGAGCGGGGCGAGCGCTCCCGGAGCGCTCAGCGAGCTGCGGATCGCACTCCAGGACAGGTGGGTCAGCAGCGCGATCACCGGGCCGAGCAGCGCGATCCAGATGACCGCCGCCACGATGATCGACACGAAACCCGAAACCGAACGGACCTGTTTCGGGGCTGGCCCGCTGCGCCACATCGGGCCAGGCGGAGGGGGCGGCCCGGGAGACTCCTGCCCCGGGACCGCCCCGCTCACGGCGGTGGCCGCTCTAGCCGCCCAGCTCACTCTTGATCGCCGCGGGCACGGCGCTGCTGTCGCCGAACACCGTGGGCGTGAGCACCGTGAAGCCGCCCGCCTTGTACTGGGCCAGGCCCGCGGGGGACAGCGTGTACTTGACGAAGGCGATTCCGGCCGGGGTGGGCGTGCCGATGGTGGTGATGTCGATGACCTGCGGGCTGCCCGACTTGACCTTGCCGTTTTCGAGCTTAACGGTGGCCTGCTTGTAGGCCGCGGCGTCGGCGGCGCTGGCGAGGCTGATGGCGTCCGGCAGCTTGATGTAGGCCAGGTGCAGCTCGATGGCCTGGGTGATGAACGCGCTGGCCGCGTCGAGCTGGCCGGACTGCAGCGTCGCATCCAGGGATGACTCGGCGTAGATCTGCGAGGATGACGCCGTGCCGAAGTCCGAGGTGCCCAGGATCTTGGCCACCGTGTCGGACGGCAGGTGGCAGTAGGACTGGGCCAGTTGCAGCATGTAGATGAAGTCGCGGCCCTGCGGGTCGACGTTCGGGTCGGTGCGGCCGAGCTTCAGGCCCGGGGTCTGCAGCGCGCTGCTGAACAGGGTGCAGATCGGCTTGCTGCCGTCGGCGATCGCCTTGAACTCGGCGGCGTGCGGCCCGTTGGGGTTGTAGGCGACCACGATCGAGGTGCCGGCGTACTGCACGTACCACTTGGTGAACTTCGGCTGGAGCGGGGTGATGTTGTCCCCGCCGACGCTCTGGAAGACGTTCGGGCTGATCTCACCGGATGCGATGTCCGTCTCCAGGTCACCGGAGGACGCGCCGCGGCCGGAGAACTTGTAGCCCTCCGCGCTGGTGAAGGCGGGCGAGACGACCTTCTCGTTGAGGTACTCCAGGGACGACGCGTAGGCGACGCTGACGGTGCCGGTCGGCTTGGCGGCGGCGCTCGCGCTGGCGGAGCTCTTCCCCGAGCCGGACGAGGAAGCAGAGCTGCTGCAGCCGGCGGCGACGAGCCCGAAGCACACTATTCCTGCGAGCGCCGCGACACGAGCGCTCCGTTTCGACTGATGACCGGCCATTTACTTGACATTAGCCATCGGTGGTTGCGACGGGCAAGTAGAGCATGCTGGTAGTCACATTGTGACCACCAGCACGGTCACAGTCCTGGCGGGCGGCGCGGCCGGATCAGCCCAGACTATGGTCACCGGGGCACGATCCTGCGCCTGCTGGGCCCGAGCCTCGGTGGGGAGCATTCTCAGGCGTATCCACTGAGAATGCTTCCGGCAGAGACGCGATATGCCACCCTGGGCGCCCGCGGCCGGGCTTGGGGTCCCGGGAATGTCAGTGCCCGCCGTTACGATTTCGGGCATGGACTGGAAACTCGAGCTCGTCTTCGTACCGGTGAGCGACGTTGATCGCGCCAAGGCGTTCTACGTCGACCAGGTTGGATTCAACGCCGACTATGACCAGCAGGTCAATGACAAGCTGCGGTTCGTGCAGCTGACCCCGCCTGGTTCGGCCTGCTCCATCGCGATCGGTACCGGCCTCATCGACATGGTGCCCGGCACCCTGCGAAACCTCCAGATCGTGGTGGCCGACGTCGAGGCGGCCCGTGCCCAGCTCGTGGAGCGCGGCGTGAATGCCAGCGACGTCGACGTCCAGCCCTGGGGATCGTTCGTCACCTTCGCCGACCCGGATGGCAATACCTGGGCCCTGCAGCAGCTTCCGGCACGTTAGGGCGCGCACGCTTTCCTCGGGTTTACCCGGCCCGGGTACGGTAATTCGGCATGCTGGGATGGTCGGCCGTGTGGTCGGGGGCCCGGGCCGGAGGTGGCTGGCGTGGAAATCAAGATGGTGCTGTACCTGCCGCGGGACGCGGCGAGCGCGCCCATCACCCGCCAGGTCCTGGACGGATGCCTGCAGACCCTGGGGGTCACCGCGGACACGCGCACCGATATCGCGCTGGCGCTGAGCGAGGCCTGCGCCAACGTGATCCAGCACGCCGGGCCCGGCGACGAGTACGAGGTGCTGGCCCGCGCCCAAAACGGGCGGTGCGTGATCGAAGTGGTCAACACCGGCAGCGGGGATGGCGGGCTGGTGGTCACCCCATCGGCCGGCCCGGTGCCGCCGACCGAGGAGCACGGCCGGGGCCTGAAGATCATCGACGCGGTGGTCGACAACGTGTGGCTGACCGGGAACAACGGCCACGGCACCACCGTGCACTTCGAGAAGGCTCTGGACTGGGTGCCGGGAGCACCCGGCCGACTGCTGTTGAGCGGGGACAGCGACGGTTGACCGCGACGAGGTACGGGCCCGGGCCGCCCGGCGGAGTTCGTCGCCGCGTGCTGGACTGGCCGCGGGGCGCGGGCCGCTGACGGGCGGCGCCAGTCACGCCGGGCGATCACCTCCGGCCGCGTCGCTGCTACCGAGGGCGCGAGGTCCCGACGTCCATCTCGGCGACGAAGGCGCCGCGGCCGGGATGAACTGGCGGCCGCGCGCGACGACCAGCTCGATGCGGTGCAACGCGGAGACGTCGCGCAGCGGGTCGCCGCGGATCGCGATGAGGTCGGCGTCCTTGCCCGGCGCGATGGACCCCGTGCGGTCCTCGACGCCGAGCGCGCGGGCCGCCCGCAGGGTGGCCGCCTCCAGCACCTCGCGGGCCGGCAGGCCGGCCTCCGCCAGCGCCTCCAGCCCGCAGACGTAGCCGCCGTGCGGGCAGTTCTCGGTGCCGGCGTCGGTGCCCGCGATGAGCGGCACGCCGTGCTGATAAAGGCCCATGATCACCTCTTCCAGGACGGGGCCATGGCGCTCGCGCATGATGGGCGCGGTCACATTGATCGTGGGGCAGACGAAGATCCCGGCGACGGCGATCTCCTCGGCCAGCGCCGGATCGAAGTCGGAGCCGAACTCCCCGTCCGGCCCGGCGAACGAGCAGTGCTCGATGGTGTCGGCACCCGCGGCCACGGCCCGGGCAATGCCCTCCTTGCCGTGCGCGTGCGCGGCCACCCGCTGGCCGAGCCGGTGCGCCTCCCCCGTGACCGCGCTGAGCTCGGCCAGGGTGAACTGGGCGAGCCAGGGCGCGGGGCCGGTGGTCATGAAGCCGCCGGTCGACATCACCTTGATCAGGTCGGCGCCCATCTTGTGGTTCAGCCGGACCATGCGCCGCAGTTCGTCGGCGGAGCCGCACTCGCCGCCCATGAACCAGCAGTGGCCGCCGGTCGAGGTGAGCGGCCGGCCCGCGGTGACCAGCCGCGGGCCAGCCGCGGTCCCGCGGGCGATGGCGTCGCGGACCGCGATATCCAGGAAAGCCCGCGCGCCCAGGTCACGGGCGGTGGTCACGCCGGCTTGCAGCAGCTGCCAGGCGCTGCTGCGCATGAGGATGAGCTGCTCGGCGTCGGTCTCGGCCCGCATCCGGGCCACCGGGGCCGGGCTGCCGTCGAAGCCCAGATGAACGTGGGCGTCAATCAGGCCGGGCAGCAGCGTCACCGCGCCGAGGTCGACGACCTCCGCGCCGGGCCCCATGGACCGGAGCGCTTCGGATGGGCCGACCGCGACGATCTGACCGCCGTCGATGAGCACGCCGCCGCCGTGGACGATCCCGGCTCTCGCGCTGGTCAGCAACGCGTCCGCGGTGTAGAGGCGCATCCAGGGTCCAGCCGGAGCAAAGGCGGTCAGCGTGTGGCGGCGGCCAGCGCGGCCCGGATCGTACCCTCGCTGGCCGGCCGGCCGCGCGGGTCCTCGTACGGTCCGTAGGGAGTACCGTAGACCGGCTCGCCCGGCTGCTGGCGCCAGCTCTCAGCGAGCGGGCCTGCGTCGACGACGCCGTAGCCGATCGTGTCGAGGAATGTGGTCACCGCCGCCTTGGCCTGCGTGTTGTCGCCCGCGATGGGCAGGTAGCTGCGGTCGCCCGCGCCGGCCGGACGGGTGAGCGAGGCCAGATGCCGGTAGTAGATGTTGTTGAACGCCTTGACCACCGACGACTCCCGCAGGTGGTGCTGCAGCAGCCTGCTGCTGGTCAGCTGGCCGGAGTCCAGGTCGGCGATGTGCCCATCCCGCGGTGGGTAGTAGTTATTGGCGTCGATCACGGCCTTGCCGACCAGCGGCCGCACGGGCACGCTGCGATAGGCCAGGAGCGGGGTGGCCACCACAACCAGGTCGCCTGCATCGGCCGCTTCCTCCGCCGTCGCCGCGCGCGCCATCGGGCCGAGCTCGCCGGTCAGCTCCTTGAGGGTGTCCGGGCCACGCGAGTTACTGAGCACCACCGCGTGCCCGGCCGCCAGCGCGAGCCGCGCGACGGTGCTGCCGATCATTCCACTGCCGATGAACCCCACAGTTGTCATAACCGCGCGAACCCGACTGCCGCCGGGATCATTCCGCCGGAGGTGGCGCGCCGTCACCGGCGGGACCGGGCGGAACCTCGCCGAGGGCCGCTGGCGGCACATCCCCGGCCGGAGGGGCCGGAACGTCACCGGCCGGGGCGGGGATGTCCGCGGCCGGGGCGGGAACGTCCGCGGCCGGGCGGGAACGTCCGCGGCCGGGGCGGGGATGTCGCGGCCGGGCGGGAAGTCGCGGCCGGGAACGTCCGCGGCCGGGGCGGGGATGTCGGCGTCTACCAGCGCACTCGATCCCGCGGGCCGGGTGGTTGCGTTCTCGCTGCGCTCGCGCAGGCGCCCCAGTGTCTCGCTGTCGCCGAGCGGGAGCGCGGCTTCCAGCCGCGAGCTCTCCTTAACTTCCGGCAGGTCCATCACGGCATCAACGAGGCTGGCCCGGCGCCCCGGGGGCACGTGTCCCGGGGATGAGTGCAGCGAGGCCTGCGCGGTGCCCTCAGTTTCGGCTGGGGTTGTGACGTCGGCGGCGGCGACCGTATCGTCGCCTTCCTTGATCTCGACGTGGTGGTGCATGCCAGGATTGGTCATCAGATTCCTTCTGGAACGAGGACATGGTTCTGGCCGGTCCAGCAGCAACGCCGCTGCCGCCCGCCGCAGTTCTGCCGTGCCCCGACACCCGGGGGTCAAACAGGCTCACCGCCCCGGTTTCGCGCGGCATGCGGCCGGCCGCCGCGATTACCTTAAGTCACTCCATCTATGCAGGTAAGCAGGCGCAGCGTAAAATTCGCTGGGGTTTATCCGTCCATGCGAGGCGGAGAGCCTCGCCTGGGTCCTGGGCGCCTTCGGACGCTGGAGAATGTCACGCAGATGGGATCAAAAGCCGAGTCGGCGATGTTCTCCGGGACCTCGCTCGTCTCCGACGGCAAGGCCGGTTCACCGTTTCAGGGGCCGGCCCTGTGGGCCAGGGTGGCGCCGTTCGCCATCGTGGCGGTCCTGGCCGAGGCCAGCCTGGCCCTGCCGTCGGGCCACGAGTCGGGCGGTGCCGTGCTGGCCAGCGTGCTGCTGCTGCTCGCGGCCGCGGCCGGCTTCCTGCTGCCGTGGTCACGGCTGCCGCACTGGATGCAGGTGCTGGTCCCGCTCACCTACACCGGCTCGGTGCTGGCCCTCGACCTGGCGGCCGGCTCCACGTCGGGGATCGGCATCGTGATCCTGATCCCGCTGGTGTGGACGGCACTTTTTCACCGCCGGTGGGAATCAGTGTGCGTGGTGGCCGCCGTCGTCGCCGTCGAGATCATCATCTCGCTCACGCCCGTGGCGGCCCCGGACGCGGTGATCGCCCGCCGGGCGGTCTTCTGGGCGTCGCTGGGGGCCCTGATCTCTGTCGCGGCGCACGGCCTGCGGGAGCGGATCCGGCGCTCGCAGCAGCGCAGCGAGCAGCTGCAGAGCCGGCTGCGCGAGCTGACCGTCCTCGCCGACCGGGACCGTATCGCCGGCGAACTGCGGGACAACGTCGTCCAGCGGATCTTCACGGCCGGCCTGCGGCTGCAGAGCGCCGCATCCCAGACGCCCCGCGGCAATGTACGGGGCAAGATCGAGGCGTCGGTGGACGAGCTGGACCAGACGGTCCGGATGCTCCGGGACGCCATCTTCGGGCTGGAGCAGCGGCCCGCGGAACGAGGCCTGCGGCAGGAGATCACGGACGTGTGCGCGCAGCTGTCCCCCGCACCTGAGATCAGCTTCAGCGGCCCGGTAGACGCGCTGGGCGCCGACACCAGAGCGCAGCTGGTCGACATGCTCACCGAGGCGCTCGGCCCGGTCCGGACGAACGCAGTCGCCGCGCGGATCGACATCGCCGCGGAGGGCGAGTCCTGCCGGGCCGTCATAGAGGCCGGTCCCGGAGCGGCGCCGGGTGTAGCCGGGCCGGATGGCACGGAGGCCACGGAGGCTCTGCGGGGCGAGGATTTCGGCCGCTTCCGGGACCGGGGCGCCGCGGCGGGGATCCGCGTTGACGTCGAAGCCATCCCGGACGGGCTCCGGGTTGCCTGGCAGATTCCGCGTGGCTCGCCCGTGGCCGCGCCACGGTCATAGGCCAGTTCAGCGGAAGTCCGGGGCACGGTCCAGCGCACGGTCCAGGTTGGTGGCCGCGCTGATCAGCGCCAAATGGGTGAGCGCCTGCGGGAAGTTGCCCAGCGCCTCGCCCGACGCGCCGATCTGCTCGGCGTAGAGGCCAAGGTGGTTGGCGTAGGTGAGCATCTTCTCGAAGATCGTCCGGGCCTCCTTGAGCCGTCCGGCCCGGGTGAGCGCCTCGACGTACCAGAACGAGCACAGGTTGAACGTGCCCTCCCCGTCGACGATGCCGTCGTGGCCGGTGATCGCGTACCGGGAGACCAGGCTGTCCGAGGTGAGCTCGGCACCGATCCGGTCCAGCGTGGAAAGGAACCGCGGATCGGTCGGCCCGGCGAACTTGACCAGCGGCATGACCAGTAGCGACGCGTCGAGCAGCTTGCTGGCAGGATGCATGACGTAGGTGCGCAGGTCACGATCCCAGCAGGAGTCCTGCACGAAGCGGTGCGCGGATGCGGCGAGCTTCCGCCACCGCTCGACCGGGCCGGGCAGGCCACGGTCGCGGGCCAGCCGCGCGGCCCGGTCGTAAGCCACCCAGGTCATCAGGGCCGAGTAGGTGAAACGCTGCCGCGGGCCGCGGATCTCCCAGATGCCCTCGTCCGGTTGCTCCCAGTGCTTGGCGAGCCAGTCCAGCCGCTTGGACAGCCCGACCCACAGATCGTAGGAGATCGGCACCTCGCGGTTGTAGAGGTAGACGGAATCCATCAGCTCGCCGTACACGTCGATCTGCCGCTGCCGCACCGCGTCGTTACCGATGCGGACGGGCCGTGAGCCGCGGTAGCCCTCCAGGTGAGTGAGGATCGTCTCGTCCAGGTCCTCCCGGCCGTCGACGGTGTACATGATCATGATGTCGTGCTCACGGGTGGCGTTCTCGCAGCGCCGCTCGACCCATTCCATGAACGAGGCGGCCTCTTCCAGGAACCCCAGCGTCATGAGGGCGTACACCGTGAACGCGGCGTCACGCAGCCAGCTGTACCGGTAGTCCCAGTTCCGCCCGCCGCCCAGGTCCTCCGGCAGCAACGTGGTCGGAGCGGCCACGAGCGCGCCGGTCGGATGGTAGACGAGCAGCTTGAGGACGAGCGCGGACCGCTGTACCGTCTCGCGCCAGCGGCCCCGGTACCGGGACTGGCTGACCCAGTTCTGCCAGAAGTCTGACGTGAGGGTGAAGAGCCGCTCGGTCTCCCCGGTCGCGAGCGGCCGTACCTCGCCCGCCCACTCCAGCTCGATGTCGACCGTCTCCCCCTCCTCCAGCGTGAACGTGGCGGCGACGCCGGAGTCCTCGATCTTCAGCGCCACGTTGGTACGCAGCACGCAGCGACCGCGCGCCGACTCGAAGACGGCCCCCGTGCCCGGCACGAGCTCGACGGAGTGCGGGGCCCGGCCGTAGTCGAAGGCCGGATGGCAGGCCAGCTCGAAGGTGGCGCGGCCGCGGACCGCGCGGGCCTGGCGGACGAGCAGATCGCAGGCCTTCCCGATGCCGCTCGTCTCGGGCACCATGAAGTCGATTACCTCGCCGACGGCTTCGGCGCCATGAAACCGGGTCAGCAGGATGTTGGTGTCCGGCAGGTAGAGCTGCTTGGGCCGTCCGCTGGCCCGGCTCGACAGCGAGAAGTACCCGCCTTTGCGGGCGTCGAGGAGGGCACCAAACAGCGACGGGGCGTCGAACCGGGAGGGGCAGTACCAGTCGACGGTGCCGTCCGTGCCGACGAGTGCCACCGTGCGGAGATCACCGACGATCCCGTGCTCCTCAATCGGCAGGTACCCCGTCGGCGGTGTCTCCGCATGCTGGCCGTTGCCGACGGACAGGTATCCCATGCTTCCATGATCCGGCCCCGCGTTACGGCCGTGTTTCATCCGTAACGCGGTCCTGCACCAGGTCAGGGGGCAAGCGGCGCAAGCGGCGCTAACGGCGCAAGCGGCGCTAACGGCGCTAACGGCGTTGGCGCAGCCGACCGGCTAGCGCCAGGTGTGGACGGGCTCGTTGGTGTGCATGCACTCGATGTAGCGCTGGGTCATCAGCCGGAGCGCTTCGGCGCGGTCGGTGGCGCCGTGGTCGCTGAGCGCCCGCACGGTCGCGGTCTGCCAGGCGGCGCCGGTCTGGCCGGTCAGGCAGCGCTGCTCGATGATGTCCAGCAGCCGGTCGGCGTGCTCGGTCGCTACTCCCCAGCGGGCCAGGCCCTCGCGGGCCAGCGGCAGGAGCAGGCGCAGCACAAGCTCGGCGGCGGGCGCCTCGCCCAGGCCGGGCCAGTAGAGCCGGGCGTCCATGCCGTGCCGGGCCGCTTCGTGCAGGTTCTCCGCGGCCGTGGCGAACGAGAGCTGCGTCCAGATCGGGCGCTGCGCCTCGGCCAGGGATCGCAGCAGCCCGTAGTAGAAGGCCGCGTTCGCGATCACGTCGGCGACGGTCGGGCAGGCGGGCAGCACCCGGTTTTCCACCCGCAGGTGCGGCACGCCGTCCGACACCGCATACACCGGCCGGTTCCAGCGGTAAACGGTCCCGTTGTGCAGGCTCATCTCGGCCAGCTGGGGACAGCCGCCACGGTCCAGGGCGACTACGGGGTCCTCGTCCTCGCACAGGGGCAGCAGCGCCGGGAAGTACCGGATGTTCTCCTCGAACAAATCGAACACCGAGGTGATCCACCGTTCGCCGAACCACACCCGGGGCCGGACCCCCTGATGTTTCAGCTCGTCGGGCCGGGTGTCGGTGGCCTGCTCGAACAGGGTGATCCGGGTTTCATCCCATAGCCTACGGCCGAACAGGTACGGGGAGTTCGCGGCCACCGCGACCTGGACGCCCGCGATGGCCTGGGCCGCGTTCCAGTAGTTCGCGAACTCTTCCGGGCAGACCTGGACGTGTAGCTGGACGCTCGTGCAGGCCGCTTCGGGGGTGATGCTGCCGGCGTGCGTGAGCAGCCGTTCCGGCCCGTCGATCGCGATCCGCATGTCCTCGCCGCGCGCCGCGAAGATCTGCTCGTTCAGTACCCGGTACCGCGCGTTGGCCGAGATCGTGTCCTCGTGCATGTGCTCTTCGCGCAGCGTGGGCAGGATGCCGACCGTTACGAGCCGGCTGCCCGTGCCGCAGGCCTTCTCGTCGGCACGGTTGAGGCTGTCCCGGATCTCTTTTTCCAGGTCCGCCACCGCGTCGCCGGCGAGCTGGCGGGGCGGGACGTTGATCTCCAGGTTGAACTGGCCCAGCTCGGTCGCCCAGGCTGGGTCGGCGATGGCGTCGAGCACGTCCGCGTTGCGCATGGACGGCTCCCCCCGCTCGTCCACCAGGTTCAGCTCGATCTCCACGCCGACCTGGGCGGGATCGCCTTCGAAACGGTGCTCACGCAGCATGCGGGCGAACACGTCGAGTGAGCGCCGCACCTTGTCACGGTACTTGCGGCGGTCCTCGCCGGTGATCTTTATCGCCTGAATGTCGCGGCCCATGAGGCCTCCGCTCACCTAACTGGGGAGACCAGAGAGTGCTCCGCACGTCCTTGCTCCAGCCTCGCACGCCGTAACCACCGACGCTAGCCTGCCGCGGGCTGCGATAGCGCCAGCGCGTCGCGGACCGCCCCGGCCAACGGTGCCGGGTACTCCAGCGGGGCGAAGTGGCCCACGCCGTCGACGAACCGGACGGTGATATCGCTGTAGAACTCCGCCACCCGGTCCGCCCAGGCCTGCGGAAACAGCGGGTCGTGCTCGGGCCACAGTACGGTCACCGGGATGGCTATCCGGTCCGCCGGGGCCGGGGGCTCCTCGGTCAGCGACCGGGCCACCGAGCCCGCCCCGGCCCGGTACCAGCCGATCGAGGCGGTGAACGCGCCGGGCATGCCGTACACGGTGACCAGGTGGTCAAGGTCTGCGTCGGCAAGCGTGAAGCTGGGCCCGGACCAGTGCGACCAGAAGTGCGCCAGATAGCCGCGTACCGCGGCTGGCGCACCGTCGATCAGCTCCCCGGCCAGCGGCAGCTGGTGGAAGGACTGGTACCAGAACTCGCGCTGGCCGGTCGGCTCCAGCACCCGCCGGCCGATTCCCGGCAGCGGCGGGGTGACGACCAGAGCCCGGACAAGCTCCGGGTTCTCCCGCGCCACCGTCTGCGCGATCCGGCTGCCGATGTCGTAACCGGCCAGGACCGGGCGGTCCAGGCCGAGCTCACGGATCAGGCCCACCACGCTGCGGGCCTGCGCCGCCGCGCTGTACTGCTCGCCGGGGTCGGCCGGGTGCTTATCCGATTCACCGAACCCGCGCAGGTCCGGGACAACCACATCGCAGGAGCCGGCCAGGTCGGGTGCGAGCACGCGGTAGTCGGTGCGGTCACCGGGCCAGCCGTGCAGCAGGACTACCGGCGCACCGGAGCCCGATCGATCGTAAGCGAGCTGAAACCCATCGACTGGCGAGCTGCGAGGCATCGGCACCTCCGGGGCAGTTCCTCAACGACGCTGGTCTGCGGCCACACGGGTCTTCGACGACACGGGTCTTCGACGCACACGGGTCTTCGACCACACGGGGCAGTAGCAGCCCCGTCACGCTACATCCCGGAATTGTGACACGCCAGCGGCGCGGCCCCGCCCGCGTAAAGAGGACGGGGCCCCTCCCACCGTCCTGCGATAGTGGGAGTAAGGGGACGACCCCCTCCGCCGACCCCTCGCCGGGGCGGCGCAGAGCGCGGGCCCCCCTCCCTCCCCTCAGGGAGGAGGGCCCTGGCTCCGCACCGCCGGCCGAGAGTAAGGCCCTGGGTGCCGGACCACCGGAATATCCGGATCGCACCGCCGGAACAAGCTCCCGCGGCCCGATCCACCCCGGCCGGCCCCGCGCCAGCCCAGGTCCCCCCTGCCGTGCGGCAAGTTCCCGGTCGGCCGGCGCCCAGCGCCCCACCTCGACAGCAGTCAGCTAATCCGGTAATCCGGCGGGGGCCAATCCCCGAATCCGGGGATGAGCCCGGCGCCGGGGGCCGTCCTACACTCCATACGGCAGGAGGTGTGCCTACAGCCCACCCGCAGAGCCCGCCCGGCCGGGATACCGCAGAGGCCCGCCCGGCCGGGATACCGCAGACAGAGGACACCGATGACGCTCCAGCCCACTACCTCACTTACGGCGCACGTCAGTACGCCGTCTGGGCTGGTCATCAAGATCAGCGAGGGCAGCCGGCTGGTGTTCGGCCGGGGCGCGGACGCCGACCTGACCATTTCCGCGGGCCGGGGGCTGTCCCGGCGGGCCGGGGTGATCAGCGTGCTGCCCGACGGCGCGTGGATCGCCAACATCAGCCGGACCCACGCCCTGTACACCGAGGGCGACGGCTACCGGATCCGGCTGCCGCGGATGGAGGAAGAAGGCGAGCCGTCCACCGGCTGGTTCATCCGCAGCGGGACGACCCTGGTCGGCTCGCGCGCGATGCTGGACGAGGGCCAGCCGCTCGCCGTGACGGTCAGCGGGATCGGCCGCAGCTGGGACGCACTTGGCGCCGACGGCAGCCGGATCCGGGCCGACGTCGATTCCACCGTGCTGCCGTTGTACCTGGACCCGATGACCAAGATCTTCCTCGTCGCCCTGATGTGGTGCCGTCCGTGGCTGATCGACCCGGCCGCGACCACGCCGCTGCCCCGGACGCCGGAGATCGCGCGCGCCGCTCTCGAGGCCACCGGCGCGTACCACGAACTGGAGCGGTTCGACCGTGACCCCGACTTCCGCGACCGGCTGTCGGCCCGGGTGGCCGAGCACATCAAGGTGCTGCGGCGCAAGATCACCGAGCGCGGGCTGGTCGGGCCGGACAAGCGGCTGTCCGATGAGGTGGTGGTGCGCATCCTCATCGAGCACGGCATCATCACCCGGGGTGACCTGGGCCGGCTGAACGATCCGGCCTGGTGCTCGCGGCAGGAGGACCTGTGGTGGACGCAGGTGCCTTAGAGCGCGCGACTGCCGGAGGCGCCGGGCGCGCCCGGTGCGCCGAGGCCCTGCGGCGGCCCGGTCGGCGGCGGCCCGGTCGGCGGTGGCCCCGGCGGGGCCAGGACCTTGAACTCGGTGCTGGCGTGCTGCCTGGACGTGCGGTCCGTGGCCACGACGTGGTAGGTGCCGTCCGGGATCTCGTGGGCGAAGAACACGTGGCCCTGATCGATCGTGTAGTTGAAGGTGCCCTTCGGGTCGGTCACCGGCTCGTCCGTCAGCGGTGTCGATCCGACCCCGCTGATCGAGAGCACGACCCGGGTGCCGGGGAAGAATCCGCTGCCGTGCACCTGGAAGCCTGTGTTGCCGTCCCCGTACCCCTGGCCGAGGGTCAGCTTGGGGGTCCTGCTCGTGCCACCGGCCGGCGTCTGCGGAGGGTCCGCGCCCGGCGGCGGGTTGACCAGCCCGGGGTTGGCCGTGGCGGCGGACGTCGCGGCCAGCCCGGGGTCGACCTTGGGGCCGACGTACGCGCCACCGAGGGCCAGCACGGCGGCTCCGAGGACCACCGCGGACGCGACCAGGGCGATGCGGGCCTGCGGCCGCTGCGGCATGTGCGGGACGTTCGGTGGCCGGTTACCGGCGTCGCCGGTGGATGGCTTGCGGCGGCGCTGCTGCTGTTGGGTGGCTGGCGCCAGCTGGGCGGCGGTCAGTGCCGTGTGCGACGCCGAGGTGGGGTCTTCGCCGGCCGCGTCGGCACCGCTGTCCGCCAGCACGGCGGGCTGCGGGCTGCGGGCGTACTCGGCGATCAGCGCCATGGCCGAGCCCGGCAGGTAGTTGTGCGTGTCGGCTGGGTCGGCGGAGGCCTCCACGAACGGGCCGAGCCCGGTGAGCAGGGCGGCGGAAGTCGGCCGGTCCCGCGGGCTGCGCTCCAGGCAGGCCACGATCAGGCTGGCCAGCTCAGCGGGCAGGGCGGACAGGTCAGGCTGCTCGGTGGCCAGTTTGACCAGCACGTCCATGACCGTGTCGCCCTGGTAGGGCCCATGCCCAGTCGCGGCGAACAGCAGGGTGGCGCCGAGCGAGTAGCACGTCACTGGCCGGCGAGGCGTGCTGGGAGTCGCGGGCCTGCTCGGGGGCCATGTAGGCGGGTGTGCCGACGGCGCCGCGGGTGACGGTCAGCTGCACGCGCTCGGCGGCGCGGGCCACCCCGAAGTCGATGACCCGCGGGCCATCCGGCGCCACCAGGACATTGGATGGCTTGAGGTCGCGGTGTACCAGGCCGGCCAGATGAATGGACTCCAGCGCCTCCGCACAGCCGGCCGCGAGCCAGAGCACGCTCGGCACCGGCAGCGGGCCGCACACCCGGACCAGCTTGCTCAGCGTCGGGGCGGGCACGTAGGCCGTCGCCAGCCAGGGCATCTCGGCCTCGGGGTTGGCCGCGACCACAGCCGCGGTGAACACCCCGCTCGACCCGGCGCGCGGCGGCGACCTCCCGGGCGAAGCGGGCCCGGAAGCCGGGCTCCTCAGCCAGCTCGATCTTGATCGTCTTGACCGCGACCAGGCGGCCTGCGGTGGACCGGCCCAGGTACACCTGGCCCATCGCCCCGGCCCCCAGACGGCCGAGTAGCGTGTACGGCCCGATCTGATCGGGATCCCATCGACGCAGCGGCTCCAGCGTGGGCTGCGACACTATCATTGGCCTCCCCTGGGCCCGGCGACTAGCACTATGATGCCGAATTTAGCCAACTTCGTGTCTGATTCCGAGATTGCGAATTGCGCTTCCCTAGGCCGGCGGAAGGGTTACGGACCGCGCGTCGAGGCACACGGCAGTGCCACTAGTAGGCAATGCCCGGGCCCCCGGAGCCGCCTCATCGCAGCCGGCCGCGGCTCTGCGAGATTCTGACCAGCAGAAATACGAGAAATGCCATTTCCGGGACGGCAGCCATTCCGGTCGGCCGCGCCGTTTTGACCGGCATCACCAAGCGGTTCGGCTGGCGCAGAAAAACTTTATAATTTCGCGGCGGTATGAAGGAGTGACGGCGCCTTTCTCGCGTTTATCCCCGCTTGCGGAGACTCTGGGCCGCAGTCAGCCCCGGAGTCTCCGCAAGCCGGCGAACAGATCGTCCTCAGGCACCGGGGCGCCGGTAACATCACGGGCCCGGATGAAGTTCTCGTAGCCAAACGTCGCCTCGGCGATCTCCGGCGGGATCTTGCTGAACCACGACTCCTGGATCTGGCTGGCGTGCGCAAACAGCGCCTCCCGCTTGCGGCTGAGCATCGGCCGGATGTCGACGGTGGTGGTGATGCGCGCCTCGGTCTCGGCCTGCTGCTGCCGCTGCTCCGGCGTCAGCGTCATGTCGGGCACGTCGGCGCCGAGTTCCCGCAGCGCATCCCGCACCTTCTGCCAGTCGCTACCGCGGATGGCGGACAGGTAAAGCTTGGCCGGGATCCCGGTCGCGGCCACCGCGGCCTGCGCGGTCCGGCTCGCGTACACGTGGTCGGGGTGCTGGTAGAGGCCCTTGTCGTCGTAGGTGATGACGACCTGGGGGCGGTACTGCTCGATGAGGGCACTGATCCGCCCGGCCACCTCCGTGAAGGGAGCGTTGCAGAAGGCGTCGGGACGGTTCTTGTAGTCCCAATCCGGCATCCCGGAGTCGTGGTAGCCGAGCAGTTCCAGGTGGGTGACGCCCAGGATCTTCGCCGACTGCCGCAGCTCGCTCAGCCTCAGCTGGGCGACGGCCTGCTCGTCGTGCCCGTCCTCGCCCGGCTTGACGCCGCCCGGAGCGTCCCCGAACTCGCCATTTGTGCACGTGACGACGACGGTGCGGATGCCCTCAGCCGAATAGGTCGCCAGTACCCCGCCGGTACTGGACGCCTCATCGTCAGGATGCGCGTGCACGGCCATGAGGGTAAGCGTGTCTGCCATGAACCCCAGACTGCCCGAAAAACTGTTGAACATGAAACCGGCTCGCCCAGGTTGGCCGGTCAGGCGGAGCCGGCGAGCTTGCGGAGCCGGTCGAGAGCCCGGCGCGCGTCCCGCAGCCCGGCGACGGCTGCCCGGGAGCGCCGCTTCGCCTCAGCCAGCCGGTCCTGGGCGTCCGCCAGCTGCCGCTCCATGGCCAGGACGGCATCGGCCCGCTCCTCTTCGGCGCCGCGGGCCGCGCTGACGCCCTGGTCCGCCGCGCGCACCGCCTTCTCCGCGGCGGCGATGGCCTGCCGCTGCCGTTCCCGCTCGGCCCGTTCCTGTTCCGCTCGCTGGCGCTCGGCGCGTTCGGCTCGTTCCCGTTCGGCCCGCTGACGCTCGGCCTGTTCCTGCTTCCCGGCGCCCGGCCCGGCGCGCCGCCGCCCGGCGGCGGAGCGCTTGGGCCGGACGGCGCTGCGCGGCGCCTCCCCGTTTCCGGCAGGATCCGGTGGCTCG
Organism: uncultured Actinomycetes bacterium; assembly: GCA_963775825.1. Taxonomy (GTDB): domain Bacteria; phylum Actinomycetota; class Actinomycetes; order Streptosporangiales; family Streptosporangiaceae; genus Bog-532. The sequence continues at coordinate 220,242 of CAVZKY010000038.1, forward strand.
TCCCCGGCCGGGACGCCGAAGCCGAAGCCGGACCGCTGCACCGGCCGGACCAGCGCCCCCTCCCGCAGCTCGGCCGCGACCTGGGGATCGGCGACCGCGGCGCTCAGGGTGGCGGCCACCTCCTCCTGGAACGCGGCCGGGGCGTCGCGGGCCCCGGCGGCAGCCAGCGCCTGGCGGGTCAGCGCGGCGATCAGCTCCCGGCGATCCTGGGAGAGCTGCCGCAGCTTATGGCCATCAAGTGCGCCTTCGGCGGCGCGGAGACCGGCGCCGAGGGCTGACAGCCGGGCCGGCACGTCCGGGTCCTCGCGCATCAGGCGGTTCACGGCCCACGCCGAGCGGGTCGGCTTGCGCAGGCCGCTGATCGCCTTCGCGGCCACCGCGTCGCCGGACGCACGCGCCTGCGCGGCGAGATCACCGCGGCGCTGGATGAACCCGGCGGGGTCGCCGGAATACAGCTCCGCGGCCGCCTCGCGCACCAAAATGTTATCGGCGTCCACGGCAGCCATTCCCTTGTCGTTCCCGGAATGCGGCCCGGCAGGCCTCCGCCGGGATACTGAAGGCCGGCGGGTACGTGATCCTCGTCTTCGCCGCGGTGGGCGTGTACCTGTTCTTCCACCTGGCCCAGGTAGCCACCGGCGGTCCCGCGATGCCGCTGGGCCTGCCGCTGCTGAGGAGCTGACCCGCTGGCCCGCGCGGGCGCGGGCCAGCCGATTAAGTGGGGACGCGGGCCCGGGCGCTCGCGTCCCCTGGCATGATCGGGCTTATGACCGTCGTGAAGATCAACGCGATCACCGTCCCGGGAGACAGCGGGGACGAGCTGGCCCGCCGCTTCGCCGCCCGGGCGGGCGCCGTGGACAACCAGGAGGGCTTCGAGGGCTTCGAGCTGCTCAAGCCGACCGACGACCGCACCACCTGGCTGGTGGTGACGCGGTGGCGGGACGAGGCCTCGTTCCAGGCCTGGCTGCATTCGCCAGCGTTCGGCCACGGGCACCGGTCGGCCGCCGAACGGTCCGGCGGCGAGGCGCCGCCTCCGGTCGGCACCAACAGCGAGCTGTGGTCCTACGAGATCGCGGGCGGCTCCGGGAACTGAGGCCCGGGGAACATGTGATGTATTCAACTAACCGCTACGCGCGAGGGCTGGCCAAGCCTCCGTCGATTGCGTACAACTGGTCTTCGCGCGAAGGGGTGATGGACGTGGAACCAGGACGACGGCCCGAGTGGCGGCCGCTGAAGCGGCACGAAAGCCATGAGGTAGAGGAAATGGTGGAGCGGGCCGCCGGGCTGGCCAAGGACTCCCACGCCCGGACCCGTCATGCCGCTGTCCTGGTTAAAGACGGCAGCATGGTGGCCTGGGGCACCAACGGCGTGCCGTTCCCCGGCGAGGATCACTGCTACTGCAGATACGCGGAGTTCGGCGTGCACGACAACTGCCGGACCCACGCGGAGCAGCGGGCCATCGGCCTCGCCCGGGACGGTAACGGCTGGAAGATGCTGCAGGGCGCGAAGCTGATCTACGTCCGGCTCGAGGCCGACGATTCGGTCCGGCTGCAGGACCCGCACTTCTGCGCTCGCTGCAGCCGCCTCGCGTTGTCGCTCGGCGTGGCGGAATGGATTTTCGCGCTGTCCGACGGTCTGGTCGGCTACTCCGCAGCCGACTACGACACCATCGCCCAGCTTCGCTGGTAACACCGGGACACGGCACGATCAGCGCGGCGCCGGGCCGGGTCTCAGTAACGCCCGGCCAGGCCCATGCGGCCGCCGGGCTCGTAGGGCTCGGGCCAGAAATCTGCTTTGCTGGATAGGGAGGAGGTTTCGGTGACAACAGCATTCGTGCTCGGCGGCGGGGGCGTGCTTGGCGCCCACGAGGTGGGCATGCTGCAGGCCCTGGCCGAGGCGGGAATCCGGCCCGACATCGTGGTCGGCACGTCGGTGGGCGCCATCAACGGCGCGTTCGTGGCCGCGGATCCGGTCGGCGCCGCGGGGCGGCTCAGCGAGCTGTGGAAGGGCGCTCATCTGCAGCGGGCGTTCAGCGGGACCCTGCTGGGCCGGGCCGCACGGCTGGCCCGCTCGGGCACGCACCTGCACGCGATCGAGCCGCTGCAGCAGATGCTGGATGATGCGCTTCCGGCGAAGGACTTCGCCGACCTGCAGCTGCCGTTCAACTGCGTGGCCGCCAGCATCGAGCGGGCCAGCGCCCAGTGGTTCACCAGCGGCCCGCTGGTCCCGGCCGTGCTGGCCTCGTGCGCCGTGCCCGGCCTGCTGCCGCCGGTGGAGATCGACGGTGAGCACTACTTCGACGGCGGCCTGGTCGACTCGATCCCGGTTGGGCGCGCCGTCGAGCTGGGCGCCGGGACCGTGTACGTGCTGCACGTCGGCCGGATCGAGCGCCCGCTGGCCCCGCCGGAACGGCTCTGGGAGGTGGGGCTGGTCGCCTTCGAGATCGCCCGCCGGCACCGCTTCCACGAAGAGGTCTCGTCCCTGCAGGACGATGTGACCGTGCATGTGCTGCCGTCCGGTGCTACCCCGCGGCCGCCGGACCTGGCCCAACTCCGCTATCGCAATAAGACCGACGTGGATGCGAATATTGAACGGGCCTACGAAGCGTCCGTGCGATATCTTGCCGCTCGGCGCGGACGGGCCGCTCAGCCCTGACGGGTATCGTTCCCACGGTGCAGGCCCGTGACAGATGGCGCAGGTCCAGACGAAGGGACCGAGGATGCCCCCGCCCCGGCTGATCCGCCGCCTCGTGCTGGCGCCGCTGGTCGTGGTCATCGGTATCGCCCTCATCGTCTTGTTCCCGCTGCTGGCCCTGGTGGCCCTGGTGTCCGGGCTGACGGGACGGCTGGTGCGGCCGGGACCGCAGCTGCTGCGGGGACTGCGGCTGCTGTGGCTCATCACGGTCTGGCTGGCCGGGGAGATCGTGGCGCTCGCCGTGTCCCTGGGCCTGTGGATCACCAGCGGGTTCGGCCGCCGGATGCACACCGAGCCGTACCAGCGGCGGACGTACGCGACCATCCGGTGGTTCCTGGCCCTGGTGTACCGGACCACCGTGCACGCGTTCAACGTGAAGATCACGATCGAGGAGCCGTCTGTCACGCCGCAGGAACGGCAGGAACGGCAGGCCCGGCCCGTGATCGTGTTCAGCAGGCACAGCGGGCCGGGCGACTCGATCCTGATCCTGCACTATCTGCTGAGCGTCTGCAAACGGCATCCGCGGGTGGTCATGAAGGCGGTCCTGCAGGTCGATCCCACCCTGGATGTCATGGCCAACCGGGTACCGAACGTGTTCGTCAACCGGCGCGATCTGGGCGAGCACACCTACACCGAGAAGATCGATCGCCTGGCGCGCGGGCTGGACCAGGATGGCGCCCTGCTCATCTTCCCGGAGGGGGGCAACTGGTCGCCAGCCCGCTGGCGGCAGCGCATCGAGCGGCTGGAGCAGGACGGCCGGGCGGACCTGGCGTCGCGCGCGCAGCGGATGCCGAACCTGCTGGCGCCCCAGCCGGGCGGGGTGCTGGCCGCCATCGGCGCGCGCCCCGACGCGGACGTGATCTTCCTCGCGCACGCCGGCCTCGACGGGCTGATCACCGTGCGGGACGTCTGGCGGCGCCTGCCCCCGGATCCGTTCATCCGGGGGCAGTGGTGGCGCGTCCCGTTCGACCAGGTACCGCGTTCGGAGAAGTATGAGGTCCAGGTCAAGTGGCTGTACGACTGGTGGCAGCGGATCGATGCCTGGGTCACCGAGCACGGGCCCGCCACCGAGCCCGGGCCCGCCACCGCGCCCGGGAGTCCCGCGGCGTCCGGGACTCCCCCGGCGGACGCTGTCCCCGGGCACGCTGTCCCTGGGCATGCTGCCTTTGAACACGCTGTCCCCGAGGCCAGCGCGGCCGGGGCGGATGGCCAGGCAGGCCCGCTAGCGGACGGCTCGGCATCGGCCGCCGCCCCGTCCCTGAGCCCACCGTCCTGAGCCCACCGTCCTGAGCCCACCGTCCTGAGCCCACCGTCCTGAGCCCACCGTCCTGACCCTTGGCCCGCTCGGCCGGCGAAGGGGGTGAGCCGGTAACCGTCCATCGGCGCGGTAACCGTCCATCGGCGCCGGGCCAGTGCCGTGGGACACGTAGCGGGGGCGGCACGCGGGTGGCGGCGTCACCGCCGGCGGCGTCGAGCTGGGCCTGGGTGAGGAACAGAGCGTCGCCCAGATCCGCCCCGCTCAGGTCAGCGCCCCGCAGGTCGGCCCCGGTGAAGTCGGCGCCGCGCAGATCTGCACCGGTCAGGTCGGCTCCGACGAGGGCGGCGCCCCGCAGGCTGGCCCGGCGCAGGTCCCGCCCGCGCAGATCCCCGCCGATGAGGCCGGCCCCGCTCAAGTCCTGTTCCGTTGAAATCTCACCACGGGCCAGTTCGCTGGCGCGGCGGAGCAACGCAGCGGCATGGGCGCGGACCGCATCCAGATCCAGGTCGGCCAGTTCACCGGGACGGCCATGAGTGCGGCGGGTGATCTCGGCGGCCGCGGCGGCCAGCGCGTCGTGCACCGGCGCGGCCGCCGTCAGCGCCTGCGCCTGGGTCAGGTACCACAGCAGCTCGTGCAACGGCCGCATGACCGCGAAGGCGGCGAACATCTCGCCCGCGAGGGCCGGCGCCTGCCGCCAGTCCCGCCCGCCGAACGTGCCCTGGATGACGTGCTGCCCGGCCCCGAAGCAGTCGTAACTGGCGCAGCCGGGAAACCCGCGCGGCCGGAGCTGATCGTGAATGGAACAGCGGAAGCCGGCGTCCAGGTGCGGGCAGGGCTGGCCGGGAGCCTTGTCGATGGCGAAGTCGGCGGACGCGGAGAACCCCGGCGCGACGCAGCACAGCGCGGCACACCGGGCGCAGTCGGCCTGCAGTTGCGGGGACGTCAATCCGCGACCCGGGCCGTCAGCGCGGCCGGCGCCGTCAGCGTCGCGGCGAGCGAGCCGGTCAGGCCGTGGCGTTCGGCCAGCCAGGCCGGGTCCGGGTAGCTCATCCACACCGCGCCGTCGTCGTCCTGCCAGACCAGGATCTTCAGCGGGAGGTCCAAAGCGGCCAGCGGGGCGGCGACCATGACCGGCGTGCCCGCGGCCGGGTTGCCGAAGATCACCAGCCTTGTGTCGCGCAGCGACAAGCCGGCCTGCTCGGCTTCGGCGCCCTGGTCGATCACCCCGAACAGCGTGGCTCCTGCCGTGCCGATCAGCGTGGCGAGCCGCTCGGCCGTGTCCAGCACGGACAGCGGACTGGGCATGTTCACAATCCCGTCAACCGGACGAGTACCGGCGGGCGCTTCGGTCATGGTTCCTCTCAGGCATTGTCCGGCGCCGGACACCCGGCCCCGCTGCTGGGCTCGGTGAGTCTGGACGCCTGCGTCCGCAGGACAAGCCGGCCACAGCCCCTATCCTGCCTGCCCACGCGCCGGCCGCGCACGGCACCGGCCGATACCGTACAGAGGTGGCTTCTGGAAACCGGCCGGTGCCCCCCACCAACGACGACGGCGTGCCCGCGTTCTGGCGAGCGCTCGGGCTGCCGGGGCTCGCCGACATCCACGTGCACTTCCTGCCCCCGCGGATGCTGCGCCGGGTCTGGGCCTACTTCGACGAGGCCGGGCCACTGGTCGGAGTCACCTGGCCGATCCGGTACCGGTGGACCGACGGGGAACGGACCGCGCACCTGGCCGCGATGGGCGTGCGGATGTTCAGCGCGCTCGCCTACGCGCACCGGCCCGACATGGCCGAGGACCTGAACGAGTGGACCCTGGCGTTCGCCAAGGCCACACCCGGCTGCCTGCGGTCGGCGACGTTCTACCCCGAGCCCGGGGTACTCGGCTACGTTCAGCGGGCCGTCGACGATGGGGCGGCCATCTTCAAGATCCACCTCCAGGTTGGCGGCTTCCCGCCCGGAGAGCCGCAGCTCGACGCGGTGTGGGGGCTGCTGGCCGACGCGGGCGTCCCAGTGGTGATCCACGCCGGCCACGCCCCGGTCGCGGCGCCCCACACTGGCCCGGAGTCGTTCGCGCCGCTGCTGGCCCGGCATCCGAGGCTGGCCGCGATCATCGCGCACATGGGCGCCCCCGACTACGGTGACTTCGTCCGCCTGGCGGAGACCCACGAGCACGTCGCGCTGGATACCACGATGGCGTTCACCGGGTTCTTCGACGAGCTCGCGCCCTTCCCGCGTGACCTGCTCCCCCGGGTCCGCGACCTCGGGCTGGCTGGGAAGATCCTGCTGGGCACCGATTTCCCGAACATTCCCTATCCCTACGCCGAGCAGATCGCCGCGCTCGGCCGGCTGGACCTGGGTGACGACTGGCTCCGCGCGGTGTGCTGGGGCAACCCGGTCCGGATGTTCGGCGAGAGCCACCTGGCCCCGCCCGACGGGGCCTGAGCTCCCGCCTGGGCGGGCACGCAAAAAACGGCGTCGCTTTCCCGCACTTGAGTTTCAGCGTCGGGCTGGATCGGAGGCGGCTGAGCCGCGTTGGGTCTCCTGTGACGCTGGGACCGGGGCACCGATGCCTACGGGGAGCATCTTCAGTGGATAGCCCTGAGAATGCACCCGGTCAGCCGGGGTGCCAGGTCGGGTACGGCGTCCCGAAAATGGGGGCGCGGTCTCCGCCGCTGATACAAGCCACATCGAACTTCCAGCTGGGATCGCCGGGCTTCCGGCCCGGTGCCAGCATGGTGCGCATGGAACTGAACGTGCGCTTGCCGGTGATCGGGGTGGCCCGCACCAGCTACCGGGAGCTGGAGACCACCCCGATCCAGGCTGGTCTCAACCGCGCCGGGCGCGGCACCGTGGAGATCGCGGAGCCGTACCGCGATGGCCTGGATGGGCTAGCGGGTTTCGACTACGCCTGGCTGCTCAGCTGGCTGCACCAGCCGCGCGACCCGGCCGGCGGGGCGCCCCTGCGGCAGGTTCCGTTCCTGCTGCGCCGCCAGCGGCGGGCGATGGGCATTTTCGCCACTCGCGGGCCGCGGCGGGTCAACCCGATCGGGCTCAGCCTCATCCAGCTCCTGGATATCACCGGCCAGGCCGTGGTGTTCGCCGGCGTGGATCTTCTCGACGGGACACCCGTCCTCGACATCAAGCCCTACGTCACCCGCTTTGACCGGCCCCCCGGCGACCCGCGTTGCGGCTGGCTCGACCAGCTCACCATCAGCGACGGAACCACCCCCGCGCACCTCGCCCAGCCCGGCGGCGACCAGTAGCGACGGCATCCGGAGCGCGCCGTAGCTGTCTGACCGAGCGCAGCTGGTCGGGATCGCATGGTCGACACCTGCTCGGGCCCGCAGCGCCGACACCTGCTCGGGGCGACAGCGCCGACGGGTGCTCGGGGCCGCAGCGGCGACGGGTGCTCAGGGCCGCAGCGGCGACGGGTGCCGGGGCTCATAGATCGGGAATTCCGAGCCGTCCGGCAGGCGAATCGCGGCCAGTAGCCCCCAGCCCTGGTCGGCGACATCCCGCGCCACTTCGACTCCTCTGTCCCTCAACTCCGCCAGCGTGGCGTGGATGTCATCGCACATGAGGTAAAGCTCATGGCGGCTTGCACCGTCAGCTGGATGAACGGCAAGCTCGGCGGGAGGCAGAGCGAAAATGAGCCAGCCTCCGCCCGCATCAACCGACGACAGGCCGAGCACGTCCCCGAAGAACGCGCGGACCTGCTCAGCCTCGGGCGAGAAGACGATCGCATGCATGCCGGTGATCACGCTGTAATCCTAGGCTGTCGACGATGCCCCAACAGGGACACCAGCCGGCGGCTCAGGCGGCCTCAACGGGCCGTCGTGCGCCCTTTACGCGCAAGCGGAGCACGCTTTTCGGATCGCCCCAGCCATTGCGCGTACCGGCGGAAAATCCGGACGTGACCGAGGCGAAGCTGAACAGCGAGCCGATCGACCACGCGGACGCGAAGCTGCCGAGTGAGGCGAACGACCCGATGGAGGCGAAGGATCCGGCCGAGCCGATCGACAGAATCGACCCGGCCGAGCCGATCGACAGAATCGACCCGGTGGAGCCGATCGACAGAATCGAGCCACTTGAGCCGATCGACAGGATCGAGCCGCCCGCGCTGCCAGCCCGCGGCAAGCTGCGATTTTTCATGATCCGATTGTGACACGGCCAGCTCCCGGCGCGGGCGGGTCCGGCAGATGACGGACCGGCTGGCCGCGGGCCCGCCCCGGGCTTAGGACTAGCTGGCGAAGGGGCTCAGAGCCGGCCGCCGGGCGGGAGCTCCTGGGGTGATCAGCCAGGCGGAAGCTCCCATGCCGCCCGGGGCCGCGGGCGGTGCAGGAGCCAGCCCCAGAACGACCGCCGCGGCGGCCGGGGGGGCCTCGCGGTAATGGTGCCGCTGCCCACCTTTCCGGACACGTCGATGCGTAGCGTGGCGGGCACGCCGGGGCCCCAGGGCGCCTTGACCCTGACGGTCCCGCTGCGCACGGCTACATCGTCGGTGTCCACTACGACACCTGGCTTCGTCAGCAGCGTGAGTGAACCGCTGTGCACGTCCGCGTCGATCTGCAGGGTCGGCCAGGTGACCTGCGCCTGAGTGAAGTCCAGAGTCACGGAGCCACTGCGGATCCGTACCTCCAGCCGCTGCGGGACGGTCCAGTCACCGTCGCGTTTGGCGGTGCTGCTGCCGCAGTCGATGCGCACCAGTTCCTTCGGCCTGGCCGCGGGCACGGCGACGGCCGCTCCCGGTCCGGCGGGCAGGTCAACGACCAGAGCCTCGAGCTCGCCGTAGGTGCGCGCGGTCAGCGCCGCCTCGACCCGTTCGTCGAGTTCCTCGATGCTGAGCCGGCCATCCCCCGCGGACATCCGCAGCAACTCGACGACCCGGTCCCGGTCCTCATGCGACGCCCGCAGGTCGGGCTGGGAGATCGCTGACGGCTTCAGCTCACTCGGGAGCGCCGGAGACGCGTCATCTGCCATAGGGAAACCTTACGAGCCAGGCCCGCTCGTTGCACTTTTCTCCCCTATCGGGCGGCTGACCGGATGGGCCGATGTCACTCGCGCTGCGTGCGGCCGGGCGCGCCGGCATCGACGGCTCACGGTCCGGAGCTGGGGCCGCCTGCGCTCTGGATGTACTCGAAGACGGAGCCGTCGGGGTGACGGGCCACGAGGCGGGCGCCGTTGGGGGCGGCCGAGGGGCCATCGAGGACCTGGCCGCCGGCGTCCCCGATGGCCGAGATGACCGGTGTGAGGTCGTCGACCAGGATCGTCGCCACCCGGTCCAGGTACGGGGCGGTGTTGCCGGACAGCAGCAGGAACGGGCCGACCCAGGCCAGCTCGAGGTCACGGAAGGAGAACCGGCGCAGGTCGGTGACGCCCGCGAGGGCCTGATACAACGGGATGGCTGAGTCAAGATCGCGCACGGCGACGCGCGCGAGTACGCCGTTGACGTTGCTCATGACGTGGCCAACGCGGCGCCCTGGGCGGGTATGCCGGGCAGGCCGGCGGCGGGGAAGGAAACGGGCGCGGTATGACGCTGGCGATCACACGGCTGCACCTGTCCGCCGTGACGCCACCGGGAACCCGCGCGCAGTGGCCGGTGCACGGGTTCGTGGTCACCTACCCGGGCGGGGCGGCGCTGGTCGACACCGGGGTCGGCGGGCCACAGGGCCTGCAGGAGGACTGGCGGGCCGTCAACGTCACAGCGGCCGAGGCGCTGGCCGGGCTGGATATGAGCCCGGCGGACATCACCATGGTGATCAACACCCATCTGCACTTTGACCACTGCGGGCAGAACGCCGTCTTCCAGCACGCTCCGTGCTACGTGCAGCGTTCCGAGCTGGACCGGGCCCGGCGGGAGTCAGCGGACCTGGCCGACTGGTTCGATTTCGCGGGTGCCCGGTTCGAGCTGCTGGACGGCGACACCGAGATCCTGCCCGGGCTGTCCGTCATCGCCACCCCCGGGCACACCCGGGGCCACCAGAGCGTGGTCATCCACGGCGGGAACGGCGACGACCTGCTGATCGGGGACGCCGCCTACACCCCGCTGCTGTACGCGGGCCCGGACGAGCAGAAGCTGCCGCCCGGCCAGGCCGAAGACCGGGACGCCTGGGCCGCCTCCCTCGGCCGCATCCGGGCCACCGAGGCGGCCCGCGTGCACTTCTGCCACCACACGCACGTGATCCACGCCTGAGCCCGCGGCGCGGGCCCGGCCGGGGCCGTGACGAGGGCGTGACGAGGGCGTGACGAGGGCGGCTGCGGGGGCGCCAGGGGCCGGCGGGAAACTGGTGCGAGACTGGGAACATGGTTTCTTCAGCTCGCTGCCTGGTGACCGGGGCATCTGGGTACATCGGCGGGCGGCTCGTGCCCGAGCTGCTCGCCGCCGGGTACTCCGTCCGCTGCATGGCGCGTGATCCGGGCAAGCTCAGTGACCGGCCCTGGTCGGCTCAGGTCGAGATCACGGCGGCGGACGCGCTGGACCGGTCCGGGGTGCGGAAGGCTCTGGACGGCATCGACGTGGCCTACTACCTGATCCACTCACTGGGCACCGGCTCGTCCTTCGAGCAGCGGGACCGTGACTCGGCCTGGATGTTCGCCGACGTGGCGCGCGATGCCGGGGTCAAGCGCATCGTCTACCTGGGCGGGATCACCTCGGGCCTGCCCGGGCAGCTATCGCCGCATCTGCGCTCGCGGGCCGAGGTCGGGAACATCCTGCTGGGCAGTGGCGTACCGACCGCCGCGCTTCAGGCGGCCGTGATCATCGGCAGCGGCTCGGCGTCCTTCGAGATGCTCCGTTACCTGACCGAACGGCTGCCGGCGATGGTCACTCCGATGTGGGTGGATACCCGGATCCAGCCAATCGCCGTCCGTGACGTGCTCCGCTACCTGGTGGGCGCGGCGGCGCTGCCCGCCGAGGTCAACCGGCGCTTCGACATCGGCGGCCCGGACATCCTCACCTATGCGGAAATGATGCGGCGCTACGCCGCTATGGCCGGCCTACCGCCGCGCATCCTCATCCGGGTACCGGTCCTCACTCCCCGGCTCTCGTCCCACTGGGTCGGCCTGGTCACTCCGGTGCCCAGCGGCCTGGCCAAGCCCTTGGTCGAGTCGCTGCGTAACGAGGTCGTGGCGTCCGAGCACGACATCGCCGGGTACATCCCCGATCCGCCGGGCGGCCTGCTACCCCTGGATCAGGCCATCACGCTGGCCCTGCGGCACACCCGCGAAGGTGACGTCTCCACGAGCTGGACGTCCGCGGCCACCCCCGGGGCGCCCAGCGACCCGCTGCCGAGTGACCCGTCCTGGGCCGGCGGGTCGCTGTACGTCGACGAGCGCAGCAGCGTAGTGCATGCCGCCCCCGAGGCCCTCTGGCAGGTCATCGAGGGCATCGGCGGGACGTCGGGGTGGTACTCGATGCGTGCCGCCTGGGCGGCCCGCGGCATGCTCGACCGGCTCACCGGCGGGGTCGGCCTGCGGCGCGGGCGGCGCGATCCGCGGCACCTGCGGGTGGGCGACGCGCTCGACTTCTGGCGCGTCGAGGCGATCACCCCGGGCACCCTGCTCCGGCTGCGGGCCGAGATGAAACTGCCTGGGCTGGCGTGGCTGGAGCTGTCCGTGGGGCAGAACGGCGATGGTCAGACCACCTACCGCCAGCGGGCTATCTTCCAGCCGCGCGGGCTGGCCGGCCACGCCTACTGGCGGTCGATCGCGCCGTTCCACGGCATCGTGTTCGGCGGCATGCTCCGCAACATCACCGAGGCCGCCGAGCAGGCCGACCAGCCGTCGCCGACCGCGCTGCCCGGAGCAGGTTGATCCGATATCTCCCGGAACGTTCATACTAGGGACGTTCCGAGGAGGTATCTGTGAACAGACTGACCGGCAAGCGCGCCCTCGTCACCGGGGCCAGCCGGGGCATCGGGGCGGCGATCGCCCGGCGGCTGGCCGCCGAGGGGGCCGCGGTGGCGATCAACTACCGCAGCAGCCGGGACGCCGCCGAAGCACTGGCCGCGGGACTGTCCGCCGCCGGCGGCCAGGCCGTGGCGCTGCAGGCCGACGTCAGCGACCCGGAAGCCACCCGCGCGCTGGTGGCCCGCACCGTCGAGGCGCTCGGCGGCCTGGACGTGCTGATCAGCAACGCCGGTGTGGAGTACTTCGGCCCGCTGGAGTCGATCACGGTCGCCGACTACGAGCGGGTGTTCGGCGTCAACGTCGCCGGGCAGCTGTTCGCCGCGCAGGCCGCCGCCGCGGTGATGGGCGAGGGCGGCCGGATGGTGCTCACGTCCTCGGTCAGCGCACGGCACGCCGTGTTCGAGCACAGCCTGTACGCCGCGAGCAAGGCCGCCGTCTCCGCGCTGGTGCTCAACCTCGCGCCCGAGCTGGCCCGCCGCGGCATCACCATCAACGCCGTCGCCGCGGGCGGCACCCGCAGTGACATGGCGGCCGAGCACGGCCCGCACTACCTCCATCCGGTGCTGCGGGACGTGCCGGACCTGCCGGATTCCGTCGGCACCATGTTCACTGCGCTCGGCCGGTTCGCCGAGCCGGAGGAGGTCGCCGCGGCGGTCGCGTTCCTGGCCTCGCCGGAGGCGTCCTACGTCAGCGGCTCGACGCTGGCCGTGGACGGAGCCTTCATGTAACGGGGTCTCGCTCAGCAGGTAACGGGATCTCAGCCGGACTCGGCGGCCTTCTTGATCGCGGCGAGGGTCTCCGGGATGCCCCGGTGCGCCGCCGCAGAGCGGTTGTCGATCTGGTGCTGCGCGTCATCGCCGTACCTCTGGTGAAAACCCGCGATGCCGGCGGCGCGGAACTCCCAGGACTCGGTGAGCTCCGTGCCCCCGTCGACGCGGGCGAAGGTGTAGCTCCAGCGCACCCAGCCGTTGTTCACCTCGAAGGCGAACTCCCGGCCCGGGTCGGCCGTGATGACCTGGGAGCGGGTCTCCCAGGTCCGCTCCGGGGTCTCGTTCCGGCCGGTGAACCAGGCACCCGCGCGCGGGCCGCCGCCCTCGTCCCACCAGCAGGCCCGGCAGATCGGGCTCCACTCCCCCATCCGGGTCACGTCGGAGATCATGTCGTAGAGGGTCTCCGGCGGGCAGCCGACGACGACCGACTCGGCGTAGCTCAGCTCGCTCATGGCCCCAGTATCGTGGCCCGGGCCGCACCGGGCCACGCTAACGCCGGCCGCCGTCCTTCGCGGTCTCCGGCTGGCGGCTCTGCGGCGACTCCGTCTTCGGCGGCCGGCCGGGCCGCGGGCGGAACGGGGGGATCGGCTCGACGGGGTGCATGCGGGGCCCGGACCACAGCGCGGCCGGCACGTCCAGGGCAAAGGCGATTGCGTACGCGGCATCCTCGTAGGTGAGCCGCCAGCCGACGAAGTTCGGCCAGGCGTCGGCCGGATCGCGTTCCAGCGGGAAGCCGACCTTGTTGAGCCGGTCCACGGCGTCGAGGAACTCCTTGTAGGTGAGCCGGATCCCGGCGTCTGGGTCGGGCTCCAGGGGAATGTCGAAGCCCATCGCCCGCGCGACCCGGCCGAAGCACTCGAAGCCGCCGCGCAGGCACAGCCGGGCCGGCACCACGGGGGCGGCCTTGGGCGAGAGCGACAGGTACATCGCCGCGGAGTCCAGCACGGCGAGCAGCGCGGTGACCCAGGACGACAGCGGCTGCGGCGAGCGGAACCGCACCAGCGGCAGGTAGGTCGTGTGGCTTTCGGCCACGTCGGCGGCCCAGCGCTCCCACTGGGCGTACAAGGCCGGCATGGTGTCGACGGTGGAAACGCCCGAGCCGAGCGCGTAGTGCGTGCGGGCCAGCAGTTCCGGGCCCCACGACGGGACGCCGGCCCGCGCGTTGAGCAGCGCCACCTCGGTCTCCCGGCGGTTGAACGCCCCGTACAGGGTGGGCAGGTAGGCGATCAGCAGGGTGACGATGATCAGGCCGGTCGCGGCGGCCACGAAGACCATCACCGCGGGCGTCGGCCCGGGCGGCTCGTCGAACCCCAGGGTGAACAGCGAGGATCCGGCCGCGATGAACGCGGTCGTCATGTCGTGCTCGAACGGCCACAGCAGCAGCGCGAAGCCGACGAACGCGGTGACCAGCCAGACGGTCAGCTGGGCGAACAGGATCGCCGCGGCCTGAGCGGACAGGATCCGGTCCCGGCGCTTGTAGTCCGCGACGTGCTCGCTGACCAGCCGGAACACGATCGTCACGAACTTGTCGGACATGCGGGTGAGCCGGCTGCCGACCGACCGCGAGACGATGAGGGCGCCGATGGCACTCGTCCAGACCGTCAGGACCAGGAGGCCGCCCACCACCGCGGCGATCACGCGGCCGTAGAGCGGCACCAGCATGGGTTCTCCTCGACAGTCGGGCCGGGAAGCCGTGAGCGATGTATGAGCATAGAGTGCCATGGCTGCGGCCCAGCCCCTCAGGCCGCCCCGCGCAGGACCGCACACAGGCAGGCGACGGCCCTGCTGAAGGCGTGCTCGGGCGGGGTGCCGTAGCCCACGATCAGGGCCGGCCGGACGTGCTGTCCCGCGACGCGGTAGGGCGCCAGCGGCGCCACGGCCAGGCCGCGGGCGGCGGCCCGGGCCACCACGTCCTGCTCGGCGGCGGCGGCGTCCGGGCCGGGCGGGAGCTCGCACAGCACGTGCAGGCCGGCCGCGATGCCGGTGGCCCGGACCTGCGGGGCCGGCTCCTACCAGCCGAAGTCACGCCAGCCCTAGTCACGGTCGGCTCCCGGGCGCGACGGTCACCGCGCCGCGCAGCACGTGATGAAGCGGATTCGATGGCGCCGCGATGAATGCAGTGGCCGCTGCGCTAGGGGATCAGGCCCAGCTCCCGCGCCCGGGCGACGGCCTCGGTGCGGTTGGCCGCGCCGAGCTTGTCCAGCACGTGGCCGACGTGCTTTTTGACGGTGTCCAGGGTGACCACGAGCTCGCCGGCGATGGCCTGATTCGATCTGCCCGCGGCCAGTAGCCCCAGCACCTCGAGCTCGCGGCCGGTCAGCGGGTCGACGATGCCGGAAGGGACGGGATCGCGCGCTGGTTGCCCAGGGCCGAAGGCCCGCTGGAGCCGGGCCAGGTAGCCGAGCGGGACGCCAGCGGCTGCCTGGCCGGTGCGCTGGGCCGCGATGAGCCGGCCGAGCAGCGCGGCCATCGGCGGCCCCTCGTCGGCGAAGACCCGGACGTGGCCCTGCGGGCAGGCGAGCGTGAGCGCTTCGGTGAGGGCCGTGACCGCGCCTGCTTGATCGCCGGTGGCCGCCAGCGCCAGCGCCCGCAGCGCGTCGATCTCGATGAGGCTGCCAACCCGGTCCTGGGCGGCGGCAGCTGGGTGCAGCCGGTCCAGCAGTGCGCGTGCCTGGCCGGCCCGGTCCTGGGCGAGCAGGATCCTGGCCAGGACCAGGTGGCCGGATTCGCGGGCGTAGTCTGGCTCGTCGTCCGGGCCAAGGCGGTCCTGCTGGGCGAAACGGGCCGCGGCGGCCAGGTCGCCCTGGGCCAGCATCAGCCGGGCCCGCCGGGCGGGGACCGGGTTGAGCAGGCCGGCCGGACCTGGTGCGGCCTGCCCGGCCCCGGTGATCGCCTCCAGCGCCCCGGCCGGATCACCGGTGGCCTGCCGGATCATCGCCAGGGTGGCCAGGCCGTTCGCCAGCGGGGGGGTGTAGACGAACTGGCGGCACAGCGCGATGCCCTCGGCGGCGTGCCGCAGGGCGAGGTCGAGTTCGTCTCGCTGGTAGGCGATCTCGGCCAGGACCACGTGGCTCGGACCGGCGGCTGGCGGCAGCCGGCCTGAGGTGACCAGGCTGTCCAGAGCCCGCTCGCAGGTCAGCGCGGCCGCGTCCAGTCGAGCCTGGGCGAGCTGGATCAGCGCCAGCTCGTACCAGCCCCATGCGATCAGCGTGAGCTGGCCGGTCTCGCGCCACCCGGTGACGCTGGACGCGAAGGCGCGTTCGGCCTCGGCGAGCTGGCCACGCAGCCATTCGGCCACGGCCAGGAATCCGTGCGCGGTGGCGCTCAGCGCCCGTTCTTCTGGTTTGCTCTCGGCCAGGGTCTGCGTGGCGAACGTGGCTGTGGCCTCGGCGTCGCCGAGGAGCTGGGCGAGATAGCTGCGGTTCAGCTTGGTCAGGGCCGGGACATTGATCAGGAAGCTGGCCGCGACACCGGCCGTCGGCTCGAACGGCTCATCGGCCCAGCCTGGGGGCGCGCACTCCACCGCGTCCAGCAGCGGTTCCACGACCTCGGGATGGCCGCTGTCGGCGGCCATGTGGGCTTGCGCCAGCAGCAGCCGGGGGCGGGACCTGACCACGCCGGTGGGGAGGACCGACAGCCAGCGGTCGATCGTGGCCGCCTCGCCTTGGATGCGGTGGACCAGGTCGAAGTGCTGCTCGATGATCCGGGCCGCCCAGAGCATCTCCCCGGCCGCGGCCGCGTGCCCGATCGCGTCTTCGGCCAGCCCGTGCTCGGCGTACCAGGCCGCGGCGTTGCGGTGCAGCTGCGCCAGGCGTCCGGGCTGCTCCTGTTGCAGGCGGGCGCGGAGCAGGTCGGCGAACAGGTGGTGATAGCGCCACCAGCCGCGCACCTCATCCAGCGGGATCAGGAACAGGCCCGCGCGTTCGGCCTCCTGGAGCAGCGTCTGGCTGCCCTCGCGGCCGGTGACGGCGTCGCACAACGGGCCGTAGAGCCTGTCCAGCACCGAGGTCTCCAGCAAGAACGTGCGCAGCTGCTCGTGCTGCCGCTCGAGCACCTCTTCGGCCAGGTAGTCCAGGATGTAGCGGTGACTGCCGGTGAACGCGGCCACGAAGGCGGCGACATCATCATGTCCGCGCAGCGACAGCGCGGCCAGCTGCAACCCGGCCGCCCAGCCCTCGGTGCGGGCCGCCAGCGCCGCCACCGACGCCTCCGGCAGGGCCGACGCCGCGTGCTGGAGCAGCTCCCCGGCCTCCGCGGGCGTGAACCGCAGCTCGGCCGCGCGTATCTCGGTCAGCTGGCCGCGTGCCCGCAGCCGCGCCAACGGCAGCGGCGGGTCGCTGCGGCTGGCCAGCACCACGCATATCCCGGCCGGCCGGTGCTCGACCAGGAACGCGAGCGACTCGTGCACCTGCTGCGAGCTGATCACGTGGTAGTCATCGAGGACCAGCACGGCCTCGTCCGAGGCCAGGTCGTTGATCAGCGCCGAGACCAGCCCTTGGAACGACGACGGCGCGGGCGGGCCGAGCAGCGGGGCCACCCGGTCACCGGTCCCAGGGCGGGCCCGGTCGAGCGCGGCCACGGCATGGCGCCAGAACCGGGCGGAGTCGTTGTCGCCCGCGTCCAGCGACAGCCACGCGACCGGGTGTTCGCTGCGCCGGGCCCAGCCGGCCAGCAGGACTGTCTTGCCGTATCCGGCCGGGGCGCAGGCCAGAATGAGCCCCCGCGCGAGACCTTCGTCGAGGCGTGCCGTCAGTCGCGGCCGCGGCACCAGGCCGGGGCGCGAGGCGGGCATGTGCAGCTTGGTGGCCAGCATGACATCCCGCTCCGGGGCTGCCTCCGGCGACTCAGCCATGGCTGACCTGCACGCTGTGCGCCTCCGCGCTCCTCCGTATCGCCGCTGGAAGGGCCTTCCCGGCCTGTCTTCCTCCACTTCCCGGTGGTCTCCGGCCGCAAACAACGTGCCGCAAACAACGTAGCGCCGGGCCACCTTGGTGCCCGGTGCCGGTGCGGAAGATTCCACCTGATCGGCACCTTCGGGTGACGCCTGCCCATGCGCCGCTCCATAGCGTACAGATCACGGAACCCCGGCGGAAGGACGATACAGATGACTGAACTCACCCTGGAACGCTCGCCGGTCGGCGCCGGCCGGAACCGGCCGTCAGCGAGCGTGCGGGCGTGAGTGACGCGGCGCGGTCAGCACACTATGAGATCCGCGTCGAGGGGATCCTCGACCAGCGCTGGACGGCCTGGTTCGAAGGCCTCCGAATCGACAGTGACGGCACCCAGACGATCATGTCCGGCCCGGTAGCGGACCAGGCCGCCCTACGCGGGCTGCTGAACAGGGTCTGCGACCTCGGCCTGGTCCTGATGTCCGTCCGCCGGTCCGGCCCAGAGTGATCCCGCGAGGAGGACATCGCGCATCCGGGTCGGTGCGCATTCACGAAACATCATGCGGGACAAACAGTTAGCAGTGAGGTGAGGAGACGTACGAAATGAGCAAGCTTGAGCGCGGTAGTCGCGGCCATAGATGCGTTAGCCGACGATCCGTACCCTGCGAAGTCCTTCCGGTGGGGAGACATGCTCCGGCTGCGAGTGGGCCGGTACAAGATCATGTATCTCGTTGAGGGTGACCTCATTACGATCGACCGGATTGATCGTGCTGCCGATCGATTACCGGCTGGCGGGAATGTTAATCGTCGCGGGCCTGCCAGGTGCAGACGCACGCCTCGTTGCCTTCGGGGTCGGCCAGGACCCAGAAGGCGGGGGCTTCGGCGTCGTAGACCAGCGTCCCGCCCGCGGCTCGGGTGGCCTCGATCCGGCGGCAGGCCTCGTCGTGCGGGACCACGACGTCGAAGTGGATGCGGTTGCGCTGCGGCCGGGGGGCGTCCATCTGCTGGAACCAGACCGACGGGCCCTGCCCGAACGGATCCACCAGGCCCGCTCCGGGGTCGGCGGGGCCGCCGGGCTCGTCGGTATAGCCGAGTACCGCCTGCCAGAAGGGCCGGATCGCAGGGATATCCAGCGCGTCGATCCCGATCTCGAGGACCTGAACCGACCGGGGCGCCCCGGAGCCGACCTCGGCCTCGGTGGCCAGTCCCCGGTCACCGGCCAGCGCGGAGATCCGCCCGGCCAGCTCGATCTCACGCTCGGTGACCCAGCCGTCGGCGCGCGACTGAAGGGTGAGGATGACCCGGTCCGGGCGCAGATCGGCCGAAAGGCTGTCGCCGTGCTGAGCGGCGAGGGCCGTGACGGCCTGGGCTAGGTCCGCGGCCTGGGCGATCGATCTGACCTTGATGGAGGTGCGGATCAGTCCCAGGTTGTACCGCCAGCCGAGCCCGGTGACGCGGTCGGAGATCTCCTGGCGGCTCAGCTTCTGGCCCGTGGCTGAGGGCTGATCGGTCATGGGCGGATCCTCTCACCGGTACGGCAAGTCGTTGGAAACCTGCCACTGCGGCGCGCCGTCGGCTGCGTGGACGGCGTAGACGAATACGGCCGGCCCGCTGTAGACGGCCGCCTGGCCCAGTGCGACGGCCAGCCCGGCGGTGGCCTGCAGGCCGCACTCCTCGGTGCACTCCAGCAGGCTTACGGTGTGCATGGTGTCCTGCCGGAAGCCACCGAGGACGCGGGCCCGGACCCCTCCTATCGTGACGCCCTGCTCGTCATACAGCAGGGAGACGAGCCGGTCGGAGCGGATCAGCTCGTGGTTGGACGTGTACACCCAGATGTTCTGCGGTTCGGCCATAGCGGCACGTTAAGGCATAAGCTTTCCGCCGTCTCACGGCCGGCCCAGAGCCCGCGGCTGGGATTGCCTGGGGCGGCTCAGATGCCCAGGTAGGAGACGACTTTGGTGCCCTCGGGGACGACGAGCCGGGTACCGGATGCGGACAGCGACGGGAAGTCAGTGCCCGGGGCGGGAGTCTGAGCGGTGAACACGGACTGGCCGCCGGACAAGCGGTAGCCGGCCAGGGTGGCACCGTTGCCGCTCAGATCCCAGACGACACCACCCGCGATGATCGGCGGGCCCGGGTTGTTGCTGGTCGCCGTCCAGAGGACGCGCAGGCTGGGCGCGGCACCGCGGGCGCCGGGAGTGATCTGGATCGCGCGCAGGCTCTGGTAGCAGGAAAACACCACGGTGCTGCCGTCCACCGCGTCGCCGCCGAAGCCGCCCTCGCACACATGGGCGGTGGTCAGCGCGCCACCCGTGCCGCCGAGATGAGAGCCGTTGAGGACGTAGCCGATGCCCTGCTTGCCGACCTGAAAGACCAGGCCGTCCGGCAGCAGCGCCGGTGCCGTCGAGCCGAGATCCTGGTCATGGGCGGACAGCGACGTGAAGTTGGATGGGGTGAAGCGATCCTCGACCTGCAGGGACGGGCTCAGCCGGAGCACGCTGTCGGAGTCGTCGATCTGGTCGACGGGCGTGCCGTTGCCGGTGGCCACGTACAGGCTGTTGTCGCGCACGGACTCCCCGGCCGGGGCCCAGATGCCCGCCTCGCGCTGGTTCGCCGTCGTGAAGCTGACCAGCGGGCCGGACCCGGACGTGGGCGCGCCGACGACCCGGCCCTTGTAGTCGGAGCAGTCCCCGTACAGCCCGCCGAACGGCACGTAGACCCGGGAGCCGAGCAGGGTGAGCGCCCCGCGCTGCTGCTGGGCCTTAGGATCGCTGCCGTTCAGGTCGACCGGACGCTGGGCCACGGTCTGGCCGGTAGCCAGGTTGAGCTCCCACAAGGTGTGCTGGTACGTCGGCTGGCTCGTGAACGTGACGAACCAGAGCCGGCCCGCGGCCACGTCCGCCACCGGCGTTCCGGTGATACCCGACGGGTCGATGTTGCCGCACGGCAGCCCGGACGGCACCGGGGAGGCCAGATGCCGGGACCAGCGCACCGCCCCGGTCGATTCGTTGAGGGCGTAGACGGTGTTGTTCTCGGTGGCGATGATCACCTCGGACCCGACGATCAGCGGCTGGGCGTACACGGGGCCGTCCACGGACGCCGTCCACGAGGACCGCACGCCGCCGGCCGCCGGTGAGCTGACCGATACCCCGTTGCGGTCCGCCGTGCGATCGTAGGTCGGCCAGTCAGCATCCTGCCCCGACGGCGGGACCGGCGCGGTGGATGCGGGCGCGGGGGCGGACGGGCTCGCGGGAGTGGCACTCGGCCCGCTCTGCGGCGCCGCGGAGGAGCAGGCCGCCGCGGCCAGCAGCACGGCCAGCACGGCGGCGAGCATGACCGGCCTCCCGCGGGAAGACCAGAGCTGGCGGCGGCGGCCCGGCCCCGGGCCGGGCCCCGGCGGCGGCACGGCTACTGGTCCCATGGGTCCACGCTAGTCCCAGGGCACCAGCATCGCCCGCCGGCGCAGCATCCCATGCCATCGGCTCTATTTCGGGCCACGGGCCGTATCTGAACCGGGCCGCAGTGCTCTGTTAGGTATGGATACGCGCACGGGCTCGTCCCGGGCGAGGCCGTCTGGGCCGCGCCTGAGGTGGCTGCTGTGCCCAGCGATCCTGACTGGCTTGCTGATCTTCGCATTACTGGCTTCGGCGGCCGGGCCAGCCCGGAGCGTCGCGGCAGGCCCAGCCGGAACCTGCTCGATCACCTACGGGGGCTCGGCGGCGGCCAGGTCGTCCTGCTCAGTGGACGCTGCGGGTGAGCTCACGGGCCGCTTCCTAGCGATCAGGCCTGGCCAATGCATACCGGGCCAGGCCTGCATCATGCAGATCCAGGTCGAAGCCTGCCTGGCCGCCACGCCACCGGTCTGTGCACGCACGCCATTCGCTCTGGTGGTACAGGCCGCCAAGACTCCAACCACGACACCGCCCACGACACCGCCCACGACACCGGTGGTGTCGCGGAACCTTACGGCGAGCCCGGCCATCACGCTCGAACCCGTGGATGGACCGCCGGACACGAATGTCGAGGTGACGGGTTCCGGTTTCGTGGTCACGTCCGTTGCCACGTCGCCCCCGACGAGCCCGCCGGTGTCGGCCAGCTCACCGGTAACCAGCTCAGCTACGGCGACCAGCACGCCGCGTGGGTCGACATCGTCCCTGCGGCCGTCGCCCACGGCAGACGTCCCGCCATCCACGGCCACGGCCGTGGGAATCGAGCCGCCGCCGACAAGTCCGGCTGCGGCGTCCACGACACCAGCGTCCACCCGACCTTCGACGAATCCGCCGTCGTCCAGCGCCGTGACGAACCGGCCGTCAGGCCGTACCGCCGTCCTCCAGCGCCGTGACGAACCCGCCGTCCTCCAGCGCCGTGGGGATCACCGCGCCAGTGTCGTACACGGTCCTGAGCCGCGCCGGGGGTGCCGTGCTGGCGGTGGCGGCCCTGGCGGCCCTGGCCGCCGGGTGGTCGCTGCTCCGGCGGCAGCCCGCGGTCGGCCCGCCCGGTGGGCCATCCCCACCGGCAGCCCACGTCCACGCGCGAGTGCGGGCCGGCCGTCCGCCACCACCGATGATCCGCAACTCGGCGAGGCGGCGCACGCGGACCGTACGGATCGAGGTGCGCCGATCACCGGGCCGGGCCCGGATCAGGGAGAAATACCGATGACGACCGTTCCAGCGAACCAGCAGATCACGATCGGAAGCTTCCTGTGCGGCGAGGCTGGCCTCGGGCCCGCGCTTCGGGCCAGCGGCGCCGCCGACCAGATCCGGGAACAGCTCACCGGGTTCACCGAGGCGACCTACGGCGAAGCGGTGGCCGAAGTCGAGAAGATCAGCGCGGACGTCCTCAACCTCAGCGTCGGTGATGTGCTGGTGGGCGCCCTGGCCGGGTACGCGGCGGTGCGGGCGGCGGGCAGGCGCACCGCCGCCGACCCTGAGGCCACCGAGCTCGTCGAGCTGGTCTCGCACGAGATCAGCCTGGACCATCAGCCGTCGATCGACCTGCTTGTGGACGGCGTGCGGGTGGCGACGGTGCACCTCACGCTGTCGCTGCTGATCGACGTTCAGGCGATGACGGCCACCGTCCGGGCGGGCCGCCTGACCGCCTTGCGCGTGGGACGGTGCGACGTCACGGCCAGCATCAGCATCGACGGCACCACGGTGGCCAGCAAACAGGGAGAACTGCAGCTTCCCGTCTCGCTGCCGGTCGGCGCAGGCATCCCGCTCGCCGCACCCCCGAGGTCCGGCTAACCCGCGAGGCCGAGGAAAGCGGCCACGCTCCAGCTCACCCGGCGAATTGCTCAATCGTCTCCGCAACGAGGTCGGGTACCCGCAGCGGCAGCAGATGGTCGCCGCCGGGAACACCGGTGTGCGGCACCCGGGGATGCGAACGGGAAACTGGTTTAGCGCGGGTCAGGTTGCGGGGCGGGTACCGTCCTGAGGGAAAGGAAGTCGGCGACAGGACACGACGAGCGGCGGCCCGGGCGCAAGCCGCGCGGTGAGCAGCCACAATGGGACCGTGAGCACTGTAGACCAGGCCGCGCAGGCGTACATTGACGGGATCGCCTCGCCGAACCGGCCGCTGTTCGACCGGCTGCACGGGCTGATCCTCGGGACATACCCGGATGCGGCCGTCGGGCTGTCCTACGGCATGCCGGCCTACACGGTGGGCAGCCGCCGCCTCTACGTCGCCGCGTGGAAGCATGGCCTGTCGATCTACGGCTGGCCGCAGGGCCGCGAGGCCGGTTTCGCCGCCCGGCATCCGGAGCTGAAGACGAGCAAGGGGACCATTCAGCTCAGGCCCGGCAGCTCAGCCGGCGTCAGCGACGGTGAACTGCTCGAGCTGATCCGGGCCGCACTGGAAAGCTGACGATCAGTCCTGCTTGACGGCCTGCAGCGTGTAGCTGTGCGCGAGGCGCCAGGGCCGGTCGGCCAGCCGCCACTCACCGCCGCCGATCTGCTCCATCCGGCCCGGGAAGGCCTGCCACGGAATGCTGTCGTGCTCGGTCAGCGCGGTGAGCCGCAGGCCCGCGTCCATCAGGGCCGTAATGATCTCGCCCAGGCCGTGGTTCCACGTGTGCGTGACGTTGTGCTGAAACACCACGTCGGTGGCGACGTACGTGCCCTCTTCCGTGAGGATGACCGGCTCCTCGCGCTCAAAGTAGGGGAACTCCACCGTCAGCGTGCCGTCGGTACGGAACTCGTCCACGGCCCAGAGCATCGGGTGGCCCTCGCGGAGGAACAGCCGGCCGCCGGGCCGCAGCAGAGCGGAGACCACCTCGGCCCAGCGGCGGATGCCCGGCAGCCAGCACAGGGCCCCGATGCCGGTGAAGACCAGGTCGAACTCACTTTTCCCGAGGACATCCGGGGCCGCGTACACGTCGGCCCGCACGAAGCGTGCGTCGGCCCCCGCCCGCTCGGCGAGGCGCTGGGCGGCCGCCACGGCCGGCGCCGAAAAATCCAGCCCGGTCATCGAGGCCCCCAGCCGCGCCAGCGAGACCGTATCGGTGCCGATGTGGCACTGCAGGTGCACGCCGCGCAGCCCGCTGATGTCGCCGAGCCGGGGCACGTCGAACCGGACAACCTGGCTGAGGAAGCTGGGATCCTCGGCGAACCGGCCGGTCGCATAATCCGGGGAGTCCAGGTGAGCCGGGACGCGCTCGTCCCAGTTCTCCCGGTTGACGGTGCGGTAGTCCTCCATCGGGGTACCGTCTCACGCTCCCGGTCTCAGCGGAATCGGCGGCCGCGAAACGGTCCGGGCGGTACGGGGCCAGCTCGGGCAGCTCGGCCCCGCCCGCCACCTCCGCCGCGACGAGGCGGCCCAGGTGCGCGCCCAGGGTCACGCCGCTGTGCGTCACCGCGACGTACACGCGGCCGGCGCCGGGGAGCCAGCCCACGACGGACTCGCCGTCCGCGGGCATGGGCCGCACGCACACCTGGTACCCGGTGACCTCGGCCTCCCCGAGCCCGCGGATGACCCGGCCGGCGCGGTGCAGCAATTCCGCCGCCCAGCGCCGCAGCTCCGCGTCCGGGGTGTGCAGGTCAACCGCGGCGTCGGGAGCCTCCAGGTGGATCAGGCCGTCGCCGTGGGGCCGCAGGTACACCCGGGGGGCGTGCACCATCCTGGTGAGACCGGACACCGGGCAGGCCCGGACCACGAGACCGGGTGCTTCCGCGCCGGGCGGCTCCCACGGCACCAGCGGCACCGGGACGGTCGCGGCCGCCCGCCGGGCCAGCTCCGGAACCCAGCGTCCCGCGCAGCAGACGACCACGTCCGCCTCGATCAGCTCGCCGCCGGCCGTCTGTACCGTACGTCCCCCGCCCGCCGGGGACTGGCCGGCCAGCGGGCCGAAACCGGTCACCCGTCCCGGCTCCCCGGTCAGTACCCGGGCCCCGTGGCCGGCGGCCAGGTCCACGAGGTAACCGACCGCGGGCTCGGTGAGCAGGTAGCCCTCCTCGGGGAACCACGCGACCTCCGCCGCTGGCGCCGGCCACCGGAGCGACGGCTCCAGCTCCAGCGCCGAGGCGGCGTCCAGGAAGCCGGCCGGATAGCCCCACTCGGTCAGCCGCCGCACCCGGGCGGCGAGCTCCGCGTGCGCCTGCGCATCGCCCGCCCACTCAAGGTTGCCGGACGACCGGTGCCAGGCCGGCTGGCCGGCGCTGGCCGCGAGCTCGGCCCAGGCCCGCATCCCCGCGTGGTTGAGGTCGTGATACCTGCGGGGCGCCTTGCGGTTGGCGTTCAGCCAGGCGAAGCTCAACCCGGTCGCGGCCTGGCCGGGCTGGTCCTGCTCCAGCAGGGTCACTGCAGCGCCCGCCCCAGCCAGCTGGGCGGCCACGCAGGCGCCGAGCACCCCAGCTCCGATCACCGCGCAGCGGAGCCACCGCATCCTGGCTACCGGCCCCGGTCCTTGTCCCGGTGCTTGATGTCTACCGGCGGCAGGTCGCCGACCTCCTGCTTGGTGATGTTCAGGTGGATGCCGTCGTCGGCGACTTCCTTCACCGCCGCGACCGGGATGGCCACCTCCCTGCGCGCCCAGATGTGGCCTTCCATCAGCAGCACGTGGGTGACGTGCTGGCTGGCCGGGTCGACGACCAGGCCCGCCAGCTGGCCGATATCGCCGTCCGTGGCGTGGGCGTGGGTGACGTGCACGGCGACGTCGCCATCGTCGGGGAGCCGCGCGTCGGTAGTGACCGTCTGCGAGAGACTCGGCAGGTCACCGCGCACAATCGGCTCGTCTGTGTAGTAGGGCTGGGCGATGATCTGCGCCGGGCCGTAGACCGGGTAGGCGCCGGTGCCCGGCACGAACTCGGTGTTCTCGGCCGAATCCAGGTGCTCGAACTGGTCGATGGTGCAGTCGAGGGTGATGTCGCCGGATGTGCCGTCCACACCGCTGACCTGGTCGAGGGGAACGTAACGGGCGAGCCCCGCCCGGTGCGCCGGCTCGACCACGAGGTGGGTGATCCGCCACGCCGCAGCACTATGGTCCACCACCACCCAGCGCAGCTGGCCAATTACCCCGTCCGTGCAGCTGACCTCGGCGCCGATCGCGAACTGCATCTCTGCCATGGCCTTCTTCATACCACGGGACCCGGCCGCGGCGGGGCGCCCCACCTGGGCGGGGCACGCGCCAGGGCGGTGACTGCGCCGGATCGGCGGGATGACCCAGGCCGCGCCGGTGGCCATCCCGCCGAAAGCGCTCAGTGACCGGCGGGCGACCCGATGCCAGGAAGGCTGACGGGAACGCCCCAGTTCGTCGTTCCGGCCGGGAACAGGTCGTGATGGACGTGTCGTCGTAGTAGATGCCGGTCGTACCCCGGAACATGACGCATTTGCTCGCGGCGGCCCGGGCGGGAGTCGTGTGACGTCCGAGTACCCCTGAGCCGGGAACGAGGCGCCGGGACGGGGCCGCCGATGCGGGACCGCCGATGCGGGGCCGCCGATGCGGGGCCGGGGCCCGCCCGTGGGGCTGGCCGGGCCCGGCGGATAATGGGACTGTGAGCTGGCAAGATGCGGCGGTCCGGATCCGGGGCCGGGTCGGGGCGTCGATCTTCGAACGAGTCGCCGGCCCGGAAGGGCCCGCGCACCATGAGGTGATCTTCGCTTCCGGCGGCGAGCGCTGGTTCGCCGCGGACCGCCCGATCCGGCGGGTGCACGGGGACTCGTCGATGTTCATCGGCGGGATCAGCGCCCTGCTGCTGCAGTCGCTGCATCCGCTGGCCATGGCGGCCGTGGCGGGCCATTCCGGCTACAAGGGCGATCCGTGGGGGCGGCTGCAGCGGACCAGCTACTTCCTGGCTGTCACCACCTTCGGCCGGGCCACCGACGTCCAGGAAACCATCCAGCGGATCCGCGGGATCCACCAGCGGGTCACCGGCACCGCCCCGGACGGGCGCCCGTACGCGGCTTCCGACCCGCGGCTGCTGACCTGGGTGCACGTCGCCGAGGCCGACAGTTTCCTGCGGGCTCATACCCAGTTCGGGGTGGAGCCCCTCGACCAGGCCGGGCGCGACGGCTACGTCGCGGACATGGCCCAGATCGGAACCGAGCTCGGTGTACCGGACCCGCCCCGCACCGAGAAAGAGCTGACCGAGCGAATCGCCGCGTACCGGCCCGAACTGGCCAGCACCGCCGAGGCCCGCGCCGCGGCCCGGTTTCTGCTGCTCAATCCCCCGCTGCCGGTGATCGCCCGGCCGCCGTACGGGCTGCTGGCCGCCGCGGCGGTCTCGCTGCTTCCCACCTGGGCGCGCTGGCCGCTGCGGCTGCCGCGGCTGCCGGTCGCGGAGGCCACCGTCATCCGCCCGGCGGGCCAGGCCGTCGTGCAGGCCATCCGCTGGGCCACCGCCGCGCGGCCCAGTGCCGCGGCCAGCTGATCCGTTAGTGCCCGGCGGGCGTAAGGAGCCCGGTCAGGATGCGGGCCAGGGTGCGGTCGAAGACGGGCTGGCTGGCCTCCGCGGTCCCCCGCGCCTGGGCAGCATCATCAGCCTGGGCAGCATCATCAGCCTGGGCAGCATCATCAGCCTGGCCCGCGCCATGGTGACCGGCGTGACCGGCGTGACCGGCGTGACCGGCGCCATCGGCGTGACCGGCGCCATCGGCGTGACCGGCGGCATCTCCCTGGCCCGGATCGTTCCCCTGGCCGGCCAGGGCCGCGGCCAGGTACGGGTACCGGCCGCCGGTCACGAGCCCGTATAGGTAGCGGGCCAGTGCCTCCTGCCACTCGGCCATTTCCTGGCCGGCCCGCCGCTGGTCGACCTCGGTGCGGACGAGCAGCCGGACGACGCCGGTGAAGATGGCGACGGTCTCCAGCCTGGCGGAACTGCTGAGCCCGGTGCCCTCGAGGACGGCCAGCACGTATTCGACATAGCCGACGGCGTTCGGGCCCGGGACGCCCACGGCCGACGGAACGTCCAGCAGCCACGGGTGCCGCAGGTAGATCGCCCGGGCCTGATGAGCCAGCCGGACCAGATCGGCGACCGGATCACCCGATACGGGGCCGGCCAGGGCGAACTCGCCGCCCACTTCGTCCTGGATCAGCTCGATGACTTCGTCGCGAGTCCTGACGTAGCGGTACAGGGACGCGGGAGCGGCATCGATGGCCGCCGCGACGGAACGCATGGTCACCGCGGCCAGGCCGCCCCCGTCGGCCAGCGCGACACCCGCCCGGGCGATCTGCGCGCGGCTGTGCTCCGGAGCGGGCCCGCGCGCCGAGCGTTCCGGCCGCACCCAGATGCTCGGCGGCCGGGCATCGGCCGCCCGCCCCGTTTTCTTCGTTGTCCTGGCCGTCATTGCGAACACTGTACTCAGTCACCTACCCTGGACAAAACAGCGAACGCTGATCGCAGTTTAGCGGGCGGGGTGTCACGAAAGGAGACGGCGAGTGAGCGACACGGGCACGGCGCGGCCGTGGGAGAACGCGTGGACACCGACGAAGTTCGCGCACAACGGCGCGGTGGACATCGCCTACGACCAGCTGGCCGGGGCAGCGGGCGAGCCGCTGCTGCTCATCATGGGGCTGGCAGTGTCGAGGTTCTGGTGGCCGACCGGGCTGGCCCAGGCCCTCGCCGGCCAGGGCTTCGCCGTCGCGCGCTACGACCAGCGCGACGCCGGGCAGTCCACCCGCATGCCCGATCGCGGCGGCACGAACCCGTTCGCGGCCGTGATCCGCAAACGCGGGTCCTACTCCTCCGAGGACATGACCGACGACGCGGTGGCGGTGCTGGACGCGCTGGGCTGGGAGCGCGCCCACGTTTTCGGCGCCTCACTGGGCGGGGTGATCGCGCAGCGGCTGGCGCTGCGCCACCCTGACCGGGTGCTGAGTGTGGTGTCGGCGGGGGCGCTGCCGAGCGATGTCGTGGGGATCCGCGGCGGCCGGTACGTGCGTTTCGGCCTGCTAGCCCGGCTCGCCCGGGCCAAGTTCCCCCCGGGCCGGGAGGGTGACATCGCGCTCGCGCTCATGCTGGCCCGGTCCGTCGCGTCCCCGGCCTATCCGTTCGACGAGGACGCCGCCCGGGAATGGATCGAGCGTGAGGTCGACCAGGGACCACGGGACCAGAAGGCGCAGAGCAGGCAGGTCGGTGCGGCCTGGCACGGCGGGAAGCTGCGCGACCTGCACAAGCCAGTCCTGGTCCTGCACGGCGACCGGGACCCGATCCTCCGGGTCAGCGGCGCCCGGGCCACGGCGGAGGCGATCGACGGGGCGCGCCTGGTGATCCTGCCGGGCGCCGGCCATGATCTGCCCGCTCCGCTTTGGCCGATGATCGCCCGGGAGGTGCGGGACCTGGCCGACCGCGGCCGACCGCCCGAGGTCACCGCCCGGGGTGAGCCGCCTGCCCCACCCGGCTGACGGGACCGCCTCCGCACCCGGCTCGGCTGATGCCCGGGGCCGGTCAGGCACGCGGGTCGCGCACCGGGTCGGGCGGCGCGTCCACCCCGTCGGGAGTGAGCACGTAGCCGTCGAAGGCGACCGTTTCGCCCGGGGTGAGGGACCACTGATCAGCCGCGGCGGCAGCCGGCCCGGGGCGGGCCGGAGCGCGGGGCGCGGGCAGGGCCACGGCCGGGCGGGTGAGCGCCTGCCGGGAACCGTGCAGCGGGATGCCCTGCCAGCTGAGCAGCGGGGTACGGCGCCAGTCGAGCAACGGGGCTCGGCGCCAGCCGACCAGCCGAGTGCGGCGCGAGCTGAGCGGCGGGGTGCGGCGCCAGCCGAGGACCGGGACCGGGCGCGGGCCGGGAAGCGCCGCACGGCGCCGGCCGGGTGCGGGGACAGCCGCGTGCCGGGCCGGCGCGTGGCGTCCGGCCAGCGAGCGCAGGGAGGCCAGCGAAGGGCAGCGAGGGCAGGGTCGGGGCGGCCGGGTGGCAGGTCCGGGCGGGCTGGCGCGCGGGCGGCGGCGGGCTCACCCGGCGGTCGACCCGGTTGACGAAGAAGTTCGGCCGGGCCGCCAGCGCCTCCTGGCAACGGAAGCGGCAGGTGGTGCAGGCACCGGCCGCGGCCCGGCGGCGCCGGATCATCCGCGCGGTCCAGATGAGGAAGACCGCGACGGCGACTTCGGTGCTGAGCAGCAGCGTGATCTCCATCGCCATGCCCACCATGCTGAGGAAGTGCATGATCGCCCGGTGCCAGACCAGGTAGACCGCGAAGCCGAGCACGGCGAGCGTGCCGGTTCCAGGGACGTAGCAGACCATGAATTGCCCTCTTCCTGGGAAACAGGCGCACCGGAGGCGGCGGCGCGCATCGTCACTGGGCGCAATTTGCTCCGAACACGATGCGGGCCGGCGGCCCGGGAGGAGGATCGGCTGGGTAACCGCAGGGCCATCGGCCTCGATGGCCGACCCGGCCCGCACGCCGGGAACTGCCTGACCCGTTTACCAACACCGTCCATGTGACCACCCCGCCATAACAGAGGCACTGCGCGCAATTGTCTCCCGCGATGACGGGACTGTAAATAACGCATCGTGTTACAACACGACCGGAATGTATCGGACGTGTTTCGTGCGGAGCGCCTACCGCCCGCCGCGCGGGCGATCTTGCTGACCCTTCACCGCGGCGTCCCAGAATTCCTGGATCGGCGGGTAGATCAGCTCCTGGTCGCGGGACAGTTCTGCTTTGACGGTCCGGGTCCGCTCATCGGCGAGCACCTCGGTCTGGCCGGCCTCAACGGCGTCGAAGACCTGCTGGGCGACGGATTCGGGGCTGTCTTTGGGGGCATTGGTCAGGGCAGCCATGTCGGTGTCGATGTAGCTGGCGTGCACGGCAACCACGAGGGTGCCCTGGTGGTGCAGCTCGAGGCGGACGCCGTTCGTCAGGGACCACGCCGCCGCCTTCGAGGCGCCATAGGACGCGTCGAACGGGTTGGTGTAGAAGCTGGTCACCGACAGCATGTTGACCAGCGCGCCACCGCCGTTGGCCGCGAGCACGGGCGCGAACGCCCGGCACATGCTCAGCGTGCCGAAGTAGTTGGTCTCCATCTCCAGCCGGGCGGCGTCCAGGCTTGGCGCGTTGATGAACGTGCTGTACTTCAGCACTCCCGCGTTGTTCACCAGCAGGCTGACGTCCGCGCATTCCCGCGCGACCTGGGCCACCCGGTCCGGGTCGGTGATGTCGACGGCCACCGGTGTCAGGCCCGGCCCGGTGACCGCTGCCGGATCACGCGCGGCCCCGTAGACCCGGGTCGCGCCCCGGCTGACCAGTTCCCGGGCGTACGCCCGGCCCAGCCCGCGGTTGGCCCCGGTGACCAGGGCAACTGATCCGTCGATCTTCATGGCTGTTCTCCTGCCGGGCTTGCTGTTCAGGTACCGTGCCTGACCTGGCAGAGCGGTATCTGGGCATGGTGACAGCGGGCATCCTACGCCGCCTGTGACGGCCAGCTGGATGGCCGCCGGTATGAGCCAGGCGTACGTGACGAGCAGAAGGAATCGTTCGCACCGGCCGGCCAGGCTCCCAGCAAGCTGATCAGGGCGAAGATGAGCGGCGGGCGTCAGCGGTCGAGCGGCCGGAACGCGGCCAGCCGCCGGGCGAGCTCGTCCCGCTGCCGGGTCACCTCCGCCAGCTCGTGCTCCAGCTCGATGATGCGGCGGATCGCGGGCAACGTCATCCCCTGACGTCAACACCGGGCACCAGAAGGCCGGCCGCTCCCGAGGCTGGGAACGGCCGGCGGCCATGGATCGAGCGGAAACGAGATCAGCCGTAGGCGTGCCGGAGCAGCGTGCGCCGCAGGGCGGGGACGAAACCGAGCGCCACGGCCAGGGCCACGATCGCCCCACTGAGGTAGCTGCCCGGACCGCCGTTCAACCCGGAACTTACGGTGTTCAGCCCCACAAAGGCCAGCCCGGCAGCGAGGACGCCGAACAGGCACGCGGCCACGGTGGGAACGAAGCCGTCCGGCAGCACGTCGGATAGCCAGCCGCGCTTGCGCTGGTACCGGCGGGCCAGGACGTAGCCTTCCAGGAGTACCAGGCCGGGAATCAGCGCGATCAGCCGCAGCGGAGACTGCGTCGCTGCTGGTCTCCAGCATGGCGGCCTGCCCGCAGGAGTGCGCGCCCGGCCAGATGCTCATCCAGTAGTGGCACGCGGCGGCCGGGACCGCTACGGCGGCGGCCGGGTTACCGCCCACGAACTGGCGGCCCAGGCCCAGGTTCATGAGCAGGGCGACGACCCCGCTGCCGGCCACGGCGAGCAGGAAGATCGAGCCCAGCTTCCACGCCGCCATGACGAGTTCGCCCAGGACGGCCAGGGGCGGCACCCGTCGCGCGTGCGCACGCACGACGGCTGCGGCCGAGCCGAAGCTGGAGATGGCCGCCTCCTGGGCCTCGTACCCGGTGAGGCCGGCCTCCAGTCCCGCGGCCACCGACTCACGCAGATGGTCCTCGGCTTCGGCGATAATCCGGCGGGCCGCCCGCGGGGTGGTCCGCAGGCTCGCGTAGAGCCGATCCAGGTACACCTCGACCGGTTCGTCGGGCCCGTTCACATCGACCACCCCAGCACGGCCCCCACGCCGGTGGCGAAGCGGCGCCACTCGGCGTGCTCGGCGGCCAGGGCGGTGGCCCCGGGGCTGGTCAGCGCGTAGACCCGGCGGCGGCGCCCGTCACCGGCAGCCCAGGAACTGCTCAGCAGCCCGGCGTCCTCCAATCGATGCAGGGCGGGGTAGATTGTCCCCTCCGGCAGGTCGAAGGTGCCGTCGCTGCGGTCACGCAGCGCCGAGATGATGGCGTAGCCGTGAGCTGGGCCGGCCGCGAGTACCGACAGCAGAAGCAGGTCGAGATGACCCTTGATCCGTTCGCGATTCATACCTAGTAATACTAGGCATTGATTTCCGAGGCGTCTAGGGAAATGCGGCGCTCATCCTCACAGGGCGAGGCCGCCGTCGACGGGGACGATGGCCCCGGTCATGCCGCTGCCCCCGTCCCCGGCCAGGAAAGCCAGCACCGCCGCGACCTCAGCGGGATCCAGCAGCCGGTTGAGGGGCTGCTGGGCAGCGAACGCCTCGGCGGAGGGCAGCCCGTACAGGCGGGCGCTCTCGTCCAGGATCGCCGTCGCGGTCGAGCCGGGGCTGACCGCGTTGGCGGTGACCCCCGTCCCCCGCAGTTCGGCGGCCAGGGCGCGCACGAAGCCGGCCACGCCCGCCTTGGCCGCGCAGTAGGCGGCGAGCATGGGCAGTCCCCGGGTCGCGGCGGCCGAGGCGACCGCGATGAAGCGCCCGCGCCTCGGCTCGGGACGGCGCAGCAAGGCGGGCACCGCCACCCGGGCCAGGTTCAGCACGCCGCCCAGGTCGATGTCGAGCACGGCCTGTTCCTGGCCGGGGGGTACCTCCCAGGCGGGGACGCCGCCCGCGATCACCCCGGCCACGGCGATGGCCGCGTCCAGGCCGCCCCAGCGGCGTTCGGCCTCGGCCACCGCGGCGGCCAGCGCGGTGACGTCGCGGGTGTCGGCCTCGGCGATGGCCACGTCCCGGCCGGCGTCCGCGGCCACCTTCGCCAGCGCGTCGCGGCGGCCGAGCGGGTACGGGAGGGCAGGGTCATCCGCGCACCGGTCGACGGCCATGACCCGCCAGCCCCCCGCGGCCAGGGCGGTGACGGTGGCGGCACCGATCCCCCGGGCCGCGCCGGCGACCAGCGCGACCCTGGGCGGCTCAGTCACCGCCCGACCCTGGGCGGCTCAATCGCCGCACCATGCCCGCACCCGGGCGAGCAGGTCGGACAGCAGGCCGTCCAGCACCGACTCCCCTTCCTCGGCCGACGCCCCCGCCGGGTCGCCGAGTACCCCGTTGGGGCTGACGGCCTTGACCGCCGAGGTGCGCAGCGCGGGCATCAGGTCATCGATCGGCGTCGTGTTGCCCTTCCGGGCCCGGTTGATCCGGACCGACTGCGGGGCCAGCATCAGCTGCAGCGATGTCTCGGTCCGGCCCGCGTGCGCGTCGCCCTGCCAGCGCGGCAGCCAGGCGTACACGTCGCGTGACTCGGCGCGCAGCCGCTGCGCGGCGCGGCGCACCGGCTCGGTATTGCCGCCATGGGTGGAGACCAGCAGCACCCGGGGGAAGGTCAGCGCCGCCGAACGGCACAACTCGACGAGCACCAGTTCCACGGCTTCCTGGCCGATGGAGATGGTCCCGGCGAAGCCTTCGTGCTCCCCGCTCGAGCCGTAGGCCAGCGGGGGCGCGACGACCACTCCAGGCCGGGCCGCGGCCAGCCGCGCGCACAGGGCCACGGCCAGGTCGGTGTCGGTGGACAGCGGAAGATGCGGCCCGTGCTGCTCGGTGGAAGCCACCGGCACCGCGAGCACCGCCCCCTCCTCCGCCAGCTGCGCGGCCTCGGGCGAGGTGAGCGCGGCCAGGTCGGTCAAAGCGCGCCCTTGGCCGGCTGCCCGGCCGGGACCGGCTCGAGGACCACGACGTCGAGCGGGGCTTCCAGCTTGCCCTTGAGCTCCGCGTTGAGCTTCTGCAGCCCGGCCGAGTCGGTGCTGTGGGTCTGCAGGGCGGCGCGGCTGGCCCAGCGCTCGATCATCACGAACCGGTCGTCTTTCTGGTTCAGCGCGTACAGCTCACAGCCCTCCTCGCCATGCACCTGCGGTATGGCGGCCGCCAGCGCCGCCCGCACCTCGTCCCGGTGCTCGGGCAGCGGCTTGATGGTAGCGACGACGATGACGGGCATGGCTCCTCCTTGACTGCGCGGTCCGGGCGGGTGCGCCGGCCGGTACGGGTAAATCGGTGAACAGCGTGGCCAGCGCGGGGGCGATGTCCCGGTAGGTGCTGGCCAGGAGCAGGCGGCCGTGCCCGTGGCGGGCCAGGTCCCGGGCCAGGTCAGCGTCCTGTTCGCCGGACGTGTCGAGCAGCACGTCGAGCCGCGGCAGCCGCGCCGCCAACGGGCGCGGGTCGGGCCCGGCGTTATGTACGCAGTCTGACAGCAGCAGCACCCGCGCGTCCCGGGCAGGCACCCGGGCCAGCTCGCGCGCCGCGACCTGCAGCGGGAACGCGATGTTGGTCAGCCCCTTGGCCGGGATGCGCAGCATCGTGTCGAGCAGCTGCTGCGGTGAGCTGCGCTGGCCCAGCTGGCTGAGCACCGCGGCGTCGGACCAGAACGCGATGATGGCCAGGTCGTCGCGGGCCAGCTCGGCGGCCAGCGCCCCGACAGTGGCCGCCGCGGTGCGTACCCGCTCGCCGCGCATCGAGCCGGACACGTCGGCCAGCAGCACGACCGAGCGGCGGGTCCGCACCCGTTCCCGGACGATGATGTCGTCTTCCTCGGGGATCGGGTGCTCGACCAGCTGCTCGATGGTCCGGTCCAGGTCGATGTCGTCCGACCCGCCCCGGTACCGGACGCTGGCCAGTTCGCCCACCCCGCGCCGGGCGGTGACGTCCCGCCGGGGACGCCGCACGGCCAGCCGGGCCGTGATCTGCCGGGCGCGGCGCAGCACCTCCGGGTCGGGGGTGGCCTCGTCGGGGGCCGCGGTCAGCAGCGTGCCCTGCTCCCCGGTCATCCCCGGCGCCCCGCTGCCCGGCCGCCTGGGCGCGCGGCCGGGTGGCCGGCGGTTGTCACCGGGCAACACGAGGCCACCGGAGCCGCCGCGGCCCGCCTCGAGCAGGGCCGGCTGCTCATCCAGGACCTTCGGGCGGCGCCGCAGCGGCTTGAGCCGTTCGCCCCGCTCGGCGCGCCGGTGGATCGGGGTGTCCGCAGGGACCGCTCTTCAACCAGGTTCCGCGGCGGCCGGGGCCAGGAGGAAGTGGTCTTCCCAGATCTGCCGGAGTACGGCTTCCGGGGTGGCGTCGACGGTCTCGTCGAGAAAGATACGCCCGGACAGCGCGACCACCATCGCGTCGAAGACGACATCCGCGTAGCGCTCCCCCGGCCCAGCGGGTCCCGCGTACGTGCCCGGGGTGCCCCGGGTCAGGTCAGCGAGCTCCAGGAGCTGGCCGGCCACGAGGGTGAGGTCGATGGCCCCGCGGACGCTGCTGCCCTGCCGGATGTCCTCGTGCTCGCGGGTGGCCCTGGTCAGGGCCACGGCGTCGCCGATGAGCCAGTCACTCAGTGCGTCCGGCAGCTCCGGCAGCCGGGCGCGCAGCACCACGATCCCCCGCTCCGCCGCGGCGTCCTGGTAGCTGATGGCCAGCCGGCACATCCGGTCGTGCACCGACGTCGACAGCCGGGTCGTGCCCACGTTGTCGTACGGGTTCATGGAGGCGATCACCCGGAACGTGGGCCTGGCCACCACCGTGTCGGCCCGGGGCACCGCGATCTGCCGTTCGGCCATCGCGGTCAGCAGCGTGTTGAGGGTGTCCTCCGGCGCCCGGTTGAACTCCTCGATGTACAGGAAGCCGCCAGCGCGCATCGCCTCCAGCAGCGGCCCGTCGACGAAGTTGTCGGCGCTGTAGTCCTCCCGCAGCACCCGGGCCGGGTTATGGTGGCCGACCAGCTTGGCCGGGGTCAGGTCGGCGTTGCCCTCGACAAAGACGAGCGGGATGCCCCACTCGGCGGTGATCCCCCGCAGCAGGGTGCTCTTGCTGGTGCCCGGCGGTCCCTCCAGCACGATGTCACGCCCGGCCGCGACGGCCGCGAGGACGAGATCGAGCTCATGCTCGCGGCCCACCAGGCGGCGGCGGACCCGATCCCGTACCGCCGTGATGTGCTCGGCGCCGAGCGCTGCGGTCACCTGTGCTCCCTTCGCCGGGCAGGCGGGCCCGCGACCGCGGGCCCGCCTTCGTTACTTAATTGTGTCGCCTGCGTCGGCCTTCCGTTCAGGCCGCCCGCTGCGGCCGGTCACTTGGTGAGCGAGCCCGCATCAATGGGCAGCGTGACCCCGGTGACGTAGCGCGACTCGTCCGACGCCAGCCACAGCACGGCGTTAGAGATGTCGAGCGGCTCGACCCACGGAATCCGCAGGGCGTTGAGCTCCTGGAAGCGGGCGCCCACGACCTCCCTGGTGCGCTCGGCTTCCGGCAGGTCTGCCGCGAACAGCTCGTAGGTCGCCGAGTTCTGGATCATGTCGGTGTTCACCGTGGTCGGGTGGACGCTGTTGACGCGGATCATGTCCGGAGCCAGCTCCAGCGCCAGCGTGCGCATCAGCCCCACGACGCCGTGCTTGGCCGACGTATAGTGCCC
Organism: uncultured Actinomycetes bacterium; assembly: GCA_963775825.1. Classification (GTDB taxonomy): domain Bacteria; phylum Actinomycetota; class Actinomycetes; order Streptosporangiales; family Streptosporangiaceae; genus Bog-532. The sequence goes on from CAVZKY010000038.1 coordinate 257,335, forward strand.
GATGTTCGGGATGGCCATCAGCCCGGCGGTCGAGCTGGTCAGGATGATCGATCCGCCACCGGCCGCGCGCAGGTGCGGGATCGCCGCCTTGGCGGTGTGCCAGACGCCGGTCAGGTTGACGTCAATCATGTTCTGCCAGTCGGTGTCGCTGAGCTCCTCGAGCGAGCCGAAGCTGAAGATCCCGGCGTTGGCCGACACGATGTCGAGCCGCCCGAGCTGGGCGACGCTGTCGTCCAGCGCGGCCTTGAGTGCGCCGAAGTCCCGCACGTCCGCCTGGGTGGCCACGATCCGCCGGTCCAGGGTTTCGACCTCCTTGACCGTCTCCGCCAGGTCCTCCGCCGTCGACATGGCGTAGGGCACCGTATCGATCTGCCCGCACAGATCAACGGCGATGATGTCGGCGCCCTCCTGGGCCAGCCGGATCGCGTGGCTGCGGCCTTGGCCCCGGGCCGCGCCGGTAACAAAAGCGACCTTGCCCTCTACTCGCCCTGGCATATCCATTGCTCCTTCACGGCTCGGTACTTTGTGATGCCAGTGGTTACTTCTTGTTGGTGAAGCCGGCGTCGACGGGCAGCGTGACGCCGGTGACGTAGCGCGCGTCGTCGGACACCAGCCAGACGATCGCGTTGGAGATGTCGACCGGCTCGACCATCGGCACCGGCAGCGCGTTGGCCAGGGCGTTGGACATGGTTGGGTCCTGGGCCAGGAACTCCTGCATGATGTCGTTGACCACCATGGGCGTGTTGACGCCGGTCGGGTGGACGCTGTTCACCCGGATGCTGTGCGGGGCGAGGTTGTTGGCGTAGGAGCGCATCAGGCCGACGACACCGTGCTTGGACGCGGTGTAACCCAGCCCGCCGCGGGTGGGGCCGCCGATGCCGTTGATGCCGGCCGTGGAGCTGGTCAGCACGATCGCGCCGCCCTGGCCGCCCTCGATCATGGACGGGATGGCCGTCTCCACCGTGTTGAACACGCCGGTCAGGTTGACGTCGATGACGTCCTGCCACGCCTCGTGGCGCTCCTTCCCCACGGCCATGGGTGCGATGCCGGCGTTGGCCAGCACGATGTCCACCGGCCCGAGCTCGGCCACCCCCGCGTCGAACGCCGCCTTCAGCCCCGCCTCGTCCCGGACGTCGGCCTCTCGGGCCATGATCCGCCGGTCGAGGGCCTCGACCTCCTTGACCGTCTCGGCCAGGTCATCGGGCGTGGCCATCGGGTAGGCCACCGACTCGATCTGCCGGCAGATGTCGACGGCGATGATGTTCGCGCCTTCCTGCGCGAGCCGGATGGCGTGGCTGCGGCCCTGCCCGCGCGCGGCGCCGGTGATGAGGGCGACTTTGCCCTCCAGTTTTCCCATGACGGATTCCTCTCTGCGGAATATTTGTCCCAGCCGCCTGGCGTCCGGGGGCAGGCGGCTGGGGGCAGGCGCCAGCGCCGGTGCAGGGCACCGGTGCGCACCGGAGGCGCGGCGGCGAAGCGGGCGCCAGGTGGCGGCCGCAGCAGGCCGATAGCCCGGGCGGCCTGCGGGGCGGATGGTCGCGCTACGGCAGGCCGGGGAGGGGCCGGTCAGGCCGGCGGGCGGCCCTCAGGGCCTTAATGGAGCGTCCAGCCTGAAGCCCGCCAGCGGGCTCTCGTCGCAGGCGCGATCGGGCGCGCGGGTCAGGCCGGCCGCAGAGCGCGGCGGCGGCCCGATGGACACCGGCACGGGCGCGGGACGCCGATCGCGCGCGGCCGGGGCCGTCCGGTGCGAGTGGTCCCCGGTCGGCCGCGGCGCGGGCGCGCCGGCGAGCGCGAGCATCGCCTGCGCACCGTGCCCCTTGACGCATTCGGGGTCGGGGCCATCGAGCGGCAGGCCGGTGAAGAACTTGGCCGCCATGCATCCGCCGCGGCAGGAGTCGTAGGCCGAGCAGGACGCGCATGCGCCGCCGCCCTGGGGCTGGCGCAGCTCGGCGAACAGCGGCGCCTGCTGCCACACGGCGGCGAACCCGCCGGGGCCGCGGACGTTGCCGGCCAGGAAGTTGTCGTGGATGGCGAACGGGCAGGCGTACACGTCGCCGACGGGATCGATCAGGCAGACCACCCGGCCCGCGCCGCACAGGTTGAGCCCGGGCAGCGACTCGCCGAAGGCAGCCAGGTGGAAGAACGAGTCGCCGGTCAGCACCTGCTCGCCCCGGGCCACCAGCCAGTCGTACAGCTCACGCTGCTGTTGCGCGGTCGGGTGCAGCTCGTCCCAGACGTCCGCGCCGCGGCCGGACGGGCGCAGCCGGGTCAGCCTCAGCTGGGCCCCGAAACGGTCGGCCAGCTCCTTGAACGCGTCCAGCTGGCCGGCGTTGTGCCGGGTGATGACGACGGAGATCTTGAACCCGGCGAAGCCCGCGTCGGCCAGGTTGCGCATGGCGGCCAGCGCTGTCGCGTACGACCCGGCGCCGCGCACGGCGTCATTGACCTCCGCCGTGGCGCCGTCCAGCGAGATCTGTACGTCGACGTAATCGCTGGCCGCGAGCCGGCGGGCCGCATCCGGGGTGATCTTGACGCCGTTCGTGGAGAACTTGACCCCGACGTGGTGCGCGGTCGCGTAGTCCACGAGCGCCCAGAAATCCGGCCGGACCGTCGGTTCCCCGCCGCCGATGTTGACGTAGAACACCTGCATGCGCTCCAGCTCGTCGATCACCGCCTGGCACTCGGCGGTCGACAGCTCGCGCGGATCGCGGCGGCCGGAGCTGGACAGGCAGTGCCGGCAGGCCAGGTTGCACGCGTAGGTGAGCTCCCAGGTCAGGCAGATCGGCGCGGCGAGGCCGAACTGGAACTGCTCGACCAGCGGCAACGGGGCGCCTGGCCTAGTAGACACCGCACATGCCGTCGATCGAGATCTCCTCAATCAGCAGTTCCTCGGCGTCGGTCTCGGTGCCGGGGGCGGCGGGCCCGGCTGGCCCACCGGCGTCGGTACCGGTATCGGCGGTCGTGGCCTGCTCGCTCATGGCAGCTCCTCTGGGTGCGGAGACGTGTCCCGGACGCTTTTCGACACCGGGTGACGAATATGTTTACGTTAACGTCACACGGTGCCCCGATCAAGAGCCGAGGCTAGGATCTGAGGCAATTCATGGACGATCTTCAGCCTGCAGAACCTGCAGAAGAAGCCGCAGCGCGCCGCGGCCGGCCCCGGGGCACCAGCCGGCGGACGCTCGAACTGATCGCGCTCCGGCTGTTCGCGGAGCAGGGGTTCGACGAGACCACGATCGAGCAGATCGCCGCCGAGGCCGGGGTGAGCAGGCGGACGTTCTTCCGGTACTTCGACTCCAAGGCCAGCGTGCTGTGGGGGGAGTTCGACTCCGAGATCAGCGTCATCCGGGACGCCCTGGCCCGGGTGCCGGACTCGGTCCCGATGATGGAGGCGATCCGCCGGGCTGTGGTGGCCGCGAACCACTACCGCGCCGAGGACGTCACGGAGCTGCGCGCCCGGATGGGCCTGATTGGATCGGCGTTCTCGCTGCAGTCCAGCGCGGCGGTGCACTACGACGCCTGGGAGCAGGTGGTCAGGGAGTTCGTCGCGGCCCGCACCGGGCAGCCGCCGGAATCGCTCTTCCCGCTGACCGTGGGCCGCTCCACGCTGGCCGCCTGCCGGGCCGCCTACGAGCGCTGGAGCGCCCGGGCCGACAGCGACCTCACCGTGTTCCTGGACGCGGCCCTGTCCGCGCTGTCGGCCGGGTTCGACATCAGCGCGATGCAGTTCCCCGAGCAGCGCCTGGACACCATGGCCGCGCGCGGCACCTGACCCCGCGGTACCGGCCGCCGCGTTCGCGCCGGCGATGGGGAGCTTAGCGCGATGGGGGCTCAGCGCCGGGCGGCACCGGAGCCGAGATGGGCCCAGAACATGGGGTGGACCTGGAAGCTCTGCGCGGCGGCGATGTTGAGGTAGGGCACCTGATGAACGCCGAGGTACGTGTCGGCCGCGGGCCGGCGGTGGCCATTGCCCCGGATCCCCGCCGCGAGCAGGAAACCGACGTTCCACAGGACGTCGATCAGTCCCTCGGGGCTGCAGCGGTCCAGCCAGTCCCCCGTGTCCCGGGTCGGGATCTCCTGCGTGATGAGCTCCAGGCACAGGTACTCCAGGTCGTCGCGGTCCAGCGTGGACGCGGCCTTGCCGCGGAAGGCGTCGAACACGGTGAGCAGGCCCGGGTACTGGTAGCGGAACTCGGCCGCGATGTCCCGGGCGCGCTCGGCGGAGTACAAGCCCTCGGCCTCCCGGACCGCGGCGTACCGCACCGGCAGCCGGCCGCCGAGGTCGCGGGCGCGCTCGGCGGTCTCGGTGCAGAACTGGATGATCTCACGCGGCCGGTACAGCGTCCGGTTGGCCATGTAACGGAACGAGCTGTTGTCCCGTGGCCCGGGCACGCTGGCGAACAGCGACTCCCAGCAGGTCCGGTCGTCCGTCCCGCCCAGCGTGTCGACGCAGTGCCGGATGCGCTTGGCGATCAGCTTGAGCAGGGCGGTCTCGTTCCACTGGATCGTCTCGATCAGGTCCCGGTACTTCTGCGCGTCCTCGTACAGCTCCGGGATGTCGTCGTAGAGTTCCTGCCGCAGCGACATGTACACGCGCAGGTTGGGGTGGACCGAATTGACCGAGATGGCGGCCTGGAACAACCCGGCGACGAAGGCGCGGGCGTCCTCGGAGGAGTCCCAGCCCCGGTCCAGCTCGTCGACGAGGACCACGATCCGCCGGGTGCGGGCGACCTCCCGCAGCGAGGGCAGCAGCGCGTGAACCTCCTCGAGCTTGTAGAGCTTTTCCAGCTCCCGGGTGCGGATGCTGGCCTCGTATTTTCCGAGCTTGATGCCCTCCATGCGTTTGAGGTAGGAGACCAGCGCGGACAGTTTGCTGCCCTGCGGGCTGGAATGATTGTCGCGGACGTACCTGTAGATATCGTTCCCGGCGCCTTTCCGTACCGCGGCGCGCTTGGCGGATATCTCTTTCATGATGAGGACGTAGATCAGGTATTTCCAGGCCACCGCGTACGCGCCGAGCTTGGCCCAGGAGCCGCTGTTTTCGGCGGCCATCGTCTGGCTGAGCAGTTCGTAGGAGTAATCCTCCGGGGAAAGCTCGATGACGTAGCTTCCCGCCTCCCGCTCCCGCTGGGCCAGCACCTGGAAGATCGCGCTCTTGCCGATCCCGCGGCTGCCGATTACGATACGTTTCGCCCCGGAGCGGACCCGCTCGTAGGCCTCGGATTCGACGAAATACTCACCCAGGCCACGTTCAATGTCACGTTCCGCAGACGGTGCCCCGAAATCGATCCGGGAAATCGACATCGCAGGCAGGCTAACGCGCCCCATGGTCCCTCCCCGACGCCGCCGACGCTATGCCGAGCATAAACGGCACGGGCGCCGCGATAAAGGGGCCTGCTGGGCTAACCCGAGCAGGTCTATCAGCTGCCGGGCGTTGACCTGGGCGTCGTCGCTGTAGCAGTTGTTGAACAGGACGTGCGTCGTGTCCGCCTCGGCGGCGAGCTTGCGGACCTTGGGCGCCCATTCCCGCAGTTCCTTTTCCGAATACCGGTAGCGGTACTTCTCCTGAATGCTATTGCTGTCCCATTTCTCGGAGCGGCCGTGCATGCGGACCACGGCCAGCGGCGCGGTGGCCGCCACCACGGGCGGGACCGAGCTGGGGTAGCCCTGCGGCTCGTCCACGCAGACGTACGGCAGCTGGTGGTCGGCGAGGAAGGTCAGCGTCTCCTCGCGGTTCTCCTCGCTCAGCCAGGTCTTGTTCCGGAATTCGATGCACACCTGGCGCGGCGCGACCCGCTCCGCGCACCACACGAGGTAATCCTTGCGGGCCCGCCCGATCGGGAACCACTGCGGGAACTGGAACAAGATCGCGCCCAGCCGCCCGGTCTGCCGGAGCGGCTCCAGCGCGGACAGGAACCGCTCCCAGGCCTCGCTGGCCACTTCGGGGTCCACATCTTTGAGGTAGACATTGGCCTTGCCCTTGCTGGCCTTCTCAGCGGCGGGGCGCAGATCCTTGGGCAGCGCCGCGATCCGCGTGGGGTGCTGGGTGAACAGGCTGAACGCCTTGATGTTGAAGGTGAACCCCTTCGGCGACCGGTGCGCCCAGGCCGCCGCGGTCTGCTCCGCGGGCAGCGCATAGTAGGACGAGTCCACCTCGACCAGCGGGAACTGCCGGGTGTAGTAGCGCAGGCGCTTCTCGGGGTTGTTCGCCTCGGGCGGGTACCAGCCCGACTCGATGAGGGTCTTGTCCGTCCACGACGCGGTGCCCACCCGGATGTCAGCCATACCAGCCAGGGTAGGCCGGCGCTCAGGCCGGGCGGCCAGTCAGTCAGGCAGGGTCAGGCAGGCAGTCGGGCAGGCAGGCCGAGTCAGGCAGGCAGTCAGGCAGGCAGAGCCAGGCGGCCAGTCAGGCAGGCAGAGTCAGGCGGGGGTAGACGCGGCGGGCGTTGAGCTCGAACACCTTGGCGCGGCCGGCCTCGTCCAGGCTCAGCTTGTCGACGTACTTCTTCGTGTCGTCCCACCGGAAGCCGGAATCTGGGTTGGTCCCCCGCACCGCACCGAGCATCTCGGAGGCGAACAGGATGTTGTCCGGGCCGATCACCCCGGCCAGCAGGTCGATGCCCGGCTGATGGTAGACGCACGTGTCGAAGAAAACGTTCTTCAGCACGTGCTCGCCCAGCGGCGGCCGCTTCATCCGCTCGGCCAGACCGTGATAGCGCCCCCAGTGATACGGGACCGCGCCGCCGCCGTGCGGGATGACGAACCGCAGGGCCGGGAACCGGGCGAACAGGTCACCCTGGACCAGCTGCATGAACACGGCCGTGTCCGCGTTGAGGTAGTGCGCGCCGAGGGTGTGCACGGCCGGGTTGACCGATGTGGAGACGTGGATCATGGCCGGGACGTCAAGCTCGGTCATCTTCTCGTACAGCGGGAACCAGTACTCGTCGGTCATCGGCGGGGAGGTCCAGTAGCCGCCGGACGGATCGGGGTTGACGTTGCAGCCGACAAACCCGAGCTCGCGCACGCACCGGTCCAGCTCCGCCACGCAGAAATTCAGCGGGCCGCCGGCTGACCTGGGGGAGCTGGGCGACACCGGCGAAGTTCTCCGGGAACAGGCACGTTACCCGGTGGATAAGGTCGTTGCAGGCCCGGGCCCAGGCTCGCGCGGTGGCCGGGTCGGCGACGTGGTGCTCCATCCGGGACGCCTGGGGCGAGAAGATGGTCAGGTCCGTGCCGCGCTCACGCAGCAGCTTGAGCTGGTTGGCCTCGATGCTCTCCCGGATCGCGTCGTCGCTGATGGCGCCGGGCTCCGGCGGAGGCAGCGCAGACTCGGTCCCGGAGGCCAGGGCAGCCAGCCGGGCCAGCTGGGCGTCCCGGAACTGCTGGTGCGGGGCCGGTGCGGTCGTGTAATGCCCGTGACAGTCGATGATCATGGCCTCAGTCCGCCTCGCCGGGATACGCGCCCGACATCCTGTCCTACTGAAGTGCTCAGGAACCTGTGCCGGTCTCCGGGAGCGGGATGTCCGGGTTGGCGAGGCGGTCCGGGTCCACCGTCTGGCCCGCCAGCCCCGCGCGGGCCAGCTCCCGGATCTCGTCGGTGACGTCCCAGATGTTGACGTTCATGCCGGCCAGCACCCTGCCGCCAGCGAGCCAGAACGCGATGAACTCGCGCTTGCCGACGTCTCCCCGGAACACCACCCGGTCGCAGCTGCCCGGCGGGACGTACCCGGTGTACTCCATGCCCAGGTCGTACTGGTCGCTGAAGAAGTAGGGCAGCCGGTCATAGGCGACGTCCTGGCCGAGCATCGAGCGCGCCGCCGCGGCCGGCTGATGCAGCGCGTTGGACCAGTGCTCGACCCGCAGGTGCCGGCCGAGCAGCGGATGGTACGCGCGGGCGGCGTCACCTGCCGCGTAGATGACCGGGTTCGAGGTCCGCAGCGCCGCATCGGTGACCACGCCGCCGTCGACCGCCAGGCCCGCGGCCTCGGCCAGCCCCGTGCCGGGCGCCACGCCGATGCCGATGACCACGGCGTCAGCGCTGACCTCGGTGCCGTCCGCCAGCTGGACACCGGTCGCGGCGTCCGCGCGCACCAGTATTTCGGTGACCCGCGACCGGAACCGGAAGTCAACGCCGTGCCCGCGGTGCAGGTCCAGGAACACCTGCCCGGCCTCCGGGCCCAGCACGCCCTGGAGCGGCATTTCCGCCGACTCGATGACCGTGACCGGCAACCCTGCGGACCGCGCGGCGGCGGCCACCTCGAGCCCGATCCAGCCGGCTCCGATGACGGCGATCCGCGATGCGGAGGCCAGGGTCCCGCGCAGCCGCTCGCAGTCGTCGACGGTCCGCAGGTACAGCACCCCGCCCGAGTCCGCCCCGGGCACGGGCAGCCGGACCGGGACCGAGCCCGTGGTCAGCAGCAGCTTGTCGTAGCCGATGGTCTCCCCGCTGGCCAGCACGACCTGGCGCAGGTCCCGGTCGATGGCCGTCACCGCGGTCCCGAGCCGCAGGTCGATCTGGTGCTCGGCGTACCAGCTCTCGCCGGAGTGAACGAAGATCTTGTCCCGCTCCTCGGCCCCCTGCAGGTATCCCTTGGACAGCGGCGGCCGCTCGTACGGGTAATGCGGCTCCGCCCCGATGAGGACGATCTGGCCGCCGAACCCTTCGGCCCGGAGCGCCTCTGCGGCCTTGGCCCCGCCCAGGGACGCGCCGACGATCACGAACGTGGGTCCAGCCGACATCGTGCTGCCTCCGCCTGCTCCGCGGGATCACGGACCGCCCGGGGCAGGCCGGCCGGTCCAGGTAGCGCCATCTTAAGACCCGTGCTAGCCCGGGGGGCGACCCCCCGGAACCCCCGAATGCGCCTCGCGCCCGCGCGGTGGTACTTCGCCGACAGTGCTAGCCCGGGGGGCGACCCCCCGGAACCCCCCGAATGCGCCTCGCGCCCGCGCGGTGGTACTTCGCCGACAGTGCTAGCCCGGGGGGCGACCCCCCGGAACCCCCCGAATGCGCCTCGCGCCCGCGCGGTGGTACTTCGCCGACAGTGCTAGCCCGGGGGGCGACCCCCCGGAACCCCCCGAATGCGCCTCGCGCCCGCGCGGTGGTACTTCGCCGACAGTGCTAGCCCGGGGGGCGACCCCCCGGAACCCCCCGAATGCGCTTCGCGCCCGCGCGGTGGTACTTCGCCGACACACCGGCCGCTCACCCGGGCCTTCGGCCCGGGATCGTTAGGCCGGTAACGGGCGCCTCGCCGTAACCCGCGGTGCTTCTCGCCGACAGCACCGGCCACTCACCCGGACCTTCGGCCCGGGCTCGCTGGGCCGGTAACCGGCGCCTCGCCGGGACCCGCTGCGGTGCCCGCCGACAACGCGAAAGTGAGCCTGGGCGTTGGCCCGGGCTCACCTTCGGTCAGAGTGTTCCTGTTTACTGCTACTGCTGGAGGACGCCTTCGACCTCGAGGTCGAGGGAGACCTTGTCGCTGACGACGGCGCCGTTGGTGCCGGGGATCACGCCGTTGAAGTTCACGCCGAAGTCCTTGCGGCTGATCTCACCCTTGGCGGAGAAGCCGGCCCGGGTGCCGCCGAAGGGGTCGGGGCCGAAGCCGTTGAGCTCCAGGTGGAGGGTGACCGGGCGGGTGACCTCCTTGATGGTGAGGTTGCCCTCGAGCAGGAAGTCGTCACCGTCCGGGCGGACGCCAGTGGACACGAACGTGATGGTCGGGTGCTTCTCCACGTGCAGGAAGTCCTCGCTGCGCACGTGGTTGTCGCGGTCGCTATGGCTGGTAGTGATCGAGGACGCGTCGATGGTGGCGTTCACGGTGGACTGCAGCGGGTCAGCGCCGGTGGTGAAGGTACCCTCCACCTTCTCGAACTTGCCGCGGACCTTGCTGACCATCATGTGCCGGACGGTGAATCCGACCTCGGAGTGAACGGGGTCGATCGCCCACGTTCCAGCGACGTAACCGGGGATTTCGGTAGCGGCACTGCTCATGGTGTCTCCTATCGTGCTCTACTACTCGGGTAGTTCTCTACGGTACTTAGGTTCCCGATAGTAACCAGTAAATATTTGAAACGTCAAGTTTTTACAGTTGAATATTAAACTTTTCCCGTTCGGGCTGTATCCTAGTTGTATGGGAGTAACCGGCACCAATGGGCCAGCTGAGGCGGATGCTGTCGCGTCACGCCTGGTGGCCCAAGCCGCCGGGCCATCCCTGGCGGCGCGACCGCCGCTGTCAGGATGCCGCGCGCGGGAGATCCTCAACCGGGTCGGCGACAAGTGGTCGGTCATGGTCATCGACCGGCTGGGCCAGGGCAGCCACCGGTTCAGCGAACTGCGCCGCGACATCGAGGGAATCACCGGCCGGATGCTCACCGTCACGCTGCGCGGGCTGGAGCGCGACGGCCTGGTCTCGCGCACCATCCACCCGATGATCCCGCCGCGGGTCGACTACGAGCTCACCCCGATGGGCCGGACACTGCTGCAGACCATTGAGCAGCTCATCGACTGGGCCGACAGCCACGTCGCCGCCATCCACGCCGCGCAGGCGTCCTACGATGCAAAGCACAGGCCGGAGGACGCCAGCCCGGTAGACCCGGAGATCAGCGCCTGCGAGGAGGCCGAACGCGCCGCCCGCCGCGGGTACTCCTCCCCGGCCGGCTGAGCCCTGGGAGCCGGCCGCGCACCGGAAGCCGGCCGAGCACGGGAGCCGGCCGCGCACCGGGAACCGGCCGAGCACGGGGAGCCGGCCGCGCCCCTGGGAGCCCACCGCGCACCGGGAGCCGGCCGCGCACCGGGAACCGGCCGCGGGCACCGGCTCCGGGCCGCGACCGTGGGACAGTTGGGGCACTAAGGGACCGATCAGAAAGGCGGGGCGATGAAGCCGCTGCCAGAGGACTGGGACCGGGCCGTCGCCGTGGTGGCGCATCCCGACGACCTGGAGTACGGGGTGGCTTCGGCCGTCGCCCGGTGGACCGGGCAAGGCAAGACAATCAGCTACCTGATGGCGACGCGGGGCGAGGCCGGGATCGCGGGCATGAACCCCGATCAGGTCGGCCCGCTGCGGGTGGCGGAGGAACGCCGCAGCGCGGCCGTGGTCGGCGTCAGCGAGGTCGACTTCCTCGACCACCCGGACGGGGTGGTGGAGTACGGGCTGCCGCTGCGCCGCGACCTGGCCGCCAGCTTCCGGCGGCTGCAGCCCGAGGTGGTGGTTACCACGAGCTTGGATCTCACCTGGGGCGAGGAGGGGCCTGTCAACCACGCCGACCATCGCGCGGTCGGGCTGGCCGTGCTGGACGCCTGCCGGGACGCGGCCAACGAGTGGGTGTTCCCCGAGGCCGGCCCGGCCTGGACCGGCATCCGGGACGCCTACGTAGCCACGTCGGCAACCCCGACCCATTTCGTGGACGTGACCGCGACCATCGACGCCGGTGTCGTCTCGCTGCGCGAGCACCGGGCCTATATCGAGGGGCTGGGCCGCGCCTTCGACCCCGACGAGTTCCTGAAGAACATGGCGGGCTTCGTCGGCCTGGCCGCAGACTGCGAGTACGCCGTGGCCTTCCATCGCTATCCCATGGGCTGACCGTTATCCCGAGATCACGGCGCTATTCCATGGGATCGCGGCGAGGCTGGGAGAGGCCAGGGACGGGCCCATTCGGCAAACGCAGCGACATGCGGGCGGCACCGGGCGGTGCGAAGATGGCCCCATGACCGCACGCCTCGATGTGCTGTGCGCGGGCTACGCCGCCGAACGGGTGGCGAGCACCGTGGTGCTGATCCGCGACGAAGGCACCGTGATCGTAGTGGACCCCGGCATGGTGGCCAGCCGGGACCGGATCCTCGGCCCGCTGGCGCAGTTCGGCGTCGATCCGGCCGACGTTGGCGAGGTGGTGTTCAGCCACCATCATCCCGATCACACGCTGAACGCCGCGCTGTTCCCCCGCGCCCGGGTGCACGACTTCTGGGCCATATATTCCGGCGACGTGTGGACGGAGCGGCCGGCCGACGGATACCAGCTCGCGCCGTCGGTGACGCTGATGGCCACGCCCGGGCACACCGCGCAGGACATCACCACGCTGGCGGCTACCGACGATGGTCTAGCCGCCTGCACCCACGTGTGGTGGTCGAAGCAGGGCCCGGACACCGATCCGCTGGCCGAGGACCAGGCCCAGCTCGAGCGGTCCCGGGCCCGCCTGCTGGCCGCCTCCCCGGCGCTGATCGTGCCCGGTCATGGCGAGCCGTTCGCCCCCGGTGATCTGGCCGCCTGCTGAGGCCCGGCGTAGGCTGCGGACGGGAGGCAGCCATGGGTTTCGAGCACATCCTGGTCGAGCGTTCGGGTGACTTCGCCACCATCACGATGAACCGGCCGCAGCGCCGGAACGCCCTGTCGAGGGAGCACATGCGCGAGCTGATCGCCGCGTTCCGCGAGGTCGGCGACAGCGACGCGCTGGGCATCGTGCTGGCCGGCAACGGCCCGGCATTCAGCGCCGGGCACGACTTCGCCGATGTCGTCGACGCTGACCTGCCCTCGGTCCGCTCGCTGCTGCTGACCTGCACGGAACTGATGACGCTGATCCAGCAGGTGCCGCAGCCGGTGGTGGCACGGGTCCACGGGCTGGCCACGGCAGCCGGCTGCCAGCTGGTGGCTACCGCCGATCTGGCCGTGGCCAGCGAAGACGCCGGCTTCGCCGCGCCCGGCGGCAAAGGCGGCTGGTTCTGCCACACCCCGATGGTCGCGGTGGCCAGGAACGTGGGCCGTAAGCGGGCCGCGGAGATGGCCCTGTCGGGCGATGTGATCAACGCCCGGACTGCGCTGGACTGGGGGCTGGTCAACCAGGTGGTGCCGGCCGCGCAGCTCGACTCCGCCACGCACGGCCTGCTCGACCGGGTGACCCGGGGCTCGGCCGAGAGCAAGGGCATCGGCAAGCAGGCCCTCTACGCGCAGATCGACCTGGACCAGCCGAAGGCCTACGCCTACGCCGTCGAGGTGATGGCCGCGACCAGCCAGCTGCCCGACGCCCGCGAGGGCATGCAGGCGTTCCTGGCCAAGCGGAAGCCGCGCTGGCGGCGGGGCCGCTGAGTCCCTTCCCGGCTTGCGGGGTGCATGGTCAGGGATATTCGCTGAAGATGCTCCCCGTAAGCATCGGCCTCCGGCCGGATGATCGCGTCTTCGTCTCGTCTCCTAAGGACAGCCATGAGCACGCCTAACAACTGGAACGACCAGGTCATCAGCGAGTTCCGCGCGAACCACGGCAAGGTCGGCGGGAACTTCGAGGGCGCGCCGCTGCTGCTCCTGCACACGACCGGTGCACGAAGCGGCCAGCAGCGGGTCAGCCCGGTGATGTACCTGCCGGACGGGAACCGGTATGTCGTGTTCGCCTCCAAGGCGGGCGCGGACACCAATCCCGACTGGTACCGCAACCTCACCGCCCATCCGCAGGCCCAGATCGAGGTCGGCGACCAGACGCTCGACGTCGAGGCCAACGAGATCCGAGGCCCGGAGCGGGACGAGCTGTACGCGCGGCACGCCAGCCGCTATCCCGGCTTCGCCGACTACGAGCGCAAGACCACGCGGGTCATCCCGGTCATCGCCCTCACCGAACGTTCCGCCGGGTAACCGGCCTGCCTGCACGAGGTCTTCAGCGTCGGTGAACGAGCCGAGCATCCGGTAGCAGTGCAGGTGCAGCTCGCGGCGGTGGCGCTCCAGCAGCCGGCCGAAGCCCGGCTCCGCCGGGTGGGTTTCGGTGATCGTCATGTCTCCTGTAACGAAGGGCATCGCCATCCTTCATCGGTCTTCCGATGACCGGGGAGCTGTGCCAATGTGGTTGTCGTCGCTGCCTAGCGGCAAAGTGGCTGGCATAGAGGGGACAATGACGTGCCTCGGTTCATGGACTTCCACGATGACCTGAAGCTTCCCGCCGAGGGCATCGACCAGATCGCGCAGGGAACGCGGGAGGGCGCCACCGACGAGTTCGGCGTCCGGCAGGTCGAGCTCTACCACAACGCGGACGGCAAGGTCTACTGCCTGCTCGAAGGGCCGGACGAGGACGCGATCCGCAAGCACCACGAGGCGATCGGTGTCCCGTGCGGCGATGTTCACCAGGTCGACGGGGTTCTCTGAGACACGCGCTCGATATCCGTCACGCCCAGCGCAACGAACCCCCACCGTCAGCACCCGGCGATTGTGCCAGGGAGGGCGTCGGGGGCGGCGAGCGCGGGCGGGCCGTCGGGCTGGCTGCTGGCCCGGATGATCAGCTCCGGGGTGAAGACGATGCGCCGGTGCTCGTGCCCGGCCGGGCGGTCGGCCTCTTCGAGCAGCATCTCTGCGGCGGTCTGGCCGAGCTGATACTTGGGCTGGCGTACTGAGCTGAGGGGCACGGCCGAGTCGGCCGCGAAGTCGATGTCGTCGTAGCCCACGATCGCGACGTCGCCTGGGACCCGGGCGCCGAGCTGGGTGAGCCGCCGCAGCAGCCCGAGGGCCAGCAGGTCGTTGGTGCAGAAGGCGGCGGTGAGCCCCGCGCCTGGAACGCCAGACAGGGCGGCGCGGAGCTGGTCGCCGGCGTCGGCGCCGCACCGGGTGTTCATGGCCGGCACCGGGATCTCCCGCAGCACCTCGGCCGGATCGAGACCGGCCTTGACCACCGCCTGGTAGGCGCCGCGGCGCCGGTCCGCGCACTGCCGGATGGCCAGCGGGCCGTTGATCAGGGCGATGCGCCGGTGGCCCAGGGCGAGCAGGTGCGCGACCGCGAGCTCACCGCCGCGCCGATCGTCGACCGCGGCCGAGCAGTGCCCGGAGGGTCCCGGCCGGTCGAGCAGCACCACCGGAGTGCCGCGGTCCCGGATGCCCTTGATCGTCGGCGCCCGGCCGTGCACGGGCGTGATGAGGATGCCTCGCACGCGCTGCTCCTCCAGTACCCGCAGGTACTGACGCTCCTTGTCCTCGGCCTCGTCGGAGTTGCACAGGATCACCGCGTAGCCCTCAGCCTGCGCGTAATCCTCGACACCCCGGGCGACCTCGGTGAAAAACGGGTTCGTCACGTCGAGCACGACCAGGCCGAGGCACCGGCTCCGGCCGGCCCGGAGCTGGCGAGCGGAGGCGTTCGGAATGAAACCGAGCTGCTCCATGGCCGCTTCCACCCGGGCCCGGGTCTGGGGGCGGACCAGATCCGGGTGGTTCAGCACGTTCGACACCGTGCCGACCGCCACCCTGGCGAGGCGTCGCCACGTCTTTCATCCCCGCAGCCATCGGTCCTCCATTGTGCCCTTCCGCCCCGGCAAATTGGGCCGCAGCTTGATCGTAACGATTCAACTTCAAGTGCTGGCATCTTCATTGACAGCGGGAAGGCCGCCTTTCAGACTTCAAGGCACGTTTGAAACGTTCCATCAGGAAGTTGATACACGATCCGAGCGCCCTCGACGAGGAGATGAAGCCCGTGGGTCATGCCGACGAAGCGGCCGGCGACCGGCGCGCGGACGCCAGGCCCGAGGATGCCAGGCGCGCGGACTCCGCCGCGGTGCTGTCCCTGCGTCACGTGAGCAAGTCGTTCGGCGCGGTGCGAGCGGTCATCGACGGGTCGATCGAGCTGCGCGCGGGCGAGGCGCACGCGCTGGTCGGCGAGAACGGCGCCGGCAAGTCCACGCATGGTGAAGATCCTCGCGGGCGTGCACCAGCCCGACAGCGGGACGGTCCTGGTCAACGGCGGGCCGATCGTGCTGCACGGCCCGGCCGGGGCGATCGGGGCCGGGCATCGCCATCATCTACCAGGAGCCGACGCTGTTCCCGGACCTGTCGGTGGCCGAGAACATCTTCATCGGACGCCAGCCGCTGCGGCGCGGGCGGCGCATCGACGGCCGCGAGATGACCGACCGAGGCGGACGCGCTGTTCGCCCGGCTCGGCGTGCGGATCGACCCCGGCCGCATCGCGCGCGGGCTGTCGATCGCCGACCAGCAGCTCGTCGAGATCGCCAAGGCCCTGTCGCTGGATGCGCGGGTCATCGTGATGGACGAGCCGACCGCGGCGCTGTCCGCGGTCGAGGTGGCGCGGCTGTTCGACGTGATCAAGGCGCTGCGGGCGGACGGCGCGGCGGTGCTGTTCATCTCCCACCGGCTGGAGGAGGTGTTCGCAGATCTGCCAGACGGTGACCGTGATGCGCGACGGCCGGCACGTGCTCACCAGGCACGCTCGACGGGCCTGACGGCCGCCGATCTGGTCCGGGCCATGGTCGGCCGGGAGATGCCGGAACGGATCCCGGGCGAGCGAGGCGCGCCGGGCGAGGTCCGTGCTCACCGTGCAGCGGCTGACCCGGGAGGGTGTGTTCACCGACGTGTCCTTCGAGGTCCGGGCGGGCGAGATCGTGGCGCTGGCCGGGCTGGTCGGCGCCGGGCCGCAGCGAGGTGGCCCGGGCCATCTTCGGGATCGACCGGTATGACGCGGGCGCGGTCACGGCGGGCGGGCGCAAGCTGCGCGAGGCGTCGCCCACCGCGGCCATGGCGGCCGGGGTCGGCTTCGTGCCCGAGGACCGGCGCCAGCAGGGCCTGGTCATGGAGATGTCGATCGCAGCAGAACGTGGCGCTCGCGTCGCTGAGCGCGCTGCGCCGGGCCGGACTCATCCGCGCGCGCGGCCGAGCGCAGCTTCGCCGCCGACTGGGCGGTACGGCTCAGCGTCAAGTACGGGCGGCTCACCGACCCGGTATCGATGCTGTCGGGCGGCAACCAGCAGAAGGTCGTGCTGGCCAAGTGGCTTGGCCGCCGCCCGTCGCTGCTCATCGTGGACGAGCCGACCCGCGGCATCGACGTGGGCACCAAGGCCGAGGTGCACCACCTGCTCGACCGAGCTCGCGGGCGAGGGCGTCGCCATCTTGATGATCTCGTCCGAGCTGCCGGAGGTGCTGCGGGTCGGCGACCGGATTCTCGTCATGCGCGAGGGACGGCTGGTGGCGGAGTTCACGCAGGCGGAGGCCTCCGAGGAGGGCATCATGGCGGCGGCGACCGGCCAGCTCGGGGCGGAAGCGCCGATGACGGCCACACTGGCCCCGCCGCGCGAGCCGGGCAGCCCGGCGTCCCGAGCTCGCGCCGGCTCGCGGAGCGGCGTGTTCCGGGTCCGGGAGTTCGGCATCGTCGCCGTCCTGATCGTGTTCGTCGCGATCACGGCGGCGATCCAGCCCCGCTTCCTGTCCAGTCACCAACATCCAGTTCGTGCTGGTCGACGCCACGATCTTCGCGCTGCTGGCGCTGGGCGAGACGATGGTGGTGATCAGCCGGAACGTCGACCTGTCGGTCGGCTCGGTGCTGGGGCTCTCCGCGTTCCTCATCCGCCCACCTGTTCGGCCAGGCGCACGGCCTCCCACTCCCGCTCGTCTTCCTGGCCGGCCTGGGCATCGGGCTCGGGATTCGGCGCCATCAACGGCCTGCTGGTCTCGCTGGGCCGGGTGCCGAGCCTGGTGGTCACGCTGGCCACGCTGTACATCATCCGCGGACTCGACGTGCTCATCGTGGGCGGCGGCCAGGTCGTCGCCGACCTCGCTGCCCGCTCCTTCCTGACATCTCCAAGGCGACGGTGGGCGGGATCCCGGACCTGGCGATCGTGGTCGCCGTGGTCATCGCGGTCGGGGCGTACTACCTGCGCTGGTTCCGGTCGGGCCGTGAGCTGTACGCGATCGGCTCGAACCCGGACGCGGCCCGGCTCGCGGGGATTCCGATCGGGCGGCGCATCTTCACCGCGTTCGCGCTGAGCGGCGCGATCGCCGGGGTGGCCGGGCGTCCTGTGGGCGTCCCGGTACGGGACGGTCGACTCCACCGCGGGCACCAGCTACGAACTGCAGGTCATCGCGGCCGTGGTGGTCGGCGGGGTGGCGATCTTCGGTGGCAGCGGCAGCGTGGTCGGCGCGGCGATCGGCGCGCTGCTGCTGCAACACGATCAACTCGGCACTGTACGTGCTCGGCGTCTCGCCGGTCTGGGACCAGGCCATCGCGGGCTTCCTGCTCCTCGCTGGCGATCGTGCTGGACCGGTTCATCTCGCTGCGGCTGACCGCAGCGCTGCGACGGAGGAGTGCCCGCCGTGGACAGTGACCAGAACGCGATGGCCGGCAACGCCGCCATGACCCCGGAGCACATCGCCAGGGAGGAGCCAGGCCCGAGCCGCAGTCGCGCGCGGCTGGCTGGGGCCGGCTGCGGCCGGCCATGCGCTGGGAGAGCGGCCTGGTCGTCGTGGTGATCGCGATCGCCATCATCGGCAGCGCGTCGTCGCCGGAGTTCCTGACGGCCAACAACTTCTTCAACCTGGGCCTCACCACCGGTGAGATCGCGATCATGGCGCTGCCGATGACGCTGATCATCATCAGCGGGGAGATCGACCTGTCCGTCGAGTCCACGCTGGGGATGTCCAGCGCGTTGCTCGGCGTGCTGTGGGCCGATCACTGGCCGATGCTGGCCATCTTCGCGGTGGTCGCGGTGGTCGGGGTGCTGGCCGGGGCCGTCAACGGGCTGCTGGTCACCCGGGTCGGGCTGCCGTCGCTGGCGGTGACGATCGGCACGCTCGCCCTCTACCGGGGCATCGCGCTCATCCTGCTCGGCCCGCGGACCGTGGCCAACTTCCCCGCCTTCTACACCAACGCCGGGACCACCGCGATCCCGCACACCGACCTGCCCTGGTCGATCGGCATCTTCATCGTCCTGGCCGTCATCTTCGCCATCGTGCTGCACGCCACCCCGTTCGGCCGGTCGATCTACGCGATGGGTGACAACGCCGAGGCGGCCACGTACGCGGGGCTGCGGGTCAAGCGGGTCAAGACCAGCCTGTTCGTGATCTCCGGCCTGGCGTCCGCGCTGGCCGGGGTGCTGTACACGTTCCGGCTGAACACCGCGGTACAGGACAACGGGACCGGCCTGTCGCTGGACGTGGTCGCGATCGTGCTGCTGGCCGGGGTGTCGATCTTCGGCGGCAAGGGATCGATCGGCGGGGTGTTCCTCGCGGTGCTGGCCTTCGCCGGCCTGCAGAACGCGCTGTTGCTGACCAACTTCAACCAGGAGGCCACCGGCCTCGTGACCGGCGGGCTGCTGCTGATCAGCGTGTTCGTGCCGAACGTCGCCATGTTCGTGCGCTACCTCCGCCAGGCCGCCGGACGGGCGACCCGGCGGCTGCTGTCAGAACCTGCCCTATCCATGCCACGAAAGGACACCTAGTATGCGAGCTTTGCTGAGACGCGCGCCGCTGGCCGCCTCGACGCTCGTCGTCGCGTCGGCGCTGGCCGTTGCCGCCTGTTCGTCAAGCGGTTCCTCCACCCCGGCGAGCTCTTCGGGCTCGTCAGGGGTCCGGATCCAGCACGGCCAAGTCGGGCCTGAAGGTCTTCGTCATCCCGAAGAACCTCGGTAACCCGTACTTCACCACGGCCGACAGCAAGGGCACCGGCGGCGCGCTGGCCGCGATCAGCGCAGCGGGCGACACCGGTACCGAGACGAGCGGGACCGCGGCCACCTCCGCGTCGCAGATCCCGGCCATTCAGGCCGCGATCACCAAGGGGGCGAACGCGCTCATCGTGTCGGCGACCGACCCCACCGCGCTGTGCCCGACGCTCAACGGCGCCATGAAGCGGAAGATCACGGTGGTTACCTACGACTCCGACGCCCCGACGTGCCGGAGCCTGTTCATCAACCAGGCCTCCACATCCGCGATCGGGACGAGCGAGGTGGACCTGCTGGCCAAGGAGATCGGCAATTCCGGCGAGATCGGCATCGTCTCGGCCGCGGCGTCGGCGACGAACCAGAACGCCTGGATCGGGTACATGAAGCAGGAGCTCACGAAGTACCCGAAGATGAAGCTGGTCGCGACCGTCTACGGCAACGACGACCCGGCCACCGCGACCCAGGTCACCCAGGGACTGCTGGAGCAGTACCCGAACATCAAGGGCATCATCTCCCCCACGACGGTCGGCATCCTGGCCGCCGCGGGCGTGCTCGACACGGCCAAATACCGCGGTAAGGTCCAGCTCACCGGGCTGGGCACCCCGGACTCGATGAAGAAGTACGTGTCCGACGGCACGGTCAAGGCGTTCGAGCTGTGGAACCCGGCCAACCTCGGCTACCTGGCCGGTTACGCCGCCGCCGACATCGCGGGCGGGTCGCTCAAGGTCGCTCAGGGCGGGACCTTCAAGGCCGGCAAGCTCGGCACGTTCACCATCGGCGCGGACAACACCGTCCTGCTGGGCCCGCCGACCGTCTTCACCACCGCCAACATCAACAACTTCAACTTCTGACCGATAGCCGGTAGGCCGGGGGCTCGCGACGAGCCCCCGGCGGGGCGGCCCGGGTACGGGCCATCCTGGGAGAGGACCTGGAATGCGTGACCTGGCCAGCGTGAAGGCCACCTTGAAGGCGCAGCGGATCGAGCTGCCGTCGTGGGCATTCGGGAACACCGGAACGCGGTTCAAGGTGTTCGGGCAGCCCGGCGTGCCGCGGACACCGCTGGAGAAGATCGACGACGCGGCGCAGGTGCACCGGTTCACCGGCGTCGCGCCCAGCGTGGCCGTGCACATCCCGTGGGACAAGGTCAGCGACTACGCGGCGCTGGCCAAGCACGCGGCGGACGCCGGGGTCCGGATCGGCACGGTCAACGCCAACGTGTTCCAGGACGACGATTACCGCCTCGGCAGCGTGGCCAACCCGGACCCCCAGGTGCGCCGCAAGGCCGTGGCGCACCTGATGGAGTGCGTCGACGTGATGGACGCGACCGGCTCCCGCGACCTCAAGCTGTGGTTTGCCGACGGCACCAACTACCCCGGCCAGGACGACATCCGCCGCCGCCAGGACCGGCTGGCGAAGGCGCTGGCCGAGGTGTACGCCGCGGCTCGGCGCCCGACCAGCGGATGCTGCTGGAGTACAAGCTGTTCGAGCCGTCGTTCTACACCACCGACGTGCCTGACTGGGGCACGTCGCTGACCCACTGCCTGGCCACCGGGCCGAGGGCCCTGGTCGTGGTGGACACCGGGCACCACGCGCCGGGGACCAACATCGAGTTCATCGTGGCCGTGCTGCTCCGGCTCGGGCGGCTCGGCGGATTCGACTTCAACAGCCGGTTCTACGCCGACGACGACCTGATGGTCGGCGCAGCCGACCCGTTCCAGCTGTTCCGCATCCTGCACGAGGTCATCCGGGCCGGGGCCCTGGTGCCCGCCCCAGTCCCAGCACGCCGGGCGGGGACATCGCGTTCATGCTCGACCAGTGCCACAACATCGAGCCCAAGATCCCCGCCCAGATCCGCTCCGTGCTGAACGTTCAGGAGGCGTCGGCCAAGGCACTCCTGGTCGACGCGGACGCGCTGGCCGCCGCGCAGCAGGCCGGCGACGTGCTCGGCGCGAACGGGGTGCTGATGGACGCCTACAACACCGATGTCCGGCCGTTGCTGGCGGAGGTCCGGGAGGAGATGGGCCTGGACCCGGATCCGTACGCCGCTTACGCCCGGTCCGGTTACCAGGAAAAGATCGTAGCGGAACGGATCGGTGGCACTCCGGCGAGCTGGGGAAGCTGAGGTTTTCCGCCCGGGGTACCGGGCCCGGCAGATGGGAGGACGTTGAGATGACCGACGCGAGCGTCGCGGTGCCGGACCTGCTGCAGCGCAGCCACCGGCTCGGCTCCGACCCCCGCAACACCAATTACGCCGGGGGCAACACCTCGGCCAAGGCCACCGCCACCGACCCGGTCACCGGGCACCCGGTCGGAGCTGATGTGGGTCAAGGGGTCGGGCGGCGACCTGGGCACGCTGACCGAGGCCGGGCTGGCCGTGCTACGGGTGGACCGGCTGCGGGACCTGGCCCGCGGCTACCCGGGCGTCGAGCACGAGGACGACATGGTGGCCGCGTTCGACTACTGCCTGCACGGCAAAGGGGGCGCGGCGCCGTCGATCGACACCGCCATGCACGGGCTGGTCGACGCGGACTGCGTCGACCACCTGCACCCCGACGCCGGGATCGCGTTCGCGACCGCCGCCGACGGCGAGGAGCTGACCAAGGCCTGCTTCGGGGACCAGGTCGTCTGGGTGCCGTGGCGGCGGCCCGGCTTCCAGCTCGGCCTGGACATCGCGCAGGTCAAGCGGGACCACCCGGAGGCTATCGGGGTCATACTCGGCGGGCACGGGATCACCGCGTGGGGCGAGACCAGCGACGAGTGCGAGGCCCGGTCGCTGGAGATCATCGCCCGGGCGAGCGGCTACATCGAGGAGCACACGAACCAGGCCCCGTTTGGTGACATCATCGACGGTTACCAGCCGCTGACCGGCAGCCAGCGGCGGGCGCGCGCCGCCGCCCTGGCGCCGGTGCTGCGCGGCCTCGCCTCGACCGACCGGGCGCAGGTCGGCCACTTCACCGACAGCGACGTGGTGCTCGACTTCCTGTCCCGGTCCAAGCACCCGGAACTCGCCGCCCGCGGGACGTCGTGCCCCGATCATTTCCTGCGCACGAAGGTCCGGCCGCTCGTGTTCGACCTGCCGCCGTCCGCGCCGGTGGAGGAGGCCATCGCCCGGCTGCGTGAGCTGCACGCCGCCTACCGCGAGGACTACCGCGCCTACTACGACCGGCACGCCGACGCTTCCTCGCCGCCCATGCGCGGGGCGGACCCGGCCATCGTGCTGGTGCCGGGGGTGGGGATGTTCAGCTACGGGCCGGACAAGCAGACGGCGCGGGTGGCCGGGGAGTTCTACGTCAACGCGATCAACGTGATGCGCGGCGCGGAGGCGCTGTCCACCTACACGCCGATCAGTGCGGCAGAGAAGTTCCGCATCGAGTACTGGGAGCTGGAGGAGGCCAAGCTGCGGCGGCGGCCCGCACCCAGGCCGCTGGCCACCCGGGTGGCCCTGGTGACCGGGGGCGGGTCCGGGATCGGGCGGGCCATCGCGCAGCGGCTGGCGGCCGAGGGGGCGTGCGTGGTCGTGGCGGACCGGGACGGCGAGGCGGCGGGAAAGGTGGCCGGGCAGATCGGGTCGGCCGATGTCGCGGTGCCGATCACCGTGGACGTGACCAGCGAGGCGGCGGTCGCGGCCGCGATCGCCGACGCGGTGCTGGCCTTCGGCGGGGTGGATCTGGTGGTCAACAACGCGGGCCTGTCGATCTCCCGGCCGCTGCTGGAGACCTCGGCCGCGGACTGGGACGTGCAGCACGACGTGATGGCGCGCGGATCGTTCCTGGTCTCGCGGGAGGCGGCCCGGGTCCTCGCGGCGCAAGACATGGGCGGTGACATCGTCTACATCGTGAGCAAGAACGCCGTCGTGGCCGGCCCGTCGAACGTGGCCTACGGCGCGGCCAAAGCAGACCAGGCGCACCAGGTCCGGCTGCTCGCCGCCGAGCTGGGGCCGCTCGGGATCCGGGTGAACGGGATCAACCCCGATGGAGTGGTGCGCGGGTCGGGGATCTTCGCGGGCGGCTGGGGCGCTCAGCGGGCCGCCGTGTACGGGGTGCCCGAGTCCGAGCTCGGCGCCTTCTACGCCAAACGGACCCTGCTGGGGCAGGAGGTACTGCCAGAGCACATCGCGGCGGCCGTGGTGGCGCTGACCGCCGGAGACCTGTCCCTCACCACGGGGCTGCACATCCCGGTGGACGCGGGGGTGGCCGCGGGGTTCCTGCGGTGAGGCCCGAGCGGTTCGCGGGGGGCATTCAGGCCGTCGTGTGGGCGGCCCGGCGGGGCTTGTTGTGACGTCGCTGGTGGCGGCGGCCGACCTCGGGGCCTCCAGCGGCCGGGTGATGGTGGCCCGGGTCGGGCCGGGTGAGCTCGGGCTGCGTGAGGTACACCGGTTCGCCAACGTTCCGGTCCGGGTGGGCGGGACGCTGTACTGGGACATTCTGCGGCTGTACGCCGATGTGCTGGACGGCCTGGCCATCGTGGGCGACGTTGGCCTGGCCGGCGTGGGGATCGACTCGTGGGGCGTCGACTACGGCCTGCTCGACGAGACCGGTGCGCTGCTCGGGAACCCGGTGCATTACCGCGACGCCCGGACCGGCGGAGCCGCGGAACGGCTGTGGGCCCGGGTGCCCGCTGCCGACCTGTACGCGGTGACCGGCATCCAGCAGCTGCCGTTCAACACCGTCTACCAGCTCGCCGCGGCGACCGGGAGCCCGCAGCTAGCGGCGGCCCGGACACTGCTGCTGATCCCGGACCTGCTCGGCTACTGGCTGACCGGGCAGGCCGGGGCGGAGCGGACCAACGCATCGACGACCCAGCTGCTCGACGCCCGGACCGGCGAATGGGCCTGGCCGCTGATCGAGCGGGCCGGGATACCCCGGCGCATCTTCCCCCGTTGCGCCAGGCCGGCACCGTCATCGGCCCGGTGCGCGCGGACCTGGACGAGCGGGCCCGGCCGGTGACGGGGCTGCCGGTGGTGGCGGTCGGATCACACGACACCGCATCCGCGGTGGCCGCGTGCCGGCCCAGGGCCGCGATTTCGCCTACATATCCAGCGGAACGTGGTCGCTGGTCGGGATGGAGCTGGACCAGCCCGTGCTGACCGAGGCCAGCCACTGGGCGGGCTTCACCAACGAGGCCGGGATCGACGGCCGGATCCGTTACCTGCACAACGTGACCGGCCTCTGGCTGCTCCAGGAATCGATGCGCGCCTGGGTCGCGGCCGGCGTTCCGGCGGAACTGTCCGACCTGCTGGCCCGGGCGGCCCAGCTTCCCCCGCTCGGGTCGGTGGTCGACGCGGACGACCCGGCGTTCCTGGCTCCCGGCGACATGCCGGCCCGCATTTGCGCCGCGTGCGCCCAGGCCGGTGACCCGGTTCCGGCCACTCCCCCGGAAATCGTCCGCTGCGTGCTGGACAGCCTGGCGCTGGCGTACCGGAGGACGATCGCCCAGGCCCAGGAACTGTCCGGGCGGCAGGTGGACGTCATCCACATGGTCGGCGGCGGGGTCAGGAACGAGCTGCTCTGCCAGCTCACCGCGGACGCGTGCGGCCTGCCGGTGATCGCCGGCCCGGTCGAGGCGGCCGCGCTGGGCAACGCGCTGGTCCAGGCCCGCGCGCTGGGGGCGGCACCGGACGATCTGGACGAACTGCGGGGCCTGCTGCGCGCGACGCAGGAACTTCGGCGGTTCGAGCCGCAGGGCAACGGCGCGGCATGGGAGGCGGCGGCGCGGCGGCTGGGCGTCAGCCCGCCCAGCCCACGGCGGTCCTGATCAGTGCGCGCGGGTCAGCCGGAGGCGGCCCGGACCAGCTCACGTGCTGGTCCGGGCGGACGAGCACCAGTGCGGCGCCGAAGTGCCGCGCCCAGTCCGGGCCGTCCAGGTCCAGCACGGTCAGCGGGACGCCGAATTCCTCGGCCGCGGCGATCAGCCCGCCGTCGTCGTCGTGCTTGCCCGTGAGGTTGTCGCAGCGGATCAGGGTGAACCCGGTCCCCAGGTGGTCGTACACCGAGTCGCCCACCATGTCGCTCCCGGTCAGGCCGAGCCCGAACGCATCGTGGAAGCGGGTGATCTCACGCCCGGTGAGCGTGGTGCAGAAGACGATATCCGAGGACCAGGCGACCTTGAGCGGCGCTTTCTTTCTGAGCTCTTCGGCGAGGCCCCAGCGCCGGAAGTGTTCCATCGTCCGGGCCGAAACAGTCTTGGCCCGCGGGCGCAGCCAGTTGACATCCGGGCGCGGCTCGATCACCGCGCAGCTCACTCCGTGCAGGTTGAGCTCCATCGCGGCGGCCAGCCCGACCGGACCACCGCCGGCGATCAGGACTTGTATCCGCGCGGGCGGTGCGGGGCGGGTGGACATCAGGGGGTGACCGGCCGGGCGTGGTCGGGAGCATCCGGAGCACTGGTGGTCGTGGTCGGTGGGCCGTCGGTGATAGAGAAGCCGCCGGGAACGCCGGGAGGCGACGTGGGCTCGGTCATGGCGGCGGCCTTTGCCGTCACCGCGATGCCAGCGGCCCGGACCGGTTCTGGAGCCCCCGGCGCCTCCCCCAACTCCGTCCCGGCCGGCCCGGCGGGACGAGCGACCGGCTCGCCGTCCAGCCAGGCCGCACCCCGGGCGTAAAGGCGCTGCACTTCAGGACCACGCAGCCCCGGCATGTCCGGCTTCACCGCGAAACCAAGGTGAATCTGCAGGTAAGCGAGGTGGCGGTAACCCTCGGGGAAGGCGTTAAGTAGGTCAGGATCGAGGGTGACCGTGGCGGCGGGGTCAACGGGATCGAGGCGGTCTTTCTCGTAGATCGGCTGGCGCAGCACGATGGCCCAGCGGTTCTCGCCAGACTCGCCGCCGGGCCGGTCAGCAGGCTGGGCGCCACGCCTGTCCCCGGGCTGGTGACGACGCTCGAAGAAGTCGTAGAAGCGGGCCGTGCAAACGACGTCGCAGCGGACGCCGTGCACGACACCGCGCTGCATGATCGTCATCTTGGTCTGCGCGATGGCGCGGTCTCCGGCGACGGTGACCCGGCAGCCGCCCAGGAAATGCATGATGTTCACGCCGCGCTCCCAGCCCGCGCGGCTCACCTCGGTGAACTCCTCCGCTGGCCCCTGCCACCAGGTGGCCATCATGTACCCGTCATCGTGCCAGGTGCTACGGAACGTTTCCCAGTCACCGGAGTGCCTGGCAATTACCCATGTCTCCACAACATCGCGGATGGCAAGGCGATCAGCAAGATGGCGGTCCATGAATTCAGCCTTCCTGCTTTTCCGCCGCTGTGACCAGTGAGCAGGTTAGTCCCCGCTGCTCGTCCTCAGGGCTGGTGTCACTTCTCGTTTGATCTGTCGGGCTGGGGTGCTGTTGACCTGCGGCTCGCCATTTGCTGATGGGGTTGTCATCGGTTATGGTCTCTCATTTAAAGTGGCGAATTTCCGGGTGCGGGTGTCCCCAGCTTCGGATGCGGATGTGGCCGAACCGGGCGCGGTGGCTCTCGGCCCATCTGCGGATCGGGTCGTTGCGGAGGAAGTAGCGGGGGTAGGACTGCTCTCCGATGGAATCGGCGACGTGCTGGTAGAACGGGTCGATGTCCAGTTCCAGGGCGACGTGACGGCGCCAGTTCAGGTCGGTGAGGGTCGCGGTGAGCGTGACGGTCTCGGGGAAGGTCACGACCCGGGGCGGCCACTTGCTGGCCGTGATGCCGAGCGCGGCGGCCCGATCGTGCCATCGCTGGCTGAAGACGGGCATGCGGCGGGGGTCGCATTCGGTCCAGGCCTGGGTCATATTCCAGGCGGTCTGGAAGATGCGCGGCGGCCCATTTCCTGTCGGGGCTGCGGGCCAGGAGCCGGGTGCGGCGGCGGGTGGCGGTGAGGATCTCCCGGGCGGCGGACAGGTCGTACTGGCCGGTCTCGGATCCGGGGCCCAGCCAGCGCCTGTGGCGCTGGCAGACGAGAGGGGACGTGCCGGATGGACCATGGCGGGCTGGCCGGGCGGGCCGGAGCTGCCTGATGCGCGCAGCCGGCACTGCCGGCAGGTGTGCCGGGCGGGGGGCCAGGGCTGGTGAATCTGGAGGGCTGGCCGGTCGGCTGGCATCGGCCGGCGGGGCAGCTGCCGCAGGGCGGGCAGCGCTCAGCCGAGCCGTTCCCGGGAGATCCCCGAGTAGGCCTCCAGGCGATCGAGTGCCTGCTCGTTGAGCCAGCCGTCGTGCTCGAGCAGGTGGTAGCCGCTGCTGCGGCTGAGCTGGCCGAGTGCGCGCATGATGGTGGTGGGGCGCAGGTCGTTGGCCTCGGAGAGCGGCGGGCGTAGGAGATGACGGTTTCCCCGCCGATCGGGCGGACGGTCACCGGCAGGGCGCGGGCCGGGGCGTTCGCGAGTTTCACGGGCTCGCCTTCCGCGCGGCGGCCGTGGCGGCCCGGCGTGGTGCCGGGGGCCGGTACTGTTCCTCGGCCGCGGTGTCGAGGATGACGGCGTCCAGGTGCTTGCTGGAGATTTTCTCGGTGCCGTCGGTGATGGTGTCGTTGGCGGCCTCGTGGATGAGCTGGTCGAGGCTGCCGATCATGCCGCCGGTGCGCTGGTGCAGGTAGGGGGCCAGGCGTAGGTGCGGTACTCGATCTGGATGCCGCCGTCCCCGATCGATCGCCAGTCGGCGGGCATCAGGTCGATGTAGTCCTCCCCGGTCAGGGCCACCGGGACGTAGCCGACGGCGGCGACCAGGGCGGCGTATGCCTCGTTCGGTGAGGCGGCCTTGTCCGGGGTGAACGGGTGGCGCAGCCCGTCGTGCGGCCGGCACTGCCAGCAGATGACCCACTCGTCAAGGAGCTCCTGCAGGTCGGCCAGCGACCAGGCTGCCTGTGCCACGACATCGGGACCGCGGCGGGTGACGTCCCGGCCGGCGTAGCCGGCGACGTGCTGGCAGAACAGCGTGTTGATCGACTCGAAGGTCCGCTCGATGATCGCCTTGTCGGTGCCGGTCTGCTGGTGGGCGGGCTGCACCGAGATGCCGAGGGTGTCGGCGGCCCGCAGGAACACCTCCGACAGGAACACCTTGCCGTGATCGATGACCACCGTGTCCGGGATGATGACCGGCTTGGCGGCCGCCAGCTCTATCCGCTGGTCGATGCCGGCCAGCCGCTTGTGGGGGATCCGCGAGGCCGACATGGCCAGGGCCTGGTCCCAGCCGGGCCGCATGGGCTCGGGGACCATCATCTTGGCTAGCAGCAGCGCGGCGTCGACCGCCTTGGCGCCGACCGGCCGCAGGATCGCGGCGCAGATCGTCCTGGTGCCGATGTCGATCGCGGCGATGAGCTCGGGCCGGCCGGGCAGCCCGTCGTCCATCACGGCCATGATGTCCAGCGGGGTGCCGTCCATCTGCACCTGCTCGCCGGGCCGGGCGGCGATGGTCGCGGTGAACGCCCCGGCCGGCCGGTTCGCGGTCTGCCACCTGGTAACCGCCGAGCCGAACGTGTGCCGGCAGGCCGACAGCACGTCCAGGAGCCGGTAGAGCGTCGCGTCCGACGGCATCGGCACTGTCGCCGGGCCGTGCTCGTCCTCCACCATCCGCTTGATCTGCCGCAGCGCCCTGGACTTGGTGCCGGTCGAGGCGCTGGTCTGCGCGTCGATCACCGCGACGGCCGCGGCCACCACCCTCGGGTCGGCGTTCCCGGTGGGCCGGGCCCGCCGCGCGTGCCGGGTGTCGACCAGGCCCCACAGCCCCTGGTCCAGATAGCGGCGTCGCATACGCTGCACCGTGCGCAGGCCTGCGCCCAGCTCGGCCGCCTTGGCTTTCTCCCGCTCGAACAGGGACCGGGCCACCGGGTCATACTCCGGCCGCGGGCGCGTTCCGGGGGCCGCCCCGAGGGGCAGGCCGGTCTCCATCTCGGTCAGGTGCCGTTCCCATTCGCGGGCGGCGCCGGCGACCTTGGCGGGCAGCGATTCCAGCAGCCCGGTCGGCGAGATGCGCGCCATCGGCCCCGCCCCGGCCACGGCGAAGTCAGGGGCGCCGGCCAGGTAGGCCATCGCCACCACCGTGGTCTCGCCTGAGTCCGCCACGAGCCTGACCATGCTGCCCGACAGCGCGGCCACGGAGTGCTCAGCGCCGGCGAACACCACGCGGTCCCCGATCCGGAGCACGCCCCGCCGCTCAGCCACGGCCCGCTCTCCGCACCACGGTCCGGTCGCTGAGCACGAGCGACAGGTCCGCCGTCAGCTCTTGCCGCCACATCAGGTGGAACAGCACCGGCAGCGTGGCCAGCGGATCCCCGGCCGCCTCGGCGCCTTCCATCAGCGGCAGGCCGGGGCCGAACGCCTCCAGCAGCCGGGCCTCCGCCGCGGGATCCCCGCAGCGCGGGTGCCGGTAGCCGGCGATCCACCGGTGGTTGGCGGCCACCACCGTGTCCATCGCGCCGCAGACCGCGTAACCCCAGCCGAGCAGCTCACAGGCCTGCCGCGTGGCGGCGAACGCCTCCCGGTCGCCGTCGTCGGCCACGTCCCGCGGCCAGGAGTCGATCAGCAGTCCCCGGCCGTTGGCCAGCCGGGCGAAGAAGTCGGGCGGGCCGCCTTTCCCGCCGGGGTCCGCCAGTGCAGCCAGAACGGCTGCGACACGATCGCGGTGACCGCCGGGTCGAAGTCCAGCGCCACCAGGTGGCCCCGCTCAACCCACGACTCGAACCCGACCCGCCGTCCCATCGTCGCCGACCAGTACCAGCCCGGGTAGTTCCGCTGCCCCTTATAGGACGGGAACGAGGGCACCGGCTCGCAGTCCTCAAGATCGGTACGGCGAAGCCGGTCCAGCTCGGCCCGGACCGCCCGGCCCGGCATACGTCACCTCGAAGCCGGCAGGCAGCCATATCCCCGCCGCCCCGGCCTCGCCGTAGGCGTCCCAGCTAGAGGACAGCAGGTCAGCAACAGTCACCGTAGTGCTCAGCCCCTTCCCCCGCGCGTGCCGCGCCACATTGGGCACGCAAAGTCACCACATCCTCGCCAGATCAGGTGATACCGCGCCACCTGTTCCGCCAGATCAAATGAGAAACCAGCCCCCTCGCGCCAGATCAGATGAGAAGCCCCCGGTCTCAGCACCCGCCGCTCGGCGCCTGTTCTCCGCCGGCGGTTCACGCCCGCGTTCCTGAAGAGATCCCCAGTTCCGCGGCAGCACTACGCCGCTGGCGTGAAATCGCGCCGGGCTACTCCTCGCCGGAGAACCGCTCCCAGGCCGACTGGCGGGTGATCTGGAGGGCGGTGCCAATGCGCGCCCAGGTCACCCTTCGCTCGCGCAAGATGGCGACCAGCCGCTGGAGGTTCGCCTCGGTCTGCGCGCCGACCGCGGCGACGCGGGGAAGCAGGTCCAGGATCTGCTCGTCAGTCATGGTTTCATCCCAGGCGGGCAGCTGTGTCCCCGGCTCGGACGGCTTCTGCTGCTCGGCCTGGAGGATGTCGCTGCACAGCCCGACGCACTCGTTGCAGATGTACACGCCAGGCCCGGCGATCACCTTCCCGACGTCCGAGCTCGGCTTGGCGCAGAACGAGCAGCGCACCTGGATCGCCGTCGTGGCGGCTGGCGTTTCGCTGGTCATGGTACCCCCCGGCGAGAGTCACTTGTCAGGCTAACCCTGACATCTGTCAGGGTTCACCTTACGCCGCCGGGAACGGCGACGACACCGCTTGCGCAGCAGTGTTCGCCAGGCCGCCGGTAACCCGAGCCGCGCCAGATCAAATGAGAAACCGCCACATCTCTCGCCACCTCTGATGAGAAAGCGCCAGGTCAGATGCGAAGCGACAGCTGGAGAGCCACTTCAGGCCGGACCATGGTCAGCGGGCAAGCCCTTGCCATTCGACATTTTGTTCGATAGGCTGCTATGCGAAAGTATCCAGAGATTCATCCGGGAAGCAACAGGGTCATGGCTGAGGTTCCATCCGCTGGTGACAGCCAGCACCAGAGCACGCCTCCTGGTAGCGGCGCGCCTGGCCTGGGCGGACCGGGTGGCCCGGAGGGACCCGAGGGGCCGGGCCGCCCGGAGGATGACTGGGACCAGGAGGCGTCGCTGGCGGCGTTCGTGGCCGAGGTAGAAGCCAAGCGCGCACATGGCCTGATCGACCTCGACGACTACTACGACCTCAATGACCCTGACGACGGCTACGACCTGCCCCGCGACACGGCCGCCGGGCCTGCTGCCGGACGGCCGGAGCCGGATGTGGGGCTTCTGCCCTGGGGCCTGGAGGGCGGCCGGGATGATGGTGGTTCTGGTCGCGACGGCGGTTCGGGGTTCGCTTCGGGCGGCGTATGGGACAAGGCGTTGCCAGGGTCAGGCCTGGCTCAGGCTGCTGATGCGGCCGCCGGTCCTAGCCGGGGCTATGGGGACACCAGTGACGATGAACTGATCGGGGTGCTGGGCGGCTGGCAGCGGATCGAGTCGTGGGCGGCGGCGGGGCGGTTGTCGGCGGTGGCAGAGCTGATCCGCCGCCGCCCCGGCACCCACGGTGACCGCGCCACGTGCAGCGGGATCCCGGCGTCGTGGGGGAAGTTCTGCGCCGATGAGGTCGCGGTCGCACTCAGTATTTCGCGCTGGGCAGCCGAACGGACGACCGCCGTGGCCCGGGACCTCGCCACCCGCCTCCCGCTCACGAACCGCGCGTTGGCTGACGGCGTGATCGACGCCTACAAGGCCCAGGTGATCGCGGAGGCCACCCGGGTCCTGGACGATGCCGCTACCGCTAAGGCTGAATCGCCCCGGGTTTTGTGGAGGCTCCCAATCCACGGGAGAGTGGGACGATGGGAGCAGCACGGAAGTATCCGGACGAGCTGCGTGACCGGGCGGTCCGGCTGGTGCTGGACCTGGTCAAGGACCAGGACGCCAGCGTGACGGCGGCCTGCCGGAAGGTGGGCGGCGAGCTGGGGATCAAGCCGGACACGCTGCGCGGCTGGGCCAAGCAGGCGCAGGTCGACCGGGGGATGCGGCCGGGGACCGCGTTGGCGGATGCGGCGCGGATCCGGGCGCTGGAGCGGGAGAACGCCGAGCTTCGCCGGGTGAATGCGATCTTGCGCACGGCGAGCGCTTTTTTCGCGGCCGAGCTCGACCACCGGTAGCCCTGGTGGTGGCCTTCATCGAGGCTTTCCGGGACCAGTTCGGGGTCGAGCCTATGTGCCGGGCGCTGCGGCAGGCCGGCGTGGCGATCTCGCCGTCGGGATACTACGCGGCCCGGGCGCGGCCGCTACCGGCCCGGGCGCTCGGTGATGCCGCGCTGGAGAAACAGATCCTGCGCGTCTACAAGGACAGCAAGGAACGGTACGGCGCCTGGAAGGTATGGGACCAGCTCAACCGCGAGGGCATCGCGGCGGCCCGGTGCACCGTGGAGCGGCTGATGCGGAAACTCGGGCTGCGCGGGGTGCGCCGCGGCGGCTACAAGGTGCGCACCACGCGTTCCGATCCGGCGCAGGACCGGCCGGAGGACCTGGTCAACAGGGACTTCGCGCCGGATGCCCCGGACCGGCTGTGGGTGGTCGACTTCACCTTCGTATCCACCTGGGCGGGCACCGCGTACACCGCGTTCGTGATCGACGCGTTCGCCCGGCTGATCACCGGGTGGCGCACCGCCGCCAGCCACAGCACGGACCTGGTGCTGGACGCGCTGGTGATGGCAGTCACCTACCGGGCCCGGCAGGGGGTGAAGGTGGCCGGGCTGACCCACCACAGCGACGCCGGCGGCGAGTACCTGTCCATCCGCTACGGCGCCGAGCTGGTGGCCGCGGGCATCGCGCCGTCGGTCGGGTCCGTCGGGGACTCTTACGATAACGCGCTGGCGGAGAGCATCATCGGGCTGTACAAGGCCGAGGTCATCGATCACCTGGGGCCGTGGGAAACCCCCGCCCAGGTGGAGGCGGCCACCAGCGAATGGGCCAGCTGGTACAACACCGCGCGGGTGATGCGGCGCACCGGCGGCCGCCCGCCGGCCGAATACGAGCAGGCCTGGCGGGACGGGACGCTCGGCCGGGTCCCCGCCCGCGGGCCGGGCAGCAGGCCCCGCCGGCCACCAGAAGGAGGCGGCCATGGCCGCCGCTCATTACCCAGGCGGGCTGCGCCCGCACCCGCCGGGGCTCCGCCCCGGACCCCGGCCCTCCTCAGAGATGGCCTGGCAGGTCAGGACGGGTGCGGCGGCGGGCGGGCATCTCCTCGCCGGCCGCGGGACGGGTGCCACGGAACCCCCGCCCAGGTCAAGGGCGCCTCCGGCGTCGCAAGCGATGACGCTGCGCGTCACCCTTGCCCTGCCCGGGGAACCCGCGGCGCAAAGCGGGTGCCCGACGAGGAGATGCCCGAGTTCCCCCCCGGCGGGGGCCTGGCGGCAGAGCCCGCCACCAGGCGGGGCAGCTGGACAGCGCAGCTGGACAGATGTTCGACAAAACAAAAGCGGAAAATGATCAGACCGTGGTTCCGCCAGGCGGCGGTACCGTGGAAGACAACGGCCACCCAGACCAGAGCATCTGGGGAGAATCGAGTCTCCACCAAACCCGGGGTGCTCCAGGCCGAAGCGTCGATGTTCGCTAGTGGAGTGGCGGGGAAGACCCCGGGGCAGATCCGGGCGCTGATCGCCCGCGCCGTCCTGAAAGCCGACCCGGCCGGGGCGAAGAAACGGCGGGAACAGGCCCAGCGCGATGCGCGGGTGGAGTTGTGGCGCGAGGACGCAGGGACGGCGGCGATCTGCGGGTTCGGGTTGCCGCCTGATGAGGCCCTGGCCGCTGACCAGCAGGTCACCACCCGCGCGATGGAGCTGAAAGCCGTTGGAGTGCCCGGCAGCACCGGCCAACTCCGGGTCCGCGCCTACCTCGACGCCCTGCTGGGACAGGACACCGCCGCCCGCTACCAGGCCGCCCAAGCCGCTCCCGCCACTGAGCCGGGAGCATCACCGGTCGGTGAGGGCATCCAGCCCAGTGAAAGCCCGCACGACGGTAACAGCCGAGCGCAGGACAGCGAGTCGCAGGACGGCGAGTCGCAGGACGGCCCGGCGCAGGACGGCCCGGCGCAGGACGGCCCGGCGCAAGACGGCCCACCACCAGACGGACCACCACCAGACGGACCACCACCAGACGGACCAGCGCAAGACGGCCCACCACCAGACGGACCACCACCAGACGGACCAGCGCAAGACGGCCCACCACCAGACGGACCACCACCAGACGGACCAGCGCAAGACGGCCACCACCGGACGGCGCGGCGAAAGACGGACCAGCGCAAGACGGCCCACCACCGGACGGCGCGGCGAAAGACGGACCGGCGCAAGACGGCCCACCACCGGACGGCGCGGCGAAAGACGGACCGGCTGTCGGCCGGGGCAACAGCCAGGCCGGTCAGGCGACCAGCGCGGGTCATCCAATGGCCCGGATCAACCTGACGATCCCGCTGGCCACCCTGCTCGGCCTGGCCGAGCACCCTGGGGAAGCGGCCGGGTTCGGCCCCATCGACCCCGCCCTGGCTCGCGACCTCGCCGCCCAAGCCGCCGGTAACCCAGGCACGTCCTGGTGCATCACCGTGACCGACCCGGTCGGCCACCCCGTCGCCCATGGCTGCGCCCGCCGCGGCAAACCCAAACGCAAACCAACCGGCCGCACCCAGCCACCCGACGCCGGCGGGCGTCCGCCCGGGTCCAGCACCAGACGGACCGGACACCGCGGCAGGCCGCCCAGACCCGGTCAATCGCCATCCGGCACCGCCGGGCCGCCCAGCGGATCCGGGACCTGGCGGCTACAGCTGCCCACCCCTACCGGGACCGGACCGCCCGGGCCACCAGAGTCACCGGGCCTGGCCGTAGACCTGGAACCCATCCCGGTCAGCGACTGCGACCACCGCCACCAGACCACCGCCCACGACCCTAGCGACCACCTCCGGCATCTGGTGGAGGTCCGAGACGGGGAATGCGACTATCCGCCCTGCCGCCGCGCTGCAGCCCGGTGCGATTTCGAGCACACTATCCCCTGGGAGGACGGCGGCCTCACATGCTCGTGCAATGCCGGGCCCCGCTGTCGTCATCACCACCACACCAAACAGCACCCTGGCTGGCGACTCGACCAGCACCAGCCCGGCATCCGCGCCTGGACCACCCCCGCCGGCCGCACCTACACCACCGGACCGACCACCTACCCCATGTGACCTGTGCCCAGCACTGGAGGAAGCGCGGGGCCGCGTTTCCCGAAGGAGGGCGGTGACCTGGTCGCCGGACAGCGCGGGAGCGAAGTACCAGCCCGCAAGGCGATCAGCAGGATGACGGTCAACAAATCCAGCTTTCCTGCTTTCCGCCGCTGTGACCAGTAAGCAGATTAGGCGGGCGGCCTGACCCGAGGACCGGTAGGTGAGCTGATCGCGGGGAAAACGGGATGCGGGTTATCCCGGAGTAGGGCGGCAACCTGGTCGCCGGACAGCGCGGGAGCGAAGTACCAGCCCTGCGCGGTGTCACAGCCCAACGCGGCCAGGCGGCTGGCCTGCTCGCTGGTTTCCACGCCCTCGACGGTTACGTTCAGCCCGAGGGTGTGAGCGAGGCCGGTCAGCGCCGCGATGATCGGCTCGTCGGCCGGGCCGTCGGGCCACACCTCACGGATGAAGGACGCCGACAGCTTCAGCGCGTCGACCGGAAGACGGCGCAGGTAGGCCAGATTGGAGTAGCCCGACCCGAAGTCGTCGGCCACGATCCGCACGCCCATGGCCGACAGCTTCTGCAGTGTCTCCAGCGGGCGGCTGTCCGCCTCGACCAGCGCGCTCTCGGTCAGCTCGAGCTGGAGCAGTTCGGGCGGCAGACCCGTTTCGGCCAGGGTCCGGGCCACGTCGCCGACGAAACCAGGATCCTGTGCCTGCAGCGGGGAGAGGTTGACGCTGATAAACACAGCCGGGCCGACACTGATCTGCTGCCATTCGGCAGCCTGACGGGACGCCGTGTCCATCACCCAGCGGCCCAGCGGGGTGATCACGCCGTTTTCCTCGGCCAGCGTTATGAACGCCTCGGGCGAAAGCTTGCCCAGCGTCGGGTGGTTCCAGCGTAGGAGCGCCTCCAGGCCGCACAGTTCGCCGCCGGGCAGGCCGACGATCGGCTGGTACACCACGGTGAACTGGCCCGCATCGAGGGCGGACCGCATCGAAGCGATCAGCGCCTGCCGGGCGTTGTCGTCAGCGTCCCGGACCGGATCGTAGACGACCAAGTGCCCGGGGCCTTCAGCGCGGGCCCAGTCCAGGGCCCGGTCAGCGTCCTTGACCAGATCCGGGGCCCGGGCCCCGGCCGCGGGCCGGTCGACGATCCCGATGCTGGCGGTGATGCACACGCGGTGCCCGCGGAGGCTGAAGGGCTGCTCGATCCGGGCCAGTATCTCGCAGGCCAGCGTCACCGTGGCTTCACGTCCGCCGGAATCCGGCACGAGCAGGACGAACTCGTCACCGCCGACCCGGGCCACCGTCGTCGTCGGCGCGGTGAGCAGGGCTTCCAGTCGGTGCCCGACCGCCGCGAGAAGCTCGTCCCCGACATCGTGGCCCAGGTTGTCGTTGATCGGCTTGAATCCGTCGAGGTCGAGGAGGCAGATACCGATGCGCTGACCGGGACTGACGGGATTGTCCACCGCCGCGGTGAGCCGGTCGAGGAGCAGCGCCCGGTTGGCCAAACCGGTCAGCGGGTCATGCCGGACCTGGTGGGAAAGCTGGGCGCGGAAGATGGCCTGCGCGTCGGCCAGGGTGCGCTCGCGCAGGGCCTGGATGTAACCCGCGGCCACCGCTTCCTGAATCGCGCTGGTCCCGGCGCTTTCTGGCCCGTTCCAGGCCCGGGCGGTATGGCGGGCGATGACCGTGAGGCTGCGGCCGAGCGCGTCCACGTCCACGAAATTCGCCGCGACCAGGGCCGCGCCGATCTCCGCCGCCCGGCGCGGCTGGAACGGAACCTCGCGGGCGATGGCCAGCATCCGGACAGCCAGGGGGTACAGCATTTCGGACAGTGCGGCGGAGCGTGCGAAGCCGTGGCCGGGCGTGGCGAGCGCCGCGACCCATTCGTCCGTGAACACACCGCATGGGTCCCGCCGCGGGGCCGCTCCGGCTGGGCCGCGCCGCGCGCTTTCCCGGCTTTGCTGGTTCATGTCGGCTCCTGCGGCACGAGGGTCACGCTCATCCGTTCGGCCAGCTCACCATACGGATACCCGCTTGGCCTGATCACATTCGGCCTGTTACATAATGCAATCGCAATAATACTTCGAGTGTCGAATGGGAACTCGGCAGAATGTTATTCATGGGCCCGGATGTCCGACTTCTCCTCCTTTACGCTAAACGCTTCAGGGGTATTTTCGGGCGGCAACCGGAAACCTGGCAATGGTGAAGGCAGCAGCCACAGGAATCCGGTAAGGCCGCCGATGGCCGCGATCCACAGGGTGGGCCGGATGCCGATGATCGTGCCGAGCGCACCGGCCACGAGCGAGCCCGCCGGGCGGGTGCCGACCGCGAGCGCCACCGCGCACAGCTGCCAGCGGGCCGGCACGTGCAGCAGCGCGGCCACCGGGATCAGAGCCAGCAGCCCCGCGCGGCCGAGATCGGCCGTGATCGTCGGGATCCGGCGGTGGCCGAACCGGCCGCCCGCGCGCCCGCGTGCAGGGCGAAGAGCAAGCTGGGCAGCCAGCTGGCGACGGTCAGGAAGCCCATCTCGGCCGCGTCGGCGGGCGGCGCGAGGATGCCGGTGTGGGAGCTCCGGCCTGAGTGCTCTTTGGCCAAGGATCGGTTGGATAATCGGGCCGGTAGGCTGCCGGGCGTGGGCCTCCGGATCAGCACCAGGAACGCGCGCTTCCAGGAGTGGCAAGCGCTGCTGGGCAATCGCAGGAAGCGGCTCCGGGCCGGGGAGTTCCTGGTGCAGGGCGTGCGGCCGATCACGCTCGCCGCTGCGCACGGCTGGCCCATCCGGGCGCTGATCTACGATGAGGACCGGCCGCTGTCCGGCTGGGCCGAGTCAGTGCTGACCGACGCAACGGCCGCTGACCGGATCGCCATGTCCGCCGAACTGATCCGGGAATTGGGTGAGAAGAACGAGGAGATCCCCGAGCTGATCGCCGTGGTGGCGATGCCCCCGGACGACTACGCACGGATTCACGTCACCGCCGGCTTTCTCGGCGTGGTGCTGGACCGGCCGTCCAGCCCCGGGAACGTCGGCACCGTGGTGCGCTCGGCCGATGCGTTCGGGGCGGCCGGGGTGATCGTGACCGGGCACGGAGCCGACCCATACGACCCCAAGGCGGTGCGGGCGAGCACCGGATCGCTGTTCGCCGTGCCGGTCGTGCGGGACGCCGCGCCCACCGGGGTACTGGCCTGGATCCGGGGCCAGCGCGCGTCCGGCGTGCCCGTGGCCGTGCTCGGCACCGACGAGAAAGGTGAGGTCGAGGTGGCCGAACAGGACCTGACCGGGCCCGCCCTCATCGTGGTCGGAAACGAGACGAGCGGCCTCAGCGAGGCCTGGCGCGCGGCCTGCGACCAGATCGCGCGGATACCGATCACGGGTTCGGCCAGCTCACTGAACGCGGCCAGCGCCGCCACCGTGCTCCTGTACGAGGCGGCCCGCCAGCGCGGGGCCCGGCTTTCCCGGGAAGCCGGGCGCTCCTAGTCCGGCATGGCCTGGTCCGGCATGGCCTGGTCCGGCACGGCCTGGTCCGGCACGGCCTGGTCCGGCATGGCATAGTCCGGCATGGCATAGTCCGGCATGGCATAGTCCGGCACGGCATAGTCCGGCACGGCCTGGTCCGGCACGGCCTGGTCCGGCACGGCCTAGTCCGGCACGGCCATTTCGCCGAGCTCGGACCAGTCATCCTGCTCGACGGTCACGTTCACGATCTTCGGGGTGGCGGCCAGGTGCGGCGGCAGCGTCTTCTGCGCCTCCTTGAAGTGCGCGGAGGTGACGTGCGCCACCCCGGCGTCCTGGTCACGGAAGGCCTCGACCAGGACGTATTCGACGGGATTATCCAGGCTGCGGGACCATTCGAACCACTTACAGCCAGGTTCGCCCCGCGTGGCCTGGGTGAAATCACGGGAGATCTCAGGCCAGCGGTCAGCGTCCTCAGGACGCACCAGGAACTTGGCTGTAATGAAGATCATTGGGCCTCCCTGTCCAATGTGCGGCCTGTCCATGTGCGGCCTGTCCAATGTGCCGGTTCCCATGATCGCCCACCGGGGCGGCGGATGTTAAGCGGGCGGCCGGGTCCGGCGCATATTGAGACGGGATACTGCCCACGCCCGGGGGTGCTCAGACCTCGCCCAGGCCGATCCATTTGCCCAGCCGCGGCACCGAGTAGGACCGGAGGGCCGGCAGCAGCTCACTGACCGCGCGCACGTTCGTGATCAGCCGCAGGTTCTCCTCCTTCACGAACCCGCGGTCGGCCGCCTCGCGCAGGAAGGCGTGGAAGGCCACCCAGTAGCCGCCGGCGTCCAGGGTCGCAATCGGCTTGCGGTGCAGGCCGAGCTGGGCCCAGGTGGCGATCTCGGTGAGCTCCTCCAGCGTGCCCAGGCCGCCGGGCAGCGCCACGAACGCGTCGGCGAGCTCGTACATCGCCTGCTTGCGCTCGTGCATCGAGCCCACCTCGACCAGCTCCGTCAGCCCCGGGTGCGCAATCTCGTGGCTGACCAGATGGCGCGGGATCACGCCGATCACCTGCCCGCCGGCCGCCAGCGCGGCGTCCGCCAGCACACCCATCAGCCCGACGGTGGCGCCCCCGTAGACCAGCGTTATGCCGTTGCGCGCGAGCAGTTCGCCGAGCGACCGGGCGGCGCCGACGAAATCCGGCCCGGTCCCGGCCGACGACCCGCAATACACACAGATACGTGAGAATTCCACGGTCCGACTCTAGGGGCGCCCAGGGCCGATGCCGGGGTGTGCCCAGGACCGCTCCCCCGGCGTACCTGGCCGGGCAGCCGCGCCTGGGCGGGGCCGAGGGCATCTACGGCATCGAGAGCCTCCCGTTGCGCTGGAGGTGATTCCGGGGGCCGCGTGACCGGCGGCCGGGCGCGCACGCAATGCTGGGACCGGATGACGATCACACACGCGCTCGTGCTGGTGGCCGCCGGCCTCACCGCCGGGCTCGTGAGCACCGTGCTGAGCCTCGCGTCGCTCGTGTCCTATCCCGTCCTGCTCGCACTCGGCCTGCCGCCGCTGGTGGCCAACGTGACCAACACCGTTTCGCCGGTGCTGACGGGTGCGGGCGCGGCGGCCGGCTCACGGCCCGAGCTGGCCGGCCAGGGCGGCCGCGTCCGCCGGTTCGGCACCGTGACCGTGCTGGGCGGCGCGACCGGCGCGGCGATCCTGCTGCTGACCCCGGCCCGGACCTTCCAGCTCGTCGTGCCCGTGCTGATCGCCGGCGCGTCCGTGCTGCTGGCGATCCAGCCCCGGATCCGGGGCCTGTCGGCGCGGCCCGAGGGGATGAACAGCATCGCGCTCAACGCGGCGCTTTTCGGCGCGGCCGTTTATGTCGGCTATTTCGGCGCGGGCGGCGGGGTGCTGCTGCTCGCCGTGCTCGGCGTCATGGTGGACGAGGCGCTGGCCCGGGTCAACGCGATCAAGAACGTAGTCAGCGGGCTGGCCAATTTCGTCGCCGCGGCCGGCTTTGCCATCTTCGCGCCGGTGCGCTGGTCATTCGTGGTCCCGCTGGCCGCGGGCTTCCTGATTGGCGGCTGGACCGGGCCGAAAATCGTGCGCCGGATGCCGGGCGAGGGATTGCGGATTGTCGTGGCCCTGGCCGGGCTCGCGCTCGCGGCCAAGCTCGCCCTGGACGCCTACGGGTAGGACCGCAACGCCCACCCTCGGGGCTTATGCGTCATTTGAGACAATGCCGTCTGGCTTATCTATTTAAAATCACTCTCAGCTGAGATTGCACGGGTCTATGCTGTTCAGATCGATATACGGGCCATGCACAAAACGGGCCGATCTGGCGCGGACCGGCTCGCGGTTACCGGCCACTTCACCTGCTGCGGCGCCGCTAGTGTGCCGACGACCCACAGCGCGCAGCAGATGGGAGCACCAGCATGACAGCGCTCATTGTCATTGTCCTCATCGCGGGCGCGGGATATCTCATCTCCGTGCGCATCCACCCGCTCAAGCGCTGCCCGGTGTGCAAGAGTACGGGCCGGCACTTCGGCGGCGTCTACGCCTACGCCCACCGCCGGTGCCGCGCCTGCGGCGGCACCGGTCGGAAGGACCGGCTCGGCGCGAAGGTCTTCTTCGGCGGTACCAAAAATACCGGCTATTTCGGGCCTAAATAGCCGATAAGCCTGATAACGAGCCCTGGCTCCCAGGTACGACGAATACCTTGCCGGTCACGCCCTTTTCCACCGCTTCGTGAGCCGCCGCGATATCGTCCAGCGGGAAACGGTGGGCCGGCAATGGCGTCAGGGCGCCCGCGGCGAGTGCGACGTTTATGTCGTGCACCGCTTCGTCGATCGCCGGAGCCGGGATCCCGTACAGCAGGACGAAGCGCAGCGTGACGTTGGCGCTCATGCAGGCCCGCACGGGCAGGACCGGGTCCTCGCCGGTCGCCGCGTAGGTAACGAGCGCGGTCGCGGGGCCGGACAGCGCGAGATCGGTCTCCAGGTTGGCCACCAGGGCCACCTCGATGATCCGGTCCAGGTGCTCGGCGAACGGCCGCAGCTGCATCACCACGTCGGACTCCCGGTAGTTCACCACCAGGTCCGCGCCCGCGGCGCGGGCCAGCTCCGCTTTTTCCGGGCTGCTGACCGTGCTGGCCACCCGCGCACCGGCCCACTTGGCCAGCTCGATGGAGAAGTGGCCCACCGCGCCGGCGCCGCCCGCCACCAGC
Source organism: uncultured Actinomycetes bacterium (assembly GCA_963775825.1). Lineage (GTDB taxonomy): Bacteria > Actinomycetota > Actinomycetes > Streptosporangiales > Streptosporangiaceae > Bog-532. Next base: position 299,494 of record CAVZKY010000038.1, read on the forward strand.
GTCGCCTTGCCCGTTACCGGGCCGTCGGCGAACAGGCAGCGGTGCGCGGTGATGGCCGGCACACCGAGGCTGGCGGCCAGTTCCAGGTCCACCCCGTCGGGCAGCGGCACCGCCTGGCGGGCCGGGACGACCGTCCATTCGGCCGCCGTGCCCCAGCGGCGCCCGGCGCAGGCCAGGAACAGCCAGACGTGCTGTCCGACGCGGGCAGGGTCAACCCCGTCGCCTACCGCGTCGATCACCCCGGCGCCGTCCTGGTGCGGGATCTGGAACCCGTCGATCGGACGGGGCACGGCCCCGCTGCGCGCCTTGACGTCGGTGGGGTTGATGGCCGACACCAGGACGCGGACCCGGACCTCATCGGGCCCGGGCTCGGGCCGCTCGATCTCGGTCACCTTCAGCACATCTCGCGCCGGCCCCATGCGGTCGTAAAGCGCGGCCTTCATCGGCGTCCTCCTCGGCTGGTCACGACGGACACGTCCCATCCTCGCACTGGGCCCGTTCGCTAAGATTTTCAGTCGTGGAGCAGCGAATTCTCGGCAGGACAGGCAGGCCCGTCTCGGTCATCGGGCTCGGCACGTGGCAGCTCGGCGCGGACTGGGGGGATGTAAGCGACCAGGACGCCATGGCCGTGCTGCACGCGGCAGTCGAATCGGGCGTCACCTTCCTGGACACCGCCGACGCCTACGGTGATGGCCGCAGCGAACGGATCATCGGCCGGTTCATCGCCGGCAACGCCGGCGGCGGTGTCACGGTGGCCACCAAGATGGGCCGGCGTGTCGATCAGGTACCGGAGAACTACACGCTCGACAACTTCCGCGCCTGGACGGACCGCTCCCGGGTCAACCTGGGCGTGGACACCCTGGACCTGGTGCAGCTGCACTGCCCGCCCACGCCGGTGTTCTCCAGCGACGCCGTGTTCGATGCGCTCGACACGCTGGTCAGCGAGGAACGTATCGCGGCCTACGGGGTGAGCGTCGAGACGTCCGGCCAGGCGCTGACCGCGATCGCGCGGCCCGGCACCGCGACCGTGCAGATCATCCTGAACGCCTTCCGGCGCAAGCCGCTCGACGAGGTGCTACCCGCCGCCGCCCGGGCCGGGGTCGCCATCATCGCCCGGGTGCCGCTCGCCTCGGGGCTGCTGTCCGGCCGGTACACCAGGGACACCGCCTTCGCGGCCGATGACCACCGCTCCTACAACCGGCACGGCGAGGCTTTCGACGTCGGCGAGACGTTCTCCGGGGTGGACTTCGAGTCCGGGGTGGACGCCGCCCGGCAATTCGCCACCCTGGCGCTGCCGGGCGCGACCCCGGCGCAGACGGCGCTGCGCTGGGTCATCCAGCAGCCCGGGGTCACCACCGTCATCCCCGGCGCCCGCAACCCCGAGCAGGCCCGGCTGAACTCCGCGGCGGCCGGCCTGCCGCCGCTGGGCGAGCCGGCCCTGGACGCGATCGAGAACCTCTACGACAAGTACTTTCGCGCCTCCGTGCACGCCCGCTGGTGACGTCCGCCGACTGGGCCACGGTCGCGAGCCTGGCCACCGCCCTGGGCACGCTCGTGCTGGCCGTGGCCACGTTCTCCGCGGTCCGCTCGGGCAACCGGACGGCGCGGGCGGCAGAGCTGTCCCTGCTGACCAGCCGTAGCCCCGTAGTACCTCTCACTTCAACGGGGTGGCCTGCCGGTTAGACCTAGCCGCCGTCATTTAGCGTGGCCAGGACCGCCGCTTGCATTTTGTGAAATTTTGCAGACTACGCAATAATGGTCCGCATGGCAGAGGGGCCCGGGAATGATCTGGACCGGACGGGACTGGCTGTGAGCTCCCTGGCCCGCCCAGGCGGGCCGCCTGTGCATGGGCACGTCCGGCAGCCCGGCGGCAGGCCCGTGCCTGGAGCCACGGTCGCGCTGATCGATACCGGCGGGCGCCAGGCGGCGCGCGGCCAAACGGACGCGGACGGGTCCTATCGGATCTCCGCCCCGGCCCAGGGCAGCTACACGCTCATCGCGATGGCCAGCGCCCATCAGCCGCACGCGTCGGCCGTCCGGCTGGGCGGCCAGCCGGTGCAGGTCGACGTGCTGCTGCCCGGCGGGTCAAGGCTGACCGGAACGGTACGCGCGGCAGGTACCGGGGCCGGCGACGGAACGGCCCTGATGGGAGCGACCGTCACCCTGGCCGACCCGCGCGGGGAGGTCGTCGCGGCGCAGCGCACCGGCCCGGACGGGCGGTACGTGATCGAGGATCTGGCCCCAGGGCGCTACACGCTCGCGCTCAGCGCGCCGTCCTGCCAGCCCACGGCCGTGCCGGTCGCCGTCTCTGACGGGGAGCAGACCACGCTCGATGCGGAACTGCGGTCCGGGGCGAAACCCGGGGATAACGGCCCGGGTACAGAGCCGCGATGGATGGGCCGTGCGCAACGCGGTGCTGACCGTCATAGATCTGTCTGGCCAGCAGGCCGCCAGGGCCGACGGTGACGACGACGGGCTGGCGGTCACCGGGCCGCTGGCCCCGGGCACGTATACGGCCATCATCATGGCGCCTGGCTACGGCCCGGCCGCACGCACCGTGGTGGTCACCGCCGGCGGGTCCGCGACGCTGGGCCCGGTCATCCTGGACCGGGCCGGCGGCGCGCAACTGCCGCCGCCGGGCCGGTGGACCATCGACCCGGCGCATTCCTCAGTCCGGATCACGGCCCGGCACATGGGCCTGGCCAGTGTGACCGGGTTTATCGGCGAGTTCTCCGGCACGATCGACATCGCGGAGCCCATCGAGCGGTCCGCGGTGCAGGCGCGGATGAACGCCGACAGCATCGATACCGGCAACAAGATGCGGGACGACCACCTGCGGTCGGCGGACTTCCTGGACGTCGAGGTCCACCCGCTGATCGTCTATACCGGCAACGGCGTCGCGCCGCAGGACGACGATCACTGGACGGTGACCGGGGAACTGACGCTGCGGGGCACCACCCGGCCGGTCCAGCTCGATCTGGCCTACCTGGGCACCGGCCCGGACCCGTGGGGCGGCCAGCGGGCCGCGTTCCGCGCCACGGCCGAGCTGCACCGCAAGGACTTCGCCATCGACTGGAACCAGTCCGTGGCGGCCGGCGTCGTCCTGGTGGGCTGGGTCCTGCAGATCACCCTGGACATCGAGGCCGCCCGGGGCGATCTACCCGAGGCCTAGCTGGGCACTCTCAGAGAACCTGGAGAAACGTCACAGCTGGATCGCCTATCGCTTCCTTGATCGTTCCGCCAGAATGAGACATCATCACGATTCAGCGTCAATGCCAGCCGAACGGGAACCAACGTGATGGCGACGGCGGCCCAATGAGGAAGGCTATGCGTCCGGAGATCCGGAAGGCGGGGGGATCAGCGGGGCCGGCATCCGGGCGGCCGCGGCCATGGTGGTATCGCTGGCTGGCCAAACCATCCGCCCGCCTCGTCAGCACCTCGGTGCTGGCCGCGGTGGCCATCATTTTCGCCACGCCCGCCAGCGGCGGCATGGCCGCCCGGTTCGTGAAGGCGGTCGGCTTCGGCCCGTCCCCGTCGCAGAACGGTGCGTCCTTCGGCGGCACCCCGGCCGTGGGCGCCCTGTTCACGACCAGCAACGGCCACCTCGGAACGCACTTCTGCACGGCCAGCGTGGTCAACAGCCCGCACGGGAACCTGCTGCTGACCGCGGCGCACTGCGTCGCCGGCTCGCAGGGGACGATCGCGTTCGTGCCGGGCTACGCGAACGGGCAGGCCCCCTATCAGATCTGGTATGTCTCGCGGATCTTCACCGACCACGCCTGGAGCAACTCGGCCAGCGTGGACGACGATGTCGCCTTCCTGGACGTGAGCCAGAACGGCGGCACCCCGATCGAGGACGTTACCGGCGCCGAGCAACTCGGCATCGACCTGCCCCCGGTGGAGCTGACCCGGGTCATCGGCTATCCGAACGGCGCCCCCGAACCAGTGGTCTGCCAGAACTGGACGAAGGCCTTCAGCCCGACCCAGCTGGAGTTCGACTGCGGCGGTTACCCGGACGGGACCAGCGGCGGCCCGTTCCTGATCCGGGTGGACCAGGCCACCGGGCAGGGCACGGCCATAGGCCTCATCGGCGGTTACCAGCTGGGCGGCGACAGCCCGTCGGTCTCCTACTCGGCCATGTTCGGCAGCAACGTGCGCGCGCTGTACCAGACCGCGGTGGCGGGCAGCTGAGCGATCGGCCCAAGGTCAGTCAGCCGGGTCAGTCAGCCGGGTCAGTCAGCCGGGTCAGTCAGCCGGGTCAGTCAGCCGGGGCCGGCGGCGGGACGATCGCGTCCAGTTCGGCCAGCTGAGCCGACGTCGGCGTCCAGTCACCGGCCACCACGTTGGCCTTCACCTGCGCAGGGCTCATCGCCCCGGCGATTACCGAGGAGCAGCCGGGCTGGGCGGCCAGGCCGCCGATCGCCACGTCCAGGATGCTGGCGCCCTGGGCCTCGGCCCAGGCGATCAGGGCCTCCACCCGGTCGAGCTTCTCGTCGGTCACGTAGTCCGGCCGGCTGGCCAGCCGGGTACCACTGGGCGCCTGCTGGCCCCGGCGGATCTTTCCGGTGAGCAGCCCGTTGGCGAGCGGAAAGTAGGGCAGCACGGCCACCCCGAAGTGCCGGGCCGCGGGCACGACCTCGGCCTCCGCGTCCCGCTCCAGCAGGGACCAGTGATTCTGCGCGGAGATGAACCTGTTGCGGCCACCCTCGCGGGCCACGTGCTCGGCGTCGGCGAGCTGCCAGCCGGAGAGGTTGGAGTGCCCGGCGTAACGGATCTTGCCCTCGGTAATCAGCTCGTCCAGCGCGGCGATGGTCTCGTCGATGGGCGTCACCGGATCCGGGGTGTGCAACTGGTAGAGGTCGATGTAGTCCGTACGGAGCCGCCGCAGCGATTCGGTGACGGCGCGCTTGATGTAGGCGCGGCCGCCCTTCGCGCCGGCCGCCGGCCCGTAGCCCATGTCCACCTTCCGGTGGCCGAACTTGGTGGCGAGCACGATCTGGCTGCGCCGGGCGCCCAGCACCTCGCCGAGCAGGGTCTCTGATGCGCCGTCCCCGCCGTAGGTGTCCGCCGTGTCGAACAGCGTGATTCCGGCGTCGATGGCGGCGTCCACCACCGCGCGCGTCCCGTTAACGTCAAGCCGGCGGCCGAAGTTGTTGCAGCCGAGCCCGACGACGGACACCAGCAATCCGGACGATCCAAGCGATCGGTAGCGCATACTCTCCCGCCTCGTCTGTGGTGCCCGCCAATCTTACGCACCGCGGTTTCAGGGCTTACGGGCGACCAGAGCGTAGAAATAGGCCTCCGCTGTATTCGGCGGCGGCGTAGTGCCGCGGATCGGGCCGCCATTCGGGCAGCCAAACCACGCCTGGCGCCACCAGCTCCAGGCCCTTGGCCAGCCGCTGGATCTGGTCCCGGCGGCGGGGATAGATCGGCGTGGTCGTCTGGTCGTACACCTTGGCCGCCGTGCGCACCTCGGGCTTCGCATCCGCGGTCATGTGCGAGACAACCAGATAGCTTCCGGACGGGAACGGCTGGAGCAGCGTTGCGATGATCCCGGCCAGGTCGTCCTCGTCCGGGATGAAGTGCAGCACCGCGGCGAGCAGCAGGGCGACCGGCTGCTCCACGTCGATCAGCGCGCGCAGCTCCGGGTCAGCGAGTATCGCCTCGGGCTGGCGCAGGTCATGCTCCAGGATCGTGGTGCCGACGACGCCATGCAGCAGATCTCGGCCGTGGGTCAGCACCACGGGATCGTTGTCCACGTAGACGACGTGCGCGCCGGGCGCCGCGGCCTGGGCGATCTCGTGCACGTTGCCCACGGTGGGCAGGCCAGTGCCGATGTCGATGAACTGCCGGACGCCGCGGGCGGCGAGGTAGCGGACCGCCCGGCCGAGGAACGCACGGTTCCACTCGCAGGCGACCCGGATGCGGGGCAGGGCCTGGGCGATCTCGGCTGCCACGGCCCGGTCGGCCGGATAATTATCTTTGCCCCCCAGGAGGTAATCGTAAATTCGTGCCGGGCTTGGGATATCGGGTCTGAACTTCTTTATCCAGCCCTCGTTTTCGGTCACCGCATTTACTCCGTGAATACCGTGATAAGGAAATTGCGCCACACACGTGCAGTGCGGCCGGGCCGCACATAAATGGATCTGTTATCACGGCGCGCCGAGGGGAGTGCGGCGCCGTATTCGGCTGAGGCAGCGGCCGGGGCGGGGATTCAGAAGGGAATCAGCCGGGCCAAGCGGTCTCACCGCGCGGCGGGGACGGGCCGGACGGCCACGGCGCGCTCGACGCGGGCAGCCGCGGCGGGCTCGGGCGCGGCGCACGGGGCGGCCCACGCAGGGCGGCGCACGGCGGCGCACGGTGAGCTCACTGGGCTCCAGCCGCGATGGCTGGCGCATTGGTGCGCCGTCTCGTCCACGCCAGCCTACGTATGCGCGGCCAGACGTCCACACCAGCGTGTGGCAGGGGCGGCGGGGCAAACTCGGCAGTCTCGGTCCCGGCTGGCCCGGGCCGGCCCGACGGCCGCCGTCCGGGCGCCGCGAGAGAACCGGAGAGCCGTCGCGTACCGGCCAGAATCCCAAGCTCAGCCACCAGGCCCGGGGCCATGCCCGGGAAGACAGGACCCGCTTCGGCGCGCAGCAAGAAGCGAAAGCGCACTTAATGGATTCACAACTTGCGTGGCGCGACCTTGCCGCCAAACGGCTGAGGGCATGTCATGAAATCCCACCTGCGTTATCATTGCGTTGACGCGATGAAGCGCCGTACGGTGACACGCAATTGCGCTAAAGATGTGCATAGGCAGGACGCTTCTCGGTGACAGTTGTGTCTTATTATTCGCGACACGTTTGTCCAACCAGTGTAACTGTTCACGACAGAACCGTCCTAGTAGTTGCGGTATCCGGTACCTGGAACGTGCTGGTCGGCCCGGCGGACCCCGGTAGGCGGCCCGGAGAGGACAGGTGAGTCTGATGACGGAGGCGGCACATGGACCGACCGTCCTTCGCATCCTCCTCGGCACGCATTTGCGGCGTTTGCGTGAAAGCAGGGGGATCTCGGCTCAGCAGGCCGCCAAGGTCATCCGCGGGTCGGAATCGAAGATCAGCCGCATCGAGCTGGGCCGGAATGCGATCAGGGAGATCGACATCCTTGACCTGCTGACCTACTACGGCGTGGAGCACGCCGAGCGGGAGCAACTGCTGGGCCTGGCCGAGCAGGCGAACCGGCCGGGCTGGTGGCACCGGCACACCGACATTCTGCCGGAGTGGTTCCAGACATATGTGGGCTTGGAGGAGTCGGCCGCATCCATCCGTATCTACGAGCCTCAGTTCGTGCCCGGCCTGCTGCAGACCGAGGATTACGCCAGCGCTGTCCTGGCCCTTGGCGACTTCTCCCCCGAAGACGCGGAACGGCACGTGCTGGTCCGCAAGGAACGGCAGCGGCGCTTCGGCCGCGGCGACCTGAAGCTCTGGGTGATCGTCGAGGAGCCCGCGCTGCGCCGGCCGGTCAGTGATGTCCGCACCCAGCAGGACCAGATCGCCTACCTGCTGGAAGCGAGCGAGCGCTCCAACCTCACCCTCCAGGTGGTGCCGTACGGTGTCGGGGGCCATGCGGTCCCGAGCGGCTTCAGCGTGCTGCGGTTCGGCGACCGGGAACTGCCCAACATCGTCTACGTCGAGCATCTGACCAGTGCTCTCTACCTGGACAAGCAGTCCGATGTGGACCAGTACATGCTGGCCATGGAGCGGCTGAGCATCGTCAGCGCGCCGCCGTCCGCGACGGCCGAGATTCTCAAGTCGATCATCAGCGACCTGGACGGGGACCAATGAGTCACCTCCGTAACGGGATGCGCGCCAGCCAGCTACAGGGTGTCACGTGGCGGAAGAGCAGCCGGAGCGGGCCGACCGGAGGCAACTGCGTGGAAATGGCCGCGCTGCGAGTTTCTCTCCCGGCGGAGCGGTCGCGGTGCGGGATTCCTGGCAACCCGACGGACCGGCGCTCATCTTCACTGCCGCGACGTGGCAGGCATTCACCGGTGGCCCCGCCGCCGGGCTGGACCGGAGACCGGCCTGACGGCCGGACCGGAAAACTGTGGCGGGTCCCGCTACCCCTCAGCGGGACCCGCCACTTCCCCCCCTAACGCCCGGAGCATGGCTCCGGGACGTCGTCAGACCATCGGCCTGCTAGCTAGGAAGGTCAAACTCGCCGCCCTTGGCGCCAATGAGGAAGCACTCCCACTCGTGCCGGTTGAACACGTGCGGGGTCTTGGACCGGTCCTTCGTGTCACGGACCGCCACGCCGCCGCCGTCGGGCAGGTGCGCAATCTCCACGCACCCGCCGGTGCTGCTAGCGCTGCTCTTGAACCAGCGCAGCCCTGTGAGGTCGGTATCCATCCGCCTCTCCTTCCGATATATGACCATCTTTCCATCTATCAGGCGAGATCCGTCGCCACCTTGGAGATCAGATCCGCTGACGCACCCGGCGACAGAGCCGCTGCCCGTAGCCGGTCGAACGCCTCGGCGCAGGAGCGCACCTCACGGTCCTTCTCCAAGTAAATGATCCCGGCCACGGACTCCACGTACGCCACATCGGCGTCGGCCCGCTCCGGGAACTCGAGAATTGAGAAGGACCCTTTCAGCCCCGCATGCGAGCCGCTCTCAAACGGCAGCACCTGGAGCGTCACATTCGGCATCTTGCTCGCCTCGGTCAGCCGCGCGAGCTGACCGCGCATGACGTCGGGCCCGCCGATGGTCCGGCGGATCACGGCCTCGTCCAAGATCAGCCATACATCCAGCGGAAGATCCCGCTCCAGCACATCCTGGCGCTTGATCCGCAGGTCGACCAGCCTCTCGATCTGCTCGTCGGTGTCCCGGTTCTGAACTTCCCTTAGTACAGCGCGTGCGTAGTCCGGCGTCTGCAACAGCCCCTCCACCGCTTCGCCCTGGAAGCTGCGGAGCCCCGCGGCCTCGGCCTCCAGCCCGACGTAGATGCCGAACCCGGTCGGCAGCACGTCGTCGTAGACCGACCACCAGCCCTTGCGGTGGCCCTCCCGGGCCATGTCGATGAGCACCTGGCGCTGAGCGGGATCGCCGACGCCGTACAGCTCAAGCATGGCGCTGAGATAGACAGACTTGGTTCGGCGCCTTCCCGGTCTCGATGCGGGAGAGGGTCGACGCGGCCACGCCCAGCTGCTCGGCGACCTCTTCCAGCTTGATAGAGTGCGCTTCTCGCAGCCGCCGCAACTCGAACCCGAGCCTACGGCGACGCACGGTCGGCCCCATCGTCACGAGCGAGTCACCCCCTCAAGCCGTCCGGTCCGTCATGCCCAGCTCCATGAGCGGTGTGCACGGCGCGACCACCGGCCATCTGATGGCATGCAGTAACGAGTTCGCTCCGTACCGTTCCTTGGCAACCTTGACGATACCGCACCCGCGCTCGGGATGAAATCCCATCCGGGATTTCATCCGGGAAATTTGTTTCATGCACTTGCGCACGCCTCTCCTCCGGCCCATCATCGTTTTAACGCACGGTGATGAGAAGGTTACTGCTGTGCCTGATATGGCCGTTGGACCGACCGTAACTCAGGTGCGCGAGGAGAACATCCACAAGGGGGGAATGCGGTATGGACCAGACACGATGGGACGATAACCAGCCCAGCCAGTCATGACGTCGGCAGCGGTCGTCCTGGGCAGCCTGACCGTTCCGGGGCGCCCGGAACAGGTGTCGCGGGCCCGGGCCTACGTCGCCGCGATGGCGGGGCCGGCGGCGGAAACCGCCGCCTTACTGACTTCGGAACTAGTCACGAACGCGGTGCTGCACACCAGATCGGGGCGGGAGGGCGGCACGGTCACGGTCGTCGTCATCGGCGTGCCGGACGGCCTGCTGGTGGAGGTCATCGACGGCGGGTCCCCGGCGAGCGGGCCCGAGGTGAGCGGTGACCGGTACGCCGCCCATGGCCACGGCCTGTTCCTGGTCGATCAGCTCGCGGCACGCTGGGGATGCCTTCAGGACAACGCCGGGACGACCGTCTGGTTCCAGATCGGTGCCGGGGACGACCCGGCCCGCGCCGGGTAACCGGCGGCTGATTAGGCGGGAACCAGGTAACCGGCCAAGTAGCCGGGAACCAGGTAACCGGCGGCCGACTAGCCGGGCACCAGGTAACCGGCGGCCGACTACCCGGGAACCGGGTAACCGGCGGCTGATTAGGCGGGAACCAGCTAACCGGCCAGGTAGCCGGGAACCAGGTAACCGGCGGCCGACTAGCCGGGCACCAGGTAACCGGCGGCCGACTACCCGGGAACCGGGTAACCGGCGGCCGATTAGGCGGGAACCAGGTAACCGGCGGCCGACTAGCCGGGCACCAGGTAACCGGCGGCCGATTAGGCGGGGACCGGGACAACCCGATGGCGCCTGGCCTGCGGGCGCGGGCGCGGGTCAAGCCGAGCCTGCAGCCAGCGGGCAAAGGCGGGGTAATCGATGTCCTGGCTGAGCAGCACGGCCCGGCCGCCGCGACGTTCGCTGATCCGCCCGGCGGCGTCGGCCGTGAGGACGGCCCAGGCGAACGGGGTGAACGGGAGCCGAAGGGCGGCGGCCAGCGCGAGGGGGTCGGCTGGCAGCACGGCCGGGTGATAGCGGGCAAAGAACTGGCGGCAGTGGGACGCGAGCAGGCCGGCCCAGGGCGGCAGCGGAGCGCCGTCCGCCCCGGCCAGCTCCCGGAACACGGGGGTGGCCGCGGTGATCTCGCATCCCGGCCGGCCTGCGGCATCGAATCCCACCAAGCGCAGGTAGCGCGCCGCGCTCAGCACCTGCCGGGCGGCCCAGGGATCCAGCCGGAAATTGCGGGGCGGCAGTGCGGGGTCGCCGCGGTTCACCGTGCCGGTCAGCTGAGTGATGAGCAGCCGCTGGGCCAGCCCCGGATCCCGGGAGAGCAGCGCCGCCAGGTTGGACAGGGGCCCGAGCCCGATCCAGCGCGCGGCGCCGCCCCGCCCGCAGGCGGCACGGACCGCGGCCGCCACGTCGTCCGGCTGTGTGACAACCGATCCGGGCGTCAGGCCGGCGGTGAAGAAACATGGCGTCGCGCTGAGCTGGCGGCCGGCCACCACCGGGACGTCGGGCCGACCCGCCGCATCCAGCAGGAGCCGGGCGAACCGGGCGCGCTGCCCGGACATCTCATCCGACGTCAGGACGAGCGTGAGCTCCGGCAGCTCGCGGGCGGCGATCACCAGCGCCATGGCATCGTCTGGCTCACCGCCGATGTCCGCGTCGAGGATGACGGGCAGCCGCACTCCTGCTCCTGACGTAGGTCCCGGTCAGATTTGCCCGGTACTGGCCCGGTACTTGCCGGTACTTGCCCGGTGCGTACTTAACCAGCAGAAACCCATCTCGTGTACCGAGAGTCACAGAAATGTTAACAGTCCGTGTCGACGGTCCGGAGACTCAGGCATCGGCGCGGGTCTTCGGCACCTGCTGCGGAAGACCAGCGCTGCTCATGAATAGCACGCATGCCCCGGACAACCCATCAAGGAGCTACGAGCAGGTGTACTAGGCCCGGTTCGCGCGGTCCGCCCGCCAGCACCACGCGCGCATCGGCACGTCGATCTCGCCCGCGCCCGGGAACTGCTGCCCCAGGCGATCCCGGGCGTACGCGAGCGCGGCCGCCCGCTCACCCGGCTCGGCCGTGATGACACCGCTGTAGGTGGCGAGCATGTCGACGATGCTCTCAATCGTCATCGGGCGGGTGAAGCGGAACGAGGCGGTGACCGCCCGGCCGAACAGGCCGGTATCGGGCAGGATGATCTCGCGGTGGCGGACCCGCCCCGGGGCCGGGAAATCACGCCGCAGGTCAAGGCTGCGGACCCAGGGCACCTCCCGGTCCCGCGTGGTCCAGAGCACGCCGAGGCGGCCGCCGTCGCGCAGCACCCGGGCGATCTCCGGTACGGCCCGCTCCGGGTCGAGCCAGTGCCAGGCCGACGACACGAACACGCCGTCGGCCTGAGCGTCATCCACCGGGATGGCCTCGCCGGTGCCGCGCAGCACCGGGACGCCCGGCGAGCGGGCCCGCAGCACCGCAGCCATCCGCCCGTCCGGCTCGACCGCGATCACTTCCGGGCCCCGGCGGGCCAGCGCCCGCGACAGCAGGCCGGTTCCCGCGGCGAGGTCAACGGCGACCTCGCAGCGCGGTGGCAGCAGCCAGTCCACTGCGTCGTCCGGCGGCCCGGGCCGCAGCCGGTCGTAGTCTCCGGCGACCGCCCCGAACGACCTCGACCGTTCCGCACGACTAGCCACTCTGGCACCGTAACGCCCGGCCACGGTGGGGCCAGCGGCCGGCCCCGGCCGGCCCGGTCACCCTGAGCGGATGGGCCCTGGCCGGCCCGGTCACCCTGACCGGATGGGCCCTGGCCGGCCCGGTCACCCTGACCGGATGAGCCCGCCCAGCTCAGGCCGCCGCGGCGGCGGCCACCACACCGGCGCAGACGCGGGCAAGGTCGTCGTCGCCGGTTACGTAGGGCGGCATGGTGTAGACGAGATCACGGAACGGCCGCAGCCAGACACCCTCGGCCACGGCCGCCTTGGTCGCCGCGGTGATGTCCACGTCGTGATCCAGCTGGACCACGCCGATCGCGCCGAGGACCCGGACGTCGATGACCCCGGGCAGGCCGCGCGCCGGGGCGAGCCCGGCGCGCAGACCCGTCTCGATCCGCCGGACCTGGGCCTGCCAGCCGCCTGGGTACCCGGTGAGCAGCACGTCCAGCGAGGCGCTGGCGACCGCGCAGGCCAGCGGGTTACCCATGAACGTCGGGCCGTGCGCGAGCACCGGAAGCTCGCCGTCACTGATGCCCGCCGCCACCTCGGGCGTGCACAGCGCCGCGGCCAGCGTGAGATAGCCGCCGGTCAGCGCCTTGCCCACGCACATCACGTCCGGGCTCACGCCTGCGTACCCGGCCGCGAACAGCGCCCCACTGCGGCCGAAGCCGGTGGCGATCTCGTCGAAGATCAGCAGCACGCCGTGCTCAGCGCAGGCCGAACGCAGCAGCCGCAGGTAGCCGGGATCGTGGAAGCGCATGCCGCCGGCGCCCTGCACCACCGGCTCTACGATCACCGCGGCCAGCTCATCCGCGTACCGCGCGATCAGGCCGGTGAGTTCGGCGGCGTAGCCGGGGTCCACGCCGGCGGCGAACCCGGCGGGCGGCAGGCCGGCGAACACCTGCCGCGGCAGCACCCCGTCCCAGATCCGGTGCATGCCGCCGTCCGGGTCGCATACCGACATGGCCCAGAACGTGTCGCCATGATAGCCGCCGCGCCAGGTGAGCAGCTTCTGCCGGGCCGGGCGCCCCCGGGAGCGCCAGTACTGCAGGCACATCTTGATTGCGACCTCGACGGCGACCGATCCCGAGTCGCACAGAAACACGTGCTCCAGGCCGTCTGGCGCGAGGGTGGCCAGCCGGTCACACAGCCGGACCGCGCTCTCGTGGGTCAGGCCGCCGAACATCACGTGGCTCATTCGCTGCAGCTGGGCCGCGGCGGCGGCGTCCAGGGCCGGGTGCCGGTACCCGTGGATGGCTGCCCACCACGACGACATCCCATCAATCAGTTCAACGCCGCCCAGTTCGGGGCTCCCCGGGCCGGCCAGCTTCAGCCGGATTCCCGACGCGGACTCCACCGCCAGCGGCGGCTGGGTCCCCGGCATCGGCGCGTACGGGTGCCAGACTCGCGTCCGGTCAATCTCAAGGAGCCGAGCAGTCAGCATCCGCCCAGGTTACGGTGCTGCGCCCGTGACCGGCCCAGCGAGCCCGGGCCTGGGGGCCGGTGCGCCCGGCAGGGCGATGTCTCACGGCTACGGGGAGCGTTTTCAGTGAATGCGACTGAGACCGCTCCCCTCAGGGCAAGAGGCCCGGGCCGAGGCGCCCGTGACCGGCCCAGCGAGCCCGGGCCTGGGGGCCGGTGCGCCCGGCAGGGCGATGTCTCACGGCTACGGGGAGCGTTTTCAGTGAATACGACTGAGACCGCTCCCCTCAGGGCAAGGGGCCCGGGCCGAGGCGCCCGTGACCGGCCCAGCGAGCCCGGGGTCGAAGGCCCCGGCGAGTGGCCGGTGCTGTCGGTGGGAACCACAGCGGGTCACGGCGAGGCGCTCGCTACCGGCCCAGCGAGCCCGGGCCGAAGGCTCGGGTGAGTGGCCGGTGTGCCGGCGAGGTACCACCGCGCGGGCGCGGAGCGCAGTCGGGGGTTCCGGGGGGTCGCCCCCCGGGCCAGCACAGTCATCGGCGGGTGGCGCTCCGGCCGCGGGACGATGAGCCGCGGCCGCGCTTTTCCCGCAGCCGCATCGACACCTTCAGCGGGCTGCCCTCGAAGCCGAACTCCTCGCGGAGCTTGCGCTCCACGAACCGGCGGTAGGCCGCCTCCAGGAACCCGGTCGTGAACAGCACGACGTGCGGCGGCCGGATGCCGGCCTGGGTGGCGAACAGGATCTTGGGCTGGCGGCCGCCGCGTACCGGCGGCGGGGTCGCCGCGACCAGGGCAGTCAGCCAGCTGTTGAGGCGGCCGGTCGGCACCCGGGTCTCCCAGCCCGCCAGGGCGGTCTCGATCGCCGGGACCAGCCGGTCCATGTGCCGCCCGGTGGTCGCGGAGATGTTCACCCGCGGCGCCCAGCGCGCGTTGTACAGCTGCCGGTCGATCTCGCGCTGCAGGTAGTACCGGCGCTCTTCGTCGACCATGTCCCACTTGTTGAACGCGATGACCAGCGCCCGGCCCGCCTCGATCACCATCGAGATGATGCGCAGGTCCTGCTCGGTCAGCGGCTGGCTCGCGTCGACGAGCACCACCGCGACCTCGGCCACCTCCAGCGCGCCGGCCGTCCGCAGCGCGGCGTAGTAGTCAGCGCCCTGGCTCTCCCGGAAGCGCCGCCGGATGCCGGCTGTGTCCACGAACCGCCAGGTCTTGCCGCCCAGCTCGATCAGCTCGTCCACCGGGTCCCGGGTCGTGCCGGCCTCGGCGTCGACCAGCACCCGCTGCTCCCCGGCCAGCATGTTGAGCAGGCTGGACTTGCCCACGTTCGGACGGCCGATGAGCGCTACCCGGCGCGGGCCGCCCGGCTGCGTACGCGGCTGCGGCGGGGCCTCGGGCAGTGCCTCCAGCACGGCGTCGAGCAGGTCACCGCTGCCGCGCCCGTGCAGCGCGCTCACCGGGTACGGCTCGCCGAGCCCCAGCGACCACAACGCCGAGGCGGTCAGCTCCGTGGCCGCGTTGTCGACCTTGTTGGCCGCCACCACCACGGGCACACCGGAGCGGCGCAGCACGTCAGCGACGGCGTCGTCGGTGTCGGTCACCCCCACCGTGGCGTCCACCACGAACAGCACGGCGTCGGCCGTGGCCGCGGCGATCCGGGCCTGCCCGGCGATCCGCGCGGGGAGCGATCCGGTCTTCTCCTCCGTCGGCTCCCAGCCGCCCGTGTCGACCAGGGTGAAGAGCCGGCCGTTCCACTCCGCGTCGTAGGCGACCCGGTCCCGGGTCACCCCGGGGGTATCCTCCACGACCGCCAGGCGGCTGCCAAGGATCCGGTTGACCAGCGTGGACTTGCCAACATTCGGACGCCCGACGACCGCCACCACCGGTCGCTCGGCGGCCTGCAGATCCTCGATGTAGTCACCGAGGACGGGTTCGGAGCCCGTGGCACCGTCGGCTGGGTCCTCGTCGGGAGGGTAGGTGTCATCCACCCCGGGCACGAACTCGTCGATCCCCGGGCACGAACTCGTTGTCGGGGCCGGCCCCGGCGGACTCGTCGTCCGGGCTCACCGGGTCGTCCTCGCGATATCGGGCAGGCCGGCCCGCTCCGTGGCCAGGCCCGTGATCATGGCGATCACGTCGCTGAGCGCGAACATGGTCGAATCGATCTCCACGGCGTCGGCGGCCCTGGCCATCTGCCCGGCATCCATCCGGTCCCGGCGGGCCTGCTCGGACTGGGTCGTGGTGACCGTGGCCGCGGGGTCAGCAGCCAGTTCGGCGGTGCGCCGGGTCGCGCGGGCGAGTTCGCTGGCGGTCAGGAAGACCTTGACCACGGCGTCGGGCGCGACCACCGTGCCGATGTCACGCCCCTCCACGACGATGCCCCGCCCTTCGGCCCGGGCCCGGGCGATGATCTCCCGCTGCATGCCGATCAGCCGCACCCGGACCTGCGGCACCCGGGCGACCGGCGAGACCGCGCCGGATACCTCCCGGGTGCGGATGGCCGCGGACACGTCCCGGTCGTCCACCGTCACCCACGAATCGTCCGGATCGGTGCTGACCTCAATGACCGGATCGGCCACGTGCTGCGCCACCGCGTCCGGGTCAGCGACATCGACCCCGTGGGCCAGCAGCCACCAGGTGAGCGCCCGGTACATGGCCCCGGTGTCCAGGTAGCGGAGGCCCAGGGTGCGGGCTACCCCCTGCGAGGTGCTCGATTTACCCGACGCCGACGGGCCATCGACGGCGATGACGATTCCGCTGCCCGAGCTTCCCGACTGGGGTTCGCCGCGACCGCCCGCTGAAGTGCTCACATCCGCAAGGCTACCGGCGGACGGGCCATCCGCCGGCCGCTAGGGCCGCAATTAGCGTCCCAGCTGACTCGGGCCGGACCGACAGCTCAGCGACTCCGACCGGCTGGCCGGGTGAATGCTCGATCCCGACGTCCTCGATGTTGACGTCGGCCGCCGCGGCCGTGGTGAACAGCCGGGCCAGTTCCCCGGGCCGGTCGCTGATGACTACCTGCACCGCGGTGAACACGCGAGCCGGGCCGCCGTGCTTGCCGGGGATCCGGGCCACGCCGGTGCGCCCTCGCTCGAGGAGGGCCGCCAGGTGCTGGCCGGCCCCGCTGAGCCGGACTCCGCTGAGCCAGACTCCGCCGAGCTGGCCCCCGACGGGCTGGCCCCGATGAGCCGGCCTCCGATGGGCCGGCCTTCGAGGCCGGGGGCGCGGGCGATCCGTTTTCCGCGATCTCCGCCAGGGCCAGGGCGACGTCCGTGAGGCTGGCGGCCACATCGGCCAGCACCGCCGTGACGGGAGCAGCGTTTCCGGTCAGGATCTGCGTCCACAGGTCCACGTCACCCACGGCGATCCGGGTGGCGTCGCGCAGGCCCTGCCCGGCCAGGCTGAGCGCTTCGGCTGGCACCGACTCCGGGGCGAGCCGGGCGGCCATTGCCGCGGCGACCACGTGCGGGGCATGCGAGACGAGCGCGACCCAGCGGTCGTGGGTCACCGCGTCGGTCACGACCAGCTCGGCGCCACACGCCCGGACCAGGGCGGTCGCTTTCCCCATGGCTTCCCCGGACGTCTCGGCCGCGGGGCACAGCGCCCATGCCCGGCCCAGGAAAAGGTCGGCGCGGGCGGCGGCGGGACCGGACCGCTCCCGTCCGGCCAGCGGATGCCCGGGCACATACCGAGAGATGTCACAGCCGGCGTCGCGGGCCTGGGCCAGCGGAAGCGCCTTCACGCTGGCCACGTCGGTGTAGCAATCGGCCAGGTCCGCCCGCTGCGCCGTGCCCAGCACCGCAGCCACGTCGGCGGGCGGCACGGCGATCAGCGCCAGGTCGGCCGGGTTCTCCAGACTGTCCAGGCTGCTCAGCACCCGGCCCGCGCCCAGCTCGGCCGCGAGCGCGGCGGCGGCCGGGTCACGATCCCAGAGCCGGACGTCGATGCCGAGCCGCCGCAGGGCGAGCGCCGCAGACGTCCCGATCAGGCCGGTACCGATGACGGCGACCCGTCGCGGGACGGGCCCCGGGGTCACTGCGCGATATCCAGCCGGAGCGCGGCCGCACCGCGCAGGTACACGTGCTGAATCTCACCGCGGGTGCGGCCGGTCTCCACGTGCATCATGAGCCGGACGATCCGCGGGAGCGCACCCGGGACGGGTATCTCGGTCGCGCAGAGCAGCGGCACATCGTGAAATCCGATCTTGCGCGCGGCCAGGGCCGGGAACTCCGCGGTCAGGTCGGGGGTGACGGTGAACAGGACGCTGATCACGTCAGTCTGGTACGAGGTCGTTACGCGTCATAACGTCGCTGACGAGATCGGCTGTCCCATCCAGGATCGCCTCACGCTCGTCGGCATCGACCTGCACCGCGCCCCGGATCGCTCTGACCGGCACGTTCCCACCTCCTCAAGGCCTTCATGGCTCGGGCTGACGCCCGCCCCAAGGCTATAGGCCTACCGACGCGTACAGCTCACCAATTTCCCTCGTGCTGAGCTCGCGGACGGCGCCTGGCCGGAGGCCGCCGAGCCGGATCGGGCCGACATCGGTGCGGACCAGCCGCAGGACCGGATACCCGGCTTCGGCCAGCATCCGGCGCACGATCCGCTTGCGACCCTCATGCAGCGCGATCTCGACCAGTACCCGCGGCCCGGAACGTTCCACCACCCGGAACCGGTCCGCGGTGGCCACGCCGTCGTCCAGTTCGATCCCGGTCATCAGCTTGCGGCCCAGGTCTTTGGGCACCGGGCCCTGTACCTCGGCCAGGTACGTCTTGAGTACGCCGTACCGGGGGTGCGCCAGCCGGTGCGCGAGCTCCCCGTCGTTGGTCAGCAGCATCAGGCCCTCGGTGTCGTAGTCGAGCCGGCCGACGTGGAACAGCCGTTCGGCCCGGTCGCCGAGGAAGTCGGTGATCGTGGGCCTGCCGCGCGGATCGGACATCGCCGTCAGCACCCCGGGCGGCTTGTTGAAGGCCAGGTAGACGAGATCCTGGCGGGACGGGATCCGTTTGCCGTCCACCCGGATGATCTGGTGCTCGGGGTCGACCCGGGCGCCGAACCGGCGCACCGTCTCCCCGTCCACCTCGACCCGGCCCGCCCCGATCATCTCCTCACAGTGCCGGCGGCTGCCGACTCCGGCCGCGGCCAGCACCTTCTGCAGCCGCACGCCACCGGGGACGTCGGTCAGGCTGTCGCGCTCCTCGCCGAAGCCATCATCGAAGTCGTCGTCGGGATCGACGGCGTCCACCGGGGCCGCGACGGGCGCCGGCCGGGCGGCCAGGGCCGGGCCGTCCGCCTGACGGGCCCGGCCGGGACGGCTGGGGCGATTGGTCCGGCTGCTGCGCCCAGCGCTCCCGCGGGGCGGCTTACGGCCGGGCGCGCTCACGGCCGCACCTCGCCGGCGTCGGCCCCGTCCTCGACACCCTCAACGCTGTCCGGCAGGAACGGGGCGAGGTCAGGCAGGTCCTCCAGGCTGGCCAGGCCGAGGCGCTCCAGGAAGTAGCTGGTGGTCCGGTACAGGATCGCGCCGGTCTCCGGGTCAGTCCCGGCGTCCTCGACCAGCCCGCGCAGGGCCAGCGTCCGCATCACGCCGTCGCAGTTGACGCCGCGGACGGCGGACACCCGGGCCCGGCTGACCGGCTGGCGGTAGGCGACGACGGAGAGCGTCTCCAGCGCCGCCTGGGTGAGCCGGACCTCCTGACCTTCGCTGATGAACCGCTCGACGACCGGCGCGCACTCTTCGCGGGTATAGAACCGCCAGCCGCCGGCGATCTCCCGCAGGTCGAAGCCGCGGCCCTCGGCGGCGTAGGCCGCCGCGGTGTCACGGAGCAGCGCGGAGACTTCCCCGGTGGGCCGTTCCAGCACCTGGGCCAGCAGGACGGCAGGCACCGGCTCGTCCGCGACGAGCAGGATGGCCTCCAGGCTGGCCCGCAGGTCCCCCGGGCCGGTGCCGTCATCGTCGGCGCCGTCATCAACGGTGGCGTCATCCACGATGCCGTCGCCGCCATATTCATGCGCGGCGTTCATATCTGTCATCAGGATCGCGGCGTGGGTACTCCGGCCTTCAGGCCGGGGAGGAAACGCCGCTTCACCTCCCCGGAATTGTCGGCGGTATTCGATAGTGTGTTCGCATGTGCCGGTACCGGCTGCATCCCGCGCCCGCCCAGGAAGCGGTGCTGCGGGGCCAGCTGCAGGACAAGCCCCCCGGCCGGGTGGAGAAGATCAGTCCCGCGTTCACGAGCCAGCGGTGCTCGGCGTGCGGGCACGTGGACCGGGACTCGCGTCAGAGCCAAGCCGTGTTCCGGTGCACTGCCTGCGGTTTCGCCGGCCACGCGGACGTGAACGCGGCCATCAACATCGCGGCGGGGCACCCCACCCACCTCCCCATCCCCCTTCACTCGCGGGGAGGCAACGGGGTCACCCGGCCCGTGAACCGCGAACCTCACCTGCTGCTCCCATCGGCGTAGTAGCTGGAATCCCCCGCCCTCAGGCGGGGAGGATGTCAAGTCGTTATCTCGTCATCGTCCGCCCCGGCCGCGACGTTCTCGTCCTCGTCCGCCCCGGCCGCGACGTTCTCGTCGTCGTCCGCGTCCTCGGCCAGCGTCGCGGGCGGCGTTCCAGGTCACGTAGATGTCCCCCAGCGGCGCGAGCTGCTCTAGGGAAACCCGGTCCTCCCGGTACAGCTCGAGCAGGGCCAGGAAGCTGGCCACGATCTCATACGTCGCCACGCAGTCCGTGGTGAGCTGCCGGAAACTGGCCCGGCGGAGCCCACGCAGCCTCGCGGCCAGCCGCCGCGCCTGCTCGCGGACGCTCACGAACGGGGCGTGGATGTGATCGGTGGACACCGTCGGCGGCTGCCGCGGGGTCAGCACGCGCGCCGCGATCCGGGCAAATTCTACCGGCCCCAGGCCGAGCAATACCTCGGGGAACAGCTCGGCGAACCGCGGCTCCAGCGGGACGCGCCGCGGGAACCGGTGCGCGGCGGCCGCCATCCGCCCAGCGAACACCGCCGCGACCTCCTTGTAGGCACGGTACTGCAGCAGCCGGGCGAACAGCAGGTCCCGCGCCTCCAGCAGCGCGAGGTCCTCCTCGTCCTCCACCTCGCCGGAGGGCAGCAACCGCGCGGCCTTCAGGTCCAGCAGCGTCGCGGCCACGACGAGGAAGTAACTGACCTGATCGAGGTCCCAGCCGCCGGACCGCTCCCGGATGTAGCTGATGAACTCGTCGGTCACCTGGGACAGCGCGACCTCGGTGATGTCCAGCTTGTGCTTGGAGATGAGGCCCAGCAGCAGGTCGAACGGCCCCTCGAACACGTCGAGGTGCACCTCGAAGCCGGGCGCACCGCGGGTCTCGCCGTCACCCGGAGCGAAGGCCGCCGGGACGCCGCCGGCGTCCGGCAGCGGGGGTGACGGCCCGTCAGCGGTGATCGCCACCGCCGCCGCCGTGCTGGCCGGGGCCGGGCACGCCGCCCGGCACCGTCTTGTTGGAGGATGGCTCGTTCGAGGATGGCTCGGTGGCGGATGGCGGCGCGAGCCGCCGGGCGAGGAGGCTCGTGTCGCCCTGGGCGTCGAGGTCGGCCAGGACCACGGCGATCGCTTCGCGGACAAGACGGCCGCGATCGGCGCTGATGCCGTAGCGGCGCAGGGCCAGCCGGGCGTGCTCCAAGGCGAACAGCTCGTCGGCGGACAGGTAAACGGTGATCTTATGCGTGTGCTGCTCCCGGCCGCTCGCCGGACGGTGCGCGGCCACGTCCGGATCGGGCATAGCGGGACGAAGCAGCTCCGCTATGCCTGGCAAGCTTACCCTTCGTGACCGTCCCCGGCCTGCCGCCACCGCTCAAGTACCTCCTTGGCGAGCTCACGGTAGGAACTCGCCCCCATCGACCCGGAGTCGAACCGGGTAATGGGCTCCCCTGCCACGGTAGCGTCTGGGAAGCGCACGGTGCGGTTGATCACGGTGTGAAAAACCTTATCGCCGAAGCCGCTGACGATATTCGTCAGTACTTCGCGGGTGTGGATCGTCCGCGAGTCATACATGGTGGCGAGAAGGCCGTCGATTTCCAGTTTCGGGTTAAGCCGACGCGAAACCTTGTCGATCGTCTCCATCAGCAGAGCCACCCCGCGCATGGCGAAATACTCACACTCCAGCGGGATGACCACACCCTGCGCGCAGGCCAGCGCGTTGAGGGTCAGCAGGCCCAGGGACGGCTGGCAGTCGATCATGATGACGTCGTAGTCGGCGACCACCGGCTCCAGGGCCGCGCCGAGGACGTACTCCCGGCCGACCTCGTGCACGAGCTGGACCTCGGCGCCGGACAGGTCGATGTTGCTCGGCATCAGGTCCATGCCGTGCACCTGCGTCTTGATCAGGACGTCGTGGGCCGTGGTGCCCCGCTCCATGAGCAGGTTGTACACGGTGGCGTCGATGTCGTGCGGCTGGATGCCGAGCCCGACCGACAGCGCGCCCTGGGGATCGAAGTCCACCAGCAGGACCCGGCGCCCCTGCTCCGCCAGGGCGGCCCCAAGGTTGATGGTGGTCGTCGTCTTGCCGACGCCACCCTTCTGGTTACAGACAGCAACGATTCGGGCGGGACCATGCGTCTCAAGGGGCTCGGGGTCAGGGAACGCCGACATGGGACGTCCGGTGGGCCCTAGCTCCGCGGACCTTGCCTCTGGCGTTCGGGTTACCACTAGCTGGATCCTCCCCGATGGATGTTTTCCAGAATCTAGAGCCTGGGCCCGGGGCTGTTCAAGCTGACGCGCCGCTAAGCACCGGATATGAAAAAGGGGCGGCTACCTCCGTCCCGGGGCGGCGCATCCCGCGCGCGGGGGTCGCGGCGGCTTATCCCAGCTCCCGGAGCTATCCCAGCGCCCGCGGGTGGGCCGCCGCGTATACCTCGCGCAGTTTCTCCACGGTGACCAGGGTGTAGATCTGCGTGGTGGTCACCGACGCATGCCCGAGCAGTTCCTGCACGACCCGGATATCGGCGCCGCCATCGAGCATGTGCGTGGCAAAGGAATGCCGGAGGGTATGCGGGGACACCTGGGGCAGCTTGGCCCGCTCGCGCCGCGGCCCGCAGCACGGCCCAGGCGCCCTGCCGGGTGAGCCCGGCCGCCGCGGGCGTTCAGGAACACCGCGGGGGGCACGGTCCGGGTGGCGCCCGCCGCGAGCGCGGGCCGGGCCCGGACCAGGTAGGCGTCCAGGGCCGCGGCCGCGTACCGGCCGAGCGGCACGACGCGCTGCTTGCCGCCCTTGCCGTCCAGCAGCACGGCGGGCTGCCTGTCCAGTGCGCGGCCGTCCCGTGCGCGGCCGTCCAGCGTCAGGCCGTCGACGTCCAGGGCGGTCGCCTCGGAGATCCGGGCCCCGGTCGCGTAGAGGAACTCCAGCAGAGCGCGGTCACGGATACCGCGGGGGTCATCGTGCGGCCCAGGCCCGGCCGCGTCCAGCAGGCGTTCGACCTCGGCCACGGAGATGGCCTTGGGCAGGCGGCGCGGCGGCGCGGGCGGGGTCACCGGGCGGGCCGGATCTGCGGCCGTCATGCCCTGGGCGCACGCGAACGCGTGCAGGCCGCGCACGGCAGCCATGGCCCGGCCGGCCGAGCTGGCGGCCAGCGGCGGGTGATCGGCGTCGCCCTCCCGCAGGCCGGCCAGGTAGGACGCGATGTCGGCGCTGGTCACCTCGCCGATCTCGGGTGCGCCCGGCGGCGGTCATCACCTGCTGGTAGCGGGACAGGTCCCGGCGGTAGGACGCCAGCGTGTTAGCGGCCAGCCCACGCTCCACCAGCAGGTGATCGAGATAGCCGTTGATCGCCTGGAAAGTACTGGCCGCCTGCGCGGTGCCCGTCAGTCGAGTACCTCCGCCGCCGGGGTGAACGGCAGTCCGTGCGCGGCCGCGACGGGCTGGCAGGTCAGCGCGCCGTCGTGGGTGGACAGGCCCGGGGCGAGCGCGGGATCGGCCCGCAGGGCGTCCCGCCAGCCCCGGTTCGCGATCTCCGTGATGTAGGGCAGCGTCACGTTGGTCAGCGCGTAGGTGGACGTGTGCGGCACCGCCCCCGGCATGTTGGCCACGCAGTAGAACACCGAGTCGTGCACCCGGTACGTCGGCTCGTCGTGGGTCGTGGGCCGGGAGTCCTCGAAGCAGCCACCCTGGTCGATGGCGATGTCGACCAGCACCGAGCCGGGCTTCATCCGGGCCACCAGCGCGTTGCTGACCAGCTTCGGCGCCCGGGCGCCCGGCACGAGGACGGCCCCGATAACCAGGTCGGCGTCGATGACCGCGCGCTCGATCTCGTACATGTTGGACGCCACCGTCTGGAGGTGTCCCTGGTAGATGGCGTCCGCGGACCGGAGCCTGGCGACGTCCAGGTCGAGGAGCAGCACCTCCGCCTGCATGCCCAGGGCGATCGCCGCGGCGTTCATGCCGGATACGCCGGCGCCGAGCACCACCACCTTGGCCGCGTACACGCCGGACACCCCGCCCATGAGCACACCCCGGCCGCCGCCGTCGCGCTGCAGGTGATGCGCGCCGACCTGCGGGGCCATCCGGCCGGCGACCTCCGACATCGGTGCGAGCAGCGGCAGCGACCGGTCCGGGAGCTGCACGGTCTCGTACGCGATCGAGGTCACGCCGGCCTTGATCAGCGCGTCCGTGCACGGGCGCGAGGCGGCCAGGTGCAGGTACGTGAACAGGACCTGGCCCGGGCGCATCCGGTGATACTCCTCGGCCACCGGCTCCTTGACCTTGAGGATCAGCTCGGCGGTCTGCCAAACGTCGTCCGCGGTGGGGAGGATCTTCGCCCCCGCCGACGTGAAGTCCTCGTCCGGGATGAGGGAGCCGGCTCCTGCCCTCGCCTCGATCACCACCTCGTGACCGGACCGGACGAGCTCGTGAACACCGGCGGGCGTGATCGCCACCCGGTACTCGTTGTTCTTGACCTCCCGGGGGACGCCAACTTTCATGATGTGTTCCTTCCTGGCCCCGGCGCCGTTGCCGGGGTCACTGTTCCGGCGCGGCCGCGTCGCGCAGCCCGCGAAGCCGCTGCCCGCGGCCACGTGCGCGGCCAAGATCCCTACCACCGCAACGCCATTATGCAGCTCACCCGCCAGGACCAGGCGGACCGCGTCGTCCAGGGGCACCCAGTCGACCAGCAGGTGGGCCTCTTCGTTCTGGGGCACGAAGTCCCGCTCGGAGGCGGGCACGAGCTCCAGGCCGCGGGCCAGGAAGACGCGCAGCCGCTCGGTGATGATGCCCGGCGAGCTGAAGTAGTCCACCAGCACGTTCCAGCGCGCCGCCCGGTAGCCGGTCTCCTCCAGCAGTTCCCGGCGCCCGGTACGCACCAGCGGCTCGCCGGCGACATCCCGCAGCCCGGCCGGCAGTTCCCATAGCAGCCGCCCGACCGGATGCCGGTACTGCCTGATCATCAGGACCCGCGGCGCCGGTCCGGACTCATCCAGGGCCACCACCGCCACCGCGCCGGGGTGCGTGACCACCTCCCGGACAGCGGTGTTCCCCTCCGGGGAGCGGATGGTGTCGGTCCGGACGCTGATGATCCGGCCCTCGTACTGCTCGGCGGAGGAGACCACCGGCCACTGCGCCGGTGCGTCCGCGACCTGATAGCCGTGGGTGGTCATGCGCTGGCGACCGCGGGCGCCGTGGCGGCCTCGGCGGCCGGCACGTGGGTCCGGGAGCGCTTGAGGGCGGCGGCGATGAGCCCGCCGAACAGCGGATGCGGGCGGGTCGGCCGGGACAGGAACTCCGGGTGGGCCTGGGTCCCGACGAAGAAGGGATGCAGGTCGCGGCGCAGCTCGGCGAACTCCACCAGCCGGCCGTCGGGAGAAAGGCCGGAGAACACCACCCCGGCCCGCTCCAGCCGCTCACGGTAACCGTTGTTGACTTCGTACCGGTGCCGGTGCCGTTCCTCCACGGTGGGCTCGCCGTACAGCTCGCGGACCAGGGTCCCGTCGGCGAGCTCGGCGCGGTACAGGCCGAGCCGCATGGTGCCGCCCATGTCCCGCTCCCCCGCTACCACGTCCTCCTGGTCCGCCATGGTGGCGATCACCGGGTACGGGGTGGCCGGGTCGAACTCGGTGCTGTCCGCCCCCTCCAGGCCGGCCAGATGCCGGGCGGCCTCGATGACCAGGCACTGCAGGCCGAGGCACAGGCCGAGCAGCGGGATGCCGTGCGTGCGGGCGTACTCGATCGCGCCGATCTTCCCCTCGATACCGCGCACCCCGAAGCCGCCCGGGATGAGCACGCCGTCGGCGCCCTCGAGCTCACGGGCGGCACCCTCGGGGGTCTGGCACTGGTCACTGGGCACCCAGCGGATATTGACCTGGGCGTCGTTGGCGAAGCCGCCCGCCCGCAGCGCCTCGGCCGGGGACAGGTAGGCGTCCGGCAGGTCCACGTACTTGCCGACCATGGCGATCGTGATGCTGTGGGCCGGCCGGTGCACCCGCCGCAGCAGGTCGTCCCATTCGGTCCAGTCCACGTCACGGAACGGCAGGCCCAGGCGGCGGACCACGTAGGCGTCCAGGCCCTCGGCGTGCAGAACCTTGGGGATGTTGTAGATGGACGGCGCGTCCGGCGCGGAGACGACCGCTTCCTCGTCCACGTCGCACATCAGGCTGACCTTGCGCTTGATCCCCTCGCTGATCGGCCGGTCGGACCGGCAGACGATCGCGTCGGGCTGGATGCCGATGCTGCGCAGGGCGGCCACCGAATGCTGGGTCGGCTTCGTCTTGAGCTCTCCCGACGGCCCGATGTAGGGCAGCAGCGACACGTGCAGGAAGAAGCACCGGTCCCGGCCGATCTCGTGCCGGATCTGGCGGATGGCCTCCAGGAACGGCTGGGATTCGATGTCGCCGACGGTGCCGCCGACCTCGGTGATGACCACGTCGACGTCGGGGCCGCCCATGGCCAGGATCCGGGCCTTGATCTCGTTGGTGATATGCGGGATGACCTGCACGGTGTCACCCAGGTAATCGCCGCGGCGCTCCTTGGCGATCACATCCGAGTAGATCTGCCCGGTGGTGACGTTGGCGGAGCCCTGCAGTTCGGTATCCAGGAACCGCTCGTAGTGGCCCACGTCCAGGTCGGTCTCGGTCCCGTCGTCGGTGACGAATACCTCGCCGTGCTGGAAGGGGTTCATCGTGCCGGGATCGACGTTGAGATAGGGGTCGAGCTTCTGCATCGTGACGTTCAGCCCGCGCAGCTTGAGCAACCGGCCGAGACTGGAGGCGGTGAGGCCTTTGCCGAGGCTGGACGCAACCCCTCCGGTGACGAAAAGATGCCTGGTCGATACCGGCCGGATCCGGTGCGGTGATGCAGCCAAAGTAAGGCTCCCGTGGTCGTCGATACGGCGGTAACTCCGCCTGTCCACGGGCCACCAGGATAACAGCCAGCGGACCGCGGGCGGTGCATTAGCGCGTAGGACCCGTGCGGCCGTGCCACGTGCCGATTGCTACGCGCCAGCCCTCCCGGCCAGCTGCGCGGCCGGCTCGCCGCGGCGGCCCGGGGGCCGGCCGCTCTCGTCCGCCGCGCCGAACCGGGCCAGCGCGACCGCGCAGCACACGGCCAGCACGAAGCCGGCGATGGCCACGCCGCTGAGGCCGGGCCGGGTCCGGTCGCCGAGGAACACGACGCCCACCGCAGCCGGCGGTAGCGTCTCGGCCAGCACGACCGCGGCCGTGGCCACGGTGACGCTGCCGCCTTCCAGCGCCGACGCGTAGAACAGGAACGACACGATGCCGGCGGCGATCAGCGCGTAGGTGGCCGGATCCCGGATCAGGGTCAGCGGGGCGAAGCCGTTGAGGACGCGCGCGGCGATGCCCAGCACGCCGTAGCCGGTGCCGGCGATGACGCCGAGCACGGGCGTCCGGAACCGGTCCGGCAGCCGTCCTGCGGCCATCCCGAGCAGGCCCAGGCCGGCGACCGCCGCGATGAGGGCGAGCTTGAATACCGCACCCGCCTGTGTCGCGCCCTCCGGGCCGGCCGAGCTGCCGAGCAGCCCCACCCCGGTCACCACGCCGGCGACGGCCACCCACTCCCGCCAGCGCAGGACGGCACCGACCAGCCAGGTCGCGCAGACCGCGGTCACGGCCAGGTTGGCCGCGATCATCGCCTGCACGGCGAACAGCGGCAGCCGGTGCAGCGCGATGAGCTGGGCGATGAAGCCGAGCGCGTCCAGGCCGAGGCTGGCCACGAACCGCCACTGATGGAGCATGCGGACCAGCAGGCCAGGGTCTACCCCTGGACTGGCCGACCCGGTGGTATCTTCCCCTGGCAGCGGGCGATGGCTCGCCGAGCGCGCGGCGATAGCCTGCATCACCGAGGCGACGCCATAGCACACGGCCGCGACCAGGGCAGCCACCAGGCTAGCTACCATGGCTCACGACCTTACGCCCTAGACGCCAACCACCTCGAATTACTTTGCCTGCGCAAACATTCAGCACGCTCAGACCCCGGCGGCCTGCATGCCCCGCAGCTCGTGCTTCAGCTCCCGGATCTCGTCGCGCAGCCGTGCCGCCACCTCGAACTGCAGCTCCCGCGCCGCCGCGTGCATCTGGTCGGTGAGCTGCTTGATCAGCTCGATCAGGTCGTCGCGGGCCGGACCGCCCTCGCCCGCACCGGCGGGCGGCTCGAGGCCGGCGGCCATCCCCGCCACGTCGGGGGCGCTCCGCGCCGTCCGGGCCCGGGACGACAGCCCGGGGACCGGGGACTTGCCGCGGCTCTGCTGCCGCCCGGCGCCGCCGAGCAGCTCGTCGGTGTCGGCGTCCTCGCGGACCAGCTGGTCCAGGATGTCGGCGATCCGCTTGCGCAGCGGCTGCGGGTCGATCCCGCGAGCCACGTTGTAGGCGATCTGCTTGTCCCGCCGCCGGTTCGTCTCGTCGATGGCCCGCTGCATGGACGGCGTGACCTGGTCGGCGTACATGTGCACCTGACCGGACACGTTCCGGGCAGCCCGGCCGATGGTCTGGATCAGCGACGTGCCCGAGCGCAGGAAGCCTTCCTTGTCTGCGTCCAGAATCGCCACCAGCGACACCTCGGGCAGGTCCAGGCCCTCCCGCAGCAGGTTGATGCCGACCAGCACGTCGAACTCGCCGAGTCGCAGCTCGCGCAGCAGCTCCACCCGCCGCAGCGTGTCCACCTCGCTGTGCAGGTACCGGGCGCGGACGCCGTTCTCCAGCAGGTAGTCGGTCAGGTCCTCGGCCATCTTCTTGGTCAGCGTGGTGACCAGGACGCGCTCGGCCCGGTCGGCACGCTGCCGGATCTCGTGCAGCAGGTCGTCGATCTGGCCCTTGGTCGGCTTGATCAGCACCTCCGGGTCCACCAGCCCGGTGGGCCGGATGACCTGCTCGACCACGTCGCCGCCGACGCGCTGCAGCTCGTACGGCCCGGGGGTGGCCGACAGGTAGACGGTCTGGCCGATTCGCTCGGTGAACTCATCCCAGGTCAGCGGCCGGTTGTCGACGGCACTCGGCAGCCGGAAGCCGTGCTCGACCAGGCTCCGCTTGCGGGACACGTCGCCTTCGTACATCGCCCCGATCTGCGGGACGGTGCCGTGCGACTCGTCGATGACCAGGACGAAGTCCTCGGGGAAGTAATCCAGCAGCGTGTTCGGCGGGCTGCCCGCCGCGCGTCCGTCGATGTGCCGTGAGTAGTTCTCGATGCCCGCGCAGCTGCCGACCTGCCGCATCATCTCGATGTCGTAGGTGGTCCGCATGCGCAGCCGCTGCGCCTCGAGCAGCTTGCCCGTCCGCTCAAGCTCGGCGAGCCGCTCGGCCAGCTCGGCCTCGATGCCGGCGATGGCCCGCTCCATCCGCTCGGCGCCGGCCACGTAGTGCGAGGCCGGGAAGATGTACAGCTCCTCGTCTTCGCTGATCACCTCGCCGGTCAGCGGGTGCAGCGTCATCAGCCGCTCGATCTCGTCGCCGAACATCTCGATCCGGACCGCGAGCTCCTCGTACTGCGGGATGACCTCGATGGTGTCACCGCGGACCCGGAACGTGCCACGGGTGAAGGCCAGGTCGTTGCGGCTGTACTGCATGCCGACCAGCTGGCGCAGCATCGCGTCCCGCTCGATCGTCTCGCCCACCTTGAGCGTGAGCATGCGGTCCACGTACTCCTGCGGGGTGCCCAGGCCGTAGATGCACGACACGGACGCCACCACGATCGTGTCCCGGCGGGTCAGCAGCGAGTTGGTCGCCGAGTGCCGCAGCCGCTCCACCTCGTCGTTGATCGAGGAGTCCTTCTCGATGTAGGTGTCGGTCTGCGGGATGTACGCCTCGGGCTGGTAGTAGTCGTAGTAGGAGACGAAGTATTCGACCGCGTTGTCGGGCAGCATCTCCCGCAGCTCGTTGGCGAACTGGGCCGCGAGCGTCTTGTTCGGCAGCATGACCAGGGTGGGCCGCTGCAGCCGCTCGGTCAGCCAGGCCACGGTGGCGGTCTTGCCGGTACCGGTCGCGCCGAGCAGCACAGTGTCCTGCTCGCCGGCCTTGACCCGCCGCTCGATCTCGGCGATCGCCGCCGGCTGGTCCCCGGCCGGCACCATGTCGGTGACCACCTGGAAGGGCGCGACCTTACGCTTCAGGTCGGTCACGGGACGCACGACGCCACCTCCGGTGAGTTACAAACGGCCGACAACCTCAGGTTTCAACGGTAGAAGGGGGGTCTGACATTCCGTCGGCGCGGCCGGCCCGACCGGCCAGGTCACGCAGCACGGCCCATACCTCGTCCACCCGGCGGTCCAGATCGTCCAGGGTCCCGGAGTTGTCGATCACGATGTCGGCGATGGCCAGCCGCTGCTGCCGGCTGGCCTGGGCGGCCATCCGGTCCTGGGCGTGCGCGGCCGTCATGCCGCGGGTGGCCGCCAGCCGCTGGACCCGCTGATCGTCGGGCGCGTCCACGACCAGCACCGTGTCGAAGCCGCGGCCGAGCCCGTTCTCGGCCAGCAGCGGTACGTCGTGCACGACGATCGCGGCCGGCCGGTCGGGCTGGTCTGGCGCGGCGATGGCGTGCCGCTCCAGCTGGCGCATCCGCTCACGGACCAGCGGGTGCACGATGGCGTTGAGCTTCGCACGCAGGCCCGGATCGGCGAACACGAGCTGGCCGAGCTGCTCCCGGTCCAGGCTGCCGTCCGGCCGCAGCACTCCCGGGCCGAACACGGCCGCGATCTCCCCCAGTCCCGGGGTGCCGGGCTGCACCACGTCGCGGGCGGCCAGGTCGGCGTCGATGATCGAGGCGCCGCGGGCGGCGAGCCGTCGCGACACCTCGCTCTTGCCGGAACCGATGCCGCCGGTGAGGCCCACTCGAAGCACGCGGCTCCCACTCCTTCGTAACAAAGCGAACGGGTGGAGCCCCCACCGGGGGCTCCACCCGTTCAGCGCGGGAGAATCAGGCCGCAGCGCCTCAGCCCTGGCCGCCGGACAGCTTGTCGCGCAGCGCAGCCAGCGCCTCGTCGGAGGCGAGGGCACCGCCGCCCGAGCTGCTGCTGCTACTGCTACTGCTACCGCTGCTGGCGCCGCCAGACCGGGGCGCGCCCCGCGGCGCGGCCGGCGGGCTGGCGGACGTCGCGGACGAGCTGGACGCGGCCGCCGCCCCGTCCTGGTCGCCGCCCTCGGCCGCGTCGGAGTCGGCCTTGCGGGCCTCCTCGATCTGCCGCCGGTGCGCCTCGAACCGCGTGCGCGCCTCGGCGTACTGGCGCTCCCACTCCTCACGCTGGGCGTCGTAGCCGTCGAGCCACTCGCCGGTCTCGGCGTCGAAGCCCTCCGGGTACTCGTAGTTGCCCTGCTCGTCGTAGGACGCGGGCATGCCGTACAGCGTGGGGTCGAAGTCGTCGCCGACCGCCTCGCCGATGGTGCCCTCGTTGGCCTGCTTGAGCGACAGCGAGATGCGCCGCCGGTCCAGGTCGATGTCGATGATCTTGACGAAGATCTCGTCGCCGACCTGCACGACCTGCTCGGGAATCTCCACATGGCGGTCGGCCAGCTCGGAGATGTGCACCAGGCCCTCGATGCCCTCTTCGACCCGGACGAACGCGCCGAACGGCACGAGCTTGGTGACCCGGCCCGGGACGACCTGGCCGATCTGGTGGGTACGGGCGAACTGCTGCCACGGGTCTTCCTGGGTGGACTTCAGCGACAGCGAGACCCGCTCGCGGTCCATGTCCACGTCCAGCACCTCGACCGTGACCTCCTGGCCGACCTCGACGACCTCGCCGGGGTGGTCGATGTGCTTCCAGGACAGCTCGGACACATGCACCAGGCCGTCCACACCGCCCAGGTCGACGAACGCGCCGAAGTTGACGATGGACGACACGACACCCTTGCGGATCTGGCCCTTCTGCAGGGTGTTGAGGAAGGTGTGCCGGACCTCGGACTGGGTTTGCTCGAGCCAGGCGCGGCGGGACAGGACCACGTTGTTGCGGTTCTTGTCCAGCTCGATGATCTTGGCTTCGAGCTCGCGGCCCACGTACGGCTGCAGGTCGCGGACGCGGCGCATCTCGACCAGCGAGGCCGGAAGGAAGCCGCGCAGCCCGATGTCCAGGATGAGGCCGCCCTTGACGACCTCGATGACGGTGCCGTTGACGACGCCGTCCTCTTCCTTGATCTTCTCGATCGTGCCCCAGGCGCGCTCGTACTGGGCGCGCTTCTTGGACAGGATCAGCCGACCCTCCTTGTCCTCCTTCTGCAGGACAAGGGCCTCGATGTGTTCACCCGTCTTCACCACATCGTGGGGATCGACATCATGCTTGATCGACAGCTCGCGAGAGGGAATAACGCCCTCTGTCTTGTAGCCGATGTCGAGCAAGACCTCGTCTCGATCGACCTTGACGACGGTGCCTTCGACAATGTCACCGTCGTTGAAATACTTGATGGTCTCGTCGATCGCGGCGAGGAATGCTTCCTCGGACCCGATGTCGTTGACCGCTACCTTAGGGGTCGAGGTTGCTTCTGTACTGCTCGTCATGTGTGGGCTGGCTCCGGATGCGGACAGGATTATGAGGGCGCGCTGGACCCCGGTGTACCCGCTGGAAAGACCAGATCGCGAAACCTGCCGGAGCGGGCCTGGTACGGCCCGCGGGACGGCTGATCACCGCCGGTAAGGTCAAGTGACAAAGGAACCACACGAGACACAGCGCAGCGTTCAGCTTATGAGAGCAACGGCACATGGTCAATCTGGGCGCCCGCCGCGGCGCGCCGCTAGCCAGGCCTTGGGACGCGGTTGTCCAAGGGCTGGCCCGCCCGTGCGCGCGACGGCCGGCCCGGGACCTGGACTGGGGCTGGTACTGCCCGGGCGCCGCGGGCACGCCGCATCAGCTTCGTTAAGAAACCGCAATCCTCAGCCGTCCGTGACGGTCAGTGAGCCGCATCCCACCAGCTGGATCCGGACCCCACGGAAACCTCGAGCGGGACCCGCAGCCCGGCCGCGGCGGCCATCTCGGCGCGGACCAGGTCGCGCAGGGCCTCGAACTCACCGGGCGCCACTTCGAAGATCAGCTCGTCGTGCACCTGCAGCAGCATCCGGGACTTCAGCTCGCGGGCCCGGATGGCCCGGTCCACCGCCAGCATCGCCATCTTGATGATGTCCGCGGCCGAGCCCTGGATCGGCGCGTTCAGCGCCATCCGCTCGGCCATCTCGCGGCGCTGCCGGTTGTCTGAGGTCAGGTCGGGCAGATAGCGCCGCCGTCCGAACATGGTCTCGGTGTAGCCCTCCTGCCGCGCCCGGCCCACCACGTCCCGCAGATAGTCCCGGACCCCGCCGAACTCCTTGAAGTACTCGTCCATCAGGCCGCGGGCCTCGTCGGCGGGGATCCGCAGCTGGGAAGACAGGCCGAACGCGGACAGCCCGTAGGCCAGCCCGTAGTTCATGACCTTGATCCGGTTGCGCAGTTCGCCGTTGATGTCTTCCGGCGGCAGGCCGAAGACCCGCGCGGCGGTCGCGGCGTGGAAGTCGTGCCCGGACTCGAACGCGGCGATCAGCGCCTCGTCCCCGGACAGATGAGCCATGATCCGCAGCTCGATCTGGCTGTAGTCCGCGGTGAGCAGGGTCTCGTACCCGGCCCCGACCACGAACGCGCGCCGGATACGGCGGCCCTCCTCGGTCCGGATCGGGATGTTCTGCAGGTTCGGATCGGTGGAGGACAGCCGGCCGGTGGCCGCGATCATCTGGTTGAACGTGGTGTGGATCCGGCCGTCCTCGCCGGCCATCGGGATCAGCGAGTCGACGATGCTCTTGAGCTTGGCCACATCCCGGTAACGCAGCAGGTGCTCAAGCACCGGGTGCCCGGTCTGGGCCAGCAAGCCGGTCAGGGCGTCGGAGTCGGTCGTGTAGCCGGTCTTGATGCGCTTGGTCTTGGGCAGGCCCAGCTCGGTGAACAGCACCTCCTGGAGCTGCTTGGGCGAGCCGAGGTTGAATTCGTGCCCGGTGACCGCGAACGCGGCCTGCTCGGCCGACTTGACCTCACCGTGCAGGGTCGCCGACATGTCGGCCAGGTAATCGGTGTCGGCGGCGATCCCGGTCCGTTCCATCCGGGCCAGCACGCCGACCAGCGGCAGCTCCACGTCCCGCAGCAGGGCGGCGGCGCCGCGCCGCTCCAGGTCAGCGTCCAGCGCGTCGGCCAGCTCGGCGGTCGCCCGGGCGTGCAGGACCAGGTTGGCGGCGGCATCCTCCTCGCCGGAGCCATCCAGGGTGAGCTGTTCCGGCGTCTCGGAGTCGCCGCGCAGCTCCTTGCCCAGGTAGCGGAGGGTCAGGTCAGCCAGGTCGAAGGAGCGCTGCCCGGGCAGCGCCAGATAGGCGGCCAGGGCCGTGTCGCTGGTCAGCCCGGCCAGCTCGAAGCCGTGCGCGGCGAAGGCGTGCATCGGGCCCTTGGCGTCGTGCAGGGCCTTCGGCAGGTCGGCGCCGGCCAGCCAGCCCGCGAACGCGTCCGAGTCGGCCTCGGTCAGCGCGGTCGGGTCCAGGTAGCCGCCGTGGCCGTCCGGTGCGGCGATGGCGATCCCGCTCAGGGTGCCGGTGCCGCGGCCCCAGGTGCCGCTGACCGCGACACCGGCGCGGGTGGTCTGCCCTTCCGCGGCGACGCTGGCGGCGTGGTCGGCGATCCACTCCGGCACCTCGTCCGGGCCGAGCAACCTCACCTCGACCTCGAAGCCGGCGGCCGGCTCGGCGGTGGCCGACTCGGCCGCCGCGACCCCGCAGATGCCGGCGGGCAGCGTGGCGTAGAGCCGCTCGCGCAGCACCCGGAACTGCAGCGTGTCAAAGAGCTGGTGGATCTGCTCCCGGTCCCAGACCCGCGGGATCAGCTCTTCCGGGCCCGCCCCGATGTCGGTCAGCGGGACGTCCCGGACCAGCGCGGTCATCTGCCGGTTCCGCAGCACGTCACCAAGGTGCTCGCGGAGCGCGTCGCCGACCCTGCCCTTGACCTCGTTGACCCGGTTGACCAGCTCCTCCAGCGAGCCGAACTGCTGGATCCACTTGGTCGCGGTCTTCTCCCCCACCCCGGGGATGCCGGGCAGGTTGTCGCTGGGGTCGCCGCGGATGGCGGCGAAGTCGGGGTACTGCTGCGGGGTCAGGCCGTACTTCTCCGCGACGGCCGCGGGGGTGAAGCGGGACATCTCGGTGATGCCCCGCCGGGTCAGCAGCGCGGTGACGTGGTCGTCGACGAGCTGCAGGACGTCCCGGTCGCCGGTGACGATCAGCACGTCCATGCCCTCGTTCTCGGCCCGGGTGGCCAGGGTGGCGATCACGTCGTCGGCCTCATAACCCGGCGCACTCAGCCGGGCGATGCCGAGCGCGTCCAGCACCTCGAAGATCAGGCTGAGCTGACTGCGGAAGTCCTCCGGCGTCTCCCGCCGGTTCGCCTTGTACTCGACGTACTGCTCGTGCCGGAAGGTCGGCTCGCTGCGGTCGAAGGCCACCGCGACGTGGGTGGGCTGCTCGTCGCGC
Organism: uncultured Actinomycetes bacterium; assembly: GCA_963775825.1. Classification (GTDB taxonomy): domain Bacteria; phylum Actinomycetota; class Actinomycetes; order Streptosporangiales; family Streptosporangiaceae; genus Bog-532. Next base: position 335,149 of record CAVZKY010000038.1, read on the forward strand.
AGCACGTTGATGAGCATGGCCGTGAACCCGTAGACGGCGTTCGTCGGCTGTCCCGTGGTGGTGGAGAAGTTCTCCGGGGGCAGCGCGAAAAACGCCCGGTAGGCGAGCGAGTGCCCGTCGAGCAGCAGCAGCCGGCCGCCCGCCGCGGCCCCCGCCTGAGTCCCGGCCTGAGCCTCGGTTTCCTGGCCGCGCGGCGCGGCCGCAGTCTTCGTCGCCACGGGTCAGATCCTATGGTCAAACTGGCGGGGCCTGGCGGCATGCACCGCCAGGCCCCACGGAAAATCACAGGTCAGGACGAGCAGGTCAGGACGAGAACGCGAAGATTGTCGTCGAGTTGATGGTCTGCCCGGCCTTGATCTCGGTGGACGGGAAGTTCGGCTGGTTCGGGGAGTTCGGGAAGTGCTGAGTCTCGAACGTGTAGCCGGCGCCCTGGCGGTAGGTGTTACCGGTGATGCCCACCAGCGTGCCGTTCAGGAAGTTGCCGCTGTAGAACTGGACGCCCGGCTGGTCGGTCCAGACGCTCAGCTCACGGCCGCTGGCCGGGTCCCAGGCGTGCGCGGCCAGGTTGAGGCCGTCCGGTCCGGTGGTGGCGGCGGTCTGCTTGTTCAGCACCCAGTTGTGGTCGTAGCCCTGAGCCAGCAACAGCTGGTGGTAGGCGGCCGGCGCGTTGTCCGGGGCGCTGACGTCATCGATGCGTGAGCCGATGGTGTGCGGCGTGCGGAAGTCGAACGGCGTGCCCGCGACGGGAACGTTGTAGCCGAGCGGGATCTGGGTCAGGTCGGTCGGCGTGTACTCGTTCGCGTTCATCTGGACCAGCTGGCCGTACGCCGAACCGGCCGGGGAGGCCTGGCCGGCCAGGTTGAAGTAGCTGTGGTTGGTCTGGTTGATGACCGAGTTGAGGTTCTTGGACTCGTCAGTCGTCCTGTAGTGGATGGCGAGCTGGTTTGCGTTGTTCAGCGTGTAGGTCACGACCGCCTTGAGCGTGGCCGGGAAGCCCTGGTCGCCGTTCGGGCTGATCAGCGTGAGCTGGACGCCCGCGGTGCCCTTCCCGTGGACCGCCTGGCCCGCCCAGATGTGGTTGCCCCAGCCGACCAGGCCGCCGTGCAGGGTGTTGCCGTTGTTGTTGATCGGCAGGGTGTACTTGACGGGCCCGACCCCCGGCTGGTCCAGCGTGAACGTGCCCTTGGCGATGCGGTTGCCGTACCGCCCGATCGACTCGCCGAAGTACGGGCCGCCGTTCGCGGTCACCGGCGGGCTGTCGTAGGTCACGTAGTCCTGCAGGGTCTTGAAGCCGAGCGTGACGTCGGTTACCTTGCCGTTGCGGCCGGGCACGTTGATCTCCTGAACGATGCCGCCAAAGGTGAGGATCTTGGCGCTCACCCCCCGGCAGTTGGTCAGCGTGTAGCGGTAGACGGCGGTGTTCTTCCCCGTGTACGGCTCATTGGTGCTGCCGAAGTACTGGCTGCTGACGCTGGGGGCGCAGGATCCGCCTGCGGGCTTGGCGGGCGCCGCCGAGGCGGCCGTCGCACCGAACGCGCCCGCCGCTGCCGCGACCGCCGTGACGGCCGACACCGCGCCGATCCGGGCTCGCCGCCCGAATCTCCGGTGTCTCGTTTCGTCTGACAATGAAGGCTCCCTTCGTTGGGTTCCTCGTTACGGCTCTGGGCTGATTCCAAGATGCATTGTGAGCGCTAACATCATAGAAGTCACGCCTTTTCCCACAAGAAAATACGAAACTGCCCGGTAACTAGACAGGCTTAACGAGTCTGATACAAATCTGAAACCCGAACTTGCCGCAATGCGGGCGATGCCGGGCGGCAGGGTGCGTGATCGGGCAGGGCGGGCAGCGGGCGGCGTGGCGCGGGCGGCGGCGCGGGCGGCGTGGCGCGGGCGGCGTGGCGCGGGCGGCGTGGCGCGGGCGGGCGGCGTGCGCGGGGGTGGTGGCGGGCGAGCGCGGGCCGTACCAGCGGGGGCCGTCCGGGTTGGGTGAGGGCGGGCCTGCGCCGCAGGCTGATCTCGGACCGAGATGCCGTTACTTTATGTAACCGGAGCACGGGTGACCGGGGGCTCGGCACGTGCCGGGCCAAGGAAAGCAGCCCCCAGCAGCGGAGCGGAGCCTGCCGGGTGCGAGCGGTCGGCAACGGTGAACATTCAGCAACAAAACACTAACGAGCCATTGCTCTATCGATGGCTCGCCTTTGCACTGGACCGTGAAAGCTCGCTAACGTGGTGCTTGTGAGCCCGGGGAGCTCAGTAGAGAACGTGTCCGACCGGGGAAGACGGATACGGCACCAAAGGCGCCCCGGGCTCCCTAATGTCCGGTTATGACCGGACATTAGGGAATCGGGTCACGATGAGGGCGAATCTGTCGGCTGATTGGTCGACATCGTGCCTTCGATGACCGCCTCGGCGACCTTACGCATTGTGAGGCGACGGTCCATCGAGGTCTTCTGGATCCAGCGGAACGCCTCCGGCTCGGTCAGCCCGTGCTCGGTCTGCAGCAAGCCCTTGGCCCGGTCCAGTACCTTGCGCACCTCGAGCCGCTCGCGCAGGCTCCCGACCTCGGACTCCAGCGAGGTGATCTCCTGGAACCGGCTGACCGCCATCTCGATGGCCGGCACCAGGTCGGCCTTGGTGAACGGCTTGACCAGGTACGCCATGGCACCCGCGTCGCGGGCCCGCTCCACGAGGTCGCGCTGGGAGAAGGCGGTCAGGATGACCACGGGGGCCAGCCGTTCGGCCGCGATGCGCTCCGCGGCCGAGATGCCGTCCAGCACGGGCATCTTGACGTCGAGGATGGCCAGATCGGGCCGCAGGGTGGTGACCCGCTCGACGGCTGCCTCACCGTCCCCGACCTCGGCCACGACGGCGTAGCCCTCTTCTTCCAGCATCTCCTTGAGGTCCAGGCGGATCAGCGCCTCATCCTCGGCGATAACGACTCGCAACTGCTTCTGGCTCACGCTGACGAGCGTACAGGCACCGGGTAGATTATGGTTCGGCCGCTCCCTGAAGCGGTCAGCCCGGCTCGCCGGGCTAATCCGGGCCGGGATGTTGGAACGGGTAGACAAGAGCGCCTCAAAAGCGTTTGCCCGAAAGGGCGTGCGGGTTCGAGTCCCGCTCCCGGGCACCGCACTATGTTCGCGCTTCCCGTTCCTGATCAGTCCGCAGGATTGTCAGTCCCTTGCGTGACAATTGAGGCGTGTACCCGCGAACTACAGTCGACATGGCCTTACTGCTGTCCCGCCTAAATGTTCTGGACCGGGAGAATGCCCAAATCTGCGGCATCTCTATTCGTGCCCTTCGGCACTGGCGATATGGCAGTCGCCGTGGTCCGAAAGTGGCCGGAGAAGAGCCGAGAACCTCGCTGCCCGCAATGTGACGGAAGGCCACTGAACGAGTCGGCGTACGCTTACTGCTCGGCCTCTACCTAGGCGACGGTCATATCACTCACGTCCGCCGGGGCAGCTACGCGCTGGACGTCAAATGCTGCGATGACTGGCCCGGGACTCATCGATGCCGCCGCGACCGCGATGGCGGCCGTGATGCCGACTTCGAGTGTCTGCCGTGTCCAGAGGATCGGGTGCACGGAGGTGAAAAGCACATCCAAGCATTGGCCGTGCTTGTTTCCCCAGCATGGCCCCGGAAGAAAGCACGAACGCAGCATCAGGCTGGTCTCCTGGCAGCAGCGGATCGTAGCTGATCATCCCGGCCTTTTCGCCCGGGGACTGTTCCATTCAGACGGCTGCCGGGTGACGAACCGGGTCCGCCGTCCACTGGCGGGAGGGGACCGCTGGTACGAATACCCGCGCTACTTCTTCTCCAACGAATCAGCGGACATCCTCGGGCTATGTGGCGACGCCCTGGATCAGCTCGGGGTCAGCTGGCGGATGTCGCGCAGAAATGCTCTCTCGGTGGCGCGGCGGGAGGCGGTGGCGCGGCTGGACCAGTTTGTCGGGCCGAAGTACTGAGCCTCGGGGCGAGCCTAGAGCTGGATCGCCGGATACAGCGGGTGCCGGGCCAGCAGGTCGGCGCAGCGGGCGCGGCAGGCCTCGGCGACGCCGGGGTCGATCATGTACTTGGCCTTCGAGCCGGCCTGCGGGGTGGTGGCGGTCAGCGCGGTGACCAGGATGTCGGCCACCTCGTCCAGGTCCTCGGGGCCGAGCCCGAGGGTGGTGAGGGCGGGGGTGCCGAGCCGGATGCCGGAGGTGTACCAGGCGCCGTTCGGGTCGCGCGGGACCGCGTTGCGGTTGGTCACCACGCCGGCCTCGAGCAGCGCAGCCTCGGCCTGGCGGCCGGTGAGCCCGAAGCTGGCCGTCACGTCGGCCAGCACGAGGTGGTTGTCGGTGCCGCCGGTGACCAGGTGCAGGCCGCGCCGCAGCAGCCCGTCGGCCAGGGCGCGGGCGTTGGCCACGATGCGCGCCGCGTAGTCGGCGAAGTCAGGCTGGCGCGCCTCGGCCAGGGCGACGGCCTTGGCCGCGATCACGTGCGGGAGCGGGCCGCCGAGCACCAGCGGGCAGCCCCGGTCGACGTAGGGGGCGATAGTCGGCGGTGCACAGCACCAGGCCGCCGCGCGGGCCGCGCAGTGACTTGTGCGTCGTGCTGGTGACAATTTCGGCGTTCGGCACCGGGTTGAGGTTCCCCGTCAGCACTCCCCCGGCGACCAGGCCGGCGAAGTGCGCCATGTCGACCATGAACGTCGCGCCCACCTCGTCGGCGATCTCGCGCAGCCGCGCGAAGTCCGGGTTGCGCGGGTAGGCGGAGTAGCCGGCCACCAGGATCAGCGGCCGGAACTCGCGCGCCTGGGCCGCGATGGCGTCGTAGTCGAGCAGCCCGGTCTCCGGGTCGGTGCCGTAGCTGGCCTGGTCGAACATCTTGCCCGAGATGTTGTTCCGGAACCCGTGGGTCAGGTGACCGCCCGCGTCCAGGGCCATGCCCATCATCCGCTGCGCGCCGAACTCGCCGCGCAGCCGGGCCCAGTCGGCCGGGCTGAGCCCGTCGACGTTCTTCGTGCCGCTGGCGTCCAGGAACGGGCGCTCGACCCGGCGGGCCAGGATGGCCCAGTAGGCGACGAGGTTCGCGTCGATCCCCGAGTGCGGCTGGACGTAGGCGTGGTCGGCGCCGAAGAGCGCGCGGGCGTGGCCCGAGGCCAGCGTCTCGACCTCGTCCACGAGCTCGCAGCCGGCGTAGAACCGGTGCCCGACCGTGCCTTCGGCGTACTTGTCCGACAGCCAGGTGCCCATGGCCATCAGGACGGCCGGCGAGGCGTAGTTCTCCGACGCGATGAGCTTGAGCTGACGGCGCTGCGAGGCAAGCTCACCGGTGATCGCGCGGGCCACGTTGGGCTCGGCGGCCGCGATCACGTCCAGCATCGCGCGGTAGCCGACCGCGACAGCGGAGCTGGGATCGCTGCTGGGGTCCGTCGTGGATGCCGCCGCAGCTGCCGAATTGGCGGGGGCGATACCTGTCTCGGCCATGGCTTCTCCCGGGCGTAGTGAGAAACGGGGTGCCCAGGCGCGCGGCTGGCCGACGGTCGGCGGGCCGCTCCCCGGTGGTGCTCCACCTCAGCGCCAGTAACGGCCCGGGGGTGAGAATACCGCAGCGGCGCCCGGGAACACGGGCGGCCGGGAGACCTCAGCTGAGGGCGAGGGAGTCACCGATGTGGTGCACCCGTAGTGAGTTCGTCTTGCCCGGGCTGCCAAGCGGGGAGCCGGACACGATCACCAGCGTGTCGCCCTTCTCACAGCGCCCGATGTCGAGCAGCGCGGCCTCTACCTGGTGCACCATCTCGTTGGTGTGATCCACCAGCGGGACGATGAACGTCTCCACGCCCCAGATGAGCGCGAGCTGGCTGCGGGTGGCCGGAGTGGACGTGAACACGAGCAGCGGGATCGGCGACCGGTACCGGGCCAGCCGGCGCGCGGTCTCCCCGGTCATCGTGAAGGCCACCAGCGCGCGCGCCCCCACGATCGCCCCGACCTCGGCGGCGGCGCGGGCGATGGCCCCGCCGGTGGTCGTCGGGACCCGGGCCAGCGAGGACGACGGGCGCAGGTAGTCCTCCTCGGCCGCGCAGATGATGCGTGACATGGTGGTCACGGCCTCGACCGGGTAGCCCCCCACGCTGGTCTCCGCCGACAGCATGACCGCGTCCGCGCCCTCGTCGACGGCCGTGGCCACGTCGGAGACCTCGGCCCGGGTCGGGCGGGGCGCGGAGATCATCGACTCCAGCATCTGGGTGGCCACGATGACCGGGCGCGCCTTCTCCTTGGCCAGGCCGATCGCTCGCTTCTGGACCAGCGGAACCTGCTCCAGCGGCAGTTCGACGCCGAGGTCGCCGCGGGCCACCATGATCCCGTCGAACGCGGCCACGATCTCGGGGAGCACCTCGACCGCTTCGGGCTTCTCGATCTTCGCGATGAGCGGCAGCCGGTTGCCGCACTCGGTCATGATGTCCCGGACCGCGTCGGCGTCGGCCGGGCTGCGGACGAAGGACAGCGCGATCATGTCCACGCCCACGCTGAGCGCCCAGCGCAGGTCGGCCTCGTCCTTCAGGGTCAGCGCGGGCACGCTGACCCCGACTCCCGGCAGGTTGATGCCCTTATGGTCGGAGATCGTGCCGCCGACCAGGACCCGGGTGCGGACCCGGGGGCCGTCCACCCCGGTCACCTCGAGCAGGACCCGGCCGTCGTCGATGAGGATGCGGTTGCCCACCCGAACATCGCCGGCCAGACCCTGGTAGGTGGCCGACGCCTGGGTGCGGTCGCCGGGCACATCCTCGGTCGTGAGCGTGAACTCGTCGCCCTGGCTGAGGCGGACCGGGCCACCGGGGAACGTGCCGAGGCGGATCTTCGGGCCCTGCAGGTCCGCCAGAATGCCGACGCCGCGCCCGGAGGCGCCGGCCGCGGCGCGGACCCGCTCGCAGGCCAGCTGGTGGTCGGCGTGGCTGCCGTGGCTCAGGTTGAGCCGGGCGACGTCCAGCCCGGCATCGACGAGGCGGCTGATCTGTTCCGCGTCGGCGGTCGCGGGTCCGAGCGTGCACACGATCTTCGCGCGGCGGGCTCATGGCGTGCCCCCTCGGCTCGGGCCATGTGGTCTATACCACTCTAGGCGCCTGGAACCAGGAGGCCGAGACCGTCACGCAGGATTTACCTACTGTTAGCCGACTGACTGTGCCCGACATCTAACGGCACCGCCGCGGGTCACGGCGAGGCGGTCGTTACCGGCCTAACGAACCGGGCCTTGGCCCGGTGAGCGGCCGGTGTGTCGGCGAAGTACCACCGCGGGGCGCGAAGCGCAGCGGGGGGTTCCAGGGGGGTCGTCCCCCCAGGCGAACACAGTCAGGCCATCGGGCGGGCCGTGGGCGGGATGGCCACCGGCAGGACCGTGTCCCCGGACAGGTAGCGGTCCAGCCCGGCGGCGGCGCTGCGGCCCTCGGCGATGGCCCAGACGATCAACGACTGGCCACGGCCCATGTCCCCGGCCACGAACACCCCCGGCGCCGAGGTCGCGTAGCTGCCGTCGCGCGCCACGTTCCCCCGGGCGTCGAACTCGACCCCGAGATCCGTCATCAGCGGGCCCCGCTCGGCACCGGTGAAGCCCATCGCGAGCAGCACCAGGTCCGCGGGCAGGTCGCGCTCGCTCCCCGGCACCGGCTCGAAGCGGCCGCCGCTGAACTCCACCTCGACCAGCCGCAGCGCGCGCACGTGCCCGGCCTCGTCGGTCACGAACTCCTGGGTGGAGACGGCGTAGACGCGCTCGCCGCCCTCCTCGTGCGCGCTGGAGATACGGAAGGTCATCGGGTAGGTGGGCCATGGCTGGTGGTCCGGGCGCAGCTCCGGCGGGCGCGGCATGATCTCCAGCTGCGTCACCGACGCGGCCCCCTGCCGGTGCGCGGTGCCCAGGCAGTCCGCACCGGTATCGCCACCGCCGATGATCACGACGTGCTGGCCGCGGGCGCTGATGGCGGGCTGGGCCACCGGGCCGCCGGACGCGGCGGCCTCGTTGACCGCGCGGTTGGACAGCGGCAGGTAGTCCATGGCCTGGTGGACGCCGTCGGCGTCGGCCCCGGGCACGGGCAGGCCGCGGGCCACGGTCGCGCCGCCGGCCAGCATGATGGCGTCGAACTCGGCCCGCAGATTCCCCGGCCGTGATGTCGGTGCCGACGTTGGTGCCGCAGCGGAACTGCGTGCCCTCGGCGCGCATCTGCGCCAGCCGCCGGTCCAGGTGCCGCTTTTCCATCTTGAACTCGGGGATGCCGTAGCGCAGCAGGCCGCCCGGGGCGTCGGCGCGCTCGAACACGGTCACGTCGTGACCCTCACGGGTCAGCTGCTGCGCGGCGGCCAGGCCGGACGGCCCGGAACCGATCACGGCCACCTTCTTGCCCGTCTTCACCGGCGCGGGGAGCGGCTGCACCCAGCCCTCGGCCCACGCGCGGTCGATGATCTCCACCTCGACCTGCTTGATGGTCACCGGATCGGAGTTGATGCCCAGCACGCAGGCGGACTCACAGGGGGCCGGGCAGAGCCGGCCGGTGAATTCCGGGAAGTTGTTGGTCGCGTGCAGCCGTTCGGAGGCCTCGTACCAGTCGTGCCGCCACACCAGGTCGTTCCACTCAGGAATGAGGTTGCCGAGCGGGCAGCCGGTGTGGCAGAAGGGGATGCCGCAATCCATGCAGCGGCCGGCCTGCCGTTCGAGGCGCCCCGCGGGAAAATCGGTGTACACCTCGCGCCAGTCCCGGATCCGCACGTCCACCGGGCGGCGGGCCGGTGTCTCACGCGGCGTGGTCAGGAATCCCTTGGGATCGGCCATCGGGCGGTCGTCCTTCTCTGTGGGTCAATCTTCGGGGCGTCAGTCTCGGGGTCAGTTCGGGGTCGCGGAAGGGCTGGGGAGTACCTGGGGGACCCGGCGCCGTTGCCGGGTCCCGCCACCTGGGCGGCAGCCCGCACGGCGGCCGCTACCCAAGCCTCGGAACTGCTTAGCCGTGCGAGGCGGCCATGACGGCCTCGTTGACGTCCAGGCCCTCGCGCTCGGCCATCTGGGTGGCACTCAGCACCCGCTTGTAATCCTTCGGCATGATCTTGCGGAACCGGGCCAGCGCGGCGTCCCAGTCCGCCAGCAGGCCCGCGGCCACCAGCGATCCAGTCTCCGCCGCGTGCCGTTCCACCGCGTCCTGGAGGAAGGCGGCGTCGTCCGCGTCCAGCTGGTCCAGGTCGACCATCTCGGTGTTCACCCGGTGGGTGGGCAGGTCCAGCACGTAGGCGATACCGCCGGACATGCCGGCCGCGAAGTTGCGGCCGATGGAACCGAGCACGACGACCCGGCCACCGGTCATGTACTCGCAGCCGTGGTCGCCGACCCCCTCGGCCACGGCCAGCGCGCCGGAGTTGCGCACGCAGAACCGTTCGCCGACGATGCCGCGCAGGAAGAGCTCCCCGGCGGTGGCGCCGTAGCCGATCACGTTCCCGGCGATGATCTGCTCGTCGGCGGCGAAGTCCGCCTCGGGGTCGGGAGCGACGATGACCCGGCCACCGGACAGCCCCTTGCCGAGGTAGTCGTTGGCGTCCCCGGCCAGCCGCAGCGTGATGCCGCGGGGCAGAAACGCGCCGAACGACTGCCCGGCGGAGCCGCGGAACGAGATGTCGATCGTGTTGTCCGGGAGCCCGTCGGCCCCCCAGCGCTTCGTCACCTCGTAGCCGAGCATGGTGCCGACGGTCCGGTTGACGTTGCGCACCGGCAGCTCCAGGTGCAGCGGGGTGCCGTCCTGCAGGGCACCCTCGGCCAGCTGGATCAGCGTGTTGTCGAGCGCGCGGTCGATCCCGTGGTCCTGGTGGGTCGTGTTGCGCCGGGCCGAGCCTTCGGGCAGTTCCGGCTGGTACAGCACCGGCGCGAGGTCGAGCCCGTGCGCCTTCCAGTGGTCCACGGCGTCGGCGGCCTCGAGCAGGCTGGCCTGGCCGACCGCCTCGGCCAGCGTGCGGAAGCCCAGCTGGGCCAGGTACTCGCGCACCTCCTCCGCGATGAACTCGAAGAAGTTGACCACGAACTCAGGCTCGCCGCTGAACCGCCTGCGCAGCTCCGGGTTCTGGGTCGCGATGCCGACCGGGCAGGTGTCCAGGTGGCAGACGCGCATCATGATGCAGCCGGACACGACCAGGGGCGCACTGGCGAAGCCGAACTCCTCGGCGCCCAGCAGCGCGGCGACGACGACGTCGCGGCCGGTCTTGAGCTGGCCATCGACCTGGACGACGATCCGGTCGCGCAGCTTGTTGCGCAGCAGCGTCTGCTGGGTCTCGGCCAGGCCCAGCTCCCACGGGGTCCCGGCGTGCTTGAGGCTGTTCATCGGGGCCGCCCCGGTCCCGCCGTCGTGGCCGGAGATCAGTACCACGTCGGCGTGCGCCTTGGACACGCCCGCCGCGACCGTGCCCACCCCTACCTCGGAGACCAGCTTGACGTGCACCCGCGCGGACGGGTTGGCGTTCTTCAGGTCGTGGATGAGCTGGGCCAGGTCCTCGATGGAGTAGATGTCGTGGTGCGGCGGCGGCGAGATCAGGCCCACGCCGGGGGTGGAATGGCGGGTCCTGGCGATCCACGGGTACACCTTGTTCCCCGGCAGCTGGCCGCCTTCGCCGGGCTTGGCGCCCTGGGCTATCTTGATCTGCAGGTCGTCGGCGTTGACCAGGTAGTGGCTGGTGACGCCGAACCGGCCGCTGGCCACCTGCTTGACCGCGGAGCGGCGCAGGTCGCCGTGGGCGTCACGGGTGAAGCGCTCCGGGTCCTCGCCGCCCTCGCCGGTGTTGGACCGGCCGCCGATGCGGTTCATCGCGATGGCCAGCGTCTCGTGCGCCTCGGCCGAGATGGACCCGTAGGACATGGCGCCGGTGGAGAAGCGCCGGACGATGGCGGAGGCCGGCTCGACCTCCTCGATGGGGATCGGCGCGCGCACGCTGGGCGCGTCCACGCCCTTGAGCCGCATCAGCCCGCGCAGCGTCATCAGCTTCGCCGACCTGGCCGTCGACCAGGGACGTGTACTCCTTGAAGATGTCGTACCGGCGGCTGCGGGTGGCGTGCTGCAGCTTGAACACGGTCTCCGGATTGAACAGGTGCGGCTCGCCCTCTCGCCGCCACTGGTAGTCCCCACCAGTCTCCAGCCGCCGGTGCGCGGGCTGCACGCCGCCGGGCGGGAAGGCCCGCGCCAGCCGCCGGCTTGTCTTCGGCGGCCAGCACGTCGAAGCCAACCCCGCCGAGCCGCGAGGTGGTGCCCTCGAAACACGTGCTGATGACCTCTTCGCCCAGGCCGACCGCCTCGAAGATCTGCGCGCCGGTGTACGAGGCGACGGTGGACACGCCCATCTTGGACATGATCTTCAGCACGCCCTTGCCGAACGCCTTGATCAGGCTCGCGGCGGCCTTGTCCTCGGCGACGCCCTCCAGCACGCCGCGGCGGGCCATGTCACGGACCGTCTCGACGGCCAGGTACGGGGCGACGGCGGAGGCGCCGTACCCGATGAGCAGGGCCACGTGGTGAGTCTCCCGGGCGTCGCCGGCCTCCACGATCAGGCCGACCTTGGTGCGGGTCTTCTGCCTGATCAGGTGGTGGTGCACCGCCCCGGTGAGCAGCAGCGACGGGATCGGCGCCGCGCCGCGCCCGTGCGCGGGCCCCGCGGGGTCTCCCGGCGTGGGGAGGGGGTCGGCATGGTCGTACCGCACGCCGCGGTCGGAAAGGACGATGAGCCGCGCGCCCTCGTTGATCGCCTCGGACACTTCCCAGCAGATCTCGGTGAGCCGGTCCCGCAGCGCCTCTCCCCCGCCGGCCGCGTCGTACCGCCCGTCGACGACGTACGCCGCGAACCCGGGCAGGTCACCGTCGGAGTTTATGTGCACGATCTTGGCCAGATCGCTGTCGCTGAGCACCGGGAACGGCAGCACCACCTGGCGGCAGGAGGCCGGCGACGGGTCGAACAGGTTGCGCTCCGGGCCGGTGGTGCTGGCCAGCGAGGTGACCAGCTCTTCCCGGATGGCGTCCAGCGGCGGGTTGGTGACCTGGGCGAACATCTGGGCGAAGTAGTCGAAGATGAGGCGCGGCCGGTCGGACAGCACCGCGACCGGGGTGTCGGTGCCCATCGACCCGATCGGCTCGGCGCCGGTGCGGGCCATCGGGCCGAGGAGGATACGCAGTTCCTCTTCGGTGTAGCCGAACATCCGCTGCCGCGTCACCAGGTCGGCCGCCCCGGCCAGCGGGCGCTCGCGGGGCGGCAGGTCGTTCAGGTGGACCTGGCCCGCGTGCAGCAGTTCCTCGTACGGGTGCTCCTGCGCCAGCGCCGCCTTGACCTCCTCGTCCTCGACGATCCGGCCGGTGCCGGTGTCGGCCAGGAAGATCCGGCCCGGCTGCAGCCGGCCCTTGCGGACCACGGTGGCCGGGTCGATGTCCAGCACGCCGACCTCGCTGGCCAGAATGACCAGGCCGTCGCGGGTGATCCAGTACCGGCCGGGGCGCAGCCCGTTGCGGTCCAGCACCGCGCCGATCACGGTGCCGTCGGTGAACGCGATCAGGGCGGGGCCGTCCCACGGCTCCATCATGGCCGCGTGGAACTCGTAGAAGGCCCGGCGCGCCGGGTCCATCTCCTCGTGGTTCTCCCACGGCTCGGGGATCATCATCAGCACCGCGTGCGGCAGCGACCGGCCGCCCATGTGCAGCAGTTCCAGGCATTCGTCGAAGCTGGCCGAGTCGCTGCCGGCCGGGTCCAGCGCCGGGAAGACCCGGTCGATGCCGCGCCCGTCGGCGGAGTCCGGGATCAGGCTGCTGGCCAGCATCGCCTCGCGGGCCCGCATCCAGTTCCGGTTGCCGCGGATGGTGTTGATCTCGCCATTGTGCGCGGTGTACCGGTACGGGTGCGCGAGCTGCCAGGACGGGAACGTGTTGGTGGAGAACCGCGAGTGGACCATGGCCAGCGCGGACCGGTACCGCTCGTCGGACAGGTCCGGAAAGAAGGGCTGGACCTGGGGCGGCGACAGCATCCCCTTGTACACGATGGTCCGCGACGACAGGCTCGCGAAGTACATACCGCTTTGCCGCCGGGCTCGCTTGCGCAGGCAGAACGCCATCCGCTCCAGCTCCATCCCGCGCTGCCGGCCGGTGCCGGCCAGGAACAGCTGCGCGAGGTGGGGCTGTACGGCGCGCGCGCCGCGGCCGCAGACCTCGGGGTGGTGCGGGACGTCGCGCCAGCCGAGGACGACCAGGTTCTCGGCTGCGGCGAGCCGGGCGATGGCCGCCTTGGCCTCTTCCCGCCCGGCGGTTTCTTTGTCCAGGAACACCAGGCCGGCGGCGTAGGAGCCGGCCGGCGGCAGGTCGAAGTCGCAGACCTCGCGGAAGAAGGCGTCCGGGATCTGGGTCAGGATGCCCGCGCCGTCCCCGGTCCCGGGGTCGCCGCCCTCGGCGCCCCGGTGCTGGAGGTTGCAGAGGGCGGTGAGCGCTTTGGACACCACGCCGTGTCCCGGCCGGCCGGTCAGATCGGCGATAAAGCCAACGCCACATGCGTCGTGCTCAAAGCGGCTGTCGTACAGCCCGGGGGTGGTGGCTCTGCCGGCAGGCGCCATCCCAACTCCTGTCGTCGTCTCGTCTGCTTCTGCATCGTGCGGTTCGGGACGGCGTTGGCCCTGCCGCGAAGGCCGCGCGAACGGCTCGCTGGCTACGCGAAAGTTACGCTCACATTACATCACGGGACGAATCGCGCCCAAGATTTATGAGGTTACGATCTTTGCCGCGGCCGACGGCCGCCCGACTTGCCCCGGGACGATGACATCCGGCCCGCGCCGACGCCGGGTCCGGTACAGATAGACTACCGCGCCGGCCACCGTCACCAGTTCCGCCCACTGGTCGACCCGCAGGCCGGCGAACTGCGGAGCGGGCGCGATGAGCAGTGATTCCGCCGCGCACAGGCCGCCGAACGTCAGCGCGAGCTGGAGCGCGAACGCCCGGTCGCCGGCGAGCGCGAACCGCCGGGCCGCCCAGACCACGGCCAGGCCGCGGCTGCGCAGCACACCGTTTCGTAGCCGAACACCGGCTCAAACGTGGCGAAATTCTCATACCCCGGGACGCGGTGGACCGGCGCGATCTGCACCGCCCACGGCAGCGAGGACGGGCGCCCGTAGGTGGTCTGGCTGAACCAGCCGCCCAGGCACCCAACGGCGGCGCCGAACGCGGTCGCCGGGGCGGCCGCCCCGGCGACCGGGCCCAGCCGTACTCCGGCCCGGCGGCAGGCGATCCAGGCCCCGAGCGCACCGAGCCCCACGGCGCCGGGCACGCCGATCGCGCCGTCCCAGACCCGGGCCGCGGACCACAGGTCGGGACGGGACGGCACCAGCCGCGCGCCGCCGTGGATCACCGCGCCCGCGGCCGCGCCGATCAGGCCGAACGGTACGGCCCAGGCGGCCACGTCCAGGATCACGTGGCGGCCGCCGCCCGCCTTCGCGTACCGGTTCGCGGTCAGCCACAGCGCGACGACAACCCCGGTCACGATGCACAGCGCGTAGCCCCGCACCGGCAGCGGCCCAAGGTGCCACACACCCCGGATCGGGCTCGGCAGGGACGCGACCGGCATGTTCGTCTGGATCAGCTCCGCGGGGACGTGACCTGGCCCCGGACCCCGCAGGCCAGCTCGGCGGTCAGCGCGCGGACCGCGGCCACGCCGTCGGCGAGGTCAGGCGCGGCCAGCAGCCGCTGCACGAACGCCGAGCCGACGATCACGCCGTCGGCGAAGGCCGCCACCTCGGCGGCCTGGGCGCCATCCCGGACCCCGAGGCCGACCGCGACCGGGAGGCGGGTATGGGCCCGGACGGTGCCGACCAGGCCGGCGGCCAGCCCGCTCACCGCGGCACGGGCGCCGGTGATGCCCATCAGCGAGGCCGCGTAGACGAAGCCGCGGCAGGCCGCGGACACGACCGCGACCCGCTGCTCGGTCGAGCTCGGCGCGACCAGGAAGACCCGGTCCAGCCCGCAGGCGTCGGACGCCGTCCAGCCAGGGCCCGGCTTCCTCCGGGGTCAGGTCCGGGGTGATCAGGCCCGAGCCGCCCGCCGCGGCGAGGTCGCGGGCGAAAGCGCCTACGCCGTAGTGGTCGATCGGGTTCCAGTAGGTCATGACGAGGGCGGGGACACCGGTTGCGGCGACGGCCTCCACCGTGCGCAGCGTGTCGGCGACCTTGGTGCCCGCGGTCAGCGCGGCGTACACGGCTTCCTGGATGACCGGCCCGTCCATCAGCGGGTCGGAGTACGGCAGGCCAACCTCGATGATGTCGGCGCCCGCTTCGGCCATGGCCACCGCAGCGGTGATCGCACCGTCCACGCTGGGGAAGCCGGTCGGCAGGTAGCCGATCAGCGCGGCCCGGTTCCCGGCGGCGGCCTTCTCGAACGCGGCGGTGACGGCGCTGGCCGGGGCAGCCGGGTCCCGGCTCACAGGCCGAGCCGTTCGGAGACGGTGGCCACATCCTTGTCGCCGCGGCCGGACAGGTTGACCAGGAGCAGGCCGTCCGGTCCGAACTCCGGGCCGATCTGCAGCGCCCCGGCCAGCGCGTGCGCGGATTCGAGCGCGGGGATGATGCCTTCGGTCCGGCACAGCGCGAGGAAGGCGTCCAGGGCCTGGTCGTCGGTGACGGCGCGGTAAGAGGCGCGGCCGCTCTCGCGCAGCCAGACGTGCTCCGGGCCGACGCCCGGATAGTCCAGGCCGGCCGAGATCGAGTGTGTCGGCAGCGTCTGGCCCTCGTCGTCCTGCAGCAGATAGGTGCGCATGCCGTGCAGCACGCCCGCCGACCCCGCGGTGAGCGTGGCCGCGTTGCGGCCGGGCTCCGGGCCCTCGCCGCCGGCCTCGCAGCCGATGAGCTGGACCGAAGGGTCGGGGATGAAGGCGTGGAAGATGCCGATGGCGTTCGAGCCGCCGCCGACGCAGGCGACCACGGCGTCGGGCAGCCGCCCCGTCAGGGTCAGCACCTGCTCCCGGGCCTCCACGCCGATGATCCGCTGGAAGTCCCGCACCATCATGGGGAACGGATGCGGGCCGCCGACCGAGCCGATGCAGTAGTGGGTGTCCTGGACCGAGGCGACCCAGTCCCGGAACGCCTCGTTCATCGCGTCCTTGAGCGTACGGCTGCCGGAGGCGACCGAGATGACCTCGGCGCCGAGCATCCGCATCCGGGAGACGTTCAGCGCCTGCCGCCGGGTGTCCTCCTCGCCCATGTAGACCACGCAGTCCAGGCCGAACAGGGCGCAGGCGGTCGCGGTGGCCACGCCGTGCTGCCCGGCACCGGTCTCGGCGATGACCCGGGTCTTGCCCATCCGCCTGGCCAGCAGGGCCTGGCCCAGCACGTTGTTGATCTTGTGCGAGCCGGTGTGCGTCAGGTCCTCGCGCTTCAGCAGGACGCGGCAGCCGGCCTGGGCGCTGAACCGGGGAACCTCGGTCACCAGCGTCGGCCGGCCGGCGTAGTCGCGCAGCAGCCGGGCCAGCTCGGCCCGGAACTGCGGGTCCGCCTGGGCCGCGGCGTACTGCTCGGTCAGCTCATCGAGGGCCGCGGTCAGCGCCTCGGGGGCGAAGCTGCCACCGTAGCGGCCGAAGTGGCCGGAGGCGTCGGGCACGGCCGCGCCCGGCTCAGCCGGGCCGGCCGCCGTTCCGGCGGATGCAGCGACGGCGGATGCAGCGGTGCCGGATTCAGCGGGGGCGGTCATCAGCGATCTCCACGCAGGGCGGGATGGGAGGCCGCGGTCACCAGGTCGGCCACCGCGGCGCGCGGGTCCTTGCCGGTCACCAGGCTCTCCCCGACCAGCACCGCGTCGGCGCCGGCCGCGGCGTAGGCGAGCAGGTCGTGCGGCCCGCGGACGCCGGACTCCGCGATCTTGACGATACCGTCCGGGATCCGCGGCAGCACCCGGGAGACGACCCGGCGGTCGAGTCGCAGGGTGGTCAGGTCGCGGGCGTTGACGCCGATTACCCGGGCGCCGGCGTCCACGGCCCGCTCGAGCTCTTCCTCGGCGTGGATCTCCACCAGCGGGACCAGGCCGATCGAGGACGCCCGCTCCACCAGCGACACCAGCGCGCTCTGCTCGAGCGCCGCCACGATGAGCAGCACCAGGTCCGCCCCGTGTGCCCGGGCCTCCCACAGCTGATAGGAGCTGACCACGAAGTCCTTGCGCAGCACCGGGACCTGAACGGCCTTGCGCACGGCGGCCAGATCCGCCAGCGTCCCGTTGAACCGGCGCTTCTCGGTCAGCACGCTGATCACCCGGGCCCCGCCGGTCTCGTACGCGGCGGCCAGCGCCGCAGGGTCCGCGATCTCGGCCATCGCACCGCGGGACGGGCTGGCCCGCTTGACTTCGGCGATGACGCTCACGCCGTCCGCCTTGAGCGCGGCGGCCGCGTCGCACGGGGACGGGGCGCGGCTGGCCATCTCCTTGACCTGGTCCAGCGGGACGCGCCGCTGCCGGTCGGCGAGATCGGCGCGCACGCCGTCCAGGATCTCGTCAAGCACGGTCACGCGGTCTGCCGTCCCCTCAGGATCGGTAAGTGGTGCGCCTCGATGCTAGCCGGGCACGCTTTGGGCCCCGGCAGCCGCCCCTGTGGTTCACCGGGACGCATCGCGCATGTTACCCGGCCGGGGCGATCCAGGGCGGCCATCCCGCGGCCCTTCGACGATGTACCCGACGCCACGCACCGTACGAATGGCGCCGGGCGCAGGCAGCTTCGCGCGGAGCTGGGCGATGTGCACGTCCACCGCCCGGGCCGAGCTGGGCCGGCCGGGGAGCTCAGCACCGCCCGCAGCTGGTCCCGGGTCAGCACGCGGCCGGCCCGGGCGACGAGGACGGACAGCAGGGCGGATTCCGCCGGAGTAAGCGGAACGGCCGGGGTCAGCGCGGACCAGGGAGGAGAAGTGGCTGGTGCTGGTGAAGTGCCTGTGCGTAGCACCGGGCCGTTGCCAGGCCAAAGGGCTGGTGCGGTCCTCTGGGGCGGAAGGGGCCGGCCGGGCCGCATGAGTGAATAGTGCGCCCGAGGCGGGGGGGACGGCGGTCACCACCCGGGCGACGAGCAGGCGGGGGCTGAACGGGCGGTACAGGCAGACGTCGGCGCTGACCCGCACATCGCGGGGCCGCATGCCGCTGCCGAGCAGATAGACGGGCGCGGTGGGGGAAACTCCCGGTACGGGATCGCGGCCGGTCCAGGGCTGCGCCGGCGCGACCGGGGGGCGGTGCGGGGCGCGCGGGCGGAGCAGGCGGCGGAATCCGGCGGGCGTCCAGCCCGGGCATGGTCAGATCCAGCACCGCGGCGGCGGCCGAATGCTCGCCGAGGGCCGCGATCGTGTCCTCCGCGTTGGTGGCCACGGTCACCGTCAGGCCGGCCCGGGCCAGGTAGCGCCGCGCTAGCTCGGCGACTTCGGGCTCGTGCTCGGCCAGCAGGACAACAGACGGCATCGCGCGGCCCCGGTCAGGCTGGTGAACTGCCCGCCGGTCCCTGGGAAGGCAGGCCGGCGGGCGGGCCAACGGTGGGGTCGTCACCGCGGCTGATCGAGTCCCACAGGCCCGCCGCGTCCAGGGCCGTTCCGGCTGGGGGTACCGGCGCGGCAGCGTGCTTGCGCGGGCGCTCGGGACGGTCCGCCCGAGCCGAGCGCTCGTAGCGGCCCGACATGACCGGCCACCGCATGCCCTGCCAGGCGGTCAGCAGTCCAGCCACGATGAGCGCGGCGGCCCCGGCGAACACCGCCACCCGCCAGGGCACGCCGAGCAGCACGACGTGCGCGGAGGAACCGCCGGTCACCACCGCGCCGCCGGCCGAGGACGTACCACCGGTCGTCGAGCCGGTTCCGCCGGATGCGACCGACGCGGACGAGGTCACTTTGGCCGCGGCCGCCGCGACCACGCGGGCGGCACTCAGCGACCCGCTCGCCGCGGCTGCCGTCCCGGCGCCGCACAAGGCGAGCAGCACGCCCACCGAACGGCGCACCACGCCACGGGTTGCGATCACGGCCGCCAGGCAGGCGAGCCCGGCCAGCGCGAGCGCGCCTGCGGCCGGCACCAGGTCCTGGCCGGTGACGGTGATGGACTGCGAGGGCAGCGGGCGCGGAGCCTCGTACACCGCGCGGGCCCAGCCCTGCCGTACGGCGAGCAGCGCCAGGCCGGCTCCCACCGCGCCGAGCAGCAGCGTAAGCACGAACGGCCGGGAATTCCCCCGGGACGGAGCGGTCACTGCTCCTCGGAATGCCCCGCGGCCACCGGTTCCGGCCGCGTACCGATCGCCGCGTCGAGCTGGCCGCCGGTGTCGAAGCAGGTGCGCTCGCCGGTGTGGCAGGCGGCGCCGACCTGGTCCACCCGGACCAGCACCGCGTCGCCGTCACAATCGAGCGCCACCGACTTGACCCACTGCTGGTGGCCGGAGGTGTCACCCTTGACCCAGTACTCCTGGCGGCTGCGCGACCAGTAGGTGCAGCGGCCGCTGGTCAGCGTCCGGTGCAGCGCCTCATCGTCCATCCAGCCCACCATGAGCACCTCACCGGTGTCATGCTGCTGGGCGACCGCCACGAACAGCCCGGCGGTGTCCCGCTTCAGCCGCTGCGCGATGTCCGGATCCAGCCGCGAAGGGCGGGCGGCACTGCTCATCGTCCCCTCATTCCTGTGCGTCACGTCCCCGGTCCGGGGCGCTGTTCCCAGCCTAGCCGGGACCGCGCTACCGGTCCGGCCAGCATCACCCCTACCATGCCCTGATGGGATATTCGCGGGCGGAGCGCCTGGCCCTGTGCGCCACGCTGGAGAAAGCGGGGCCGGACGCGCCGACGCTGTGCGCGGGCTGGACCACCAGGGACCTCGCCGCGCACCTGGTCCTGCGGGAGCGCCGGCCGGACGCCGCCGCGGGCATCCCGGGCGGCCCGCTGGCCGGCCATACCGCCAAGGTCCAGCAGCGCTTCGCGGCCACCCCCTACCCGGCCCTGCTGGCCACGATCCGGAGCGGGCCGCCGAGGCTGTCCCCGTTCGCCATCCCGGCGCTCGACGAGCGGGCCAACACCGTCGAGTTCTTCGTGCACAACGAGGACGTCCGCCGGGCCGCACCGGACTGGGCACCGCGGGACATCAGCCCGGGGCTGTCGGACACGCTGTGGGACCGGCTGCGGATGGCCCGGTTCACGCTGCGCAAGGCGCCGGTGGGGGTCGAATTCGCCCGGACCGACGAGGGTGCGGACGCGGACGGCCAGGAGGGCGGCGCGGGCGGCAACGCAACAGCGCAGGCGCCCGAGTTCCGCATGATGGTCCGGCGCAGCACGCCCGTCGTGACCGTAATCGGCAAGCCGGCTGAGCTCATCCTGTGGGCGTCGGGCCGGACCGGCGCGGCGCAGGTGCGGCTGGACGGCACCGAGGCTGCGACCACGATGCTGTCCCGGGCCAGCTGGCGGCTCTTACCAGCTGCCCGCAGCCAGCTGCCGGTAACTCGACACCCGCGACCAAGCGCCGCTCGGCCGGGTCAGGCCGAGCGGCGCGCGCCGGGGACGACGGGGGGGTACGGGCGCCTATGAGGCGCCCATGTCCCGCTTCATCCGGGCCAGCTCATCCTCCACGCTCGCGTGGCGCGGCGGCGTGACATCCTGGATGGCCCACTCCGGTGCGGCCACGACCTCGCGCCCTGGCTCGCGGTCGGTGACCTTGCCCTTGCGCTCCGCCTTTTCCTCCCGGACCTGAGCCCGGCGCTCCCGGGCGAGGCGGTACTGGCTGTGCGCCTTGACCGCCACCGCGATGATCACGCCGATGACGAGGGCAATAACGGCCCACTGGAGCAGGCGGAACACCGATTCGAGAACGATGAAGGCGATCAGGGCGCCGACTGCGATCATGAGGACCTTGGCCCAGCGCATCAGCCGCCCCCTTTCCGCGGCTACACACGCCCTGAACGGGCATGTACTACCCCGTAGTTTACCCGCGAGTGCGGAATACTGGGCCGCGCCGCCAGGGTTCGTCGCGTTCAGCGGTCCCCGGAGGCCGGTCCGGGAGGGAGAAGGAGCAAGCATGCACGCACTGGGCATCGATATCGGCGGAACGGGGATCAAGGCAGCCCCCGTCGATCTGGACACGGGCACGTTCGTGGCCGACCGGGTGAAGATCGCCACGCCGCGCCCGGCCGTCCCTGACGCGGTGGCCGAGGTCGTACACAAGCTCGTGGAGACCTTTTCCTGGTCCGGTCCCACCGGCATCACCTTCCCCGGAGTGGTGATCAACGGGGTGACCCGGACGGCGGCCAACCTGGACAAGGCCTGGATCGGGCTGGACGCCCGCACCCTGCTGGCCAAGGCGGCCGGGCAGGAGGTCCGGCTGCTGAACGACGCGGACGCGGCCGGCATCGCGGAGATGACGTTCGGCGCCGGCAGGCACGAGCCGGGCACGGTGCACATGGTGACGTTCGGCACCGGGATCGGCAGCGCGCTGTTCGTCGATGGTGTGCTGGTGCCCAACACCGAGTTCGGTCACCTGGAGATCCGCAGCAAGGACGCGGAGGAGCGCTCCTCCGAGCGGGCCAAGACGGCGCAGGACATGAGCTGGAAGCACTGGGCCAGGAACGTCAACGAGTATCTGGAGCACATCGAGGCACTGCTGTCCCCGCAGCTCATCATCGTCGGTGGCGGGATCAGCAGGCAGTCGGACAAGTTCCTGCCGCTGCTGACCGGCCTGCACGCACGGGTGGTCCCGGCCGCGATGCACAACGACGCGGGCATCACCGGCGCCGCGATGGCGGCGCACCCGGGCTCGGCCGCGCCGGCCCGGGCGGGTGCGGGCGCCAACGCGAACCCGAGCCTGGGCGCCGCGATCGGGGCCACCGGCCGCACGGGCATCCTGGGCGACCACGGCCTCCCGGGTTTCCCCGACCCGGGGCTGCCCGAGTAAGGGGTCTACCGGACCGGGCGCCCGGCCGCCCGCAGCGCGTCTTTGACCTGGCCGATGCGCAGGGTCCCGAAGTGGAACACGCTGGCCGCCAGCACCGCGTCGGCGCCGGCGTCGACGGCGGGGGGAAAGTGGTCCACCTGGCCGGCGCCGCCGCTGGCGATGACCGGCACCGTGACCGCGGCGCGGACCGCACGAATCAGCTCCAGGTCAAACCCGGCCTTGGTGCCATCGGCGTCCATCGAGTTGAGCAGGATCTCGCCCGCGCCGAGCTCGGCGCCGCGGCGGGCCCAGGCCACGGCGTCAATGCCGGTGCCGCGCCGACCGCCGTGCGTGGTGACCTCGAACCCGCTCGGCGGGGCGGCCATGCCAGCGGCACCGGCCGTCCCGGCGCCGGTGCAGCGGCGGGCGTCCACCGACAGCACGACGCACTGGGAGCCGAACCGGCGGGCCGCCTCGCCCAGCAGGTCCGGGCGGGCAATGGCCGCGGTGTTCAGCGAGACCTTGTCCGCGCCGGCCCGCAGCAGCCGGTCGATGTCCTCCTCGGTGCGGACGCCCCCGCCGACGGTCAGCGGGATGAACACCTGCTCGGCGGTGCGCCGGACCACCTCATAGGTGGTCTCCCGGCCGCCGCTGGAGGCGGTGATGTCGAGGAACGTCAGCTCGTCGGCGCCCTCCGCGTCGTAGACGGCGGCCAGCTCGACCGGATCGCCCGCGTCCCGCAGGCCGGTGAAGTTGATGCCCTTGACCACCCGGCCGCCGTCCACGTCCAGGCAGGGAATGACCCGGACCGCGACGGTCACGCCGGCCCCGCTTTCCGCGTCTCGGCCAGGGCCTCTTCCAGACTGAACGCGCCGGCGTACAGGGCCTTGCCCACGATCGCGCCCTCCACGCCCAGCGGCACCAGGGCCGCGATCGCGCGCAGGTCGGCCAGGCTGGACACGCCGCCGCTGGCCACCACGGGGCGGCTGGTCCGGGCGCAGACGGCACGCAGCAGGTCCAGGTTCGGGCCGCGCAGGGTGCCGTCCTTGGTGACATCGGTGACCACGTAGCGGGCGCAGCCGTCGGCGTCCAGCCGGTCCAGCGTCTCGTGCAGGTCCCCGCCCTCGGACGTCCAGCCCCGGGCGGCCAGCCGGGTCCCGCGGACGTCCAGTCCCACGGCGATCCGGTCGCCGTACCGGGCGATCACCGAACGCACCCAGTCCGGGTTCTCCAGGGCCGCGGTGCCGATGTTGACCCGGGTGCAGCCGGTCCCCAGCGCCGCGGTCAGCGTGGCGTCGTCCCGGATGCCGCCGGACAGCTCCACGTTGATATCCAGCCGCCGGACGATCTGGCCAAGCAGCGCGGCGTTGGAGCCGCGGCCGAACGCGGCGTCCAGGTCCACCAGGTGGATCCAGTCCGCGCCGAAACGCTGCCAGGCCAGCGCGGCCTCCATCGGGTCGCCGTAGCCCGTCTCGGTGCCGGCCGCGCCCTGGACCAGGCGCACCGCCTGCCCGTCCGCCACGTCGACGGCGGGCAGCAGGGTAAGGCGGCCGGGCGGGGCCGCGCCCCCCGGGCGGGTCTGCCCCCTGTTTGTCCCTGCGGGCGTGGTCATCGGATCCTCTCCAGCCAGTTCGACAGCAGCACAGCGCCGGCGTCGCCGGACTTTTCCGGGTGGAACTGGGTCGCGGACAGCGGGCCGTCTTCCACCGCGGCCGCGAACGGCTCCCCGTGCGTGGCCCAGGTGACCAGCGCGCCCGAATCCCGCAGCAGCGCGGCGCGGGCGTAGCGCAGCCCGTAGGAGTGCACGAAGTAGAAACGCGTGTCCGGCCCGATCCCCGCGAACAGCGAGGTGCCCCGCGGCGGGGAGACCGTGTTCCAGCCCATGTGCGGCAGCACGGGCGCTTCCAGCCGCTCCACCGTGCCGGGCAGCAGGCCGCAGCCCTTGGTGAGCTGGCCGTGCTCCACTCCGGCCTGGAACAGCACCTGCATACCGACGCAGATGCCCAGCACCGGCCGTCCGGCGGCGAGCCGCTGGGCGATCAGTTTGTCGCCGCCCACCGCGCGCAGGCCGGCCACGCACGCGGCGAAGGCACCCACTCCGGGCACGGCGAGCCCGTCCGCATCGAGCGCCGCGTCCGGGTCGGCGGTGACCTCGACACTGGCGCCGACTCGCACCAGGGCTCGTTCAGCGGACCTGAGATTTCCCGACCCGTAGTCCAGCACGACCACCGACGGCTTCACAGCA
>CAVZKY010000039.1:0-217056 GCA_963775825.1 uncultured Actinomycetes bacterium
GATGGACCGGGCCACCGAGCTGGCCAGCGCGCATGTCACCGGTGTCCGTAGTGAAATCGAGCAGATCCGCGGACGGCTACGCGAGGAAACGGCGACCCAGGTCGAACAGCTCCGCGAGCTGCTGGAGACGCGGCTCGACGGGA
Organism: uncultured Actinomycetes bacterium; assembly: GCA_963775825.1. Lineage (GTDB taxonomy): Bacteria > Actinomycetota > Actinomycetes > Streptosporangiales > Streptosporangiaceae > Bog-532. Next base: position 144 of record CAVZKY010000039.1, read on the forward strand.
TGGGCCGGGCGATCGCACTCCAGTTCACCGAGCGGGACGTCCGCGCGGAGCAGGCAGCCGAGAGCGCCCCGCAGGCCCTCGGCTCGGCGCTGAGCGCCCAGAAGGAACTCGTCGCCCAGCAGAACGACGCCAACTCCGCCGCCACCGCGAAAGCCGAGGCCAGCTTCACGAAACAAATCGACCAGATTGGCACGATCATCCAGACGATGGAGAAGGCTACGGATGCGCGGATCACCGAGCTGAAGGAACGTATCGACCGCGGGGAGGGCTCGACCGCGGGCGCGACAGGGTCCCGCTCCGAGCGCGCCCAGGTCACCGGCCAAATCCTCATGATGCTGTCCGTCCTCGCCGCCGTGATCGGACTGTTAATCCTGGCGTTCCGCCATTAGATTTGATGCGGGCTCAGCCACTCCGCGTAGGACCCCGAGTCATCCATGCCGGGTTCCACACCTGCGGGCAGGGCCTGGGCGAACACGAGCGCGGCCGTGGCGTGGAGTTCGCTGCCCAGCAGATCGGCAGGGCCAGTCGCCTCGAAGCCCAGGGTCCACCAGTCCTGGCCATGGGTGCGGACCTCGGTGAGTTCCACCGCGCACCGCGGCTCGCCGTCCGGCCCCGGGGCGCGTCCCTCGATCGGCCCGCTGGCCAGTGAGAACCGGCTGATGCGCCGCCTCTTGCGTACCGGCTGCCAGCCGGCCGGGTCGCCGCTGTCCCGGCGGAGCGGGCTGACCGGAAAGGACCACTTCTGCCAGGCCTGGATGCGTCCGCGAGCGCGTCCCGGCATCTCGAGGTTTCCCGCGCTGCCGCGGTATACCTTCACCTCCAGTGCCCCGCCTCCGCGGACCTTCACCGATAGCCCGTGCAACTGCGGATCCAGCAGGTAGGTGTCCTGGCGTGACTGCGTCTCGGCCGGGAAGCGCCCGAACCATCGGGCAACCGCAGTCTCCAGCTGGCCCCGGAAGATCCAGCGCACCTCAAGGCTGCGGACTCCGTCGGTGACCGGACTCCCAGGTGGTTCAGCTGTCATCGTCACACGCCCCTGCCCGGCCCTGCCGCAGTTTCGTGTACGGCCGGTGCCAGGCCCAGATTTTCAGGACTTGCCGAGCTCCTAGGGCTCAGTGAACAGGTCGCCTTGGGCGGCCCCGGCCCCGGACTTCCCGCCGCCGCGCCTGCGCAGGACAAACGCCATGCCCACGGCGAGCACGGCCCCGGCGATCGGCCCCGCGATGTACACCCGGTAGCCCGCGGCCAGCACATCCGCCGGTGTATCACTCATGACTGTCCCTACCTGATGCAGTTGCTGCGGCAATCAGTCGGCGCCCACTCTTGCCATCGATCGTCTCCCCGTACGATTCGCCCCGAATCACCCGCAAGGGGTGACCACTCAGCCTCACCTCCGGTGCGGCACCCTGATGCTTGCGCTCGCCGCCCTCTCACCTGCGCCGGAACCAGCGTCAAGCTAACTGTCAAGCTAACTGTCGCGTGACTGCTCACCATTAGAAACGAGGGCCGCCCGGCTCGCCGCTGGCCACCGCGGAAGGGACGCATCGTGGAACCAAGTGAAAGCTCACGTCCGGTGGCGGCCGCCCTGGCCTCGCTCCGGCGCGAGCACCGTCAGGTGATCGTCTGTACCTTCTACGAGCATCTGTCCGCTGACGATGCCGCCGCCCGGCTCGGTATCTCAGTTCGCGACGTTAAGCGCCGCGCCTGCTCGGCGCTGGATGAGATCCGCCGGATGCTCGAAGAGCGCGGCGTGCAGGTCCCGTGTGGTCATCCTCACTGGGTGAGGTGATCCGGTCGGGGACGCCGGTTGCGCTGGTCAACCGGCATTGCGGTACGACAAGACGACGATGTTGATGCTCACCAGGAGCACCCAGACCGGGAAAACCAGCTCAAGCCAGGGAAGCGAGCTGCTCGCGAACAACAGCAGGAGCGCCGCCGCGTAGCCAACGATCGCCACTATCCGGCTGTGGATCCGCAGCCGGAAGGCGATGGTCGATGCCGCGATCATGAAGACGGCGCCCATCCGCACGGCGTAGACGGAGGCAAGATTGAACGTCGTCGCCTGCCCCAGCTGCCAGGTATCGAGCGGAGGATTTCCATTGTGGAGCCCGGCCACCGCGAGGAGGGCTCCGAAGAGCGCCGCGAACACGAAGATCATCGCGATGAACAGTACGCCGCTGCCGAGGAAGACGGTGGACAGGAACTTGTCCTCCGACTCGCCGATCCGGGCGCGGACCGCGCCCATGAACCAGAGGAAGAAGATCCCGCAAAACGGCACGAGGCCGAGCGCGAACTGGGTATCACGGCGGTCGCTGGCGTTTGTCAGCCACGCCGCGGCGGCGTGCGGGTCGGCCGGCGCGACCTTACGGAGCAGAACGACGATGACGCCGAACAGCACGGCAAACAGCACGCCGGCCAGGCCGGCGGCACGCGGTGTCTGAAGGGCCTTCGGAGTGATGCCCGCTGTCGCCGGGCTGATGTCACCTGTCGCCGAGTTCGTCACTTCGTGCTCCCAGCCCATCATTCATGCTGATCGGTGTCCGGCCAGCCGCCGCCGAACTGCGTTACGGATCTTGAGTTTAGTTGCGTGGGCATTTCCAACCTCGCGGCTAGAGCGCACACCGGCATGACTCCGCAGGAAAAGGGCGCCGGCGGAACTGAGATGATGGCTGGGTGCAAAATGGTTTGCCACAGACCCGGCGTGAACGCCTCTGGCGCGCCGCGTCGCGCAGGGGAATTCCGCTGCCGGCCATCCTGACCACAGTCGGGGTCGTGGTCGCCACCTACATGCTCGGTAAAGTGCTCTACCGTTTGCGCGACGTCCTCCTGATCATGGTCGTCGCCGGTTTCGTCGCCCTGCTCCTGAATCCGCTGGTCGTGGCCTTGCAGCGGTGGAAGATCCGGCGACGCGGGTTCGCCGTGACCATAGTGACGTTCTGGAGTGTGCTCGTTTTCATCGGCCTGGCGGTGGCGTTCGGCTACCCCCTGGTCAACGGCATCAGCCACTTCGCCCACAAACTGCCGTCCTATGTGTCGCAGGCCGAGCATGGTACGGGGTGGATCGGGCACCTGGCGCGTAAATATCACGTCCAGACGTGGGTGGCGAAGAACACGCCCAAGCTGGTGAGTTTCGCGCAGGGCCTCTCAAAGCCGGCCTTGAGCCTCGGCAAGGGCGCCGCGACGCTGGTCATCACGCTCCTCACGATCTTCGTGCTCGTGCTGCTGCTGCTCCTGGAAGGGCCCAAGATGCGCGCTGGGCTGCTCGGGATGATGACACCAGCGCACGCGGACCGCTACTCGCGGATTGCCCGCGAGATCAACCGCTCCGTCACCGGCTACATGCTCGGTAACGTCACGACCTCGGTCATCGCCGGGGTGGTCGTGTTTGTCACGCTCCTGCTCGTGGGGGTTCCGTACCCCTTCCTGTGGGCGCTGTGGGTCGCGCTGGTCGACTTCCTGCCCCTGATCGGCGGCGCGCTGGCTGGCATACCCACCGTGCTGTTCGCCCTGGGCCATTCACTGACGGCGGGCATCATCACGCTGGTGGTCTTCCTGGTCTACACCCAGGTAGAGAACCACGTGCTGAACCCTGTTGTGATGAGCCGCACAGCAAGGGTCAACCCGCTGCTGGTGCTGCTCTCGATCCTGATCGGAGCATCCATCGGCAGCTGGATCGGCGGGATATTCGGCGGCTTCGTGGCCGCCCTGCTAGCCATCCCCACCGCCAGCGCGCTGCAGGTAGCGGCCCGCGAGATCTGGCAGGCCAGCGCCGCAGCGCCGGCCGAACCCGCGGCCTCTGATCAGGGGGCTGACGGCCATCCCTGACGGCAACGGGTCCGTTATCGGGTCAGGCACCCAGCGGCCTTGACCAGGCAGCCCAGGAGCAACCAATGACCATCAGGCAAGCACCGCAGCCTGGGACGACCCTGTTAGTGAGCCGGTCAGCCGCCGGCAATTCGCGGCGTGACCAGCCTCTATGGTGGCGGCATGGCCTCTTGGTGGCACCGTGACGTGATCGCGGCGGCCAAGCTGCCCCTGATGCTGTGCTTTCTGGCTTTTGTCGTCACGTTTGTGGTGACCCGGACGATCACGCGCATGATCCGCGACGGCCGTGGCCCATTCCGGAACCAGGTGACGGCAGGCGGGACCCACATTCATCACTCTGTCCCCGGCATCATCCTGCTGATCATCGGGGCCTTCACGGCAGTCGGCGGCCCGGGCTCGCTCGGCTGGCGCTCGTTCGCCGCGGTGGCGGTCGGTATCGGGACGTCGCTCGTCCTGGATGAGTTCGCGCTGATCCTGCATTTGCAGGACGTCTACTGGAGCGGCGAGGGACAGCTTTCGGTCGAGGCGGTGAGCCTGACGGCCGCCTGCCTCGGGCTGGCCCTCGTCGGGTTCAGCCCCTTCGGCGTGAGAGACGTCGACGGCATCGAGCTGTCACTGCGCCTGACCGCAACCGGGATTCTCATCGCCGACGGCGTGCTCGCGTTCGTCTGCGTACTTAAAGGCAAGTACCGGACGGCATTGTTCGGGCTCTTCCTGCCACCCGTCGGTTTGATCGGCGCTCTCCGCCTTGCGCGCCCGGCATCGATCTGGGCCCGACATCGCTACCGCGGCAAGCGGATGGAACGCGCGACACGCCGCGCCGCCGACTTCGACCGGCGCTGGGCCCCCCTGCAGACCGGCTGGGAAGACTTCCTCGGCGGGAAGCCGTCCCAGCCCAACCCGCCGGCCACCGAAGACGTCCACCGGTGAACCCGGCCAGGATGTCACACTGGCTGGCGTGCTGCCGGCCTAGGCTGCCGCGGCATCAGGGGTGAATGCCGGATCGGGAAGCTGCTCCTGGGGTCGCTGCCACACACGCCGGCCCCATGGCATGGCCGCAATCATCAACGCGATCACCCCCAGGCTCACGACCATCATGAGCTTGTTGGCGAACTGCCAGTTAGCCGACGTGAGCATGTTCATCGGCAGGTAGAAGATGGCGGCGTAAGTGCCAATGACGATCTGCAGCGGCAGCGACAGTTGTGTCGGGTAAGCGGTTCGCGTGGGAGTCTGCCAGAGCAGGTACTGCGTGCCGAAGGCCGGGGTAAGTGCCAGCAGCGCCGTGGTGGTGGCGGTCGCGATGTCGAGTGGATGGGCGCGACGCCACCACCACACCGCGAGCAGCGCACCGAGGACGGCAATTTTCGTGCCGGTCGAGCCGACATTGATCCAGAGCGGATCCTGGGTGGTCGGCAGCCTGGTCGGATGGACGCCGACCCACACCCCGGACCAGCCCCAGGTGCCGATCGGCGGGTGGTAGTTCGTCATGATCTTGAGCAGCGTGGGGAGCTTGCTGACGGGAGTACCCACGGTAAGCGGCTGCGTGACGAACAGCAGCCCGACAGTGCCGGCCACAGCACCCGTGAATTGCCAGCGGCGGCGGGCTGACGGCAGCGCGAGGAACAGCGCCGGCCCGAACAGCACCGGCCAGGTCTTGGTCCCGATGGCCAGGCCGAGCAGGAGGCCACTGACGGCGGCGGACCGGCCGGAGATCTGCCTGCCGCGGCGCAGCACGACAGCGAACGCGGCCAGCGAGAACAGGATGCACGCGGGCTCGACCTGGCCATGTACGGCGCTTATCAAAATAGGCAGCGGGTTGCACGCGTACTGGAACCGTCGCAGCGCTGCTGGCTGGCCCACGGCGTCGGCCACCTTACCGACCATGACGACCACGCCGACGTCACACGCGATGGCCGGGAGCCGGCCGGTGATCAGCCAGGACACGCCAAAATGGATATGCGCCCAGTACGCCCCCGCGAGCACGAAATCATAGACCGGCAGGTAACTCCAGCGGACAGTCGGCGTAGCCAAGATCGGGTCATGGTGGTGCAGGGTGTGGTAACCGACGTTCTGGAAGTCGTACGCCATGTCCCATGGCCTCGTGTGGTACGTAAGGGCCAGTATCACCAGCCGCAGGACGAGGGCCGTGTAGATCGCGAATGCCAGCGAGGGCCGCCAGTTGCGCCGCTGAGCGAGCACCATTAGTACGGTTCCCACGGCCAGCAGCAGCAGAGCTGCTACACATTCATCCAGGCTGAGATAGTGCTGGGTCAACTGCCCACCCCGGAAAGCACCATGGCCGACACGCCTCGCCGCCACCACACGCCGGACGTGCGCTCCGCGGAGACGAGCGGGAAATGGCTCGCCTGACAGCGGCGGGCGGGCGCAAGGGGCGCGATCTCAGCCACGATGTATCTCCCTGTCCCCCGGACGGCTCGCGGCATTCTTCGGATGAATTTATGAAGGAATATTGTCGCACGAGCTGCGGGCGGCCGCCGGCAAATTGAGGGCCTCACTGCGAACCTTGCCTTTCCTGCGCGACATTCCATGATTCTCTTAGCTGTGGCGCTGGACGGCCCGGCCGGTGAGCGCTATCAGCGGGCTACGGTGCCGGATTAGCCGAATACGGCGGCCCGGGCCGGGCCACTGGGCCGATCGTGGCGGGGGAGGCCCACCGTCGCAGCGCAGTGGCGAGCAGCACGGCGTACGTGCAGGCGGCAGCGACGGCACCCAGCAGGAAGCCCGTCGTCGCCTTGTCGACCGCGCTGCCCGGCAGCAGGGCGCCGACGACCATGGCGGCCAGCCCGATCAGCCATCCGGCTGTGGTCCACGCGTGCATGCCCCGCCCGAGCAAGGCTTGCGCGAGGATCGTTGCGACCAGGAAGAGGCCGACCGAGACCCCCATGGCCGTGAAGACGACCGCGCCCACCCCATCCCGGAAGCCGAATAGGAGCCGGATCAGTACCGGGCCTACGGCCGCGGCCAGCGCCGTGCTGACGACCGTCAGCAGCAGACAGGTCATAAGCACCCGCCGCGTCAGCGCGATGAAGTCCGCCTTCTGGTCCACCGCCGAGTGCGCGGCCATGGCGGGCAGGAAGCTCGGCTGAACGGCGGTGAAAAGAAACACGGGTACGCGCACGACCACGAGCGCGGCCAGAAACGCCCCGGCTTGCGCCCGCTCGGCGGGCGTGCTGACCAGCTGAATGATCACCGGCCCCGCGTTGACCAGAAGCTGCGCGGCGAGCGAGCTGATCAGCAGCAGCCCGAGGGCCGACAACAGCGGGCCACCCCGGGACGATGGACACCTTCTCCCCGGGGCGATGAGCCGCCCGTCCGGCCAGTGACGCGGCGAGCGCGACCCACGGTGCCGCGCCGAAGAGCCAGCCGACCGCGGTGAGGCTGTGCTCGCCCATGATCACCAGCCACAGCATGCCCGCCAGACGGTAGCCGCCTTCGACGCCTAGCTGCAGTCCGTAGCGCCCGAGTTCCCGGCTGCCCGCGAAGACACCGCGCGACACGAAGCACAACGCGTAGCCCGGCAGCGCTACGCAGAGCGCGCCCAGCAGTTCCCAGCTGCCGCCGAGCAGTCGCAGCGACACCGGGCGGGCCGCGAGGGCGAGAAGGCAGAGCGCGATCGCGCCCACCATGCTGATCAGGACCGCGCGCGGGACGAGACCGGGATCGAAGGTCGCCGAGCCCCGCTCGTGACCACGACGGCGCGCGATCTCCTGTTCGACGGGCAGGAACAGGCCGGTCGCGAAGCTGCTGACCAGGACGTAGAGGACTGATATGCCGGCGAACGCGGCCGGCGCCGAGCAGGCGGCCGGCGAGAATCAGCGTGATGTAAGAGGTACCGGCCAGGACACCGAGTCCGGCCACGAGAGGCAGCGAGCGCCGTATTGCGTCTGGCAAAACTCCGCCTCCCTCCTGATCGGCTGGTTTCTTCTCCCGGCCAGCCCAGCTGACCTTCGTCAGCCTAGTTGCGGCTACCAGCCCCGCGCCGGGCCGTGAACAGGGCTTCGAGCTCGTCGCGTCCGGCCGCAGAACCAATTTCATAGAACCGCTGGCTAACCTCAAACCCCGCCAGCAAGCCATCGCCGGCCAGCGCGCTGCAGACCGGGGCGAGGTCGGCCGGGACGCCGGGCGGCACTCGTTTCCCGATGACTGCCCGGCGGAACGCCAGCAGTCCGTAGTCAATCCAGCGCATTTCGGCCGGAAGCGGGGTCAATCCCTTGGCGTAACGGGCCACGCGTGTGCCTTCGAGTACCACGTTGCTGCCGTCCCAGCGGCCATCGTTCCGGAAGACCGTCATCAGCGCGGGCGCGTGATGCTCACGTGCCGCCCGTAGCACCTCCGCTGGATCGACTTGCAGCCACGAATCGCCGTAGAGGACGAGGAAGTCCTCTTCGAGCGCCCGCTCGTCATAAGCGAGCCGAAGCGCACCAGCGGTCCCCCGGAGATCATCACCCTCGTCAACGTAGTGAACCGAAAGCCCCCAGGTGGCGCCGTCGCCAACGTGATCGCGGATCAGCTGGCCCAGATGCCCGACACAGTAGACGACCGAGTCAATCCCGGATCGCGCCAGCCACGACAGCTGCCATGTCGCAAACGGTGTCCCAGCGATGGGCAGCAGAGTCTTCGGGACGGTCCTGGTCTCGGGCCACATGCGGGTCCCCAGGCCACCGGCCAGGATCACGCATTGCATCGGTGCGCCCTAGTCACGGGCGATCACGGTGCTGCCGTCATGATCGAAAGCGAACCGGACTTCGGTGAGCCCCTCGGCCGCCATCGCCTGCCGAAGCGCGCGGTGATCACGGGAGTAGAAGAGCAGGAAGCCACCTGCCCCCGCGCCAACCAGTTTGCCGCCCAGCGCCCCGTTATCGCGGCCGATCTGGTACCAGCGGTCGATGCTCCCGTTGGACATCGACGTCGATCGCTTCTTCTTGTGCTCCCAGTGCTCGTGCAGGAGCATGGCGAAACCCTCGGTGTCGCCTTGCTCGAGGGCGGCTTTGCTGCGCAGCCCGAGTTCCTTCACGACGTGCAGGTTGTCGATCATTTCGGCGTCGCCGCCCTCGGACCGCTCCTTCTGCTCCACCAGGACCCGGTCCGCGTCGCGGGAGTAGCCGGTGAAGAACATCAGCAGGTGGTCCTGGAGATCGTAAACGGTCTCCGTGGCTACACCGATCGGCGACACTCCGACCTGGCCGCTGCGCCTGAACTCGAAGCACTGGAGGCCACCGAAGGCGGCTACGTACTGGTCCTGCTTGCCAACCGGCCGGCCGAGGCGGTCGATCTCGATGGCGCACGCCTCTTCGGCCAGGTCGCCCGGTCCCACGTGGCCACGGCGGAACGCATGCACGGCGTGGAGTAGTCCCACGGTGAACGCCCCCGACGAGCCCAGACCGGTGCCGGACGGGATGTCGGCCATGCTGACGATTTCGACGGACGGGCCGATGTCATGGGCGAGCAGCACTTCCCGGACGATCGGATGCTCGATCTGCTGCGGGTTCTCGACGCGCTCGAGCGCGGAGTACTTCAGGAAGTAGTCGGGCGTGAACGTCCGGTTGATCGCGATGAAGATGTATTTCGAGATGGCGGCGGACAGCACGAATCCGCCGAACTCCCCGTAGTAGGAGGGCAGATCGGTACCGCCGCCGCCGAGTGTGATCCGCAGCGGAGCCCGGGTGATGATCATCCGAGGTCCGCCCCGGCAGTACGTGCCACGGCGGCCAGCTGCCAGCCAAGCGGGAAGTCGTCGCGGCTGTGCCGGAAGCCAAAGCCGAAGAGCCGCGCCGCGGCCAGCTCTGCCCCCGATGGTGCCGCATCCGGCGCGCGGTCCTCGACATCGGCTATGAGACGGCGCCCGCGCGCGATGACGGCGAGCTTGTAGATGTTGAAGAAGGGAAACCCCGCGCGGAGCACACGGTCGACGGCAAATCCCGCTTCGGTGAGCACGCCGCGCAGATCCACGGCCGTGAAGTGCCGGTGATGGCCGATGTGCCGGTCGAAGGCCGAGCGCGGGCCCCCCGGTACGGTGACGACCACCTGGCAGCCCGGTGCGAGCAGGCTCTTCGCGTTGCGCAGCAGCCGCACCGGGTCGGCGACATGCTCCAGCACCTCCGAGCACACGGCATATCCGGCGGCCGGCTGCCCGGGGCCGAGCGTTACCGGCTGCATCAGGTCAAGCTGGGTGAAGCTGACCTCGGCTCGGCGCGCGGCCGCGGCCGTACGGCTACGCTCGACGCCGGCCGAGCTGTACTCGACGCCCCACACCGCCACATCCGGATATGCCTCCCGCAGGTGGATGGCGAACTCGCCCTGCCCGCTGCCGATGTCCAGCACCGTCGCGCCGGCGGCTGGCCGGCCGAGCAGGCGCAGGACCAGCTGGCGGCGGTAGACGTTGGCCGGGCTGCCCTCGGCCGCCTCCCCGTAGGCATTCCAGTGATGATCCCAGTCGCCCGGGTCAAGAGCTTCGGATCCACCGCTGCGGGTCGCGCCATCCGGGGCAGTCATAGCAGATACCCCGCGGTCACGGCGTCGTTGTGGAACATCCGGACCGTCTCCAGCGAGAAGGCATCGAGGTCCCGGTCCAGCAGCGCCAGTTTCTTCAGCAGGTCGTGCGTGACGGTGATGATGTGGACGCCGAGGGTGTCGGCCTGCCGGACATTGAGGATCTCTCGTGGGCTGGCCCAGAGCAATTCAAGCTGGGGATACGGGGCCATCGTCGCAAGTGCCGCCTTCATTATCGGGACCGGATCTCGTCCGGTGTCGGCGACGCGGCCCGCGAACACCGAGATGACCGCCTGGCAGCCACCGGCGAGCGTGACGGTGACGGCCTCGACCTGGCTCAGCGTCATGAGCGCGGTTACGTTCACGTGGACGCCCGAACCGCTCAGTTCCCGTACGACGGCGGCCGTGCTGTTCCCGTGCGTGTCGGTGACCGGGATCTTTACGTAGACGTTGCTGCCCCAGGAGGCGATCAGACGAGCCTGGCGCAGCATCTCGTCGTGCTCATCGGCAAAGACCTCGAACGAGATCGGCCGGTCGGTGATGCGCTCAAGCAGCTTGCGGGCAAAGCCCTCGTAATCACTGACGCCGGATTGACGCATCAGGGTGGGATTTGTCGTAAATCCGGCGATGTGTGGTTGATCGGCCAGTTCGAGGAGCGCTGGGAGGTTGGCTCCGTCCGCGAAGATCTTCACGCTCTTGAGACCCATATCAGTCATCCCGGTGGTCCTCCGTTCCCCATTCTTGCCGTCGGATCCACTCGGCGGCTTCCGCCAGATCCGCTACGGCCACGTCCGCACCGACCGGTGCCGGCTCCGCATAGTGACGCTCGATGTATATGGCTCTCACCCCCGCGCGGCGCGCCGCTTCGATGTCACGCCATCGGTCTCCGACGCTGGCGCTGCGCGCCAGGTCCAGGTTCAGCCGGGCCGCGGCTTCCAGCAGCATGCCCGGCTGCGGCTTGCGGCACGTGCAGACGTCAGCGTCGTCGTGCGGGCAGACGCAGATCTCGTCCAGTGGGACGAGACTGCGCAGGCGTTGGTGCATCCCGTCGACGTCCGCCGACGTCAGCTTCCCCCGGGCCACGTCAGGCTGATTGGTCACCACCACCAGGACGAAGCCAGCCTGCCGGAGTTCAGCGCACGCCTGGACGACGCCGGGCAGAACGCGGAACTCGGCCAGCGATCGGGGCGGGGTGGGGATGCCGCCCTGGACGAATGCCTCGTTGAGCACTCCGTCCCGGTCGAGAAAGACCGCCGGTCGCCCGCGCGTCGCGGTCATGCGTCCAATCGCCCCTCGCGCGCGTCGATGAGCATCGACTCCATCGAGGCCCGCAGAGCTTGCCGCGCCGTACGCTGATTCTTCCAGCCCAGCGCACGGATGCGGTCGGTGCTGAGGCGAACGACGGGGACATCGCCTTTCCAGCCGCGGTCCCCGCCGGTGTAATCGAACTGGGTGCGTCCCGCGGGCAGGCCGGCCATGTCCACGGCGATCTCGGCGATCTCCGCGACAGTGACATAGTCACCGGTCGCGACGTTGAATACGGCGAAGGGTTGCTGGGCCAGGTCGGCCGCGTGCAGGACGGCCTCGACGACATCGTCGACGTGGATGTACGACTTGCTCTGCTGGCCGTCACCCAGGATGCGCAGGTGGCGCGGGTCGTCGAGAAGCCGGCGGATGAAGTCGAAACCCACGCCGTGTGTCTGGCGTGGGCCGACGACATTACCGAACCGGAACGCCCGCGCGGTGATGCCAAACATGGCGGCATAGGAGGCCAGCAGGGCTTCGCCCGCGAGCTTGCTCGCTCCATAGGTCGAGACGGGAATCAGTGGCCCGTGATCCTCGCTCGCCTCGTGGTGGCCGAGGTCGCCGTATACACCGCTGCCGGAAGCGTAGAGCACCATGGCCACGCCGCCCCGCCGGGCGGCTTCCGCGACGTGATGAGTGAGCAGCGTTCCCTGGTCAAAGTCGACCGCCGGGTCGGTCATCGCCCGCGCAATATCCGGATTCGACGCGAGGTGGATTACGGTGTCATGGCCGTCAACCGCGGCCACCAGCTGCTCTAGGTCTCGCACATCACCTCTGACCACCTTCAGCCGGGCATCGGACCGATGCGGGGCCAGATGCCACTCGCGTCCGGAAGAGAAGTTGTCGTACACGGTGAGCTCTTCGCACCGGTCGCTGGCCAGCAACCGGTCGACAAAGTGGCCGCCGATAAAACCGGCGCCGCCCACCACACCCACCCGCCGCATGGCTCGCTGGCTCATGGCAGTGACTCCCACCTGGTCGCCGCGCGAGCCAGGGCCGGATGCGACACCAGCAGATGCCACATCACGGCGCACAGCCCCTCCGTGTGCGGCGTGATGTGGTCGCCGTACAGCGGGGGGATGACGACGCAGGCATCGGCGAGCTTGGCTGTCGTGCCTCCATCGCGCCCTACGACGCCGAAGATCGAGGCTCCTCGCTCACGGGCCAGCTGGAGCGCGACGACCAGGTTGGTCGACACGCCCTTTTCCGCGTTACCGCCACCGACGGAGAAGACGAGCAGCGCGTCGCGGCCGGACAGCCGTGACCCCTTGAGCCACTCGGCAAAGGTGGTGTCCCAGCCTTCGTCATTCGTGCGGGCGGTGAGTTCCGAAACGTTGTCGGTCGGGGTGTACGCCTCAAAGCCGCAGATCTTACGGAAATCATTGACAGCGTGCGAGGCGTGGCCTGCTGAGCCGCCGACGCCCAGGATGAACAGGCGGCCATTGCGGTCACGGGCCGCCGCCAGGCCCTCGGCCAGCTGCTCGATCAGGCCAGTGTCGATCGACCTCAGAACGTCGATCGACTCCTCGACGAAGGCGTCCGAGAATGTCATTCAGCTCCCACCGGATCGACCTTGCATACGGCGAATGTGTTCAGTCCGAACTTGTGCCTGAAGCAGCGAATGCCATGTGGCATGAAGTGCGCGGTAACCAGCAATGGCCACAGGTCACGAGGGTCGTAGTACCGCTTGTGGTCGTCCATCTCGCTCGCCGGTGACAGGCCCAGACGGAAGGCGGAGAACTCCAGCGCCCGCTTACCTCGCCAGGACGGCACGTTGATGGCCAGCACGCCTCCCGGCCGCAGCAGCCGCCGGAAGTGGGTGAGGGCCTGGCCGGGTTCCCACAAGTGCTCCAGTACGGACATGCACAAGATCACGTCGAGGGAGCGATCCGGCAGATCCTGGAGCACGCGGGGAAGTTTCCCCTCGATCGCCGTGATGTTCGGCCGCGACTTGAGATCGTCGGCCAGTGCGATATCGACCAGCGTCGCCGACCTGACCGTGTCCAGGACCGTCCGCATGTACGTCGCCTGGAAGCCGCAGCCGAAGTCGCCGACGTCCTTGCCGTCGAGGCTGCCGACCGTCCGCCTGATCTGGTGACCCGACAGCCAGACCCCGGCACGATCGACGCCCGTGATCCTGCCTTCCTGGCCGAATGCCGCTTCCCGGGAGACGTCGGTGTCAGCCATGGTCTCCTTCTCCGTAGCGCACTTCGGTGGCGTGCAGAACCAGGGTGAAGCAGAACGTGGAAAAGCCAATGATCATGAACAGCAGCCCGACGATGCCAAGGTGGTCGATAACGGACGAAGCATCCGGCAGCGAGAAATCGTGGGTCAGGTAGTACACGAGGACGGCCGCGGAGAGCGCGAACCCGAGCGTGAACACCAGCCCGCTCGCAACGACTGTGTTTGTGTAGCGGAAAACGCGTCGCCACCGTCGTCGTGCTTCACCGGAGTAATCGAGGAAAACATGAGCGAGGCAGCCGAAGTAGATGCTCTGCAGGCCCAGCACGGACAGGGTCAGGCCGATAAGCATCCAGTAGAGGTTGAACGTCACCGGACCTATCGTGATCCCGCCGAAGCTCAGCGGCAGCGTAAGCAGCAGGCCAAGGACGAAAAGCACGATGCCGGGCTTGAACAGGAAAAACTCCGCGCCGTGGATGAACATGGCGCGCAGATTGATCCACGCGGCCTGGAAGGGGGAGAACCAGCCTGAACGCTTGTGATGCGATTGGCGGCCGTTACGGTCCTTGTAGAAACTGACCGGTACCTCTGTGGTCCGCAGCCCCATGCGGACCGACTTCAGCACCATCTCGGAGGCGTACTCCCACGATTGGGCAGTCAGGCCCATGCGGCAGAGCGCGTCACGGGTGATGCCCCGCATCCCGCAATGGATGTCGCTGAAATGGCTGCCGTAGAGCCGGTTGAGGATCCACGTGGTGGCGGGTGTGCCGAGATAGCGATGCAGAGCAGGCATCGCTCCCGGCTCGATCGAACCTTTCCAGCGCGAGCCCATCGCGTACTCGGTGCCGCTGCGCATGGCGTCGATGAACGGGGCGAGCTCGCGGAAGTCGTAGGTGCAGTCGGCGTCGCCCATGATCACGTACTTGCCGCGCACATACGGCAATGCATCGATGTAGGCCCGGCCGAGCCCTCGCCGGGGGGTCTCGAGGACACGTGCGCCGCCCTTTAGGGCAAACTCGGCGGTACGGTCCGACGAGCTGTCGACGATGAGCACCTCGCCTACCGCCCCGGCTCTGCTCAGTCCTTCCTGGCACCAAGCTACGAAGTCGGAGACGGTGAGTTCCTCGTTCGCCGCCGGGATGAGGACGGTGACCTCGGGCGATTCGGTGTCGTCGGCAGGCAGCAGGAGCTGGCAGTCTGGATCGCGGGCCAATCTGATGGTTCGGTTACTCACACCGGCTCCCCTAGCCAGAGAGTGATCCCCCAAGCTGCTATCAAATCACTTCAGGCCGTACATCCTTAAACTGCTCAGTTTTTCCGTTCCGACTGTATCGGCTTCACCAGGCGTGGCAAGGTTCTGGCCAGCGCGCCGGGCAGCTCCTTTCCAGTCCGCTCCACTCCGCCGCCGAGTCCCACGTATCCCGCGCGATACGCGATTTACCTGGTTGGCTCCCATTTACCTGCTTCACTCCCGTTCGCTCCCGTGGGCGTGAACGGGAATCGCAGGCCTGGGAGCGTTTAGAGCCCCGCGGCTGAGGAAGCCGACCCGGGAACCTACCTCGCTACGTCCGATGTCTCGTGACGAAGAGGTCGCCGCCCCTGGGCTTCGGGAGTACCGAGTGTTTGCTGCTGTATCTATTACGCTGTGATCGACATCAGATCCCCGGCTCCGGGCCGGATCCTGGCCGTTGGCTTTACCCAATTGATCCGGCGTGGCTTGCGGGGCGTGTGGGTCCGGGGTGACCTTCCCCTTTCCGCGGCGGTGTGGGCGGCCAATCATCACAGCTGGTGGGATGGCTTTGTCGCGGCGGCGGTCCTGCGGGAGCGGCAGCGCCCGGCGGCGTTGCTCATGGACGGGGACAACCTCGACGCCTTCCGGTTCCTGCGTTCAGTGGGGGTCATCTCCGCCCAGCGGCCACGGCAGGCCCTGCCCGGCCGTCGGTGTCGCTCCTCGTACCGATGCGTAACGAGGCGGCCAGGCTGGCGGCGTCGGTGCCCGCGATGCTGGGCCAGAACGCGGACGAGATCATCGTCCTCGACGACGAATCCACTGATGGTACGGGGGCACTGGCCAGATCGCTGCTCGGGCCGCACCCGCGGGCCAGGGTCCGGACCGGCGCCCCGGCGCCGTCCGGCTGGGTCGGCAAGAACTGGGCCTGCCAGCAGCTGGCCGCCGAAGCGTCCGGATCGCTGCTGGTCTACTGCGACGCTGACGTGCTGCTGGCCGAGGGCGCCGTCGACGCTGTGATCACTGAGATGCGGGCCCAGCACGCCGATGTCTTCTCGGTGTTTCCCCGGCAGATCACGGCCACCCTCGGCGAGCGCCTCATCACGCCGCTCATCGACGACGTGCTGCTGTGCTTTCTCCCCTTCAGCCTGCTGTCGGTAGACGTGCCCCAGGCCGCGACGGCGAACGGTTCGCTGCTGGTGTTCACCCGGCTGGCCTACGACCGACTGGGCGGTTTCGCCGCCGTGCGGAACGAAATCATCGAAGACGTAGCTATCGCGCGCCGGGCGCGGAAGACCGGCCTGAAGCTGGGTCTCGTGCTCGGCGGCCAGCTGGTGGCGACGCGGATGTACGGCGGCTACCGGGAGGTCGTGACGGGGATGTCCCGTGGCCTGCTGCCGGTGACCGGCGGCTCTCGCAGCCGTCTCGTGCTCGGTGCAGGCTGGCACCTGCTGGCGTACACGCTTCCCTGGGGCATGGCGGTACGGCGGCGCGGGTGGGTCCTTCCGCTGGTTCTGGGCGTGGCCGAACGGGCCCTCGTCGAGATCAAGACCGAACGGCGGGCGGTATGGCAGGCGCTGCTGACACCACTGTCCCCGCTGGCCGCTGCTCCCATCGTGGCGCGGGCGTTGCGGCGGAACCAGCGCTGGAAGGCGCGGGTTTACTCATGACCGGAGTCCGCCCGTGACGTTGCCGAGGCCGCGTAGCCGGAGATATGCGGCCTCGCGCTGGCATCACGCTTGCTCCTGCCGGGGCCCTGTGCCTGGAGCTGAGCCGGTGCTGACGAATGGAGGGACCAGCGGGTGACGTCCGGGTCCCGCAAGCACCCCGCCCGGCCAGCGCCTGACACGGCCGGGTTCCCGGGACCGTGCAGGGACTACCGACCCTACTACCCAACTGTTACGGCTCGTTACATTGTGTATAAGAGCCAGAGATGTGGCGGCGATCGGAGGCAGCAGCGCGCGATGGTCGTCGAAGTCCAGGACGTGACGGCACGGCTGGTGGCCGAGCTTGCCCACGCCCTGAAAAGCGGTCAGGTGGTGGCCTACTTCCAGCCGGAGGTCGAGCTGTCCACCGGGATGGTCGTGGCCGCGGAATCGCTCGCCCGGTGGGAACACCCGGACCTAGGCACCTTGTCACCCGTACTGTTCGCGCCGCTGGCCGAGCGGCTGGGCCTGATGGGGGAACTGACCGACCTGATGCTGAAGCTGTCGCTCGCGCAGCACCGGAGGTGGGCCGCCGACGGATGGAGCATCCCGGTCTCGGTCAATGTCGGGCCCGAGTGCGTCACCAAACCGGGATTCCCGGCCCATATCGCGGAGCTCCTCAGGGAAGAGCAGGTGTCCGGCCGCATGCTCACCCTCGAGGTGAGTGAGCAGACCGGCACCGCCGCGGTGAGCGCGGAGTTTTTCGCCCAGCTCGCCGAGTTCGGTGTGCGCACCGCCCTTGACGACTTCGGCACCGGCTTCGCCTCGCTGGAGAGCCTGGGCGGCTGGCCCATCGATGAGCTCAAGCTCGACATTTCCCTGGTCCGGCCGATCGCCAGCAGCCCGAGCTTCCGGACCATCGTCAGCACCACCATCGATCTCGCTCACCAGCTGGGCGTCAAGGTCGTCGCGGAGGGCGTCGAGTCCGAGTCCATCCGGTCCGAGCTGTATGCCCTCGGGTGTGACGTCGGCCAGGGTTTCCTCCTCGGCCGCCCCCTGCCCGCCGCGGAGTTCGCCGACTGGCTACGTGAGCGGGAGCAGCTCGTGCCTGGCGTGCCGGATTACCAGGCGCCGCTGCCGGTCACCACGCGGGCCGGCGCGGCCCGCCGCAGGAACCAGGCGAACGGCACCTACCGGCGGCTGACGAGCGCCGGCCGCCGGGTGGTGGACCAGGTCGGAGGTTCCACGCTGACGGCGGCCGTCGCCATGCTGATCGCCTACGGGCTGTGGCAGGTGTTCCGCTGGGGCGGGCCGCGGGATCAGGCGCTCATCGGGGATCTGGCTTTTTTCCCGCCGAACGGCGCCGCCATCGTGTATGCCTGGCGGGTATCGCGGCGCGCTGACCTCGGGCGTGCCACCTGCCGGGCGTGGCGGCTCCTGTCGGCTGCGCTAGCGGTCTACCTGCTCGGCGATGCGCTGCAGCTTTTCTATGAGGTGGTGCTTCATGAAAGGGCCTATCCCACCTGGGCGGACGCCGCGTACCTGATGTTCTACGTCGTCGCCTTCTGCGGTCTGGCGGCCTTTCCCGCCCGCCGCCGCAGCCGCTCGGAACGGTTCCGCCTGATGCTCGATATGGGCACGATCTTCGTGGCCGGGGCGACGGTGATCTGGTACGTCGCCCTCGGGCCGGCCGTGGGATCGCAGTTCGACTTCGGTCTCGAAGATCTCGTGACCTTCGCCTATCCCGTCGGCGATCTGGTGCTGCTGTTCGGCGTGCTGACGCTGCTGTGGCGCGGCGTCCCGCGCTCCACCGTGGTGTCCCTGCGGATCTTCGCGACCGGCCTGCTGGTCTTCATCGCGGCCGACATGACCTACGACTACATCATCGTCCACTCGTCGTACCTGGGTGGTGACCCGGTCGACACCCTCTGGATCCTGGCGGTGACGATCCTGTTCGTGGCGGCCGGATGCCAGCTGCGGGCCCGCCCGGCCGCGGGGTTCGCCGGATCGCCGAAGCCGTCCGCGGCGCGGCCCAGCGCGCTGCCTTACCTGGCGGTCGCGGGCAGCTACCTGCTGCTCGTGGTCGTCGGATTGCACGACGTCAGATTCAACCCGCTGGGTGGTGTCCTGCTGGGTGCGGTTCTGCTGACGGCTCTGGTCAGCGTCCGGCAGTTCGCCGCTCTGCGGGATAACGGGCGGCTCGCGATCAGGTACCAGCAGCTCGCTTCCATCGACGGGCTGACCGGGCTCTACAACCGCCGCCACTTCATGGAGACTGCCGAGGGCGCCTTCGCGCACGCGCAGCGGCTCGGCCAGGAGCTTGTCGTCCTGATGATCGACGTGGATCGCTTCAAGCAGATCAACGATGTGTACGGCCACGCCGTAGGCGACCGGGTGCTCGCGGATGTGGCACAGGCCTGCCGCGAGTATGTGCGGCCGGACGACATCGTAGGCCGTTACGGCGGTGATGAGTTCATCGTCCTGATCCCCGGGACGGCCAGCGCCCGGGCAGCGGAGATCGCCGCCCAGCTGACCGGGCCGCCGGGGCGGGTTCCCAGTGATGACGGGATGCGCGTGTCCTTCACCCTCAGCATCGGTATCGCGGAGTGCGCTGACTGCCTTGACCTCCCGAGCCTGCTCGCCCGCGCCGATATGGCCATGTACGAGGCGAAGCGGTCCGGCGGAGGCTGCTGGCGCATCTTCGAGGGCGCGGAACAGGCATCAGATCACGCCGTCCCCACCGCGTGACCCCCGGATCAGTCCTGGGCCGGCCTGCCGGTCAGCGCGGCATGGCCGCTGGCGGCTGGGCGTCCCGGGCCGGAAAGGCGCGGCCGGCCGCACGGCCGATGCCCGGGACGGGCAAACTCGACAGTGCCACGCCCCGCAAGGCGACGCGGGCGGCTGAGCGGCATCTGCCTGGAGGGAGGATCGCTGTGCGGGTCTGCGTTCTGGGGGCCGGCGCCGTCGGCGGGTTCATCGGTACCCAGCTGGCGGGCGCCGGAGTTGACGTCTGCGCGCTGGCCCGTGGGGCGACGCTCGCGGCGCTGCGTGCCCATGGCTGGCGGGCGGAATCGGCTGGCCGGCGCGTGACCGCGGCCGCC
This sequence comes from uncultured Actinomycetes bacterium, assembly GCA_963775825.1. Classification (GTDB taxonomy): domain Bacteria; phylum Actinomycetota; class Actinomycetes; order Streptosporangiales; family Streptosporangiaceae; genus Bog-532. Next base: position 19,940 of record CAVZKY010000039.1, read on the forward strand.
CGGGCGGAGGCCGATCCAGCCGAGCTGGGCGAGCAGGACGTGGTGATCCTGGCCGTCAAGGCGCACTCCGCCGCCTCCGCAGCTTCGGTCATCGGGCCGCTGCTGGGACCGCGTTCGATGGTACTGACCGCGATGAACGGCGTCCCATGGTGGTTCTTCGAGGGCTTTGGCGGTCCCTGCCGGGGCCATCACCTCGCCAGCATGGATCCGGGCGGGCGGATCGCAGCCGCGATCCCGGTGCGGCACGTCATCGGCGGGGTCGTCCACTTCAACTGCAGCGTTCCCGAGCCGGGCGTGGTCCACCACCACCGCGGCGCCGGGCTGATCATCGGCGAGCCGGACCACAGCGAATCCGCGCGGCTGCAGGCCCTGGCCGCTGTCCTGGAAACCGGCGGATTCGAGGTCACCCGTTCAGCCGGGATCCACGCGGACGTCTGGTACAAGCTCTGGGGCAACATGACCATCAACCCGGTGTCGGTGCTGACCGGCGCCACCGCCGACCGGATCCTCGACGACGACCTGGTCCGGGCCTTCTGCCAGACCGCCATGCGGGAGGCGCAGCAGATCGGGGCACGTATCGGCTGCCCCATCGCCGAGAGCCCCGCGGACCGTAATGACGTGACCAGGAAGCTCGGCGCGTTCAAGACGTCGATGCTGCAGGACGCCGAGGCCGGGCGCCCGCTGGAGCTGGATGCGCTCGTCGGCGCGGTGCGGGAGATCGGCGCCCTTGTCGGCGTGCCGACCCCCGCCACTGACGCGCTGCACGGGCTGACCCGGCTGCATGCGCAAGCGGCCGGCCTGGCCGCTGGCTGAGCGGCGGCGAAGGCGGCAATTCGGCCGCTGCGCCTGGTCCGTAAATAATCCCGAATTATCCTCGATCACCGTACGTCGCCTCCTGCTCGTCCGTTATGGTCGTGCCCGGGCCGGGTCAGCATTTCGATGCAGCTCAGGGGAACGGTACGAAGGTGGGAGAACGTGCAGCGCCCGGCATGTCCCGGCACGACCGGGCCGGCACCTGTCAGCCCGCTCAGCGGCACCGGGACGCACCGGTGACGGCTAGCCGCACCACCCGGCGGGAGCGACGGAATGCGGCGGTCCGCCGGGATTACGCCCAGTGCTCGGACCTCGCGGGCGAGCTGGATTTCGCGGCTGACCCGCGGGTCAGCTTCCGCCCGGTGGCTTCGGCCGGGCAGCGTGTCATGCTGGCCCTGCTCGCCGGGCTCAACGCCCTGACGGCCCTGGCCTTTATCGGCTGGCTGCTGCTGCCGGTGCACATCCCCGGCGCCGGGGTGGTCGGCTTCGGCGGCTGGCGCCTCGGCCTTGCCCGCGTGGCGTTCTGCGTGATCATCAGCGTGGAGACGATCCGCCTGGTGCAGAACTTCGCCGTCTGGCTCTTCGCCTCGTCCATGAAGGACCCGGTGCCCAAGGCCCCGCCGCGCGGCCTGCGCGTCGCGCTGCTGACCACGATCGTGCCGGCGAAGGAGCCGATCTACGTGGTGGAGCGGACGCTGCGGGCCATGCGCCAGGTCCGCTACCGCGGCCAGGTGGACATCTGGATTCTCGACGAGGGCAATGACCCCGCGGTGCGGGCCATGGCGGAGCGCCTGGGGGTCCACCACTTCAGCCGTAAGGGCCTCGCGCGATACAATCAGGTGCGGGGCCCGTACCGGGCCGGGACGAAAGCCGGCAACCACAACGCCTGGCGCGACAGCTACGAGCGGTACTACGACGTCATCGCCCAGATGGATCCCGATCACGTGCCGCTGCCCTGCTTCCTGGAGCGGACGATCGGTTATTTCCGGGACCCCGATGTCGCCTTCGTCGTCGCTCCCCAGGTGTACGGGAACATGTACGAGAACTGGGTTGCCCATGGCGCGTCCGTTCAGCAGTACCTGTTCAGCGGGGTCGTGGAACGGAGCGGCAACGGCCTCGGCGCGCCGCTGCTCATCGGCACGAATCACCTGTACCGCCCGGCGGCGTGGCGCGAGATCGGCGGATACCAGGACTCGATCATCGAGGACCACCTGACGAGCATGCGGGTGCAAGGCACGATCAACCCCGTCACCGGCCATCCCTGGCGCGGCGTCTACACGCCGGACATCCTGGCCATCGGCGACGGTCCGGAGTCGTGGACCGACTACTTCAACCAGCAGAAGCGCTGGGCGTACGGGATCTGGGAGATCCTGCTCAAGCGCAAGCTCCGCGCCGGGATCCAGCTCCGGCCGCGGCAGCGCCTGCTCTACGGACTGGTCCAGTTCTACTATCCGAGCGTTGGCGCGACCGTCCTGCTCGGCACCGTCGCCACGGCTGTCTACCTGCTGCTCGGTATCACGGTGATCAAGGTCAACAGCGCCCAGTGGCTGGCCCTGTGGTCAGCCAGCATGGGGAGCTGGCTGCTGCTCTGGCTCTGGCTGCGCCGGTTCAACCTGGCGCCGCATGAGCGGCGGGAAGCCGGCGTGACCGGCATGCTGCTGGCCTTGTTCACCGGCCCGGTGTACGTGGCCGCCGCGATCTCGGCCCTGGCGGGCCGGCCGCTGACCTACGCGGTCACCGCCAAGGGCAGCCTGCGCAGTGCCGATAAACTGCGCACTTTCCGGCTGCACGTGATCTGGGCCGCGCTCGCGGGCGGCCTGCTCTTCGTCAGCTTCAGGTTCCACCACGACTACACGGCGATGCGGCTATGGGCCTGCCTCGCCGCCGTCACCGGAGCCGGCCCGCTGCTCATCGCGGCGGGGACCCGGCTTCGCCACGGAGCCCGGGCTGGCCGGGAGGCCGCCCCCGGCCCGGTTCCCCGGCTGGTCCATGACCCGGTTCCCGACGCGGCCCGCCACCCCGGCCGCCGGGCCGCGCCGTGGCCGGACGAGCTCGTCGTCCCTCGCCGGACGTACCACGCCTCCCCGCCGCCGGCCAGGGACTGGTTCGCCCCTGCATCCGGGCGTGATCTGGCCGGAGCCTTGGCCCGAACTCCGCGGGAGCGCTAGTGCGGGTCACGGTCCCGAAGGTACTGGCCCTCGGGTTCAGCGTCATGCTGGCGGGCTACGTCTTCATGGTCGCGCCGCGGATGCACGCCGCCTCGGCCGCCCGCGTCACGCAAGCCGCGCCGGGGACCGCTGCAGCCCCCACAGTTCCCGCCGTTCCCGTGCAGGCCAACAGTCCGGCCTTCCCGCCTGCGGGCCGTAAGTTCATCGGGATCATGACCAACAGCGGCCCTTACAACTTCACTGACCTGGACAACTTCACCGCCGCGGTCGGCCATCAGCCGTCCGTCTACGAATTCGGCCAGGGCTGGGCGGTCAACCAGTTCAATGCCAGCGTCATCGACGCGGTGGCCCGGCGGGGCATGCTGCCCCTGATTTCCTGGGAGCCGTGGGACTACCAGAAGACCACGATGGGATCGGCGATCCAGGGCGACCAGCCGGCGTACAGTCTGTCCAACATCATCGACGGACGCTACGACAGCTACATCCGGTCATGGGCGGAGGGCGTCAAAGGCCTCGGCTACACCATCGCCCTGCGGTTCGCGCACGAGATGAACGGCAACTGGTACCCGTGGGCGGCCTTCGCCAATGGCAACCAGCCCAGCCAGTACGTCCAGGCGTGGCGGCACGTGCACGACATCTTCACCCAGGTCGGCGCGACCAACGTGATCTGGGTCTGGTCGCCCAACATTATCTGGAACAGCTTCACCGACTTCGGCAGCCTTTATCCGGGCAACAGCTATGTCGACTGGATCGGCCTGTCCGGCTACTACGGGACGCCAGGCATGCTGCACTACAAGTCGTTCGACCAGACCTTTGATCCGACCATCGCTGACTTGCGGACGTTCACCAGTAAGCCGCTGATCATCACCGAGACCGGTGCGACCGACGTGAGCGGTGAGATGGCCCCGTGGATCACGCAGATGTTCCAGGAGCTGCCAGCGCACACTGACATCATCGGCATCATCTGGTTCGAGGCGTTCAACGTCATCGACTGGAAGGTGACCGATGACCTGGCGGCCAGCCGCGCGTTCGCGGCGGGCCTGGCCGGCCCGCAGTACCAGGTCCAGTGGAAACCCGGCATGCCGGGGCTGCTGACGGTGCCCGTGCCGGCCCTTGTGCCGGGCACCGCCCCGACGGTCACCGCTTCCCCGGTCACGCCCGCGGCCACGCCACCGCCAGTGGCGGCCACGACACCTGTCACCCGGCCGAGTTCACCGGCCCCGCCCCGCCCCGCTCCCACCACAGCTCATCCGGCCACGCCGGCGCCGACGCCGAGCCCGACGCTGTCCCCGGCCGCCTCGCTGCGGTAGCCACGCCGGGCCCGGGCGGGACGGCTGCCGCCGGTGGCTTCGTCCGGCTGTCCGCGGCGCGTCGGCCGAGATGTCATTTACAGTTCGCGTGCCCGTAAGGGCGTGGTGGCCGGTCGCGGCATCCGCATGTTTCACGTTGTGAGCATGCGGATCGCGATCATTACGGAATCGTTCGCACCTGATTTGAACGGCGTCGCCAACTGCGTGCTGCGGGTGGCCGAGCATCTCGTCCGGCGCGCCCATGAGCCGCTGATCATCGCCCCTGAACCGGCCGGGAGCCAATCGGCTGGCCCGTTCCCCTACCCGGTAGAACGGGTACCGTCGATGTCCCTGCCGGGTTATCCGGGCTTCCGTCTCGGCCTGCCGACCCGGGCGGTCGGGTGCGCCCTGGCCCGGCACCGTGCCGACCTGGTCCACCTGGCCAGTCCGGTCTTCCTGGGCGCGACCGGAAGCACCGTGGCCCGGCACCTGCGGCTGCCGACGATCGCTGTGTACCAGACCGACATCCCCGCGTACGCCCGTGCGTACGGCTGGCACGGAGTGGGGGAGGCGGCCGCCTGGCGCTGGCTGCGCCGGATCCACAACGCGGCGGACCGGACCCTGGCGCCGTCAGCGGCCATCCTGGCGCAGCTGCGCGCGCATGGGTTCGAGCGGATCTGGCTGTGGGGCCGCGGCGTGGATCTCAAGCGCTTCGGTCCCGCGAAGCGCAGTGCCGCGCTGCGCCAGGAGCTGGCCTCCGGAGGTGAGGTGCTCGCCGGCTACGTCGGCCTGGCTGGCCACCGAGAAGCGGGTTGACCTGCTGGCCCCAGTCGCTGAGCTGCCGGGTGTCCGCCTCATCGTGGTCGGCGGCGGCCCGGCCGCCGCGGCGCTGCGCGAGCGGATGCCGTCCGCGGTCTTTCTCGGTGAACAGCGGGGCGAGGAGCTCGCGCGGACCTACGCCAGCCTGGACCTGTTCGTGCACAGCGGCCCGCACGAGACGTTCGGCCAGACCCTGCAGGAGGCCGCAGCCAGTGGCGTGCCGGTCGTGGCGCCGGCCGCCGGGGGCCCGCTCGATCTGGTCGAGGACGGGGTCACCGGGTTCCTCGTCCCGCCGGGCAGCGGCCCGGCGCTGGCCGCCGCGGTGGCGCGGCTGGCCGCTGACCCCGGGCTGCGGGCCGAGCAGGGCCGGGCCGCCCGGCAGAAGGTGCTGACCCGGGACTGGACAGCCGTCGGCGACGGGCTGATCGGTCACTACGAGGCCGTACTGCAGCCCGGGTACGCCCGGCGCCGCGCGGCGGCCTGAGGCGAGGCCGCTATGATCACATTCGCCGCTCTCGGCCACTGTCTTGCGTACGCCCCGCCAGCGGGCCGACACTTGACCACATGAGTGAGCTCGCGCTGGTGCTGCTGGCCGTGCTGCTGCCAACGCTGGTCATGGCTGCGGGACTGCTGGCGATACGCGGCTTCCGCCGCCTGAGCGAGGCTCGTCGCCGCCCGCAGCCGGCTGAGCCGGCGGACCGGATCGCCATCCGGCTGCGGCGGCTGCGCGGCGAGCTGGAGGCCATCGAAAACCAGCCCGCGACCATGGCGAAGCGGCACCACATCCTGGCCCTGCGCGGTGCCTACCTCGACACGCTGGGCCAGGCGTGCCAGCGGCTCGGCGTCGAGCCCCCGGCTGGCGGTGACCGGGCGCGGCAGGCCGAGATTTACCGGGTGGAGGCCGCGCTGCGGGAGCGCGGGCTGGACGTCAGGGAAACGGCCGTGCGCTGAATGCGCACCGCGACTGAACCGGCCTCCCGCGGGCGCCCTACCGTGCGCGTGCTCGCTGTCTCGGACGAGGTCGCCGGGGACCTGCTGGCCAACGTCAGCCAGGCCCGACCGGCCGCACTCATCCTGGCCTGCGGTGACCTGCCGGCCGACTATCTCCGCGCGCTGATGAACGCGCTGGATGTGCCGCTCGTCTTCGTCCCCGGCAATCATGATCCGGATCAGTCCGGGTACCGGGTGTCCCGGGCCGGCCTGATCACCCGGGCCGGCTTCCCAGCCCGGCCGCCGTGGCCGCCGGGGGCGATCAACGCCGACGGAAGGATCGTCGAAGCTGGCGGCCTGCGGATCGCCGGGCTCGGCGGGTGCCTGCGTTACAACGACGGGCCTAACCAGTACACCGAGCGTCAGCAGGCGCGCCGCGCGCGGGCGCTCCGCGTGCGGGCCCGGTGGCAGTGGCCTGCCCGGCGGCCCGACGGGCGGCCCGACGGGCGGCCCGACCGGGCGGCACTGTGACGTCCTGCTGACGCATGCCCCGCCCCGCGACGTGGGGGACGGCGAGGACGTCCCGCACCGGGGCTTCGGCTGCTACCACGGGCTGGTCGCGGCCCTGGCCCCGCCGGTGCTGCTGCATGGTCACGTGCACCCCTACGGCATTTCGCGGCCGCCCCGGCGGCTGGGCGCCACCAGCGTCCGCAACGTTACCGGCTGGCATCTGCTCGAATTGGGGCCCACCGGCGCCGCCGAGATCCCCATCGGTCACCGCCATGCGTGCTGACACCGGCTTCCCGCGGGCCGACGTGGAGAACGATTTCCAGCGCGTCCGCCGTCGTCAGGCCCTGTCCCGGCTGGCCGCCCGGCTCCGCCGGAGCCCGGACGACGTGAACCCGATCCTGCCCTTCGATGAGGTCATCGAGGCGCTGGGGATGCGCGGCGAACGTTCCATCGGGCAGCAGACGATCAGCCTGGCCTCCATCGTCGGCACCGTCGACTCCCGGCACGATTTCGACCGGCGTTTCCGGCCCACCACGGGACGGGTGCGCGAGCGCTGGGAACGGCTGGCCCTGGCCCAGCGGCGCGGTGAGTCAATCCCGCCGATCGACGTCTACCAGGTCGGCGACCTGTACTTTGTCAGGGACGGCCATCACCGGGTGTCGATCGCCACGGCGGCCCGGCAGCGCACGATCGACGCCTACGTGACCCAGGTACTGACCCAGGTCCCCGCTCAGGGCATCCGGGGCCGCCGCGACCTGCTGATGAAGGGCTATCAGCGGATCTTCATGGACCGCGTGCCGCTGCCGGAGGCGGCGTACGTCAAGCTCATCTGCATCGACCCGTGGTCCTACGCAGAGCTCGGCGAGAACGTAGAGGCCTGGGGCTTCCGCTACATGCAGGCCGAGCGCCAGTACTGCAGCCGCGAGCAGATCGCGCGGCGCTGGTTCCATGACGAGTTCACGCCGGTGGTGCGCATGCTGCACGCGGCTGACCTGGTCGGCTCCGGCACGGACGCCGAGGCGTACATGCGGGTCGCCAGCCAGCGTTACCGCCTCATGCGCACCCACGAGTGGAACGATGAGGTCATCGAGCGGCTGCGCCGGGAGGTCAGGTAGCCCCCGTTCCCGGCCCGGCCGGTGCGTCCGACGCCGCCGGACTGGCCGGAGCCGCCGGGCCGGTCGCGTCCCGCGGCGCATCGGCGGCCGTACCGGCCGTCGTCCCGCCCCGCACGGTGCCGTCGGCGTCGTCGTCCAGCGTGATGTTGGCGCCCGTGGCCGGGTTGAAGATGTGCATGGTCCGCAGGTCGGCCCACAGCTCGGTTTCCTGGCCCTCGCGCGCGGTCGTCTCCGTGGCGAGCCGGGCGGTGATCATGCCCGTATTCGCCGCGCCGGTGTCCGCGGAGCCCGAATCCTCGGCGAGCTCCTGCAGCTCCGCGGCGTTGACCTCGCTCACGAACTCCTTGGCGAAGTAGACGTACACGTCGGAGCCCATGGACTCGACGACCTCGACGTTGGCCCGGAACGTGATGCCGCTGTCCCGTACTCCAGCCTGGACCAGCGCGGCGTCCTCGAAGTCCTCGGGGCGGATGCCCACGAGCACGTCCCGGGGCGCGTCGGCCCGCTCCAGCGCGCGGCGCAGCCGGCCACTCAGCGGCACGTTACCGAGCGGCGTGTGCATGGTGCCATCGTCGATATGGCTGGGCAGGAAGTTCATCGCGGGCGAGCCGATGAACCCGGCCACGAACAGGTTGTTCGGCCGGTCGTAGAGCTCCTGCGGCGCGCCGACCTGCTGCAGCAGGCCGCTGCGCATGACGGCCACCCGGTCACCCAGGGTCATCGCCTCGGTCTGGTCGTGCGTGACGTAGACGGTGGTGGTGCCCAGCCGCCGCTGTATCCGGGACACCTCGGTGCGCATCTGCACGCGCAGCTTCGCGTCCAGGTTGGACAGCGGCTCGTCCATCAGGAACACCGCGGGATCCCGGACGATCGCCCGGCCCATCGCGACCCGCTGCCGCTGGCCACCGGACAGGTTGGCGGGCCGGCGGTCCAGGTGCTGGGTGAGGTCCAGGATCCGGGCCGCCTCGTTGACCTTCTCGTCGATGACCTTCTGCGGGGTCTTGGCCAGCTTCAGCGCGAAGCCCATGTTCTGCCGCACGGTCATGTGCGGGTACAGAGCGTAGCTCTGGAACACCATGGCGATGTCGCGGTCCTTGGGGGCCGCGTTGTTCACCACCTTGCCGCCGATACGCAGTTCCCCTTCGGTGATGTCCTCCAGGCCCGCGATCATGTTCAGCGTGGTCGACTTGCCGCAGCCGGACGGCCCGACCAGGATGACGAACTCACCGTCGGCGATGTCCAGGCTGATCTTGTCGACCGCGAGCGCCCCGTCAGGAAAGCGCTTGGTCACCTGGTCCAGAACGATTTCAGCCACTGTTTCTCCCTAGTCCAGCTAGCCCTTGACCGCGCCTGATGTCAGCCCAGCGACGATCCGGCGCTGGAAGAACAGCACGAAGATGATGATCGGGATGGTGATGACCACCGCGGCGGCCGCGATGGGACCGGTGGGGATGGTGAACACCGAGCCGCCGCTGAAGTACTGCATCGCGGCCGGCGCCGTCCGGGCGGAGATCGTCGAGGTGAACGAGATCGCGAACAGGAAGTCGTTCCAGCAGGCCAGGAAGACCAGGATGGCCGTGGTGACCATGCCCGGGGCGGCCAGCGGCGCGATGACCCTGGTAAAGGCCTGGAACGGCGTCGCGCCGTCCATCTTGGCCGCCTTTTCCAGCTCCCAGGGAATCTCCCGGAAGAACGCCGACAGGATGTAGATCCCCAGCGGCAGGCCGAACGCGACGTAGGGGATGATCAGGCCCGGCCAGGTATTGAACAGGCCCAGCCTGCGCTCGATGCTGAACAGCGGGGTGATCAGCGAGATCTGCGGGAAGATCGCGATCAGCAGCGCCATCCCGATCAGCACGCTCTTGCCGGGAAACGCCAGCCGGGCGACCGCGTAGGCGGCCATCGAGGCCAGCACGACGGCGATGAACGTCGAGATCAGGCCGATCCCGATCGAGTTGATCAGCGGCCGGATGAACTGCGAGCTATGCAGGATCCCCGAGTAGTTCCCCCAGGTCCACTGGGCGGGCACGAAGGAGGGGTCGAGCACCGCGGTGGGTGTCTTGAAGGACAGCGACACCAGCCAGAGCACCGGGATCAGCGCCAGCGCGATGACCACGAAGTTCGCGACGCCCCAGCCGGCCTTCTGCCGGGGCGTGGTGGTTACGGCAGCCATCGGCGGGTCACCTGCTTCCCGAATCCGTGCCCGGGGCCGCGGTCCCGAAGCCCTTGATGAAAATGATGGCGATGATCGCGACGCAGATGAAGATGAGAATCGAGATCGCCGAGCCGATGCCCAGGTTCAGCGCGTTGAACAGGTTGTCGTAACCGAGGATGGACACCGACCCGGTGTTGTTGGCCCCGGCGGTCAGGATGTAGATGTTGTCGAAGATCCGGAACGAGTCGAGCGTCCGGAACAGCAGCGCGACCAGGATGGCCGGTTTCATCAGCGGCAGCGTGATCTTGGTGAACCGCTGCCAGCCGGTCGCGCCGTCCACCTTCGCGGCCTTCAGCAGGTCGTCGGGGACCAGGGAGAGCCCGGCCAGCAGCAGCAGCCCCATGAACGGGGTGGTCTTCCAGACCTCCGCCAGGATGATGACCGCGATGGCCGGGACCTGGGTGGTCAGTGGCGCGCTGTTGTTGAACGCGGCGGACAGGTAGCCCTGGCCAGGGGTCCACGCGTACTGCCAGCCGTAGGCCGCGGCGACCGTCACGATCCCGTACGGGATGAGCGCGGTGGTGCGGACCGTGCCCCGGCCGAAGATGGTCCGGTACATGAGCATCGCCAGCAGCATGCCGAGGACCAGCGTGATCGCGACCGAGAAGACCGTGATGATCACGGTCACCTCCAGCGCCGTCCACCAGTAGGGCGACGACAGCACCGCGCCGTAGTTGGCCAGCCCGACGAACTTGATGGCCTGGGGGAGCTCCAGGTTGTACCGCTCCAGGGACAGAAAGACGGCGTAGATGATCGGGTAGCCGGTCACCGCGACCATCACGATCACCGCCGGGGCGCACAGCAGCCAGCCCAGCCGGCGTTCGGCCCTGGCTCCCTCGGACAGCTGGCGCTTATGGCTGGGCGGCTGCTCCCGGACGGTTTCGGTGTCCGCCGCTACTGGCGCGTTTACGCTCATCGGCGTCTTCCTTCCCTTGTCGCCAGCCGCGGGCCCCGGCGGCTCACGGGACCAGGCCCTTCGATTGCAGTGCGTTGTTGAGCTGGTTCTTCATCGAGCTCACGGTGCCGGTTGGGTTGATGCCGCTGGGCGGCGAGATCAGGTGCGAGATGTCGATGGAGACCACCTGGTACACCGGCGTCTTGGGCCGGACGCTCGCGTTTTGCAGCGCCGTGAGGATGTCAGCGTGGAACGGGTAGTCGGGGTATAGCTTCGGGTTCTTATACAGGCTGGCGATCGTGGGCGGGACACCGCCGACCGTCGCGCCGATGAGCTGGTTCTGCGCATCGCGCAGGCACAGCGCGGCCTGGAAGGCGAGCGCCGGATGCTGGGAATATCTGCTGACCGCCAGGTCGATGCCGCCGATCGTCACCTTGGCCGGCATGCCGGGGATGACCTGCGGGTACAGCGCCCACTTGAAGTCCTTGAACAGCTTGGGGTTGTCGGTCTTCATGGACGGATACACGAACGGGTAGTTCAGCTCGAACGCGGCCGTCCCGGCCTCCATGGCCAGCCGGTTCTGGTTTTCCATCTGCACGTTCAGCGATGGGTCAGCAGCCGGCGAGCTGGCCAGCTGCTTCATCACGGACAGGGCCTTGACCGCGGGTGCGCCCAGGGTGACCTGGGTCGCGTCCGGGTTCAGGACCGTGCCGCCCGCGCTGGACACCATCGTGTTGAACCAGACCGTGGTGCCCTCGTACTGCGCACCCTGGATCTCGATGTAGTGCGGCTTGCCCTGCTTGGCCAGCTGCTCGGCGTCGGCGATCATCTCCGCCCAGGTCTTGGGCGGGTTCGGCACCAGGTCGGAGCGGTACCAGAGCAGCTGGGTGTTGGTGTTGGCGGGGGCCGCGTACAGCTGGCCCTTCCAGATCGCCGTGTCCAGCGCCGGCACGATCGTCCCGTTCACCACCGATGCCTTGTTGCTGCCGGTCCACGGCAGGATCCAGCCGGCCTGGGCGAACTCGGCCTCCCAGGTGACGTCGAGCGCCATGATGTCGATGCTGCCGTCGTGCGCCGCGAGCCGCCGGACCAGCTGCTGGCGCTGGCCGTCCGCCGCGGCCGGCAACTGCTGGAAGGAGATCTTGTACGCGCCGTGGCTCTGCGCGTTGCAGTTGGCGATCTCGGTGTTCGTCGCGGGGGACGTGTCCGGGTACTGGTAGTAGTCCAGCGTGACCGGGCCGGTGCTCGCCCCGGCCGAGCCGCACGCGGCCAGCGCACCGCAGCCCAGGGCGGCGAGCCCCAGCCCGATCTTGGTGCGCAGCCAGCGCGTGGGCGGCCGAGGGGAGCGGCCTCTCGCGCGCCGCGTCAGCCGGGCCAACCGGTATGAACCAGCCATCATTGCGCCTCCAGCGCCGTGTACCTGCGGCTTCGTGAAGCTTGCCTGACCTGATACCCCGCGTACCCAGATCCTGTCACCGGAAGCTTGCCCGGCACGGCAGGCGGCGCCGGATGAATGCCGGCGTGGCGACGACTGGCCGGCGCAGCCAAGAGGCGGGAGAACGGGTGGGCACGCCCGGGCTGCAATGGCACCAGCCGCGGGCGGCCGATAGGTGGCCGCGTCGCGGGATAGCCGCGTCGCGGAACAGCCGGTCCCTGGCTGTCGACATCCATGCCCGACCACCCCACTTCGTTGTCGGTGGCCGCCCGGAGCCGGATTCCCGGACCCTGGCGCTGCTCTGATCCCCGGCGAGCGGCGGAGGTCTATACACATGAAAACGCCCTTGGCCGCTGTGGCGTCAAGAGGTGAAAATTTTCACGGACAGCCACCGGATGTGCTATAACGGCGACTTGTGTAGTTCTGTGGTGGGCAATGATGGTTGAACGTAATATCACTCCGAATTTTTGGCAAAATGGCTCAGAAAACGCTCAGAATGGGGCGGCAGTGATAATCAGATCTTTACCGGATTGTCGTGATCGGCTCTGCGTGCCACACCAGTGTGCTGCCGGGAGATAGTCGGCCTCGCTTCCGGGGAGGAATACCGCATGGACTACCGCACTCTCGGACGCAGCGGCTGCGCCGTCTCGAGCATGTGCCTGGGCACCATGACCTTCGGCACCGAGACCGGCGAAGCCGCCGCCCATCAGCAACTCGACCAGTTCATCGACGCGGGCGGCACCCTGGTCGACACCGCCGACGTGTACAGCGGCGGGACCTCGGAAGAGATCATCGGGCGCTGGTTCGCCAGCCGGCCGGCCCAGGTGACCGAGCGGGTGGTGCTGGCCACCAAAGGGCGCTTCCCGCTGGGCGGCGCGCCGAACGATGCCGGGTTGTCGGCCGTGCACCTGACCCGGGCCCTCGACGCCTCGCTGCGGCGGCTGGGACGTGACGCGGTCGACCTCTACCAGGTGCACGCCTACGACCCGCTGACCCCGCTGGAGGAGACGCTGCGGACGCTGGACGGTTTCGCGCGGTCCGGCAAGATCCGCTACTACGGGCTGTCCAACTTCGCTGGCTGGCAGCTGACCAAGACCGTCTACCTGGCGCGGGAGCTGAACGTGGCTCCGCCGGTGACCCTGCAACCGCAGTACAGCCTGCTGGCCCGGGAGATCGAGTGGGAGATCGTGCCGGCGGCGGCGGACGCGGGCCTCGGGCTGCTGCCGTGGAGTCCCCTGGGTGGCGGCTGGCTGTCCGGCAAATACCGCCGCGACGAGCGGCCGGCGGGCGCGACCCGCCTCGGTGAGGACCCGGGCCGCGGCATGGAGGCCTACGATCGGCGGGGTACCGACCGGACCTGGCGCGTCATCGACGCGGTGCAGAAGGTCGCGGAGGATCGCGGCGTGTCGATGGCCGAGGTCGCGCTGGCCTGGGTCACCGGGCGGCCCGCGGTCAGCTCCACCATCCTCGGGGCCCGCACGACCGACCAGCTCCAGGCGAACCTGCGAGCCGCGGGGCTGCGGCTGACCCCGGAGGAGACCGCCGTGCTGGACGCGGCCAGCGACCCGGGCCCGGTGGACTACCCGTACGGAGAGCTCGGCGTACAACAGCGGATGAGGAGCCTGGGCGCCGGTTAAATCCGGAACGGAACCGGAACGCCCCGGGCCGGGAGGCTTTCGGCACCGCACGGCGTCCGTGTAGCCCGGCCCGGTACGTCGTCCCGTCGGCCACCGTGAGCAGGACCTGGTTGCCGGTGATCCGCACCCCGCTGATCGGCTCCCAGCGTTCGCCGCCCGACCCGTTCCCGCCCAGGAACAGCTCCCAGCCGACACGCTCCAGGAGCTTGCGCCCGTAGCAGTAGGAGTCAGGGCGGCCGAGGCCGCCCCCCATGAGTCCCCCCGAACTCAGGCCGCCGAAATGACGACGCCAGGGAGACTACCCAGAGTAACGAATCTTCATGCCTCGTCCCATCACGGTTACAGAAAGCAACCGGAATGGACCCGCGCGACCCGGAGGCCGCCCCCTAAGTCGCCAGTGTCCGGGCCGCGCGGGAAATCAAGGCTGGTGTCGCCAGCACAGCTATAGCAACGCCGACGTTTCCGCTATTTCCACTTGAAGTGGACAAAAAGGCGGCCGAAGTTCTTGGAGTCCTTCTCCAGCCGGTGGTACTTCGCCTTGATCTCCTTCTGCTGCAGGAACCGCAGTACGTGCTTCTTCAGCTGGCCCGATCCCTTGCCCGGGATGATCTCCACCACCGGGGCCTTCTTGGCCACCGCCTCGTCGATGATGTCCCGCAGCGCCCGGTCGATGTCGGCACCCCGGTTGTAGATGTCGTGCAGGTCCAGCGTCAGCTTCATGCATCGTGTCCGATCTGGCCCGGGGCGGCGCGGGACGGCTCCGCTGCGCGCGGGATAATCCGACGGTACGACAGTCCGTCACGGGAGAGGTAACAGATGCTGTTTGGCGACGAGCATGTTCAGCGGTACGAGGCGACCGACGGCACGGAAGGGCACGAGTGGCAGGGGACGACGACGCTGATCCTCACCACGACGGGGCGCAAGAGCGGCCAGCAGCGCAAGCACCCGCTGATCTACCAGAAGCACGGCGACGACTACCTGGTGGTGGCGTCCAAGGGCGGCGCGGATGAGCCGCCGGCCTGGTACCTCAACCTGGTCGCCCACCCGGACGTGCAGATCCAGGTGAAGGGGGACAGGTTCGCGGCCCGGGCCCGGACGGCGACGCCGGAGGAGAAGCCGGAGATGTGGCGGGAGATGGCGGCGGTCTGGCCGGCCTACGACGATTATCAGCAGAAGACGAGCCGGGAGATCCCGGTGGTGGTGCTCGAGCCGGTCTCGTAACCGTTCGTGCTCCTCTTCCTGGTCGCCGGACGGCCCCGGGCGCGACCCTTACCCGGGCCCGTCCGGCGGCCCGGCTGGTGCCTCAGGCCACAGCCGCGCGCTGATCTCAGCCACCGTGTCCCTGCGGCGTCCCCTGCGGGATGACGACGAGCACGTTCTGCTCGCCGTGCGGTACCTCCTGCTCGGCGAGCTGGCTGTCCAGCAGTTTCTGGGGAAAGAAGTGCCCGTGCCGGCCGGCCAGATGGCGGCTGAGAGTGTCCTGGTCCACGAGCAGATAGACCAGCTGGACCTCGGGGCGGCCGCCCAGCAGCGCGTCGCGGTAGCTGCGCCGCAGCGCGGAGCAGGTCATGACGGCCGATTCGCCCGCCGCATTGCGCTGGTCCATCCAGGCGCCGATCGCACGCAGCCAGGGCCAGCGATCGGCGTCGGTGAGCGGCTGGCCGCGCCGCATCTTCTCGATGTTCGCGGCCGGGTGGAACGAGTCGGCGTCAGCGAACGGCCAGTGCAGCTGTCCAGCCAGCAGCGCCCCAACGGTAGTCTTGCCGCAGCCCGACGGCCCAGCGATGATCAGGATCACGCTGCTGGACTTTACCTGCGCCGCGGCCGCAGCGGAATCTGAGCGGGTGGTCAGAGGCCGGTCAGAGCGGCCGGGTGAAGGCTCTTCTGGTCGCAGTGAGCCCGCCTGTCCCGGGAAGGAACGTCGATGTCTACCTCGAGCCCCCGCAGGCGGTGGGTCCGGTGGGTCATCCTGGTCGTCGCCGTGATCATCGTGGCCGGAGTCGCCGGGCCCTTCATATACATCCACCTGCTGTCGAGCAAGGCACCCGCCCAGCTTTCCCTGCAGCCGACCGCTACCCCGGCGTCCGCCAGCGCTGGGGCCACGCCCGCCGCCCAGGCGGCCGGGAGTGCCTCGGTGAACGGTACCTGGACCGTAGGCGGCGGGTCGGAGGTGCAGTACCGGGTGAAGGAGGTCCTGGTGGGCCAGAGCCAGACCGCGGTGGGTACCAGCCACTCGGTTACCGGCCGGCTGGTGATCAGCGGCACGACCGCGACCGCGGCCACCTTCAGCGTGCCGATGCAGACCATCCACAGTGACAAGAGCCAGCGTGATGCCCAGTTCGACGGGCGGATCATGGATGTGGCGAGCTATCCGACGGGCAGCTTCACGCTGACCAGGCCAATCTCGCTCGCCCCGCTCGCGGCCAGCGGCGCGGTCCGCACCTACACCGCCACCGGCCTGCTGAGCCTGCACGGCCAGTCCCATGCAGTGACCTTCCCGCTGCAGGCCGAGCGGACCGGAACGGACATCAAGGTGGCCGGCCAGATCAACGTGCCGTTCGCGGAGTGGGGCATCAGCAACCCGAGCTTCGCCGGATTCGTCACCACTCAGGACCACGGCCTGCTGGAGTTCCTGCTGGTCTTCGGGTCCAGCTGACAGGGCCTGCCGGGGGCCTAGCCGGTCAGCGCCTGCCCGGCCAGCCGCCGGTCCGGCTCAGCCGCGGGAAGCGAGCGCCCGGCGGCAGGCCGCTGCCGTGGTGTACCCGAAGCCACCACGACCACCAGGTGGCCACCGCGGTCTGGGACGAGATCCGCGCCAGCGACGGTGACACCGCAGGTGCGGGCACGGCCGGAGCTGGTGTGGCGGCGGCCGGCCGCGCCGCCGTGATCGGTGGCGGGCTGCTGACCGCGGGCTGGGCGTGGCTGGTGGGAGCGGGCGTGGCCCAGGCCGGCGACGTTGACGGTGCGGCGGTGGCGGTACGGCCCGAGTTCACGGGGGCGGACGTGGGCCCCGCCGAGGCTGGCGCGGTGGCCGGGTGGCCGAGAGCCGCATGCCGGGGGAGGCCGGATGACTGGCTTATCAGGACGCTCACCGACGCCACTACGGCGGCGAAGGCGACGACCCCCGCCAGCGCGGTCATGGAGGTCCGGAAGCTGATCTCCTCCATGCGCGTGTACATGCCATCCCGGAAGGCGGACAGCCCACTGACCCGAGAGCGCCTGTGCCGGCGCCATCTGGTGCTGTGATGAGAGCCGGGCTTGCTCCCGCTAAACGAGCCAGGCATAGCCCGGACAATACACGCCGGAACAGCTAGGTACCGACTTACCAGGCTGTGTCTGCCGTCTCACCAGGGGCCGCCGTCACAGCGAGCCCCGGGCCTAGTGCAGCAGGGAGTCGGCGGCGAGCGCCATGAACAGCAAGGTGAGGTAGATGTTCGACTCGTGGAAGAGCCGCATGGTCTGCACCTGGCCACCGCGGGCGGCCTGCCGGTGCATCCGGTGCACCTCGGCCAGGAACGCGCCGCCGAGGAGGATGGCGCTGATGCCGTACAGCGGACCGGTCGCCAGCGGCCACACGGCCACCGAAGCAGCCACCATGAGCCAGCTGTCCACCAGGCTTTCGGTCAGCACCCGGCGCAGCGAGGCCACCACCGGAAGCATCGGGATGTCCACACTGCGGTAGTCATCCTTGAACTTCACGGCGAGCGCCCAGAAGTGGGTGGGCTGCCAGAAGAACACGACCAGGAAGAGGAGGAAGGCCGGCCAGGACAGCGACCCGCGCACGGTGGCCCACGCGATGAGGACCGGAGCCGCCCCGCAGATGCCGCCCCACAACGTGCTCTGCGACGTCCGCCGTTTGAGGAGCATGGTGTAGACGATGACGTAGTAGAGGATGGCGCCGAGAGTCAGCGCGGCGGCCAGCAGGTTGGCTACGGCCGCGAACAGGCTCACCGAGACGACGCCGAGGACGGTGCCGAAGATGAGGGCCGCGCGCGGAGACACCGTGTGCCTGGCCAGCGGCCTGCTCCGGGTCCGGCGCATGACCTGATCGATGTCGCGGTCGATATAGCAGTTCAGCGCGTTGGCGCTACCCGCGGCCAGCGTCCCGCCCGCTACCACGACGGCCGCGTCCAGCAGCGACGGCAGCCCGCGGTCGGCCAGGAACAGCACCGGGACCGCGGTGATCAGCAGCAGTTCGATGATGCGGGGCTTGCACAGGGCCACGTACGCCCGGATGATCTGACCGGGCGCCCGCCGGTCTGCGGTTTCGCGGGGAACGGTGCCAGTGTCCGCGGAGCGCGGTGAGCTGATCTCGTTGCCTGCGACGAGCGAGCTGCGTCGGCTATCGACGGCACTCAACGAAAACCGACCACCTTCCGGCTGACGGGGAAACGGCGTGGCGCGGCGCGCCCGCGACGAACGGGGGGCCCGGGCGCGCATGGCGCGGCGGGTGAGGCAAGCACGGTGGCCCGGCAGCCATCACGAAGCCTACATGGCGTCGTAATTCGGATAACGGGATACCGCCCCTTAACCGGAGCACCGGGGGCGGTCCCCGGTGGCCGGTGCCGCAAGGCTGTGAAATTCTGGCCTGGATGACGCCTGACGAAGCCATCGACCGGGCCTTTCTCGATGCCATCGGCGCGCTGGCGCCCCAGCCGCCGCAGCCGCCGGAGCAGCCGGTCCGCGCGGGTAGCCCGCTCACGGGACGCCGCTGCCTGGAGATCTTCGGTGCCCAGCTGGCCAGCCGCCACCTTGACCTGGCCGCGCGGGTGCTGCGCAGCCAGGCAAAAGGGTTCTATACGATCGGCTCGGCCGGCCACGAGTCCAACGCGTTCGTCGCGGGAGTGCTGCGGCCGACCGATCCCGCGTTGCTGCACTACCGATCCGGTGCCTTCTTCGCCGAGCGGGCCCGGCAGGTACCGGGGCAGGATCCCATCCGGGACACCCTGCTGGGGGTGGTGGCGGCGGCAGCTGAGCCCATCGCAGGTGGCCGCCACAAGGTGTTCGGCAGCGAGCCCCTCGCGGTGATCCCGCAGACCTCGACCATCGGCTCACACCTGCCCCGTGCCGTCGGCATTGCCTTCGCGCTCGGCCGTGCGGCCCGGCTCGGCGTGCCCGCCCGCTGGCCGGCCGACGCTGTGGTCGTCTGCAGTTTCGGCGATGCCTCGGCGAACCACTCCACGGCGACCGGTGCGATCAACACGGCCTGCCACTGTGCCTACCAGCGGCTTCCCCTTCCGCTGCTGCTCGTGTGCGAGGACAACGGGATCGGGATCAGCGTGCGGACCCCGCCGGGCTGGATCAAGGCCGCCTACGGGAACCGGCCGGGCCTGAAGTACTTCGCCGCGGATGGATGTGATCCGCCGGCCGTCCACGCGGTCGCGGCGGAGGCCGCGACATGGGCCCGGGAACGCCGCCAGCCCGCTTTCCTGCATCTGCGGGTCGTCCGGCTGATGGGACACGCCGGGTCCGACGCCGAATCCGGGTACCGCAGCCCCGCCGACATCGCCGCCGGCCTGGCCGGGATCCGCTGACCGCTACCGCCCGGCTGCTGGTCCGCAGCGGGGCGGCCAGCCCGGGCGAGATCATCGGCCGGTACGAGTCGATGCGCGGTCACGTGCTCGCGGCGGCGCAAGATGCCGCGCAACGTCCCCCCTGCGCAGTGCCGTGCAGATCATGGCGCCGCTGGCCCCGGCGCAGCCGGCGGCGGTTGCCCGCGTCGCGGCCCGGGCCGCTGATCGCCGGGCCCGCCGGAAGATTTTCGGTCGCCGCCTGCCGGAGGAGGAGGGACCGCTGACGCTGGCGCTGGCGATCAACCGCACCCTGGGAGACCTGCTGGCCGCTCAGCCCGGGCTGATGGTGTTCGGCGAGGACGTGGCGGTCAAGGGCGGCGTCTACGGCGTCACCCGGGGGCTGCTGAATAAGGCAGGCGCCGCGCGGGTCTTCGACACGGTCCTGGATGAGCAGTCGATACTCGGGCTCGCGCTCGGGGCCGGCCTCACTGGGCTGCTGCCAGTGCCGGAGATCCAGTACCTGGCCTACCTGCACAACGCCGAAGACCAGCTCCGCGGCGAAGCGGCTACCATGCAGTTCTTCTCCGGCGGCCAGTTCCGCAACCCGGCCGTGGTCCGGGTGGCGAGCTACGGCTACCAGGAGGGATTTGGCGGTCACTTCCACAACGACAACGCCGTCGGCGTCCTCCGGGACGTGCCGGGCCTGGTCATCGCCTCGCCGTCCCGCCCGGACGATGCGGCGGCCATGCTGCGCACCTGCGCCGCGGCTGCGGCGGTGGACGGCCGCGTCTGTGTCTTCCTCGAGCCGATCGCGCTGTACCACACCCGTGACCTGCAGGACGGCGGGGACGGCGGCTGGCTGGCCCCTTACCCGGCGCCGTCGTCGTGGTCGGCTGGTCACGTGCCGCTCGGGAGCGGCCGTACCTACGGCCACGGCACCGACCTGACCCTGGTCACCTTCGGCAACGGGCTGCGGCTGAGCCTGCGCGCGGCCCGCCGCCTCGCCGCGGCCGGGACCGCGTGCCGGGTGCTCGACCTCAGGTGGCTAGCACCGCTGCCGGTGCAGGACCTGCTACGGGAGGCCGGCGTGACCGGCCGTGTTCTGATCGTCGACGAGACCCGCCGGACCGGCGGCGTGTCCGAAGGTGTGCTCGCGGCGCTGGCCGATCACGGCTTCCCCGGACCGGTGGCCCGGGTGGCGAGCGCGGACAGTTTCATCCCGCTGGGGGACGCGGCCCGGCACGTCCTCGTCTCCGAGGAAGAGATCGAGAAGGCCGCGGCCGCGCTCACCCGGCGCGCCAGTGGCTGACCAGCGGGCCGGCTGGTGTCAGGAGCTGCCTCCGCACACGTAGCGGGTCCCGGCGCTGCTCCCGTAGTCCCGGGCCGGGACCGCGCGGAACGCGTCCTCGCCGGCGCCCCGACCGTGTCGGGTGCGCCGGCGAGGCGGCCGCTGGACGCGGCGGACGCGGGCGGCTCAGGTCGCCGCGGCGCCCCGTCTGGACAGGGCGTCCACGGTAACGGCCGCGAGCAGGACCAGGGCGGTCACGATGTAGGTCGCGGCCGCGCTCAGTCCGAGCAGGCCGAGGCCGTTGTAGATCGCGGCGACCACGATACCACCCAGCAGGGCGTGAATCATCTTGCCGTGCCCGCCGAACAGGTGCGTCCCGCCGATGACCGCCGCCGCCACGGCGAACAGCACCAGCTGGCCACCGTCGAGGTCGGTGGAGATCGAGCCGAGCCGGGAGGCCTCGATGATGCCCGCGATCCCCGCGGTCAGCCCGGTCAGGACGAAGGCGAGCGTCCTGATCAGGATCAGGTTGACACCAGCCCGGCGGGCCGCCTCGGCGTTGCCGCCGATCGCGTAGATGTACCGGCCGAAGCGGGTCCGCCCCAGCACGGCGGACCAGATGGCCAGGACCCCGAGCACGATGACCACCACCCAGGGCACGCCGCGCAGGGGGACCAGGACGCCGCGGTTGGTGTTGCCGATGAGGACGACCAGGATCCCGGCCACCGCCATGACCGCGATCTTGAGCGCGGTGACGCTGGCCGGCGGGGTGTCGAGGCCGGCGGCCCGGCGCCGCCGGTCGCCCAGGATCAGGCCGAGCCCGGCGACGGCCACGATGACGACCATCACGATCCAGCCGGCCGTCACGCTGAGGTTGCCGGTGGTCAGGTCGTCGATGATCGAGTTGGAGATCGGGATCGAGCCGCCGGGACCATGGCCGCTGCGGGCCACCAGGACGATCATCACGCCCTGCAGGCCGAGGAGACCAGCCAGCGTCACGACGAAGGATCGGAATCCGCAGCCTGGTGATCAGCGTGCCGAAGAACAGCCCCAGGAAGGCGCCGGTCGCCAGCCCGAACAGGATGGCCAGCCACCAGGGCACCGAGAACACCGTCCACGCGGTGATCACCGCACAGACGGCACCGGTGTAGCCAGCGGCCAGGTCGATCTCGCCCAGCAGCAGGACCCAGACCTCCGCCATGCCCAGGATGATGAACGGTGTGCCCTGGACCAGCAGGTTCACCAGGTTCCCCGCAGACAGGAAGAGCGAGTTACGGGCCTGGAAGTAGATGACGATCGCGATCAGGCCGATGGTGACCGGCAGCGCGCCGCTTTCGCCGCTGCGGATCCGCCGGCCCTGAATCCGGGCGTACTCGCCCAACGAGCTGGCCAGCACCTCCGGGGCGGCTGCTGCGGCGGCTGCCTGGTCGCCCTGCTCGGCGGACTCGGGTGCCGGCTGGTGAGTTTCGGTGCTCACTGCGCCTCCCCTGCCTGAGAGCCCATCGTGCCATTGCCGGGCGCGCTGCCGCCAGCCGGGGACGCGGGGCCGGAACCGGCCTGGTTTCCGGCGTGGGCCGGTTCGGCCTCCGCGGCATCTGTCCGTTCGGACCGGCCGGTGGTCATCAGCTCGACGATCGCAGCCGTGTCCAGCTCGTCGATCGGCGCCACGGCGGCCAGCCGGCCGAGGTACAGGACCGCGACCCGGTCCGCGCTGCTCATGACGTCGTTCAGGTTGTGCGAGATCATCAGGACCGCGATGCCCCGGCTGGAGAGCTGATCGATCAGCTCCAGCACGACGCGGGTCTGGGTCACGCCCAGCGCCGCGGTGGGCTCGTCCATGATGACCAGCTGGGCCTGCTGCATCACGGCCTTGGCCACTGCGACCGCCTGGCGCTGGCCGCCGGACAGCGAGCCGACGGGCTGCCGGATGGAGCGGACCGTCACGACCGACAGGTCGGCCAGCGTCTGCTTCGCGGTCAGCTCCATGCCGATCTCGTCCAGCTGCAAGTGCTTCAGCTCCTCGCGGCCGAGGAACATGTTCTGCACGATGTCCAGGTTGTCGCACAGGGCGAGGTCCTGGTAGACGGTGGCGATGCCAAGGTCTGCCGCCGCCTTGGGGCTGTGCAGGTGCACCGGGCGGCCCCCCCAGAGGATCTGCCCCCTCGTCCGGCTGCCAGATCCCCGAGATGGTCTTGATCAGGGTCGACTTGCCGGCGCCGTTGTCACCCACGAGGGCGGTCACCTGGCCCACTGGGATGGTCAGGTTGATATCGCTCAGCGCCCGCACAGGGCCGAAGTTCTTGCCGATGCCGCGCAGTTCCAGCAGCGGTGGCTCCTGGGTGGCGCGGTCGGCCGTCGTTGCCGCGGGGGACGGCGCCCGGCCCGCTTCCGCGGGCCGGGCGCCGTCAGCGGCGCTTGGTGTGGTCACCAAACACGTCCGTTCTGGTGCTGAGATCCTACGGTCATGGGGTGATGCCGTTGGCCGTGCAGTCGCTCGCGTAGCTGCCGGCGCACAGCTGCTTGGCCGGGACGAAGTTGTCCGCGATGACCGTGCTGTTCATGTTGGACGGAGTGACCCACTTCGGGATCAGCAGGACGGATGCGACGACCTTCTTGGTCTGCGGGTCCGTGGTGTGGCCATTGGCCAGCGCCGCCGGCGGCGTGACCCCCGCCCGCAGGTATATGGCCAGCGCCGCGGCGGCCTGAGCCTCCAGGTAGATGGGCTTGTACGCGGTGCCGCACTGGTAGCCGGCGAGGATGTTCTGCAGGCCGACGAGCGTCGCGTCCTGCCCGGTGACCGGGAAGGTCTTGGGCTTGACGCTCAGCGACTGCAGGTAGTGGATGATCGGCGCGGCGTTCTCGTCGTTCGGCACCAGGACCGCGTTGATGTTCTTGTGCGCGGTGTACTGCTGCTGGAACTCGGTCTCGGCCGTGGGCGGGTCCCAGGTCCCGGCGGCCTGGCCGACCTGCTTGTAGGCGCCGCTGGAGAACTTCGGTGCCAGCACGGCCTCGTAGCCCTGGGCGAACAGGGTCGCGTTGTTGTCGGTCGGCGCGCCCCGCATGACGAGCACCTGCGGGCTCTTCACGTTCCAGGCCGTGACGCAGGACGTGAGCCCCTGCCCGATCAGGGTGCCGACCAGGACGTTGTTGAAGCTGACGTAGTACTGCCGGCTGCCGCCGACGGTCAGCCGGTCGTAGTCGATCACCTTGACGCCGTGCTGGGCGGCGTAGGTCTCGATCTTGGCCCCGACGCCGGAGTCCAGCGGGTCCATGACCAGGATGCTGGCGCCCTTGGTGATGTCCTCCTGGGCGATGGTGAACTCGGTCGTGTCGCTGCCCTGCGCGTTCTGCACGGAGAACTGCGACGGCGACAGGCCCGCCATCGTGAGGGCCTTGGACAGGTACGGCGCGTCGAATTCGGTGTAACGCGCCGAAGAAACGGTGTCCGGCAGAATGACGCCGACGCTGCCCTTGCCTTTGGCGGTGATCGGCTTCAGTGCCGTCATAACAGAAAAGTCTCGGTTAAATGACGAAGCGGAAACGGATGGCGTTCCGCTCGATCCCGAACCCGAGCTTGCGCTCGAAGACGGCGTGCTGCTGCCGCTGCTGCTACATGCCGCAAGCGCGACACCAGCAGTTATGGCGGCCGCTGACGTCCAGCTAATTCTGGTAAACAGATTCAAACAAATCACCTCGACTGTATGCGGGTTCGCGGCTGGAGTGCATCCTTGCGCCTTGCGCGCGCGAGCCACTGCGAACTCAGCTTTTAACGCAAACCATAAACCCGGGGGAATTAACGCGCCCTTAACATCGCCGCGCCGTCATAAAAATAGTGTTAACAACTTGGGCACAGAAGCGGCCTCAGTGGTTACTCTGGCGCAAAACGGTAGCCCGCCCGCGGCTGGGTGAGGATCAGCGGCTCGCCCCCGTCGGCCTCCAGTTTCGCCCGCAGCCTGCGTACATAGACCCGGACATATTCGGTCTCGGTCTCATATCCGTGACCCCAGACCCGGCGCAGCAGGTGCGAGTGCGTGAGCAGCTTCCCGCGGTTGGTGGCCAGCTCCCGCAGCAGCGCGAACTCGGTCGGGGTCAGATGGACCGGCTGGCCGAGCCGGGTCACCTGCTGCCGGGCCAGGTCGATGGTGATGTCGCCCGCGGTGACCACCGGCGTCTGCGGCTCGGGCAGTACCGCGGGCCGGGTGCGGCGCAGCGTAGCGGTGATGCGGGCCAGCAGTTCCTCGATGCTGAACGGTTTGGTCAGGTAGTCGTCGGCTCCCATGTTGAGTGCCGTCACCTTGTCCCGCTCGCCGCCGCGGGCGGAAACCACGATGATCCCCACCAGCGAGCGCTCCCTGATCTGACGGCACAGCTCGAAACCGTCGGCCTCGGGCAGCATCAGGTCCAGCAGCACGATGTCCGGGTCCTCGGTTTCCAGCAGCTTCAGGACGCGCAGGCCGTCCTGGGAGACCACGGTGTCGAAGCCCCGCACGGCCAGGTTGGACCGGATCAGGTCGACGATGTTGGGGTCGTCCTCCACCACCAGGACACGGGTGCTGGCCACCGGATCACTCATGTCGGCCGCCTCCCCGGGCGGTGGCGCTGGGCACCAGGGCCGCCACCTCCGCCGGGAGGGGAAGGCCGGAAGACGGCACCGCCGCTTCCGCCGGCACGATGGTGTGCTCGGCGGGTCCGGCGAGATGCCCGCTGGCCTCGGCGGAGTGCTCGCTCGCCTCGACCGGGAGCACGACGCGGAAGCGGGTGCCGGGCTGCAGGCGCTGCAGCTCGATGCGGCCGCCGTGCGCTTCGACGATGCCGTGCGCGATGGACAGGCCGAGCCCGGCCCCTCCGGTGCGGGTCCGCCGCTTGCGGCCCGCCTCCAACGGCGCGGCAGCGATGTCGTCCGGAATGCCCGTTCCGTCGTCGGTCACGGTGACCACGATCTCGGACGGCGACGCCACGCCGGCGGTGACCAGTACCCGGGTACCCGGCGGGTTGTGGCCGACCGCGTTGTTGACCAAATTGACGAATACCTGCTCCAGCCGGTCATGATCAGCCCAAACTACCGGAAGCTCGGGATCGCACCGGACCGAGACAACGGCGGAACCAGCCGGCGGCAGGCAGCCGACCGCCGCCTGGAGTACCAGCGGTATGTCACACCAGTCGGGCTGCAGCCGCATCAGGCCGGATTCGATCGTGGAGAAGTCGAGCAGGTCGTCGACGAGGCGGCCGAGGCGGGCCGATTCGGCCGCGATCCGGTCGAGGAAACGGTCCTGGGAGCTGCGGTCCCAGGTCACGTCCGGCTGCATGAGGCTGGAAGCGTAGCCCCGGATCGCGGTCAGCGGGGTCCGCAGTTCGTGGCTCAGCCGGGACAGGAACTCTCGTTGCAGCTCACCGGACCGGCGCAGCGCGGCGGCCTCCTGATGCGCGAGGCCGGCCTCCTCCCGGTCCAGCGCGAGCCGCAGTGAGTGCGCCGCGTCCTCCATCAAGGCGTTCTCTTCCTGCGCGGCCTTGGCCGCGCTGGGCTGCCGCCAGCTGGCCAGCAGCACGGCCAGGCCGTTCGCCGCGGTGAAGGGCACCAGGCGGACCCGCCGTCCCTGATTCCCCATCAGCTGCCGGGCGGCACCATCACCGGTGGCCTCGGCCAGCACCGTGTCCGTGGCGGCGCGCAGCGCGAGCGATGCGTCCGCTGGGTCGGCGCCCGGCGGCCCGGCGAACGCCCGCCAGTGGACTCTTCCCGTCCGACTTGGTGACCAAGGCGACCTCGTCGGCCTGCAGGCCGTGGCGCAGGGCCTGGACGGCGATGACCAGGCTGTCGTTCACCGGGATGGGGCCGGCCAGGTTCTCGAGCATCTCGCGGATCGTCTCCAGCACGCGGTTGCGCGCGGTGGCCTGATCCAGCAGCCGGTCGCGCTCCACTGTGCTCGCCGCGTATCCGGCGTAGAGCGTTACGAGCTGCAGTTCCTGGCGCTGCGGCAGCCCCGTCTCCGGCCGGAAGACCGTGATGACCCCGCTCAGGCCGCCCGGGCCCGTCACCGGCACCGACCAGGAGCTCGCCACTCCGGCGATCCGGGCCAGGTCACCGAACGGCAGCCACGCCGGGCTGGACCGCACGTTCGCCTCGATGACCGGCCGCTCGGACAGCGCGGCCAGGCCCACCGGGCCGCCCGCCCGCGCCGAACGGCAGCTGGGCCCACGCGCCGAGCTGGCCGGGCCCGAAGCCCAGCGAAGCGGCGCAGATCAGCGCCTGGTCACGGACCAGATGCATGCAGAGCCGCTGGGTGCCGAGCGCCGCTCCGAGCGCGGACAGGATCAGCGACAGGCTCGACGAAGGGTCGGCCGACACCAGCCGGTCGGCGAGGCCGTGCAGGCGGGTCAGCTGACGGCGGGCGGTGGAGTCCACCGGCTGCCCGGACAGCAGGGCCACGATGTCATCGGGATGGGTGTTCAGCGGATCCAGGTCGGCGACCACCTGGCCTTGCCGTAGCACCACGATCCGGTCCGCCAGCCGGAACATCTGGTCGATGTCGTGGCACGCGAGCAGGATCGTCGTGCCCTTTTCCCGCAGGCCGACGATGAGCTCCTCGACCTGGGCCGCCTCCATGACGCCGAGCGAGGCGGTGGGCTCGTCCAGCACCAGCAGCCGAGGCCTGCTGCCCATCGCCCGGGCCACCGCGACCAGCTGGCGCTGGCCGCCCGAGAGCAAGCTGACCCGCCGCGCGGTGTTCTGGATCGGGATGCCCAGGCTGTCCAGCAGTGCCGCCGCAGCCGCGTGGAAGCGGCTGTCGGAGAACATCATCCGCCGCGTTTCGCGGCCCAGCAGCACGTTGGCCGCAACGTCGAGGTTGTCACAGAGGGCCAGGTCCTGCCAGACCACGGCGACCCCCTGACGGGCCACCGCGGCGGGATCCGCGGACACCCTGCGGCCGGACAGGAAGATCTCACCCTGGGTGGGGGAGATGTCCCCGGCGATGCAGCGGACCAGCGTCGTCTTGCCGGCCCCGTTCTCGCCGGCCAGGGCGACAAGCTCGCCGGGACGGACCGTGAGATTCACCCCGTCGAGGGCCCGCAGGGACCCGTACCTGACGCTCAGGCCGGATACGGACAGCAGTGGCGTAGTTTCGGCCGGGACCAGCGCGGAAGCGGCAACCATGTCCTCATTGTGTGGCCTGGTCCGCAGGGCCGCCAATTGAAGGGCCGGCTGCGCAGGGCGATTGAGGCGCCCCGGGCGGGGTAGCGGACCGACATGGCCGTGCTGAACGTGCTCGTCGACCGGCGTCCGGGTGACGTCTGGGAGGTGCTGAGCGATGGCTCGGCCTACGGCCAGTGGGTGATGGGAGCCCGGCAGACGGGTGACATCGATCCCCGCTGGCCCGAGGTGGGCGCCGCGATCCAGTACACGGCGGGATTCGGCCCGCTCAGCTACGAGGACGTTACGATCGTCCGCCTGATGAATCCGGGACGGCGCCTGGAACTGGAGGCACGCGCCGGGCGGTTCGGGACGGCGAGGATATCGATCGAGCTGCTGCCCTGGGGCGACGATGGGACGGTCGTCATCATGGACGAGCACCCGCTGAGCGGGCCGGGCGCGCGGTGGCACTCGCTGGCGGTGGAGGGGCTGCTGCGCTTCCGCAACGAGCGCATGCTGCGTACGCTGGCTCAGCTCGTCCGCGACCGGAACCCACGCTGATCAGGCGGCGGTCAGCTGCTGAGGGCGCGGGCCGCGTCGTCGACGGGATGCCGTGTGGTAGTCCAGCTCACGGAGATCGACATCAGGCACGGCCCGTGGGAATGCGGGCGAACCGTCACCCAGAGATCCGGATCAGCCTGAGGCACCTGGCCTCCCGAGCGATATGGTTCCGGAAGGGACGCTGCGGCCGTGGCGGCCGGTGCTGGCCTATCCAGTCCTTCCCGGCCGGCATCGCGGCTGACCGCACAGCGCACCTGCCGGGGAGGTTTGCACCAGACAATTCAATCTATCCCCGTGGCACCTGCGGGCATCGCGGCTGGCCGCTCCGCCCGGGCTGGCTGCTCCGCCCGGGAAGGCAGAGGGGAGGAAGGGCGCGATGATGCGCGACGGTGCTGACCGCGCCGAGCCGATGGACGTACTGTTTCCCGGCGACGGCGAGATGGCCCGGCGGATGCGGGCGTATCCGTGGCCGGAGTCTGAGCTGGGCGATCCGCACGGCTGGCCAGCGAGCCTGCGCACCGCCTGCCGGATCTGCCTGACCTCGCGATTTCCGATGATCGTCTGGTGGGGCGAGGAGCTCCGTTTCTTCTACAACGACGCCTACCTTCCGCTGCTCGGAACCAAGCACCCCGCCCTGGCCAAGCCCGGCCAGGCGGTGTGGAGCGAGATCTGGGACATCATCGGCCCCATGCTGGCCTCGGTGATGACCAGTGGCCGGGCCACCTGGTCCGAGGATCTGCTGCTGCCGATGAACCGGCATGGTTACTGGGAGGAGACGTACTGGACGTACTCCTACAGCCCCCTGCATGACGATCAGGGTGCGGTGCGCGGCGTCTTCACCGCGGTGAGCGATACCACCGAGCGGGTCGTTGGCGAACGGCGGCTCGCGGCCCTGCAGGATCTGGGCGCGCTGGCCGCAGCGCCCGCAACGCAGCCGCGGCCTGCCAGCTCGTCGCCGGCGCACTGGAGCAAGCGGCCAAGGACATCCCGTTCGTGGCGATCTACCTGCGCAAGCCGGGCACCGACGAGACGGTTCTGACCGCGACCAGCCCGGTGCAGCATGTCCCGGTCCCGCTCACGTCGGGCCCGGGCGGCTGGCCGGTCGAAGCTGTGCTGCGCAGTGGCCAGCCGGTGACGCTGACGGACGTGGCCGCCCGGTTCGGCGCGCTGCCGGCTGGCGGCTGGCAGACCGCGCCCACGCAGGCCATGATCCTGCCGCTGCAGGGCGAGACCGGCGGCCAGACAGTGGGCGTCATGGTGCTCGCGGCCAGCGGCGGCCGCGCCCTCGATGAGGCGTACGTTTCCTTCCTCGGGCTGGTCGCCCAGCAGACCGCGGCGCTGATCAATGGGGCCGTGGCCTACCAGTTCCAGCAGCGGCGGGCTGAGGAGCTCACCGAGCTGGACCGGGCCAAGACCACGTTCTTCTCCAACATCAGCCACGAGTTCCGCACGCCGCTCACACTGATCATGGGACCGCTGGATGAGCTGCGCGCGCGGCTGCCCGCGGACGACGAGGCCGTCCGCGAGGAACTGGACGTCATCCACCGCAACGGGCTGCGCCTGGGCAAGCTGGTCAACACCCTGCTGGATTTCTCGCGTATCGAGGCCGGCCGGATGCAGGCGCGCTACGAGCCGGTGGACCTGGCCGCGTTCACGGCCGATCTGGCCAGTGTGTTCCGCTCCGCGGTGGAGCGGGCCGGGCTGTCGTACCAGGTGGACTGCGCCAGCCTGGCCGAACCGGTCTACATCGACCGGGAGATGTGGGAAAAGGTCGTCCTGAACCTGCTGAGCAACGCGCTGAAGTTCACCTTCGAGGGCACGATCAGCGTCACCCTGCGGTCGCAGGACCGGCAGGCGGTGCTGCAGATCGCCGACACCGGGATCGGGGTGCCCGCGGACGAGATGCCACGCGTGTTCGAGCGTTTCCACCGCATTCCCAGCGCCCGCTCCCGCTCCAACGAGGGCAGCGGCATCGGCCTCGCCCTGGTCCAGGAACTGGTCGGCCTGCACGGTGGCACGATCACCGCCGCGAGCACCGAGGACGCCGGCACCGCCTTCACCATCCGGCTGCCGTTCGGGTACGACCACCTGCCGCCCGGCAATGTGGCTCCCGCCGCCGGGCCGGGCCTGGTGTCGGCGGCCGCCGATCCCTTCGTCGAGGAAGCCCTCCGCTGGCTGCCCGGCGGCGAGGCGCCGTCGGTTGCGCTGCCGGCCGCCGTGGACACGCCGGTGCCCGGCGCGGCCGTACTCGGCCCGGCGATGCTGGCCCGGGTGCTGCTCGCCGACGACAACGCCGACATGCGTGAATACCTGCACCGGCTGCTGCGAAACAGCTACGAGGTGACCACCGTGGCGGACGGGCTGACCGCCCTGGATACGGTCCGGGCCAATGCCCCGGATCTCGTGATCAGCGACGTCATGATGCCCGGCCTGGACGGCCTGGCCCTGGTCGCCGCGCTCCGCGCCGACCCCCGCACGGCCGACGTGCCGGTGCTGCTGCTCTCGGCGCGGGCCGGGCAGGAGGCCGCCATCGAGGGCCTGGAGGCTGGCGCGGACGACTATCTCGTCAAGCCGTTCTCCGCCGCCGAGCTGCTGGCTCGGGTACGGGCCAACGTGGAGCTGGCCCGGCTGCGTAATCACCACGCCCGGTGGCGGGCCGCCTTGATCGAATCGCTGCACGAGGCGTTCTTCCTGTGCGACGAGACCGGTGCCGTGGTGGAGATCAACGCCGCCTTCACCGACATCCTCGGCTACGGGCCGGAAGGCCTGCCGTATGCGGCCGAGCATGCCTGGTGGCCGCCCAAGGACACCGAGCCGGAGGCGAACCGTCAGATCAGTGAGGCGTTCCGGCAGCTGATGGGCCAGAGCAAGGGAAGCTTCGTAGTCCCGGTCACGCACAAGGACGGTCACCGGCTGTGGCTGGCCGCCAGCTTCAACGAGGTCGAGGATCCGGACACGGGGCGGCGGATGGTCGTCGGCACGCTGCGCGACATCACCGCCGAGCACTACGCCGGGCAGCGTGAGGTAGCCCTGGCCGCGATGGGCCTGCTGCTGTCTCAGGCCAGCAGCGTGCCGCAGGCGCTGCAGGGGGCGATCAATGAGCTGCAGCGGCTCTGGCAGGCGCAGCGCGTCCTGGCCGTTGTCTGGGGCGACGGCCCTCAGCCGTCGCTGACGTCGACCGGAGCCGGGACAAGCTGGCCGGACCTGCCTGTGGCGCTGCGGGAACGGATCAGTGCGCTGCGGCGCCAGCCCCTACTCACCCCGGCGGATGGCCTGGACGCTGCGGCCGGGAACGGTGCCGCCGGCGTGGGCCCAGCCGGCGCAGTCGGCATTACCGTCGAGCACCCGCTGGGCTTGCTGGCCGTTTGGATCGACGTGGACACGGCCCGTCCGTTCAGCGCCGAGGACCGGGCCTTGCTGGCCCTGCTGTGCGGTTATCTGGGCCAGGCCCTGCACCGGGTGTACCAGATCGATCAGCAGCGGGAAACGGCCCTGGCCCTGCAGCGGGCCATCCTCGGGCCGTCCCGGCTGCCTGGGGGGTTCGCCGCCCGGTACGAGCCGGCCAACCGCCCGCTGGAGGTTGGCGGCGACTGGTACGACATTGTCGAGCTGCCCGACGGGCGGATCGGGATCGTGGTCGGCAACTGTGTCGGGCACGGCCTCGACGCCGCGACCGTGATGGGACAGCTCCGCAGTGCCTGCCGTGCGCTGCTCCTGCAGGACGCCAGTGCGGCGCAGACGCTCACCGCCATGGACCGCTTCGCCGCCCTCATCCCTGGCGCCATCTGCAGCACGGTCTTCTGCGGCATCTTCGACCGCGACAACGGCCAGCTAACCTACAGCAGTGCCGGTCACCCGCCCGGCATCCTGACCCTGGCCGACGGGCGCACTCAGCTGCTCGATGGCGGTCGTTCGTTCCCGCTCGCCGTGTGGCCCGGGATTGTGCGGACCGAGGCGAGCTGTGCGGTACCCCCCCGGGCCACCCTGCTGCTGTATACCGACGGGCTGGTGGAACGGCGCCGCCGCTCCCTGGACACCGGGATCGCCGAGGCCGCGGCGGCGGTTCACCGCGGCGAGTCCGCGGCGGTCGAAGACTTGGCCAGCGCCATCATGGCCACCATGGCCCCGGCCAGCGGCTACGAAGACGACGTCGCGCTGGTCCTCTACCGTCACCCGGCTCCGCTCGACCTGGCTTTCCCCGCCGAATCAGCCCAGCTCGCGCCGATCCGGGCCTCGCTGCGAACCTGGCTCAGCCGGTGCGGCCTCAGCCACAGGACCATGCAAGACGTGCTGGTGGCCGCGGGCGAGGCCTGCGCCAATGCCGTCGAGCACGGCCACCGTCACGCGCCCGGGCAACAGATCCGGCTGCACGCCGCCGCGACGGTCAGCCAGCTCCGGCTGACCGTCACCGATACCGGCCGCTGGAAGATCTCCCAGCCAGCGGCAGGCACGAACCGCGGGCACGGCATCCCGCTGATGCGCGCTCTCATGCAGCAGGTAACCATTGAGCCCGGCGATGCCGGCACCACCGTCGACATGCAGCTGAGGATCGTCCCATGACCACTCCGCTCTCCCTCGCCACCCACCTGCGCCCGGACGGCGCGCAGGTCCTGACCGCGGTCGGCGAGATCGACATGAGCAATGCCGACAGCTTTCTTAAGGCGCTCAACCAGGCCTCGGCCGCTGATGGCCGGCCCGTCGTCGTCGATCTCACCGGGGTCGAGTACCTGGACAGCGCCGGCCTTACGGTCCTGTTCACCCATGCCTCACACATCGAGCTGATCGCCACGCCGCTGCTCGCTCCTGTGCTGACCATCTCCGGCCTGGCCGACATCACACGCCTGCACGGCATCGGCTCGGGTGCCGGTGGCTCGGGTGCCGGTGGCTCGGGTGCCGGTGGCTCCGGCTTCAGTGCGAATCCCGGTTGACCTGATTTCCGCTCGATCCAAGCAGGAAGTCCAGGTCAGCACCGGTCTCGGCGCCTTGGACGCTGTTCACGTAGAGCAGTTCCCAGCCACGCCGAGGGCTGGCCACGGCCGCCGCCATTGCGGGGGCCACCGGGCGGTCACGCAGCTCGCCGTCCGGCAGCTCCACATCGACCCGGCGCCCGGGCACGTCGAGCACGATCCAGTCACCGGTCCGTATCTTGCTGAGCGGCCCGCCTGCCGCCCCCTCGGGGGACACGTGCAGCACCACCGTGCCGTACGCGGTCCCGCTCATCCGGCCGTCGCAGATCCGCACCAGGTCGCGCACGCCCTCGCGGAGCAGCTTGGCGGGCAGCGGCATGTTCGACACCTCGGGCATGCCCGGGTAGCCGCGCGGCCCGCAGCCGCGGAGCACCAGCACGGAGTCGGCGTCGACCCGCAGTTCCGGGTCGTCGAGGCGGCCATGCAGATCCTCGATCGAGTCGAACACCACCGCCCGGCCACGGTGTTGCAGCAGATGGGGCGAGGCCGCGGCCGGCTTGATGATCGCGCCATCGGGTGCCAGGTTGCCGCGTAGCACGGCGATGCCGGCCGCGTCCTGCACCGGGTCGTGGCGGCCCCGGATGACATCGCGGTCCCAGATCCCGGCCTCGGCCAGGTAGTGCACCAGCGGACGGCCGGTCACGGTGAGCGCTGCGGGGTCGAGCAGGTCCTCCACCTCATGCAGGACAGCCAGCAGGCCACCGGCCCGGTGGAAGTCCTCCATCAGATGCTGCCCGGCGGGCTGCAGGTTGACCAGCAGCGGCACATCCGCGCCGATACGGTCGAAATCGTCCAGGCTGAGCGGAATCCCCAGGCGCCCGGCGATGGCCAGCAGGTGCACGACGGCATTAGTCGATCCGCCCAGTGCGGCCAGGGCCACGATCGCGTTGCGGAACGAGGCGGCCGACAGCACCTGGCTGGGACGCCGGCCCTCCTGGGCCATTTCGACGGCCAGGACACCCGTGCCGTGCGCCTGGGCGAGCAGCCGGCTGTCCGGGGCAGGCAGGCCCGCCGTACCGGGCAGCGTGGTGCCGAGCACCTCGGCCAGCAGGCCCATGGTGGAGGCAGTCCCCATCGTGTTGCAGTGCCCACGGCTGCGGATCATTGACGATTCCGACTGGAGGAAGTCCTGCTGCGACAGCTTGCCCGCGCGGACGTCCTCGCTCAGTCGCCACACGTCGGTCCCGCAGCCCAGCGGCACTCCGCGAAACGTCCCGGTCAGCATGGGCCCACCCGGGACGACGACCGCGGGCAGGTCAACGGACGCCGCGCCCATCAGCAGGGCCGGGATGGTCTTGTCGCAGCCGCCGAGGAGCACAACGCCGTCGATCGGGTTGGCCCGGATCATCTCCTCAATCGCCATGGCAGCCATGTTCCGCCAGAGCATCGCGGTGGGCCGCACCTGTGTCTCGCCCAGCGATACCACCGGCATGTCGAGCGGGACCCCGCCGGCCTCCCACACACCGGCGGCGACGTGTTCGGCGATTTCGGTCAGGTGCCGGTTGCACGGCACCAGGTCGGAGGCCGTGTTGGCGATCGCGATCTGCGGCAGGCCGGCAAAGGCAGAGTCGGGCGCGCCGCGGCGCATCCACGCGCGGTGGATGTATGAGTCCCGGTCCTGCCCGCCGTACCACTGGGCACTCCGCAGATCAGCCATCTATTCCCGCTTCCTCGCATCTCGGCCTAATATTCGGATCGCCATGGACGTTACCGTTTCGCCCCTCGCGCCCGGCGCCCGGACCAGCAGGTAACCGGGCGTGCGCGCATTCGTGATCACCGGGCCCGGCCATGGCGCGGTGCAGGACGTCGATCCGCCGTCGCCGGCCCCCGGCCAGGTCGTCGTGGATGTCGAGCGGGCCGGCGTGTGCGGCACGGACATGGAATTCTTCACCGGGCACATGGCCTACCTGCGCACCGGCGAGGCGCGCTACCCCGCCCGCATCGGTCACGAGTGGTGCGGGGTCGTCGCCCGGTCCGGGGACGAGGCGACCGCCGCCTGGGTCGGGCAGCGCGTCATCGGGGACACCATGCTCGGCTGCGGGCGGTGCCGGCGCTGTCTCGGCGGGCGGCAGCATTTGTGCGCAGAGCGGTTCGAGATCGGAGTCCGCGGCGGCTGGCCCGGCGCCCTTGCTGAGCAGCTGCTGGTGCCGGCCAGTGCCCTGTACGCCCTGCCCGCCGGGATCGGGCCGGTCACGGGCGCGCTCGTCGAACCCGGCGGGAACGCCCTGCGCGCCGTCCGGGCCGCGCTGGCCCGCCCTGGGCAGACCCGCCCTGGGCAGACCGGCCGTGGCACCGGCTGGGCAGACCGGCCGTGGGCAGACCGGCCGTGGGCAGACCGGCCGTGGGCAGACCGGCCGTGGGCAGACCGGCCGGGCAACCGCCGTGGGCAGCGGCTCCTGGTTATGGGCCCGGGCACCATCGGGCTGCTCGCCGCGCAGATCGCACGCTCGCTGGGAGCCGAGGTGCACCTGCTCGGCCGCGACGAACCGTCGCTGCAGTTCGCGCGCGACCTTGGCCTTGGCCATACCTGGCTCCGCGACACCCTCCCCGGCCTCCCGTTCGACGCGGTTCTGGATGCGTCCACCGCCGCCGGGCTACCGTCGCTGGCCGCCGAGATCGTCGAGCCGGGCGGCCGGGTCGCCTATATCGGCCTGTCCGCTGAGCCCAGCCCGCTGGATACCCGGACCCTCGTGCTGAAGGACATCACCGCGACCGGCGTGCTCAGCGCGTCCGGCGGCCTCGCCGAGACGATCTCGCTCTACGCCAGCGGGGCCGTCGACCCGCGGCCGATTGTCGCCGCGACCGTCGGGCTGGACGACATGGCCGAGGTCCTGGCCGGTCACCGCCCACCCGACTGGGGGGGTGCCCCCAAAATTCACGTGGATCCGCGGCGCTAGCCCGGGGGCCGACCCAGTGTGCCTGGTCAAATGGCTAACGTGATCTTGGGTGTGGTCCCTCCCGGCTGCATGGCACCTGGTTCTATCCCGGCATCAGGCAGGGGCCCCTTTCCCGTTACAGGGAGCGTACTCAGTCGTATGCACTGAAGACGCTCCCCGTAAACGGTGGGACATCGCCCTGCCGAGTGCACTGGGCCCAAGGGCCCGGTTCGCTGGGCGATCGGGCAGGCGGTCAGGCCGGTGGGGCCGTTGCTGGCGTGCCATATGCCGTCCGTGCTGTTCCTGATCCGCTCTCGCCTGTTCACCGAGGAAGAGCTGGCGGCGGCCGGCAGCCGACACTGGCTGACGCCGGGGTGCCCCCGGCGGGCACCCGGGCGTGCATGCGTTGACTCCCGACCGGACCCGTTCGGCTGGCTGATCATTGACGCAAATTTCCCCGACGCAATTCCACATTGACGCAATCCCCGGGCAGCGCTGTCCCGTACTGAGGTGAGAGCGACGGGTGACCGGCCGGCCCTGGCGCGGGCGCGTGCGATCGCACGCGCCCTGGCAAGCCAAGGAGAGACGGGAATGCACAGGGGATACGTGAGGAAACGGGCCGTGGGGCTGCTTTCAGTCGCCGCCGCGGCCGCAGTGGCCGGGGTGCTCCCGGCTGCGGCCAGCACCGGCGCGGGTGGTTCCTTCATCGGCGGCCTGCACAACGTCGCAACGGTGTCCAGCACCATCCCGGCTAACGGGGACCTCAACCCGTATGGAGTGGCGGTCGTCCCGCAGTCGCACGGCAGCCTCACCGCCGGGGACATCCTGGTCAGCAACTTCAACAACGCCGCCAATAAGCAGGGCACGGGCACCACGATCGTGGAGGTTTCACCGGGCGGCCAGCAGAAGCTGTTCGCGACGATCCGGGCCAGCTCCGTGCCGGGCGGGGTGGGCCTCACCACCGCCCTCGTGGCCCTCCGCTCGGGATGGGTGATCGTCGGCAGCCTGCCGACCGCCGACGGGACGTCCGCGACAACGAAGCCCGGTGAGCTGTTCGTGCTGGACCCCTCGGGCCACGTGCGGGAAGTCATCCGCGGCCATGGGATCGACGGCCCATGGGATGCGACCGCGCTCGACCTGGGCTCGGTAGCCGATCTGTTCGTCTCCAACGTGCTGAACGGCATGACCAACGGCCAGCCGGCCGCCACCACCCAGGGTGACGTCGTCCGGCTGACCCTGAAGCTGACCGGCGCGGTGCCCCAGGTCATCGCCAGCACGGTGATCGCCAACGGGCTATCGGTGCACACCGACCCGGCGGCCTTGGTCATTGGCCCCACCGGGGTCGCGCTGAGCCCCAGCGGGACCCTCTTCGTCGCCAACACCGTCAACTCCCGCATCGCCAGGGTTCCGGACGCGATTTTCCGGTCCAGCCCGGTCAATGCAGGCGACGCGTCGGCGACGGTCTCGACCGGCACGCCCCTCAACGGCCCGCTGGGCCTCACCCTCGCGCCCAATGGGGACCTGCTGACCGTTAACGCCGGCGACAACAACCTCGTCGAGCTGACCCAGGCGGGCAAGGTCAAGGCCGTTCACGACGTGGATGCCGCCGACCCGCCCGGGGGCGCCCTGTTCGGCCTGGCCGCGACCGCGAACCCGCGCCAGGTCTACTTCGTCAACGACGACACCAATACCCTGAACGTCTTGCGCTGATTCACGGGGCAGGGAGCGCTGCCGGCGACCCGAGGGGGGCCGCCGGCAGCGACACGTCGGGGCGGATCAGGGCGGCCACGCTGGCCAGCGGGGCGTCCCCGGCCCGGTAGGCGGTCTCGGCTGCGTGCACGCATTCGAGCGGATCCAGCAGGCCGAGGTCCAGTGCCGGGGACAGGTGACTGTGCGCGAGTACGGATCGGCCGCGAGCATCGCGTCCTGATGCGGCCCGAAGCCCGGGAGCCGGTCGCGGACGAACGCCTTGAGTGCCGGACGGCTTCGGCCCGGGTGACGGGGAACTGCCGCGGGCCGTCGCGGCCGGTCAGCCGGACCTGCCCGGACCGCTGCCATTCGTCCAGGTCCCGGCGGACTTCCCGGTCGATGTCGTCCTCTGCAGGCGGCGTCGGCCGGGGCAGGTTGAGGCCGCCTGGCGGAGGCGGCTCGCGGTTGTCGGCGTCGAAGTTTCACCGGCCACCGGCCGGATCGCCGCCGTCCATGAGTACCCGCAGCCGGACCCGTGCGTCCCGGTAGAAGTCCTCCAGCAGCAGCCTGCGGCGGCCTCGCTCCTTGGCCCAGCCGGCGAATTCCTCCGCGCTGGTCGCGAAGCCCCGCGACGGGAGCACGGTCACGTGGGGCAGGTCCCGTACGAATCGGTCGGCCGCCATCGACGTGGGCCCGCACACGGTCAGCTCGCCGTCCACCGTGGCCAGGGCTTCCCGGTAGGTCCGGGCCCGGACGAGCGTGGCCTGGTCGCCGAGCTCGGCCGCCCGATGGCGGAGCGCCGACAGCACCAGGTGGGCGCGCTGCCGGTGTACGGGCCTGCGCCCGAACGCGGCCCGTGACTCGGTCAGCAGCACCCGCTGGCCAGGGGTGTCGGGGAAGTGCGGGCCGAGCTGGTCGGCGAACAGCCAGCGCCGGGCCGCGGGTTCAGGAATCGCGGCCTGGACCGGCCAGGAATTCTCGCGCGGCGCGGGTCCCGGACGCCATGGCGCCCTGCACGGAGCCGGTGGCCCGGTGGTCACCGCAGACGTACCGGCGGGGCCCCACCCGGGTGGGCCAGGCTGAGCGGATGCGGCGCCGGCATCGCCGGCAGCGCCCCCCGGACGACATAGGTTCCGACGCCTTCCCAGCCCGAGGTATCCACCTGGTACATCTCGGCGAGCCGGGCCCGGACGTCCGGCTCCCGCCCGCTCGCGTCACCGAGGACGGACGTGGAGACGAGCGCCCGGTTACCCGCCGCATACGCGGGGGTGACCTCCGTCAGCACGACCGTGTTGAGGATCTTTCGCTCGGTGTCGACGAGCAGCGTCGGCTCGGCCAGCGGCGTGGATGGCGCGGCGTGGTAGAAAGTGGTGACGGTCCGCGTCGCCGGCACACGCAGGTCCGGGAGCAGCTGCGCGGCCTCGGCCGCGCCGGTCGCCACGATCATCGCCCGGGCCGGCACCTCGGCTCCGTCCGCGAGCACGGCGCCCTCCTCGGTCAGTGACCGTACCCGTGTTTCCAGCTGAATGGTCCCGGCCGGCAGCGCGGCCGCGAGCAACTCGGGAACCGCCTGGATGCCGCGCCGGGGCAGGCACAGGGTGCCGCGCAGCATGCTCCGCCAGACCAGGTGGAAGAACCGACCCGACGTTTCAAGCTCGTCTTCCAGGAAGACTCCGGCGAGGAAGGGGCGGAAGAACAGCTCGCACAGGCTGGTGGAGATGCCAGCTTCGCTCAGTGCGGCGAACGTCGCCCGGTCCGGCTGCCGTTTGATCAGGGCCGCCGGCAGCAGCATGTCCGAGGCGCAGAGCCGGGCCAGCGCGATCGCGTCGGACGGCCCGGCCAGGCGGCCCCGCAGCAGGTCGGCTGCGCCGCTGAGCTGTCGCGTCGGATCGGCGAACCGCAGGCGGCGGTCGCCAGTGTGCAGCAGTGCTCCCGGCGTGAACGGCCGCAGCTGCAGCGCGCGCAGGTTGATCCGCCGTTTCACCTGCGGATAGGACGTGTTGAAGACCTGAAAGCCGCGGTCCAGCAGGAACCCGTCTCGCCGGTCGGTCCGCATCCGCCCGCCAACCCCGTCCGAGCCTTCCAGGATCTGCACGGGCACCCCGGCCTCCACCAGGTCCTGCGCACACGCCAGTCCCGCGACGCCCGCCCCGACGATGACCACGGGTGGCTCACTGTGCGGCATCGTGTTGTCTCCCCCGGGTGCGGGTAGTGTTTCCCGATCACCCTTACCCGGCCACGCCCGGTCAACCCGCCCAGGCCCCAGAAGCCTGTCCTGGTCAATGGACCGCTAAGGCCTCTCAGGGCGGGGGGAACCCGAAACGGAGGGTAGACCAGCATCAGCCGAATACCCATTGCGGCCGGCCAATGGGTAACGCTGCTTGGCCCTCGATCAGATTCCTCAGCTCCGGCCAGGACTGGGCGAAGGCGGGTAGCAGGGCATAGCTCTCAACCTCGTCCACCGGCACCCAGCGCAGGTCGCTCGTCTCCCAGTCGGAACGGACCGTGACGGGGGCATCCGCCGGTACGCGGACCGGGAACGTGGTGTAGGCCCAGCCGCTGACGCAGCCGTAGCGGTGGCTTTCGGCGGCCTCAGCTTCGGCTAGTTCCAGGCCGGCGGCCTCCTCGTTGGCCTCCCGGACGGCTGCCTCCCAAGGCGCCTCCCCGGGTTCGATTGCCCC
This sequence comes from uncultured Actinomycetes bacterium, assembly GCA_963775825.1. Lineage (GTDB taxonomy): Bacteria > Actinomycetota > Actinomycetes > Streptosporangiales > Streptosporangiaceae > Bog-532. The sequence goes on from CAVZKY010000039.1 coordinate 60,467, forward strand.
GCCGACCGTGCCCCAGGTGCCGCCCTGATGGGTGCCTCTGCTGCGCAGGGCGAGCAGTACCGCTGGACCTTTCGTGGTCACGGTGAACGGCAGCAGTCCAGCGGCGCCGCGGACGCCCCAGTGCCGCCCATGCACCGCGCACGTCAGCCATCCGCTCATCTCTGCAAGCCTAGCTGCCCGTTATGAGTACGCTGTTGTCTTTCAGCAGACCGGCAGTGGGGGCGGACTCGTGGGAGAGACCACAATGACCGGTAGTTCCGGGGCTTCTCGAGAGCCGTACGTTGGCGCGGCGGTACCCCCCGAGATCGATGTGAGCAGGCCCCACCCGGCGCGCATGTATGACTACTTCCTCGGCGGCAAGGACAACTTTGCCGCTGACCGGGCGACCGCCGCCAAGGTGCTGGACAGCTGGGGCACCGTCCGTACCGCGGTGCGGGAGAATCGCGCCTTCCTGGGCCGGGCCGTGCGGTACCTGGCCGAGGCGGGTATCGGTCAGTTTCTGGACATCGGGACCGGGCTGCCGAGTGCGAACAACGTGCACGAGGTCGCGCAGGCCGTCAATCCCGCGACCCGTGTGGTTTATGCCGACAACGACCCGATCGTGCTCGCGCACGCCCGGGCCCTGCTGGCCAGCGGGCCGCAGGGCGCTACCGCCTACCTGGACGCCGACGTCCGCGAGCCGGCGAAAATCCTTTCCGGCCAGGTCACCCGGGCCGCTATCGATTTCACCGAGCCGATCGCGCTGATGCTGGTGGCTGTGCTGCATTTCATCCCGGACGAGGACGATCCCCGGCGTATCGTGCGCACCCTGGTGGACGCGCTTCCTTCCGGAAGCTACGTGGTGGCTTCGCACGTGACCGCGGAGCACAATCCGGAGGCACTGTCCGGGGCGCGCCGCGCGTACAGCGAGGGCGGTGTGCGCGGCGCGCTTCGTACCTCGGAGGAGTTTGCCGACCTCGTGTTCGGCGGGCTGGAACTGGTCGATCCGGGGGTCGTCCTCGTGTCTGAGTGGCGCCCCGAAGAAGGCGGCCTGCGGCCGGCCGCCTCCGAGGTGAACACGTACGGTGCCGTGGCCAGGAAGCCCTGAACACGACGGGGCTGAGCCCCGGACCGGGCGGCTGAGCCCGGAACACGGCGGGGCTGAGCACCGGGCCGGGCGGCTGAGCCCGGAACACGGCGGGGCTGAGCGCCGGGCCGGGCGGGCTGAGCCCGGGCCTGGATTGGCTGCCGGTCAGGTCAGCAGGGCCCGGCCGTACCAGTCATTCGCGTTCGCCACGCCGGGCAGCGTGTAAAAGTAGCCGCCACCGAACGGCTGCACGTAGTCCACGAGGGGCTCGTTGACCAGCCGCTCCTGGACGGTTTCGAACTGCCGGCGCACATCCTGCTGGTAGGCGACGAAGATATGCCCGGCCTGCACGTTGCCGTTCTGGTCCATCCCGAGGTCGTAGTTGTAGGAACGACGCACCAGCCGCTGGTCGGCCGTGGCCGGGGTGCGGGGATTAGCCAGCCGGATGTGCGCTTCGAGCGGAATGACGTTGCCGTGCGGGTCGGCGTGGTAATTGGGGGTGTCGAATTCGACGTTGCCGTCCAGCGGTGCTCCCGTGTCACGGCGCCGGCCGAACATGCCCTCCTGCTCGTTGATCGAGACCCGGTCCCAGAACTCGACCAGCATCCGGATCAGCCGCACTACCTGGTAGGAGCCGCCCCGCGCCCAGTACGGCTCGGCCGGATCGTCCACCCAGACCAGGCTGCTGGCCAGGTTGCCAGTCGGGTTGGCCGTGCCGTCCTTGAATCCCAGCAGGTTCCGGGTGGTGCCCGACGGCCGGGGCGGGGGGCTGTATCCCTCGATCTTCCAGCGCAGCTGCATCCCGCCCCGGGTGTGCTTAGTGATGTCGCGGATCGTGTGATGGATGGCATCGGGATGGTTGGCGCACAGCTGGAGCAGCAGATCGCCGTGCAGCCAGGCGGGTTCCGGTGAGTCGTTGGGAAACGCCCGCATGGGGGTGAGTTTCCTGGGCTTCTGGCTGGCCAGGCCGTAGCGGTCGTCGAACAGGCTCGACCCGACCGACGTGGTGACCGTCAGGCCGTCGGCGGGGACCGTTGGGCCAAGGACATCGCTGTCCGACGGTGGCTGGCCGATGCCCAGGTCCGGTGGGGTGCCGCCGGAGGTGAGGAAGCGTGACCGCCCAGTGATGACCCGCATCAGGTCGGCCAGGCCGGCTTTGCTGGTGGCGATGGAGTCGAAGGCGGCGAAGCAGGAGAACGACTGCTTGGCGGCTGGTCCCGGGGTCAGCACCCCGGCCTGGTGGATCCCGTGGAACGGGTAGGAGCTCACTTCCGCCGGGGCCTGCGTCGTGCTGGCGTCCACCCGTGCACCGCCGATCAGCACCCCGCCGGCCAGTGCCGTGCCCGCGGAACCCGCGGCGGCGCCCTTGAGGAAGTTACGGCGGCTGACGCTCATGCCGGGTGGGGACTCCTAACGGTGCGCGTTGCCGGGCGGATCAGCGGGCGGTCGGCGGGCAGATCAGTGGGTGGGTGGGACCTCGAGCAGGTCGGGCACGGACGAGAGCGTTTCGAGCAGGGCCCCGAGGGCCCCGTCGACCTGTTCGCGCATGGCCATGGACGCCGAGCTGAGCGAGGTCCACTGCCGATGGACCTGGGTGGCCAGCAGCGCCCTATGCAGGGCGTTCAGCTGCGCCTGGGCGGTCGGCAGCAGCTCGGGGGCTCGCGCGGTGATGAGCTGGGCCAGCTCACTCAGCACGATCCGGGTCACCTGAAGGTCGGCGTAGGTCTCCGGGTAGGCGTCACCGCTGCCCTTGTCATCGATCCCGGACAGGTGATCACGCAGCGCGTCCTCCAGGATTTCGTGCGCCCGGATCGGCAGGTTGGTCGGGTCGCCTGCGAGGTCATCGGAGGTCAGGTTCTTCTGCACAGTGGCCACGTCGCGGGCCAGCACGATCACCACCGGCACCAGCGATGCCGCGCTCTGGCCGTGCCAGAGGCCGTATTCGAGCCGGTGCAGGCCGGTAAAATCGGAGTTGACTCCGTTGACCCCGTTGACCCCGTTGACCGTTGTTAGCCCGTCGGGCAGGCCGTCCACCGCGGTCCCGTCGGCGCCGAAGCTGTCGTAGGAAGCGCCGACCTTCTCCCAGTCGAGCTGCGCGGCCAGCCAGTCGGTCTTCGCCGCGCCGAGGTTCCCGTGCTGCAGGTCCGTCTTGATGCGCGCGACGGCGCTGGCCAGAGTGTGGAGCTCGCCGGCCGCGTACGCCTGGTACTTCTGGTTCGGGCCGGTCAACTGCTGGACCGTCACCGGCTGGATCGCGGTCGGGGTTCCCTGGGCCACCTTCCCGGTCACCTGGACCGTCGCGGAGGTGGTGACGGTCTGCCCGGACAGGTGGCACCGGAAGCGTGTATGAGCCCGGGGCCGAGCGTCGCCGTCATGTCCGCCGTCGTGGCCGGCCCGAGCGTCTCGATCTCGGCGACCACCGCGCCGGCGGCGTTGTCCAGGTTGACCTCGCCGGCCTTGCTGGACTGGTTGGTCACCGTGAACGTCTGCGGTCCGGTGGTCGCGGCGGACCAGTCCTTCGCGCATCCGGTACTGGTCACCGTGACGGCCGTGGTGGCGGACGCGCTGGCCGCGGGAAGGGCGACGATCGCCGCGGCCGCCGCGACCGCCGGGGCGACGACCAGCACCCCGGCCACGGCCCAGGGCCGCCGGCCGGTCAGCTGTTCCCAGCGGCGCGGGACCGGTTCAGGCTGCGCCGCGGGCCTGGTGGCGGTTGCCGGCTCGCTGGCCGCCGGTGAACCGTCCGCTGGCCGAACCGTCCGCTGGCGAACTGGCGCCGCTGCGCGAACTGGCGCGCTGCCGAACTGGTGGTGGAACGACGGCCCGGGCGGCGGCTGCGGCCCGGCCGGCGTGCACGAACGCGGGGATGACGACGGCCAGGTAGGCGAGCCACGCCACCACCTGCAGCACGGTCATCTTCGGGGCCAGCTCGGTGGCGCCGGTCACGATCGACACCCACCATGCGTTCGGATCCACGTGTGCGGTCAGGTCAAACGCGATCCAGCGCTGCCCCGAAAGGAGCCCCGCATCCTGTAGGTCACCCAGACCGTAGGACAGCACCCCCGCCGCGATGACGATGAGCGCGATCGCGGTCCGGTTAAAGAACACTCCCACATTGAGCCGGACGGCTCGCCGGTACAGCAGCCAGCACAGGACCACCGCGGCGGCCAGCCCGAGCGCGGCGCCCATGAGGGGGGCGGCTGTCGATCCCGACGCGCGGACGGCGGTCCACAGGAACAGCGTCGTCTCCAGGCCTTCGCGGCCGACCGCGAGGAAGGCGGTGATCGTCAGCGCACCGGCGCCCATGGCCACCGCCCGCTGCACCTCCCCGCGCAGCTGGGCGGACAGGCTGGCCGCGGTCCGGCGCATCCAGAACACCATGCCGGTGACCAGGCCGACCGCCAGCACACTCAGCAGCCCGCCCACCGCCTCCTGCGCCCGGCTGGACAGCACGCTGGTCGAGAAGGTCAGCACGGCCGCGAAGCTGCCGGCGACCATCACCGCGCCCAGCACACCAAGCCACACGCGGAGCCGACGACACCCGGTGATTCGCGGATTCCGGCGCCGCGGTCTTGCGTAGCGCCGCCAGCAGGATGCTGATGACAAGTCCAGCTTCCAGCCCTTCACGCAACCCGATCAGGAAGTTAGGGATAGCATCAGCCCACGTCATTCGAACTAAGGTAAGGCAAACCTAAGTTGATCGTCCAGTGGTGCGGCCAAACCCCGGCGTAGTCTGGCGCACTCTGCACTGCGCGACCCAATAGGGTTCTGGTGCATGCTGCGGTGTGTGGGGCAGCGTGCGGACGCTGACGCATTCGGTCCCGCACGGGGAGGCTGGCAGGTGAAGGGGACGCCCGTCCGGCGGCTCACCGCCCTGCGCCCGCTGGGGGCCTATGCCGCGCTGGCGGCCATGCTGCTGACGGCGGTCCTGGGCTGCGACTCCCCGGTCTCCGCGCCGCGGGTAGCCGGCCACAGCAACCCTGCGTCTGCCCGTTCCCCGGCACATCCCTAGCCGCCCGCTACACCAGGCCAGGGCACGCCGGTGGCGGCGGGAAAGCCGCGCGTCACCGTGTCACCGCCGCCCCGGCTCATCGATCCGCTCGGCGGCGCCGCCGCCTCGTACGTCGCCTCCCGCAGCGGCACCGTCGTGGCCGCCGTGTACGACGTCGGCAGCGGGCAGACGTGGACCCTCGGGACGCAACGTCCGCAAGCGGAAGCCAGCATCGTCAAACTCGACGTCCTGGAGACGCTGTTCGCCCAGGAAGGGGACGGCCAGACCGGGCTGCCGCCCGCGGATCAGTCGCTCGCTCAGGAGATGATGGAGGACAGCGACAACGATGCCGCCACGAGCCTCTGGAACGCCGTGGGCGGCCCAGGGCCCATCCAGTCGTTCAACACGGCGGCCGGCCTGACCGACACCGTACCCTCCTCCTGCGTGGCGTGCCCGGGATTCGCCTGGCCGGGATGGGGCTTGAGCACGACCACTCCGGCCGACCAGATCGTGCTGCTCCGTGAGCTCATCAAGCCCAGCACGCTGCTGACGGATGCCCAGCGCAAGGACGCCCTGCAGTTGATGGAGAACGTGGCATCGTCCCAGCGCTGGGGAGTGACCGGCGGCGTCCCGGCACAGGCCACAGTGGCCCTGAAGGACGGGTGGCTGCCGCTGAACAGCGCGGGCACCGACTGGCAGATCAACAGCATCGGGTGGATCTCGGGCGGTGGACGCGACTACCTGATGGCCGTACTGACCACGGGGAACCCCGATGAGCAGTACGGCATCGATACGATCAGCCAGCTGTCCGCCATGGTCTGGCAGGGCATGCGCTGATGGCCCGGTGAGCGGGGCTGGTCACAGCTGGCTGGTCTGATACCGGGTCAGGCCGTACTTCGCGGCGATCGTATTCCACATGCCGACGAAGGCCGCCTTGTCGTTCGTGGCCTGTACGTCTGGCGCGTTGGAGGTCTGGTAGTTGGCGTCGGCATGATCGTGCGGCTTACAGCCGTTGGCCGCCTCGTCCTGCGCCCACTTGGCCAGGTCGGTATCCACCGCCGCCGACGCCTGCCACGCCCCGGTCAGTGCCTGCAGCATGGCCGCGGGCAGTGCGGAGCGCCCGGGCAGGGTCGCGAGCCGCTGAAGCAGGCGCTGACGTGAAGCGGCGGAGTTCTGGAAGACCTGCGGGGCCTGACCCAGGGCCGCGGTGCAATCCTCGACCGCGCCGACCGCGCCGACGATCGAGCTGCGGTCGGCGGCGGTCTGGGCCAGGAGCGTGGCCAGGCTGGCCGCCGCGGCTCGCACCGAGGGCGCCGCGGCGCTGGCACCCGGCGTCGGCCGCTTCGCGGTGGGTGCCGTGGCCGACCCGCCCGTGAGGCTGTGGAAGGAGTGCGCGATCAGCAGGGCGGGCACGACGATCACGGCGGCCACCAACGCGAACAGGCCTGCGGCCAGCAGCCGGTGGTGACGCTCGGGGGAATCGGCGGCCGGTCCGGCATCGGCGACCGGCGAGAGGGAAGCTGACGGCTCCCACTGCGGGCTGAAGCCCACGTCGTTCATCCAGCTTTGCGCGAAGTCGTCCGCTGTGAACTGGGCTGTTTCGGTGCCCGGCGGTGCCGGAGCCGCCAGGGGCGGGCCTGGCGGCCGCGCGGCCGTGGCCGCCGGGTACCCAGGCGGCAGGGCGAGGTCCTTGGACGGAGAAGCCAGGGGCGATGCCGGCTGCCTATTCCGGGCGAAGGGCGGTGCCGCCGCGTCGTACTGAGGGAACGGCACGCCGCCGTCCTCGCGGGGGAATGGCTTGCGCTGGACCGGCGGTGCGTCGGCCGCGCCGTGGGGGAAGGGCGGAGAAGTGCCCGGGCGGGGATACGCGGAGCCTTCCGGCGGCGGACCGGCGCTTCGCGCGGACGGGGCCGCGCCGCGCGGATAGCTGAAGCTGTCGGGCGGCGCCGTGGACACGCCGGGCGGAAAGCCGGCGTCCTCGCGGGAAGCTACAGCATTCTCGCGCCGGAACGGGGGGCGGTCCGGCGGGTAGGCAGACCCATGCGGGGGGAACAGTGCGCCGTCCAGCGGGACGGCCGAGGTGTCCCACGGCGGCGCCGGGGGAGGCATCTGGAGGTTGCCCGGGGCCAGGTCATGGTCGCTGGTCACCGCAGGCTGCGGCGTGCTTGCCGCGGCGGCGTGCCCGCAGTTCGCGCAGAACCGGGCCCCCTGCTTCATCTCGCCGCCGCATTGGACGCAAAACCGCCGGTAACCCCCCATGCGTCTCCTGATTCGCTCGCGGGTAGGCCAGGTGTGCGCACGAAATGACCGGGAACTGCCCGATCGTGGCCATCTGGGCCAGCATATTTGCTTCGCGTCGCTTCAGCAGGGCATTGCCGGGACCCGGGGTCAGCGGGCGATGAACGGGTACTCGGATGCCGCGCGGCGGTCGGCTCGGCCGCCCGTTACACCCGGGTAGCGAGCCAGGCCAGCGACATGGCCACGACGTCCTCGATTCCCGCCCCGGCATAGTCGGTACCGAACCGCTCAGCGGCCGCCTTGCGCCAGGCCGCTCCCAGCCATGCCGCGCCGACCGCGGCGCTCACGGCCGTCGTCACGGCGGCCGCCAGCACGGCGGCGGACGGCGCCGGGCCCGAAGTGGCCACCAGTTCCGCATCAGCGCTCTGCGGTATGGGTGCCCGGCGTCTCCGGCTTCACGGCGGCCGGTCCCGGCCCACGTTGGGCGGTGATCGTACCGACCGCCGCTGCCGTCGTGACGCGGCCGCCGAGGCCGATCACGCCCAGTCGGCTTGGCGCCTGCGGCAGCTTGTCCATCACTAGTTCCTGTATCGCAGCCAGCGTGACTAGGCCTTTCACCCACGGACGGCGGAGGCAGCGGTCGGGCTGGCGCGCCGATGCCGCCGGGGTGGCCAAGGTCAGCGCGGCGAGACCGGTGAAGGACCGTGCTCCAGTCGCGAAGCCGGCGAGCGCGGCGCGGACGAGAACGTTCACGGCCGGCCGATCCTGGCTGGCGGGGGCGGCTAGGGTGTCCATGGCCGCCCTTCTACCCTGGCGAGGAGCAGCGTAACGTTGCGGCCGCCGTACTCCGACAGGGACGCCCCGCGGGCTCGGTGCGGGTGGATAAGAATGACCGAAAAGTGTGCGCTGCTCGTCCCCTTGTGTCGCCAGGCGGTCATTCTGGGGCATTCGCGCGATAATCCAATTGCCTCGCGATCTTGTCGCGCCCATCGCTCGGACGTACGCTTCTGTCTGCTGCCCGCTCGCCGGGATGTGGAGCGCGAGCCGCGTGAACGCGGGGTATCCGGAGAACTGCAGCGACCGGCCCGCTTGTGTTCGTCGGCCTTCTTTCCGGAAAAAAAATCGGGACAAAACGCCCGAAAACTGCGGGTTATGGGAAGTCCGGCTGCGGATCGGTACACCACTGGCACTGGCTCCGCGTCGCTTAGGAGACAGCGAGGAGAAGACGTGAACGTGAAAAGAGCCGCAGCCACCGCCGCAGGCGTCATCGGGACACTCATACTGGTGGTTGCAGTTGGCGTCGGCTATCTCGCGGGTCACAGCACGAGCAGCGCGCGGACCGGCGTGGCCACCACCGCCCACGCGGTTGCGAGCACCCACGGTGCGGCGGTTGGTACTGCGGCACCGATCAAGGCGACCCTGGACGATCAGATCTATGGCGACAGCCTCATCGTCTTGAGCCACGGTGACGGCGTTGGCGTGTCGGGCGGGACGACGACCGGCTCCGGCGGCAGCGGCACGGGGGACGGCGTCACGGTCGGGGTGACCGATTCCGGCGGCTCGGCCACCGGAACCGTGACGGCGGCGATCTACGGCGATTAGCGACGCGCTGGCTGAGCAGGCGCAGGGGGCATCGTAGCGATCGGCCTCGGGCTTGCGTATTTGCCTGGTCGCGTGTATCTGCCGGGCGCGGCCTCGTCAGGGATGGATCACGGGCGCCTGTCCGCGGCGCCGTGCCGGGACGGTGGCTAGCGAGCGGTCCGCAGCTCAGCCGAGGCCTGGTGCGCCTCTTCCAGCGCGGCGGTCATCATATCCGCCGCCTGCCCGGCGGCCGTGAGGGCCTCGGTCACCTCGGTGACGGACAGGTCCGGGTCCTGGCCGGAGTCGTGCGCGACCTGGCCGTCCTCATGGTGGGTGACCAGGAAGCGGGCCAGTTGCTCGCAGAGCCGTGGCAGGCCCTGGCCCATTAGGCCCAGGCTCGCGATGACGTCGTGCACCTCACCAGGACTGGTCAGCTCGCCACCGCCCTGGGTCAGGTGATTCAGCGCCTCGATCGCCTCGGCTGCCTGCCGGGCAATCTCGGGCACCGTCATCGTGCTGGCCAGCTGGTTGGGCATCTGTCTCCTTGGGGACGCGGGGCGCTGCCGGTGACCACGCTACCCGCGCTCGGGCGCCGATCAACTCCCGGCCGGGGCCAATCCAGTTCCGCGGCAGGCTCCCCGGGGAGCGGGCAGCGGCTCAGGCCGCGTCGTGGAAGACGAGCCCGAGGGTGAACCGCTGGCCGGAGCGGATCACAGATACACCGTGCCGGACCGGGGCGGCCGACCAGCCGCGGCGTGACGGGACGGGGCGATCGCGGGTGGTGAACACCATCCCGTGACCCCGCGGGATAAGCGTGGCGGTCGCCCGGGACTGCGCGCGCGGCCGCTGCTCGTACATCAGGAACTCACCGCCCGTGTGGTCGGTCCCCGGCTCGCTGAGGTTGATCACTACCTGCAGTGGGAACACCAGCTCGCCGTACAGGTCACGGTGCAGGGCGTTCCAGCCGCCGGGTCCGTACCTGAGCAGGATCGGCGTCGGCTTGGTCTGCCCGGCGGCGTGGCACATCTCCAGCCAGCCCGCCAGCTGGTCCGGCCACGGCGCCGCGCGGCCCAGCCGCGCCCACCACTCGCGGGCAACGGGCAGCAACTTCGGGTAGAGCGCCTGCTTGAGCCCGGTGACGGCGTCCGGGAACGGGTTGCGGAAATAGCGGTACTCACCCTCGCCGAAGCGGTACTGGCGCATGTCGATCGTGGACCGGAACCGGGAGCCGTCGGGATACAGCGCCGCGATCCCGGCCGCCTCACCCGCAGTGAGCAGCGGCCCGGTCAGGGCGCAGCCATAGTCGTCCAGACCGGCCCGGACGGCGGCCCAGTCGGTGGCCTCGACGCGGCCGGGCCACGGTGCGGCGCTCACGCTGCCTCCAGGCTGAGCAAGATGCGCTTGGCGTCGGGACCGCCCAGATAGCCGCCCATGCTGCCGTCGGAGCGGACGACGCGGTGACACGGCACGACGACCGGCAGCGGGTTGGTCGCACAGGCGGTGCCGACGGCCCGGATCGCCCTCGGGCTGCCGGCCAGCTGGGCCACAGCGGCGTAACTGGCCGTGTGCCCGTAGCTGATCTCAGGCAGGTGAGTCAGCACGGTACGCCGGAATCCCGCCGACAGCCGCAGGTCCAGCGGCAGGTCAAACTGGCGGCGCCGGCCGGCGAAGTACTCACCGAGTTCCCTGGTGGCCGCCTCCAGGCGGACCGGGGCGCTGAGGATCCGCGGGCTGATCCGGTCCGCCAGGACCTGCAGCACCGCGTCATGGCCCTCGCTGGCGTAGGCGACGCGGATCAGCCCCAGCTCAGTCGCGGCCAGCAGCAGCGGGCCGACCGGGCTGTCGATGGTCCGGTAGGCCACATCCAGGACGCCGTCCCGCTGTGCCGCGGCCGCCAGCCGCTCGTGCAGCCGGCTGAGCTCACCGGCGCGGCCGGGGAAGGCCCTGGCCAGCTCGCTGGCTAGATCATCGGTGATCATCGGGAACTCCTTTCGCCCGCGCCCGCGAACGAGCGCCGGAGCTTGGCGATGCCGTCCGCCGCAGCGCGCCGTGCCGCCTCGGCGGTCCCGCCGAGGATGCCGGCGACGTCGGCGTAGGGCAGGTCGGCCAGGTAGTGGTAGGCGATGGCCTGCCGCTGCCGGTCCGGAAGCTGGCTCACGGCGTCCGCGAGATCCCCCGGCAGCTCTTCCCGGTCCTCGGCGGTCCCGGTGTCCGGGACATCCGCGACCGGGATCGCGCGCCGCCCCGCCGCCCGGGTGACGTCGATGGCCTTACGGTGCGCGATCGTCACCAGCCAGGCCTCCACGTTCGCGTCGCCCGGCAGGTCCGGATACGCTTTCATCGCAGCCACGAACGTCTCTGACCACGCGTCGTCGGCGTCTGCCAGGCCGAGCATGGCCCGGCACACGCGCAGCACGGTGCCGCCGTGCGCCGCCACTACCGTCTCAAACGGCTCTTTGCCTGCCATGCCCTGAAGACGTCCTCCGCCCGGGTTTCGTGAGGTCGCGCGGGCCCATTCTCCCCGGGCCTTCTCCCCGGGCCGGCCTGCGCGGCTGCCACGGCGACCGCACGAACGGGCGCGGACCGTCACCTACGGTGAGCTCGCCCGGCTTAGCAGGCAAGATGACCGTTGACGGCCCGGCAAGTCCGCCGGAACTGCTCGTCGGTGACCGGCCACCGCTCACCACCGTAACCTTCGACCACCCAGTCCCCGGGCTGGGCGATGGCGCGGCCCTCCACGGTCCGCAGGACCTGAGTCTCGCTGACCTGCCAGGCGATAAATGTGCCGGTGCGACGCCACTCCTCCCCGCCGCGGGGCTGATGGCTGGCGCGAAACTCCAGGTCGCGTACAGTCCGCTCGTCACCCGAATTGTCCCGGACGCTGTTCGCCCCGGATGGGCGAATCAATCATCAGCACGATGGCGACGGTACGGCAACGGGAAATCCCCGGAAGAACACCCGGGGTGGCGCTCAGTCCGCGCAGCCGACGATGCGCAGGGCGAACTCGCCATACTCGCGAGCCACGTAGGTGTCCGGGTAGCGCCCGCTCGGGCGGAACCAGGATTTGGCGCCATTGCCCATTTCCAGCACCGCGAAGGCCGCCAGGTCCGGGGTCCGGGTACGGAAGCGGCCGCTCTGGTGGCCCCGGGCGATGATCTGCCGCACCCGCGCAGCGTACTGGTCCCGCTTGGCCACGATGGCCACGCGATTGGCTAGATCCAGGCTGTGCACCTCGTTGTTGCACACCGTCACCTCGGCGGGGTAGCGGAGGAAATCCAGCACGAGTGATTCCGTTGCCCGCCGCAGCTGCTCTGAGACGTCATCGACGCCCGCGAGGGCGGCCTCGAGGGCGTCGATGGCACGGTCCATCGCCTTGTTCATGATGGCGAATAGGATGTCCTGTTTCGAGGTCACGTGGTTGTACAGGCCGGGCGCGCTCACGCCGAGCGTCTCGGCGATGTCCTTCATGGATGTGCCGCGGTACCCGCGCTTCGCGAACAGCAGGCAGGCCGCGTCGATGACGGTGGCCCGGCTCGCCGTGGTTGACCTCTCCACACACAGAAGCCTAGGGTTAATGAACGTTAATTAGTAGACAGGCGCTGCGTGCGGCCCTCCGGTTCACCCGAGGAGTCCCTTGATGACGGTCACCGCGAGCTGGGAACTTGACCGGGAGCACGAGGATTTCCGGGCCAGCGTCCGGGCGTTCGTGGATCGCCACGTCCGGCCGGTGGTCGACGAATCCGAGGAGGCAGGCCGTCCCCCTGCGGCGCTGCTGAAGGAGATGGGCAGCGCCGGGCTGCTCGGCCTGGCCGTACCCGAGGAGTTCGGTGGCGGCGGGGGCGACTCGCTCGCCATCGTCGTGCTGTCCGAGGAGCTGGCCCGGGCCAGCGGCGGCATCGCAGTGACCGCGCTGGTAACCGGCTACATGTCCACCCCGCACATCGCGAAGTTCGGCACGGATGAGCAGCGGGCCCGGTACCTCCCCGCGCTCGTGGCCGGCGAGAAGATCGCGTCGATCGCGGTCACCGAGCCCGGCACCGGGTCGGACGTCGGCGGCATCACGACCCGGGCCACTCCAGCGCAGGGGGAGGCGGGTGCGGGATACCGGCTCGATGGCACCAAAATGTTCATCACCAACGCCGGGATCGCCGACGTGCTCGTGGTCGCGGCCCGTACCTCGCCAGACGGGCACCGCGGCATCACCACGTTCATCGTCGAGGCAGACAATCCCGGGCTGTCGGTTGGCCAGCCGCTCCGGAAGATGGGCTGGCACGGTTCTGACACCCGCGAGGTCGTCCTGTCGGACTGCTTCGTGCCCAGTGACGCGATGCTGGGCGAGCGGGGCCGTGGCTTTCACCAGATCATGACGGCCTTCCAGCTGGAGCGGCTCACCCTGGCTGGCATGGGGATCGGCCACGCGGCCGAATGCCTGGCCGCGGCGACCGCCTACGCCGGCGACCGCGATGTGTTCGGCGTCCCGCTGATCAGCAAGCAGGCGGTCCGGCACCGCCTGGCCGCCCTGTCAGTCGAGCTGGAAGCCGCCCGGCTGCTGACCTACCGGGCCGCGGCGCGCCTGGACGCCGGGCATCCCGGGGCGGGGGACTCGGTGGCCATGGCCAAGTATCACGCGGCGATCGCCGCCTGCCGCATCGTCGACGAGTGCGTCCAGCTGTTCGGCGGCAGCGGTTTCCTGGAGGAGACGCCGGTGGCACGGCACTACCGGGACGCCCGCGTGCTCCGCATCGGCGGCGGCACGGACGAAATCCAGCTGGAAATCCTGGCCAAGGGACTGCCCACGTGACCGCACCGGACACCGAGGTGCCCGGCGTGCCGGCGCTGCCGCCCGACGGCGCCGATGCCTCCGCCGGGCGCAGTCCCCGGCCGGATGGCGCCGCCGCGGTCCGGGCCGCGATCACCACCGTCGAGCGCGGTAACGACGCCAGCCGCTGGCCGGACAAGCTGCCGGTCGCCGACCGCCTGGCGGTCCTGCTCGACCCGGGGAGCTGGCGCGAGGACGGCCTGCTCGCCAACGCCACCGCGGGCGCCCTGCCCGCGGATGGCGTGCGGACCGGGGTGGGCCGTATCGACGGCCGGGCGGTGGCCGTCATCGCCCACGACTTCGCGGTCAAGGCGGGCTCATGGGGCAGGCTGACCTGCGAGAAACAGGTCCGGATTCTGGAGCGCGCGGACCAGGACCTGCTGCCGGTGATCTACCTGGTCGACTCGGCGGGCGGCAGGCTGACCGATCAGCTCGGTTTCTTCTCCGACCGCCGCGGGGCGTCCCGTATCTTCCAGCTGCAGATCGCCCTGTCGGGGCGGGTGCCGCAGATCTGCTGCCTGCTCGGCCCGTCCGCCGCCGGCGGCGCGTACATGCCCGCGTTCACCGACTGGGTGGGCATGGTCGAGGGCAACGCGTCGATGTACCTGGCCTCACCGCGGGTCGCGGAGAAGGTCACCGGCGAGCGGACCACGCTGGAGGAGATGGGCGGGGCGATCATGCACGCCACCGTCTCCGGCTGCGCGGATGAGGTCTTCGGCTCCGACTGGGAGGCCATCACCGCCGCGCGGCTGCTGCTGTCCTACCTGCCCGACAGCTGGCAGCAGCGGCCGCCCGCCTCAGCACCGGCCGGCCCGGTGCGGCCCGACTGGTCGGATGTCATCCCCCCCACCGAGACCGAGGGCTACGACGTCGGCGAGGTCATCGACGGGCTCGTCGACGAGGGGTCGTTCTTCGAGATCAAGCCGCGCTGGGCGGAGGAGATCGTGGTCGGGCTCGCCCGGCTGGATGGCCAGGTCGTCGGCATCGTGGCCAACCAGCCGCAGGTCCGCAGCGGCGCCATCTTCGTCGACTCCGCCGACAAGGCGGCCCGGTTCATCACGATGTGCGACGCCTTCAACGTGCCGCTGATCTTCCTGCACGACGTGCCCGGGTTCATGGTGGGCGCCGCTGTCGAGCGGCAGGGCATCATCCGCCACGGGGCAAAGATGATCACCGCCATGGCCAGCGCCGAGGTACCGAAGTTTTCCGTCATTTTGCGCAAGAGTTACGCGGCCGGTTACTACGCGATGTGCGCTCCGGGCTTCGGCCCCCGCGCGTCGATCGCGCTGCCGACGGCGGCCGTGGGGCCGATGGCGGCGGAAGCGTCGGTCAGCGCGATGTACGCCCGGAAGATCGCCGCGATCAGCGACCCGGGGGAACGCGCCGCCTTCGTCGACGCGCGCCTGGCCGAGCAGCGCGCCGACATCAACCTGCTCCGGCTGGCCAGCGAGCTCGTGGTGGACTCCATCGTGGAGCCCGCGGGCCTGCGGGCGGAGCTCAGCGATCGTCTCGCCGACGCGGCGCACTGGAGCCGCGGGCCGCAGCGGCGGCATCATCACATCAGCCCGGTCTGACCTTCTGGCCAGGCCGACAAACGGCACTTCCGGGGAGGATGTCTATGACAGACAATCTGAGCCAGCTGCTGGCCACGCCGCTGCAGCCGCTGCGCCAGCAGTGGTACTCGGCCGCCCAGGCCGAGTTGCTGCGCACCGCCCGGGAGCAGCATGACCGCAGCCCCGACGCATACTGGACCTGGGTCGCGGAGCGGCAGCGCTGGATGCGGCCGTGGGACACCGTACGAACCGGGGAGCTCGGCGATTTCACCTTTTTCGGCGGCGGCCGGATGAACGTCGCGGACAACTGCGTGGACCGCTGGGCCGAGGACCGCGGCTACCGCGAGCCGGCCCGCGGTCATCTGGGAGGGTGAGCCCGGCGACGTCCGCACCGTGACCTACGCCGAGCTGGCCAACGAGGTGAGCCTGGCTGGCCGGCGCCCTCGCGTCGCTCGGGGTGGCCAAGGGCGATGTCGTCGCGATCTACATGCCCAACGCGGTAGAGGCCTTCACCGCCGTCCACGCCTGCAACCGGATCGGCGCCATCTACACCATCCTGTTCTCCGGGTTCGGCGTGGACGCCGTGCGGCTCCCGGCTGGAGGCCTCCCGGGCCAAGGTAGTGATCGTCCTCGACGCGTCCTACCGGCGCGGCCGGCTCGTGCCGCTGCTGAACACGCTGCGCGCTGCGCGTGGCACGGCGCTCGCCGTAGAGCACACCATCGTCGTCGACCGTACCGGCCGCGGCCGCCAGCTCGAGGACGGTGAGATCTCCTACGCCGACGCGCTCGGCCTCGCCCCGGAGGGAATCCCGGCTGTCCCGCTCGAGGCCAACGATCCCGCCTTCCTGATCTTCACCAGCGGGACCGAGGCCCGGCCGAAAGGCATCGTGCACAGCGTGGCCGGCTTCCTGCTCGGCACCTGGGCCAACGTTCGCTGGCAGGTCGGCCCGGAGGACGCAGACGTCTACTGGGTGGCGGCCGACGTCGGCTGGCTGACGTTTCCGATCCAGGCCATCGTCGGCGGACTGGCCAACGGCATGACCGTGGCCTGCTTCGAGGGCGCGATGGACACCCCGAGCAACGCGCGCTTCTACGAGATCTGCGACAAGCACCGCGTCACCAAGGTTCTGGGTGCCCCGACGCTGCTGCGCATGCTGCGCAAGTACGGCGACGAGCTGGCCGCCGAGCACCCGCTGCCCGACCTGAAGCTGGTCACGGTCCAGGGTGAACCGCTCGACGGTGAGACGTTCGCCTGGGCGACCCGGCACCTCGGCGGGGGTGTCCCGGTGGTCAACGTGTACGGGCAGACCGAGACCGGCTCGACGTGGGCTTATCCGGTCGCCGGAGCCGAGGCGCTCAAGCCCGGATCGACCGGAACGGCCGTACCCGGGCACATGTACGACATCCTCGACGACGACGGCAAGCCCGTTCCGGCCGGTACCAAGGGAAATCTGGTCCTGACCCAGCCGTTCCCGACGCTGGCCCGGACGGTGTGGGACGACCCGCAGCGGTACCAGCGGGCCTACTTCTCACGGTTCCCCGGCTGCTACTGCACCAACGACGAGGCGGTGCTCGACCCGGACGGCCACCTGTGGGTCCTCGGCCGCGCGGACGACGTCATCAACGTGGCGGCGCACCGCATCTCCACCCTGGAGATCGAGGCCATCGCGACCGCGCATCCGCAGGTCGCCGAGGCGGCCGTGGTGGGCGTGGCCGACCGGACCAAGGGTACCGTGCCGGTCGCCTTCCTCACTTTGCTGGACGGCGCGGATCCGGGGCAGGTCCGCCAGGAGGTATCCGCCGAAGTGTCTTCGCAGCTGGGCGGCTACGCCAGGCTGGGCGCGGTCTACCTCACCTCCGCGCTGCCGAAGACCCGGACCGGCAAGATCATGCGGCGGCTGCTGCGGGATGTCGTCGAGCACGGCGGCCCACAGGGCGACACCAGCGCCATGGAGGATCTGGCCGGACTGCAGGCCGTCCAGCAGGCGGTCGCCGCCGAAGCCGCCCCCCGGGCGTGATGGCCGTGTCCGGACTCTGGTTCGAGCAGCTGACGCCCGGCCTGCGGGTACAGCACGCGACGACGCGGACCGTCACCGAGACCGACAACGTGCTGTTCACCACGATGACCATGAATCCGCAGCCGCTGCACCTGGACGCGGAGTTCGCGGCGGCCACCGAGTTCGGCCGGCCGCTGGTGAACAGCCTGTTCACCCTCGGCCTGGTCGTCGGCCTGGCCGTGCCCGAGCTGACTCTGGGCACCACCGTGGCCAACCTGGGTTTCTCCCGGGTGGACTTTCCCGCGCCGGTGTTCGCCGGCGACACCATCCACGTGGTGACCGATGTCCTGGAGGCGCGCCGGTCCCGGTCGCGTCCGTCCACCGGCATCGTGACGTTCGAGCATCACGGCCTCAACCAGCGGAGGGAGACCGTCTGCGTAGCCGTGCGGGCGGCGATGATGCGATGCCGCCCCGAGGCCGCTGACGAAGAGCCGGGACCGGAGGCCTGAGCGGGCCATGCCGGAACTGACGCGCGCCCGCAGCATGCTGTTCATGCCAGGCAGCCGCGCTGACATGATCGCCAAGATCCCCCGCTTCGCGCCCGACGTCGCCGTCGTCGACCTCGAGGATGCGGTGCCGGCCGGAGACAAGGCCAGCGCCCGGCGCACCGCCGCTGCCGCCATCGACGCGCTGGGCCGGGAAGACCCGAGCACGGTGCTGGTCCGGGTGAACCCGGTCGGCACGCCGTGGTTCGCCGCTGATGTCGCGGCCGCCGCGGGCTGCGCCGCCGCCGGCATCGTGGTGCCGAAGCTGGCCACCCAGCCGCAGCTGAGCCAGGTACGGGCGGCGCTGGCGGCGCATTCCTGGCCTGGCGCGCTGGTCATCGCCGGAATCGAGACCGTGCTCGGCGCCGCCGACGCGCGCACCCTGCTGGCCAGCGGGACCGGTGAACTCAATGCTGCCTACTTCGGCGCCGAGGACTACGTGGCCGACATCGGCGGCCGCCGCAGTCCCGGCGGGGAGGAGGTGCTGTACGCCCGGAGCCAGGTCTGCCTGGCCGCGTACCTGGCCGGCCTGCCGGCCATCGACCAGGTGGTCACCGACATCGCGGACGATGAGCTGTTCCTGGCCGACGCACGCCGTGGCCAGAGCCTCGGCTACCAGGGCAAGATGTGCATCCATCCCCGGCAGGTCGGGCTGGCTCACCAGGTGTTCACGCCCACCCCGGGCGAGGTGGCCCACGCGCGGGCGGTGCTGGCGGCCGGTGCGGCGGGAGTCGGGGTGGTCGACGGCCAGATGGTCGATGAGGTGCACGTGCGGATGGCGCGGGCCGTGCTGGCCCGCGTCCCCGGCCCGGCGGGCCGGACGTGAGCCCGCCGGGCACCAACGAGGTCAAGCGGGTGCTGATCGCCAACCGTGGCGAGATCGCGCTGCGGATCGTGCGCGCCTGCCGCGACGCCGGGGATGGCCAGCATCGCCGTCTACGCCGGTCCCGACGAGGGCGCGCCATATCACCGTCCTGGCCGACGAGGCGATCCCGCTGGCCGGAACGGGCCCGGCGGACACCTACCTCAGCGCCGGGAAGCTGCTGGCCGCCGCGGAGCAGGCCGGTGCCGACGCCGTGCACCCCGGGTATGGATTCCTGGCCGAGAACGCTGACTTCGCCCAGGCCGTCCTGGATGCCGGCCTGACCTGGATCGGGCCGTCGCCCGACGTCATCCGCGTCCTCGGGGACAAGGTGCGCGCCCGGGCCATCGCGGCCCAGGCCGGCGCGCTGCTGATGCCAGGCACCAGCGAGCCGGTGGCCGACGCGGCGGGGGCGATGCGGTTCGCCGAGCGGCACGGACTGCCCCTCGCGATCAAGGCGGCGCACGGGGGCGGCGGCCGTGGCCTGCGGATCGCCCGCGCGACCCGCGAGATCGCGGCACAGTTCAACGCGGCGGTCCGCGAAGCCCAGGCCGCGTTCGGCCGGGGCGAGTGTTTCGTCGAGGCCTACGTGGAACGTGGCCGCCACGTCGAGGCGCAGGTCCTGGCGGACACCTATGGCGAGGTGCTCGTGGCCGGGACCCGCGACTGCACGCTGCAGCGCCGCTACCAGAAGCTCGTCGAGGAGGCGCCCGCGCCCTTCCTGACCGATGACCAGCGGGACGTGCTCGAGCACTCGGCCGCGGCGATCTGCCGTGCGGCGGGCTACGTCAGTGCCGGTACGGTCGAGTTCCTGCTCTCGCCAGCGGGTGAGCTGTCCTTCCTGGAGGTCAACACCCGGCTCCAGGTCGAGCACTCCGCCACCGAGGAAACCATCGACGTGGACCTGGTCCGGGCCCAGCTGCTCATCGCGGCGGGCCACCCCCTGGCCACTGCCATCGGTGCCGCCCGGCCGCCCGGGGACGGTGCTGGCGACGGCGACGGGGCCACCGCCACGATCACGGCTCGGCGGCACGCCATCGAATTCCGGGTCAACGCGGAGGACCCCGGCCATGGCTTCGCTCCCTCGACCGGCACGATCACCCGGTTCCGGGTCCCCGGCGGCCCGGGAGTCCGGGTCGATTCCGGCGTCGAGGCCGCCAGCGTCGTAAGCGGCCAGTTCGACTCGCTGCTGGCCAAGGTGATCGTTACCGGGCGCGACCGGGCTCAGGCCATCGACCGGGCCCGCCGCGCCCTGGCCGAGTTCGACATCGGCGGCGTCCGCACCACGCTGCCGCTGCTCCGGGCCGTCCTGACCGAGCCCGCCTTCACCGGTCACGGGGCTGGCGGGTTCACCGTCCACACCAGCTGGATCGAGCACGACTACCTGCCCGCCACAGCCGCCGCGCCGCCCGGCCCGGATGAGGCCGGGGAGTCCGGTGACCGGGTGGCGGTCAGGATCGGCCACCGCTGGCTCACCGCCGACGTGCCCGGCCTGGTCCAGGCGCGCGAAGGCCCGCTGGCGCGCGCGCGTGCGCAGGCCCGGGAAAGGCTGGAGCGAGCGGCTCGGGCGGCGGACGGCACAGTCACCGCGCCGATGCAGGGTACGGTGGTAGGCGTGCCGGTAGCGGACGGCGAGGAGGTCGCCGCCGGGCAGGTGATCGCCGTGGTCGAGGCGATGAAGATGGAGAACCCGCTGCGGGCGCCGCACGCCGGCCAGGTGACCGGGCTGCAGGTCTCGGCCGGTGACATCGTGGCCCAGGGAGCTACGGTCTGCCACGTCACGGAGGCCACATGAGGTCAGGCGTCATGATCGGCCACCTGGAAGCGCCCGGCGGTCTCGCCGCCGAGGCCCGGCGGGCCGAGCAGCTCGGCTTCGACCTGCTGGCGTCCGGTGAGCACGTCTTCTTTCACGGCCCGACGCCCAATGCCTTTCTCACCCTGGCGGCGGCCGCCGCCGTCACCGAGCGGATCCGCCTGCTGAGCGCGCTCACCATCCTCCCGCTGTACCCGATGGCCCTCGCGGCCAAGATGGCCGCGACCCTCGACCTGATCTCGGGTGGCCGCTTCAACCTCGGCGTCGGCGTCGGCGGGGAGTACCCGCCCGAGTTCGCCGCGAGCGGCGTCCCGGTCGCGGGCCGGGGCGCCCGGACCGACGAGGCGCTCGCGGTCATGCTGCGGTTGCTGGCTGGTGAGCAGGTCACCGCCGAGGGAAGCTTCGGCTCTGTGCAGGGCCTGCGGCTGGAGCCGCCGCCCGTGCAGCAGCCGCACCCGCCCATCTGGGTCGGTGGCCGCAGGACGGCTGCGATGCGCCGGGCCTGCCGGTTCGCGGACGTCTGGATGCCCTACATGGTCAGCCCGCAGTCGTTCGCGCGTTCCCTCGCCGAGGCGCGGACGTTCGCCGAGCAGGCCGGCCTGCCGCGTCGCTGACCGGCGCGCTGTTCATCTGGGGCAGCGTCGACGACGACGCCGAACGGGCCCGGCGTGAGGCGGTCGCCTTCGTGAGCCGCGTCTACAACCAGGACTTCGGCCCGCTGGCCGACCGCTATCTGCTGCACGGTGATCCGGACGCGGTCGTGGCGCGGCTCGCCGGATATCACGCGGCTGGCGCGGAGACCGTCATCTTCTGCCCGGCCTGCCCGCCGGATCGGCACGCCGACGTCACGGCCCTGTTCGCGGAGGCGGTGCGGCCGCGGCTGCCCGGTGCCTCCGGCTGAGCGGACCCCCGGGCCTCGCCGCTGCGAGGGGACGCCGCTGGCTGCGGCGCTGGTAGGCCGCGGCCCGCCGGGCCGGAGCGGCGATCCGGGTCTGCAGCCGCCGCGCCACATCGACATGGTCGGCCGTCCAGATTATCTTGACCGCTGCCGCGGTACCCCGCCCGTCCGTGCCGCTGAGGTCCCGCTGCACGGCGTCGATCAGCCGGCCGTCGGCTGCCTCGTCGGGCGGCAGCTCCGCGGGAACGTCGCCGTCCCCGGCCAGGGCGCGGGCCACCACCTCATACCAGCCCGACACCTGGTTATCGGCCGCCAGCACCTCGTTGCGGGCCGCGGTGCGGTCCCCGGCCGGCGCGCCGCCGTCGTCCCGCTGCCACAGATCGACCACAGCGTCGGCGCTGAGCCGCAGGACCGCGACCCCGGTGATCAGCGCGGCAACGTCGGGCAGCGGCAGATGCTTGGTGCCGCGCTCGGCGAGGAAGCCGCGGAACGCGTCGTCGAGCCGCCGGGCCGCCGCAGCGGCGCGCAGGCTCTCCTCGCGGGGCACCGGAGTTGCGGGCAATCGCCGATCACAGCGCACCGCTCCGAACATCACCGCCGCGCGCAGGTAGCGGGCGGTCTCGGCGTAGGCCTCGGACGCTGCCTGGCCGAAAGCCGCACCGGCGCCGCGGGGCCAGAACAGCGCGCCGACCACGAGGCTGACGGCACAGCCGATCGCGACGTCCTCGATCCGGATCAGGCCGACCTTCCACCCCGCGGGGGCGATGATGTTGTACAGGATCAGCAGCGTGATAGTGAAGGCCGCCTGGCCCGCGGCGAAGGAGATCACGGCGGGAGCCAGGCCGGCGAGCAGCACGGCCAGCGGGAGGAGCAGCCACAGCGTGGTGCTGTTGGTGCCGATGGCCAGGATGAGCGCACCGCCGATGACGAACCCGGCGATGTTCCCGGCCAGGCCGCGCAGGGCGTTCTGCCCAGTACTGAGGGCATTTGACCGCAGGACCGTCAGCGTGCCGAGCACGACCCAGAAGGAGTGCTGGACCCCGGTCAGATCGGCGACGAGGACGGCCAGCCCGAGGGCGGCCCCCCCGCGCACGCTGTTGTGCAGCCAGACCGAGTGCCGCTCTACGTGGGCGCCGGCCCGTTGCTGGGCGGATGACAGCACGCCGCCCGCTCCTTGCGGCTGCCGGCCAAGCAGCTGCTGCCGCCAGGTCCGCTGCCCTGCGGCCACGGCCAGCTGCACGTTTTCGGCGACGGCGGAGACGGCGAAGCTGAGCTCCTGGGCCCGGAAAGACGGCTCGAGCGAGCTGACGGACTCGGCGGCCGACCGGCCGGTACCGTCGGCGGATCCGTCCACGGCTGAGCTGGCCGGAGCCGGGCTGGCCGGACCTTGGCCGGCGAGAATCGGGCTGGCCGGGGCGGCCCCGGTCGCGATCGCTGACTCCGCCGCCCGCTCCATCTGGTCCCGCGCCCCGCGCAAGCGCTCCAGACCAGGCTGAAGCCCAGCCGGATCGCCCATCGCTGAGTCCAGCAGGACGGCCGCTGCCTCCAGCAGGTCCGCCGCCGCCAGTTTGACGTCGCAGACGGCACTGAAGGCCGGGACGGCCGGCGTCCCGGCGGGCATCCGGTCGAGGATCGCCTCCAGCCAGACGAACTCATCGACCAGCCGGACCAGGATGCGCGCCGTCGTGGTCAGGCCGGTAGGGCGGTAGGGAGTGGCGAAGAACGACGTCCGCAGGCTCTGGACGGCGGCGGCGGAGTCAGCGACCGCGGCGTCGGCGTTCTCCCGGTCCGCGTCCCAGCCGGCCCGCATGGCCTCGACCCCGGCGCGCATCCGGCGCCCGAGCAGGGAGCACGCCCGGATCAGCGGGGCCCGCAGCGGGTCCTGCGCCGGGGCGGGCCAGAGCAGCACGATAGCGACCAGGGACGCTGCGCCCGCCAGCAGCCAGCCGCTCAGCCGCGCGGGAATCGAGCTCACCGGCCCGGGCAGCGTCACCGGCAGGATAAAGCCCAGCAGCAGCGCAGTCGACGCACTGGCCAGCACCGAGCTGACCACGCCCGCGAACAGGACCCCGAAGCCGGCGACGAACATTGCGATCGCCGCCAGCCACACTGCCTGCCCGGCCAGGGTGCCGATGCAGATGAAAACCGCTCCCGTCAAGATCAGCGCGATCTGCGCCTGCAGCCGCTCGTGCATCGTGCCGCCGAAAGCGACGAAGAGCAGCATGGCCAGCGATCCGAACGCGGCGAACGTCGCCACGGTCGCGCCGCCGATCACCCTTTCGCTCAGCGCCAGCATGGCCGGCATGACGATCGCGGCGCGCCCGGCCCGCCGCAGCGCGGCCAGGCCGGCGTCCCGGGACCGGAGCCACTGGCAGCCCGGTCATCCCATGGCTCCGGCGTTCGTCCCGTCAGATGGCATTGAGCAGGTCGCGGGCGGCCAACTCGATACCCGCGGCGTCGATGCCCGCCGCCGCCAGCAGCTCCTCGCCGGTGCCCGAACCGGGCATCTCCCGGACGGCCAGGTGGGTGATCCACAGCTTCTGCGGCCCGGCGCCCAGCAGGGCATCGTTCACCGCGGAGCCCAGTCCGCCCTCGGGGTGGTGGTCCTCGGCCACGACGAAGCGGCCATTCGTGACCGCTGCCGCGGCCACGAGGGTCTCGGTGTCGACGGGCTTGATGGAGTACAAGTCGATGACCCGGGCGTGGATGTCGTCGGCGGCGAGACGATCCGCGGCGGCCAGGCAGGCGTGCAAGGTGACGCCCGCGCCGATCAGGGTCACGACGTCCCGCTGGCTGGAGCGCAGCACCTTGGACCCGCCGACCGGGAACGTCTCCGCCGTTTCGTAGATGACCGGGTACGAACCGCGGGTGGTCCGCAGGTAGCTGATGCCCCGGTGGTCGGCCATCTCTCGCACCAGGGCCGCCGCGCTGGTCGCGTCGCTGGGGTACAGCACCGCCGACCCGTGCACAGCCCGCATCATGGCCAGGTCCTCCAGGGCCATCTGGGACGGGCCGTCGGCTCCGATCTCGACGCCCGCGTGCGAGCCGGCCAGCCGGATGTCCGCCTGCGAGATGGCGGCCATCCGGATGAAGTCGTAGGCGCGGGTGAAGAAGGCCGCGAAGGTAGAGGCGAAGGGCACGTAGTGCCGCACGCTGAGGCCGACGGCGGCCGCGACGAGCTGCTGCTCGGCGATGAACATCTCGAAATAACGGTCCGGGAAGGCATGCGCGAACTCGTCCGCGTAGGTGGAGTTGCTGACCTCCCCGTCCAGGGCGACGACCCGGGGATGATCGGCGCCGAGGGCGACGAGGGCGTCACCGTAAGCCTTGCGTGTCGCTACCTCCTCGCCGACCGAGTACTTCGCCGACGGCACCGGCGCCTGCGGCGTGCCGTGTGCCTGCGCCACTCCCGGCGGGTGATCCGCCGGGCCGGGCCGCGGGCCGCGGACGGTCAGCTGCCGCTCGCCGCCGAGCTCGGCGATGGCACGCTCCGCCATGTCCGGCGGGAACGGCTTGCCGTGCCAGCCATTCTTGTCCTCGACTTCGGAGAACCCGCGTCCCTTGATGGTCCGGGCCAGAATTACGGTCGGCTGGCGGCCGGACGTGTCCTCGGCGGTGGCCAGAGCCTCGTCGATCTCGGCCAGGTTGTGGCCGTCGATGGTCAGGACCCGCGCGCCGAACGCCTCCGCCCGGCGGGCGTAGGCCACCAGGTCCCACTGCAGCTCGGTGGGCCCCCGCTGGCCGAGCCGGTTGACGTCGACGATCGCGATGAGGTTAGACAACTGGTAGTACGCGGCCTTGTCGAGAGCCTCCCAGATGGAGCCCTCGGCCATCTCGCTGTCCCCGCACAGCACCCAAACCCGGTACGGAAGCTGGTCGAGGTACCTGCCGGCCAGCGCGACCCCCACCCCGTCGGGCAGGCCCTGGCCGAGAGATCCCGTAGCTACGTCGACCCATGGCAGCACGGGAGTGGGGTGGCCTTCCAGCCGGGACCCGAAGCGCCGGTACCCGGTCATCAGCTCCTCGTCGGACACCGCGCCGACCGCCTTGTAGACCGAGTACAGCAGGGGGGAGGCGTGGCCCTTGGAGAAGATGAGATGGTCGTTGCCGTCATTGTCCGGGTCGTCCCAGTCGTAATGCAGGTGACGGCCGACGAGCACCGCGAGCAGGTCGGCGGCGGACATGCTGGATGTGGGATGACCGGACCCGGCGCTGGTGCTGGACCGGATGGAATCAACGCGGAGCTGGGCGGCGAGCTCGCCGGCCTCGGCAAGGTCGATCCCGCTCAGCGACGGGGGCGTGCTGGCCATGTCAGGGCCTCTTTCCCTTGATCGTCGGGTAAACCATCGAATAACTGAAGGCTGTCATTGTCTAGCTCCGCTGGGTCGATCTCCTAGGGCACTGCTTTCTTTCCCCGCCGGTTTCTTTCCCGCCGGGCGGGCCGTCACCGGCTGGTGCGCAGAATCCCGTTGATGAACGCCGTGAGCATCCATTCCAGCCGGTCGGGCCCGGTCCCGGAGAGCAGGTCGTCCCCGAGCGCCACAATGCGCGGGTAGCGGTCCTGCGGAGCATTGCGGATCGCGGCCGTCAGGCGTTCTTCCTCGTCCCGCGCGTCGGCCGCCACGCTGCGCAGTCCCTGCTCGGCCGCGGTCGCTGTCGCCATCTGCACAGGGCGGTCGTCGCCGGCCGCTCACGGCGGCTGACCGGCTCAGCTGATCGTCGGGCCATGCCAGCATGCTAGCGCCGCGGTTGTCTACCGCGAGTTCATGAACCGGGCCTGCCAGACGTCTGTGGCACTCGTGCTGCGCCGTGCGTCCTTGCCTGCGTACTTGCCTGCGTACTTGCTGAGCTCGGCAAACACTCGGTCGCGGGTGAGCGGGAGGTCGGTCAGCCGCCGCCCGGTAGCGTCCCGGACCGCGTTCGCCAGAGCCGGGGCGACCGGGTTGAACGGTGCCTCGCTCATCGGCTTGGCCCCCAGCGGCCCTAGCGGGTCGTGCGAGGCGGCGAACAGCACCTCGGTGCGCGGGACGTCACCGAACTGCGGCAGGTGATAGGTGCGGAAGGCGCGTGTACTGACGCGCCCGGCCGCGTCGATGTCAAGGCGCTCGTACAGTGCGGCGCCCAGCGCCTGAGCCACGCCGCCCTGGACCTGGCCCCGGCATTGCCGTGGATTGATGACCGTGCCGGCGTCGGCCGCCTGCACGCTGCGCAGGATGCGGATCTCGCCGGTGGCCGGCTGGACCGCCACCCGGAAGCCGTGCACGTTGAACGACACGGACCGGGGCGTGCCGTCGCTGCTCGCCTCGGCCGCCAGCAGCGCCCCGTCCCGCGGGGAAGCCGCACCGGTCCCGCTCGCCACCGGGCCGGCCGGGGCAGGCCCGGTGCGGGCCGCAATCTGGCCGGCCAGGTCGCGGGCCGCGCGCAGCGTGGCCAGGCCGGCCACCACTGTGCCGGTGGAACCGTACGCCCCTGTGTCGTGCTGGACCAGGCGCGTGTCGGCCTGCCGGAGCTCAATCTCCTCCGCGCCGGTGCCCAGGGCATGCGCGGCCAGCTGGCGATGGACCGTCGACGTGCCGTTACCGAACTCGGTTGTGCCCACCCACAGGATGTAGCCGCCACCGGACCGTTCGGCGATGCGCGCCTGGGCGATGTGACCGCCGGGCGGCACCGTGTCAAGCATCGTCACCGCCATCCCGGTACCCGTCAGCCAGCCGGGCCCGGCGGGTACCGGCCCACCCACATCCCGGGCCAACGCGCCGGCCACCAGGTCCAGGCACTCAGCCAGCCCATAGCTGGCGATCTGGACGTCGTCGGCCCCTTGCCGGAGCGAGATGAGCGGGTCGCCGGGCCGCACCACGTTGCGGCGCCGGAAGTCGAACGGGTCGATGGCCAGCTTGCGGGACAGTTCGTCCAGGGCTGACTCCACGGCGAACGCGGCCTGGGACAGCCCGTAGCCGCGGAACGCCCCCGCCGGCACGGTGTTCGTGTACACCGACCAGCCGTCGATCTTCTTGTTCGGGCAGCGGTAAAGACTGACCGCTTCCCCGCAGCTGTGCATCAGCACCCCACCGGCGTGGTTGCCGTAGGCGCCGGTGTTCGCCACCGTCTGGATCGCCAGGGCCGTCAGCCTGCCGTCCGCGGTGGCACCGGCCTGCACAGTGATCCGCATCGGATGGCGGGTGGTCGCAGCGGCAAACTGCTCCTCCCGGGTGAACTCCAGCTGTACCGGCCGCCGCAGCCGCAGCACGGCCAGCGCCACCACGTCCTCGGTCAGCATCTCCTGCTTGCCGCCGAACCCGCCGCCGACCCGGGCGGCCATGACGCGCACGCGGTCCGCAGGCAGGCCGAAGAGCCGGCAGATCGCGTCCCGGGTGAGGAACGGTGTCTGGGTACTGGTCCGGAGCACCAGTTGCTCGTCCTCCAGCCAGCCGATCGTGGCGTGCGTCTCCAGGGACGCGTGCTGGACGCGGTGAACGCCGAAGCTGAGGCTGACCACGGCCGCCGCGCGGGCCAGGCCCGCCGTGACGTCGCCGACATGGCCGTGGGCCTCCGCGGCGAGGTTACGCCGCGGGTCGGCGATCCCGGCGGCGGCTGTCTTGTCCCCGTGCACAAGCGGGGCACCAGGCGCCATGGCCTCGTCAGGATCGAAAACGGCGGGCCGCACCCGGTACTCGACGGCGACCCGGGCCGCGCCCAGCTGCGCCGCGGCGGCCGTCTCGGCCACCACGGCGGCTACCCGCTGGCCGGCGAAGCGCACCACCCGGTCGAACAGCAGAGTGTCGAACGGATCGTCGGTGATCTGCTCGTGCCGGGCGCTGGAATAGGCTACTGCGGGCGCATCCCGGTGGCTGAGCACCGCCAGCACGCCCGGGACGGCCAGCGCCGCGGCGGCGTCCACCGACACGACTTCCGCGTGCGCATGCGGGGAGCGGACCAGCACCATGTGCGCCAGCCCGGGAACAACCAGGTCCAGCGTGTACGGCTCGTGGCCGGTGACCACGTCGCGGCTGGCTGGGGCGGGCAGGCTGGCCCCGGCCATGCTGGCCGGGGTGGGGTGGCCGGGGGTGGGGTGGCCGCGGGCGGCTCGGTCTCGCGGCCCGGCCCCGGCGGGCGGCCCGGCAGCCGGGCGAGCGCGTCGGCCACGGCCTGGTAGCCGGTGCAGCGGCACAGGTTGCCCTTCAGCGCCCGGGCCGGATCGGCCCGTTGCGCATCGTCCAGAGCCGCGACTGTCATGATCATCCCGGCCGTGCAGAAGCCGCACTGGAATCCCTGGGCGTCCAGGAACGCCTGCTGGGCCGGGTGCAGTTCGCCATCGCTGTCCGCCAGGCCCTCGATCGTGGTCACCGGCTGGCCTACCGCGCGCACCGCCGGGTAGATGCAGCTGTGTACGGGCACCCCGCCGACGTGCACGGTACAGGCGCCGCAGTCGCCGGCGTCGCACCCCTTCTTGACCCCGAACCAGCCCTGCTGACGCAGGAAGGTGCGCAGGCACTGGCCCGGCGCGGGCGCCGCGCCCGCGGGCACGCCATTGACGATCATGACCGCTCCAGCTCGTCGAGCACCTCAAGGGCGAGCTGCCGGGTGATCGCCTCCCGCCAGGCCGGGGCACCGTGCACGTCATCGTGGTAGCGCGGCACCGCCCCGGCCAGCGCGGCGAGCAGCTCGCCTGGCCCTGGCCCCGTGGCGAACCGGAGCTGGACGGGCCGGGTCGTGGCGGCGGTCAGCGTCAGCGCGAGGGTCCCGTCCCGAGGGGAACGCCGCCCGATCACCACCGCCGCCGAGCGGCCCAGCGGCGAGAGCGAGAGCTGCCGGAAAGCCGTTGGGCACTGCAGCGCAGCCGCGGGCAGATGCACCGAGCGCAGCAGATCCCCGGGCTGCAGGACGTTCTGGCTGGGCCCGGTCACGAACTCCGCGACCGGGATGCGGCGCTCCGAGCCGCCGGCCGCCCAGATCGTGCACATCCCGTCCAGGGCCGCGGTCAGCGAGATCATCGGCCCGGCAGGCAGCGACAGGCAGATGTTCCCGCCGACCGTGGCCGCATTCCATACCTTGACGGAGCCGAGCAACGCGGCGCAGCAGTGGCCGATCAGCGACGCGGCCGGCCACGGCGGCAGTTCGGCCCGGGCCAGCTCGGCCAGCGTGCAGGTCGCCGCGATCTCCAGGCCATCCGAGTGCACGCGCAGCGAGGGCCAGCGATAAGCGTGCAGGTCCAGCAGCCGGGACAGCGCCGGCTGCGGCTCGGAGAACAGCCAGGTACCACCGGCCAGCCACGCGTCGCCGGGGCGCCAGGCCGCCAGCCGGGCGTCCGCCACTTCGGTGATGCCGGGCAGGTCCACCGGTCAGGGCCCCGCCTGGACCCGGCGGCCGATCCGGGCGCTGGCCGCGGCCGCCCCGGCGGCCAGCTCATCGGGGTCGGCGGTCATCAGCTCACCGCCGCTCACCACCGGGCGGCCACCGACCCAGAGACGGTCCAGGGAGGGGGCGCCGAAGACCAGCGTGCAGACCGGGTCGGCGATACCGGCCCCGGCCAGGCCGCCAGTCTGCCACAGCGCGACGTCCGCCAGCTTGCCCGCTTCCAGCGAGCCGAGCTCATCGGTGCGGCCGAGGCACCGGGCGCCGCCCATCGTGGCCAGCTGCAGCGACTGCCGGGCGGACAGCGCCAGCGGGCCGCCCCGGAGCCGGGCGGCCAGCAGCGCCTGATGCAGCTCGCCGATCATCCGGCCGGACTCGTTGGACGCCGCGCCGTCCACGCCGAGGCCGACCGGGGCGCCGGCATCCAGCAGCGCCCGTACGGGCGCGATACCGGAACCCAGCCGGCCGTTCGAGGTCGGGCAGTGCGCCACGCCGGTCGCCGTCGCCGCGAACCGCCCGATTGCCTCATCGGACAGGTGCACACAATGCGCCAGCCAGACGTCCGGACCGAGCCAGCCGAGGTCCTCGGCGTACTGGGCCGGGGTCCGTCCGTAGGTGGCCCGGCAGAAGTCCTCCTCGTCGGTGGTCTCGGCCAGGTGGGTGTGCAGCCGGACACCTGCCTGCCGGGCCAGTTCGGCGCTGTCGCGCATGAGATCGGCTGTGACCGAGAACGGTGAGCATGGTGCGACCGCGATGCGGGTCATCGCCCCGAACGAGGGGTCGTGCCAGCGGTCGATGGCGGCCTGTGTGGCGGCGAGAATGTCGTCATGCTTCTCGACGACTGAATCGGGCGGCAGGCCGCCGGCCGACTCCCCGAGGTTCATCGACCCCCGGCCCGGGTGAAAGCGCAGCCCGATCTGCCAGGCCGCCAGGATCTCGGCCTCCAGCAGGTCGCCGCGCCCGGCCGGGAACACGTAATGATGATCGGTGGTCGTGCTGCAGCCGGTCAGGGCCATCCAGCCCAGGTTCGCCGCGGCGGACGCGTGCACCAGATCCGCGTCCAGGCCCGCCCAGACCGGATAGAGCGTCGTCAGCCAGCCGAAGAGGGAGTCGTCGGCCGCGTAGCCCCGGGTGATCCACTGGTACAGATGGTGATGGGTGTTGACCAGGCCGGGCGTGGCCAGCAGGCCCGAGCCGTCGATGCGCTCGGCGGCGGCATAGTGGGGCGGCAGCGGGCCGCTCCCGACCGCCGCGATCCGGTCGCCGTCGATCACCAGGTAACCGGCGGGATGCTCCGTTCCCGCTTCGTCCACCGTCGCGATGTAGCAGCCGTCGATGACCAGCACGTGTCCTGCGCCCTCCCCGAGATCGGGATCCTCATTAGTCTGGCCAGTTGCCATTACAGCGGTGTTTCCCTCCCCGGTTATGCTCTCAGGAGCGGCCCTAGCAGGCGACTACACGGGAGGTGCGTCGTGACCCACGAACCTGAGAAGGCCATCCTCGCCGGCGGCTGCTTCTGGGGGGTGCAGGAGCTGGTCCGGAAACTTCCCGGGGTGATCTCCACCAGAGTCGGCTACACCGGTGGCGACGTGCCCAACGCCACCTACCGGAACCACGGCACCCACGCCGAGGCCATCGAGATTACCTTCGACCCGGAGAAGATCTCCTACCGGGATCTGCTGGAGTTCTTCTTCCAGATCCACGACCCGACCACCCGCAACCGGCAGGGCAACGACATCGGCCTGAGCTACCGGTCGGCCATCTTCTACACCAGCGACCAGCAGAAGCAGGTCGCCGAGGACACGATCGCCGACGTCGACGCCTCCGGCCTGTGGCCGGGCAAGGTGGTCACCGAGGTCGAGCCGGCCGGGCCGTTCTGGGAGGCCGAGCCGGAGCACCAGGACTACCTGCAGCAGTATCCCGACGGCTACACGTGCCACTTCGTCCGCCCGGGCTGGAAGCTTCCGCACCGCGCCGACACGATCACTCAGTGAGGGCCGGGCACACAGCGCCGTCCCGGGTCACTCAGGCCCCGGCGGCGCCGCCGGGTACTCGCTGTAATTCCACGGGTCGCGGTCTGGTTGTCGCCGTGCGTAGGCAGACCGGTGGACCGGGACGGCTGCGGCGGTCTGCCGGTCCCGCTCCGGCGGCGCGCGTCTTTATTAGGAAAGTTTCCTAACCGTTAATGGCGGTCCGCGTTATGTCAATATCTGTGCGTTGAAGAACTACTTGCGCGGCTTGCGCGGCCAGCGGTTGGCCGAATGCAGCCCGGCACCGGGTGATGAGCTCCCGCAGTGCGGGTGACGCTACCGGGCTCCAGATCACCGCGAGCACAGCCGGGATGCGGATGTCGTCGATAACCATCGCCGTCAGCCTGTCACCGTCTGTGCCGGTCATGGACTCACTGAGGATCCCGATCCCCAGCCCGCGCTGCGCAAGCTGGATGATCGCCTCGCCCGCGCTGGCCTGGACGGCGATGACGGGCCGGAGGCCGGCGGCCGCACAAGCCTGGTCGAGGACGCCTCGCAGCCCGGTACCCGGCGGCATGCAGATCAACGGGCAGGCGGTGACGTCGCGCAGGCACAGCGGCTCGTGATCGAGCAGTGGGTGGCCGGGCGGGACCATCGCGACCAGGCGCTCGCTGACGACCGTGAACGACCCGACTCCGGCCGGTGGCGCACCGGCCGTGCCGACCAGTGCGAGGTCGATCTGCCTGGCCCGCACGCCGGCGGCCAGCTCCGCGGAGCCGCCCTCGATCAGGGTGATGTCCACCCCGGCGTACGCGTGATGGAAGTCGGCCAGCGCGTCGAACAGCGGGGTGACCGTGCAGCCGGTCACCATGCCCACGGTTAGCTGACCGCGCAGCAGCCCATTCACCGCATCGGCCGCCTGCCGGGCCGCGCCGGCGGCCGACGAGTGCGGCCCGGGCGTGCTCCAGCACGGCTTCACCTGCCGCGGTCAGCGAAGCCCGGCGGCCCGACCGGTCGATGAGCTGGGCGCCAAGCTCGTGTTCGAGCTGCCGGATCTGGGCGCTGATGCCCGGCTGGCTGATCCGTACCCGCTCGGCGGCGCGGGTGAAGTTCGCTTCCTCCGCCACGGCGATGAGGTACTCGAGCTGGCGCAGTTCCATAACTGGGAATTATAGAACTGAAAATAACAATCTGTTGGACTTCTGATGACGCCTGGGCCAAGCTGAAAGCGGATCACTTCAGGCCAGCAGGAAGGAATGCCATGACCGCGCAGGAGAAGGCCATGACCCCGGAGGACATCACCCGGCTGTTCGTCGAGCGTTCCAACGCCGGTGACGCGGACGGGGTCGCGGCGCTGTACGAGGAGAACGCGGTGCTCGCCTATCCGCCCGGATCGCAGACCGTTGGCCGCGAGGCCATCCGTGCGCTGTGGACGACGGTGCTGGCCGGCGGCCCGCACTTCGAGCCGGAGACCCCGCTGCCCACCCTGATCAGCAACGATCTGGCGCTGACGGCCACGCCGCCGCGGGACGGCGCAGGAGCCCGGGCCCAGGTCGTGCGGCGCCAGCCGGACGGCAGCTGGCTGCGCGTACTGGACCAACCGGAGTTCACCCGGCCCTGACCCGGGGAGTGCCCGATAATCCGGGCATGGGTCCGGGCGCCAATCCAGGCATGGGTCCAGGCACCGGGAACCGGGACCCGGACCCGGGCAGCAGAGGGGACATGCCGATGAGCGGTGACGTCACGGGCGGGAGCTTTCCGCTGGCGGGGGACCTGACCGTGACCCGGATGGGGTTCGGCGCGATGCAGCTGGCCGGCCCGGGGGCGTGGGGGCCGCCTCGCGACCGGGGCGAGGCCATCCGGGTGCTGCGGACCGTCGCCGAGCTGGGGCTGACACACATCGACACCTCGTGCTACTACGGCCCGAACACCGTCAACGACGTGATCCGGGAGGCGCTGCATCCGTATCCGGACGACCTGCACATCGTCACCAAAGTCGGCTTCCGCCGTAACGCCGATCGCGCCTGGCTTCCGGCGCTGTCCGCCGGAGGAGCTCACCGCGGCGGTCCACGCCAATCTCGAGCAGCTGGGCCTGGAAGCCCTGGACGTGGTCAATCTCCGGGTCGGCTCCGCCGCGGCGGGGCCGGCCCCCGGCTCGATCGCCGGGCCGTTCGGCGTGCTGGCCGGGCTGCAGAGCCAGGGCCTGATCAGGTACCTGGGTCTCAGCAACGTGACGGCCGATCAGATGGCCGAGGCGCAGGCCATCGGCCGGGTCGTCTGCGTGCAGAACCGGTACAACCTGGCCCACCGCCGCGACGATCCACTGCTCGACCGCTGCGCGGAGCTGGGCATCGCTTTTGTCCCGTTCCACCCGCTGGGCGGTTTCTCCCCGCTGCAGGCCAGCGGGCTCAGCGACGTCGCGGCCCGGCTGGGTGCCTCGCCGTATCAGGTCGCACTGGCCTGGCTGCTGCGCCGCTCCCCAAATATCCTGCTCATCCCGGGTACCTCGGCGGAGCGGCACCTGCGCGACAATGCTGCCGCCGCCACCTTGATCCTGCCCGGGGAGGCCCGCGCCGTCCTCAACGCCGTCGGCGTCTGAGGTACGGCCCCGGCCGTAAGGTTTCGGTACGCGCCTTCGTGCCTTCTGCGCGCCAGAGCGCGACATCCGGGTACTTGACTGAAACGATAGGGAAGCGGCCCGCATCGCTGGTCCGCATCGTTCCCCCGCTCGGGAGGAGAGCAGGTTGACCGCACCACTCCAGGTAATCGCGCTGACCTTTGACCTCGACGCGGATGCTGAGCAGCGCATCCTGGCCGAGGTCGACCGGGTCCAGGGCCGTGGCGTGCTGCGCGTGCTCGAACATGGTCTTCCTGGCCAAGGGGGAGGATGGCACCCTGCAGCGGCTCAAGATCGGCGAGGACGAGGACTTCGGCACGCTGCTGGCCGGCATCCTCCCCGGCGCGGCGGCCGACGGGAGCGGCTTCGCGTCCGATGATGGCCCCGAGTCGGCTGCGGTTCCGGCGGCCTCGGGCATGACCCGGGCCCAGGTGCTCGTCCGTTCTCTGGAACCGGGCCGCGCGGCCGCCTTCCTGCTGGTCGAGCATCTGTGGGCGGGGCCCCTGGTGGATGCCGCCTTCGCCGCGGGCGGCGCATTGATCAGCGATGACTTCCTGACCGGGGAAGCGGGCCTCGCGGTCGGGAGTGAGGTCACCGTGCTGGAAGAGGCGTCCGCGGTGATCGCCGAGGCGCAGGCGGCCGAGGCGGAGGCCGTCTTGCGGGCCGTCGCGGCCAGTGCCGGGGCCGCCGAGGCGGAAGCTGCCGCTGAGCAGATCCAGGCGGCCGCGGCGGCCGACGCGGTCGGCGCGCTGATCGCGGCCGGGCTGGTCGAGGAGGCCGCCACGCAGCAGGCGGTGACCGCCCTCGCCGCGGCCGGGCTGATCACCGGCGCCGCCGCCGAGGCCGCCAGCGCAGCCACGGTCGGCGCCGCACTCACCATTGCCGCCGCCGGCCAGGCCGTCGACCAGGCCGTCACGGAGGATGCCGCGCTGATCGGCGCGGCTGACGAGGTGACCGGCGAGGCAACCGGGGAAGCTCAGGGCCGCGTCCAGGCCGCGTCGATCACCCGGTCCGAGGCCGAGATACTGCCCTACCTGCCCGAGCCAGTACCGTTCTCCATCATCGCCGACAAGATGGGCATCTCCCGGTCCGCGGCCAAGGAGCGCGCCGAGCGTCTCTATCAGCGGCTCGGCGTGCACAGCCGGACCGAGGCCGTCAACCGGGCCCGTGAGTACGGCCTGCTCCGGCGTCGGCCCGGCGGGACGTGACCGGATCCGGGCCGGAGCTGCCGGGACCGCCCAAACCGCCGGAGCCGCCGCTGGACATCAGCCCTGGTTCCCGCTACGTGGCGATGGGAAGTTCGTTCGCGGCCGGCCCGGGCATCGGCCGCCGTGCCCCCGGCAGCCCCCGGGCGGCGGGGCGCTCCTCGGCCAACTATGCGCACCTGGTCGCGCGGCGTCTCGCTCTCGAGCTGGACGACGTTACGTTTTCCGGCGCGACCACGCAGGACATCCTGGCCGCGACCGCCGCGGGCCGCTCGGCCCAGATCGACGCGGTGACGCCGGACACGAAGCTGGTGACCCTGACGGGCGGCGGCAACGACATCGGCTGGGCCCCCCGCATCCTGCTGTCCAGCCTGCCCTGGCCCGTGCGGGCTATCCCGCCGGTCCGCCGTCAGCTGGACTCCTACGCCGACCCTGACCTGACCGAGCGGCGCTTCGGGACGTTTCGCGAAAACCTCTTGAAGATCGCGGCGGAGGTGCGGCGGCGCGCACCGGAGAGCCGCCTGGTGTTCGTGGACTACCTGACGGTGCTGCCGTCCGACGGGACTACGCCCACCGGCGTGCTGCCGGCCGACGTCGCGGAGTGGGGCCGGGCGGTGGCCCGCAGGCTCTCCGGCATCACCCGGGATGTGGCCGCGCAGAGCGGGAGCGTCTTCGTGGCCGCGTCGGCGGCGAGCGCCAATCACCACGCGTGGTCGGCCCCTCCGTGGACCAGGCGTTTCCATCTCAGCCTGCGCGGCGGGGCGCCTTACCACCCCAATGCCGCCGGCATGGCGGCGGTAGCTGAGCTGGTCGCTGCCGCCTTGGCCCCGCCGCGCGCCTTTAGCGGGCAGTTGCCGGGAGCTCAGCCTCGAGTGATGGCTTAAGGCCCGCGCCACGTGCGGCCGCGGCCGGTCCGGCCCTGGCTCCGCGGTTCCGGCCCTGGCTTCCCGGTTCTGGCCCTGGCTTCCCTGGTTCTGGCCCTGGCTTCCCTGATTCTGGCTCTGGCTTCCCTGGTTCCGGTCCTGGCTTCCGCGGTTCCGGCCCTGGCCTACCGCCTCCCTGATCGATTCTCCCGCCGCTCCGGTCCCGGTCGGGATCATCGCCGCTCGCCATTCGTCACCCCTCGCGCTCGTGCCGCCGCCTCGTGCTGCCTTCCGGTCTAACCCGGCCGGGCCGATGGACAAGCGGTGAAACTGCCGGTAGCGATGTGAATGATGACCATTTCTGGGCACACGAGACGGCGCGCAGGGGCTGCGCGCAACGCGGCCTGAGCGGGGCCAGCGCGGGATGGAGACCGAGTGAGCGCAGGAGAGCCGACGGGAGACCGCGCGGAGGACGATCAGAAGAGACGGGGATCAGTCCTGGACGAGGGGCGGTCGAGGAGCAGCCGCTGCTGCGGGGGCTGGACCGTTTCACCGGGCTGCCGCTGACCGCGTTCAGCGTGCTGGCGACGGGAGTGGCGTGGGTGGCCGTGAGCGCGGCCCTCCGGTTTCCATCCGGGTGGGAAAGGATCTTCCAGACGCTGGATCGCGGCGGTGACGGTGGTGATGGTCTTCGTCATCCAGCACACCCAGGCCCGGCATCAGGCGGCCACCCAGCGGAAGCTCGACGAAATCCTGCGGGCACTGCCGGAGGCCGACAACACGCTGCTCGCCCTGGAGCACGCCTTCGATGACGAGCTGCGTGCCACCGGCAGCAGCACCGCCAGATCAGGCGGGCCGCACTGGCCGAGGACGACCGGCCTCCCAGCCGCCCTGGTCACCCCGGTCCGCCCGGGCCGCCCCGGCCACCCCGGCCGGGCCGGACGGGAACGGTGACGGAATGGGCGGTCTGGCCGGCGCTGAGATGGCCATGAAGAAGATCGGTATCCTGTCGTTCGGTCACTGGCGGGCGGCTCTCGGCTCGCAGACGCGGTTGGCGTCCGACGCGCTGCTGCAGACCATCGAGCTGGCGCAGGCGGCGGAGCAGCTCGGCATCGACGGGGCGTTCGTCCGCGTGCACCATTTCGAGCGGCAGCTCGCGTCACCGTTCCCGTTGCTGTTCGCATGGCGGCGCGGACGAGCCGGATCGAGATCGGCGCCGCCGTCATCGATCTGCGGTACGAGAATCCCCTGTACATGGCCGAGGAGGCCGCCGCCGCCGGATCTGATCAGCGGTGGCCGCCTGCATCTGGGCATCAGCCGGGGGTCGCCCGAGACCGTGCTGCGGGGCGCCGAATCCTTCGGCTACCGGCCCGCCGAGGAAGAGACGGACGCAGACGCCGCGCGGGCCAAGGGGGAACTGTTCCTGGCCGCGATCGGTGGCGCGGCCGTGGTCCGGACCGACCCGGCCCGGACTCGCATCAGCGGTGGCCTGGCCATTCAGCCGCAGTCGCCCGGCCTGGCCGACCGAATCTGGTGGGGCTCCGGCACCCGGGCGACCGCGCAGTGAGCCGCCCGGATCGGCCTGAACCTGCAGAGCTCCACCCTGCTGTCGGAAGACACCGGTGTCCCATTCGACGAGCTTCAGGCCGAGCAGATCCAGCTGTACGCGCGGCCTGGGCCGAGCAGGGCTGGAGCCGCGAGCCGCGCGTCTCGATGTCCCGCAGCGTTCTGCCCATCACCGAGGACATCGACCGCATGTACTTCGGTGAGCAGGGTCACGACGACCAGATTGGGCTGCTGGACGGCGTGCGCTCTCGGTTCGACCGCACGTTTGCCGGTGAGCCGGACCGGATCGCCGCGAAACTGCTGCGGACGAGGCGGTCCGGGCCGCCGACACGGTGCTGTTCACAATACCGAAGCAGCTGGGCGTGGCCAACAACGTGCGCATCCTGGCCACGATCGCCGAGCACATCGCGCCCGCCATCGGCTGGACGCGCACCGGGGTCGCCGCCGCGGCCTGAGCGGGTCCTGGGTACGCTGCCCGGCAGGGCGCGCGGGCCCCGGTAGGCCGATGGCGGCGGCGATGATCTCCTGCGCCTGCTTCTGGATCACGGGCAGCTGGTCCAGACCGCGGAACGATTCGAAGTACCGCTTGTAGGCCGGTTCCGGATCACGGGTCTCGTTCCGGGTGGTCCTGTTACGCCGGTGCTCACTGCTGTACATATTCACGGCTTGGCAGTGCCGGGCGGGCCTTGCCTGGCGGATTGTTATTCGATACAATGTTCGAGAGATCAAACTTGTGTAGTGTATGTTCGAACGTAGAGGTGCAAAGTGTCGTTAGGGCCAGGTCCCCGGCAGGCGGGCGGTGCAGATACCCCACCCGGTCGCGGCGATACGGGCGCAGCCCATGCCGGGTGCGCGGCGGGCGGCAGGAATGCAGCCGCCCGGGGCGGCAGGGGCCGGGGAGCACGGCCGGCGCAGGGCCGGGGAGCACGGCTGGCGCAGGGAGAAAAGGCGGCGCAAGGCGGGGAACATGGCGGCACCGGGCTGAAAAGAGCTAGGCGCACGGCCGGGGAGCACGGCTGGCGCAGGGCTGGGGAATACGGCTGGTGTGGCGGCGGATAGCGCGGGCGATCTGAGCCAGGAGGAGATCCTGGATCTTGTCGTGGCCGCCACGATGGCCGGAGCAGGCCGCGCCAGCGGACGGCGACCTGGACGAATGGGACGACTGGGACCCCCGCGACCTGCCCGGCGAGGGCGGGGAGGCGGCCGCGCCGCCGGGATGGGGGTTTGAGGCCGACGGGGCGCTCGACGTGCTGCGTCCGGGGCCGATGCTCGCTGAGGTGGCCGATGCCGCCCATGTGCACGGGCTGCGTCACGCCGGCGACGATGAGCTGACGGGCATCATCAAGGCCTGGCGCCGGATTACCTCCTGGGCGGCGGCCAGGGAACTGGCCGCCGTTGCCGAGCTGGCTCGCCGCCGCCCGGGCGACATCGACGACGTCCTCGACCCGGAAGTCGCGGCGCATCTGCGCGCTGCTGGTGAGGCAGGAGGTGCGAGCAGCAGGTCCCAGGGTCTGCCGGGAGCACTGACTCCCCCACCGCCCCCGACCTTCCCGAACTGGTCAGCCCCTTCCTGCCGGACGAGCTGGCCCCGGCGCTGACGATGAGCGTGCGGGCCGCCGAGATGCACCTGCTGCTGGCCGCCGACCTGGTGACCAAGCTGCCGATGACCGCGGCCGCGCTGGAAGGCGGGCTGATCGATATGGTCCGGGCCCGGATTATCGCCGAAGCGACCCGCGTGCTGAGCAGGGAACAAGCCGCGGCAGTGGAGCAGCTGATCTTCCCGCGAGCCGAACAGCAGACCAGCGGGCAGCTGCGTGCCGCGCTGGCCCGGGCGATCCTGGCTGCTGACCCCGATGCGGCGCGCAAGCGCCGGGAGCAGGCCCAGCGTGAGGCCCGCGTGCAGCGATGGCGAGAGGACGCGGGGACAGCGGCGCTGTCTGGCCGTGACCTGCCATCGGCGGAAGTCCTGGCTGCTGACCAGCGCATCTCAGCCCGGGCCCGCGAGCTGAAGGCCGCCGGGCTGGGCAGGCACGATGGATGAGCTGCGGGCCCGCGCGTACCTCGACTTCCTGCTCGGCCGAACCGGCCTGCCACAGCCCGGCACCAGCGACCCGGCCGCGGCCCAGCCCGCCCGGAGCGCCGCAGGCCAAGACCACCCGGACACGAGCCGCTGGTGCCGGGCGCAGGCCCCGACCACCCGGACACGAGTCCGCCGATGCGGGCGCAGGAAAACCCCGGCGGCCGGGATGGTGGCGCCGGCGGGTGGGGCAGGGGCTTCAGCGGCCCGTACCCTGGCCCCGGCGGCCGTGGCACAGGTCCTGACGGTACGGCCACGGGACCATGGCCACCAGCAGGGCCGCCGGGCAGCCTGGCCGCGCGGATCAACGTGACGGTGCCCTTGTCGACCTTGCTGGGAACGTCAGGCACACCAGGTGAGGTGGCGGCATTCGGGCTGGTCGACGCGGAACTGGCCCGTGAGCTGGCCCGGGCGGCCGGAATGCACCCGGCGACGCGGTGGTGCGTAACGGTAATAGGCCAGCACGGCCAGGCCATCGGGCACGGATGCGCGCGCGGCAGGCACTCCGCACCGGAAGACCCACCCACTGGACCAGAAGGCCCAGTGGATGGCCACCGCAGGACGGCCCGGCGCCGGATGGCCCAGCGCCCAACGCCCCGCGACCGCATCATCCAGCGCCCGACGCCCCGGGACCGCATCATCCAGCGCCCAACAGCCCGGGACCACATGATCCGGCGATGGGAGGAGAGCACGCAGGACGGCCCGCGTGGGATTAGGCAGGCCGGGATCGGCAGGCGAACGGGCGGATAGTTCCAGCTGAGCCGCCTGATCCGCTGAACCCGCTGACCAGAGCGTTCCTCCAGCGACTCCGGATCCGGATCACCCCACTGGCCGTAGGCACGTGTGATCACCGCAACGAGGAACCGGGCTACAAGCCGAGCGGCTGCTGCGGCATCTGATCGAGGCCCGGACGGCCAGGTGCACCGCTCCCGGTTGCCGACGTCCGGCAGCGCAGTGCGATCAGGATCACACCATTACTTACGAGGCGGGCGGCCGGTCGTGCCAGTGCAATCTCGGCCCGCTCTGCAGACGGCACCATCGATGCAAGCAGGCTTACGGTTGGACGCTCGAGCAACCTGGAGCCCGGCGTCTTCGTGTGGATCACCCCCGCCCGACGGCGATACATAACTGGTCCCACAACCTACGCCACCTGATCCATGGTGACCCGCCTAGGACGGCCAGACATCGCGGCAATACCCACCGACGGTCAGCTCCACAGCCGTCCTCAGGCCGGCCATGTGAACAGGGCGGCGCGGGCGAAGACAATTCCCTCCGAAGTCGGCTTTTCTGGCCCGGAAACGTGCCCGTCGGCGCTGAAGCCGCCGAGCCGCCAGAGCACGGTCCTGGTGTCCCAGGCGGCGTGGGCTGCCGCTGAGCTGGCAACAGGCAGCCAGCTCACCGCCGAATACCAGCGCATCACCGCCCGTCGGACAGAAATCCGGATGATCCGTGCCGCCGAACGGGCCCAGCGGGGTCGCCGCCGCGGCCTGAACTGGTCCCGGGCGGGCCGATGCGAGGCGGGGTCAGCCGATGGCGGCGGCGATGATCTCCTGCGCCTGCTTCTGGATCGCGGCCAGCTGGTCCGGACCGCGGAACGATTCGGCGTACAGCTTGTAGACATCCTCGGTACCGGATGGCCGCGCGGCGAACCAGCCCGTGGCCGCGACCACCTTGAGGCCGCCGATCGGGGCGCCGTTGCCGGGAGCGGTGGTCAGCGCCGCGGTGATCTTCTCGCCCGCGAGCTCGGTGGCCGTGACCTGCTCCGGGGACAGCTTGCCCAGGGCGGCCTTCTGCTCCCGGGTGGCCGCGGTGTCGATCCGGGCGTAGGCGGGGTCGCCGTACCGCCCGGTGAGCTCGCCGTAGAGCTGTGAAGGCGAGCTCCCGGTCACGGCGGTGATCTCGGAGGCGAGCAGGGCGAGGATGATCCCGTCCTTGTCCGTCGTCCACACCGAGCCGTCGCGCTGCAGGAACGAGGCTCCGGCGCTCTCCTCGCCGCCAAAGGCAACCGAACCGTCCAGCAGCCCGGGCACGAACCACTTGAACCCGACCGGTACCTCCAGCAGCTCGCGCTTCAGGCCTTCGGCCACCCGGTCGATCATCGACGAGCTGACCAGGGTCTTGCCGACGGCGGCCGCGGACGGCCAGCCGTCCCGGTGCCGGTACAGGTAGTCGATGGCGACCGCCAGGTAATGGTTCGGGTTCATCAGGCCCGCGTCGGGGGTGACGATGCCGTGCCGGTCCGAGTCGGTGTCGTTCCCGGTGGCGATCATGAACTCGTTCTGGCGGTCGATCACGCTGGCCATCGCGTACGGCGACGAGCAGTCCATCCGGATCTTGCCGTCCCAGTCGAGGGTCATGAACCGGAACGTGGCGTCGACGGCCGGGTTGACCACGGTCAGGTCCAGGCCGTACCGCTCGCCGATCTCACCCCAGTACGCCACGCTGGCGCCGCCGAGCGGGTCGGCGCCGATGCGCACCCCGGCGGACCTGATCGCCTCGAGGTCCACCACCTGGCCGAGCGCCGACACGTAACTGTCGAGGAAGTCGAACTTCCCGGTGGTGTCCGCGGCGGCCGCCCGGGCGTACGGCACCCGGCGCACGGCTTTCAGCCCATCGGCCAGCAGTTCGTTCGCCCGGTCCTGAATCTGCCGGGTGATATCGGTGCCTGCCGGGCCGCCGTCCGGCGGGTTGTACTTGAAGCCTCCGTCCGACGGCGGGTTGTGCGAGGGCGTGACCACGATCCCGTCGGCGCGGGGTCCGGTCCCGGACGCGTTGTGGGCCAGGATCGCGCGGGACACCGCCGGAGTCGGTGTGTACCCGCCGCGCGCGTCGACCAGCACGCGGACGCTGTTCGCGGCCAGCACCTCCAGGGCGCTGACCTGAGCCGGCTCGGACAGCGCGTGGGTGTCGGCGCCCAGGTAGAGCGGCCCGTCGATGCCGCGGGCGGCCCGGTACTCGCAGATCGCCTGGGTGGTGGCCAGGATGTGGTCCTCGTTGAACGTCGCGCTGAACGCGGAGCCGCGGTGACCGGATGTGCCGAATGAGACGCGCTGCCCGGCATCCCCCGGATCAGGGTGCACCGTGTAGTAAGCGGTGACGAGCTTCGCCACGTCGACAAGATCCCTGACAGCAGCGGGCTGTCCCGCACGCGCATCCACCATGCCGTCATACTGACACGGGAAGCAGGGCATAAACACTGCCGGGGAGGCCGGTTCACGGGTCCGGACCGGCCTAGGTCGGCGGCTGAGGCGGACGGTCTGGTTGGCCGGTGGTCCGGGGAGCGGCATGGGGGTCAGCTCCGGAGCGGCGCCGTCGGTTGCCGGGGCGGCGCAGGCGGTCGGGGGAGCGGCATGGGGGTCAGCTCCGGAAGCGGCCCCGTCGGTTGCCGGGGCGGCGCAGGCGGTCCGGTCAGCTGCGGCGGGCGATACGGTCCTCGATGGCCTGACGCCCTCGCGGAACGCGGGGCGGCCGGCGGACCAGCGCTGAGCCGCGGTCTCCTCGGCCAGCGCGTCTGCGTGCTCGGGAGTGGACAGCGCGCCGCGCAGCGTGGCCGTCAGCCGTTGCACGTAAACCTTCTCCTGCTTCGCCAGCCGCTGGCCGAGCGCTACCGCGGCGTCGATCAGGTCCTCCTCGACCAGGGCGGCGGCCAGGCCGGTGGCCACGGCGGCGCGGGCGTCCCAGACCTCGCCGAACAGGCAGGCCAGCGTGGCCTGCTGCGGGCCGACGGCGCGGGCCAGCATCCACGCGTGGCCGCCACCCGGGTGCAGGCGCAGCGCCGTGAAGCGGGCATCGAACAGTGCGTCCGGGCCGACCATCCGCACGTCGCACGCCAGCGCGAGGTTGAATCCCGCGCCAACGGCGGGCCCGTTGACCGCGGCGATGGTCGGCAGCGGGCAGTCCCGGACCCGCAGGAAACCTTGGTAGACGGTGTCAACGTCGTCGAAGGCCCCGTCGGCGGCACCCCGCAGGGTGGCCAGTTCGGCGCCCGCGCAGAAGGCGCGGCCGGCCCCAGTGACCACGACGCAGCGGGTCGCCTCGTGACCCTC
The DNA here is from genome assembly GCA_963775825.1 of uncultured Actinomycetes bacterium. Classification (GTDB taxonomy): domain Bacteria; phylum Actinomycetota; class Actinomycetes; order Streptosporangiales; family Streptosporangiaceae; genus Bog-532. The sequence goes on from CAVZKY010000039.1 coordinate 104,526, forward strand.
GGCGCGGTCCATCGCCTCTCCCAAGGCGCGGACCAGCGGGCCGCTGAAGATGTTGCGGCGGGCCGGATCGTTGAGGGTCACCACCGCGACCCCATCCCGCTGCTCGAGCCTGACCAGGTCATCGGCGTGGTCCGGCACGCTCTTCGCCTCCTCGGTCACGGCCTGACAGTATCGTGGGCCCGGCTCGATCGTGGCCGGGACCGCCCGCCCGGCTGCGTCAGCGGGCCAGCTGCCGGGCCATCCAGTCGGCGCTGTAGGGACGGTGCAGGTAGGGCACGTTAGCGCAGCCGTGGTTGCCCTGCTCCAGCAGCAGTAGCTCGGCCGGCCCCGGCACGCTGTCGCGCAGCCGGACGGCGTCCTGCCAGGGGAAGATCCGGTCCTGTCGGCCGGCCACGATCAGCAGCGGCATCGTCAGCCGGTCGGTCCGGCCCGCCAGGGTGAGCTGGTGCGCGCGCCCGATGGCGTCCTGCTCGCCGTCCGCGCCGGAGCGGACGGTGAACGCCTCCCGAGTGAGCTGCGGCAGCTGCTCCCAGTGGCTGCCGAGCTCAAACGGTCCGCACAGCGCGATGCAGGCCCGCACCCGCGGATCACCGCTGGCCAGCCGGGGCGCGTAGTAGCCGCCGAGGCTGACCCCCCACACACCGATCCGGCCCCCGTCGATGCCAGGCTGCGCGGCCAGCGCGTCCAGGATCGCCGCGCCCGGCTCCTCCCAGTCCGGCTGGATTGGCAGCTGATACTCGGCCTCGCCCTGGCCGGGACCGTCCACCGACAAGGTGGCCAGCCCCCGGTCCAGGAACAATTGCTCGACCGCACCGAACTCCTCTTTGGCCGAATCCAGGCCGGGCACGAGCACTACGGCAGGGTGCGGGCCCGGGCCCGGGGGCCGCCGCAGCACCGCGGCGAGCACCGCCCCGCCGAACGGGATCTCCAGCCGGGTACCGGGCGGATCCAGATACGGCAGCGCCGTCCTGAGGCACCGGACCGCCTCGGCGTGAGCGGCCTGCATCTGGTCCATGTCCTGCACAAACAGGAACTTCGCGAAGTGGTAGTACACCGCGGCCTGAACCAGGTGGCCGCCCGCCGACCTGGTCCGGCCCTCCTCCAGCGCCTGCAGACCGAGCCGCGCATGCTGAGCGCCGGCCTGGCTCCAGCCGCCGCACCACTCGTCCCAGCTCCTCAGCGCGCCAGTGATGCGGATGAAATCGGCGGGCAGCACACCAGCGGCGAAGAACCGCGCCGCCCAGTGACTGATCACCGCTTCGAGCTTCCGGTCCGGCATGGGCGAAGTCTTGCACACGATTCCCAAGCGCCAGGGGTGGCCCGGAGTGCCGGTGACTGACGCGGACAGAAGGGACAGACTCCCTCTACAAACGATTGCGTAAAGATCAAGAAACGTCCCCGGAGCGCCGTTGACAAGCCGGGACAGGTGCGACAGGCTGATTTACGCAAACGATTGTGAAGTGCATCACACCACCCTCAATTGGCTCTGAGCTGGTCAATTCCGGCGCTCTTAAGCCAGGCCGGAGTGGCGACCAATAATGGCGGTGCATGCGGTGGAGCCGGGGGGTGGCCGATGACCGGGACAGACCTGACGCACCGGTTGGGCTGGCTGGGTACGGGCCGGATGGGGGCCGCGCTGGCGCTGCGGCTGCTGGCGGCGGGATGCGATCTGACGGTCTACAACCGGACCCGGGCCAAGGCCGAGCCGCTGGCGGCCCGCGGGGCCACCATCACCGAGACCGCTGCCGGACTCGGCGCTGCGGACATCGTGTTCATCACCGTGGGCGCGTCGGAGGACCTGCTCAGCGCGGTGCTCGGGCCTGGCGGCCTGATGGACGCGCCGTCGGCCCCCGCGATCGTCGTCGACTGCTCCACCGTCTCCGCCGCGGCGTCCCAGGAGGTCCGGGAGCGGCTGGCCGAGCGCGGTACCGCGCTGCTCGCCGCACCGGTGATGGGCAACGCCAAGGTAGCCAGGGCAGGTCGGCTGACCCTGGCCGTCTCCGGCCCGGAAGAGACGTTCAAGCAGGCCAAGCCGTACCTGGATCTTCTCGGCGGCGGGGCCACGTACGTGGGCGAGGGGGAAACCGCCCGGATCGTCAAGCTTTGTCATAATCTCCTGCTGGGGGTCGTGACCCAATCTCTTGCTGAAGTCACGATCCTCGCCCAGCAATACGGTGTCAGTCGGCACGCGCTGCTGGAATGTCTTAACAACAGCGTGATGGGCTCGACGTTCTCCCGGTACAAGACGCCTGCCCTGGTGAACCTGGACTTCCACCCGACGTTCACCGCCACGCTGCTGCGCAAGGATTTCGACCTGGGGCTGGCCGCCGCGCGGCAGCGCGAGGTGCCGCTGCCGGTGGCGGCGCTCGTCCATCAGCTCATCCAGAGCCTGGTCGGGCACGGCTATGGGGGCCAGGATTTCGCGGCGCTGCTGCAGACTGCAGGCCGACTCGGCCGGGGTCACGCTGATCGGTGAGGACGTGGAGGTACTGGACGGCCTGGAGCCTGATCACGCCGGCGCACAGCCGGATTAGGGGGGACCACAGTAAACGCCACTCGGCACCCGCCGACATCCTGAAGGGAGGACCGCGGGATGAGACCCGTCCGGTCCCGTCGCTACAAGAACGCCCGGTTCCTGAGCCTGACCGTCACGGCCGCAGCCGCGGCCGTCCTCGCCGCCGGCTGCAGCAGTAGCGGCAGCAGCTCCGCCACCGGTGGCAGCAGCACCGGCAGTGGAAGCAAATCACCCCTGGTCATCGGAGCTTCGCTGTCCCTGACCGGGGACTTCAGTGCGGACGGCCAGGCCTACGAGAGGGGCTACGAGTTCTGGGCCGGTCAGGTCAACGCCCAAGGCGGCATCCTCGGCCGCAAGGTCGAGCTGAAGATCCTCAACGACAACAGTTCGCCGACCCAGGTCGCGACCAACTACCAGACGCTGATCAACGCCGACCATGTGGCGCTGACCTTCGGCCCGTTCTCCTCGCTGCTGACCGCGCCGGCCGCCGCGGTCGCGCACCGGTACGGCTATGCGTTCGTCGAGGGTGCCGGCGGCGCGACATCGGTGTTCGCGCAGAAGCTGAACAACGTCTTCGATGTGAGCCTGCCGGTCGCCAACGAGCTGGATCCGTTCACCGCCTGGATCAAGTCGCTGCCGGCCAGCCAGCGCCCGACGACCGCGGCCTACCCCATGGCCAACGACCCGTTCGCGACCCCGCAGGTGCAGCGGGCCCAGAGCCTGCTGCAGCCGCTGGGGGTAAAGACCGTCTACTCGAACATCTTCCCGGAGGAGGTGGCCGACTACAAGGCGCCGGCTGACGATGTGGCCGCGTCGAAGGCGCAGGCGGTCGTGCTGGGCTCGACCGACGTGCCCACGGTCTCTTCGTTCATGACCGCCTTCGAGCAGCAGCACTACAACCCGAAGATCTTCATCGCCGCGGCCGGCCCGGACCAGGGCAGCGCGTTCACCAGCGCGGTCGGGGTCAAGAACGCCGACGGGATGATGGTTCCCGACGCCTGGTATCCCGGTTCGGAGAACAGCCTGAGCAAGGCGATGGTCCAGGCTTACGTGGCGAAGTACGGCGGCCCCGCGTCGGCGATCAATGCCGACATCGCCGAGGCCTACTCCGTCGGCGAGGTCGTCGACCAGGCCGTGACCCACCTCGGTGCCGTGGACAACACCAAGCTGATCAGCTACCTGCACAGCGGCGTGACGTTCCAGAGCGTCCAGGGCCCTGTCCGGTTCAACTCGCTCGGAGAGAACCTGGTGGCCACCGCGTACATCTTCCAGTGGCAGAACGGCAACTTCGTCCAGGTGCTCCCGGCCAGCGACCCCGGTTCGGTGAAGATCCTCTACCCCAAGCCCAACTGGGGCAGCTGAAAGTGCCGGAGTGCAGCAGGCAGCCGCACCGATGAGGCGGACGGGCCAGGGCCGGCAATGACACACGGAGCGGCACGGAGCTGAGATGGCGCATCAGATCTACGAGGCCATCGTCGACGGGATCCTGGGCGGCGGCGTGTACGCGCTGATGGCTGCTGGGCTGACGCTGATCTTCGGCGTGCTCGACATCATCAACGTCGCCCAGGGAATCCTGGTCATCGTCGGCGGCTACCTCAGCTACGTGCTCTCCGTGCACCTGCACATCGACCTGTTCCTTGGCCTGCTGATCACGATCCCGGCCATGTTCGTGCTGGGCCTGGTCATCCACACCACGGTCATCCGGCCTCTGCGCGGGGCCGAGCGCACCTCGATGTCGCTGCTGGCCTGCTTCGCGGTGGCGATCATCCTGGAAGGCGCGCTGTACTGGATTTTCGGCGCCAACAACGTCACGCTCAAAGCCTCCTATGTCGATGCAAGCTTCAAGGTGGCCGGGTTCTACATCAGTGCCATCTACGTATACTGCTTCATCCTCGCGGTCGTCCTGATCGCCGCGATCTACGGGCTGCTGTACCGGACCACATTCGGCCGGGGCGTGCGGGCCACAATGCAGGACCCGATCGCGGCCCGGCTCATCGGCATCGACATCAACCGCGTCGCCGCGCTGACGTTCGGGATCGGCGTCGCCGTGACCGCGGCGGGCGGTATGGCCTACGGAGCCACCAGCGGCGGGTTCAACCCCAACAGCGGGTACGACTTGATCTCCCGGCTGCTGGCCATCATCATCCTGGGCGGCCTGGGCAGTATCGGCGGCGCGCTCGCGGCCGCCGTCTTCATGATCACCGTCGAGTCGCTGGTGGACATCTGGTCGCCGAACTGGGCCATCGTGGTCTTCTACGCCGCCCTGGTGATTGTCCTGACGGTCCGCCCGGCGGGACTGTTCGGCCGACGGGCGGTGCGGGCCCAGTGAACCCGGCCGCCAGCGAGCCGGCCGCCCCGCGACAGGCCGTGGGATCCGCCCGCACCCTGGCCAGCCGCAAGACGCTGCTGGGCGCGTTGCTGCTGGCCCTGTTCGCCGTCTTCCCGCTGGTGTTCACTAACCCGCTCGCCACCACCTACGGGTTCGACGCGCTGATCTTCGTCGCGGCCGCGACGGCCTGGAACATCTTCTCCGGGTACTCCGGCTACCTGTCCCTGGGCCACGCGGTCTTCTTCGGCACCGGCATGTACACGGTGGCGATCGGCGCCCGCGACTGGAAACTGACCGGTGACACCGTGTTCGCCCTGCTGCCGCTGGCCGCCCTGGTGGCTGCCGCGATCGCGGTGCCGTTCGGCCTGGTCGCCCTGCGGGTCCGGCGGCACACGTTCGTCGTGGTCACGATCGCCTTCTTCTTCATCTTTCAGCTGATGGCGTTCAACTTTTCCTTCACCGGCGGCACCAGCGGCATCGACGCCCCCATCCTGAACTGGGCGCCAGCCACATACAACAACCCCTTCTATTACCTGGCGCTGATCATCGCCGTGGCCACGCTGGCCCTGTCGGGGCTGGTCCGGCGCTCGCGTTTCGGCCTGCACCTGCGGGCGATCCGGGACGACGAGGACCGGGCCCGCAGCCTCGGCGTGCACGCCATGCGGGTAAAACTGACCGCCCTGGTGGTGTCCGGCCTCATCACCGGGCTGGTCGGCGGCCTGTGGTACTACTTCATCGGCGCCGTTCAGCCCCAGTCCGCCTACGACCCGCTGTTCGACCTGTCGCTGGCGCTGATGGCATTCTTCGGTGGTCTCGGTACCGTCCTGGGCCCCGCGCTGGGCGCGCTCATCCTCGAGCCCGCCCAGCAGTGGCTGACCGTGCAATTCACCAACGACTATCTGAGCGAGATCTTGCTCGGGGCGCTCTTCCTGGTCGTGATCCTTTTCCTGCCGCGTGGCGTGCTGCCGACAGGGGCCGAGCGGATCCGCGGCTGGCGGGCTCGTTCCCGGGCCCGTTCGGCAGCAGAATCGGCCCCGGAACCGGCCGGGGCCGATGAGGCCACGCGAACGGGCACCCCGTCATGACCGCCGCCCTCCGGGCCGAGGGGATCGGCAAGGCGTTCGGCGGCGTGCAGGCTCTGGACGACTGCACCCTGACCGTGGCCCCCGGCTCGATCACGGGCCTGATCGGGCCGAACGGCTCGGGTAAGACGACGCTGTTCAACGTCATCACCGGGTACGAGCGGCCGGACGCCGGCGACGTCTACCTGGCTGACCGGAAGATTACCGGCGCTTCCGCGCAGCACGTCTTCGCCCTGGGCCTGGGCCGGACCTTCCAGCTGACCAGGATCTTCCCGCGCCTCACCCTGCTGGAGAACATGCTGGTCGCAGCCCGGCCCAGCCGCCTGCGCGGTGGCCTGCTGGCCCGGGCCGGCGGGGCGGCCGACCGGCGGCGCGCCCTTGAGCTGCTGCAGTTCACCGGGATCGACCAGCATGCCACTGCCCTGGCCGGCACCTTGTCCTACGGCCAGCGCAAGCTGCTGGAGCTGGCCACTGTGCTGGCCGCCGACCCGGCTGTCGTGCTGCTCGACGAGCCAGCCGGTGGGGTCAACCCGTCCCTGATCCAGCACATCGCGGCCCGGATCCGGGACCTGAACGCCGGCGGCACGACCTTCCTGATTGTGGAACACAACATGGAGTTCGTGATGGGGCTCTGCGATCAGGTCACCGTGCTCGACTACGGCACCGTGGTGGCCGCCGGGCCACCCGGGATCATCTCCACCGACCCGCGGGTGCTCGACGCCTACCTGGGTGCGGCGCTGGAGGACGAGCCCGATGCGGATGGCACCGATGCCTAGTGACGCGCCCCGGACGGACGGCGCCACCGGGATGGCCGGGACAGCGGAAGCGGCGCTGGTGGTGCAGGGCCTGTGCGCCGGGTACGGCGGCGGGGACATCCTGCATGACGTGTCCTTCACCGTCCCCGAAGGCGGCATCACCTGCATCGTCGGCCCGAACGGGGCCGGAAAATCGACCCTGCTGGCCAGCATCAGCGGGCTGCTCCGGCCACGGCGTGGCCGGGTCCTGCTGCACGGCGAGCCGGTCACCGGGCGCTCCCCCCGGCAGATCCTGGGCCTCGGCCTGGTGCATGTACCGCAGCACCACAGCCTGTTCCGGGACATGACGGTCGCGGAGAACTTGGACCTCGGCGGCTACACCATCAGGGACCGCAAACTGCTGGGGCGCCGGCGCGCGCAGGTGCTCGAGCTCTTCCCCGAGGTGGCGGCCTGGGCCCCGCGGAAGGCGGGCAGCCTGTCCGGCGGCCAGCAGCGGCTGGTCGAATTCGCCCGGTGCCTCATGCTCGACCCGTCCTTGATCATCCTGGACGAGCCGTCCATGGGGCTGGCCCCCAAGGTGCTGCGGTCGGTATTCGACGCCGTCCGCACGATGAATACCGCCGGCAAGACGGTCCTGCTGGTGGAACAGAACGCGCGCGCGGGCCTGCGGATGTCCACCCACGGAGTGGTGCTGGAAAACGGGCGGGTGCGGCTGTCCGGGACTGGGCGCGAGGTACTCGAGAACCCGGAGATCGGGGCCCTTTACCTGGGCGGTGCGTCCGGCACCGCGTCCGGCGGTGCACCAGTAACGCAGTAACGCAGTAACGCAGTAAGCGGAGAGCGGCGCCGGGCCGGTCCCCGGCCCAGCGCGGTCCCGGCGGAGTGCGGTCCCCGCGCGGCGAGGGCCAGGGCCTCAGGCGGCGAGTTCCGCGTAGCGGCCGTTGTCAGCGATGAGGCTGGCGTGGGTGCCGGTCTCGACGATGCGGCCGTGGTCGAGGACGACGATCTGGTCGGCCGCACGAACGGTGGAGAGCCGGTGCGCGATGGTGATCGTCGTGCGGCCCTCCGCCAGGGCGTCGAACGCCTGCTGCACGGCCCGTTCCGTCTCGGTGTCCAGCGCGCTGGTCGCCTCGTCCAGCACAAGTACGCGCGGGTCCCGCAGCAGGGTGCGGGCGATCGCGATGCGCTGCTTCTCGCCGCCGGAGAAGCGGTGCCCGCGGGAGCCGACCATGGTGTCGTAGCCGTCGGGCAGGCTGGCGATCAGGTCGTGGATCTGGGCGGCGCGGGCCGCGTCCTCGATCTCGGCGTCGGTGGCCTCCGGCCGGGCGTAGCGCAGGTTCTCCCGCACGGTGGTGTGCAGCAGATAGGTCTCCTGGCTGACTACGCCGACGACCGCGGCGAGGTCGGTGAGCCGCATGTCGCGAACGTCGATACCGTCAATCCGGATGCGGCCGCTGCTCGGGTCGTAGAGCCGGGCCAGCAGTGAGCCCAGCGTGGTCTTACCAGATCCGGTTTCGCCGACCAGGGCCAGCGTGCCGCCGGCCGGGATGTCCAGGTCGATGTCGGCCAGTGCGGGGCGGTCGGCGCCGGGATAGGTGAAACTGACGTCCTCGACGCGGACGTGTCCGGCTAGCCTGCGCGGGGTCGATCATCGGCCGGGTGGGCGGGCTCGCCGACCTCTATGGGGAGGTCCAGATACTCGAAGATCCGCGCGAACAGCGCCAGCGAGCTGATCACGGACACGCTCGTGTTGAGCAGGCCGGTGATCGGCCGGAACAGGCTGTTCTGCAGGGTGGTGAAGGCGACCAGGGTGCCGATGGTGATCACGCCTGCGGTGGCCGGCAGGCCCGCGGCCAGGTAGATGATCGCGGGTATGGCGGCGAAGATGATGCTCAGCGAGGCCATCCGCCAGCGCCCGGCCAGCTGCGAGCGCAGCTCAAGGTCGATCAGGCGGGCCGAGGAGGCGGTGAACCGTTCTATCAGGGCCGGTCCGGTGCCCATCGTCTTCGCCAGCTGGATCGCCGTTGATGGACAGCCCCTCGTCGATGGCGACGTTGAGATTGGCCAGTTCCCGCTGCTGCTCGGTGGTGATGGCCCGGCGCATGCGGGCGACCTTGCGGGTCAGGTAGATCGCAGGCGGCATGATGACCAGCGAGATGAGCGACAGCCGCCAGGACAAGGCGACCATAGCCACCGCGGTGCCGACCGCTGTGGTGAGGTTGGCGGCGATGGAGGTGGCGGTCGAGGTGACGACCGATTCCATCCCGCCGATGTCGTTGTTGATGCGGGACTGGATTTCGCCGTTACGGGTCCGGGTGAAGAAGGCGATCGACTGGCGCTGCAGGTGGCTGAACACGCTGGTGCGCAGCTCGTGCATGACGTGCTGGCCGACCTTGGTGCTGATCCAGGTCTGCACGACGCCAAACGCCGAGCTGATCGCGGCCACGGCGACCATGCCGATGACGAGCCAGACCAGCAAGGTCAGGTTCTTGTGCGGCAGGGCGTTGTCGATCACCGCGCGGAGCAGGAACGGGGAGGCGAGGCCCACGAGGGACGAGGCGACGATGAACACGGTGACGATAGCGAGCTGCCAGCGGTAAGGGCTGAACAGCCGCCCGATGCGGCGCAGTGAGACCTCGTGGGCCTGCGCCTTTTCCGCAGCGGTGATGGTTTGCGAGCCGCGGGTCCGGCCCGCGTTTCTGATATCTCGATCTATGTGTGGTGCGGCCAAGAAAGTCTCGATTCTGCCTGGGGCTCGCGCTCGGGCGCGCGGGCCAGGGAAAGCTATGTGCTGAGGTAACCTCAATATGAGGCTACAACAGAAAAGCCTGGTACGCTATTCCTTGTGGTCCAGGAGCCCGTGTCGACGGACCGGCGCGAACCAGCCGGTGAAGAGCCACTGTCCGAAGCCTTCTGGGCGGTCGCTCGCCGGCTCCGCGAGACGTCCCAGGAAACCCTGGCTCCGTGGGAAATCAGCCCCTCGCACCTGCGGGCGCTGCGTGCCTTGAAACGGCACGGGACCATGCGGCTGTCGGAACTGTCGGAGCGCCTGCACATCGCGCCGAGGTCGGCCACCGAAGTTGTCGACGGGCTCGAATCGCGGGGTCTGGTGCAGCGGCGGCCCGATCCCGGTGACCGGCGGGCCACCCTGGTCGAGGTGACCGCGGCCGGCGCCGGCCTGCTGGAGGCGATCCGCGCCGCCCGCGGGACCGAGGCCGAACGGGTGTTCGGCCAGCTCAGCCCGGCCGACCGTGCTGACCTCGCCCGCATCCTCCGCAAGCTCCAGGATTGACCCACGATGACCGGGCCTGCACGTCCGACCGGCCGCCCGGGAGGATGGCCGTGACATCATTCGACTACATCGTGGTCGGCGCGGGCACAGCCGGCTGCGTGCTGGCGGCCCGGCTCCCCCAGCACCCCGACGCCCGGGTGCTGCTGCTCGAAGCAGGCGGTTCGGAACGGACTCGCGCCATGACCGTGCCGAACGGATGGCCGGAAAACATGGGCTCCCGCGCGGATTGGGGCGGCAGCACCGCCCCCCAGGCGAACGCGGGCCCGGTGGCCTACCCGCGGGGCCGGGTCCTGGGCGGCTCCAGCGCGATCAACGCCCTGGCGCACGTCCGTGGTCACCACGTGGTCTACGACGGCTGGGCCTCAGACGGAGCGGACGGCTGGAGCTTCGCGGATCTGCGGCGTGGCCGCGCTAGCGCTAGCGGGGCGACAGGATGCAGAACTCGTTGTCCTCAGGATCGGTGAGCACGGCCCAGGGCACGTCGTCCTGGCCGATGTCGGCCGGGGTGGCCCCGAGCTCGCGCAGCCGGGTCACCAGGTCCGCCTCCGCCTGGTGCGCGGCCGATGTGGTGGCCAGATCCAGGTGCACGCGGTTCTTCCCGGTCTTCGGCTCGGGGACCGGGACGAAGACGAGCGGCACGGCGGACGGATCCGGGTAGCTATAACCGGCGGGCCAGACGTCCACCTCCTCAGCGGTCCCATCGGCGATCGCCCAGTCCAGCGCGCTGGCCCAGAAGCGGGCCAGCCGGCGGGGTCATGAGCGTCCACCACGAGGTGGACCAAGCGGGTCGGCATGGCCCAAGCCTGGCAGAAAGGCCTGAGCTATGACGCAAACGCTGGGACTCGGGGATAGCCGGGTCATGACCCATCTGCACCTCACCGGGCAGGCCCGCCGTGACATTCCGATTGCGGCCGCGAGCCCCCGCGCGGTCTGCCACGTACCCCAGTGACCCGGCACCCGGGTGCCCGCCGGTGGCGGCCAGGTGCCGGGCCGGGACGGCGCGGCCAGGTGCCGGAGCCGGGCGGCAGTTCGCTCAGGTGATGGTGGCCTCTTTTCTTATCGGTGGCATGTGCGCCGGCGCCTGCGGCCTTGCGGCGTACTGGACGCGGATCAGGCGGCGGTGGGGCTGAGCCGCCGGCGAGCGGATCGCATCCGGTCGAGCAGCACGGCGGTGATGGCGGCGGCGAGAGCGGCCCCGATCGCGATCAGGGCGATCTGCCACCCGGGCATCCCGCCCACGACAACCGCTGGCGGGACCGGAGCCTGCCCGGCGCCCCCGTCGACGCCGCCACTGGCCGGGATCACGCCCGTCGAGGCCGAGGCGGCCGTGGCGAAGGCCGCCATCGTGACGCCGAGACCGGCCACCACGGCAGCGAACCGGCGCAGGCGCGTGACGATGTTCATCATTTTCCCCTCCTTGGGTGCGATTGAGGGAGCGCCCCGCTGGCCCAGCCCCGATCGCGTTGCTGACTTCATGGCGACCGTATGGCGGCACCGCCGGGTCCCGAATCGGGAGCGGCTACCCAGTTTTCTGGGCCGCGGTACCTAGATTTGGGCCGGGCTGGCCAGGCCGAGCCGCCTGGCCTGCGACGCGGCAGCGGCGCGGGTGGGCACGCCCAGCTTGGCCAGCACCGCTGACACGTGCTCGAACCGCAGCTGGCTGATGACCAGGCAGACCGAACCGACGAAGATGACGGTCGTCAGGTACACGAGGTTCCGCTCGAGATAGCTGTACTTCTCCTGGTCATCCGGAGGAGCCGGGGGGACCAGGTGGCGCTGCTCATCTCGGCTGGCCGCGGCGGAAACTGACCCAGCGATGGTTCCGGTGACGGCTGCCCGCTGGCCGCTCACGACTGCCGCTCGTATCGCCAGATCACATAGGAGCCCAGGCCCACTGGGGGGAGCTCCGATCCGTAGGGCACGATCTGGATGATGTGGTAGTGGTGGTTTCGGTGAAGATCGGCGGCGATTGACTTATCCAGGGGAACCGTGTCGGTGAAATTCAGCGCGACGAGCGAGAAGTAGCCCTCCTTGATGTACATGGCGAAGGTGCCTGCGTCGCCGTCGCCGACGATGCCCGCTTTACGGCTCGGACCCCCGGTGGGCTCGTTCTCAGGCCCGATGATGTTGCGGGTGCTCGACCATCGTTGCGACTGGGTCCCGGCAGGCAGATAGTACTCCGCGATCGACGGGTCCTCGACGAGCAGGCGCCCCGTGCTGTGGTCCACCAGGGGGCCGAGGATCGCCGCGAACGCGGAGGAGTCGGGCCAGCTGGTCGAGAACGCGCGCGACTGGGAGGCCCCGAGGACGGTCGGGAACGAGAGGGCTACCACACATGCTCCGCAGGTGACGGCGCGCATAGTCCCGTCAGGCGCGTCCGCGATGAGCCTGTCGGCCGCGTAACCCGCGGCGATGGCCGCGAACCACGCGCCCATCGCCCCGTGCTTGTTGAGCGAGTCCGTCGTATACAGACTTGCCTGCTCGGCCGGCACGAGCACGACCGCGGCGGCCAGCAGGGTCACCAACCACGCCTGCGCGCTTCCTGGTCGGTTCACCCAGCTGATGACCACACCGCAGAAAGCGGTGCCCACAATAACGCCGGTCCAGGACCAGAAATGGGCGATTACCGTGAGCGGAGAGTCGGTGCCAGCCGCTCGCTCCAGTGTGGTCAGTTGGATGCCGTGCAGGTAGGAGCCTCCGCCGAGCAGCAATCCGGCCGTGACGAGCACAGCCACGATGGCCAGCAGGATCAGGGCGCGCGCGGCGGCCTGCCTGCCGCCTAGCTTGGGGAAGGCGATGGCCAGGGCGAGCAGAATCACGACCGGATCGAACAGGGCCGACGGGTACAGGGTCGCGTTGGCGAGCGCCAGCGTCACTCCGGCGGCCACCATCCACCCGGTGGCGTCCGGCCGATCTCCGGCCCGGACGACAAGCCAGGCGGCCAGAGCCACCAGGAACAGCGACATGGCGTCGTAGGTGGCGAACGATCCCAGGTGCAGCGTCGGGCCCAGGACCGCGAACAGGGCGGCAGCGAAGAACGCGGCCCTCCGTCCGTACAGCCGGCTGGTGGTGGCCCATAGCAGGGCGGTAGCCCCGAGCATGAAGACCAGGGACAGGACTCGGGCTCCGGTCAGACCTCCGATGCTGTCCGCGAGCGCTCCGAGCAGCGGATAGATGACCGGCGCACCGGAAAAGAACGCCGGGAACGGGGGCAGCGGCGTGCCGTGCAGCACGTTCGCCCACTCCAGATGACCCGCCCATAGATAAAGCGCCTCGTCCTGGAACGCGGTGTCGGACCGCACCAGCCGCAGCGTGAGGATGCTCTGGGTGGCCAGCACGACGAGCAGCGGCCAGCCGGCCAGGATGCTCCGGCCCGAGGCGGCCGTGGACCGGTGTGATCCGGTTCGCACTCCGCCGGGCGCTACAGCGGGCGATGCGTCGCGTTCCACCGACCCCTGAATCGCTGGGCCGTGATCCATAAGTCATACCTGCTTGCTATCGGAGGCACACCAGGGGGCACTCCGAGCAAGTCCCCCCTGCGGTCACGGACAGAAGTGACGCGGCACGTGAGCTGGTCCTGTCTCATGGACAGAAGTGACCCAGCACGCGAGCGCCGGCACCTCGAGCACGTCCGGTACCGCAAACCAGACGGTAACCTCCGCTTCTGGCTCTGACAGGCATTTCGGTAAATTTGGGGCCGGCAAAGTTCCCCGGCGCCGCGGCGGCGCCAGGCCCTGCGGCTCTCGGAGGCGCCGTACGCTTGGCGTATTTGCGTACTTCCGGTTACATTTTCCGTTCTGACTTGAATGGTCCCATGATCGTGTGCTGCTCTGTAGTGTGCGGTTCGCGCTCTCCCGCGCGCTGACCGGACAGGGGGGTCACCATATGAGCGAGGAAGAGCGCAGCCGGGCACTGCCGCAGCGTGAGCGAGGCGCAACCCGAGTCGGTGCGGCCCCCGCCGCAGTTCCGGCGGGGCCGCAGATGCTACCGGAAGATCTGCGGAAGCGCATGCAGACTGCCGTCCAGGCGGAGCGCGCGCACGGGGAGGTGCCAGCTCAGGAGGGTGCGGCGGACCAGTCGGGGGACTCCGCACGCCGATCCAGAGCCGCGAATGGCGGCAGGGCGACGGCGGTCGGCCGGGACGGCAGGACCAGGCAGAAGCAGCGGGCCGGAAGCAGGCGTCCGGCCAAGGTGTGGTCCGCTAAAGCGGAACAGCCAGTCAACCGCCAAAGCATTGACAACCCGGTGTCTCCAGCGACTGATGGCAAGCGCGATAGTAGTCCTGGGGCTGCCGAGGTAGTGGTACTCCTGATACTTCTGCAAGCAAAGGGTCTGAAGATCGTAAAGAGGCTGTTGTTCTCCCGCTCTCCTCTCGTACCGCCGACGTCGCGACCGACGAGCTAGCGGCGATCAAGGCTCAGCTTGCTGGGTACGCGACCCTCAGCCAGCCTCCGTCCGGTGGCTCACCGGCCGCCAGCCAGCCGCCGGGCCGCCGGGCCGCCGGTGGTTGACCAGCAGCCCATGGTCGCGCTAGTCCCGCAGGCGGCTCGGCCGGCTGAAGTCACGGCCCGTGAAGGAGAACAAGCAGACGCCGAAAAGGGCGTTGCAGGCAGCGAAGGAGAAGGGTGCGGGCCGCCGGATGATGATGGCCGGTCTCGTCGTGCTGGCTCTCCTCATCGTGACCGGCGGAGCCGCCACGATCCTGGTCGTCATGCACAAGACCAACTCGCCGACGACCGAGACCACGCCCAGCGCGGCGGTCACGCAACAGCAGGACGCGGCTCAATGGGTGGTGGCGCATGTTAGCCATGGCATTCCTGTGGCATGTGATAAAGAGATGTGCGCGGCGCTCACGGCGAACGAATTTCCCCTGAACGAACTGCGCGAGCTCGGGCCCGCTTCGTCTCCTCCACTCACGTCAGCTGTGGTCGTTGAGACAGCGGCGGTGCGCGAGCTGTTCGGCACCAGCCTCAGTTCGCTTTACGCGCCCGCTGTGCTTGCGGTGTTCGGTTCTGGTGAAACTCAGATCAACATCCGGGTCGTTGCGCCGCACGGGGCCGCCGCATACGAGCGAGAGCTCGCCCGAGACCGGACATCACGCAAGGCGGCCGAAGTTGCCTTGCTGGGGGCAAATCAGATCACCGTCTCGCCCATCGCCCAGGCGCAGCTACTGGCCGGCGATGTCGACTCGCGGCTGCTGTCCGCGCTCACGTCCCTGGCCGCCAGCCTGCCCATCGACATCGTTAACTTCCAAAACGTCGGCCCAGGGGCCGGCGCAGACATGCCGCTCCGCGATGCCGACCTGGCCACTACGGACAGCGCGGCTCATATGACCAGCTCAGAATATCTGCAAACGCTGCAGGCTCAGCTGAGCACGGGACCAGGAGCTCATCCCGCCAGCATGACCTCGGGTTTTCTTCCGGGAGGCCAGGACATCCTTCGGGTCGAGTTCCCCGCGCCAAGCCCGCTCCTGCAGCTCGGCCCCTGAGGGAAGCTGGCGTGAATCCGTCGAGACATGTCATCGATGTGTCCCACCACCCGCTCCGCTGAGCTCCGGGCGGGCGGTGGCCGTTCCGGTGGTACCGGACGTATGACGCGGTCCGGCTGGTCAGGCCGCGTACCGCTGCACCAGGTCACCGACCTGCGGGAGCGCGGCCTGGATGTGCTTGGCGGCGCCGCCGCGAACAGCGCGGTACGTCTTGATAATTGTGGGCCGCGCGGAGGAGGCCGCCATGGCGTCGGTCAGCGAGAGCAGCGCCTCCGATACCTCCTCGCCGCGCTTACCCAGGTAGTCGCCGAACTCAGCGCCGCCGGAGGTGCCGAAGTCCGCCCAGTATGGCTCAAGCTTGTCCACCATGTGCGGCAGCATGCCCTCCACCGTGTTGTGAAAGTACTCGGGGGCAAAGCTGGTCACCGTCTTGTAGGCAAGCTTGACCGCCGTCCCGGAGACCCCCGACTTGGCGGCGACCTCCTGGTCGATCAGCGCGTAACAATCGGCGAGCACGGCCGGCCTGGTGCCGGGGGCGAGCAGGGTCTGCTGAAGCGTGGGTGCCATATGGACGCCTTCTCCTCATTGCGGCCTGTGGCCGGTTGGATCCGCGCGCACTGAAATGCGCCGTCTGTCACTAGACGGCGAGCACCCACTGGGGGTTTACCGCTGCCGGTCGGCAGAGATCATGGCCGCCCGGCGGCTTTAACGGGCCGTTTCCGCAGCCACCCGCGGCCCGGCAGGCTCAGGCGAGCCGGGCGCCGGATAGCCTGCCAGGCCGCGCCGATGACGGCCGGGCGCCGGTATATGCTCGCCGTGACGCCAGGGGGGGTGCCCTAGGCCTTTGCTCGCGGGAGCTGGGCGAAGGAGAAGGTACGCCGATGAGCGACAGTTTCTTCCGTACTTTCGTCCCGGAGGACGAGCCCGGGCCGCCTGAGGTGGACACTGGCGTGCCGCACATTGCCCGGGTCTACGACTACTGGCTGGGCGGCAAGGATCACTTCGCGGCTGACCGCAAAGTGGGCGACCGGGTGCTGGAGATTCATCCGGAGACGGTCCAGTCGGTGCGCGCCAACCGGGGGTTCCTGGCCCGCTCCGTGCGCTATCTGGCCTATAAGGAAGGCATCCGCCAGTTCCTGGACATCGGCACCGGCCTGCCGTCGGCCAATAACACCCATGAGGTGGCCCAGGCGACCGCCCGGCAGGCCCGGGTCGTGTACGTGGACAACGACCCGATCGTGCTGGCGCACGCCCGTGCCCTGCTGACCAGCGGCCCGGACGGCGCCACCGCTTTCCTGGACGCCGACGTACGGGACATCGGCCAGGTTCTGGCCGGAGCCGCGCAATTGCTGGACTTCAGCGAGCCCGTCGCCGTCATGCTGGTCGCCCTGCTGCACATGATGCCGGATGAGGATGATCCTTACGGGATCGTGCACCGGTACATGGCAGCCGTGCCGCCCGGCAGCTTTCTGGTGCTCTCGCACCTGGCCAGCGACGTCGAGGCGGAGACCATAGCCGAGGTGGCGCGCCGGATGAACCAGTCGATGACCCAGCAGGTCATTCCGCGCAGCAGGGCCGAGGTCTCCCGTTTCTTCGACGGCCTGGACCTGCTCGAGCCCGGCGTGGTACTGACGCACGAGTGGCGCCCGGACGCCGACGACGGGCCTCCCGGTGTCCTATGGAGCGGGGTCGGGCGCAAGGTCTGACCGAGCCCGTCTCCCGGCGGTCCTGGCGCTCAGCGGGAAAAATGAGTGACCGGGCGCTCCAGCCGCTGGCCGTCGATGGCTATGTCGACCTTCTCGTTGTAGAAGGCGATCAGGCCCGCGATCGGCAGCAGCTGCCGGGTGGGGAAGTCGTAGGACCAGGCCAGGTCCGGCTGCACGGTCCCGCCCGCACGGACAGACCAGTAACCGCTGGTCTTGCCCTTGTAGGGACACGACGTGACGGTGCCAGAAGGCAGCAGGGCGCCGAAGCTCACTTCGGCGCGGTTGATGTAGTAGCGGGTCGGCAGGCCGGTCTCGAAGACCAGCACCGGGGAGGACGACTCGGCCAGGACGGTCCCGTCGAGCTCGATCCGCACGGTGCGCGTGGACCGCAGCGCGTCGACGCGCGTGTAGGGGCTGCGGGGATGGACGAAGACCTCCTCGTCCTCCTCGAACCAGGCGTCGAGGGCGCCCCAGTCGAACCGCACGGTCCCGGCCAGCCCATCCCGGGCGCCATCGGTGTAGACCCGGGCCGCGGCCGGCCGGGAGACGTCGCCGGCCCGCAGGCCGTGCTGCCGGGCCGTCCCGAACTGGAGCTGCTGGCTGCGCTGCTCGTCCACCAGCACCGTAGGCCGCACGTCGCCGACCGGAATGTAGTACTGGGGGTAGTGTGGCCACTCCCACACGTACAGCGCCTTCGTGGTGTCGAGCACGACCTCGCCGCCCAGTACGGCGCGGATCCGGCGCGGAACCGGCTCGATGTGACCGGGCGTCACGATCTGCTTCGGGTAGTCGCCCACGCGCATCTCCTGTCTTCTCAGCGGTGCGTGCGGCCCATGCGGCCGTGCCCAGTCGCCCCGGGTGGCACGAGGCGCACAACACACCGGGCCCGGGGCGCTGCCCCCGGGCTCAGTGACGGTTAGCGCGGTAGGCGGTCAGGGATCTGCGCGCCTGGCGTCCTGCGGGTCCAGCGTCTCGTGGGTCACCGTCGGCTCCGATGCGGGTGCGGTAGCCGGGCTGCGCCGCTTCCGCGGCGGACAGTGCCTCCGGCGCAACGGTGCCTCCTGCCACCGGGACGTCCGTCCCGGGCGCCGCAGCACCGGCCTCGGGCCACTGCTTGAGCTGAACCTGCGGGATCAGCCAGCTGGCCAGGAAGGCGAGCGCGGCGATCGGCACCGCGATGAGGAACACGGTCTGGATCGACTCGGCGTAGCCGGCCACGAAGCCGGCGTGCACCGCGGCCGGCAGGTGGGACAGCAGGGCCGGGGTGGCGTCCGCACTGCTGAAGCCCGTGGGCAGGGAGATTCCGTGCAGGTGCCGGGCCAGGTTGCCGATCAGCACGTTGGAGAAGATCGCGCCGAAGATCGCGGTGCCGAATGATCCGCCGATCGAGCGGAAGAACGTGGCCCCCGACGTGGCGACGCCGAGTTCGCTGTGCGGCACCCCGTTCTGCACAATGATGACCAGCACCTGCATGACACCGCCGATGCCCATGCCCAGCACGAGCATGTAGGCCGCGTCCTGAAGGTGGACGAGCCCACGCCCATCAGGTGCAGCAGGAACAGGCCGAGGGTCATCAGCGCGGTACCGGCGATCGGGAAGAACCGGTACTTGCCGGTCTTTGAGATGATCTGCCCGGATCCGATCGAGACCGCGAGCAACCCGGCCATCAGCGGGAGCAGGTACACCCCGGAGATGGTGGGCGAGATGCCCCGGACGACCTGGAAGAACGCGGGCAGGTAGGTGATGGCGCCGAACATCGCGAAGCCGACGATGAAACCGACAATGCTGGTCACCGAGAAGGTCCGCAGCCTGAACAGGTGCAGTGGCAGCACCGGCTCGGCGGCGCGCCGCTCGACCAGCACGAACACGCCGATCAGCAGCACACCGGCCACACCCAGGATGTAGATCGGTGCCGACTTCCACGGGTAGGTGGTGCCGCCCAGGCTGGTCAGCAGGATCAGCGAGGTCGCGGCCAGCGACAGCACGGCGAAGCCGAGGTAGTCGATGGTGTGATGCACCCGGCTCAGCGTCCCGGGCACCTGGCTGGCCACCACGATCAGCGCTATCACGCCGATCGGCACGTTGATGTAGAAGATCCAGCGCCAGGACAGGTTATCCACGAAGACGCCGCCGAGCAGCGGGCCGATCACGCTGGCGACGCCGAAGACCGCGCCGAACAGGCCCACGTAGCGGCCACGTTCCCGGGGCGAGACGATGTTGCCGACGATGGCCTGCGCGCCGACCATCAGGCCACCACTGCCGAGGCCCTGCACCGCGCGGAACGCGATAAGCATGATCATGGAACTGCTCAGACCGGACAGGATCGAGCCGACCAGGAAGATGACGATCGCCGCCTGGAAGAAGATCTTCCGGCCGTACTGGTCGCCCAGCTTGCCCCACAGCGGGGTGGACACCGTGGTGGCGAGCAGGTAGGCGGTGATGACCCAGGCGATGTGCGAACCGCCCTTGAGGTCGCCGACGATCGTCGGCAGCGCCGTGGACACGATCGTCTGGTCGAGCGCGGCGAGCAGCATGCCGAGCATGAGCGCGCCGATGATGAGCAGGATGCGGCGGCGGCCGAGCCCGGGCAGGGGCGCCGCCGGTGACGTCGGCCGGGGCAGGCTGGGAGCCGCTGGCTGCCGCGGGAGTGGCTGAGGCCATCAGTTGATGTCCTTTCTGTCCGCCGCTCTGTCCGCCGCGTTCTCCCGCCGCGGGGTCCCGGAGGACCGTCCCCTGGGGCTGGCGCTGACGTGACGCAGAGTGCTGACGTGACGCAGAGTGCAGTCCTCGGGCAGCCCGTCGGCGAGCGCCCGGAACGCGAGATCGATGAGCTGGCTCAGCGGCACGGAGCCGCCGGAACCAGCCCAGAACGTCATGCTGGCGCGCATGACGCCAGATGCTGTGGCGGCCAGCAGACCCGGATACGGATCTCTTTCCGGGTCGGTGCCGAGCCGCTCGGCAAGCGCTTCGGTGATAGCCCGCTCGAGCAGCGCCATCTGCGCCGCCTGGGCTGCGCGCAGATGCGGATCGCCGCGGGCCTCCTTCATCCGGCGCAGCCAGCCCGCCGGATCACCGCCGAGCTCACTGAGCTCGTCGGCCACTGCCTGGGCGTCGCTGAGAATGACGACGCGCAGCGCACCAAGGACGGGCTCGCCGGGTGCCTCATGCACGAGGCGCTGGCGCAGTTCGGTGATCCGGTCCGGGTCCGTACCGAACAGCGCGGCTTCCTTGGACGGGAAGTAGTTGAAGAACGTCCGGGTCGATACGTCGGCCGCCGCCGCGATGTCGTCGACGGTCACGTGCGCGAAGCCACGCTCGGTGACCAGGTCCAGCGCGGTCCGGCGGAGCGCGCGGCGGGTGGCCAGCTTCTTGCGCTCGCGCAGCGAGGCGTGCGGCTCGCCCCCGGAAGGCGTATGGGTCAGCGTCATGATGCGTTCACCACAACTTTGCATGGTCTAAAAATTTGCACTGCAAGAAATCTTACGTGAGCTGCAACCGGAGCCGGGTCGCGAGTGTTCCCGCTGCCCGGCCGGGAGATGGCCCCGTTTTGTCCCCAGGCACCGAGCAGCAGCTATCGGGGCCGGGGCGGGCGGGCTGGCTCCCTGCGCCGTTCCTAGCCGCCAGCGCTGGCCGGTACCTGGCTGGGCCGGTCGTGGGCGGTTGCCTCTCCCGGTGGTGAGGTTTGCCGTGGGCGGTCAGGTGCGGCTACCGCCCCCAGGGCTGTCCGGGATGGCGTGAGCCGGCTGATGCCGAGGAGCGCGGGTGCGTGTCGCCAGATGAGGCAGGCGACGGCTCCGAGTGGAATGGAGGGCAGATAGGTGACGGCCCGGTACAACAGCACGGCGGCCGTCACCTGGACAGTCACTTTGTGATCAGGGCTGGTGGCCAGGACGCCGACTAGGCCTAGCTCGGTGATCCCGAGGCCGCCGGGGGTGATGGGCAGGGCCGTGAGCAGCCGGACGAACGCGAAGGCCGCCAGGGATGTCTGCCAGGGCACCTGGGCCTGGGACAGGCCGACAGCGCGCAGGCAGGTCAGCAGGACAAGCCACAGGGCGAGATAGCTGGCCACGGTGGCTGCGGTGATCCGCCCGCCGCGCGTAGTGAGCAGGGCGCCGGCCTGTTCCCGGAAGCGGGACAGCGACCCGGCGGCCTCGGCGGGCGGCGGCCTGCGGGCCAGCCGGGCGGCGATGACCAGGGCGGGCTGCAGTGCATGGCCGACGCGGAGCGTGAAGGCCTGGCTGCGCAGCAGCAGGCCGAGCCCGCAGGCCATGGCGGTGAGCAAGGCCAGGCCTATAGCCGCGGCGCTGATCAGGACGGTGTCGGGCCGGCTGACGGTGGTCAGGACCACCAAGGCCAGGACCGGGAGACCCAGCAGGGCGAAGACGTTCCAGACGCCGGTCACCAGGGTGTAGAGGACGTAGCCGCTCGTGCTGAGGCCCCAGCTGGACAGCATCGCCCAGCTGACGCCCATGGCCAGGGCGCCTCCCGCGGGCAGTGTGTTGGCGACTGCGTTCGAGCCGAGGCTGACGGTGGCCGCCTGCCGCATCCGTATCCAGGGCAGAACCGCGCGGATCGTGATCCAGTAGGCGGCCATGCTGGCGACGGCTGCGGTGGCGACGAGCACGACGTACGGCCAGCTCAGCGCGTCCAGGCTGGCCCAGACGCTGCGGTAGGACGCGACATGGGGCAGGGCGAACCCGAAGGCGGCCGCGATGAGGGCGGCCGACATGGTTGTGCGCAGGATTCTGCGGCCAGACCGGGGCCGGGCGGTCGCCGGCTGCTGGGCGCCGCGATCGCGGCCGATCCCCGCGGCGCTGGTCCGCCCTGGCGCCGGCGGGCTGGCGGCAAGCGGCCCAGTGCTGGTTCTCACCGGATCGGGTCGGCGGCGGTGAGCGGAGCGGGACCGGCAAGCTGGGGCCGGACGGGTTCGGCGTGTCGCTGGCTGGAGGATGGGCTGGGGCTGCTGCCGGTCGGGCGGCGCCGGGCGGCGAGGCGGGCAGGGTGGGGCCAGTGGACGGCGGTGGCCCAGCCGAGGCGCTCGAAGACGCGGATGACCGCGGCGGAGACGTCGACCTCGCGGGCGCCGACACCGTGCCGCGCGCAGGCGGGGTTGGAGTGGTGGCCGTTGTGCCAGCTTTCCCCGAGCGAGAGCAGGGCGAGCGGCCAGAAGTTGGTGGCGCGGTCATACCGGCGGGTGGCATACGGGCGGGTGCCAATGAGGTGGCACAGCGAATTGACCGACCACGTGACGTGCTGCAGCAGGGCGATTCTGGCCAGCCCGGCCCACAACATGGCGGCGAGCGCGGCCTGCCAGGTGCCGCCGATCAGCCAGCCCGCGGCGGCCGGAAGCGCCAGTGAGGCGGCACACAAGGCCGGGAACGCCGTGGAGACCGCCCGCATCGCGGGGTCGGCCACCATGTCGGGGGCATACCGCGCCGGTGAGGTTGGGTCGTCACGCAGCAGCCAGCCGGTGTGAGCATCGGCGAGGCCGCGGAGCTGGGCGGTCAGGCCGGTGCCGTACCGGTAGGGCGAATGCGGGTCACCGGGCCGGTCGGTGAAGGCGTGGTGACGCCGGTGGATGGCGACCCAGCCGATCACATCACCCTGGAAGGTCATCGACCCCGCGATAGCGAGCGCGATACGCAACGGGCGGCGTGCGGTGAAGGCACGATGGGTCAGCAGGCGGTGAAACCCCACCGTCACCCCGAGGCCGGTGACCAGGTAGAAGGTGACCGCGAGCAGAATATCGGTGAGGCTCAGCCCGTGGCCCCAGGCCAGCCACATAGCCGCGGCCAGACCGCCGAACGGCGCGGCACGATCGCGGCTGTCACCGAGGCCCGGGCCCGTCCTCCCGCCGTGCCGGGCGGCTGACCGCGACTGGGAAACGGAGCCATGCCGTCATAGGGCGCGGCGTGCTGAGTGGGGATGAAAACGGTGGGCTGATCGGGCACGCTGGTGGATCCTCTCCGGATGCCGTCGGCAGCCGACGGCGCCCCGAGGGTGCAGCCGCCCTGGCGATGGCGACCTGTCCCGGCGCTGGCCCGAACACAAAAACTCCGGGTCCCATGCTGTTACCGTTACATTCGCGGGACAGCTGCCCGGGTCCGGAGCAGAAACTCACCTTACGCCCAACCGGCAGCCATGTCCATGGACCTGACCAGTACGCAGCGGCGCCGCGCATGCATATCGGGGGTCCGCCTGCTGCGCCGCGTGTCCCCGGACCGGTCAGCTACGGCCCAGCCGTCCAGGCACTTGCGCGCTAGCGGTCAGCCCCCGGCCATCCGCAGCCTCAGCCGGTGTGAACTACTTTGCCAAGAGCGCGCACGCTTGCCCCGGGTTCCGGCCAGAACCGCGGGACCTGCCGAGTGAGGAGCATGAATGTCATCGACGCCATCGTCGGCGCACCTCAGCAACCATCATCGCAATACCCTGCGCCAGATTTTTCAGCATCCGGTGAGTCACAACATCGAGTGGCAGGCCGTGGTGTCCCTGCTCGAGGCGGTGGGCTCGGTCGTCGCGCACCGCGACGGCAAGGTGGCCGTGACCCTCGGGTCGGACACCGAGTTCTTCGACCCTCCCCGTAAGGACATTGACACCCAGACAGTCGTCGACCTGCGCGAGATGCTGAGCAGCGCTGGCTACGGACCCGAGACCAAGTAGGACCGGGTCCAGGGCCGGGGGAGGCTGACTGCGCGGCCGGAAGACCCCGACCGTCGGCCGCACGCACAACTGGCGCAGGCAGGCCGATGTGAACGAGGCGCTCCTGACGGTTACGGTCTACTGTGTCATCTATGGCGGCAACCGTGGATGAGCGCCTGGCGCAGGTGTTCGTTGAGCTGGCGGACACGCTGGTCGCCGGGTTTGACCTGATGGAGTTTCTGCACGCGCTCACCGAGCGGTGCGTGGAGCTGCTGGAGGTTGACGCGGTGGGGCTGCTGCTGGCCGATAGCGGGGAGATGCTGCGGCTGGTTGCGGCGTCGACCGAGCAGGCCAGGGTGCTGGAGCTATTTCAGATCCAGAACGACGAGGGCCCGTGCCTGGACTGCTACCGCAGCGGCCAGGCGGTCATCGTCAGTGACATCCAGGCGGGCCGGGCCGCGGCGCGCTGGCCGCGGTTCGCCGCGGCCGCCGGTGAGATGGGCTTTGCGGGGGTCCACGCCCTGCCGATGCGGTTGCGTGATCAGGTTGTCGGGACGCTGAACTTGTTCCGTATCGCCCCGGACGGGCTGGATCCGGCGGTTGCGGTCGCTGCCCGGGCGCTGGTCGATGTGGCCACGATCGGGATCCTGCAGGAACGCGCGATCCATCACCAAGAGATCGTCGCGGCGCAGTTGCAGGTGGCGCTGAACAGCCGCGTCACGATCGAGCAGGCCAAGGGGATTCTCGCGGAGCGGCTCCAGGCCACCCCCGATGATGCCTTCATCATCCTGCGCCGGTACGCCCGTGACCATAACCGCCCCCTGACCCAGCTGGCCGCCGACGTCATCCGCGGAACCGTCAGCATCAGCCGCACCAGCTGACCCGCGTTCGCGGTAGCCGCGTCCGGCGCGCGCACCACGTCAGCTGGTCAGCCGCCTGCTAGGCATGAGCGCGCCGATAAACCAGAAGATCGGAATGAACAAGCCCACCAGGAACATGATCCAGTGGCCCTTCCGTATCGAGATGACACCCAACGTGACGAGCAGCACGAAATAAATGATGCCGCCCACAATTCCCCAGCCCATGGAATCCTCTCCGCGAACGTCCCGCTCGGCAACCCGGGCTTAAATAGATGACCCGGTTCGGCCGGGCCTCAGCTTCGTCTTCTCATCCACCCGGCGTCTTCCGGCCGGACGTTTGCCCGGGCCACCATCAACTGTGGCCGCCGCGCGGTGACCACACATCACCCCCGGCGGGTAGCTGGCCAGATCGCCGCCGCGCTCTCGGCCTGCTAGCGGAAACCGGCGGCTGAACCGGGTATCGAGAACCGATTGCTATTCACCCGTCCGGAAGGAGGTGAGGCTGGGAAAGCCGTGGAGCGCGGACGGCCCTCGCGGCGGCGCGACCCCGCCCCCCGGTGCGGGTCAAGGGCACTTAAGGTTGCTTGCCGTGAGCCCTGACCCCTAGGCGGGGCCAGGGCTCGTGTCATCGCTGACCGCCGTTACCGACGGCGACGGTCGACACGGCGTGCGGTGCGACGACTGGTGCGCCGGGCGACCCTGCGTCCTCCGAACATGTCATTCCTCCTCTATGACGCTTTCTGGGGACTACGTTGCTGCTGCCGCAGACGTCTCCATGGCATGAAGCTCCTCAGCTTCCTCGGCCGACAGCAGCCCGATGCCGACGAGGTTGAGGGGGCTGATAAAGCCGTCGCTCAGCCGGAATCCGCCCGCGCGCACGATAGCGTCGCGCAGCGGTACGGCCCAGTGGTGCTCGAGCAGGATGAGGGCCGCGGCGGAGTCGTTCGGGATGTCTTCCAGCACATCCCAGGCCTCCTCCTCGGAGAACACGCTTACGCCCGCTGCGGCCGCCTCTGCGCCGGCAACTGCTCCTGCCTCTACGCCGTCTTCACCCTCGATGCCAAGTCCGATGAGGGCGCCAATCTTGCTGCCCAGCTCGATGGCTTCTTCGGTGGACAGGTTGCTGAGGTGCTCCACCTCCAGCTCTCCGTCCGCGTCCTTGTAGACAGCCATCGAGTCGATGACCCGAATGGTGTCGCTCTCCCGCAGCCGCTCCAGCTCCGCGATGATCTCTCCGTGGAAGTCAGGCTGGCTGAAGCCCAGCACGATGAGCTGCACTGGCCCGATTGCCATGTCGTACCCCTCTTCTCGGCGGGCCGATTATCAACTAATCGAGGGTCCGCAAACGCTCGGGGAGTGGTCTGTCCGCCCCTGTGCGCTGAAGCCTCTCAGCGGCCTGAGGGACATACATCCCCCGCTGAGGATGATGAGACGCGTCGCGCAGATAGAGATACTTTTCAGCGAAGGTCCGCCCCGGCTGTGCGGACGCCAGCCCGTGGATATTCGTTCGAAGGAGAGAAATCATGAACTATCCCCTGCTCAACGTCTTCTGGACAATCCTCGAGTTGTTCCTGTGGGTGGTCTGGTTCTGGATCCTGATCACCGTGTTCATCGACATCTTCCGCAGCAGCGATCTGTCTGGCTGGGGTAAAGCTCTCTGGTTCTTGTTCGTGCTGCTTATTCCGCTTATTGGGGTCCTGGTCTACCTGATCGCCCGCGGCGGCGAGATGCATGAGCGGGCTGCACGGCAGGCCCAGCAGCAGGATGATGCGCTCCGCAAGTACCTCCAGGACGAGGTGGCCGCACCGTCCAGTACGGCGGATCAGCTCACCAAACTCGCCGACCTGCACGACCGGGGAGCGATAACCAACCAGGAATACGAGCAGCAGAAGGCCAAGGTACTGGCCTGATTCATCCGCGCTGATGTGGTTCGGCGGCTGCTGCTTACGAGCCAGGTTTCGGCTCGAAGCAGGCGACGCGGCCGGAATAGCCGGCGACCGCCTCGATGAAGGTGGCTTCGAACGACGTACGCCCCCCGCAGCCGGACACGGCTGCGGGGGCGTTCGCCCCGTCCTGGCCGGGATGGTGTACCCGGAGAGGGCGCGCCCGTTTCACTCGCAGTAGACAATGCAGTTCCGGCCTCACCCGTGGGAGGTGATGCTGAACCGGTCATTCGTGTCTAGCGTCACAAGGATCCCGGGGTATCGTCACCGTGCGCGGGCCGCAGCTGGCCGACCTAGATCAGCTGGAGCTGGCGCGCACGGCGGACGGCCTCGTTCCTGCTGGCTGCACCCAGCTTGCGGAAAATGCTCTTCAGGTGGCTCTTGACGGTATTGACCGAGACGAACATCTCGGCCGCGATCTCGGCTGTGCCCAGCATCTGCGACGCGTGCTCCAGCACTTCACGCTCGCGTTCGCTGAGCTTCTCGACGATCAACGGCGTTGATTGCGCTGCCGCGACTTGCCGCGGTGCAGTGCTGGCTGGCTTGCCCGGGGGGATCATCCCGGACCGGGTAACCGTCCGGGACCGGGCTGAGGCGCCCCGGATCATCGCGGGTGGCTGCATCAGATGCCGGAAGGCAAGGGCGAGGTCGGGATTGCGCTGCAGTGCGCCCTGCATCCAGGCTCGTTCCATGACGAACGGCAGTCGCAACTGCTCGCTCTCAGCGACTCGCACGGCACGCTCGAGCAAGCCCTGGGAGCGTGCTTGATCTCCCGTCTCTTGCGCCAGATGGGCATCGGCCAGCCACACCGGCAGGCAGACATGATCCGGCGCCAGCTCAGCAGCGGCCGCCACCCTGGTAAGCGCCTGCCTGGCGGCCGCGATATCCCCGGCGGCCAGGCAGGCACCGGCCAAGGCGGCCGCCGCGTCAACCGATGTGCCTGCACCGGCCCGGCGGGCCGCATCAACCGCGGCCGGGACATTTGCTTCTAGCAGGTGAGCCTGGGCCTCGGCCAGCGTGAGGTCCCGCTCCAGCCAGGACGGGGGCGACCACCCGCGCAATGCGCGGGCGACCAGCTCCAGCGCCGACCCTGCGTGCCTCTGGGCCAGGGAGCCGCGCGCCGCCACGAGGCAGGCCAGCACGCCGATCAGCTTGTCCGGGCGAAGCTGCAGCGCTTCATCGGCATACCGTAGCCAGCGGCGGGCTTCCGGCAACTCGTTGCGTTCGACATGGACGTAGGCCAGGGCGACCATCGCCGCCCGGCTGGAACACTCATCGGTTTTGGCGTCGCCGGCCCATGTACGCCGGCCGCCTCCAAGGCCAGCTCGGCGGCGTGGCTCAGCCGGCCGCAGAGGGCTTCCAGGAGCGCGAGGTGGCCCAGGCAGTCGGCTCGCTGCCACGTATTGCGCGCGATCGCCGCCGCCGCCCGGAAGGAGGTCTCTGCTTGATCGAAATGGCCTGACCACAGCTCCACTGCGCCGCGACCCGCCATCACCTGTGCGGTCACATCAGGGTGTAGCGTCAGCTGATCGCCGGGAATCCTGGCCGCGAGCGCTGCAGCATCAGCAGCCGCGAGCTTGGCTGCGCCGAGATCCCCGGTGCGGTGCGCCAGGCGGAGGCTTATCACGGTCCCGGCGAGCCGGGACGGGATCTCTTCATCAGCCGGAATCTGGTCGAGCATGCCGTCAGCGACAGCGAGCGATGCACGGACAGGGTCCGTGCCGACGTTTGAGAGGCCGAGCGCAGCCGTGACGAGCAACGGCTGCGGTTCGCTCCAGTCCTGGCTGTGCGGCATTTGCTGCAGTACCTCGGCGAGCGGCTCGATGCCATGTGGCTCGATGAGCTGGTCCACCGCAAGCTCATCAATCGCTATCCGAGCGGCAAGCTGCCAATCGCCGGCCGCCGCGGCCTGCCGGACCGCCTCGGCGGGCGTCCGGTTTGCCCGGAGCCACTGAGCCGCCCGCCGGTGCAGGTCAGGTACCAATTCTGGGGATTCGCGCTGCAGCTTCAGGCGCAGTACCTCGGCGAACAGCGGGTGATAGCGGTACCAGCCGCCGCCCAGGGGCTGGATGAGAGCATTGGCCAGGGCGAGCGCCGGAAGGACGCTGGCGGACTCCTGACTGGCGAGCTCGCTGGCCAGCTCGACACTGACGCGCTCAAGGATGCTTGTGCGCAAGAGGAGGGATCTCATGCTGGCCGGCAGGGTGTTGAGCACCTCCGCGGCCAGGTAGCCCGCAACAGCACCGTCCTCGGTGGCGAACTCTTTGACGAATTGGCCCGGGTCGGGGTGATGCTTCATCGAGATCGCGGCCAGACGCAGGGGCGCCACCCACCCGGCCGCCCGGTCGTTGAGGAACGCCAGCGACTCTGTACCCAGCCTTACGCCGTGGTACTTCATGAGCAGGCCGGCCTCATCGACGGTGAACGCGAGCTCGTCGGCGTGGATCTCGGTCAGCTCGCCGGCCAGCCGGTAGCGGTGCAACGGCAGCAGCGGATCGCTGCGTGATGCTGTGACGACGCTCAAAGAAGGCTGTGCGTTCCT
Source organism: uncultured Actinomycetes bacterium (assembly GCA_963775825.1). Classification (GTDB taxonomy): domain Bacteria; phylum Actinomycetota; class Actinomycetes; order Streptosporangiales; family Streptosporangiaceae; genus Bog-532. The sequence continues at coordinate 133,677 of CAVZKY010000039.1, forward strand.
GAGCAATTGGGCTAGCCCGCTCAATGGCCGGGGCGCGGTCACCATATGGAGGTCATCGAGAACCAGCACGACGGGCGAACCGTGTCTTTCTATCGCCGCCGCGAGCCTGACCAGGAATCCGTAGTCGGCGCGGCCCTGCCCGGACGCCCAGACTTTTCTCGGTATGTCCACCCCAGCACACCGCAGGGCCTCGACAATGTACGACCAGAAGGTCTTGGGCCGGTTGTCGTACTCATCGAGTGTGACCCAGGCGATGGGGAACGGGCCGGCCAGGGCGGCCGCCCACGATGCGATCGCCATCGTCTTGCCTGCCCCAGGGGGCCCGCTGACCAGCGTGAGCGGGCCCTGCGCTCCAGCCCTGATCCGCTCGTCGATCCGTGGCCGGGACACCAGCCAGGGAGGCAAGCCGGGTACGGCGATCTTGGAGGCAATGATCGTGTCTTCGGGACCCGTAACCCGCAGCCGAGCAGAACTCGTTGCGCTTGACGCCATCGCGGTGCCCTCACTCTCCCCCTCAAACTGCCCAGGCATCGGACCTGTCCGCCAACCAGGGTCCATGACAGGCCAGCTCACCCCTGCCAGTTACTCTCCGACAAGGGTGAGCTGTCAACCGTCCTGGGGTCATCCGGGCGGATATCACCCGGGTGAAAGGGCCTGGCGTGGAGTGTCCCGTGCAATCCCATTCGCATATCGAGGCGACCTGATGACCTTTCGCCGGACTGCAATCGTTAGCCCCAGGCCGCCTTCGGGATCGGCAAAAGTGTTCACGTCTGGTTCACGCAGGATGCGTTATGCTCCGTTATGGGGAGTGCAGGACGGCGACAGAGTCAAGCGAGCATTCGACGGTACATCGGGAGCCGGTACGGGCTGCCTCCGTCTCAGCGGCAACGCGGCCCAGCTTCGACCTCGTACGAGAAAGCAAGCTGCACATTCCTCGTGTGCGTAAGGACTGGGTGAAGCGCCCCGCGGTGGTGTACGAACTGGACAATATCGTGGCCAAGCTTGTCCTGATAGACGCACCCGCGGGCGGGGCAGGCTGAGAGCAGCGGGGAGACGGCCGAGATCCGGATGACGGATTTCTTGGCCGAAGAGGTAATCGGAGGTCAGCCCGAACTTATTCGGCAATTTCTTACGCGAACGGCGGTACTGAGCCGGTTCACCGCGCCGCTGTGCAGCGCGGTGACGGGACGGTGAATGCCCGGGATGTCATTGATAAGCTCGAACGTGAGAACTTGTTTCTCATTGCACTGGACGATAAGCGGGAATGGTTTTGCTATCATCATCTTTTCGCGCAGTTACTGCTTGGACAGCTCGATCGTGCCGAGCTGGCGCAATCCCCGCATTGCGCCAGCGGGCCACCGCCTGGTATTTGGATCGGGGATCAGCCGACGAGGCCATCGGTCACGCACTGGCGGCTGGCGACTTCACCCGGTCGGCCACCCTCATCGCGCAGCACTGGTACCGCTACATGGACGCGGGCCGGGTGGCTACCGTGCGTAGCTGGCTTCGCTCGCTCGGCGATCGCATGGGCCCGGCGGGCCGGGCAGCCCACTCCGGGCGGACGACCAGGTGTACAGCAGACGGGCGGCAGGTCAGGCTATGTCTCACCCGCCAGGGGTGATACCGTCCGGGCCCTGCGTCTCTAAAGTCATCATCCGATACTGCACGACACCCCCACGTGCGGTGGACGGGCACCTGCCTGGCTTCTGGTGATCGGCAGCCTGGCGCCGGGGCGCCCGCCTCACGTGCTAAGGCACGATCACGATGGGGACCGGTGCGCGGTGGGCCAGGATTACGGCCACCGAACCGATCACGCGGTGCATGGCGTGCGATGAGCTGCCGACCACGATCGCCACACTGTCGCCCGGGTGGCTGTCGCGGATACCTGTGGCGGCTGCTATCAGCTCGTCCGCGATGGGGCCCTGGCGCCGCTCGAACCCCCAGCGCCCCTCACGGCCGCGCAGCTGTTTTTCGGCCGCGGTGCGCAGGTCCCGCTCGATCTCGTCGAAGTCGACTTCCATCTGGCCGATGGCGTCGGCCGACAGCATGTCGATGCCGGGCAGGTGAGCGATGTACACGACCTCGATGCTGCCCGTGCGGCCGTGCAGCAGATTGACCGCGGTGTCGAGCGCCCGGTTACCCGGCGGAGACCCGTCAAACCCGACGACGAGGTACAGGTCGGGGACGGGGGTGCCCCCTTCGCTCATCGTGCTGGTCCGATTTCGCGGTTGGCGGGAAAATTAGTCACGCGCCCTCTGCCTTCCCTGCATTTGTGATCGCACCGTCAGCTTGCGGAGCTGTTCCGGCCCCTGGCCCAGCCTGCACGCCGTAGATGATCTCTTGCCGAGATTCTATGCACCCCCGCCCGCGACCGCGCCTGCGTCTGCGGTGACGATTTCATCGATCCGGACGCGTCGTCAGTGCCCTAGACGGACCTTCTGTAGAGCCGCACTGACAGCGGGGCGCACACCGCGATGATGCCGATGACCCAGACGCAGGACCAGAGCAGGTCGTTTCCTGCGGCAGTCCCGATCATCAGGTGCCTGGCCGCCGAAGCCGTCAGCGAGACCGGCTGGTTCTCCGCGAACGGCTGCAGCCAGCCCGGCATCGTGCTCACCGGCACGAAGACCGAGGAGGCGAACACGAGCGGGGCGAGGATCGGGAACGCGGCCGCCTGTGCCGTCTCGGGGTCCTTGACCGCGATGCCGACCATCGCGAAGATCCACGACAGTGCGTAGCCAAAGGCCAGCACGAGCAGCATGCCGAGCAGGAACTTGCCCAGTCCGCTGCTGTAACGGAAGCCGACGAGGAAGCCCACCGCCCCCATCAGGATCACCACGAAGACGTTCCTGGTGAGATCGCTCATCGAGCGCCCGACGAGAACAGCCGAGGACGACATCGGAAGCGAGCGGAACCTCTCGATGATCCCGCTCTTCAGGTCGGTCGCCATCCCCACCGCGGTGATGATCGAGCCGAAGACCGCGGTCTGCACGAATACACCCGGGATCAGGTAGTCAACGTACGTCAGGCCGGGTGGCAGCCCCTTGATCGCCCCGCCGAAGACATAGGTAAACAGCAGGACGAAGATAACCGGCTGGATCAGTGTGAAGACCACCAGCTGCGGCACCCGCCGGATGCCGATCAGGTTGCGCCAGGTGATCGCGAAAGTATCGCGGGCAGGCGAAAGCCAGTCACGCTGTCGGCGCTCGTCGGCTGGGAAGCCCGCGACCAGCGAGGCGTCCATCGCACTGACCGTTTCCGGCGGATAGCTCATGCCGTGCTCCCCCTGCCTGCTGGTCGATCATTCCCGCCCGCGCCAGGGTCGGCCGCCGGCTGGGCATCCGCGCCTGGCTTGCCGGTCAGGGCGAGGAACACATCGTCCATGCTCGGGTCGCGTACCAGCAGGTGGCTGGGCCGCAGGCCAGCCTGTTCCAGTCTCGGCAGCACCTCGCTGAGCACCTGGGCGCTGTCCTGAGTCCTGAGCCGCACGGTCGTCCGGTCCAGCTCCAGGTCATCACCCTGGCTGGCGGCCAGCATCGCGGCCGCACGGGATGCGGCCTCGGCGTCGAGGTAGCCCAGCTCCAGAATCGTGCTGCCGAACACCGCCTTGAGCCGGGCCGGGGTGTCGTTGGCGATCATCTGGCCGTTGTCGATGACCGCGATCCGGCCAGCCAGCTGATCGGCCTCCTCGAGGTACTGGGTCGTCAGCAGCACCGTGGTCCCGCCTCGCACGAGCTCACGGATCATGCTCCACAGCTGCCCTCGGCTCTGCAGGTCCAGGCCGGTGGTCGGCTCATCCAGGAACAGCACCCGGGGCCGCTGGACGAGCGCGGAAGCGATGTCCAGCCGCCTGCGCATGCCACCGGAGTAGGCCTTCACCGGCTTGTTCGCGGCGCCGCTGAGCCCAAAACGTTCCAGCAGCTCGTCCGCCCGGGCCGGGATCAGCTTCGGGCGGAGCTGCGCCAGCCGTCCGACCAGCCTGAGATTCTCCCGGCCGGTCAGCTGCTCATCTACTGCCGCGAACTGGCCGGCCAGCCCGATGTCAAACCTGACCCGATCTGGATGCCTGACCACATCAGTACCTAGGATGGTCGCCCCGCCGCCGGACGGCTTCAGCACGGTGGCCAAGATCCGGACCACCGTCGTCTTCCCGGCCCCGTTCGGGCCCAGGAGCCCGAAGATCGTCCCTGCCTCGACGGTGAAGGAGACACCGCGCAGCGCGACGAAGTCCCCGTAGTTTTTCGTCAGGCCCGTTACGACGATCGCATCCGGCACGAAGCCTCCCCGCTTACCGCCATCATGATCATGCCACAGCCCGGCCGGGAGCCGGTGAGCTGGAATCAGTCATGAAAACCCGTCTTCGGCAGCAGGCAGCGGGTAACGTCCGGGCGGATCTGGTCAAACCAACTCTACGCGGCCCTTCTGTACCCAAATGGCGTCAATACGTGACCGGCAGCCACGGCGTGCGCTCAGATCCGGCCTGCCCCTCGCTCTTCGGGCCCATTGTCCGCGCACACGGCCTTGTGTAGATTGATGGCTGGCCGCTGATGGCCCTTGATCCATGTCGCGGCTCGTTACAGTGCGGGTGCTGTCGAAGGCTGGCAGGTCAGCGGCCCCGTGCGCTATTCGGTAGGTGGATCGTGACGGGCCAGTCGCAAACGCAGCACCCAGTAGCGAGCGCGGCCCCTCGTCCCGAGCCGAGTCTGCTGCGTGACTGGCGCGCGACCTTTTTCGCCCCCGTCGGCGACGGCCAGCGCCGCCGCCGCGGCACCGACGGCCTGCGCCTGGTCGGTGCCATCCTCGCGCTCGTCTGCTGCGTGCTGATCATCCGATACGACTCCCGCATCGACCGGGCCATCACCCAGGTCATCCACCCGCCGCCCCGGAGCATCACCTGGCTGGTGACCGTGGTCTACGACGCGGGAGCGTTCGGCGTCACGATCGTCCTGGTGGGGCTGGCCCTGGTCGCCCGCCGCTGGGTGATCGCACGCGACATCGCGCTGAGCGCGGCGGTCGCGGCGGCGGTGAGCGGGATCCTCATCCTGCTGCTCGGCAGCAGCGGCGGAAGGCCCAGCGGGATCGAGATCCGCGGCTACTCGGTCACTTTCCCGGTCCTGCAGATCGCCCTCTTCGCGGCGGTCACCACCGCCATGCTGCCCTACCTGGCCCGTGGCCTGCAGCGCCTCATCGAGCTATTCGTCGTCCTGGTCGCCCTGGCCTCGGCGGTCGGGGGCCACGGGCTGCCGATCAACGTCCTCGGCAGCCTGGCCATCGGCTGGGGAGCAGCCGTGCTGGTCCGCCTCATCTTTGGCTCACCGCTCGGCCTTCCCTCGGCCCAGGACGTGCAGCTGCTGCTCGACGAGCTTGGCATCGGTGCGCGAAACGTCCGGGCGCTGCCCCGGCAGGTCTGGGGAGTGGCGAAATACCAGGCCACCGATACGCGCCAGGGCTCAGCCGGTCAGCCCATCGCCATCTCGGTTTATGGCCGGGATGCCGCCGACGCCAAGCTGCTCACCAAGACCGGGCGCTTCCTCTTCTATCGGGACTCAGGGCCGGCCTTCACGATCAGCCGGCTGCAGCAGGTCGAGCACGAGGCCTACCTCACCATGCGGGCTGGCCAGGCCGGCGTCGCCGTGCCAGAGATCGTCGAGGCGGGAACGGCCGGGCTGGCGAGGGACGCGCTGCTCGTCTGCCGCTGCCCGGCCGGCCTTCAGCTGTCCGGCGCGGACGGCACCGAGGTGACGGACGCCACCCTGGACGATCTCTACCGTCAGCTGCGGAGGCTGCGGAAGGCACGTATCGCGCACGGCGCGATCAGCGGTGACACGCTGCTGGTCGAATCGGCAGCGGAAACTGTCACGCTGGCGGACTTCCGCAACGCCGCGTCCAACGCCTCGGCCGATCAGCTCGACCGCGACCTGGCCTGCGCTATCGCGGCGACGGCCGTGACGGTGGGCGCCGAGCGGGCCGCCGATGCGGCGGCCCGCGGCCTGGATGCGGAGGAACTGGGCGGCGCCTTGCAGCGGATGCACCGGGCCGGGCTCGACCCCACGCTCAGCCGGAGCCTGCGGGGCAAGCGCGAGCTCCTGGCCGAGGTTCGTAACCGCGCCGCCCAGGCCAAATCGATCGATGTGCCGAAGCTGGTGGAACCTCGGCGGGTGAGCTGGCCGACGCTGGTCATGGTGGTAGGCACGCTGATCGGCGGCTGGGCGCTGGTCGGGGTGCTGCTGGACGTGTCCAAGTCCTTCGACACCGTGATCGGGGCCAGCTGGCTCTGGGTCATCGTCGCGTTCGTCCTGGCCCAGCTGGCCTTTGCGGCATCGGCCGTGGAGGCCGTGGGCAGCGTGGCCGGAGCGCTGCCGTTCGGGCGTGTGCTGGCGGTCGAGGTCGCGAACTCATTCAGTGCGCTGGCGGGCGGGACCGCGGCGGTCTTCGCCACCCGGGTGCGCTTCTTTCAGCAGCAGGGTTACGACGCGTCGGTGGCGCTCAGCTCGGGCGCCATCGTAGCTACCTCCAGCTGGCTCGCCATGGGGATTCTGTTCGTCGTGTCACTGCCCTTCGCCTGGGGGTCCATCCACCTCGACGCCGCGCCCGAGTCGGGCGGGGACTCGAAGCTGGTCTGGATCATTCTGGCCGTCGTGGTGCTGGTTGCCCTGGTGGCCGGCGTGGCGCTCGCCGTGCCGAGACTGCGCCGGCTGGCCGCCGCGAAGGCGCGCCCGAAGCTACGGGACATCTGGGCCAACCTCAAGCAGATAGCCAGCTCGCCGCGCAAGCTGATCCTGCTGGTAAGTGGGTCGTTCGCCGGGGAACTCCTCATCGCGATGGCGCTGTCCGTCTCGCTGCGCGCCTTCGACGATCACCTCCGGCTGCCCACCCTGATCGTGGTGATCACGGTGGCCGGATTCGTCGGTGGCGCCTCGCCCTCACCCGGCGGCATGGGCGTCGTGGAAGCGGGCCTGATCCTCGGCCTGACGGCGGCCGGCGTCACGGAGGCCGACGCCACCGCGGCGGTCTTCATCCAGCGGCTGTTCACCTCCTACCTGCCGCCCATCTGGGGCTGGCTCACCCTGGTCTGGATGCGGAAGCGGGAGTATCTGTGAGGTCCAGCCAGCTCTGATGCCTGCGGACCTTGACGGCTGGCTGCGTAATAGCTTCGACAGACCTGAAAGCCATCCGGCCTGCCCGGTCACCCAGTATTCTCACGTGCGATGTCGTCCTCCCGGTCAGCAGAGAGCAATCCGTCAAGGGTGCCCGTGTAGTGAGACTTCGTGGCCTTGCGTTGAAGACGGTGTACGGCGTGTGCTGCGTACTGGCTGCCTCGACACTGCTCGTGAGCTACTACGCGCGCTCTTACGCAGACGATGTGAGCAGCATCGGCTCATCGCACGCGATCGTGAGCGGGCCGTCGATCGGCGAGCAGAACATTCTCGTCATGGGTCTCGAGAGCCGCACCGACTATGACGGCAACGTTCTGCCGGCCAACCTGCTGGCCGCGATGCACGCCGGAAGCGTCGAGGGCGTCGAGAACGACGGCGTGGGCGGGCAGGACACAAACACGCTGATCCTCATCCATATCTTTGCGGGCGGCAAGAAGGCGGTCGGGTTCTCGATCCCGCGTGATGACTGGGTTACCTTCCCGCAGGCCTACGACGGCCAGTCAGAGGGCAAGATCGACCAGGCTTACGGTCTGGCCTGGGCGCAGCGCCTGGCTCAGACTGGCAACTCCAGCATGAGCCGGGACCAGCGCTACTTTCAGGCCAATGAGGCGGGACAGGCCGCCGCCGTGGCGACGGTGGAGTCCCTGACGGGGGTCCATATTGACCACTTCGCCGAGGTGAACCTGGCCGGGTATTACGAGCTGGCGCAGGCCTTCGACGGTATCGAGGTGTGCGTGAAGTCGTGGGACGGCGGCAAGAACCTGCACGACGCCAACTCCGGCGCGGACCTTAAGCCGGGCTACCAGCATCTAGGGGCAGCGCAGGCGCTGGCGTTCGTACGGGAGCGGGACAACCTGCCGAAAGGCGACATCGACCGCACGCACCGTCAGCAGGCCGTCATCGACTACGTGATCTGGAAGCTCAAGCACGGGAACGTGCTGTCGGACCTGGCGCAGATCCAGTCGCTGCTATCGATCGCCAAGCAGTACGTGATCACCGATGCTGGCTGGAACCTGCTTGACTTCGCCTCGGAAATGCGCGGGCTGACCGGGAAGAACCTGACGTTCCAGACGGCGCCGATCGTCGGCTACCAGACTTTTTATCTTGGCGGACAGGCGGAGGACGCGAACCTGATCGACCCCGCCGCGATCAAGAACCTCGTGCAGCAGACGTTCTATCCGCCGTCCACGACGAAGCAAGGCCAGTGGCAACACGCCGGCCGCGGTCGCATCGCCGTCCTCCACAACCGTGGACGTGCTGAACGGCGGTTACACGGCGGGCCTGGCTGGCCAGGTATCCGGGGCGCTGGTCGCGGCCGGTTACCAGGCGGGCCAGGTAGGCAACGCGACCGCGCAGTCCGCGACCGAGGTTCTGTACGGCGCCGGGTCATCGAACGCGGCGAACGCGGCGAACATCGCCGCCGCCTTCGGCGTGACCGCGACCGCCAGCTCTTCCGTCGCGGCGGGGCAGGTGGAGATCGTGCTCGGCGCCAGCGCCACGGCCGTGCCCAGCTTCGCCGCCTCCTCGCCGGCGTCCCGCCCGTCCTCGCCGTCCTCGCCGTCTTCGTCCGCTAGCCCGCCGTCGCCCGCTTCAAGCTCGGCGTCGAACAACGGTGCCGCAGGCGGCGCGGTGTCGGTCACCGCCAACGCCCCTTACGGCATCCCCTGCGTGTACTGACCCGGCAACCCTGATCTGGCGGCACGCAGGGGCAAAAGGATCGAAGATGGACGTACCGTTTCCGGTATGCCTATGGTGGCGTGAGGCCGTGATGGCGTGAGCTGCCCTCCTCATCAGGATCGCCGGACCATCGATGCTCCGGACCTCGGTAGCGACCCCTAACCAGCGGCCGTCGCTAAACCGGGAGGTCTCGTGGCAGCGCCAAACGCTTCGCCGGGTCGCCGTGGATCACGCGCCGCCGAAGACCGTCCGGCGGCGCTCGCCGACCGGCGCTGGCTGGTCCTGGTCGTGGTGGCCATCGCCCAGCTCATGGTGGTCCTCGACTCGACCATCGTGAACATCGCGCTGCCATCGGCGCAGCACGCGCTCGGGTTCCCGAACAGCGACCGGCAGTGGGTGGTGACGGCTTACGCGCTGGCGTTCGGCAGCCTGCTGCTGGTGGGCGGCCGGCTCGGCGACATGTTCAGCCGCAAGTGGGTCTTCATCACCGGCCTGGCCGGATTCGCGCGTCGCCTCCGCGCTCGGTGGCGCCGCCGTCTCGTTCGGGATGCTGGTCGCGGCGCGGGCGCTGCAGGGGGCGTTCGGCGCCATCCTCGCGCCGTCCGCCCTCGGCACCCTGGTCAGCACCTTCCAGGACCCGCGCGAGCGGGGCCGGGCCTTCGGGGTCTTCGGCTCAGTAGCGGCCGGCGGCGGCGCGGTGGGCCTGATCCTCGGCGGGGCCCTCACCCAGTACCTCTCGTGGCGCTACACCCTGTACGTCAACCTGGTGTTCGCCGCGATCGCCATCACCGGCGCGCTGGCTGTACATCCGCAGCGCCCGGCCGGCCAACCCGGCCGCGGATGGACTGGCCCGGAGCGATGCTGGCCTGCGCCGGGCTGTTCCTCATCGTCTTCGGCTTCTCCCACGCCGAGACCGCCGGCTGGACCGCCGCGCTGACTATCGGCTGCCTGGTCGTCGGCGTGACTCGTGCTGGCCGGGTTTGTGCTGGCCGAGCAGCGGGTCAGCCATCCGCTGCTGCCGCTGCGGGTGATCCTGGACCGCACCCGAGGCGGCGCCTACGTCGCCGTCTTCCTCTCCGGGATCGCGATCTTCGGCGTCTTCCTGTTCCTGACCTACTACATGCAGGTGGTCAAGGGGAACAGCCCGTTCGACCACGGGCCTGCTGTTCCTGCCGCTGATCGGCTGCATCCTGATCAGCTCCAATCTTTCCAGCATCGTGCTGCTGCCCAGGGTCGGCCCGCGCGTCCTGATCGCGTCGGGCATGCTGCTGGGCGTGATCGGGATGATCTACCTGACCCGGCTCACCGTGACCTCCAGCTACCTCGGCGGCGTGCTGCCCGCGCTGCTCGTCATGGGCCTGGGCTTCGGCATGATCTTCGCCCCGGCCATCAACACGGCCACGGCCGGCGTCCGACGCGAGGACTCGGGCGTGGCCTCGGCGCTGGTCAACACGGTGCAGCAGGTCGGCGGTTCGATCGGGACGTCCGCGCTCAGCACGATCGCGCTGACCGCGACGACCAGCTACCTCGTGGCTCACCACACCGGCGCGCTGGCGCCGGCGGTCGCGGCCACCCACGGCTACACGGTGGCCTTCACGGTGTCGGCGGGGGTGTTCGGGCTGGGTGTGATCCTCGCGATCGTCTTGCTGCCGTCCCGGCACCGGCTCGAGGAACTCAGGAATGAAGCCGCGGCCCACCCATCCGCCGTGCCCGCCGCGGAACCCGCCCCCGCGCGCGCTGCGGAACCCGCCCCCGCGCGCGCTGCGGAACCCGGCCCCCGCGCGCGCTGCGGAACCCGCCCCCGCGCCCGGCACGCGACCCCTCGCGCCCGCCGCAGGGCCCCAGCCGCCGCCGCGATGCACTCGGAGACGCACGCGATTCCCGTGGCTTTGCTCTGCTGTTCGCCAGTGATCAGCCCTATTTCGAACTCGGCGCCCCCGCGCAGGTAGCCCCGCCAGGCAGCCCCGCGCAGGTAGCCGCCGCGGCGGATCGCGCGAGCAGCGCCGCCTGCATTACGCTGGCCCCGGCCGGACTCCCGGTCGCAGTCATCGTTGCCTCCGCGTCGGGCTGTCATCACCTAACGGTGCCATCGTGTCATTTATGGCCAATTGAGCGGGCCCTTGGTCGTAACTGGACAGGCCGAATAGCCCTCCCGCCGGCCACGCCCGGTGGCTGGGCTGGCAGCAGCGGGATTCCCGCCGACGTGCGGATCGCGTCGGCGGCTGGCCTGGCACTTGATGTGCTGGCGCATCCGCTGAGCAGGCTGATGCGTTCCGGAAAGAGGCAAACAATGAAAGTCGGACCCACGGGCCGCCCCGATCGCGACGGCCGGGCCCCACCACCCGTACCGGCATCCTGAGCCAGCGCCGGCCGCCAAGTCGATGACCGCCGAACCACTCCAGCCCGGCGGACCCGGAAAGAGCGGGCGGGCGGGCCGTCTGCGCGCCCTGGCCATCAGCTCGCCGCCGCGTACGGCCAGCGGCACGCTGATGGCCGGTGGCCGGCGCCTGCGGGTCACGGTGCGAAGCGGGAACCCCAAGTGGCCGCCACTTGTGCTGTGCAACGGCATCGGGGCGCGCCTCGAGCTGCTGGAGCCGTTCGTCAATGCGCTCAACCCCGAGCGAGAAGTCGTCCGGTTCGACATGCCGGGCATCGGCGGGTCCCAGCCACCGGTAGTTCCTTACCACCTGGCCACACTGGCGCCCCTGATGAGTGACCTGCTCGACCAGCTCGGCTACCAGCAAGCCGATATCCTGGGCATCTCCTGGGGAGGCGCCCTGGCGCAGCATTTCGCCGTCCTGCGCCCGGAACGGGTACGCCGACTGGTGCTGGTGGCTACCGCACCAGGCGGCCTGATGGTGCCCGGCCACCCACGCGCTCTGCTCCGCATGCTCTGGCCGTGGCGCAATCGCGACCATGGATACGCGGCCAGCATCGCTGGTGAGCTCTACGGCGGCAGCGTGCGCGATGACCCGCCGCTCGCCCGTGAGCTGCTGCGCGCCACGACACACCTCATAGGGACCAGGGGCTATAGCTACCAGGTGCTGGCCATCCTCGGCTGGTCCAGCCTCCCGCTGCTGCCGCTGGTGCGTCAGCCCACCCTGATACTGGCGGGGGACGACGACCCGATCATCCCGGCTATTAACGCGCGGATGATGCACCGGCTGATCCCGCGAAGCGAGCTGACGATCTACCGCGGCGGCCACCTTGACCTGATCACCGAAGCCGGACACCTCGCGCCCGTCGTGGAGGCCTTCCTCACCGCCGAGAGCCGGACCTCCCTGAACGGGACCGATCCGCAAGCTGGGCTCCCGCCGCAGCGGTCACGTGGTTTAGCACGACGGCTTCAGCTCGTCGCCGGCCCGGGCGGGATCTCGCCGCTGGGAATCTGCGGCCGCCGGCGCAGCGCGGGAAACAGCGGGCCGGGGCCGGCCGGGCGCGGGGCCAGCCGGACCTTGCAATCGACGGCGAGCGCCCCGTCCGGACTGACCAGGATTGGGTTGAGATCGAGCTCGACCAGTTCGGGAACTTCTTCGGCCACGCGCGCGATCTGCTCCAGCAACGCCACGAGCGCCCGGCGGTCCACTTTCGGCGTCCCCCGGTAGCCATCGAGCAGCGGGGCGGCGCGAAGCGACGCCACCATGGCGTCGGCTGCGCCGGACTCGAGCGGCGGGACCGCGAAGGCACGGTCCCGCAGCAGGTCGGTCATCACCCCGCCGAGGCCGACCATCACGACCGGGCCGAAATCGGGATCGGATGCGAGCCCGGCGATCGCCTCGACACCCCACGGCGCCATCGGCTGAAGCACCGCCCCGCCCATCTGCGCGCCGAGCCGCGATTGCATCGTCTCGTACGCGGCGTGTACCGCCTCCGCGTCGGCCAGGTTCAAAGCGACGCCGCCAACGTCGGTTTTGTGGACGACATCGCCGGAACGGGCCTTCAAGACGACCGGGAACCCGATGGCCTCGGCCGCTGCGGCTGCCTCCGCCGCGGTCGCCGCGCCGCGGGTCGGCAGTACGGGCAGGCCGCACGCCTCCAGCAGGCGGGCCGCCTGGTCCAGCTCGAGCCAGCCCCCGGCGGGGCTGCCGGCGAGCGTCGAGGCCACGATCTCGCTGATCACCGGCTGGCCGGGTAGCTCTTCGGGTTCCTCAGCCGGCAGCAGCGGGCGCTGCCGCCACTGCGCGTAACGGCAGACATGCCCCAGGGCCGCCGCCGCCCGCTCTGGTGACGGCAGCTCCGCGAGTTCCGCCGCACCGGCTGGCATGCGCGGGGCCGCCTCCACGGAGCAGGCGACCACCGGCTTGCCCGCGCGTTGCGCGACGCGCGCAATGGTCTCCCGTATCGCCGCGGCCGGCATCGCCATGGTCCTCGACGACGACGGTGATCACGGCGTCGATCCCATCATCTCCAAGGACGATCTCGAGCGCCTGCTCGAGCGCCGCCGGCGTCCCGTCCGCCGTGAGGTCAACCGGATTGGCGGTCGCCGCCTCGGGCACGAGGATCTCGCCGAGCGCGTGCTGGATCGCCTCCCCGAGCTCCGGCACGGTCAGCTCACCGCCTTCACAGGCGTCGGCGGCCAGGATCAGCGGGCCGCCGGAGTTCCCGACCAGCGCGACACGACGTCCCGCGGGCAGCGGCGCGGCGAGCAAGATGGCCGAGACGTCGAGGAGTTCCTCGAGCCGGTCGACCTTGATGACGCCTGCGCTGCGCAGCAGAGGCGGCGACGGTGACTTCCGGGGTCGCTGCGGCTGCGGTATGCGAGCGGGCTCCCCTGGCCCCCGCTGATGTTCTGCCCGCCTTCAGCGCCACGATGGGCTTGGCCGCGCCGACCCGCCGGGCGATGCGGGCGAACTTGCGCGGGTTGCCCAGCGACTCCAGGTAAAGCGCGATCACCGAGGTCCGGTCGTCCTGCTCGAAGAAGCACAGCAGATCGTTCGGGCTCACATCGAGCTTGTTCCCCACCGACACGAAGGCCGACAGGCCAAGGCCGGCGGCGCGGGTCTGCTCGCTGAGCAGGAGCCCGACCGCACCGGACTGTGAGACAAGCGCCAGCCGTCCGGGCAGCGGATCGAGCGAGCCGAACGTTGCGTTCATCCGGACGCCTGGATCGGTGTTCGCGACACCTAGGCAGTTTGGGCCGACGATCCGCATCCCGTGCGTGCGGGCGACGCTCAGCAGCCCGGTCTCGACCGCAGCACCCGAGCGGCCCGTCTCGCCGAAGCCCGCGGTGATGACGGTGACAGCACGCACGCCGATCGAGGCGGCATCCTCGATCACGCCAGGGACAGCTGGGGCCGGAACGGCGACAACGGCCAGGTCGATCGGCTCGGGAATCGACAGCAGCGCCGGAAACGCGGGGACGCCGCAGACCGCCCGTGCTGCCGGATTGACCGGGTAGACCGTTCCGGAGAAGTCGCCGACGAGCAGGGACCGGACAACCTGATGGCCAACGTTGCCCGGGTGGCGTCCTGCCCCGACGACTGCGATCGAGCGCGGCCGGAGGATCGCCGCGACGCTGGCCACCTCCGCCGTCGCCTCCCGCTGATCACACGACGCCCGGTACGCCGCCGTCGACCGCAAATCGATCTCGACCCGCACCGTCGCCGTGCCGCCCCGCCGGGTGCAGCGCAAGCCCGTTGCCGCGAACACCTCCAGCATGGCCGTGTTCTGCGGCCTGACCTCGGCGATCAAGCTCAGGATTCCCCGTGTCCGCGCGTACTCCGCCAGGCTCTCGAACAGCAGGGTCGTCGACGCCGTGGCCGCTGGTAGGTGTCGATGACGATGAAGCTGGCCTCGGCAGCCGCCGACGGAGTAGCGGCGCGGTCATAGCTCGCCAGCCCGACCAGCTCGCCCGACACGAGCGCGACGAAAGCCATCCGGGTGTCGTAATCCACCTCACTGAAACGCGCGGCCTCTTCCACGCTGAGAGTCGGCCCAGCCAGGAGCACATGCTGGTGCAGCGTGCCGGGCGACACGGCCCCATGCAGCCCGACCAGCGCCGGCGCATCCGACGGCCGGATCGGGCGGACGACGGCCGTCTCGCCATTCCTGAGCAGCCCGTCGAACTCCCACGCCGACGGATATCCAGCCGGCAGCGCCTCATCTTTTGCGGCAGCATCCGAAGCAACCATCGTTACCGCCTCCCACACGATCGTCGGTGAGCCCGTTCCGGCATGACCAGGGACCGAGGTCCCCGAGACGCCTAACTCCAGGCAGTTCTTCTGACTCGCCTGCGTCAAAGCCTGGCTCAAAGTTGCGCCTGGCCACCGACCTGGATTCCAGCCGCACGCTTGACCGGGTGGGGCACGCCGCTGGGCACGGCGACTGCTGCTGCCGATAGCGGTCGTGTTCATGTCCGTAACGTGCGGCTATGCCCGAATAGATCAACGGAGTACGCTGACCGAGAACGATTCGTGTGGCGGGGTTCGACGCGTATCGCCCCGATACGACGTGACCATGGGGGAGCGGGAATGCCCCAGGGGGTGAACAGGACCGGCCCGGCTACGCCGGAAGCAGTCAATACGGCGACCTCCGTGGCCGTGGATCCGACCGCTCCGGGTCAGTCCGCCGTACCGCGTACGGCCGCAGCCGGGCCCACCGCTTCTGCTCCAGGTGCTGGCCGTCCCGCGGGCGGCCTGCGCCGACTGAGTGCGTGGCTGAGCGGACGGCGAGCGGAAACTCCAACATCCCGGCCAGCTCTCCCCGAGGGAGCGGTCATTGAGCCACCGGTTGAACTGCCTGAAGATGATCCGCTGGCCGGCTACCTGATGCACACGGCCGCCGCCGTCGACGTCCGTGATCTCGAGTTCGAGTCGCCTGCCCTGAAGGGCCTCAAGGACGCCGGCGTCGTCCTGGCCGTCCCGCTGATCTCCGCTGGTGCTCCGCTCGGCATGCTCACCTTGGGGCCGCGGCTGTCCGGAGGGGACTATTCGACCGATGATCGCCGCTTGCTGAGTGCGCTGGCCAGATATGCAGCGCCTGCCATCCGGGTCGGCCAGCTGGTTCGCGAGGAGCAGGCTGAGGCCCTGCGGCGTGAGCGGATCGATCAGCAGCTCGAGGTGGCCCGGCTCATCCAGCGCCAGTTCCTGCCCGAGTCGCTACCGGACCTGCCCGGCTGGCAGGTCACCGCCTTCTACCGACCAGCTCAGACGGTGGGCGGTGACTTCTATGACTTCATTCCGCTGCCGGGCGGGCAGGTTATGGTAGTCATCGGCGACGTCACCGGTAAGGGCGTCCCCGCAGCGCTTGTCATGGCTAGCACGCATGCCCTGCTGCGGGCCGCGGCGCCCCGGCTGATCAGCCCGGGGGCGGTACTGGAAACGGTAAACGACCTGCTCTGGCGGGACACCCCGCCACACATGTTCGTCACCTGCCTGGCCCTGGTGCTCGACGCTACCAGTGACCGGATCACGTTTGCCAACGCCGGGCACGACGTGCCTTATGTGCGGACCGCTGACGGCGTAGCCGAGCTGCGCGCCAAAGGCATGCCACTGGGACTCATGCCCGGCATGAGCTACGAGGAGAAGGCTTTCACTTTCCGACCAGGTGACTGTGCCCTGCTGCATAGCGACGGGCTCTCCGAAGCGCACGCTGCCGATCGTGAGATGTTCGGCTTCCATCGCGTCGCCGCCCTCGTCGGCCAGGGTGCCTCGGGACAGGCCCTGATTGACCTGTGCCTGACCGAGCTCGACGCGTTCACCGGCCCCGGCCATGAGCAGGAAGACGACATCACCCTGCTCTCGCTTGAGCAGAGCGTTCCTGCTGCGCGTCCTGGTATCACCCGGTGAGCACGATCGCGCATCCCGCGCCGCGGCGGCTCGCGTCATTCGCGCTGGCGAGTGTGCCGGGCAATGAACGCATCGCGCTGGACCAGGTCGTGGCCAGCGTCGCGGCCCTGAACCTGGCGCCTGACCGGCTGAACCGGCTCAAGACCGCGGTTGCTGAGGCGATGATGAATGCCATAGAACACGGGAATGGCGGCCGCCCGGATCTTGCGGTCGGCATCGAGGTCTTCCAGTCGGGCGCCGAAGTCGTCGTCACGATCACCGACCATGGTGGCCGGAACGACGAAGGCTGGTCTGAGGGGCAGGCCGAAATTCCCGATCTCGCACGCAAACTCGAGGGCCAGCAGGATCCGCGCGGGTGGGGCCTGTTCCTTATCCGCCACATGGTCGATGCCATGGACGTAACGACCGATGGGGCGTACCGCACCGTCCGGCTCACGATCCAGATCGGCCCCGCGCGGCAGGGGCCGGCCACTGACAGCTGCGTGCCGGGCGCGCCCTAGCTCGCAACCGAAGACTGGCTGCCTGTGCGGGCCGGTCGATAGCCCAGGCAGCCATCCAGGGAAGACTCACAACACCTCCCGGGGGGATCAGATGGAAAAGCCGGCGACGCGGCTGGACGTCCGCCAGGCGGACGGCCGCACGGCGATCATCAACATCAGCGGCGATGTCACGGCCGCATCTGAGTCCGTGCTGATGTCGGCTTACGAGGAGGCCACCCGGCAGGGTGCCCGGCGCCTGGTGCTCAACTTCAGCGGCCTTGAGTACATGAACAGCGGCGGCATCGGCATGCTCGTGACCCTGCTGGTCCGCACCAATCGCCAGCATCAGCAGCTTGCTGCGTTCGGACTGAGCCATCACTACCGCGAGATCTTCGAACTTACCCGGCTGGACGAAGCCATCGGGATCTACGACAACGAGCAGTCGGCGCTCGCCGACCCGGCGGGACCGGGGAGAGCGTCATGACCAAGCGTCCTGGACCCGAAGACGTCCCTGCGTCCGATCCGGCCGAGCGGGAGCCGCAGGACGGCCGACGCACGGCGCCAGAGGGCGTCGCCGCTACGCCGGCAGCGCCGCTACCGCGCGACGCCGGAAGCTGGGCGGCCAAGATCGACCGGTTTCCGGCGGCCAGCGGTGACTCTCCCGGCCGTAATGTGGCCGGCCTGCGCCTCAACGGCCCGGTTCAGGGCTTCGGGAAGATGTGGCGGAAGACGTACTGGATCAACGTGAGCCCGAATATCTCACCGCAAACCGTGATCGCCGAGTGGAAGCAGCACTTTGGCGAGTTCTGGCCAGCGGGGAACCGGTTCAAAGGTCCGCTGACCAGCCTCAGCCCCGGTGACGTGGCCCTGCTCGACGTGAGCGTAGGCGGCGGCGTCACGCTGTCCACGGGAGTGTTCGTGCTCTACGCGGACGAAGAGTCATTCACCCTGATGACCCCGCAGGGCCACATGTTCGCCGGCTGGATCACTTTCTCGGCCGAGCGCGCCGGCCGTGCCAGTGCCCCGGACGCTTCGCCGGATGCGTCCACCGTTATCCAGATCCAGGTGCTGATGCGGGCCAATGACCCACTTTATGAGCTGGCTATGAGCCTCGGCGGCCACCGGAAGGAAGATCAGTTCTGGGTCCAGACGATGACTGCGCTGGCGAGGTACCTTGGAGCGCTTCCCGCCGCCGTGCACACCCGCACCGTCTGCATTGACCGTCGGCGGCAGTGGGGCGGCTTCGGCCGCATACGGTACAACTCCATGGTGCGAGGCATGCTGCATTCCACGACCGCGATCACCCAGCGCCGCCGACGAGAGAAATGACGGCGATGATAAGTGCGCTCACGGGCCGTCGTCGGCCGTCGGCCGCCGGGCTGGCCGGTTGGGTCATGCTGCTGCTCGCCGCGGGGCTTGTGGCCGTGTCCCTCCTGGCCCGGCAGCCCGGATACCCGCTGCAGCCCATCATGATCGCGATACCGACCGCGGCCGTCGGGGTGCTGGTCGCGCGGCGTCAGCCGCGCAACCCGAACGGCTGGCTCCTCCTCGGCATCGCAGCAGCCCTGATGCTAAGCACCGGCGCCGGAGCGTACTCGCTGCTGGTCTACCGGCTCGGCCGGAATCTGCCCCTCGGCCCGCTCGGGCTTGTGCTGTATCAGCTGTGGTCACCGGCTATCGCGCTGTTCCTGCTGGTGATCTTGCTTTTTCCCGACGGTCGCCTGCCCTCCCCCCGGTGGCGATCGGCAGTGTGGGCGTACTGCCTGCTCTGCGCTGGTTATCTGGCTCTGCTGACGGCGGCAGCGGTTGACGCCATCAGCGGGCACCGGATCCGGGTGGATGGTTACGGTGGTTTGACCGTCGTCGACTACCCAGCCGGTCACCTTGCGGTGGCGCAGGACATCATCCTCGTCCTGACCCTGGCGCTGGGCGTCAGTTTCGCCGCCCGCCAGCTGCTTAGCTGGCGGCGGTCATCCGGTCGTCGCCGTCAGCAGCTGAAGTGGCTGATGTTCGGGGCCACTATCTCTCTCATCTGCGCCGGCCTTAGCGTCCCCGGCTACAGCGCATCCTCCGGGATCCTGGCTTGGCTGAACAATTTTCTCAGCATCGGTTTCATTGCGCTGCCGGCCAGCATCGGGGTGGGGATCCTGAAGTACCGGCTGTACGAGATCGACCGGCTGATCTCCCGGACGCTGGCGTACGCGATTGTCACCGGCCTGCTGATCGGGGTGTACGCCGTCCTGGTCACCCTGGCCCATGCCGTGGTGCCGTTCAGGTCGCCGGTTGCTGTCGCTCTGGCGACGCTCACCGCGGTCGCACTGTTCAATCCGCTGCGACGCAGGGTGCAGCGGGCCGTGGACAGGCGGTTCAACCGGGCGCACTATGACGCCGAGGCGACGATCGCCGCCTTCGCGGATCGCATGCAGGACGCCACCGATCTGGATGAGGTGCGCCGTGACCTTCTCGCGGTTGCCTACCAGGTAGGGGAGCCTGCGCACGTGGCGGTATGGGTGCGCGAGGGACGCGACCGAGGATCTAACCGGACGCTGCTGTTATGGCGGAGCCGCCTGAAGGGGTGCTGTCGGAAATGACGAGCCGGGGCGAACCGGGAACAGCGCGTCCGAGTACGTTCCCGATCATCACCAGCAAGGCGAGCGCCAGCGGCTGGCTCTGATGTCGCGACTGGTCGACCGGCTCTCGATGTCGAGCTGGGGTCCGCGTCCGGCGGGCGCTTCCTTTTTTCGCGGTGAGTCATCCAGCCGACCCGGCATCAGTCGCTCGTAGCCGATACGTGGGCACCCCGGCATCGGCCAGGGAGTTTTGTTGGATGGTTCATGCCGAAAGGGGCACCGCCTCGGCCGCGTCCGCGCCGACCGCTGTGCGCGGGCGGAGCCCCGATGAGATCACCTGTGCCGCCAACCTCATTGTTGAGTTCACACCGAACGGGCCATCGGCAAGCCTGGACGGCCAGCGGATAGCTGGCCGTAGCCAGGCCATCGCCCAACGGCTTATCGCCATCGGGCGCACCGGGTTCACCGTCCTCGACGTGGCCCTGGCCGCCGCCCCCGCCGCTTCGCGGCGGGGGTCATGTCCCTGGTGCGCGAAGGTCAGGGCATGCCGTAGGGGATCTCCGGGGAACTGGCCGCGATCTCGATGAGGCGGTTGTACTTGGCGACGCGCTCGCCGCGCGCGGGCGCGCCGGACTTGAGCTGGCCGCTGCCGGTCCCGACGGTGAGGTCGGCGATGAAGGAGTCCTCGGTCTCGCCGGAGCGGTGCGAGACGAACTGCCGGTACCCGGCGTCGCGGCAGATCGCCATCGCCCGCAGCGTCTCGGTCACGGTGCCGATCTGGTTGAGCTTGATCAGCGCCGCGTTGGCGATGCCGCGCTCGATGGCGCTGGTGATGATGGCGGGGTTCGTGCAGAAGTTGTCGTCGCCGACCAGTTCCACGGTCTGCCCGAGGCGCGCCGTCAGCGCGATCCAGCCCTCGTCGTCGTCCTCGCCGAGGCCGTCCTCGATCGAGTGCACCGGGAAGTCCGTCACGATGCCGGCCAGCCGCTCGATCAGGTCGGCGCTGCTCAGCAGCTCACCGGCTACCCGGTACCGGCCGTCCGGCTGGCGGAATTCCGACGCCGCCAGGTCCAGGGCGATGGAGACTCCCCCGGGTCCGGTCTGGTAGCCGGCGTCGCCGATGGCCTGGACCAGGAGCCGCAGCACTTCTTCGGGGTCGTCGATCTCGGGTGCGAAGCCGCCCTCGTCGCCCAGGCCGACCGACAGCTTCCGGCCGGTCAGTTCGCGCCGCAGCGCGGAGTAGACCTCGGCGCCGGCCCGGACGGCCTCGGCCATCGACGGGGCGCCCAGCGGCGCGATCATGAATTCCTGGAAGTCCAGCGCGTTCGCCGCGTGCGCGCCGCCGTTGAGCACGTTGAAGTTAGGCACCGGCATCCGCGGGCTTACGCCCTCGGGCACGAGCCACTGCCACAGCGGTATCCCGGCCGAGGCGGCCAGGGCCCGGGCGAGTGCCATCGAGGTGCCGACGGTAGCGTTCGCGCCTAGCCGGCTCTTGTTCGCCGTCCCATCCAGTTCGATCATCGCCTGATCGGCCTCGGCCAGCGACGCCCAGGAGCGTTTGCGCAGCAGGTCAGCGATCTCGGTGTTCACCGCGGCGACCGCACCCAGGACGCCCTTCCCCTCGTACCGGTTCTTGTCGCCGTCCCGGCGCTCGACCGCCTCCAGTGATCCCGTCGACGCCCCGGACGGCACCCCGGCCCGGGCGCTCGTGCCGTCGGCGAGCCGGACGGTCACCGCCACGGTGGGGCGCCCGCGCGAATCAAGAATCTCCAGCGCCGATAGGTCTGCGACTCCGAAATCAGCCATAATCTGCTCCCAGCGGATTGCTCGTCTGACGGTATGTAACCGGCCATCACGGCCTGTCCCGACGACGCCATCAGATCGCGCTGCGGTCTCGGTAGGGGCATTCGGCCTGACTGGGTCGGTCAATTGCGGCTTGGGGTGCCGCGATGAGGTGCTCGGTGGCGCTGCGCCCGCCCGGACGGGCGGCAGAATCACCCCGATGGTGTGACGGACCGGGATGGCCCGCCGGATGGAGTCCAGATGGCCGTGGCTGACTTCAACGATGCGGATCTTTGGCGGCGGCGCTGCAGGTGTCGGGCAGGCCTATCTGGTCACGCCGTCCTCGGAGCGGGCCGGAGCGCAGCAGCGGCTTCCTTCGGTTACCGTTTACCTCCCGCGGGCAGATCGCGCCAGTCGTCCTCCGCGACGTGGACGCCGTACTTGCTGGCCGCTGCCCGGATCCGCTTCCAGGCTTGGTCCCGCTCCTTGTCGGTAACCCCCTCGACCTGATCGAACCGCGCTATCGCGTTCCGCACGTGCGTCGCGTCGCTGAGGGGTTCCTTGCGTTCCTCGGGGAAGGCGAACTCCGCGTCAGCCAGGCGATCCTCTTCTGCGGTGCTCATGCCCTCCGAACTGCGCGGGATATCTGCTCCGTGAGCACGCTCGCTCTGCACCTCACGAGCCTTCTCGATGTTCCGCCGTGCAGCCTCTTTTTGCTTCTCGGTTGACATGGTGCGGACCTCCTTATGGATGTTGGAAGGATCAATCGATCGCTCCCGGGCTCTTCGCGCTGCCGACGCACATGGCTCAGGCCTTCCCCAATTGGCTGAAAGTATTGCGCCCCTTTGGCGGGGCCAGCGCGACGGCCTGCCGCAATCGACTGTTTCGCGACTAGCTGAGACCGTAACGCCCTCTCAGGCAGACTGCCCGCCCCACCCGAGAGGACATGAGCCGGCAGCGAGCGTAGTGTCAGCCAAGAGAGAGCTGCTGGCGAACTAGCCGCCGGGTCAGGACCACGCCTTGCTGCCGGAGCAGGAGGGCGCGCCCATGTTCAGTGCGGATTTGAGTACCCGTGACTGCGGCGGGCAGGCTGTCGTGATGCTGAGCGGGGAGCTTGACATCATGGATGCCGCGACTGTCGCGGCCACGCTTTCTGCCATCGCAGCAGGTGGGTCCATGGTCATCGTGGACCTGGCTCGCCTGAGGTTTCTTGACGCCAGCGGCCTGACGGCGCTCATGCTCGCGCGTGAGCATGCCCGCGCCGCCGGTGGCGAGCTCCTGCTGGCTGCGTCACAGCGGCAGGCGCTGCTGGTCCTGACCGCTGCGCGTCTCGCTGATGTCCTGCCCGTCCACGCGTGCGTGGAAGATGCGGCCCGGATCGCGGAACAGTCGCAGGCAGCCGCCCCGGTCGCCGCTCGTGCCGCTCTGCCTGCGGTTATCTGACCGCAGCCGGAGGGTGATAGGTGTCGACCGGGAGCGCCATGCCGGTGATGTGGCGCTCCCGGTCGGAAGCCAGCCAGGCGACACGACACCGCGCCGGACCGGCCTGCGCTTGGCGGATCGGGGTCCTGGGCGGTGCGTCAGCGGGTGATGGCCACCTTGAGGGCCTTCGTCTCCGCTGCGCGGCCGAAGGTGTCGTAGGCGTCGATGATGCCGTCGAACGTGAAGCGGTGGCTGACGAACTTCTCCGGTGTGAGCCTGCCCTGGGCGACCAGCTTGAGCAGCATCGGCGTTGTAGTGGCGCTTACCAGGCCGGTGGTGAGCGCGAGGTCCTTGATCCACAGCTCCTCGAGCTTCAGCTCCACCGACTTGCCGTGCACGCCGACATTCGCCACTGTCCCGCCTGCGCGGACGAGCTCGGTGGCCATCTGGAAGGTCGCCGGCACGCCCACGGCCTCGATCGCGACGTCCACGCCCAGTCCGTCGGTCAGGGCCAGCACCTTGTCCTTCCAGTCCGCATCGCCGCTGTTGACGCCGTTGGTGGCGCCGAAGAGCTTGGCTTGCTGGACCCGGTTGTCATCGAGGTCTATGGCGATGATTCGAGAGGCGCCGTAGAGCCCGGCGGTCATCATCGCCGACAGGCCCACCGGTCCGGCACCGATAACGGCGACGACGTCGCCGGGCTCGACGCGGCCGTTGCGCACCCCGATCTCGAAGCCTGTCGGCAAGATGTCGGAGAGCATGACCGCGGCCTCGTCGCTCACGCCCGTCGGCACCTTGTGCAGGGAATTCTCGGCGAAGGGTACGCGCACGTACTCCGCCTGAGTGCCGTCGATGAGGTGGCCGAAGATCCAGCCGATGCCGGAGGCGCCCTCGTCGTCCAGGCAGTGCGAGGGCAGCTGCTGGTGGCAGTAGGAGCATGAGCCGCACGAGGTAACGCAGGAGATGATCACGCGGTCCCCCACGGCGAGCTTGCTCACCGCCTGACCGACCTCGGTGATCGTCCCGACACCTTCGTGCCCCAGAATCCGGCCGTCGGTCACCGCCGGGACGTCCCCCTTGAGGATGTGCAGATCGGTGCCGCAGATGGTGGTGACGTCCACCCGTACGATCGCGTCAGTGGAGTCGATGATCTTCGGGTCGGGTACGTTCTCCCACGCCTTCTGACCCGGTCCGTGGTACACCAGCGCCTTCATCAGATGACTTCCTTGTCGTCGCGTGCCGGTACTCCCGTAAGGGATGATTGATCAAATGCCCGCAAACAGACGGCAACCCGTCCCGGGACCGGCGGCTGAGTGTGCCAACGCTACCTCCCGGTGAGCCAACATCCGTCTCGGTACGGAACGCCACCGGGGTCCAGAGCAACGCCTACGCAGCGAGCTGGGCTGGCCGCCAAGGCCATCGCAGCCTGTGCTCAGCATACGCTCAGCGGGGAATTTCGCACCCCGCGCCACCCTACGGAACTCGCGCGGCAGCGGCGGCACAAGGGCACGGAAGGCACGCGGCCACCCGGTGTCCGTGGTCCCGGCCGGCAGCGCCACGTTGACCGCCGATTCCACTGCTCCGGGGCCGCCCGCCTTGGCCGGCAGCCCGGTGCCGGGCCAGAGCGTCACGGGATGCTCGTGCAGGCTGATCGTCAGCACGCGCAGGTCCCACGGACCCGGTGGCATGGCTGTACTTGCCGATGGCGGATCGGCCATGATGAAAAGCTATGTCTTCGAGTGTGACGTCTCTGCCTGACATCGGCCTGTGGGCGCGCGGAAGCGGGCTGGAGATCGTGCTGCTCCTGACCGGCGCGATACTGCTGACACGTCTCGCGACCTGGCTGGGCGGGAGGATCACGGACCGAATCGACGCCAATGCCCGGGAGACGGACGCGCTTGTCCGGACGGAGGCGTCGAAACACCGTCACGCTCTGGCGTCGGTGATCACCTGGGTCGCCCTGGTAGTCATCTATTGCGTGACCGGCGTGGCTATCCTGGCGCGCCTCGGTATCCCCGTGACGAGCCTGGTAGCCCCGGCGGCCGTAGGGGCTGTAGCACTGGGGTTCGGTGCCCAGCGTATCGTCCAGGACATCCTGGCCGGCTTCTTCATCATCGCCGAGCGCCAGTACGGCTTCGGGGACCTTATCCGCCTTTCGGTGCCGAGCCTGCCCAACCCGGCGATTGGGACCGTCGAGGACGTCACGCTGCGCGTGACCACGGTGCGCACCGTCGACGGCGAGGTGGTCATCACCCCCAACGGCCAGATCACCCAGGTGACCAATCTGTCGCGCGACTGGGCACGCGCCGTGGTCGACGTGCCGGTCCCCGCTGCCGCCGACGTCAACCGGGTCAGTGAACTGCTGCGGCTGATTGGAGAGGAGGCGTACCAGGAGCCCGACCTGCGCAGCCTCCTGCTGGATGCCCCGGCCGTCATGGGTGTGCAGAGCATCGACGTGGACCAGTTCCAGATCCGCGTGGTGGCCAGGACGCTGCCCGGCAAGCAGTTCGACGTCGGGCGGATGCTGCGGGTCCGGATCGCGGCGCGACTCCTGCGCGAGGGCATCAACCTGCCGACCAGTCTGGAAACCGCAGAACCGGCCGGGAACGACTGATGCGACGGGTGCGGACCTCGACCTGGGTCCTGACCGCTGTCTTCCTGATCGCCCTCGCTGCCTGGGTGTACCTCAGGCCGCCGGGCACGGCTGCCTCCCCGGCGCAGCCCGCAGGCTCGTCCACCGCGGTGCCCTCCACATCTCAGCCGGCGACCACGCCAGGACCCACTGCGCGAGTCACGCCAACGAGCCCGGCGCCCAAGACAACGAGTCCGGCGCCCAGTACGACGCACCTGGCCAAAACGCCGCACCCGACCGTCGTTCCAACGGCATCGCCCGCCCCGGCGGGGACGCCAGCCCCGTCAGCCGCCCGCTCCACGTCCCCCTAAATGTCCAGGGCTCGGCCACCTGCCCGCTGCCGCCGGCGCAGAACCAGCTGCCGGTCGCGATCAAGGCCGGCGAGAAGATCCCTTACGAGCGCCGCTGAATCCGCAGCGCGTGGGCAAGCGAACGATCGGGCTGAGATCGTGCCGGGTAGCGGTGACCGCGCTGGAGAAACGTCCGATCCAGCTTCGCTCAGCGACCACAGGAGGTCGGCCGCTTTCGGGGTCCGCGGCTAGTGACCAGACGGGGTGGCCGCGACCTGGTTCGCCGTAGGTCATGCACCCGAGAGCGATCGGTGAGACGCCCAGGCCAGTACGGCCAAGCTTGATGTAACGCATACTGTTCTCCATATTGCAGTATTGCAGTATTTACTGTGGCCTGGTGTCACCTGTCGTCCCTGGCCGACCAGCCATTTTCAAACCGGGAAGGGCTGGCACGTCGCCTGACAGTCCGCGGGGCTGTGTCGTCGTACTGATGAGGCGAACACGATCTGGCGGACAGGGTTCATGCAGCCGTGACCCGTCCGATGTGAGGAGGAGACAATCATGCAGGCACCATCAGGTCAAATGGCCACGCCCGCGCTGCAGGCTCTGCTGAAGGACGGGACCCTGGCCGGGGAATGGGTCCTGGACCCGGGTAACTCCAGCATCCGGCTGAAGACCAAGACCATGGGCTTGATCCTGGTGAACGGCGTCTTCCGCGAGGTCACCGGAACCGGCACCGTCCGGCCGGACGGCGAGGTCAGCGGCACCGTCACGGTGGCCGCGGCGTCCATCGACACCAAGAACACCCGGCGCGACACGCACCTGTGCTCGGCTGACTTCTTCGACACCGGCAACCATCCGGACATCACCTTCACCGCGAATGGCATCCGGCCCTCTGGTCAGAGCGCCGCCGTAACCGGCGCGCTGACCGTCCGCGGTGAGACCCGGCCGCTGTCGGTCAACGCCGCGGCGTCCGTCCGGGGCGACGAGGAAGTCTGGCTCGACGCCGACGTCCGGATCAACCGGGCCGACTTCGGCCTCACCTGGAATGTGATGGGCCTGGCGTCGATGAACAACACCCTCACCATCCACGCCACGTTCATCCGGCGGTGAGCGTGGTGAGCGACCTGCAGGCCATCGCTGACCGCGTCGAGATCGAGGCGCTGCGGGGCGAGTTCACCGACGCGGTGATGATGCGCGACTACGACCGCGTCGCGTCGCTGTTTACAGCCGACGGCGCACTGCGGATGCCCAATATCCCCGCCGAGCTCGCCGGGAGGGAGGAGATCCGCGCCTGGGGTGAGCGGGTACCGGCTCTCGTGGACTACCTGGTGCAGACCACCCACCCGGGCACGATCCACCTGGACGGCGACACCGCGTCGGGCCGCGCCTACCTCCAAGAGCTCGTGCACGCCCGCGACGGCCGCTCAGAGCTGAACTACGCCATCTACCACGACCGCTACCAGCGCGCCGATGACGGCTGGAAGTTCACCGAGCGCGTCTACGAGGTCCGGTACCGCGACACCACACCACTGGCAGGGTTGGCGCCTGGCGCGGCCGGGCTCGCGGACGACCGCGGAACTGGTCATAGGAGGACCGATGTCCCGTTACGAGGGCCGTGCGGCCCCTACCGATTTGGCCCTGACCGGGAAGACTGTCAGACAGGACGGCCGTGCACAGCCGTGACGCCGGTCAGGCTGGGCGGGCCGGGTAATCGTTAGGGAGTAAGGGACGTGGACACCGGCGTAGCTGAGGTTGAGCGGAAATACGACGTCGCCGGTGGGTCGGCTGTCCTGGATGCGATGGAAACTATGAGCGGGTCGGCCGGAGTTGCTGCCGTTTCAGTGCAAGGCGAGCAGTTCCTCGGCGCCGTCTATTACGACACCGCGGATCTGCGGCTGATCGGTGCCGGCATCACGCTGCGGCGGCGCACCGGCGGGCAGGACGCGGGCTGGCAGCTGAAACTGCCGTCCGGCGCGGGCACCCGGGACGAGATACGGCTGCCATTGACCGGGCCCAGCGGTAACCCTGCGGCCGGGGCGGCCGGTGGGCCTGCGGCCATGCCCATGGCCAGCGCCGATGACGTGCCCGGCGAGTTCGTGGCTTTAATCCGGGCGTACACCCGGGGCGCGGCGCTGACGCCAGTGGTGCGCATTCAGATCAGCCGCCGCGTGCTCCGGCTGCTCGGCGGCGCCAGCCAGACACTCGCCGAGATCGTCGCCGATCACGTTCTGGCCGAGCCAGCCGACGGATCCGCCGTTACATCGTGGGACGAGATCGAGGCCGGGCTGGTCACCGGCGCCCCCGAACTGCTGACGGCGATCGACCTGCAGTTGCGCCGGGCCGGCGCCCGGCCCGCCGCCACGACCGCACTGCAGCGGGCGCTGGCTGGCCGCCTGGCCGCCACCGCGGCCGCGTCGGAACCACCGCCGCTGACCGGACATTCGCCCGCAGGCGAGGTGGTGCTTGCCTACGTGCGCAGCCAGGTGGCCGCAATCTGCCGTTATGACCGGCGGGTCCGCGGTGATGAGCCAGACGCCGTGCACCAGATGCGGGTAGCCACCCGCCGGGCCCGCAGCGCGTTGCAGGCCTTCGGCGGCGTCATCAACTGGGACACGACCCGGCCGCTGTGCGCGGAGCTGAAGTGGCTTGCGGCGGAGCTCGGACAAGCCCGCGACACTGAGGTGCTGCTGGCCCGGCTTACCGCCGAGCTCGCCGCCATCCCGCCCGCCCTGGTGGTGGGGCCGGTGCGGGCCCGCATTACCGCCCACTTCACCGCCGAGCTGACTCAGGCACGCCGGGCCGCGCTCAATGCGCTCGACGGGCAGCGCTATCTGCGCTTGCTCGACGACCTGCATGCGCTGCTGGCCAACCCGCCGCTGACACCGCTGGCGAAACGCGACGCAGCCGGCGTGCTGGCCGAGTCGGTCCGGAGGGCAGCTCGCCGGCTGCAGCGCGCCCTGGCCGCGGTGCCCGGCGCCGAGGGCCGCGACACGGCGATCCATGAGGCACGCAAGGCCACCAAACGGGCCCGGTACGCCGCCGAAGCAGCCGTGCCCGCAGTCGGCAGCACGGCCAAGCGCCAGGCCACGCAGGCGAAGGAACTGCAGCAACTGCTCGGCGACCACCATGACAGCGTCGTCGCACGGATAGTGCTGCTCGACCTGGCCCAGATGGCCCGGGCGGCAGGGGAGGACACCTTTACCTACGGCCTGATGTACCAGCGTCAAGCCTGCCAGGCCGCCACCATCGAGCAAACCCTGCCACGCCTGGCGGCCGGGAAGTGACGGAGTCATCGTCAGAGATCGCCGAAGGCGGGCCGCCATAGTCCTGCACGACTGGGGCTAGCTCCGCTATCGGCGTGGGGCTTTCAGGAAGCGGCACCAGGGATGAGGATGTTGCCGGAGGGCCGAAATCGGCAGTCCGCGGAGAACCTGTCCGGGCGCCAAGGGAGCAAGGGGTTGAGATGCCGTGGTTTAGTTTCCGGGCGATCGATGAGATTTGTGGATTTCGATGAGGCGTGGCGCGAGGGTGGATCTTAGAACCGGCCGCGATGGCACCGGAACCAAAGGCATCGATACAGGCCGCTGACATCAAAGGGAGAGGAGCCGGCATCATGGACGAGAAGCTCGAGGTGATTGTCATCCCCGTCGCGGATGTCGACCGTGCGAAGGAGTTCTACGGAAACCTCGGCTGGAGACTCGACGCCGACCGTGCCGCTGGTGACAGCTTCCGCATCGTCCAGCTCACACCGCCGGGCTCCGAGTGCTCGATCCAATTCGGCACGAACATGACGGCCGCCGCACCCGGCTCCGCCCAGGACCTGTACCTGATCGTCTCCGACATCGAGGCCGCGCGTGCCGAGCTCGTCGTTCGCGGTGTCGAGGTCAGCGAGGTGTTCCACGAGGGCGCGCCCGGCGCTCGTTTCCATCACGACGACGCGAACGGTCGTGTCAGCGGCCCTGCGCCCGAGCATGCCAGCTACGGCTCGTTCGTCTCGTTCAGCGATCCCGACGGCAACAGCTGGCTGTTCCAGGAAGTTACGACCCGGCTTCCCGGGCGCGTCGACCCTGCCGTGACTTCGTTCGGCTCCGCAAGCGACCTGGCCGACGCGATGCGGCGCGCTTCGGCCGCCCACGGCGAACACGAAAAGCGCATCGGTGAGGCCGACGCGAACTGGCCCGACTGGTACGCCCAGTACATGGTGGCGGAGCAGGCCGGGACGGAGCTGCCGACGTAAACGACGACGACGTGATCATCATCGGGCCGGGCCGGGCCGGGAGGGGTTCGGTCTCACATCGCAAGCACCGCCGGAGGCCCGGTGACCGGCCGCCAGCGCCCGCCATTGGAGGAGTTATGACCAGCGCACCCATTCCTGCTCCCGCCCAGCGCGAACCGGAGCTGGCCGGACAGAACGTCATAGTGATCGGCGGCAGCTCAGGCATCGGGCTTGAGACAGCCCGGCGCGCTCGGGCTGAGGGTGCCGACGTCATTCTCACCGGCCGCGATCCCGACCGGCTCCAGCAAGCGGCGCAGAAACTTGGCGCGGAGCGCACCGCAGCCTTCGACGCCACCGACCCGGCCGCCCTCGACCGGTTCTTCGCTGATCTGCCCGAGGCGATCAACCACGTGATGGTCACGGGCCCGGGACCGTACTATGCGCCCCTGGCCGACCTCGACCGTGAGCGTGCGCACCGCGATTTCGATGCGCATCTGTGGCTGGCCATTGTCGTGGCCCAGCACGCCGTCGGCCGGGTGCGGCCTGGCGGGTCGCTGCTGTTCATGTCCGGCACCGGAGCCCGCCGCCCGGGTGTCGGCCTATCGCTCAGTGCGGTGAGCACCGCCGCGCTGCCCGCCCTGATCGCCAACCTGGCGGTCGAGGTGGCGCCGGTTCGCGTCAACCTCATCGCGGCCGGCTTCGTCGACACCCCACTATCGGCATCGCTGCTCGGAGACCGGATCGAGGAGCGCCGGAATGAGTTGCGGGCGACGCTCCCGATCGGCCGCGTCGTCGGTCCCGCCGACGTCGCCGCGCTCGCCGTCCACCTCATGACCAACACGGCGGTTACCGGCGGGACCTACGACATCGACGGCGGAGAGCAGCTCGTTTCCTCATGAACACATCACACTAGCGACGACGTTCCTAGCCCGTTCGCGTACGGCCCAGCGCGCAACCGGCATTGGTGCGGCATCGCCTGGGCGTGGACCGCTGTCGCGGCACACCACCATCGCTGTTTTCGGCGGCTAGCCGGACGGGGTTACCTCGTACCATAGGCCGCCGTTTAGGTTGAGCCTGTTGCCGTTGGCCTGGCCCGCGCCAGTGTCGCCGACATAGGTGTACAGGGGATGCCCGTCGTAGGTGGCCTGGACCGACCCGTCGGACCGGGCGATCGTGCCCAGCCTGCCGGTGACGCCCGGGCCAGCGGTCACGGCTCCCCGCACCGGCGGCCAGTATGCGGCGCACGTTCCGTAACAGGCCGACCTGGTGGCGGTATCGGGGGCGAACCAGTACAGCGTGCGTCCGTTCGCGCTCGTCAGCACCGTCACGCCGCCGATGTGCGTGGTCTTCAGGCTGCCTCCCGTGGCGGTCGCGCCGGGGCCGTTAGCCGCCGCCACGGAAGCGCCGAGCACCGCCAGGGCCGCCACGGACACGGCGGCCACGGAGACCGCGATCACCCGGGTACCCGGCCGCAGGCGCCCGCTGGCCCCGCCCGGCGCGGCCTGGCTGCCGGACCGGTCGCGGCCGCTGGGCGCGGCCGCCAGACCCGCCAGGCCCGCCAGGGCCGCGAAGGCAGCCACCTCTATCACCCCGGCGACGATCCCCGCCGTCGTCCGGACCTCCTTGAACCCGAACAGGCCGATCCACAAGGACAGCAGGTAGCCGCCCAGGGTGGCCAGGGCGAACCCAGCGCCGGCCGCCGCGGCGAGCCATCCGCCGGTCGCCAGCACCAGGACACCGAGCCCGAAGGCCGCGATCACCTGGAGCAGGAACAGCCAGCCGATCGTAGGGATCGACCGGTAGCCGGTCAGGTACAGGTCAAGGTGAATCGCGCCCGTCGCGACCAGCAGGCCGCCTCCGGCCAGCCGCAGCGCGAGCCGTACCCGTGCGCGCACGGCTGGCCGCCGCTGCTCCCTCACCTCGTGCTCTTCCGGCCGCCGGCCGACACCGGGCCGCTCAGTACCCGCCGCCACCGGAACCCGATGACGGGCTCTGGGCCGGCGCCGCGCCGGAAGCGGTCACCTCGTGCCACACACCGCCGGACAGGTTGAGCCCGTTGCCCTTCGCCTGGCCCGGTGCGGTGTCAGCGACGTAGGTGTAAAGCGGATGCCCGTCGTAGGCGGCCTGCATCGAGCCGTCGGAGCGCGTGATCGTGGTGAGCGTACCGGTGACGCCGGGCCCCGCGGTCGCCGGGCCCTTCACCGGCGGCCAGTATGTCGCGCACGCCCCGTTGCAGTTCAACTTGGTCGCCGTGTCCGGGGCGAACGAGTACAGCGTGAAGCCCTTGGCGTTGGTCAGCACGGCCACGCCGCCGATGGTGGCCGTCTTCAGGGCCGTCCCGGATGAGGTCGCCGAAGCCGAGGCGGCGGCGGAAGCAGCCGCTGACGGGCTGGTCGAGCTTTTGGGGGTCGTCGATGAACTGCCGCATGCCGCAGCGATGAGCGCCACGGCCACCAGCCCAAGGGGAGCCCCGATTATTTTCTTACGCATCGGCCGTCTCCGTTCGAAGCGGAATCTACGAGATACCCCCTGGTACGTAACGCGAAGCGGATTTGCCTGGCGCGGACCGAAAAATTCTTCACACCGCGGTCAGGATCGGTTAGCGCGGCCTTCCGGTGGGCCCCAGCAGGATGGGAGGTGACACTGTGACGTAACGCCGTGGTGTTTCAAGGCAACGGCAAGCGCACGCCGGTATCGCGTTCTGCGTTACTCGCGGCTAGCGCGCATCCCAGTAGGGTGGCAGTTTCGCAGGAGGCTGGCGGGCCGCGTGAACGCCGAAGGATAAGGAGTGTGCATTGCGCCGACTGATCCGGCAGCTCGTGGGCATCGAGACAGTAGCGGTGCTGGTCACCGCGTGGCTGGCTGGCGCGCTCGGGCTTGGGCTGGCAACCGGCGCGGGCGCGGTGCCGACGGTGGCACTGATGGCGCTGGGGCCGCTGCTGGGCGGTCTGCTACTGCTGCTCAGGCACAGCCTCGACCTGGCCAGCCGGATCGGAAACCTGTCCGGCGAGACCAAGGGCACGCGCGACATCGTGCGGCGGGTCGGAGCCGACGTCGAGAAAAAGATCGAGAAGGAGATCAAGCAGACATTCCGCCAGCTGGAAGCGTTGCAGAACCTGAGCGCCGTGCTGCCAGCCAGCGACGTGCTGCCCGCCACCCGAGGCTGGGCAGCGTCGCCAGACCTGCTCGTGGTGCTGGTCGACCTGGTCATTACCGAACGGCCGTCGCTCGTAGTGGAATGTGGCAGCGGCGCGTCCACGCTGTGGCTCGCGCTAGCGATGCGACGGTTCGGGATCGACGGCAGGATCATCGCGCTCGATCACGACCCGGTTTTCGGCGGCAAGACCCGCGACATCCTGGCCAGGCATGACGTCCGCGATCTCGCCGAGGTACGCGACGCCCCGCTGGAGAACTTCAGCCTTGATGGCGAAACCTACTCGTGGTACGCGAGGCGGGCATGGGAGGACCTGACGGGGATCGATCTCCTCTTCGTTGACGGGCCGCCCGCGGCCACGGGTCACCAGGCCCGCTATCCGGCGCTGCCGTTGCTGAGCGGGTCACTGAGCCCGGTGGCTACCGCCGTCCTAGACGACCTCGTCGTGCCGGACATGCAGGACGTACTGCGGCGCTGGCTTGACGCGTACCGGGATTTCGGCTCCGAGATCCTCCCGCTGGAAAAAAAGGCCGCGGTGCTGCGCAGGAGCTAGCCGGTGGGGGCTCACGGGCATGCTTGCGCTCACTAGCCTGCTGACGATGGAGGTCAGTGCCGATCTGGGGCAGGCATCAGGGCAAACGGGTTGATTTTGTCGGCGGCCAGGATGTACCAGGCCGTGGTGCCGGTATGCAGCGATGTGTAGTAGGTGCCGCCGCCGCAGTCAGTGAGCCCGTTTCTCGACGCGGCGACGATCCCGCGCCTGTCCGCGCCGGGCCCGTAGGTCTGGGCGTAGTAGATGTCGGCCAGGAACCGGGCGGCCTGGGCGCGGTCGCCTGGCTCACCGCGGAACTCCAGCGCGTCCGCCAGCTGCGCGGTGCCCTCGAACCAGACGCCGCTGCGGTCGCCGCGGCAGAAGCTCACGCCGCGGAATCGCCCGGCGACCGCGAGGTTCTGTACGTCCCAGCCGACCGAGGCCGCGAAGCGCGGATCCCGGAGCGCCAGATATGACCAGGAGTTGACGTCCTCGGGCAGCAAACTGTTGCTGGGAGTGAAGCCATCGGCAGTCGTTCCCACGTAAAAGCGCCGCTGCGGGGCGTCCCACATGGCGGTCACGAAATACCGGGCCCACGCCGCCCGGGCCGACCACTCAGGGTTTCGCGTCTGTGCGGCGAGCAGCCGGAAGAACGCATAGAGATCAATGTTGTGCTCGGTCGATTTCCAGAAAATTGCCGCGCCTGCGGCCGTTTCACCCCCGCTGTACCCGCCGGGCCCGCGCTGGTCGTAGCAGTGGGCTTGAACCCAGTTACCGATAGCCTCCGCTCCGGCGAGATAGGCCTGACGGCCGGTGGCTGCGTGAAGCTGGAGCAGCGCCAGGCCCGCCCACGCCATATTGCCCGCGAGGGTGGCCAGGTTGGTGGCGGCGACATCTGAGGCGTTGCCCAGCGGGGCAGACGCGTAGGCGGCGCGCAGCCGGCCGTCGCGCCGTGGATCGCTGGCCTGTGCCTGGAGCAGGCCGTCGCCGATCGCCACCGCTTTCGAGCGTCCCGCCGCGGTGCCCGAAGCCAGGAACGCGTCGATAACCAGCGCGTCGTCGTAGGTCTGCGATGCAGTGAAATGCTGCCGCCCGAGGGCGCCGCCGGTGAAGCTCTGGACCAGACGCGGAGTCAATCCGGTTGCGTAACGGTCCGTCATCTGGTCGAGGAACGCGTAAGCGCGCGCAACGCTCCGGCGCAGCTGCCCGGCCGGAACCCGGCGGGGTGCCCCCGCCAGGTGCCCCCCCGTCCCGCAGCCGCCCAGGCTGACGACGACGGCCAGACCGGCCGCCATCGCAGCATTCCTCAGCCCGGCCGCGCCATGCCTGCGGACTGGTCACCCCCCGATATGGTAATCAACCCATTACCCTAAGTTACAGAACGTCGGACGGCCCGCACCAGAGGCGCCTCACAGGTCGGGGAAGGAGCGGCCGGGGTTGTGCTCGGACAGCACGGACGCCGGCCCGATCAGGCTCTTGTCCGGTTCCCCGAGGACCTGCTCGGTCTTGCCGTCGTAGTCATACTTCCCCAGCACGTGCTTGATCGCTTCAAGCCTGGCCCGCTTCTTATCGTTGCTCTTGACCACCGTCCACGGCGCGTGCTCGCTGTCGGTGTAGTGGAACATCGCCTCCTTCGCATCGGTGTAGGCGTCCCACTTGTCGAGCGACTCGATGTCCATCGGGCTCAGCTTCCACTGCCGGACCGGGTCAACCCGGCGGATGATGAACCGGGTGCGCTGCTCCAGGCGCGTCACCGAGAACCAGAACTTCGTCAGGTGCAGCCCGGAGCGGACCAGCATGCCCTCGAACTCCGGCGCCTCCCGCATGAACTCGCTGTATTCCGCGTCCGTGCAGAAGTCCATCACCCGCTCCACGCCTGCCCGGTTATACCAGGAGCGGTCGAACATGACGATCTCGCCCGCAGCGGGCAGATGCGGGACGTAACGCTGGAAATACCATTGTGTCTGGGCCCGTTCGCTCGGCCGGGCCAGCGCGACCACCGTGGCGCCGCGGGGGTTCAGGTGCTCGGTGAACCGCTTGATCGTGCCGCCCTTGCCGGCCGCATCGCGGCCCTCGAACACGATCACGATGTGCTCACCCGTGGACTTGACCCAGTTCTGCAGTTTGACCAGCTCGACCTGCAGCGGGCGCTTGAGGTATTCGTATTCCTCCCGCGTCATCTTCTCGGCGTACGGGTAGTCTTCGCGCCACGTGTCGACCACCCGGCCGTCCGGCCAGCGCAAGACTGGGTCATCGTGTTCGTCGTCGTCGTCAACGCTCAGCCCCGCCATAAGGACCGGATCGGACGCCCAGTCTTCCGGCAGCGCATTGAACGCAGAAGCGGATTGACTAGTCATGTTGTCAGCACAGCACCTTCCCCGCCCACCGTCACGAGCCGGGCTGGCTCCAGCCTCGGCCAGTCGCCGCCGCAATACAAGCCGTGTGTCGCAAGTGGCAGGGGAGTGGTAATGAAGGTGATCCGGATCGACGAGCACCTGGCCCGCCAGGGCGCGGGCCAGGGCTCGACGCTGGAGCCGGCTACTCGCCGCCGAACTTCTTGATCTCCTCGAACTCGGTCTCGGTCAGCTCGCGCGGCACGTCATCCTTGGCAACCTTCGAGCTCTGCACGTACTGCCGGATGCTTTCGACGATCTCCGGGTTGGCCAGCGTGGTGACATCACCGACGTCGGCGAAGTTGGAGATCGACGCGATAACCCGGCGCATGATCTTGCCGGACCTGGTCTTCGGCATGTCCGGCACGATCCAGACGTTCTTCGGCCGGGCGATCTTGCCGATCTGCTCATCGATTGCCGCGCTGACCTTGTTCTGCAGCGCCTCGCTCGGCTCGAAGCCGGGCTTGAGCGAGACGTACACCTCCACGACGCGGCCCCGGATGTCATCGATCACCGGCACTGCGGCTGCCTCGGCCACCTCAGGGACGGTGAGCGAGGCCGACTCGATCTCCTTGGTGCCCAGCCGGTGCCCGGCCACATTGATCACGTCGTCGACGCGGCCGAGGATCCTGAAATAGCCGTCGTCGGCCTGGAGAGCGCCGTCACCGGCGAAGTAGGGCCAGTCGCGCCAGTCCTTGCTGTCCGGGTCCTTGTTGTACTTGCGGTAATAGGTGGCCACGAATCGCTCGGGCTGGCCCCAGACGCCCTGGAAGATGCCCGGCCACGGGTTGCGGATGCAGATGTTGCCCGCCTTGCCGCTCCCGGCTGCTACCTCGGTGCCATCCTCGTCGAAGATCACCGGATAGACGCCGAGGACCCCGGGGCCGCAGCTACCGGGCTTCATGGGCTGCAAGGCCGGCAGCGTACTGCCGAGGAAACCGCCGTTCTCGGTCTGCCACCAGGTGTCGACGATGGCCGCTTCGCCCTTGCCTACCTCGGAGTGGTACCAGCGCCAGACCGCGGGCTCGATCGGCTCGCCCACCGTGGTCATGTGCTTGAAGTGGTAGTCATACTTCTTCGGCTCTTCCGGGCCGACCTTACGCAGCATCCTGATCGCTGTCGGCGAGGTGTGAAAGATATTCACCCCCAGCGTCTCGGCTATCCGCCAGGGCCGCCCGCCGTCGGGATAGTTGGGCACGCCCTCGTAGATCACCGTCGTCGTGCCAAGGGCCAGCGGCCCGTAGACGATGTAGCTGTGGCCGGTGATCCAGCCGATGTCAGCCATGCACCAGTACACGTCATCGGGGTGAATGTCCTGGTAGTACTTCGACGTCCCCGCCACGTAGGAGAGGTAGCCGCCCGTGCTGTGCACGCACCCCTTCGGGCGGCCGGTGGTGCCGCTGGTGTACATCAGGAACAGCGGCGCCTCGGCCGGCATGGACACCGGCTCGACGGTCGCTCCCCGATGCTCGCTGAGCAGCGCGTCGACGAAGACGTCACGTCCATCGACCATGGGAGTCTCGGAGGCGTACTCGCCGTCCCGGCGCCGCCAGACGAGCACCTTGTCGACCTCCTGGCCTTCCTCGTGGGCCGCCGCGAGCGCCTCATCGGCCTTGACCTTGTGGTCCTGCATCTGGCCGCTGCGATAGTAGCCGTCCATCGTGATCAGGACGCGGCTGCCCGAATCGGCGATCCTGTGCCCGCAGGCGGTGCCGCTGAACCCGCCGAACACCTGCGAGTGAATGACGCCGAGCCGGGCGCAGGCCAGCATGGTGACGGCCAGTTCAGGCACCATCGGCATGTGCAGCGTCACCCGGTCGCCGGTCTTCAGGCCAGCGGAGTCACGCAGCACCGCCGCGAACTCGTTCACCTGACGCTGCAGCTCCGAGTAGCTGATCGCCACGTGGTCGTCGGACTCCAGCTCCGGTACGAAGATGATCGCGGTCTTGTCCGGGCTGGCCTCGGCGTGCCGATCCACGCAGTTGTACGAGGCGTTCAGCTTGCCGCCGACGAACCACTTCCAGAACGGTGGATTACTGGTGTCGAGGGTCGTGTGCCAGGGCTCATCCCAGACGAGCAGGTCCGCGTACTCCTTGAAGCAGTCGGGGAAGTGCTCCTCGCTGAACCGGTCGAAGATGGCCGGATCCTTCGCATTAGCCTGCTCAACGAACTCCTGGGGTGGCGGGATGTACTCTTCCTCGCGCCAGTGCACTGCGATCTGCGCCTCGGAGGTCTGTGCCCCTGAACCCTGTGGCTGCTTGATTTCTGTCATTGCCTGGTCCTTTCGCCGGAAGATAACTGTCAGGGAACAAAGGGCAGCCTGCCTAAGCCTCATCGAGCAGGCCGGCGCACACGCCGAACTCCCGCAGCTCGTCGCACACCGCCGCCTGGCAGGTGAACGCCGCCGTGTCGCCTCGGTTCAGCGAGTCCCAGCAGAGGTCATCTGCTAATGCCAGTGCGCGCATGGTCACCCAGCCCAGTGCCGAGATCGGTTCTGTCTCGGCCGCATGCCGCAGGGACCACGCGTCACGCCGGGCCGCCTCGGTATTCGCCGCCGCCTGCAAGTGCGCGAGCAGCACCGACAACTCTCCCGCCAAGTACTGCCGCGTCATTTCCATCGCCACCCCCCCAGGCCCGTGCCGCTATACCCGAGGATGTGGCGTGCACTGCTGCCCATTTCAGGCCGCTCCCAAGCTCCGGGAATTGAACGTGGGTCCTGCCTCGCAGGCACCGACCTCAGGGCACCAGAGCCGAAAGTCCCGCCGTGAAGCCCTAAATCACGTGATCTCCGCCAGGCATCACGGTACAAGCGCGGAAAGGCATCGTCACCCTGGCGGTTCGCTGAGAAGATGGTCGAGCTAGCCACGCCCCTGTTCAGCAGGGCGGGCGCTCAGGCGTGGCGTCGTGCCGCCATCAGCCGCAGGATGAGCGGAGTGAAGATCAGCTGCATGGCCAGCTCCATCTTCCCACCCGGTACGACGACGATGTTCGGCCGTGACATGAACGAGTCGTGCAGCATCGACAGCAGGTAGGGAAAGTCGATGCCCTTCGGCCTGGCGAACCGGATGACGACGTAGCTCTCGTCGGCGCTCGGGATGTCAAGGGCAATGAACGGGTTTGACGTGTCCACGGTCGGCACCCGCTGGAAGTTCACGTGCGTGCGGGAAAACTGCGGGCAGATGTAGTTGACGTAGTCCGGCATGCGCCGCAGAACCGTGTCGACCACGTCTTCGCTGGTATAGCCGCGGGCTGTCTTGTCCCGGTGCAGCTTCTGAATCCACTCCAGGTTGATGATCGGGACAACCCCGACCAGCAGGTCCGCGTGCCTGGCGACGTCCGCCTTGGCGGTGACCGCGGCACCGTGC
Organism: uncultured Actinomycetes bacterium; assembly: GCA_963775825.1. Lineage (GTDB taxonomy): Bacteria > Actinomycetota > Actinomycetes > Streptosporangiales > Streptosporangiaceae > Bog-532. The sequence goes on from CAVZKY010000039.1 coordinate 173,136, forward strand.
AGGCCCTCGTAAAAGAGCAGGTCGCTGTCGGGGGCGACGTCATCCCACGGCGTGAACGTCCCGGGTTGCTGCCCGTAGGGCTTGGCCTCCTGCGGGTCGTGCAGGTATTTGCGGACTTTGCCGCGGCCGTTTTCGCCGTACTCGCGAAATAGGGTCTCCAGCTCCTCGAGCAGGTTCGCCTCGGGCGAGAAATGGCAGAAGTGATGGTTGCCTTCCTTGTCGGCGTCCGCCGTTGCGACCTTCATCTGCTCCCGGTCGAACCGGTGAAACGAGTCGCCCTCCACGATCGCAGCGTTGATCTCCTCGCGCCGGAAGATGTGCTGGAAAGTCCTGGTCACCGACGACGTGCCCGCGCCGGACGAGCCGGTGACAACGACGATTGGATGCTTAGCCGACATCTGTCCTTCTCCGGTCATCCGGTCCGGAACAGGGACCGCATGTTGAACAGCGAGTCGTCGAAGGCCGACTCCTCTGCGCGGGCCTGGTCACGGTGGTAGAGCTCGATCCGCTCGACCTCGTTCCTGGACCCCAGGATCAGCGGTACGCGCTGGTGCAGGCCCGCTGGCTGAATTTCCATGACGCGCCCGCGTCCGGTGCTCGCGCCGCCGCCTGCCTGCTCGACGATGAACGAGACCGGATTGCACTCATACATCAGCCGCAGCCGCCCCGCCCCGGGCGGTTCCTTGCTGTCCTTGGGGTACAAGAAGACACCGCCTCGGGTGAGTATGCGGTAGGTCTCCGCCACCAGCGAGGCGATCCAGCGCATGTTGAAGTCCCGGCCTCGCGGCCCGGTCCCGCCCGCCAGGCACTCCTGGATGTAGCGGCGCACCGGCGGCTCCCAGAAGCGCTCGTTGGAGGCGTTGATCGCGAACTCCGCGCAGTCCTCGGGAATACGCAGCTGCGGGTGAGTCAGGACGAACGCCCCGATGTCGCGATCGAGGGTGAATCCGTCGACGCCATCGCCGGTAGTGAGGATCAACATGGTGGATGGCCCGTAGACGGCGAAGCCCGCGCACACCTGAGCGGTGCCCGGCTGCAGGAAGTGCTCCGCCCGCGGCTCCGCTGCCGGGTCGGGGCTGCGCAGGATCGAGAAGATCGTGCCCACCGAGACACTGGCGTCGATGCCGCCCGGGCCGTCCAGTGGGTCGAATACCAGCAGATACTTCCCGCGCCGCCCAGTTGCCGGGACGGGGTAGATGTCTTCCATCTCTTCTGACGCCATGGCGGCCAGGCACCCGGTCCATTCCGTTTCGCCGATCATCACCTCGTTGCTGATGAGGTTGAGCCTCTTCTGCGCGGCGCCATGGCCGTTCGGCACGTCGGCGTTACCGGCAGCGCCGGCCAGCGCGCCCCGGCTGACCTGGTTACTGATGATCTTCACGGCCGTCGCCACCGCGTTGAGCAGCCCGGAGAACTCACCAGTCGAGCCGGGATGGCGGTGTTCGGACTCGATGGTGCACCGGGTCAGTGTCTTGCGCTCCTCACGCACAGCTCGCCTGCCTCTCGCCGGATACGGCACCACTGCGAGAACCCCGCCATTGTCGGACCGGCCGACCGCGGCCGGCCCGGGGCGAAGGTCCTGACCAGGTCCGCAACCGTCCCTGGTGGGCGAGCTCAGGCTCTGGCGCAACGCGCACCGGACCTTCCGGCGCCGCCTCGCGGCTCGGCCTGCCGCGCCAGCGCTCATGGCCAGCGCCGAGAGCGGCGTCGACTCAGGTCATGGCGCTGCGCACCGCGACCTGGCACAGTTCCGGCATCTTGGCCGCGGCCGCCGCGGCCGCTAGTCGCACGCCGGCCAGCGCGAGCGCGAAACCGTACACGGCCGCGCACGGCCACATAACCCAGATCCGGATGGCGTCCGAATCGGTCGCGGTCTGCACCACCCCGATGATCACGGGGGTGGCCGCCACCGCGGTGCCCGCGAGAGTACCCATGACGCTGCCTATCCGGTAGGCGCCGTATCCCTGCGCGGCCACCAGCATCGGGGTGCCCGCTCGCTTGGCCATCGGGTAGGGCAGCACCGCGGAGAACAGGTTGCTCAGCCCTAGGGCCGCGCCGAGGCCGGCCAGCACGATCGGCGCCGCCTCGATTCCGAATCCCGGCCGGCCGGCCGCGGCGGCTAGCCCGAAGCAGACCGCGATGACCAGCGGCGCCCCGATCACGCAGAGTGCGAGATTCTGGCCGGAGAAGTAGGCACGCAGGTCGCGACTGCGGCTCAGCGCCGTTGCCTCGAGGAAGAACGGCGGTCCCGTCAGCCCGGCCGAGTTGGCGTGGAAGATCCCGACGAACGCGGCACCGAACACCGCGCTGGCCAGGATGACCGCCGGATGACGGTTGTGGCCGAGGAGGGAACTTGCCGACACCGCGGCCGTGATGACCGCGACCAGCGCCCAGTAAACGAGCGAGGTGGGATCGCGGCGCTGGTAGAGCCAGAACCGCGCGGCAACGGCGCCGCGCAGGCCGAGGCCGGCCAGCGGCAGCTTGGCGCCGCGGACCCGCGCTGCCTGGGTCGTCGTGTCGACCGTCACCAGAGCCCGGCTCAGCGACCTGATCCACAGCCAGCCGAACACGACGATGACGGCCGCCAGCGCCCCCAGCCGGGCGAACGCCAGGCCGGGACGCCCCTGCGATGCATCCTGGATCGCGTGCGCGGCCAGGCCTGGCGGCAGCCAGCGCATCCATGAGTCGAAGCCGGTGAAGCTCGCCGCGGTGATCTTGCCTTCGGCGGCGGCCTTGGGCACCACCTGGGTGAAGAACTCGTACAGCGCAACCAGCGGGATGATCATGAACGCGGCGAGGTCCCGGCCGCGACGCGAGCGCAACAGGCTGGCCAGGGATGTCGTCACGAACCGGGATAGGGCGATGCAGAACAGCACCTGCAGCCCCACCGCGATCACCGCGACGATCAGGCCGAGCGCGCCGCTGGCCAGTCCGACGGTAACGCCGAGCAGGCCGATCACGTTGGCCAGTGGCCAGGCACCGGTAGCCGAAGCCGCCAGCAGCCCGGTGATGAGCCCGCGGGTACGCAACGGGTAGAGGGCTAGGGTCGACGGGTCCAGCGTGCCGTCCACTCCGAAGACCATGATCGGCGCTATCAGCCAGCCGAACGCGAACACGGTGAAGATGACCGCGGTCAGATCTACCGACGTGCTCTTGCCGCGGTACGAAGCCAGGGCAACGAACGTGCCAACCGCCAGCAGCACGGCGAATATCGTGCTGATGATGAACGAGACCTTAGCGGCCCTGGACGAGCGCAGCGCGTTGAGCAGCAGGCGCAGTTTCAGCTGGACGAGGAGCCGAGCCATGACAGCACCTCCTCGTCGTGCGCCCGGGGCCCGACCAGGTCGATGAACGCGCGCTGCAGCGTCTTGCCCCCGCGCACCTGGTCCGTGGTCCCGCTCACCACGATCTTGCCCTTGTCGATGATGGACACGTGATCGCAGACCTGCTCGACCAGTTCCATGACATGACTGGAGAACAGCACCGTCGAACCAGACGCGACAAATCGTGTCAGCAGCCGGCGGATCACGTCCGCGGACACCGGGTCGACGCCCTCCAGCGGCTCGTCCAGGAACAGCATCGACGGATTGTGGATTAGCGCGCAGCCAAGCGCAGCCTTCTTCCGCATGCCGGTGGAGTAATCGGCAACCAGCCGGTTGGCGTCTTCGGTCAGGTCCAGCACGTTCAGCAGTTGCGCGGCGCGCGACCGCGCCTCGGCGGCCGGCAGGCCGCGCAGCCGCCCCGAGTACTCAAGCAATTCCTCGCCACTGAGCCTCTCGAACAGCCTGACCTCGGCGGGGACAACGCCCATGATCGCTTTGGCTGCGGGCGGGTCTGCCCACACGTCGAGCCCGTTGACCAGGACCTGCCCGCCGTCCGGCCGCAGCAGCCCGGTCATCATCGACAGGGATGTTGTCTTCCCGGCGCCGTTCGGCCCGACGAGCCCGGCGAGGGAGCCCGCCGCGATCTCCAGGTCGATGCCAGCTACCGCTTTTTTGTCACCGAACTTCTTCCACAGCCCGCGCACCGCCACGGCCGGACCGCCGGTTGCCGTCTGGTAGCGGGGCAGCCCGGTTTCCGACGGGACGCCGGGCGCACTCTCGTAGTCCATGACTTCTCCCGTCCGCGTGCTAACCATGATGGCAGCCTCCTCTCTCAGCCGAGATTTCCTGTTACCGCGACGCGATGGCGGGCTGCGTTGCTTCCGGTCCAGCGTGGGCGGATCAGGCCCGGGGGGTCTTGCCGTCCGGTGGAAGCGCGGAGGGGCCGGCGACGTCAGCGGCAACAATGATGGTGGCGCCGACGAGGTGAACGCTATGGCCGTCTAGCCGGATGGCGTCGGCAATCCGTTCTTTGCGTAGCTCGCCGACCGCGTCGGTGCCGCGGCCGAGGATCTGCGGTGAGATGGAAACAATGACCCGGTCGACCACCCCGGCGGCCAGCATGGAGGTGATCACACGCGCCCCGCCCTCGACGATGACCGACCGGATGCCTTCGGTCCGGAGCTGATGCAGCACTGCCGGGATGTCCAGGCCTGCTGGCCCCGGCCGGATGTCGCGGACCGCGATCTGACGTGCGGCCAGTGCCAGCCGCTTGCGCTGGTGGTCAGCGTGCGCGGTAGTCAGCACGTACGTGGGTGCGGCAGGGCTGAATACTGCGGCGCTGAACGGAGAGCGGAGGCGAGAGTCGAGGATCACGCGAGCCGGGGACTGGCCCGGGATCGCCCGCACGGTGAGCTGCGGATCGTCGGATAGCACGGTACCCACTCCGATGAGCACCGCGTCGCAGGCAGCGCGCAGGGCGTGTGAGATCCGGCTTTCGGCCTGGCCACCGACGGATCCAGTGTCGCTCGTCGCGGCGGCGATCCGCCCGTCGAGCGTCTGGGTGTATTTCAGCACGACGAACGGGCGCTTCTCAGGGGCCTGCGCGCTGCCGAGCAGGCTGCCGACGTCTATGGACTCCCTGGCGCGTTCGGCCGGCGGCGGATCGCCGATGAGGTTCACGTGGCCGAACCGCTCCTGCTTGGTGCGCAGGTAGCGCTGATTACGCAGATGCGGGAAGGCGGGTACCGAGACGACTTCCTCAACCGTGATGCCCGCAGCCTGCAACTCCTTGACTTTGCGTGGATTGTTGGTTGACAGGCGGACTGAGCGGACGCCGAGGGCCTGCAGCACAGCCGCGGCGTTGTCGTAGCGCCTGCTGTCGGGGGCCAGCCCGAGCCGCAGGTTGGCGTCGACGGTGTCGGCTCCGGCCTCTTGCTCCATGTAGGCGCGGAGCTTGTCGAGCAGGCCGATGCCGCGTCCCTCATGATCGGTGGCGTAGATCAGGACTCCGCGCCCCTCGGCGGCAAGTGCGCGCATCCCCAGGTCGAGCTGAGCGCCGCAGTCGCAGCGCAGTGATCCCAGCGCATCCCCGGTGAGGCATTCGGAGTGCACGCGGGTCAGCACCGAGCGGCCATCACCGAGATCGCCCTTGATCAGGGCGAGGTAGACGTAGCCCGATCCGCAGGTGAATGCTCGTACGTCGAACTCGCCCGCGACGGTTGGCAGCTGGACCCGCGCGGCCTCGCGAAGCTCGCCCATGGAAGTCCGCTACCCTCCTATAGCGGTGATCAACCGCGGCGTTTCGCCAGGTTTGTCGGCGGGTAGGTGCGCTGCGTGCCCGCTCGCGCGCTGTTTCACACCGCGCCGCGCTGCGTGGAGATCAGGGAGCTGCCCACGCCGCGGCCAGCCGCAGGCGAGGTCCTTGTCAGCACCTTGTTCTCCGGCATCAGCAGCGGCACCGAACGGCTGGTTTACCGTGGCGAGGTCCCTGAGGATCTCGCGCTGGACGACACGATCGACGCACTTGGCGGCGCCTTCCGCTATCCCTTCCCTTACGGCTACGCGTGTGTCGGCGAAGTAGCGGACTCCGGCCGGGCGGTTTTCGCCTTCCAGCCGCATCAGGACGTATTCGCGGCGCGGGCCAGTGACCTGATTTCCCTTCCCGCCATGGATCCCGCGTCCGCAACCTTGTTCCCGCTGGTTGAGACAGCATTGCAGGTGACCCTCGACGCCGGGACGGGATATCGCGACCGGGTCATCGTGCTCGGCGCCGGCGTACTCGGGCTGCTGACCGCCCTGCTGCTGCAGCGCTCGGGGCAGCGTCCGCTGCTGGCCGAACCGCAGGCGTGGCGGCGTGTCCTGGCCAGCAGCCTCGGCGTCACCGCCGCAGCACCGGAGGAGCTGATGAAGGAGGAAGTTGCGCTGGTCATCGACGCCAGTGGTAACCCGGATGCACCGGCCATGGCGCTGGACATGCTGGCTCACGAGGGCACCTTGCTGGTCGCGTCCTGGTTCGGCACCAAACCAGTGGTGTTGCCGCTCGGCGGCGCCTTTCACCGCCGCCGCCTGACCATCCGCAGTACCCAGGTCTCCACGGTTCCGGCCCGGCTGTCCGTGACATGGCCGCGATCTCGCCGCCGACTGGAGGCCGTTGAGCTGATGCCTGAGCTTCCGCTACCGGAACTATGCACACACGTGTTCGCCTTCAGTAAGGCCGCCGAGGCGTTCCGCGCGGTGGACGAGAACACGCCCGGCCTGATGCATGCCGTTCTCGACTACGACAGGGAGCGCCATCCGTGACATATGAAGTGGGGCTGAGCCGGGGTGTCCGTGCTTTTCACATCATGCCGGGACTGCCGGGCCCGGAGGGTCAGCTGCATGATCACGACTACCGGATCGAGGTCGTGGTTGACCGCGAGCGGCTGGACGAAAGAGGCATGGTCTGCGACCTGGATGTGCTGGAAGCGGCCATGGCCGAGCTGGCTGGGCGGATCGATGGGCGCAACCTTGAGGAGATCCGGCCCGCCAGCGCTGAGGCGGTCACCGTCGAGGTGTTCGCGCGCTGGGTGCATGACACACTCGCGCCCGCTGTGGCCACGGAAGGCGCTGATACGCTGGCGGTACGGGTGTGGGAAACTCCGGTCGCGTTTGGCGGATACCGCGCACCATGCTGACGATATGCCTGATTACCCTCGGTGACCCGGCTACCCTGACGGGCGGATACCGTTACCAGCGGCAGATGGCCGAACTCGCGCCGCGTAACGACGCGCGAATCGCCTTCGCGTCACTGCCGCCGCGGCTGCCCTACCTGTATGGCCACCAGGTGCTGCGTGCCGCTGGCGAGGCCGATGTGGTCCTGGTCGACAGCATCGCAGCGGCGTTCCTGGCCCCGTGGATCCTTCTGCGGCGCCCCCGGCGGCTGGCCGCCATCGTTCATCAGCCGCCCGGTGGAATCGATCACGCACGGCTCCGCCGACGGGTACAGGCCCGGCTGGACCGATACCTCTACCAGCGCTGCGAAACGGTGATCGTCGCCGGTGCGGTGCTAACCGGATCGTTCGATCGGGCCGTTGTCGTGCCTCCTGGCCGGGACCAAAAGCTGGGAACGAAGGCCAGCAACCTGCGGCACGGGGCCCGAGCCGCTGCGCTGTGCGTGGCTAACTGGCTGCCCAACAAGGGCATCCTCGAGCTGCTGGACGCAGTCGCCGCCGTGCCGGCCGGTACGCTGCGCTTGCACTTCGCTGGCGACGAGCGGACAGACACGGCCTACGGGCGGCGCGTGATCCGCCGGATGCGCGATCTGTCAGACCGGGTCGTGCGGCATGGGCCCTGTGACGACGCCGAGGTAGGGCATCTGTACCGCTCGGCCGACCTGTTCGTCTCGCTCTCACACTGGGAAACGTACGGAACCGCCATTGCGGAAGCGATGGACGCGGGCCTTCCGGTGATCGGCTGGCGCTGCGGCAACCTGCCACATCTCGTCGACGACGGCGAGCAGGGCATCGTGATCACGCCCGGCGATATCCGGGCGCTCGCCAGTGCGCTGCGCAGGCTCGCCGAGGACGAGCCCGAACGCCGCAGGATGGGGGCCGCCGCGGCCTGCCGGGCCCGGAGCCTGCCCACCTGGGAGCAATCAGCGCGACAGTTCTTCACCATCCTTGCGGGGCCGCCATGACACTCGGCTGGAACAATCCCACCGCACAACCCACGATCACGGTCCTGCTGCGGCACGGTGACACCCGCATGTCACCAGAACACCGGTTCAGTGGTCTGTGCGACCTGCCTCTCAGTGCCGACGGCTCCCGGCAGGCCAGAGCCGCTGCCTGCCGGCTGGCCGCCGGCGCCCAGATCGACGCCGTTGTCACCTCGCCGTTGCGGCGTGCTGCCGCCACCGCTGCCATCGCGGCCACTGAATTGGGTCTGACCGCCGCCATCGATGATGACCTACGGGAAACCGACTTTGGCGAATGGGAAGGCTTCACCCTGGCCGAGATTCAGAAACGATGGCCCGAAGCAGTGGCCGCCTGGCAGCACAGTCCCGAGCAGGCGCCGCCGGGCGGTGAGAGCTTCGCTGACACCGCCCGGCGGGTCCACCAGGCTTGTGACCGGCTCCTGCGAGACCACTACGGTCAGACGGTGCTGGTAGTAAGCCACATAACGCCGATAAAAATACTGCTGTGCCGGGCCCTCGACGTCCCGCTTAGCACGCTCTACCGGTTGTACCTCGGGTCCGCCTGCATTAACGAGATCCAATGGCACGGCCATGAGTTCGCCGCCGTCAGGCGCGTCAACGACACCAGTCATCTCCTATGACATGGCGTGAGCCTAGGCTAGTAGGGCAACAGCGTCTCGTGGCCATCGCCCCTGCCCCGACCGCCCGGAGCTACCTCTCCGGTGTAGCCCATACATCGATTACGCCACCGGGCCACCGCGATCACCTACCTGGGCGCGCTCCTTCCCGGCCGTCGGCCGAGGCCGCGATCTGGACCGCCACCGGCTGGTCACCGTCAGGTCACCACGTGAGGCGCTGCTCACGGCAGCCCGCGACGCGCAACTGCTCGTGCTCGACTCGTGTGGTCGCCGCGGACTCCATAGCATGACGCTCGGCTCGGTTAGCCAGGCGCTGCTCTTCCATGCGCCCTGCCCCGTCGCTGCCGTCCACCTGGCCGCGTTGTGGGCATCACCACAGCCATCGTCAGCACCGGCGGCGGCTACATCGGCCAGCAGACCGGCAGCATCGCCGTCGGCTTCGCCGTCCGACACCGCCAGCCGCATCGCCACCGAGCTCACCAGCGGCTAACGGCAGCAAGCGGTCACGGGGGTGTCACGCCAGACAGGTTGAGGCCGATGACCCCGGCGAGAATCAGCCCGATCGACACCAGCTTCAAGGCCGATACCGCGTCGCCGAGGAAGATCATTCCCACTGTCGCCGCCCCGGCCGCGCCGATCCCGGTCCACACGGCATAGGCCGGTCCCACCTCGAGGTCCCGCAGCGCGACGGTCAGCAGCGCGAAGCTGATCAGCGCGCAGGCCGCGAACCCGGCCGTGGGCCACAGGTGCGTCATCCCATGGCTCAGCTTGAGGAATACCGCGAATCCTGTCTCGAACATGCCCGCGGCCACAATGATCAGCCAGGCCATCACATCACCTCGCGCGCACGGGACCAGCCGCCGTCCGGGCCGGCACCACGATGAGAACTAGGGCGGGAACTGCCATCAGAACAGCGGTCACTGATAGCTCAAGCGCCAGCGTGGCCAGCGCCGGGAACTGGGCGCCGACATCGGCCGGCGCACTCACCCCGGCGCTTCCGTCTGCGTTCATGGCCACAGCCGTCCAGTCCCCGTCACGGACGGTCCACACGACCGACTGGGTGCCCGGTCTCGTCGCGTACACAACTCCACGTCGGGATGAGCCTTCTCCCAGCAGGTCACCGTGTCGATCGCCCTGGTCTTGGCCCAATGCCGGGTAGTTAAGAGCTTGCAGAAAAATAACCCGTAGCTTCCCAGGTTCGGGCGTATTGGTGTGGTATTGGGCGCTATGGATGAAACCCGGCAGGTGCTGGCGGCGAAGTTTCAGGTGATCTTCCCGCATCTGGATGAGCGGCAGCGGCGGCTGCTGATGGGGGCCGAGGCCCGGGCGCTGGGGCACGGCGGGATCCGGCTGGTGGCCCAGGCGGCCGGGGTCCGCGAGGCCACCGTGTCCCTCGGGGTCGATGAGCTGGAGGCCGGGACGGACCCGCTGGGCCGGGCGCGTCGGCCGGGCGGCGGGCGCAAGCGGGCCGCCGAGCTGGATCCGGGGCTGCGCCCGGCGCTGCTGGCCCTGGTTGAGCCGGACGAGCGGGGTGATCCGATGTCGCCGCTGCGGTGGACGACGATGTTGACCCGCAACCTGGCGGCCGAGCTGACCGGTCAGGGTCACCGGGTCGGCGCCGACACCGTAGGTGACCTGCTGCGGGCCGAGGGGTTCAGCCTGCAGGGCAACGCCAAGACCATCGAGGGCCAGCGGCACCCGGACCGTGATGCGCAGTTCCGGTACATCAGCGAGCAGGTCAAAGACATCGGGCGGCGACTGGTGGTCACGTGGACACCAAGAAGAAAGAGCTGGTCGCGAGTTAAGAACGCGGGCCGGGAATGGCGGCCTAAGGGTGAGCCGGTGGCGGCCCGCACGCACGACTTCCCCGGGGACAGCGTGGGCAAGGCCGTGCCGTACGGGGTCTATGACCTGGCCGCCAACGCCGGCTGGGTGTCCGTCGGCACCGACCATGACACCGCCGCGTTCGCCGTCGAGTCGATCCGCCGCTGGTGGAAGTCGGCCGGGCGAAGCGACTACCCGCGGGCCCGGCGGCTGCTGATCACCGCGGATGCGGGCGGCTCCAACGGCTACCGCACCCGCGCATGGAAGACCGAACTGGCCGCGCTGGCGGCGGAGACCGGGCTGGAGATCACCTGCTGCCACTTCCCGCCAGGGACGTCGAAGTGGAACAAGGTGGAGCACCGGCTGTTCTCCCACATCACGATGAACTGGCGGGGACGGCCGCTGACCAGCCACGAAGTCATCGTGCAGACCATCGCCGCGACCACGACGCGGACCGGGCTGCGGGTGTGCGCCGAACTCGACACCAGCACCTACGACACCGGAGTCAAGGTCAGCGACCGGCAGATGGACGCCCTGCCGCTGACCCGCCACGACTGGCACGGCGACTGGAACTACACCCTCCGCCCCGAGGCATACGACCAGGACGCTGGGGCCCCCGATCCATTCGACCGGCCCAGCCCCGATCTGGCCTGGCTCTGCCACCCGGCCCTGACCGGCCTGCCGGCCCAGGAGTGGGACGCCCTGATCGCCGCGCTGATAAGCCTGCATGACCAGCAACGGGAGACGAGCCTGGACAAGCGCCGCGGCCACCGCCCGCGGCTGGCGGCCCCCGGCACCGGCCGCCGCCCCGTCCTCACCCTGGCCGACCGGCTCCTGGCCACCACCCTCCACCAGCGCCTCGCCCTCCCGCAGGTCGCCATCGCCGTCCTGTTCAGCGTCCGGCCCGAGACAATCAACAAGCGCATCCGCGACATCCGCCAGCTCCTGGACCAGGCCGGGCACACCATCCAGCCCGGCCCGCACCGGCTCACCAGCCTGGACGACCTCTACAGTCTCGCGACCGCCGAGGAAATCACCGTGCCTCCAGAGATCAAGACAGCGTGTTAATCATCTGCAAGCTCTAACGGCTGCGGGCTGCTGTCAAGGCGTTGATGTAGATCGACATGGCAACGGAGGTCCGGTAAGACAGGGAAACCGACCAAGATCACCCTGTTGCCGAGGACCTCCGTTGCGTGCTCAGTCTGCCATCTTGCCTGCTGTCACGACCATCACTACGACGATCACGGTGGCGGCGGGTGTGTTCGCCCCTGGCCATCTGGGTGAGCTGACCTGGCAGGTGCCGTTCGAGCTCGCCGACGCGGTGCTGGAGGAAACCCGGGCTGGCCAGCGGCGGTTGCGGGTGCTGCCTTCGCGGGCCGGGATTTACTTTGTGCTGGCGCTGGGGCTGTTCCCTGGCCTGGGCTACCAGCGCGTGTGGGCGAAGCTGACCGCTGCGCTGGAGGGCCTGCCGCTGCCATGCCCGTCGGCCAAGGCGCTGCGGGACCTACGCCGCCGTCTTGGCCCAGCGCCGCTGAAAGCGCTGTTTGAGGTGCTGGCCGGGCCTGCCGCCCAGCCGTCAGCCCCGGGGATCCGGTTCGGCCGGTACCGGACGGTGGCTTTCGACGGCTGCACGTCGATCAAGGTGCCTGACACCGGGCGGAACCGGGCCTGGCTGGGGAAGATGAAGGCCTCGCTCGGGGTCACCGGCTATCCCGCGGTGGAGCTGATGACTCTCGTGGAGACCGGCACCCGGGCCTTGCTGGGCGCAGTGTTCGGGCCGCCCGCTACCGGGGAGACGGACTACGCCCGCCAGCTGCTGCACCTGCTGGATGAGACGATGCTCGTGCTGATGGACCGCGGTTTTGACGGTGCCGTGTTCCTGGCCGAGGTCGCCGCCGCACGCGCCAGTTCCTGGTCCGGCTGACCGTCTCCCGCCGCCTGCCGGTGATGGCCCGCCTTGATGATGGCTCGTTCCTGTCCCAGATGGGCGGGCTGACCGTGCGGATCATCACCGCGGACGTGACCGTCACCTGCGCGGACGGCACCAGGTATGCCGCCAGCTACCGGCTGGCCACTACCTTGCTTGACCACCGCGCCTACCCCGCCATGGCGCTGATCCCGCTTGTATCACGAGAGGTGGGAACACGAAGTGACCTACCTGGCGCTACGGCACACCCTCCTGGGCGGGCGGGTGCTCCGCTCACAGGACCGGCCGGGCCTGGAGCAGGAGATATGGGCGCTGCTGGCCCTTTACCAGGCGCTGCGCCGGGCCATGGTCACCGCCGCCGAACGATGCCCGGCACCGACCCCGACCGGGCCAGCTTCACCATCGCCCTGGAAACCGCCCGCCAGACCCTCACCCAGGCCGCCGGCGTCGTCACCAGCGACGCGGCCCTCATCGGCCGGATCGGCCAGGCCGTCCTGGGCGGCCTGCTGCCGCCCCGCCGCCGCCGGGTCAGCGTCCGCAAAGTCAAATCCCCGCTATCGCGCTGGAACAAAGCCGACCCGCACCGGCCCCGCCGCAGCACCCCGGTCACCGCCCTGACCGTCGCCGTCAGCGGCCCGGAGACGACGGCTCAATCCGCGACACGCCCAGGCAAGTGCTTGATCGCTACGCCCGGCCCATAACTACCCGGCATTGGGTCTTGGCCGGCGTGGTCGGGCTCAACCGGTCCGGTGTGACGCCGTGACAGGGCTGCGCGGCAGTGGCGGATGCCCGTTTGCGGCCGCGTGGCCGCAGACGGCGGATGATTTCGATCACGGCGCTGATGGCGATCGAGGCGCCGAGGGCGATGACGAGCCCGGCCCATGGGTTGTCGGCGAAGGCCCGGCCGCCGATGCGGCCGGTGAAGAACGCGTAGAGCGCCCATATGACGGCGGCCACTGCGGTCGCGGTGGTGAAGCGCCGGCGCGGATATCCGGTGAGCCCGCAGGTGAGGGTTACCGCGGTGCGGCCGCCGGGGATGAAGCGGCAGACGATGATGAGCTGCATGCCCCATCGGGCGAGTGACCGCTCCGCCCACGCGCGGGCCTCCATGCCCTTCGCCGTGGTGAAGAACCTGCGCTGTACGGCGGGGCCGAAGCGGCGGCCGAGGAGGTAGCAGAGGTTGTCGCCGAGGAAGGCACCGGCGGCCGCGCAGGTGACGAGCAGCGCGATGCGCGGGTCGGTGCTCCCCGCGGTCGCGACGCCAAGGGCGATGACCACGGTCTCGCCCGGCAGCACGGAAAGATCGCGTCAAGCGCCGGGATGACGAGTGCGATCAGGTAAGAGAGCGCCGAGCCGGCCTGGAGGCTGCCGAACGCGCTCATCGGCGTCCGGCCGCGGTGCCCGCCGCGGCGGGCACCGCTTTGGCACCAGCGGCGCAGCGGGCGCAGTACCGGGACTCGGGCGCGCCGGCGAGCAGTGCCTCAGGTATCTGCGCTCCGCACTGCTCGCACCGCCCGAAGCGCCCGGACGCCAGCCGGCCGAGCGCATCCTCGGTGTCGGCCAGCCGGTGGCGCGCGCCGACGGCGCGGCGGAGCAGCCGGCGAGCGTGCCTGTCCTCGATGCCGTCCGAGGCGTCCGCGGTGGCCGCATGGTACTCCAGTGACAGTTCTGTGACCTCCTGCAACTGGATCCGCCATCGCGCTTCGAGGATGGCTCGCCAACGCGGCCTGGATAGTCCGTCGTCTTGTCGTCGCATTGCGCTCCTACGAGGGGTTAGCTGTCTTGCCCCCGCCGCGCGGACGGCGACCGCTGGGCGGGCCGGCGTGCGCGCAGCAGGCGGATGAACAGCACCGCCAGGCAGACGGCAAAGATGATCCAGGGAGCCGCCACGATCAGGTCGCTTCCAGTCATCAGCCCTGCCTTATGCTGCGGTGCTAGCGGTATCGCTGTTCGGTACCAGTGCATCCGGCGGGCGTGCCTGTCCGGTGTAGTTGTCATGGTGATGGTGTGGAGGCGCGCCACGCGGCGGCGACGGGAGGCGTAATGGCAGCCACGGTGCTGGTGGTCGAGGACGAGCGTAAGCTGCGGGACTTCATCAGGTCATACCTGGAGCGAGCTGGCTTCACGGTGCTCTCGACCGGCTCGGGCGCCGAAGCGATCACCATGGCGGCGGATACGGCGCCGGACCTCGTGGTCCTGGACCTCGGCCTGCCCGACGTGCCTGGCGAGACCGTGGCCAGGGAACTGCGGGCGATGTCAGCGATCCCCATCGTGATGCTGACGGCCAAGGCGGCCGAGGAGGACCGGGTGCGCGGGCTGGAGCTCGGCGCGGACGATTACGTGACCAAGCCGTTCAGCCCGCGGGAGCTGGTCCTTCGGGTGCAGGCGATCTTGCGGCGCGGCGGTCCGGCCGCCGCGCCGGGGGGCGTCGCCAGCTACGGGGGAGGAGCCCTCGTCATCGACGAGCCGCGGCGGACCGTGACCGTGCACGGCACACCCGCCCAGCTGACGCCCACGGAGTGGGGGATCCTCGTTACGCTGGCCACGGTCCCGGGACGGGTCTACTCCCGCTTCGAGCTGATCAACAAGGTGCGGGGATACGAGTTCGAGGGCTATGAGCGCACGGTCGACTCGCATGTGAAGAACCTTCGCCGCAAGATCGAGGACGACCCGGGGGGCCCGGGCATCATCATGACCGTGCTCGGCGGTGGCTACCGGCTCGGCCTGGCCCGCGATGACTGACGCCCCGCAGCCACAGCAGCGCGCCCGTCCGGGCCCGGCTGATCCGCCGCACCTCGCGGATGGCGGTCACCGGGGCAGCACGCTGGGGCCGCGGCTGGCACTCGCGTTCCTCGGCGTGGCGCTGGCGGCGGTCGCCCTGATCGCCGTCCTCACCGCGGTCTTCTCCGCTGTCGACGTGTCCTCGCTCGCAAGCCGGCAGCGCAGCGAGCTGGCCAGCGCGTTCGCGGTCGCGGCGGCCAGCTCGTGGCAGCACGGCCAGCGCTGGGTGAGTGCCGACCTCGCACCCACCCTCGACCTGGCCGCGCACAGCGGCGTGCAGCTTCAGGTGCGTGACGAGGCCGGCCATGCCGTGGCGGCCACCAGCGGCTTCACCTCGGCGACGGGTCCACAGGCCAGCGCGCCCGTGCTGGTCAAGGGGCGTCAGGTGGGCTCGGTGCGGGTCAGCCTGACCGCCTCCGGCCTCGGCGCCGCCGACGCGATATTGCGGACCGCGCTGCTGCGGGCCATCGCCGGGGCCGCCGGGCTCGCCGCCCTGCTCGCGCTGGCCACCGGCCTCGGGGTATCCCGGCGGATCACCCGTCCTGTCGCCCGGCTGATCGCGGTGACCCGCGCGATGGCCAGCGGCGACCGCTCCTCCCGCGCGGGCGAGATCAAGGCGCCCGGCGAGCTTCGCGAGCTCGCCGCTGCGTTCGACCACATGGCGGACACCCTCGACCACGAGGACAAGATCCGCCGGGACCTGGTCGCGAGCGTCGCCCATGAGCTGCGCACGCCCGTCGCCGTGCTCCAGGCCGGGCACGAGGCCCTGCTGGACGGCATCACCGAACCGAGTCCAGAAGAGCTCGGGTCGCTGCGCGACGAGGTGCTCCGGCTAGCCCGCATGGTAGACGACCTGCAGACAATGGCCGCTGCCGATGCCGCCGTCCTCCAGCTCACGCGCGAGCGGCACGACCTCGCCGATATCGCCGCGTCCGCGGCCGACAGCCTGGCCCGCAGGTTCGAGACGGCGGAGGTCACGCTGGACCGCCAGCTCGCCCCGGCGCCAGTCCTCGCCGACGAGCGGTGGATGCACCAGGTGGTCACCAACCTCCTCGGCAACGCGCTCAAGTTCACGCCCGCCGGCGGCGCCGTCACGATCCGCACCAGGCAGGACGGCCCCAGCGCGGTCCTCGAGGTCGCCGACACCGGCGTTGGCATCCCCGCCGACGAGCTGCCGCGCATCTTCGACAGGTTCTGGCGCGGCCGGGCGGCCGCCCAGACTTCCGGCAGCGGAATCGGCCTCGCCATCGCGGCCGAGCTAGCGCGGGCGCATAGCGGCACGCTCACCGCCGCCAGCCGGCCCGGTGCGGGGACATGCCTCACCCTCACCCTGCCCCGCGCCTGAGCGCCTCCACATCTGCGGCGCGCCATCAACGACCGGCTTCCGGGCCACCGGGCTGTCGCTCGCCACGCCATTCGCCGCCTGCCGGCTCGGCGAAGCGACGCACGTGCCCGGGGTGCTCGCCATCGCGGTGCTGAGGCTGATGATCGGCCACGGAACGCCCCGCCCCACCTCTGGTGCCAGCCGCCTCCAGCCGCGCGCGGCGGTCATCGCGGATGGACGCGGCGGCGACGACGGCGAGCACGGCGGTGATGAACGCCGGCGCCGACCAGGAGGGAAATTCCCAGACGTCGGCGAGCAGCAGCTTGACCGCGACGGCCGCCAGGATGAGGGCCAGCCCTGGCTGCAGGTAGCGGAGCCCGGCGGCCGCCCCGGCGAGCAGGAAGTACAGCGCCCGCATGCCGAGCAGCGCGAACACGTTGGACGTGTACACCACGAAGGGGTCGGTGGTCACCGCGAGGACCGCCGGGATCGAGTCGACGGCGAAGATGACGTCGGTGGTCTCGACCACCACCAGAGCAAGCAGCAGCGGGGTGGCCACCAGGTGACCTTTGTCGCGGAGGACGAACCGCTGGCCGTGCAGCTGGCCGGTGACCGGCAGCCGCCGCCGGAGCACCCGCAGCACGCGCGGGTGCTCCGGCGCGGCCTGGGTGCCGCCGCGCAGCATGTTGACCGCGGCGACGAGCAGCACGGCGCCGAAAACGTAGATGACCGGGTGAATGGTCTCCAGCAGCGTGATGCCGGCGGCGATGAACGCGGCTCGCATGATGAGTGCGCCGATGATGCCGAACATGAGCACCCGGTGCTGGTAGCGCGCCGGGATGGCGAACGCGGAGAAGATGGCGGCGAACAGGACGATGTTGTCGACCGACAGGCTCTTCTCGATCAGGTACCCGGCCAGGTAGGCCTGGGCGGTACCGCCACCCGCCCAGGCCCACACCAGGCCGCCGAAGCCGAGGCCGATGGTGATCCAGACGGATTGAGAAGCACGACATCCTGCTGATCCGTACGAACTTCCTGAAGCTGTTCTTCGACCTCGGCGACAGGTTCTACGAAGGGTTCTGTGAGCCGGGCCTGGTCTACAGCCCGGAACTGGTCACGTGGTTCCACGAGATGGAAATCCCCAACCTCGTCACCGACACCATCGCCAACGAGGTGACCGCAGACCCGACCACCGGCGTGGCCTTGACGCTGCACAACGCGCTGATGCGCAACCTCGGCGTCGTGTTCACCGAGATCTGCGATCTGGAAAAGCTGGCCGACGACTGCGCCACGGACGGCCAGTACGCGTTCCTGTACACGGCCGCTCCGCTGAAAGTCGCCAAGGCCAGCGGCTCGCCGGTCAACCCCGTCGTCATCAAGTAGCCGGGGCGAGTCGAGGAGCCGACGTGTCTATCTACGACGAACGGCCGTGGCTGGCGCTGTAGCGCGACGGCACCGTCGCGGACTTCAAACCAGTTCAGCGACGCCCTGTCGATGTTCGCGGCTGCGTCCAGGCTGCCCCCCAGGCGGCCGCGATCATCTGCTTCAACGGGGTCATCAGCTTCGCCGAGTTCGATCAGCTCAGTGACGCGTCGCCGCGGGCCTTCAGGACCGGGGTGTCCGCCCTTTCCCGCGCCGGAAGCGGTTGACGATCAGTCCGGGACATTCAGACCGGGGTATCCTCCGGGGCCGATGGCTCCGCTACGGGCGCAGTCTTCGGCACCCGGCGCCCGGCCAGCAGCGCGACCGCGAAAATGGCCAGCGCGTCCAGGCCGTGCAGCACACCGATGATGGCCGCGGAGTAGGCGGCATACGCGAGGAAGAACTGCACCACGATAAGGCCGAACGGTATCGCCGCCCAGCGCACGCCGCGTTCCACCTTGGTCCCGAACGACACCGCTAGGAGCGCGACAGCGAACAGCACGACGGCGTACGCGAACGAGTGATGCAGGGTCACCCCGGTGGTGTCTCCGTCGGAGACCGGGCCGTTGTCGATGTTGTCCTCGAGAGCGAAGGCGCCGAACGCGATTAGCGATGCCTGCACGGCGACGGACAGCGCCAGCAGGTACGCGAGTACGCGGTACGCGATTGTCATGAGCGTGCTGTTCCGGTCATGCTGGCGACGCTAGGCGGCGGGCACGGGCCTGCTGAACCATGCTCGCCCCCGATCCGGGTGCGGCGTGCCTCCATACGGGCTTGCGGTTCACCTCATGGTGTTTTGCCGCAGGTCGCTCGCACAATGGAGGCATGCGGGCCATAATCGCCGCGCTCGCGGCGCTGGGTGGCGGGGTGATCCTCGCCGCCTGCGCGGTGTCCGTGGCCAATGGCCACAGCTCAGAAGCCGGCTGGCTCGTGGTCGGACCTCTGTCGTTCCTGGTGATCGGCCTGGTGGGATTCCTGCGCCAGCCGGGGAACCGGGTGGCTTGGTGGCTCGTCGGAGTCGGTGTCGCGTTCGGCTGCGACGTGGCGCTCGGGGACGTGTTCCTGCCGATGGCCGAGAACCACTGGGGTGTTACCTCCTCGATCACCGCGGCGATCGCGCTGCTGGAGCATTGGTTCGCGGTAGCCGGCCCAGTCGCCGGCGTCGGCCTGTTCGGCTTGTTCCCGTCCGGGCGGCCAGAACGCGCTTACGAACGCGTCGTCATCTGGACGGTGGCGCTGGCCGGTTTCCTGCTCCCGCTGCTCGAGGCGGTCAGCGGAGCCAGCATCGCGCCGGCCGGAGGACCCCCGGACAGCGTGCCGCCGGTCTTGTACCGCATCCTGTACGTCCCCGCCCTGGCGCCGCTGGGCGGAGCCGCCGAGGCGGTGTACCGCACCTTTCCGGTCTGGCCGCTGATCGGGTTGGCCCTTCTCGGGTTGCGCTACCGGCGCACGGACGGGGCCCAGCGCAGGCAGATACGCTGGCTATGCCTTGGCATGGCGGCCTCACTCAGCCTGTGGACCCCGCTGGCGCTGCTCTGGCAACTGGCCGACCCGGACAACGCGGCCGCTACGGTCGTGAGCGAGGTGCTGTCGCCCCTGGCGCTTGCCACCACCGTGGGGTCGATGCTCGTGGCGCTGTTCTACACCGGGGCATTCGGTATCGACGAGCCCGCGCGGCGCGCGTTCGTAAACCGGGTCCTGCGGATATCGATCACGATCGTGATCGCCGCCCTGGCCATCCTGATCGGCGTGCTGACCAGCCTGGCCGCGCCGGCTCCGGTCGCCGTGACGGCCGGTGTCGCCGCCGGGGCGGCGGGCCAGGCCGTTCGGCGCCGCCTGGAGCACGCCGCGGACCGCTGGGTACTCGGCGCGCGTCTGGCGGGCTACGCCGGCCTCAGCCGCTTTGGCGAGACCCTGACCCGGGTGCCCGGCTCCGCCGGGCTGCTGCGCGACCTGGCCGGGGAGATCCGCCGCGGCCTGGACCTGACCTGGGCCCGGGTATCGCTGGACGCGGCGGACGGGCGGCTGCGGGAGGTCACGGACGGCACGCCGGTGGGCGAGCCGGCCGCGACCGTGTCCATCGAATATCGCGGCACCCTCCTGGGCCGCATCGAGTGCGGCCCGCGTTCCGACGGCCCGCTGCTGGCCGAGGACCGCAGGCTGCTGGCGTATTTCGCCGCCCAGGCCGCGGTGGGCGTGCACAACCTCCACCTGGCTGCCGAGCTCTCCCAGCGCGTCGAGGAAGTCCGGGACCAGGCAGCCGAACTGGCGGCCTCCCGGGACCGCGTGGTGGCGGCCCAGGACGCCGAGCGCCGCCGGATCCAGGCCGTCCTGCACGACGGGGTGCAGCAGGAGATCGTGGCGCTGGCCGCGAAGGCCGGGCTGGTGCGTCAGCAGTTGCTGCGGGGCGACAGGGCGGCCGCCGACGGGCTGGCCGATATGCAGCGGGACCTGGCCACCACGCTGCGGGACGTGCGGGAGATCGCCTATGCGATTCATCCGCCGGTGCTGTCCGACCGCGGGCTGCTGGAGGCCATCGAGGCTCAGTCCAGTCGGCTGGCATTGCCGATGGTGGTCCGCGCCGACCCGCGGTTGCGCGGCGTGCGGTTCGGTGAGCAGATCGAGGTGACCGCCTGGTACGTGCTGGCCGAGGCGCTGTCGAACGTGGTCAAGCACGCCGGGGCCAACGAGGTCGAGGTGTCACTGAGCCAGCAGGATGGCAGGCTCGGGCTGCTGATCCGGGACGACGGATGCGGCTTCGATCTTGACCGGCCACGCGGGCTGGGGCTGACCGGTCTGTCCGATCGCCTGGACACGGTCGGCGGCTCGCTGACCATCACCAGCGGCGCGGGACTCGGTACGTCAGTGTGCGTGCACATCCCGGTCGGCGGGGACACCGAGTCCGGTCCCGAAAAGGTCGCCGGCCGAGAGCACGCGGATGCCTGAGCCGCTGCGGATCGTCACGGCCGACGACAACTACCTGGTGCGGGAGGGCGTGCGGCGGCTGCTCGAAGATTCCGGCAACGTGGTCGTGGTGGCCGCCGTCGGGTCCGCGCCGGAATTGCTCGATGCGGTCGAGCGGCTCCGGCCGGCGGCGGTGCTCACGGACATCCGGATGCCGGCCGACCCGCGCGGCCCCGAGGGGCGGCCCAGCATGGAGGGCATCGACGCGGCGCAAGCGATCAGGTCGGCGCACCCGCAGACCGGCGTGGTGGTGCTCTCCCAGTACGCCGATGAGAGCTATGCGTTCGAGTTGTTCCGGGACGGCACGGACGGGCTCGCCTACCTGCTGAAGGACCGCATCGGCGAGGTGGGGCGCCTGCTGGAAGCGCTGCGCGAGGTCAGCGCGGGCGGAATCCGTCATCGACCCGCAGGTGGTCGAGGCCCTCGTCCGCGGCCGCGCGCGAGTCCGCACCTCGGCCCTGAGGGACCTCACGCCGCGCGAACTCGATGTGCTGCGGGAGATGGCGCAGGGCCGCGGCAACGCCGGCATCGCCGCGGACCTGCACCTGTCCGAGTCCTCCGTGGAAAAGCACGTCAACGCCATCTTCACCAAGCTCGGCCTGACCACCGAGGACCTGTCCCATCGCCGGGTCACCGCGGTGCTGACGTTCCTGCGCGACGCGGGCCTGCGCGGCTGAATCCCTAGAAGTCAGCCGGAACCAGCCCTGCGGGCAGCCGCAACCACCGCGGCGGCTTGCCTCGTTCTGCCCCGGCCGCCCGGCTCCTAACGTCGATGGCACATACCCGACTGAACTGGGAGAATGCCATGACCGTGACCCAGGGGACGCTTGCCCGGCCGTCGTCCCTCAGCGACGCCGCTACCGCTATCTTCGCCATGCTCGGGCTCATCGACGTCGCGCTGGCTGGCGTCATCGGGTCCCCCGGCGCACCGCCGCTGATCGTGAGCCTGGGCGTGGCCGCGCTGGGGCTCATCACGCTGCTGGCCCTGGCGCCCGCGCGGCGGGACAGTCGCCGGGCGCTGATCGCGGTCGTGGTGACCCGGGTCATCTCGGCCACGCTCGCCGTGCCCGCGTTCTTCCTGAACGCGCCGGTGTGGGTCATGGTCGTCGAGGGGTTCGTCATCGCCGCCACGATCGCCGCCCTGGTCCTGGTGCACCGGCAACGCCGACGGCTCGCATGAGGACGCCAGGCCCCGGCCAGGCGCCGGCCGCCACCTGGCCCCGGCGCACGGCGGGCTGCCCGGCCACCTGGCTGACCGCGCCGGCCCCGCGGAGATCGTCCCGAGCCGACTCATGGGAGGCGGCCTGAATGCGTGACCGCGCGATGGGTGTCCTGTTCGTCCTGTCCGGCGTGTTCTTCGTCGCCGGCGTCCTCGACCCCCCGATCCTGCCGACGTGGGGCGGCTCGGCCACCGCGGTCATGGCCACGGCGTCGGCGCACCGAACCGCATGGTTCGCCTCGACCTGGCTGATCACCCTGTCCATCGCGGCCGGGCTGGCCGCGGTCGAACTCCTCGTCCGCACCCTCGGCACGGATCTGGCCCGGGTGGGCCGATCGCTGTACCTGGCCGGCAGCGCGCTCGGCCTCGCGTCGGTCACCTACGACCTGTCCGTGACCAGTACGCTGCTCGGCGCTCCCCGCCTGCCCGGCTGGTACGTCGGGGTCCAGCAGTGGGCCGACGGCCTCGGCACGGCGTACTTCGCGCTGCTGGCTCCGGCCGCGATGGGCTGCATCGCGGTGGCGATCCTGCGCACCCGCGCGCTGCCGAGGTGGACGGGCTACGCCTTCCTGATCGCGACGGTCCTGCTGCTGGGCCAGTACGCCGCATTCCGTGGCGCATTGCCGTTCCCGCAGTTCCTCGCGTTCATCGCCATGGGCATCGCGGCCCTGGTCCACCCGACGCCTGCCACGCTGTCACCCGGCCCCGAGCCGGCCGAACTGGCCACCGGCGACTAACTCATCACCCTGGAGGAAGCGCGCCCAGGATGGGAGATCTCCTGCGCGCGCAGCGCACCTGAGCCCGCACAAGCCGCGCAAGGACAAGGCGGAGATCTACGCAACCCTCGGCCTGCACCTGACCTGCCACCCGGCCCAGTACTCCAGTAGTAGATCGTGACCTTGCTGGAGGGGATGGCGAAGGGCTGGGGCGGCCGGGCTGGCTGCGGACGCTGGCGTAGTGCCGCGGTCGGCGGTATGGTCCGTGGGCGTGGACAGCAGTGGGGTGAGCCGGTGGTTTGGTGAGTACCTCGATGCCTTTGCGGCCTGCGGCCGGGGCGAGAAGGACACCGCCTTCCTGCTTGCCTACTATGGCGTTCCGCTGTTGCTCACTACCGACGGCGGGTTCTTCGCGCTGACGAGCGACGACCAGGTCGTCGCGGCGGTGCAGCAGCAGGTTGACGGGATGCGCGCGGCGGGCTACTCCCGCAGCGAGACGCTCGGCTCTGAGGTCACTGTCTTGAACTCCACGTCGGCTGTCTACCGGGGGACGTTCTCGCGTCACAGGAGCGACGGCGCTGAGATCGGCCGGCTCACCGCGACCTATCTGGTGACCGACGGTGCGGTTGGCCGCCGTATTTCAGTGCTGGCGGTTCATAGCCCCTGATTCCCCGCTGGGGTCACTACGGGCCGCGCTGGCCAGCTAGTGTCCTGCGCCTTAGGTTCAGTTGGTTATTCTTGCCCTCGAAATTTCAGGCGCAAGACACTTGTCACGATCTTCGGCGCGGCAGTGATCTGATACTGCGGATCTGGAGCCGTTTCCGCTGGGTGGAGCCCGGCGGCGGGCCCGGGGACTTGCCTTCCTGGCTCCCGGGATACACCAGGATTCCCCAGGAGGCCCCTGAGCAGGCCCGGCACTGCCATGATGGCGGCCCGGTATGCACCGGAAGTCCCCCGATACCCCGACACCAGAACTACGTTCATAGTGCGTCGGCTCGTGGTCCAGGTGATGTCTGCCCAGGTACCTCGGCGCTCGCCAGCCCGGGCGGCGCGCGTTATTGCGCTGTTGCCTAGATGATTGGGAGTGGTGTGCCGGTCTGGAGTATTCCGATGCCCGCGAAGCCCGCGGCCGGGCGTCCTCACGTTTGCCGTGCGAGCTGCGCCGAAACTGACAGGTCGACGAACCGGCGCACCAGGAATCCGGGGACCCGGATGCCTACGTCGCGCAGATCCAGTCGCGCCGTACCGCTCACCTGCTGGCGGGGCGCGGTCGCGGCGTCTTCCAGCGTGGCGTCGATGCGTACCGGCGCTTCGCATCCGCGTCCGCGCAGCACGGCATCGACGTGCCAGCCGCGGGCGGTCGGGGCGATCCGATCCGCGGTGGCCTCCATCAACGGGTAGGCGTCGACGGCGAGGAAGCGCTTGCCGCGCAGGTCGGCGTCGCGCCGGGCGTTGCCGGTGTCGATCGAGGCGGGGTCGAGCGTCGCGTCGAGCCGCACCGGACGCCCGTCCGTGCCCACCTCGATCGTCCCGGCCGTTACGGCGATCGTGCCGTTTACCGTCGATCCGAACAGGTGGCGCGCGGCGAATTCGGCCCGGGTGTCCGCAAGGTCGACGGTCCATGTGCCGGCGGCGACCGTGGTCATCGTGGTCATGCCCGGCTCCCCTCGGTAATCGGCAGGTCGGCGTGGACCAGCCGGTAGAAGCCGATGCGGTCCGGGCCGGTGAGGAGTGCGGGATCCTCGCCCGGCAGCAGCTCGGTCGACATGATCGCTTGCTGGGCCACGTCGAACACGTCCATGCTCTCGGCAAGGATGACGACTATGTAGGCGTTGTCCGCGGCACGCATGCGCAGCACCGAGACGATGCCGTCGATGCCGAGGGTGGCCGGGCCCAGACGGTCCGTTGCCGCCCGCTGTTCCGCGGCCACCCATTCCTCGGTCCGAGGTCCGGAGAACTCCACCACTTGCATGTAGGTGGCCGGGCCGGTACCGCGACCGGGACGGGTCTCGATTACGTGGTACCGGCCGGGTCCGCCCTCGGGCCATCCGGCCAGCATGATTCCGTCGCCGGGGGCCAGGGGCCGTCCTACCAGGGCACCGAGGGAGGCCCCGGCCGTGTGGGCGCCCGCGAGCGCGTCGTCTACCCACTCGGTCTTGACCGGATGAGCGTTGGGCTGTGGGTGTACGGAGATATCCATGCCCGCCAGCCTTACTGGCGGACCAGCTATGAACATCAGTGCCGCCACTGAACCGCGGCACTGAATCCCGGTACGCCAGTCTGCGCGATACTAATGGCGTGTCCGCCGTCGCGCCCGGCGCCGCGTTCGTCGGCCGGAGCCGGGAACTCGACGCCCTGGCCGCCCACCTGACCGCCCAGGGCCGGTCGGCTGGCGGCGTCCTGCTGATCAGCGGGCCGGCCGGCGTCGGCAAGACCAGGCTCGTCGAGGAGGCCGTCCGGCGCGCCACCGGGCTGGCGGTCGTCCGCGGCTACTGTCCCGCCGAGACCGCGCCGCCGCTATGGCCATGGCGCTCCGCGCTGAAGCGGTCGGGCGTTGAGATCGCCCGGGCACCCGATATCGAGCCGGCCGCGGCGAAATCCGCCTGGTTCGCCGTGCTCGCCCGGATGAGCGACGCGCTGATCGCGGGCGGCCCGCTAGCGGTGGTGCTCGAGGACCTGCACTGGGCCGATGCTGCGTCCCTGGACCTGCTCGCCCACGTCGGAGCGGTCGCGGGCGGCACCGGGCTCACGATCGTTGGCACCGTGCGGTCTCCCGCGCTACAGGACGTCGCCGTCCGTCTCGCCGGCCTCGGCCGGTACGGCGCCGTGACGCTCACGCTTGCGCCGTTTACCGTCGATGAGGTGGCTGAGCTGGTCGCTCCGGCTGCGGCGCCCGACGTGCACAAGCGCACCGGCGGCCTGCCCCTGCTGGTGGCCGCCGTACGGGCCGGATACGCGTCGGCCGATCTCGCCGTTGTCGTCACCGGCTTGCTGGCCGCCCTCACGCCGGCGCAGCGCCTGATCATCGAGGCGGCTGCCGTCCTCGGCGAGAACGTCGACGAGCACATCCTGGCCGGCGTGGTAGTCGGCCCCTCAGCCAGCTCAGCCGATTGGCACGACGACGGCGTCGCGTCTGCGCTGGCGGCTGCATGGCGCGGCGGGCTGCTGACGGTCGACGCTGCGACCCGGTGTTACCGCTTCGCGCACGCGCTGGTCCGGGACGTCATCGTAGACCGCCTTGACCCGGCGACGGCCAGGGCGCTGCATCGCGCGGCGGCGCTCGCGCTCGAGTCGTCGGCGGACGCCGACCGGGCTGGGCGCATCGCCATGCACTGGCGGCATGCGGGCACCGATCCCGATTCTCGGCGGGCGGCGGCGCAGTGGGCCAGGCGGGCCGCGGCGAACGCACGGGCAGCCCGGGCTTATGACGACTCCGCCCGGCTGCTGTCCGAGGCGCTGGCCGATATGCCTGCGGCGGCCGGCGACAGTGTGGAGCGCGCCGAGGTGCTGATCGACCTGGCGCACGCGCAATACCTGGCCGGCCGGTACGACCGGTGCCTGGAGTGCTGTGCTGACGCGGCGGACGCGGCCGCCGGTTCGGACCGGGGCGACCTGGTGGCGCGCAGCGCGCTGGCGCTGCAGAACGTGACGTATCCGCAAGCGGGGGAGGTGCTCTCTCGCCTGTGCCAGCGTGCGCTGGCGTACCCACGCCTCGAGGTTGGCCTTCGCGCCCGCGTGCTCGCCCAGCTGGCCACGGTGGAAGCTGATTCCGGCCGGGTCGGGCGGGCCGAGGTGCTGGCGCGCGAATCGCTGGCGCTGGCCGCGCAGAGTGCGGATCCGCTGGCCGAGATCGAGGCCGCGCACGCACGCGAGATGACGCTGGTTCACCCCGCTGACACGGCGGAACGGATGCGGCTCGGCGACCTGGTGTCCGATCGGGCGGAGGCGCTCGGGCGGCCGCTGGCCGCGCTGGTGGGGCACGAGTGGCGGATCCACGCGGCGTACATGTCGGCCCGGCTCGATGTCGTCAATGCCGCGGTCACCGCTGTCGAACGGCTCGCCCGTACCTCCGCGCTGCCGCTGGCACGATGGCATCTGCACCGGTTGCATGCGGCCCGGACGCTGCTGGCCGGCCAGTTCGCCGAGTCCGCGGCCCATAGCGGCCGCGCGTTCGCGATTGCCCGTGACTCCGGAGACGTGATCGCGATGTCCATGCACTTCGCTCACGGCATCCGGCTGGCGGTCCTACGCGGGGAGCCTGCCTACCTGCCCGACGGATACCGTGAGGCACTGGCCGCGGCGCCCTCGATGCCCCTTGTCGACGTCGAGCGTGCGAACGTACTGGCGCTGACCGGTTCGCTGCGTGAGGCACGGGGCATCTACGACACCCTGTGCGGCCTGCTGCCACTTCCCGCCGAACATCCGGCGTGGCCTGCGGTGCTCACCCAGATGGTCCAGCTCATCCAGCGGTTCGGCGACGCGCCGACCGCCGAGATCGTTTACCGGCAGCTCCTGCCATTTCGCCCGTACCCGGGCGCGCTGGGCAGCTCAACCGTCTACTTCATGGGCACCATCAGCCGTAACCTCGGCGAGCTGGCCGAGACCTTCGGCGACAGGGCGACGGCCATCGAACTGCAACGCGAGGCCCTGCCCCGCAACCGGGCGCTCGGCGCCCGGCCGGATGTGGCTTTGACCTCCCTGTGCCTGGCCCGGCTGCTGCAGGACGGCAACCGGGCCGAGAGGGCCGAGGCCGCCGCACTGGCGCAGGACGCACTGGACCTGGCGGCCCGGCTGGACATGCCCGGCACGGTGGCGGCAGCCGGACGGCTCGCCGCACGGATCGCCGCTGACCGTGACCAGGCGGATCCGCTGACCGCCCGGGAACGTGAGATTGCTGTCCTGCTCGCCGAGGCGATGTCCAACCGGCAAATCGCGGCCCGGCTGGTGCTGTCCGAGCGGACCGTGGAGTCACACGTCCGCAGCATTCTCGCGAAGACGCAGTGCGCAAACCGGATCGAGTTCGTCGCCAGGTGGAACCCGTCATGAACATGAGAGCCGCCAAGGTCAGGGCGGATCGCGGCTTGGCGGCCCTTTCACCGTCCTTTCATCGTCGGGCAGCATCCTGGGTGGATGAGCGTGAGCCGGTCCCCCTTCGCGTCGGCGCTGATCGTGGGTCTGGCACTGACCTCGTGCAGCACCGCTATACCGGCTGCGTCCCCCGCCAGCGAGCCTGCCACCTTGGCTGCACCGCGTAAGGCCGCCGCGCGCGCTGCGGCGTCGGCCCTGGTCAGCCTCCCGTCTCCCGGTTCAGCGCTTCGCAGCCCGGCCGCTTTGGTGCCGTTTGCGGCGGACCACGGCCGTCGGGCGAGGGCGTGGACCCCGGCCGGCCGTGCCGTTGGCGGCGGTCCGGCCGTCTACGAGACCACTCTCATCCCGCCGGGCGGCACTCAGCCGGCCGGGATCGCGTGGATGGACACCGGCCTGCTGTCCGGCCGGCTGTATTCCGGCTCGGTAAGCCCCGGCGGGGGACCTTTTCGCTATACCGCGCCCGTAATGCCAGCTCAGGCCAGGACGCTCGTCGCCGCGTTCAACGGCGGGTTCAAAATGAACGACGCGCACGGCGGCTACTACACCGAGGGCCGCATGATCGACCCGCTGCGGGCCGGGGCGGCCTCCCTGGTGATCTACGCCGACGGAACCATGGACCTCGGCGCCTGGGGCAGCGACGTGACGATGACCCCGCAGGTCGCGAGCGTCCGGCAGAACCTTGCGCCGCTCGTAGCCGACGGGCGGCCTACGGTGCGCGCCGCAAGCGCGAACTGGCAGCAGTGGGGCTCGACGTGCGCCGCGACCTCGTGCGGGCACGGGATCCCCGGTGTCGAGCGCCAGTGGCGTTCCGGCCTGGGTATCGCCGCTGACGGGGCCCTGATCTACGCAGCCGGCCCGGACCCGGGCCCACTGCAGCTGGCCCAGCTTCTCGTGCGCGCCGGGGCGGTGCGGGGCATGGAACTCGACATCAACCCCGCCTGGCCGGTCTTCGCGACCTTCGATGCTCCGCCGGGCGCGCCGGCTGCCCCATCCACCGGCCGCAAGCTGCTCTCCTTGACCACGCCGGGTCCAGCGACGTTCTTCGAGGCTTCGTGGGCCCGCGACTTCGTGACGATGTCAGCGCGGTCAGTCCGATGACCGCACCGATGAACCGGCTCTTCCGTAATGAGCACGCCACCCGATTTCGGCGGTCCACGGCCAGATAGTCCCGCGCGTCACAGTGACGAGCACGATGGTCACGGGATCGTCGTGCTGGATTTAGAGGGCGGCGACACCGCCGTAGGCCCAGGCCCGGTCGGCGTTCGGCTCTGGTTCGCCTCCTGTCGGCCGCCAGCGGGAGACCAGGACCAATCCGGGATCGACTAGCTCGCGCCCGTTGAACATGCGCAAGATCGCGTCCCTGCTGCGTGGGATGAGCATGGTGCCGCTGTTGTCGGCCACTTCGGCGTTGGCCTGCATCTTCTCTGGTGAAAACTCATCGGTGGCATGTGAGATGACCAGGTAGCTGCCGGCCGCCAGCGCCGCCAGGTACCGGGCCACGATGCCGGCCGGGTCGCTGGAATCTGGGATGTGATGCAGGCACCCGACGAACAGCAGCCCGACCGGCCGGGTGAGGTCGAGCAGTTTCCCGGCGCCGGACAGTACCTTGTGTGCGTCGCGCAGGTCGGCCCAGACCACGTTGGTGCCGTCGTTCTTGGCTGTCATCGCCCCGGCATGCGAGAACACCACGGGGTCGTGGTCCACGTACACCACGCGCGCACCAGTGTTTCCCGCCTGAGCGATCTCATGCACGTTCGGGCTGCTCGGCAGCCCGCTACCGATATCGAGGAACTGGCGGATCCCGGCATCGCGCAGGAATCCCACTGCGCGCACCATGAACTGGCGATTACCGCGCACGGTGTCCAGGATCTCCGGCATCGCCTCCAGTACCTGCTGGGCCGCTGCCCTGTCGGCGCCGAAGTTATCCTTGCCGCCCAGCCAGTAGTCATACACCCGGGCCGGGTGAGCGACATCCGTGCGGATATCCGCCGGAATCCCGCTCCCCGGGCGGTCCAATCCAGTCATGTCGCCTCCTCGAAAGCCGCGCTAGTCTAGATAATGCCACCCGTGGGGCCGCGGCAGACAGAAAACAACACAGCAGGCATTCGGGCATGAGCCGGACCGGCTTCGCCCTGATCGGGATCCCGCTGCGGTCCAGATCCCCACGCGGACGTGGAGATCGAACGCTTTACGGGTAGTAACGTCGGCTGCGGGCCCCGTCGCAAAGCGGGGTGAGACCTAGCCGGCGGAGGTGCCAGGATGGCCCAGCTCCCATCGCCCCCAGAAGGAATTGTGCTGACCCACTTCATCGTCTCGGACGATGTTGAGCGCTCTCGGCGCTTCTACACCGAAGTACTCGGCGGCAGGGTGGCCTTTCCCGGAGATCCAGTCAATGTTGCGCTAGCCAACAGCTGGATCGTCATCAATGGCGGCGGCGGACCGACCGACGACAAGCCCACGGTCATCCTGGAGACGCCGCGTGATCCCGACCGGGTCAGCAGCTTCCTTAATATCCGGGTTAAAGACATCGAGGCCGTGTACGCCGAATGGAGCGCCCGGGGTGCTGAATTCCTGACGCCGCCGAAACAGCACCAGTACGAGAAGCGCTGCTACATCCGCGATCCCGACGGTCATCTGATCGAAGTGGGCCAAACCACGGACCCAGCGGGGGACTGGTCGCCCGCTCACTGGCCGTCGAGTACGCCCACCGCGGAGTCCGAGTGAATGCCGAGATCACCGGCGAAATCGCTTACATCGACGGCGGCCCTGCTTACCAGGCCGAACCGCCCACGACCCGGCCAGCACGAGACGCTCGCCCAGCTCACCGCAGCCTGCCCCGAGATGACCGCCCTGACCAGCCTCAGTCTCCTACTTTATGGCGTCCAGGGCTCCCGGCAGGCCCGCTCGCAACGCCGGGAGGCCTGGGGCCAAATGAGACCGTCGTAGCCAAGCATGCGCTGCCTTTGTGCGGCGCATGTGAAACGGGTGGATCGATTGTGCATGGATGCTACGGATACGACTATCGCCGTCTTGGCGAGTACTGAGTTTGTGGATCCAGGCCATGCTGGTCGAGAAGGGCTACATCATCGGCGGGGCTCCGCCCGGCCAGCCCGGTTCCGATCAGGCCGAACATCAGGCTTTACGTTTACCGCATGAACGTGTCGCCCGAAGTTATCTACATCATCCGGCATGCGGAGAAGCCACTTAAGCCGCCGCTGTCCGGTGTTGACTTTGAGGGCGGCCAGAACGAGCATTCGCTGCTGCCGCGCGGATGGCAGCGCTCCGGCGCCCTCGCTGCCCTGTTCCATCCGGACTTCGGTTCGGTGCGGGCTGGCTTGCGAACTCCGACTGTGTTGGTGGCGCCATCCTGGGGGCATCCAGGCAAGACGGCCGCGCATCGGTCATATCAGACCATTCAGGGTCTGAGCGAGCATCTGGGGCTGCCGATAACGTCCGAGTTCGCCCAGGGTCAGGAACAGGAGCTAGTGTGTCGCGCCAGAAATTCTTAGGGTTATTTTTGCTAAGATCTGGTTATGCCGGGTCCTTCTGCTGTGCCGATCGTGCTTTCTGATGATGAGCGGGCTGAGCTGGCGCGCCGGGCAGGGCTGCCGGAGCGTCGGCGGGCTGACCGGGCCCGGATCATCCTGGCCTGTGCCGGCGGGATGCCGAACGCTGGTGTCGCGCAGGCCTTGGGAGTGGCGGTCAAGTCGGTGTCCAAGTGGCGGCGCCAGTTCGCCGGGCAGCGGCTGGCCGGGCTGGAGGACGATGCTCCGATCGGCCGGCCCAAGGCTGAGCTCGTGCTGGAGGAGGCGGAGCGGGAGCAGCTGATCCGGTGGGCCCGGCGCGCGAAGACCGCCCAGTACCTGGCCATGCGGGCGAAGATCGTGCTGGCCTGCGCGGAGGGCGGGACGAACAAGCAGGTGGCCGCCCGGCTGGGGGTCGATGAGTCCACCGTGGACCGCTGGCGGGCCCGGTTCATCGCCGGGCGACTGGATGGCCTGCAGGACGAGCCGCGGCCCGGCCGGCCGGCATCGATCCTGCTGGACCAGGTCGAGGACGTGGTCGTGGCCACGCTGGAGGGCGTCCCGGGCAAGGACACGCATTGGTCGCGGTCGTCCATGGCCGCCCGTACCGGGCTGTCGAAGTCCACCATCGGGCGGATCTGGAAGAAGTTTGACCTCAAGCCGCACCTGCAGGACTCCTTCAAGCTGTCCACCGACCCGTTCTTCGTGGAAAAGGTCGTCGATGTCGTCGGCCTGTACCACAACCCGCCGGAGAAGGCGGTGGTGCTATGCGTGGATGAAAAGAGCCAGATCCAGGCGCTGGACCGGTCCCAGCCGGTGCTGCCGATGATGCCGGGCATGCCCGAGCGCCGCACCCACGACTACCTGCGGCACGGCATCACCAGCTTGTTCGCCGCCTTCAACATCGCCGACGGCACCATCATCAGCGAGCTGCACCGCCGCCACCGGGCCATCGAGTTCAGGAAGTTCCTGGCCAGCATTGACAAGGCGGTGCCCGCCGGCCTGGACGTGCACCTGGTCTGCGACAACTACGCCACCCACAACACCGCCGAGATCAAGACCTGGCTGGCCCGGCACCCGCGCTTCCACGTCCATTTCACGCCGACCGGCTCGTCCTGGATGAACCAGGTGGAACGCTGGTTCGGCCTGCTGACCGACAAGCTGATCCGCCGCGGCGTCCACACTTCCGTGCAAGCCCTGGAGAACGACATCAGGGACTGGATCGCCACCTGGAACGATAATCCCAGGCCGTTCACCTGGACCAAGACCGCCGACGAGATCCTGAACTCCCTCGCCGCCTACCTCGCCAAGCTCGGAACAGGCCAGCCCATAAACGGGCAAGACTAACCGTCGAAACTTAAGGCGCAGCACACTAGTGCGGTGACCGCGAACGTTGGCCGGGTTGGTCATGCGGCTTTGGGCTTGGGCAGGCCCCAGCGTTGCTGGCGTTCGCTGCGGATGCGGGCGCGTTCGCGGCGCTGGGCGGCCAGGACGGCGGGGTGGCGGGCGTTGGCGTTACGCCAGCTCAGGTAGTCCTGCAGGCGGCGGGCCAGCACCGTGTGGTTCGGGTGATCCGAGGCGCCCATGGTGAAGGTACGCAACGGCCCAAATTGCGCCTCGATCGGGTTGGCCCACGACGCGCTGGTCGGGGTGAAGCAGAGCTTGACCTTGTGTTTCTTCGCCCAGGCGCGGATGGCCGGGGTCTTGTTCGCGGACAGGTTGTCCATGATCACATAGATGGGGGCGCCGTCCGGGCGGGCCGCCCGGACGGACTTCAGGGCGGCCAGGGTGTGGTCGCCGCCCTTACGGCGGCGGGTGATTCCCCACAGCTGGTCATCGGCCAGGCAGTAGCAGCCGTGGAAGTAGCGGACGCCGTGCGTGCGGTGATACGTGGCGGGCAGCCGTACCGGCTTGTTCTGCCGGGCCCAGCAGGTGCCGTGGGCAGGCCGGATGGATAAGGGCCCGAACTGGTCGAAGGCGAAGCACCGGTCCGGGAAGGTGCTGGTGACGTGCTCGATCTGGTCTAGCTTGGCGTCCCGCTCCGGGCCGGCGGACTCCTTCCAGGTCCTCGTGCGCTGGAAGGAGATCTTCCGGGCGCGCAGGATCTGCCGCACCCGTTCGCGCCCGATCCAGACGCCCCGCGAGGCCAGGTGGGCAGACAGCTTGCGCAAGCTCCAGTGCGTGAACGGCAGGCCCAGTTTCTCCGGGCGTGTGCTGGCCGCCGCGACGATGACCTCAACGTCTGCGTCACTGATCAGGCGGGGACGGCCGCCCGCCCACTGAGGGTCCAGGGCGGCCAGGCCTTTCTCGTTGAACGCGTGGATCACATCACGCACCGTGTCCTCATCGGCGGCCACCAGCCGGGCGATCGCCGGCACCGGCGTCCCAGACGCTGAGGACATGATGATCATCGCCCGCCGCACCCGGATCGACCCATGCTTGCCGCGGCGCACGATCTGCTGCAGCCGCTGCCCCTCCTGATCACTCAGCCGCCTGGCCCGCACCCGTTCAGCCATCGCCTGCTCCCGCACTCGGCACCACCAGCAGAACCGAGTCTGGCCCCAGCATGGGGTCTCACCCAAGACGGTGAAGGTTCATGGACAGCGCACTAGCGGGCACCCTGACGCGCAGCTACTCCGGAGTCGTGCTCATTTGCTGGGAGCACAGCCACATTCCGGTGATCGCATCCTCGTTGCCGGTCGTCAGCGGAACCGCCATCCCCCGGAAGTGGCCTCGCGACCGGTATGACGTCATCTGGTCGTTCACCCTCATCCCCGGACCCGGTCCGGTTCGGTACACCTTCGGTCAGATTCCGCAGCAGCTGCTGGCCGGGGACGCCGAGACAGTGATCCCGGCGGACGTCGATGAGCCGGAAAATGGCGCTGGCCAGCACGAACACCATAAGGGGTGAGCCGAGACCGATCGCGAATATCATCGGGGCGGAGTAACTGGCACCTATGCCGGGAAACTCGCCTGCATGGCCATTTGCCACTGCCTGTCCCCCGGCCGAGCGCGGGCGCACCAGGCCAGCCCGCCCGGCCGTGGTTCCACGATCGGCGTCTCCACGGAATCCTGTTCCGATGTGCCGTCAGTACCAGCTGTAGGCAAGTTCGTGGGCCCATGCTGCCTGCGGGGTGCCGTATGTGGCGTGGATGTAGCCAATGCCCCAGATGATCTGTGTGTAAGCATTAGTTGCCCAGTCCAGCCCGGCTGATGCCATTTTGACGGCGGGCAGCGCCTGGGGGATGCCGAACGCGTCGCTGGACGGGTTGGTCGCGGCGGGGTTCCAGCCGGATTCCCTTTCCCAGAGCAGGCTCAGGTAGGGGAACTGGCTAGGTCCCCACGTGGTGTCGGCCAGGGTCTGGGCGAAGCTCTGGTACTGGTTGAGGGCAGCGGGGGCTGCCAGGTGAGCGGCGGGGGCCGCCAGCGGGATGGCCGGGTTGCCGGCGGGAATCGGCAAGGTGGTGCCGGCGGTGGAAGTGGCGGCGTACGGGTCTGTCGCTCCCGCGTATCCGCTGATGGTGGTGAGCGGGTCGAAACGGACGTTCGCACCGCCGTAGGGTGCGTCGATGATCTCGCCGTTGCCTATGTAGATCCCTACGTGGCCCGGGGCGGTAAGTGAGCCGTCAGAGCCGACGTAGAACACGAGGTCCCCGGCTGCGAGCTGGTTTTCGGCGACGGGGTGGGCCTTGGTCTGTTGCCACTGAGCGTTCGCGTTGTGGGTCACGGTGATCCCGGCCTGGGCGAGGGCGGCCATTGTTAGCCCGGAGCAGTCGAAGCTGCCCAGCCCGGCTGCCGCCCACTGGTAGGGCTTGCCCAGCTGCTCTTCGGCCCAGCTGACCACCGTGCGGGCCTGTGCCGAGACCGACTCCAGGCGGTAGGCGGTGGATGCGTAGGCAGCCACGAGCGTGGCTGTCGCGAGCGCGCCGGTCGGCGACCAGCCGCTTCCGGCGCTGGTTGCCCGTGCCCT
Organism: uncultured Actinomycetes bacterium; assembly: GCA_963775825.1. Taxonomy (GTDB): domain Bacteria; phylum Actinomycetota; class Actinomycetes; order Streptosporangiales; family Streptosporangiaceae; genus Bog-532. Next base: position 208,528 of record CAVZKY010000039.1, read on the forward strand.
CTCAGCCAAGCCGTTCACCGCCGAGGCGTTCACGGCCGCGAGGGCGGCGGGCAGTGATTCGACCCGGAATCCGGGGCGGGCGGCGACGATCGCCCGGTAGGCCGCAGCCTGCTTCGGCGTGGTGCCGGGCGGTGCGACCCACAGCAGGTCCTGGCCAGCAGGCAGCCGTGCCGCGAGCGCCGCCGCCTGAGCTGGCGTCCCGTTCGCCAGGATGGCGACCACCAGTCGCCGGCCGCCTGGAGCGGCGATCTGCTGTGCCACGGGAGCCTGGCCACCGAGGGAACGGGTGTCGCCGACCGTATCGGTCTGCATCGTGACCATCTGGCCAGCCACGGACTTGGCCAGGTCCGTCGCGGCCGCCCCCGCTCCCGCGTCGGTAACCACCAGCACCTGCCTGCCGGCCGGCGCGGCACTGGCCGGCGCGATGGTGGAGGGCAGAGCGCGGACATTGACGCTGAGCCCTGACGCCCACGCCTGCAGCGCTTCGTCGGCGTCAACCGCGCCACCTACATCAGGTGCGGAGATCGAGAACGTAAGACCGCGAGGGCCGCTGGCGCCGATCTGCGTACCGGCGTTCACCCTCGTGCGCTGCGCCATGCCGGCGGTCACATCGCGGTAGGTGTAGGTGGCGCCGTCAGTGCCGGAAAGGACAATCGTCGATGTTCCGTAGCCCGCCGGCATGACCTTGAGCGTTCCCGCCGGTGACCGCGTCGACGAGGGTTCCCGGCGCGACGGGGAGCGTGACCGGTCCGGCAGGCTCCGTCCGGCGCGGGGCGGGGCTGCCTTCGCCGATAAGCCCGGGGTCCACCGCCACCAAATGAGCGGGAACCGGAAGGGCATAGCCGATCGCGATCGCCGGCGGGACAGGGACTAGCGGCGAGGACGCAGCCTCCGGCGAGACTGCGGGAGGGGGTGGCAGGCTCGGCGGCGACGCCGGCGCCGGATGCGGCTCCGGCCGCGCCGGGCTCTTCGTGGTGGACGGCGTGGAAGCCGACTTGCTGGCCGTCGGCCGTGAAGTCGCCGTGTGCGTGGACGTGGGCGTCGGGGCGGCGGTGGGCGTGCCGGTCGGCGTGGGGGTGGGCGTGGGTGTTGTGCTGGGCGTGCCGGTCGGCGTGGGGGTGGGCGTGGGTGTTGTGGTGGGCGTGCCGGTCGGGGTCGGGGTGGGCGTGGGTGTTGTGGTGGGCGTGCCGGTCGGGGTCGGGGTGGGCGTGGGTGTTGTGGTGGGCGTGCCGGTCGGGGTCGGGGTGGGCGTGGGTGTTGTGGTGGGCGTGCCGGTCGGGGTCGGGGTGGGCGTGGGTGTTGTGGTGGGCGTGCCGGTCGGGGTCGGGGTGGGCGTGGGTGTTGTGGTGGGCGTGCCGGTCGGCGTCGGGGTGGGCGTCGGCGTATGCGTCACGGTTGACGCTCCCGTGGGCTCGCCCGCTGTCGTGGGCTCCCGGGTTTGCGTGCCGGTCGGCGCCGGTGTGGCCGTACCCGTCGGCGCATGCGCGGGTTTAGCCGTTGCGGCGGATGTAGACGTCCGCGTTGGCGGCGGGTGGGCGGTCGCCGGGGCTGTGCGGGCCGGAACTGATGCGCGGGCGGCTGGTGCCGAAGTGGTCTTGTGGGCCGCCATGGGTGGCGGGACCGTTGCTGTCTCATGTGGAGCGGTAGCCAAGGCCGCTGGCGCGGCCCTCGTCCTGATACGTGGTGACGTGCCGGTTGCGGACGAGGCCGTAGGCATCGCATGAGTTGTTGAGGCTGCGACTGCCGTACCGGCCGCGGCCACCCTGATCAACCCCGAGGCGGCCCCGGTCACGAACAGCACCGTCAAGGCGACGGCTTTCTTTCCCGCGGACCGGCGCGGAAGATAGCGGCTCGCCATCAGCGCTCGTCCCTTCGCCTTGCGGACATGCCCGGCGACCGATGTTGAACAGCTATCCGGAACTGTCCCCACCTGTTGCCGTTGTCCGCCAGGCGCGTAGCGGAGCGTCGGCGCGCAACGCCTGGCGGCGCCAAGTACTTTGACGGGAGCAGATTGGAGGTGGTTCCCCGGTCGCGCGGAATCTCGCCGCCGCGGCGGCTGCACTCTGAGACGCTGAGTTCGTCCTCGACGCGACAGCTTCAGGCAACCGTTGACGACGCCAGACAGATCCGGCCGCATGCAGGGCCGTGAGGCGGACGTGCTGGGCCAGGTGGACAACTGACTCGGCGCGAAGTTCGCTCCGGCCAGCCTGGACGCGACATTGGCTGAACTCGCCGGGCAGGCCGCTTCCACCGTCGAGGACACCAGCGCCCAGGCCGAGGCGGCCCGGGCCGGATCGCCGACTGTGACCGCAAGTTGCCCATCGGTAAGGTAGACGCTCAGGCCGTGCTCCGTCACCGGTCAGCCGGACCGCCACCGCGATCACGTCGTTGCCCACATCCACCGCGGGGCACCGCTCGTACAGGACCTGTATGCCTCCCAGCCTCCCGGCCTCAAGAGGGGAAAGGACGCGCATGCCGTCCGCGGGGCCCCTGAAGTGATCGAAGAGACTGATACTCGCGTTCGCAACGCAACCGGGGGAGACCCGAAGGTGAGGACTCCAGCGTCAATCCAATGGACGGTCTCGGAGAGCCAAGCGGAACCGACGTCGGCGGGCAGCATGCGCACCACCATTCTCATCCGCCCGGAAGCGGCCCGCCAGGGCCCATCAAAATCTAATGGGCGACGGCCCACCGAACGCCCACCCACAGCGCCAGTCCGGTCAGGAACAGGGCGAAAACGATTAGCCCCACAACCCCCCAGTGGTAGTTCGTCGCCTGCGCCTTGACGGCTACAGGCGGCTTGATCACCTGGCTCTTGATCGGCGACTGGGCGTACACGAGCCCAGTGATAGCGTCGCTGGCGTTCACGTGGCCGGTCATCGCCCCTAGCGGGACGGAGCAGGCGAAATTCACCGTGAACTGCAACGACTTGGTGTCCGATCCGGCTGGCAGGCTGACGGTCGATGGCGTGATGGTCACGCCCGCCGGCGTGTCCACGGGGGCCAGGCGGATCGTGTGCGGCTGGCCGGTCGGGTTTCTGAGCTGGACGGTTCCGGTGACCTGCCCGCTGCGGGCGACCTCGCCCGTGGGGAGTGTCATTTGGCCGGTCACCAGCTGGTCGTTGCTGTCGACGGTGATGCGGGCGACGTGGGCGTCGCTCTTGACTCCCTGAGCCGATACGACCCCCTCGGCGGTCAGGGTCCCCGTTGCCTTCTTGGGGACAGTGAAGGTGCCCGCATACACCCCGTCCCGGGCCGTCTGGTCGGGCGGGACGCCCTCGTCGTTTACCTGGACGGAGATCGGTGTGGTCACCCCGGGGCCGGAGACTCGGACGCTCACGTGCACGTTGGCCAGGTCGCTGGCGCTGAGCGACCTGGTGCGGATCTGCAGCTTCACGGTCACCGTGACCGCCTGACCGGGCGCGGGATCCGCTGGGTCGGTCACGATGTCGGAGTGCAGCACGCCCTGCCACAGCGCGCTCACCGTCACCAGTTCTCCCGCGCCCGCGCCGGGGGCCGCGGCCACGTGGACTCGCCAGCGCCCAGGGATCGGATTGCTGACCGAGAGCGACTCCTCGGAGCTGTCGGCGCCCGCGAGCGAGAGGGTCTGCTCCGCCAGGGTTCCCGTCGGAGGGACCTGCTGGCCAGCGGGATCGAAGTAGCTCACCGAGATCTGCGGGGTCTGCCGGATCACCTCGAGCCAGCCGGAGGTCGCGATGTCCGGTACCTTCGCGTACAGGTTCGCCGAGTCGCCGGGTCCGATCAGGGCGCTCGTGTACTTGGAGTACCCCAGGCACCGGGCGTTAGCGAAGATCTGCAGGAGTTCTTGCTCGATCCCCCCGGCACTGGCCACGGTGAGGGCATGGGGAGTCGCATCCGGCAGCGCCTCGTCGCAACTGCCCTGATACCCGTCGGCCGCGATCGTCTTCAGCTCACCGAGATCCTCGGAACCCTCGAAGCCGAGCGGCCAGATCCGCACTCCGGCTGCCTTGGCCGCAGGAAGCGTCCGGGTGATCAGGAAGTGATTTCCCTTGGCGTTGATCGCGTCGTTACTGCTGCCCGCGAAGCCGGGCGAGCCCACCATGTCGAGTTTGCCGTCGGTCAGCAGGAAAAGCAGCAGCGGCCGCCCGGTGTCGCGGGTGCTGACCAGGTTGGCGACCCCGCCCTTGATCGCGTCGATGAAGTCGGTGTGATTGCCTTGCTTGGGTCTCCGCTTCTTTAGCTTGCCGATGCAGTCACTCAGCAACTGCCGGTTGGCCGGCGTATTGACTTCCGTCATGGGACATACCTGATCCACCGGCGGCTGGGGGTTAGTCTCGGCGTTGTAGTGCCCATTCCGGCCGCCAAAGCCGAGGATCCCGATCTTGGACTCAGGGGCGAACTCGGTCACCGCGATCAGCCGGGCCGCCGTCTGCTCCTGGGTCATTGCGCTAGGCGTGATGCTGGCCGACTCGTCGACCTCAATGACTATGTTAACCGGCGCCGCCAGCGGCGATGTCACCGTTGGACTGTTCCGTGCAATTCGGGAAGCCGCCGCCGGGCCCGGCTCGATGAGAGCCAAAGAACACAGGCCAAGGAGAACAAGTGTCCTTGCTATCTGGGAATATACGAAAAAACACCGGAACCGACTGCGGTTTCGACAGGCGCGGCCAGCGGAAATCATGTTCGCCCCCCGGGGCCTAATCACTCCTGACGGCTTCTGCTCCCAGCCTCTAGCTTTCAGCCAAGGAAATGCTATGACCTGGGCGTCTTCGGTGCACTTGAACGCTGGATTCTATGCGCAATTGATGCGCGGCTTACACATGGGATAGCCAACACTAGGAGACGGGCGAACCATCAGCGTGGGATACTCGAGCCGGAACGGCAAGGAGCCGTGCCGCTAATGCTCGGGCGAGCAGCTTCGCGCTGATATGGAAGATCATGAAACTGATTCCCCGTGGAGCCGCATTCGTGACGTTCGCGGCTGTGCTGGCCTGCGTGGTGCCGGCGGTGCTGCTGCTCGTATTCAGGGGGCACGACGCTCAGTTCGCAACCGACCTTGCCGTGGCGGCGGCCGTCGTGGCAGCGGTAGGAACTGCGGTGACGACGTGGCTGGCAGTCCAAGACAGGCGCGAGGCACGCGATCGGGCCCGGGCCATCCGGACCGAGATTGCTTCCGGGCTACCGGACAGCAACCAGGTTGCCGCGCAGGCTACCCGGGTGCTAGCCGCCGTGGACGATATCTGCAGCGGGCGCAGAACCGATTTGGACGAGTACGAGGAGCAGGGTCGCTTTGTGCGGCGCGCCATTGACGGAGCTATTGAAGCCCTGGGAACCACGGAGAGCGGACGGTTCCGGGAGCGGCTGAACTCACTCGGGCTGGATCCCGAGCATGTTGATCGGGCCCTTGGACGGAGACGAAAGGACCGCATCGGCCTGGGCTGCGGCTGACCCTGACGGGGAGATGGCCCGAACTCGCGATCAATTCCGGCAACTGCTCCTCGAGATCCTCGCCAGTGACGAAACCTCGTGGTTGCTGCCGAACACGCGCCGGTTCTTCCGTGAGGCGCTGGAAGGCGGGAGGAGGTTTTCCCGCAAATGGGCCGGGATCCTGCCGGTCGTCAACGCCAGGCTGGTAAAGCTGCCCGAGCCCGAACGCGGGACAGAAGCAGCGCAGGCTCGAGAGCGGTGCCGCATTCCGCCGGACAAGGAGATCATCGGCCGGTCGGATCAGCTCGTCGAGATTGAGGCGCTAATCAGGGAGAAAATGGCGAATCCGGGAAGCGCAGTCGGCTTGATAACCGGAGAGCAGCCCGGCGTCGGAGCCTCCGCGATGGCCAAGAAACTGGCCAGGAAACTGGGCCGCCCGCCGTTGTTTCCCGGCGGAGTTCTCTACTTCAACTTGCAGCTCCGCGAGGCTAACTTCCAGGTCCTTGACGAAAACCTGCGGGGCCTCGAGAATATAAAGCGCGTGCCCGCCGAGGACATTGCCCGGGAAGTCCTGACCGCCCTCGACGCCAAGCCAGACGCCCTGCCGTTCGCCGCTTACCGGGCGGCGATGGAGGCCAATCGCGTGCTCCTGGTGCTCGATGACGCGGACGACGCCGGTCACGTGGCACCGCTGGCGGTGCAGATACCGAACTGCTGCGTCCTCGTCACGTCGCGCAGGCACACCCAGAACTACGCGGATTTTTCTCCTACGGTCCGTAGCCTGGCTCGTGACGACAGCGTTGACCTCCTGCTGACGTACGCGGGGACGCGGCCCGCCCTGGGCTGGCCGTCCAGCATCCGCCAGTCGTGCGGTGAACTGGCAGCGTACTGCGAGGACCTGCCGATGGCGCTGCACCTAGTAGGCGGGCAGATATCGACCAGCCAGCTCGAGATGAGCCTCGGCGAGCGCCTCGGGTGGCTGCAAGGCCGGCTCAAAGCCGAGTCTCGCCGGCTTACGAGGCTGGAAGGGAGAGACCAGGCGATCAGCAAGGCCATCGCGCTTAGCTACGCCTTGCTGGACGATTTCAGCAAGCGCCTGCTCCGGATGTGTCACGCGATAAACGAGTACACCGTGACATGCCGGGAAGCGGCTTTCTGCCTGGGACAAGCCGAGGAATGGCCGCTCTTTGAGGACGGCCTGGAGAACTTTGTCGATATGAGCCTGGCCCGCACGGCGCGGGAACCCTCCAGTCGGCGCTCGCTTATCACCTACTCCTTGTACAACTTCATTCGCTGGTTTGCCGCCTATCTCAGGCGTGAGGAAGATTCCGCCGAGTCCGTAGCCCACTTCACTCGCCGCTTCGTCATTTACATGCAGCGCTGCCTGGCCGCCCTGAGCGAGGGCAGCGCCGGGGCCGACCATGTGGATCCCGGACTCGCGCATGTTCCGGAGCTCCTGATCACGGCCGTGCAACTGGCATATACGAACCGGTGGGATGATCTCGGGATCCCGCTGGGAACAGCGCTGAGCGAGTATCTGACCTCGGCTGGACTGGAAGTCAAGGCGGCAATAGTCGAGGGTCACCTGGCCGACTTCTACCTGAGGAGAGACCAGCAGCGCCCGGCGATCAGGCTCCTGCTGAGGGCATCGGGCCGGCTAAGGCGCGCAGGGATGCCTCCAGAGCCGCAGGGCAACCTGCTGACCGTGGCGATGGAATCCGGGCAGCGTGCGCTCGATCTCGCCTGGCGGTACCAGTTGGGCGAGTTCATCCCGTACGCCGCGTTTGCGGTCAGCCTGGCCGCCGCCGAGCTGAAACAGTGGGAGCGGGCGCTAGCGGCCGGGTCGACAGCCGCGACCTGGCTGCGCGAGCCGCGCGGCGAAGACGCGGAAGTCTCGGGGGACGCGGTTTTTCATGCCGTGATCAATCTCTCGCGGATCGCACGGAACGCCGATCTGCTCGACGCAGCTCGGGAATGGGCTCAGGAAGCGGTGCAGTTGGACGGCCCGGCCCAAAAAATGGCACTGGCCCAGGCCGAGCTGGCGCAGATCCTGGCGCTCCAGAAAGACCGCCCGGATGCGCTGAAAGCCTACGAAAATGCGATTTCCCTGTTCGAGGAAGCCAGGGATTTCGCCAACGCCGCCACGGCGGCTGGCAAAGCGGCACTGATCTCCCATGGCGAGGAGGCATTCCGGCAGCATTACCGCAGCATCGCTCTCTGGCAGCGCGGAGAGCCGGTGGACGTGCGACGACTATCGATCCAGCGCATTAATCTCAGCGCCGCCCTCTTCGAGGGGGATGCACCCAGCGGGACGGCGGACATCCTCGTCCCCGCTATCAAAGATCTCACCGCCTTCCGGGACGCGCCCCTGCTCCTCCTTGAGGCTAAGGTCCGCCGCGCGGGCCTGAGCCTGCTCCTCGACGGCCAGCTGCGGGCCCCGTCCGTGGACGCCAGCGATGAAGTCGCCAAGAAGGCCCACCTGAAAGACGAGATTGACGCGCTCAGGTACGGCGACCACGATATTTCTCCCCTGCGGGCGCGTGAGACGCTACGCCAGTTGCTCATTTCCCCGGCCAGGAACGATGTCCCGGCGGAGAACTGCTACCTCCAGCAGCTCGGTGATGAGCCGTACTAGATTGCTGGCCCTGCCCGGAATCTCATGGCATACGCCTGCTGGAGTCGCGGCCCCGATGCAGTGAATGGCCTGTGCCGTGCCAAAACTCCGCGCGTGGCGTGACCTGCTGCTTTACGCTCGGCGCTCGTGCTTATCCGTCTCGTTTACCTCTTCATGGTCCAAGTGTTCGGCTGGATGGTGCTCCTGGCGCGCAGTGACGCTGCCAAGGACGCGGAGATCTTGGTCCTCCGGCACGAGGTCGTGGTGCTTCGTCGTCAGGTCGCCCGCCCGCGGCCGGACTGGGCTGACCGTGCCGTGCTCGCCGCCTTGGCCAGGCTGCTGCCAGGTCCGCTGCGGCTGCACCGGATACTGACCCCGGGAACCCTGCTGGTCTGGCACCGTCGCCTGGTCAGTACAAAATGGACCTATCCCAGCGCGCCGGGACGCCCGCCGGTCCGGATGAAGTGCGGGCGCTGGTGGAGCGACTGGCGCGGCAGAACCCGCGTT